>NZ_JBEPMI010000007.1:0-448614 GCF_040545685.1 Caulobacter sp. 1776
TCGACCGGCTACTGCAACACCATGGGCACGGCCACGACCATGAACTCGCTGACCGAGGCCCTGGGCATGTCGCTGCCCGGCTCGGCGGCGATCCCCGCGCCCTATCGCGACCGGCAGGAGAACGCCTACCGCACCGGCCTGCGCATCGTCGACATGGTGCATGAGGACCTCAAGCCCTCGGACATCCTGACCCGCGAGGCGTTCCTGAACGCCATCGTCGTCAATTCGGCGATCGGCGGCTCGACCAACGCCCCGATCCACCTGAACGCCCTGGCCCGCCACGTCGGCGTCGAGCTCACCCTCGACGACTGGCAGGAGAAGGGCGAGCACGTGCCGCTGCTGGTCAATCTGCAGCCGGCCGGCGAGTATCTGGGCGAGGACTATTACCGGGCCGGCGGGGTGCCGGCCGTGTTCGGCCAGCTGATCGCGCAGGGCCTGATCCACGAGGAGGCCGCTTGCGTCTCGGGCCAGTCGATCGGCGAGCAGTACCGCGGGACCCCGATCGAGGACGAGGACGTCATCCGTCCGTTCTCGCGGCCGCTGGTCGAGCGGGCCGGCTTCGTGGTCATGCGCGGCAACCTGTTCAACTCGGCGATCATGAAGACCAGCGTGATCGCCAAGGAGTTCCGCGACCGCTACCTGTCCAACCCCGACGATCCGGACGCCTTCGAGGGCGACGCCATCGTGTTCGACGGGCCCGAGGACTATCACCGCCGGATCGACGACCCGGCGGTCGGGATCACCGCCAACTCGATCCTGTTCATGCGCGGGGCCGGGCCGATCGGCTATCCGGGCGCGGCCGAGGTGGTCAACATGCGCGCCCCCGACTACCTGATCAAACAGGGGATCCACCAGCTGCCCTGCATTGGCGATGGCCGCCAGTCGGGCACTTCGGGCTCGCCCTCGATCCTCAACGCCTCGCCCGAGGCGGCGGCCGGCGGGGGTCTGGCCTTGCTGAAGAGCGGCGACAAGGTGCGGTTCGACCTGCGCAAGTCGCGCGTCGACGTGCTGGTCTCGCCGTCCGAGATCGTCGCGCGGCGCAAGGCCCTGGAAGCGGCCGGCGGCTTCGCCATCCCCGAAAGCCAGACCCCGTGGCAGGAACTGCAGCGCGCCGTCGTCGGCCAGATGGAAACCGGCGCCGTCCTCGAACCCGCCGTCAAATACCAGCGCATCGCCCAGACCAAGGGCTTGCCGCGCGATAATCATTAGACCGAGGGGCGGCGCTCAGCGCGCCGCCCTGAACACCCGCGCCTCGAACACCGCCGTCCACTGGTTGGCGGCCATTTCGAAGCTGACCGTGACCTTATCCTTGCCGCCGGTCAGCGCCGGGGGCAGGGGATAGGTCTTCACGTTCAGGGGCGCCGTGCGCTCGCCAGACAGGGTTTCGCGCGCGACCTCCTGGCCTTCCACCAGGATCCGGAAGTCCTTGTTGCGGGCCGAACCATCATAGGTGACCTGCAGGACCAGGGGGCCTGGCGCGGCGGCCATGCGGAAGCTGATCTCGCCCTTGTTCAGGACGCGGCTCCGGACCGTTAGGTTGCCGGAGTCCTGGGTGCCGGCGCTGGCCGTCAGGGCGTGGTCAACCTCGGGCTGTTGCTCGCCGAAGCGGAGGACGTCGACCGTGCGGTCGCGGATGTCGGCGCGGGCCTTGGCGTCGGCCGTCAGGCGCGGCTCGGCCTCCGCCCATTGGGCCGGGGTCAATCGCCTGAAGTAGACGGCCGTGCGATTGTGATGCTGCTCGAAATAGGGACGCAGCGCCAAGTTCACGGGACGGCCGTGGTCGGCCAGAGCGAAGCGCTGCGGACCGCCGGCGGGCTTCAGGACCGCTGTCCCGACCACCACCGGATCGAAGCTGTCCCATGGCTGGTCGGCGGGGCCGAGATCCGCGGCCAGCACCAACGGGCCGTTCAGGAAGGCGATCAGATTCGGATCGTCCGGCATGGCCTCCGTCCGCACCGCCATCGGCAAGGTCAGGGTCACCTTGTCGCCGGCGCGCAGGACGAGATCGATATAGCCGTTCCTGGTCGTGACCGCGCGCGGGCGGCCATTGACCTTCACCGACGGCGCGGCGCACCAGGCGGGGACACGTAGCGACACCGACGTCGGGGCCTTGGCCTTCGAGAGCGTCAGGACGACCTGATCGCCATAGGGGAAGTCGGTGTCGATCTCGAGCTTCGCGCCCGTCTCGGTCCAGTCCAGCGTCGAAGGGTAGTAGAGGTTGACCCGCACCCGATCGCCATCGCGCCAGAAGATGCTGTCGCCCAGCTTGGAATAGTTCTCCATGCCGCTGCCGACACAGCACCAGAACGAGTCCGTCGGCGTCGAGTGGCCTCGCGCATAGCCCGAGGCCAGCGGCGAGAAGTAGGTGAACATGCCCGTGTCGGGATCCTGCTGCGACAGGATGTGGTTCAGATGGGCGCGTTCGTAGAAGTCGAAATATCGGCTCTCGCCCGACCAGGCGTAGAGATGCCGGCTGAGCTTGAGCATGTTGTAGCTGTTGCAGCACTCGCAGGTCTGCTGGCCCAGTCGCGTCGACAGCTGCCGCGGCTTGCCGAAGTGCTCGAACTCGGAATTGCCGCCGATGACGTAGGAGTGGTCGTGGACGACCGTCTCCCAGAAGAACATCGCGGCCTTGGCCGTGCGGGCGTCGCCGCCGGTCTCGTAGAGCCGGGCCTCGCCGATCAGCTTGGGGATCTGGGTGTTGGCGTGCTTGCCGGCCAGGTCGTCGCGGCCCTCGGCCAACGGGCCGATGATGTCCTCATGCTGGACGCGGCGCGCCAGATCCAGCCAGCGTTGTTGACCGGTCCGGGCGTGCAGTTCGGCGAAGCTCTCGACGATGCCGCCATGCTCGGCGCGCAGGACGGTCTGGACCTGCTTGGCGTCCAGCGCCTCGAACATCCTGCCCAGATAGTCCGCCAGGCCGATGGCGACGGCCAGGGCCTTGGGATCGTCGCACAAGGCGTGAGCGTCCAGAGTCCCCGCCAGGACCTTGTGATAGGTGTAGATCGGCACCCAGCCGCCGTTGAGGCCGAAGCCGGCGGTGTCGATCTTGCCGGCGCGGACCTCCTCGTAGACGATCTTGCCGTCGATGGTCTTGCCGTCGCGGTCCACGGTCGTGCCGCCGGCATAGCCGTCGCCGTTCGCGGCCTGGCAGGCCGCCAGTTCCTCGACGATATAGGCGGCGCGCTTCTTGAACTCCGGCTGACCGGTCTGCGCCCAGGTCAGCGAGACCGCAGACAGGTAGTGGCCCAGGCTGTGACCGGCGATGCCGCGGCTTTCCCAGCCTCCATAGGCCTCGCCCTTGGGCGCCAGGCCAGCGCCGGCGCGGAAGTTGTGCAGCAGGCGGTCGGGTTCCAGCGACAGCAGGTAGCGCTGGTTCGTCTCCGTCGCGGTGAGGAAGCGCGAGGGCTTCAGCCGCACCTGCGACAGCGGGAAAGGCTGCAAGCCACTCTTGCCGATCGGCTGGGCGAGGGCGGGCGAGGCCAGAGCCGTCGCGCCGAGCGCGGCGGCTGATTTGAGCGCCGTTCGACGCGACGGTCCGTTCATGGGACGACCCTTTACGCGACGTGCTGGTCGGGCAGCGCGTTGGTCGGCTTGGAGCCCCATAGCGCATAGAACAGCACATAGATCTCACAGGCCGCCGTCAGCAGGAACGACCACTGCAGGCCGAAGGTGTCGGCCAGCCAGCCCTGGACGATGACCAGCGCGCCGCCGGCGATGGCCATGATCAACAGGCCCGAGCCCTCCTCGGTCAGCGGACCCAAGCCCTTGATGCCCAGGGTGAAGATGGTGGGGAACATGATTGAGTGGAAGAAGCCGACCGCGATCAAGGACCACATGGCGACGGGGCCATGGGCGAAGGTGGTGATCAGCATCACCACGAACGCGCCGATCGAAAAGGCGGCCAGCACGTGCTCGGCGGCGAAGCGGCGCATCAGCACGCTGCCTAGGAACCGGCCTACCATCATGCCGCCCCACAGAATGGCCAGGTAGCGCGAGGCCGCCTCGTGGGTGATCGCGGCGATGGTCGGTTGCGAGACGAAGTTGATGAACAGGTTGGCCACGCCGATCTCGGCGATCAGGTAAATGAAGATCGCCGGCACGCCGAACACCAGATTGCGATGCGACCACAGGGAAAGCTTCTTGCGGTTCTCGCGCGAGGACCGCTGGGTCGCCTGGCCGATCGCCGGCAGCTTCACGCGCCCCATGACCACGGCCAGCAGCACCAGGGCGATCGTCACGATGACATAGGGCAGGATCACCGACTGGGCGTCGGCGTGGCGCTCGGCGGCGGTCAGGACGGCGTCGGTTCCGGCCGTGCCGCTCTTGGAGCGGCCCAGGATCAGGTAGCCGGCGAACAGCGGGGCCAGGGTGGTGCCCAGCGAATTGAACGCCTGCACCAGATTGAGGCGCGCCGAGCCGGTCTCGGGCGGACCGATCACCGCGACATAAGGATTAGCCGCCACCTGAAGCAGGGTGATGCCGCTGGCGATCACGAACAGCGCCGTCAACACCAGAGCGTAAGAGGTCAACATGGCGGCCGGGACCATCATGGCCGCGCCGACCGCCATGCTCAGCAAGCCGACGACGATGGCCTTCTGGTAGCCAATCCGCTCGATCAGCTTGGCCGACGGGATCGAGGCCACGAAATAGGCGATGAACCATACCGACTCGATCAGGGTCGTGCGGGTGTAGTCCAGCACGAACACGCTACGCAGGTGTGGCAGCAGCGTGTTGTTGATGACCGTGATGAAGCCCCACATGAAAAACAGGCTGGCCAGCAGGCTCAGGGCTGAGCCGTAGCGCTGCTGCGAACCTTCGTTGGCGGCCGCGGACGGCGCGCTTTGCGGAATGGCGGGCATCGTTTCCTCTCTGTCGAAGCAGGCTTCGGCGGCCTATGCCGCTCTAGGATATTTTGTCCGAGTATATTGTCGGGATCGAGCCGTCAACGCGCGCGATATCGTCCGCCCCGCAGAGTAAGAACGCCAAAAGCGTGGCTGGTATTGTAGGACAAAAATAAGCCTGCTACCAAACAGCGGTAATTTTCAGGGCGCGGCTTACAGCTCCCACGGAGAGGAAGACAAAGCATGGCGAAGGCCAAAAGATTCGTGGGCGCGGCGGTCGCGCTCCTGGCGATGGCGGCGAGCGCGCCGATGGCGGTCCAGGCCGCCGAACTGACGGCCAGCGCAACGTTGAAGGTCGACCAACCTGGCGCGCCGATCTCCCGCTACATCTACGGTCAGTTTTCCGAGCACCTGGGCGCGGGCATCTATGATGGCGTCTGGGTCGGGCCGGACTCCAAGATTCCCAACGTCCGCGGCATACGCACCGACGTCGTCACCGCGCTGAAGGACATCAAGACGCCCGTGATCCGCTGGCCGGGCGGCTGCTTCGCCGACGAATACCGCTGGCGCGATGGCATTGGTCCGCGCGCCAAGCGTCCGTCGCGCAAGAACAACTGGTGGGGCGGCTCGCCCGAGACCAATGCGTTCGGCACGCACGAATTCATGGACTTCGCCGAGCAGGTCGGCGCCGCGCCCTATGTCTCGATCAATGTCGGTTCGTCCGATCCGACCGAGATGCGCGAGTGGATTGAGTACATGACCTCGCCGGGCGACGACACCCTGGCTCAGGAACGCCGCGCCAACGGCCGCGACAAGCCGTTCAAGGTGCCGTTCGTCGGCATCGGCAACGAAAGCTGGGGGTGTGGCGGCGAGATGACGCCGGAGTACTACGCCAACGAATATCGTCGGTTCTCGGCGTTCTTCCACAAGAACGACGACAATCCGGCCGTGCGCGTGGCTTCTGGCGCCAATGCGTTCAACACCAATTGGACCGACGTGGTGACCAAGAACGCCGGTCGGTTCATGGACGCCATCTCGCTGCACTATTACACGCTGCCCACCGGCAACTGGGACAAGAAGGGCGCGGCCACGGGCTTCGACAAAGCGGCCTGGGGCAAGACCATGGCCCAGACCCTGCGCATGGACGACCTGATCAAGCAGCACGTCGCGGTGATGGACAAGAACGACCCGCAGAAGCGGATCGGCCTATACGTCGACGAATGGGGCACTTGGTACGATGTCGAGCCTGGCACCAATCCGGGGCACCTCTATCAGCTCAACACGCTGCGTGACGGCGTGCTCGCGGCGGCCAACTTCAACATCTTCCACCACTATACCGACCGTGTCCGGATGACGAACATCGCCCAGACCATCAACGTTCTGCAGGCGATGATCCTGACCAAGGGCGACCAGATCGTCCTGACCCCCACCTACTACGCCTACAAGATGTACACGCCCTTCCAGGACTCCACGGCGATCCCGCTGGACGTCACGGCGCCCGAGATCGACGTGGCGGGAAGCAAGATCCCGGCCTTCAACGCCTCGGCGGCCAAGGGCAAGGACGGCAAGACCTATGTTGCGGTGGCCAACATGTCGCCGGACGACAGCATCAAGCTCAGCGTGTCGCTGGGAACGCTGAAGGCCAAGTCGGTGTCGGGTCAGGTCATGACCGCCGACAAGATGGACGCGATGAACGCCTTTGGCGCCAAGCCGACCGTCGCGCCGGTCGCCTTCAAGGGCGCCAAGCTCTCGGGCGGCGCGCTGACCTTGGATATTCCGTCCAAGTCGGTCGTGGTCGTGGCTGTCGAGTAGTCAGAGGGCAAGGCCGGCGAATCTCGCCGGCCTTGCCCTTCGCTACCGCATCGCCGGCGCCGTCGTATCCTCACACGGGCGAAGTCTCATTTCATATTTGACGCAAGAGTTCATATATGATGTCCCTTCGGCGAGGCGCTCCGCCAGAGGGCGCGGCTGGAGGACTGATTCATGACCCAAGGTTCGAACCCGCGCGCGGGATGGGCGCCGTTGGTGCTGATTGTCGCGCTGTTCTTCCTGTGGGGCGTGGCCAACAATCTCAATGACGTCCTGATCCCGCACCTGAAGAAGGCCTTCTTCCTGACCGATCTGCAGTCGGGCCTGGTGCAGTTGGCCTTCTATCTTGGCTACTTCTTCCTGGCCCTGCCGGCGGGTCTGCTGATGCGCCGTTACGGCTACAAGGCCGCGGTGATGGTGGGACTGGTCCTGTTTGGAACTGGTGCTCTTCTCTTCTGGCCGGCGGCCGAGCTGCGCCGCTACGATTTCTTCCTCTCGGCCCTGTTCGTCATCGCCTCGGGCCTGGCGTTCCTCGAGACCTCGGCCAATCCGTTGGTCACCGTGCTGGGCGACCCGGCCAAGGCCGAGCAGCGGCTGAACCTGGCCCAGGCCTTCAATCCCCTAGGGTCGATTACCGCCGTCGTGGTGGGCCGCCAATTCATCCTGTCGGGCAACGAGCCGACCAAGGCCCAGTTCGCGGCCATGTCGACTGAACAACTGGCCGCCTTCCAGGGCGCCGAGGCCAAGTCGACGCAGATCCCGTATCTGATCATCGCCGCCGTGGTGTTGACCTGGGTGGTGCTGGTGGCGATCACCCGCTTCCCGCCCCAGGCCAGCCGGCCGACCGCCGAGGATCAGCATCAGGAGCGCGTCGACAAGCCGATCCTGGGCCTCTTCGCCCGGCCGCGCTTCCTGTTCGGCGTCCTGGCCCAGTTCTTCTATGTCGGCGCTCAGGTCGGGGTGTGGAGCTATATGATCCGCTACGCTCAGGATCAGGTCCCGGGCATGGGCGAAAAGACCGCTGCGGCCTATCTGTCGTGGTCGCTGGTCGGCTTCATGGCCGGGCGCTTCGCCGGCACGGCCCTGATGAGCCGCGTCGATCCCTCGCGCCTGATGGCGCTGTTCGCGGCGGCCAATGTCGGCCTGACCCTGGTCGCCGTGACCGTGGGCGGACATCTGGGTCTGCTGGCCCTGGCCTCCACCAGCTTCTTCATGTCGATCATGTTCCCGACCATCTTCGCCAGCTCGCTGAAGGGCCTGGGGCCGCTAACCAAGACCGGCTCGTCGTTCCTGGTCATGAGCATCATCGGCGGCGCGGTCCTGACGACGCTGATGGGCGGGATCTCCGACGTCAGCGCCATCCGCTTCGCGATCCTGGTGCCGTGCGCCTGCTTCGCGGCCGTGGGTCTGTTCGCGATCACCGCGCCCAAGCGTGACGTCACCGCCCGCGACGCCGTACTGGTTGGAGGTCACTGACGATGATGGACGTGTTGGTGTGCGCCGCTCCGGGCGAGCTCAAGATCGAGCGACGTCCGGCGCCCGAACCGGGTCCCGACGAGGTGCTGCTGCGCGTCCGTCGGGTCGGGATCTGCGGCACAGACATGCACATCTATCGCGGCACTCAGCCCTTCCTCAGCTATCCCCGCGTGATGGGTCACGAGCTATCGGGTGAGGTGGTTTCGGCCCCGGCGGCAAGTGGTCTGGCAAAGGGCGACCATGCCTATGTCATGCCCTACCTGTCGTGCGGGACCTGTCCGGCCTGCGCCAAGGGCAAGCCCAACTGCTGCATGAACATCCGCGTGCTGGGCGTTCACATGGACGGTGGGCTCTGCGAGTTCCTGGCCGTGCCGGTCGGCTTCGTCCGCAAGATCGACGGCGTCGGCCTGGACGAGGCGGCGATGGTCGAGTTCCTGGCCATCGGGGCCCACGCCGTTCGCCGCGCGCGGATCGAGCCGGGGCAGTCGGCGCTAGTCGTCGGGGCGGGCCCGATCGGCATCGCCGCGACCCTGTTCGCCAAGCTGGCTGGGGCGACCGTCGCCGTGCTCGACGCCCGCGCGGACCGCCTGGCGTTCTGCCGCGAGCATCTGAGCGCCGACCATGTCGTGACTCTGAGCGACGCGACTCCGACCGCGCTCGCGGCCCTGACGGACGGCGCATTCTTCGATGTGGTGTTCGACGCCACCGGCAGCGCCGCGGCAATGCAGCAGGGCTTCGCCTATGTCGGCCATGGCGGGACCTATGTGCTGATCTCGGTCGTCTCGGCCGACATCACCTTCTCGGACCCCGAGTTCCACAAGCGCGAGATGTCGCTGCTGGCCAGTCGCAACGCCACGGTCGAGGACTTCGACCACGTCCTGTCGGCGATCAAGGCGGGGAAGGTGCCCACGGCGGCGCTGAACACGCACAAGGCGTCGTTGAAAGACCTGGCCGACGCCTTGCCAGGTTGGATGGAGCCGTCGGCGGGGGTCATCAAAGCGATCGTGTCGTGCTGATCGACGCCCACTGCCACATCTGGCGGATCGGCGAGAATGATCACGAATGGCCGACGCCGGATCTGGCGACGATCTATCGGGATTTCGACCTGAAAGATTTGATGAAAGTCTCTGATTCGTCGGGGCTTTCTGGCGTCGTTCTCGTGCAGTCTCAACCCGGCGAGCGCGACACCGAGTGGCTGCTGGCGACGGCCGCCGCAGACTCCTTGGCGCTCGGCGTGGTCGGCTGGACCGATTTGGCCGCGCCTGACGCGCCGACGCGGATCGCGGCCCTGGCCAGGAATCCACTGCTCAAGGGTCTGAGGCCGATGCTGCAGGACCTGCCCGGCGATTGGATCCTCGATCCGGCGCTCGAGCCCGCCATCGCGGCGATGATCGCGGCGGATCTAGCGTTCGACGCCCTGATCAAGCCGCGCCACCTGCCGCATATCCTGACCTTGGTCCAGCGCTGGCCGGATCTGCGTCTCGTTGTGGATCACGGCGCCAAACCGCGGATCGGCGAGGGCCTCCTGGATCCCTGGCGCGACCAGATCGCGGCCCTGGCCGAGCGGCCGGGAATCCATTGCAAGCTGTCGGGCCTACTGACCGAGGCGGGGGGTACGCCCACAGTGGAAATCGTCGCGCCGTACGCGAAGCATCTGCTCGAGGTGTTCGGTCCGGAGCGCCTGATGTGGGGCAGCGACTGGCCGGTGCTCACCCTGTCCGCCGACTATGCGTCGTGGCGCGCGATGTGCGAGGCCTGGGTCGCGCCGGAGGATCGCGCGGCGGTCTTTGGTCAGACCGCCCAGCGGTTCTATCGCCTCTAGCAGGCGATCAATTCGTCCACACAAGCCAAGGACAAGGCTCATGAAATTGGTTCGGCATTGCCTGGCGCTTGACTTGGCGGACGATCCGGCGCTGATCGCGCGCTACGAGGCTTGGCACGCGCCGGGCGCGGTGCCGGCGGCGGTTATCCGGTCCATCCGCGACGCCGACATTCAGACCCTCGAGATCTGGCGGGTCGAGACGCGGCTCTTCATGATCATGGACGTTGGCGCGGACTTCTCTCCCGAAGCCAAGGCCGCGGCCGACATGGCCTCCGAGGACGTCCAAGCATGGGAGCGGCTGATGTGGGAGTTTCAACGGCCGCTGCCGAGCGCGGCGCCGGGGGAGAAGTGGATCCCGATGCGGCGGATCTTCGCCTTGAATGAACAGCCCTAGCGATCCCGAAGATCGCGCATTTGGCCGGAGGGCTAAGGCTAGTCCCGTCCGGCCAAGTCGGCGGCGAACCGACAGCTTAGCCGGGAACCTTGTCGAGGAAGCCCGTGACGGCGCGCAGCCGGCCATTCTCGACCACGCCGAAGTCGGTCCCCTCGACCAACCCTTCGCCGCCTTCAGGACCTAGGATCCACGAGAAGCGGACCTTGTCGCCATAGCCGTCCGGCCTGCCGGTCAGCGCGAAGCGAAGGCCGGGGAACCGCTGGTGAACGCCCGCGATGAGGGCGTCGATCTGGCCGCGGCCTTCGCCGGCCATCATCGGATCGACATAGCGGGCGTCCTCGGTCCACAGCGTAGCCAGCAGGCTAGCGCGGCGAGCAGCGTCGGTCTCGTTCCAGCTGTCGATATAGCGTTGGGCGATCTGGGCGGCGTTGGTCATGAGGGGTCTCCAAGGAAGGCGCGTGGCGTCTCCAGGCCCCTCTTGATGCCGCGCTCCGCGAGGCCGCGCGATTACGCGCCAGGTAATGATGGCGCGTTTCAGCCCTTTCGACAGGTGAGGCGATCGCCGACCACCATCGGCGCGCCATTTCGCGAGATCCGCCACTCGACGACCATGGTGGCCGGATCCTGGCGGATGAAGACGAACGCTTCCTCGGGCTCGGCGGCGTCGCGCTGACGGGACCAGACCCACTGGTCGCCGCTCCAACCCTCGGAGCGATACCAGCGCAGGCCGCCGTTCGAGGCGATGCTAGCGCGATAGGTCTTGCCGTCGGGCGCCAGAGCCCAGGTCTCGGTGGCGGCGTAGCGGCCTGGCGGTCGATCCAGATGATCCTTCACCAGGGCGTCGGTGCGCGGATCGATACGGAAGGTGATGTCCGAGGCCAGGGCGCGGTTCGAAGGCAGAAAGACCCCCTCGCAACTCCAGGCGCCCTCGAAATAGGTCCATGGCGACGGGGCCGGATCGGCCAGGAGGGCGGCCGAGGCGAAGAAGAGAGCGAGCATGGACACACCGAACGCGGTTACGTGGGAAGCTTAACTAATGACGACCGCCGCGATCGCAACGCCGGCGCCGCGAGATGGCATATCGGCCGGCTTCCGGCTAAGACGCGGGCATGCTGCGTATTTCGGAACTGAAGCTGCCGCTCGGCCACCCGCCGGAGGCCATGGCGTCCGCCATTGTCGAGCGTCTCGGGATCACGCCCGAGGACCTGGTGAGCTGCCAGATCGCCCGCCGCGCCCACGACGCGCGCCGGAAGGCGGCGATCTTGATGGTCTATTCGGTCGATGTCGTTCTGCGCGACGAGGCCGCCGTCCTGCGCCGCTTCGAGGGCGATCACCACGTCCGCGTCACGCCCGACACCGAGTACAGGTTCGTGGTCAGGGCGCCGGAGGGGTTCGACGGTCCGCGCCCGGTGGTGATCGGCGCGGGCCCCTGCGGCCTGTTCGCCGGCCTGATCCTGGCCCAGATGGGTCTCAAGCCGATCATTCTGGACCGCGGCAAGGTCGTGCGGGAGCGGACCAAGGACACCTGGGCCCTGTGGCGCAAGAGCGAGCTGAACTCCGAGTCCAACGTCCAATTCGGCGAGGGCGGGGCGGGGACCTTCTCGGACGGCAAGCTCTATAGCCAGATTAAGGACCCTCGCTTCCTGGGCCGCAAGGTGCTGGAAGAGTTCGTCAAGGCCGGCGCGCCCGAGGAAATCCTGACCGAGGCCCACCCGCACATCGGCACCTTCCGCCTAGTGCACATGGTCGAGAACATGCGGGCGCTGATCGAGAGCCTGGGCGGCGAATACCGCTGGCAACATCGGGTCGAGGATTTCGACATCGAGGTCGCGGCCGGCGGCGCGCGGCGGCTGAAGGGCCTGCACATCTCGAACGGCGACTACCTGCCGGCCCGCCACGTGGTCATGGCCGTCGGTCACAGCGCCCGCGACACCTTCCAGGTGCTACACGATCGCGGCGTCCATATCGAAGCCAAGCCGTTCTCGATTGGGGTGCGGATCGAGCACCCCCAGTCGTGGATGGACAGGGCGCGCTTCGGCAGCTGCGCGGGCCATCCGGACCTGGGCGCGGCCGACTACAGCCTGTCGCATCACTGCAGCAACGGTCGCACCGTCTACAGCTTCTGCATGTGCCCGGGCGGTACGGTGGTGGCCGCGACGTCCGAGCCAGGCCGCGTCGTCACCAACGGCATGAGCCAATATTCGCGCAACGAGCGGAATGCCAATTCCGGCTTCGTGGTCGGCATCGATCCCGAGCGCGACTATCCAGGCCATCCGCTGGCCGGCGTCGAGTTTCAGCGCAAATGGGAGAGCCTGGCCTATGTGGCGGGCGGCTCCAGCTACCGGGCGCCGGGCCAGAAGGTCGGCGACTTCATGGTCGGTCGGCCCTCCACCGAGCTGGGCGAGGTCGCGCCGTCCTACAAGCCGGGCGTGACCTTGACGGACTTGTCGGCCTGCCTGCCGCCCTTCGTGGTCGAGGCCATGCGCGAGGCGTTGCCGATGTTCGGCCGCCAGATCGCCGGCTACGACC
The DNA here is from genome assembly GCF_040545685.1 of Caulobacter sp. 1776. Lineage (NCBI taxonomy): Bacteria > Pseudomonadati > Pseudomonadota > Alphaproteobacteria > Caulobacterales > Caulobacteraceae > Caulobacter > Caulobacter sp. 1776. The sequence continues at coordinate 12,875 of NZ_JBEPMI010000007.1, forward strand.
ATCCCGACGTGCTGTTGACCGGCGTTGAGACCCGGACCTCCTCGCCTGTGCGGATCACTCGCGGCAAGGATTATCAGAGCTTGAACACCGGGGGGCTTTTCCCAGCGGGCGAGGGCGCGGGCTACGCCGGCGGCATTCTCTCGGCCGCCGTCGACGGCATCAAGGTCGCGGAGGCCGTGGCGCTGGCCTATCTCGCCGAGGGGCTGATCCCGGCCTAGGCGGCGCCTCATTCGGCGCGGCCTAGCGCCGGGCCATCGCCGACGCGGAGGAGCGTCTGGCCCAGGGTCTGCGCCTGGACCCGACGTCCCGTTCGCGCTTGCGTTAGGCGCCTACTCGGCCGGTTCGGTGATCTGGGCCAGGGTGGGATAGTCCACATAGCCCTTGCCGTCGCCGCCGTAAAAGGTGGTCGAGTCGGGCGCGTTGAGCGGTGCGCCCTTCCGCAGGCGCTCCACCAGGTCCGGGTTGGCGATATAGGCCTTGCCGAAGGCCACGGCGTCCGCCCGCCCGGCCGCGATGGCGGCGTTGGCGCTGGCGACGTCATATTTCTCGTTGCCGATATAGACCCCGCCGAACGCGGCCTTCAGCGCCGGGCCCAGGCTGTCGGCGGCCTCGTGCTCGCGGGCCGACACGAAGGCGATCTTGCGTTCTCCCAGCGCCTTGGCCACGTAGCCGAACGTGGCGGGCAGGTTGCTGTCGCTGATGCCGTGGCTGTCGGCGCGCGGGGCCAGGTGGACGCCCACGCGATCGGCGCCCCATACGGAGATCGCGGCATCGGTGGCTTCCAGCAGCAGCCGGGCCCGGTTCTCGATCGGGCCGCCGTACTGGTCGGTGCGCTGGTTGGCGCCGTCCTGCAGGAATTGGTCGAGCAGATAACCGTTGGCGCCGTGCAACTGGACGCCGTCGAAGCCGGCGGCCTGGGCGTTTTCCGCGCCCTGGCGGAAGGCTTCGACGACACCGGCGACCTCCTCGGTCGTAAGGGGACGGGGCGTGGGGTAGGGGCGTTCGGGGCGCAGCAGGCTGACATGGCCCTTGGCGGCGATGGCGCTGGGGCCGACCGGGGTCTCGCCATTCAAATGCGACGGGTCGGAGATGCGGCCAACGTGCCAGATCTGCATGAAGATGCGGCCGCCCTTGTCGTGCACGGCCTTGGTGATCTGCTTCCAGGCCTGTGTCTGCTCCTTCGACCAGATGCCCGGAACGCCGGCGTAACCGACACCCTGGGGCGTGACCGGCACCCCCTCGGTGATCAGCAGACCCGCGGAGGCGCGCTGACCGTAGTATTCGGCCATCAGGGCGTTGGGCACGTGGGTCGGACCAGCGCGCAGCCGAGTCAGCGGAGCCATGACGACGCGGTTAGGCAGGTCGAGGGCGCCGACGCGCAGCGGGTCGAACAGGTTAGCCATGAGACAATCCATCGAAAGCGGCGCCAACCCTCCGTCGGCGTCTGCGCAGCTATCTGGGGGCTGGGTGTTATATCGCAACCGCAACAGGCTCTGATTTCGTCTGAAAGCGAGGACGACAAAATCTGAAACCTAGAGGCGCGCGCTGGCGGGGCGGCGCGCATCGGCGATCCGCCGCGGACCGACGCCGGAAGAAACTCAGCCGGGTTCTGATGGTCCAAACGCGGAATTTGCGAGCAAAGCGCTGCTTTGGCCTGCTTTGCTGCTGTGCAAAATGGCGTCTTTTGTGCGTTGCGGCCATCGAGAACGCGGTTTTGCGATTGCCGGTTCGACGCGTCGGCCGCCTCCTGATCACGACACGGGGGACAACGACGTTCCCCGTTGGCCTGTAAGGGCCGCCGTCGGCGATGTAGCCGTCTGGCAAGCTTGGACAACGACGTCCGGAGAGACCGCTGCGCGTGGTCTCGCCGGGCGTCTTTTTGTTTTGGCCTTAGGGGATGAAGGCATGAAATCCGTTCGACTTATGCTGCACTGCGGTGCGGCCGCGATGGCGCTCGCCTGGAGCACGGCCGCTCTGGCCCAGACCGCGCCGGACCCAGCGCCGAAACCCCCTGAAGAGGCGGCCGCCGAGCCTACCGCCGAAGCGGCGCCGGAACCGCTACCGCCCGCGCCGCCGCCAACGATCAGCGACCAGATCGGCGCCGGCAAGCTGATCCTGGAAGTGCGGGCCCGCTACGAGAACGTCGATCAGACCCGCACAGCGACCCTGCGTGACGAGGCTAACGCCTTCACCGTCCGGACCCGCTTCGGCTGGGAGAGCGCCGAGTTCAAGGGCGTGAAAGGCCTGATCGAATTCGAGGATGTCCGCCAGATCGGCTCCGAGCATTATGCCGTCAACGTGCCGGGCGCGGCGACCCTGCCGCTGAATGGCGTCGACAAGGCGCGCTATCCGATCGTCAACGATCCGGACGTCACCGAACTGAACCGCGCCCAGCTGACCTGGACGCCCAGCGCGGCCCTGCAGGTCACGGCCGGCCGCCAGCGCATCCTGCTGGACGACCAACGTTTCGTCGGCAATGTCGGCTGGCGTCAGGACGAGCAGACCTTCGACGCTGTCCGCGCCGACATGGCCCTGGGCCGCTTCAAGGCGACCTACGCCTATGTCACCCACATCAACCGGGTGCTGGGCGAGCTGCGCGACTGGGACTCCGACAGCCACCTCTTCAACGCCACCTGGTCGCCGGCCGAAGCCTTGCGCCTGCAGGGCTTCGTCTACGCGCTCGACTTCGGCAATTCGGCGGCCAATTCGTCGATCACCAAGGGCGTCAAGGCCTCGGGCAAGACGTGGTTGGGCCTCTATCAGCTGGCCTACAACGCCACCTACGCCAAGCAGTCGGACTATCGCCACAACACGCCGAACTTCGATCTGGACTATTACGGCGCCGACTTGGCCGGGACCTTTGACATCTACACCGTCAAGGTCAGCTACGAGTCGCTGGAAGGCGACGGGACGCGCGGCTTCACCACGCCGCTGGCCACCACCCACGCCTTCAACGGCTGGGCCGACGCCTTCGTCTCTCCAGGTGGCAACAAGAGCTTCGTCGACGGGCTGGAGGACCTGAACCTCAGCCTGAACGTCAAGCCGCGCTTCCGCCGGACCTACTTCTTCAACAGCGACGTCGTGGTCCGCTACCACGACTTCGACGACCAGCGGACCGGCGCGGATCTCGGCCACGAGTGGGACGTCCAGTTCACCGCCGCCATCACCACCAAGCTCTCGATCCAGCTGAAATACGCCGACTTCCAGCGCGTCACGAGCGTGCCTGTCGGCACGGCGACACCGCCGGCCGCGCGGACCAAGGCCTGGTTCACCCTCGAATATAAATTCTAGCCCTCGGGACGCATGACCATGAGCAAGACCGACATGACCCAGTCTGGCCTGAAGGCGCCCGGCCTGACCCGCCGTCACGCCCTGATCGGCGCCGCCGCCACCGTCGCCGCCGCCAAGGCCGCGTTCCCGGCCGGCGCCCACGCCGCGGGCGCGGGGCCGGAAGTCGCCAAGGCCCGCCTGGGCTTCATCGCCCTGACCGATAGCTCGCCGGTGATCATCGCCAAGGAGCGCGGCCTGTTCGCCAAGTACGGCCTGCCCGACCTCGAGGTCGTCAAGCAGGCGTCGTGGGCCGCCACCCGCGACAATCTGGTGCTGGGCTCGGAGCGCGGCGGCATCGACGGGGCGCACATCCTGTCGCCGATGCCCTATCTGATGACCACCGGTGCGATCACCAACGGCGTCCCGACGCCGATGTACATCCTGGCCCGCCTGAACACCAACGGGCAGGGCATCTCGGTCGGCAATGACCTCAAGAGTGTTCAGGTCGGCCTGAACAGCGCCGGCGCCAAGGCCAAGTTCCAGCAGCTGAAGGCGGCCGGCAACATCGCCAAGATCGCCATGACCTTCCGGGGCGGCACCCACGACCTGTGGGTCCGCTACTGGCTGGCGGCTGGCGGCATCAACCCCGAGACCGACGTCGCCACCATCGTGATCCCGCCGCCGCAGATGGTGGCCAACATGAAGGCCGGCACCCAGGACGCCTTCTGCGTGGGCGAGCCCTGGAACGGCCAGCTGGTCAATCAGAAGGTCGGCTACACCGCCTGCCTGACGTCGGAACTCTGGATGAACCACCCGGAAAAGGCGCTCGGCATGCGCGCGGCCTGGGTCGACAAGTACCCTCGCGCCGCCCAGGCCATCACCGCCGCCGTGCAAGAGGCGCAGCTGTGGTGCGACAAAGCCTCGAACCTGCCGGCCATGTGCTCGATCGTCTCCGGGCGCCAATACATCAACGTGCCGATGGGCGACATCCTGCCCCGCCTGCAGGGCACGGTGGACTATGGCGACGGCCGAACGCTGAAGAACTCGCCGCACCGGATGAAGTTCTGGGCCGACAACGCCAGCTTCCCGTTCAAGTCCCACGACCTGTGGTTCCTGACCGAGGACGTCCGCTGGGGCGTGCTGCCGCAAAAGACCAACACCAAGGCCTTGGTCGACAAGGTCAACCGTTCGGACATCTGGCGCGCGGCGGCCAAGACGATCGGCCAGAACGGTCCGGCCGGCGACAGCCGCGGCGTCGAGCGCTTCTTCGACGGCAAGGTGTTCGACCCGGTCAATCCGGGCGCCTACCTGGCCAGCCAGCCGATCAAGAAGCTGGTCTGAGGGGAGGGCGTGTCATGACCTACCCCAAGCCCTCGTTCACCCAGGCGACGCCGGCGCCGGCCGCCACGGTCGCCGCCGTAACGCCCGTGATGGCCAAGCCGACGGCTCTGTCCGAGCTGGGCCGCCGCGCCAAGGCTGCGGCCGGCGTGGTGATCCCGCCGCTGCTGACCCTGCTGGTCCTGCTGGGTCTATGGCAGTTGATGGTGGGGGATTCCTATACAGGCCTGCCGTCGCCCAAACAGGTGTGGCTGGAGTCCAAGGACCTGATTCTGCACCCGTTCTACGACCACGGCGGGGTCGACAAGGGTCTGTTCTGGCACGTGTTCACAAGTCTGAAGCGCGTCGGGATCGGCTTTTCGATCTCGGCGGTCTGCGGAATCCTGCTGGGCGTGTTCGTCGGCTCCAACCGCTGGGCGCACCGGGGCCTGGATCCGATCTTTCAGGTCCTGCGCACCGTGCCGCCCCTGGCCTGGCTGCCGATCTCGCTGGCGGCCTTCCACCAAGCCCAGCCCTCGGCCCTGTTCGTGATTTTCGTCACCGCGATCTGGCCGATCATCATCAACACCGCCGTCGGCGTGCGGAACATTCCCGGCGACTACGTCAACGTCGCCAAGGTGCTGCGCCTGTCGCCGATCGAGTATTTCTTCAAGATCCTGCTGCCGGCCACCACGCCCTACATCTTCACTGGCCTGCGGATTGGCATCGGCATGAGTTGGCTAGCCATCGTCGCCTCGGAAATGCTGCTGGGCGGCGTCGGCATCGGCTTCTTCATCTGGGACCAGTACAACGCCTCGCGCATCGCCGACATCATCGTGGCTCTGGCCTGGGTCGGCATGACAGGCTTCTTCCTCGATCGCCTGGTGGCCCTAGTCGGCCATTTCGTCTCGCGCGGCAGCGCGGCCAGTTAGGGAGTCACGCACATGGCCAAGGCCTATCTTTCCATCGAGAATGTCGGCGTGACCTTCACCAAGGGCGCCGCGCGCAGCGAGGTGCTGAACGGCATCGACCTGAAGGTCGAGAAGGGCGAGTTCGTCTCGATCATCGGCCATTCCGGCTGCGGCAAGTCCACCCTGCTGAACGTGGTGGCCGGCCTGACGCCCGTCACCACCGGGGCGGTGATCCTGGACCGGCAGGAGGTCAACGCGCCTGGCCCCGACCGCGCCGTCGTCTTCCAGAACCATTCGTTGCTGCCATGGCTTTCGGTTCGCGAGAACGTGTCCCTGGCCGTCGACAAGGTGTTCGGGAGCAGCAAGTCCGCCGCCGAGCGTCGCGATTGGACGCTGCACAATCTGGATCTGGTCAAGATGACCCACGCGCTCGACAAGCGCCCGGCCGAGATCTCCGGCGGCATGAAGCAGCGGGTCGGCATCGCCCGGGCCCTGGCCATGGAGCCCAAGGTCCTCTTGCTGGACGAACCGTTCGGAGCCCTGGACGCCCTGACCCGCGCCCATCTGCAGGATAGCGTCATGGAGATCCACGCGGCGCTGAAGAACACCGTGCTGATGATCACCCACGACGTGGACGAGGCCACCCTGTTGTCGGACCGCATCGTGATGATGACCAACGGCCCGCGCGCCTGCGTCGGTCAGGTATTGGACGTCGCTCTACCCCGTCCGCGCGATCGCCTGGCGGTGGCCGAGCTCCCGACCTACGTCCACGCGCGGGCGGCGGTGATCGAGTTCCTGTACGCCCGACGCGCGGCCTAGGCTGGCTTCAACTCCTGAAGCATCGTCGGGATCAGTTCGGACACTGTCGGATGGATGTGAACCGCCCGCGAGATTACCGTGTAGGGCGCCTTGGCGTACATCAGGTCGATCATGCCGTGGATGGCCTCGTCGCCATTCAGGCCCAGGATGGCGGTGCCGAGGATCTGTTTGGTCTCGGCGTCGACCACCACCTTCATGAGGCCCTGGGTTTCGCCCTTCTCGACGGCGCGGCCGACCCTGGTCATCGGACGCTGGCCGATCAGCAGCGGACGGCCGGTGGCGCGGGCCTCGGCCTCGGTCATGCCGACCCGGCCCAGGGGCGGATCGACGAACAGACCGTAGCAGGTGATGCGATCACTGACCTTGCGCGGATCATCGTCCAACAGGTTGGCGGCGATGATCTCGAAATCGTTGTAGGCCGTGTGGGTGAAGGCGCCCTTGCCGTTGCAGTCGCCCATCGCCCAAACCCCGGGAACAGTGGTGCGCAACTGATCGTCGACGACGATGTAGCCGCGCTTGTCAGTCTCGATTCCGGCTTTGTCGAGGCCCAGGTCGTCGGTGTTGGGCTTGCGGCCCACGGCCAGCAACACGTGCGAGCCGGTCACCCGCGGCGCGCCGGCCTCGCAGGTCACGTGCACGCAGACACCTTCGTCGGATGGTGCGAAGCTGATGCACTCGGCGTCGAGGCGGACGGCGATCCCCTCGGCCTCCAGGATCCCGCGAATGGCGTCCGAGATTTCCGGATCCTCGCGGCCGATCAGGCGCGGCCCCATCTCGACGACGGTGACCTGGCTGCCGAAGCGGCGGAACATCTGGGCGAACTCCAGCCCGATGTAGCTGCCCCCCACGATAACCAGGTGCTCGGGCAGCGTATCCAGCTGCATCATATCGACATTGGTCAGGTAGGAGATATCGCCGATCCCGGGCATGTCAGGCACGTTGGCGCGTCCGCCGACATTCAGGAAGATCTTCGGCGCGGTCAAAAGCGCGTCGCCGACCCGGATCGTGTCGGCGCTCTCGAAGCGCGCGTGGCCCTGGATTACGGTGATGCCCGGCATGCCGCGCAGCCACGTCTCGACATTGCCGCGCGCGTTGCGAACCACGGTCTGCTGGCGTTGCTTGACCCGCTTCATGTCGACACCCACCGGGCCGCTCCGGGTCACGCCGTATTCGTCGGCGCGGCGAGCGAGGTGCGCGGCATAAGCGCTGGCGACCAGGGTCTTGGTCGGCATGCAGCCGGTGTTGACACAGGTGCCGCCGAAGTCCTTGCGCTCGATCATCGCCACGGTCTGGCCGGCGGCTGTCAGGCGTCCGGCCAACGAAGGTCCCGCCTGGCCGGCGCCGATAATGATGGCGTCAAAGCGTCTAGTCATAGCGCGACCGCCACGATCAGGATGGCGCCGCCGACGGCGATCACGTCCTCGATGAGGGCGGCGGGCGTGTCCTTGCCGAACAGCCTGGCCAGGCGCGCGCGAGCCTCGGCGCCACCGAGCGTGCCGATCACGGCGCCGACCGCGCCAATCACCGCGCCGCGGAGCCAATGGCCGCTGGGCATCATCAAGGCCGCGCCGCTGAAGGCGCCGGTCAGGACGCGGGTGATGAATTGGACGGGGACCTTGCGACTGGGCGTCTTCGGCAACTGGTCGCCGACCAGCTCCAGCGCCGCCAGGGCCGTCAGAACTAGGACGGGGATGACGCCGCCTAGCCAGCTCAGGGGAAAGCCCGCCAGCGGCAGCCATCCCAGGCGCGCGGCCCACGCCACGGCGGCGGGCGCCGTCATGGCGCGCAATCCGGCGACCGCGCCGATCAACAGAGCGAACAGGTAGAGGGACATGAAGGGCTCCGCTGGGTTTTGTGTCGCCGGATCTGGCGCGAGCCGACAGGACAGTGCAAGGCCGATCGCCGTTCTTGCACGTTCCGATGGTGTTCGACGCCAAGGCGGCGTTTCGCGCGGCAAGGTGTTGCCGGCCCGGCCGACTGTGCGACAGAGCGGTGCGACCTCGGTTCCGTCGCGGGCAGGGCTTGCCGTTTCGCCCAAGAAATGGACGTCGGCGCCCGCTTTCTGCGCAATATCTAGAGGGTGCGCCCCTAGCAGGGGAAAGTTCCCATCGCTTCACCAGGCGCCGCTTAGGACGAAGGCGATGCGGGTGCTCGTCATTGATCCAGATACCGCGCGCGCCGCGCTCGTGGCCCAGGGGCTGGAGGGCGTGCAGCCGCTCGAGGTGCGCCGTTCGGCCGTTTATGACGAGGCCGAGGTCATGGCCTTCGCGCCCGACGTGGTGGTGATCGCCGCCGAGAGCCCAGACCGCGACACGCTCGACAGTCTGCAGGAGTCCAGCCAGGGCCACGCCGTGGTCATGTTCGTCGACCGTTCCGAGCCGGGACTTGCCGAACAGGCCGTTCGAGCTGGCGTCGCGGCCTATGTCGTCGATGGTCTGGCGCCCAGCCGCGTGCGCTCGATCCTCGACGTGGCCATGAGCCGCTTCGCCCTGACCCAGCAACTGCGCGGCGACCTCGCCAAGGCCAAGGCGGACCTGGAATCGCGCAAGACCGTCGAACGGGCCAAGGGCCTTTTGATGAAGGAACGCGGCCTAGACGAGGACGGCGCCTACCGGCTGCTGCGTAAGCTGGCCATGGACCGGGGCAAGCCGATCGGGGCCGTGGCCGCCGACCTGCTGGCCTTCGCTGGCGTGCTGAAGGGGGACGGCTAGGTGAGCGGCCTGTCGGACTTGCGTCTCGGATTCATTCCGCTGACCGATTGCGCGCCCCTGGCGGCCGCGCACGCGCTCGGCTTCTTCGAGGAGGAGGGGCTGAACGTCGAGCTGGTCCGCGAGGCGTCGTGGGCCACCATCCGCGACAAGGTCGCCGTTGGCGCGCTTGACGGCGCCCACATGCTGGCCCCGATGGCGCTGGCGGCGACGGCGAACGGGGAGGGCGCGATCCTGGCGCCGCTGGCCCTGAACCAGAACGGCAGCGCCGTCACGGTGTCGACCGCGTTGATCGAAGCGATCCAGGCCGTGGATCCCGACGCTCTGGCGGGAACGCCGGTAACCGCCGCCGCCCTGGCCAAGGTGGTCGCCGCGCGGCGCGCGAAAGGGCGGGGGGCGCTGACCTTCGCCGTGGTCTTTCCCTATTCGATGCACAACTACCTGCTGCGCTATTGGCTCGCGCAGGGCGGGGTCGATCCTGACCGCGACGTGCGCCTGGTGGTCATTCCGCCGCCGCGCATGGTTGAGCGGATGCGGGCCGGCGAGATCGACGGCTTCTGCGTCGGCGCGCCCTGGAACGCGGTAGCCGAGGCCGGCGGCGTCGGCCGGATCCTGATCGCGGCCTCGCAATTCTGGCCCGGCGGTCCCGACAAGGTGCTGGGCGTCACCACCGAACTGGGCGCGGAGCGGCCCGACGAGCTGCGCGCCTGCCTGCGGGCGGTGATGCGTGGAGCCGCCTGGGCCGACCAGGCCGAGAACCGCGAGACGCTGATCGAGCTGCTGGCTCGGCCCGACCGGATCGGCGCGGCGCCGACCGCGATCGCGCGCGCGCTGCAGGGCGAGATCGTCTTCCACCGCGACGCGGCCGGCCTGCCGCGCCGCGAGCATGGCCTGTGGTTCCTGTCTCAGATGACTCGCTGGGGGCAGATCGGCGCCGAGCACGATCTGCAGGCGCTTGTCGATCGGGTCTATCGCCCAGACCTCTATCGTGAGGCGGCTCTGTCCCTGCCGATTCTGGAGCCGGCCTTGGCATTCCCCGACGCCGCCGGCGCGGTGGAAGCGCGGCTGTTCGATGGTCGCGCGTTCGATCCCAAGGCCGCGCGCGCCTATGCCGCCGCCTTCGACATCCACCGCGCCCTGATCTGAGTGCACGCTTCCTGGGCACCGCTCGTGCATAAATGCTGAGCAAGTGTGCGTCGCAAACATGAAGGCGCTGCAGCGCGGCATGAGCCGTGACAGGACGCCCAACACACGTCTTCACTAAGCTCAAGGCCTACGAACAACGGCGTTCGCGGCTGCCAGAGGACCGCTCGGATGCGGTCACCCGTCCGGGGCGACGACGCTCCGCTCTCGCAGAACGCAACATCCGAGGCCGTCATGCTCTCTCGCGATTTCCTGAAGGCCGGCCATGCGCCGACCCTGTTCGCCGCCTTCCTCTATTTCGACCTCAGCTTCATGGTCTGGGTGATCCTGGGCCCGCTGGGCGTCGCCATCGCCAAGGACTTCCAACTCGACCCCGCCCAGAAGGGCCTGATGGTCGCCATCCCAGTCCTGGCCGGCGCCGTGCTGCGCTTGGTCAACGGCGTGCTGGTCGATCGGATCGGCCCCAAGAAGACTGGCATGATCGGTCAGCTGATCGTGCTGGCCGGCTTGGTGCTGGCCTGGGCGGTCGGGATCCACAACTATCAGCAGGTCCTGGCTCTGGGCGTCATCCTGGGCGTCGCCGGCGCTTCGTTCGCCGTGGCCCTGCCGTTGGCCTCGCGCTGGTATCCGCAGGAGCATCAAGGCCTGGCCTTGGGCATCGCCGGCGCCGGCAATTCGGGCACGGCTCTCGCGGCCCTGTTCGCGCCGGCCCTGGCCAAGGCGTTCGGCTGGCAGACCGTGATCGGCTTGGCCGCCATCCCTCTGGCCGTCGCCTTCGTCGTCTACATGCTGCTGGCCAAGGACGCGCCGGAGCAGCCGGCCCCGAAGAAGTTGGCTGAGTATCTCGACGTCCTGAAGGTCCCGGACGCCTGGTGGCTGATGCTGCTGTACGGCGTGACCTTCGGCGGCTTCGTCGGTCTGGCCTCGTCGCTGACCATGTACTTCAATTCGGAATACGGCCTGGACCCGGTGATCGCCGGCTTCTTCACCGCCGCCTGCGTCTTCGCCGGCTCGTTCGTCCGTCCGGTGGGCGGCGCCCTGGCCGATCGCTTCGGCGGCGTACGCACCCTGAGCTTCGTCTACGTCCTAGCCGCCGCCGGCCTGGCCACGGCCAGCTTCCAACTGCCGTCGCCGTTCATCGCCCTGGGCGTGTTGATGTTCTCGATGCTGGTCCTGGGCGCGGGCAACGGCGCGGTGTTCCAGCTGGCCCCGCAGCGTTTCCGCAGGGAAATCGGCGTGATGACCGGCCTGATCGGCATGACCGGCGGCATCGGCGGCTTCTACCTGGCCTCGACCCTGGGCATGGCCAAGAAGATGACCGGTTCCTACCAGTCCGGCTTCATCGGCTTCGCGCTGCTGGCCCTGTTCGCCTTCGTCGCCCTCTACAGCCTGAAGGCCCGCTGGCGCGCCATCTGGCCGACCCTGCACGGCGACGCCGCCAGCGTCCGCGTCTGATCACCTCCTCCGACAAGCGAGATCGTTCATGTCCTCCAAGGAACATCTGGTCGTCATCGGCAACGGCATGGCCGGCTGCCGAGCGGTCGAGGAAGTGCTTAAGCGCGACCCCCATCGCTACGACGTCACCATCTTCGGCGCCGAGCCGCGGGTGAACTACAATCGCATCATGCTGTCGCCGGTTCTGGCGGGCGAGAAAACCTTCGACGACATCGTCATCAACGACGAGGCCTGGTACCGCGACAACGCCATCACCCTGCACGCCGGTCGCGCCGTCACGGCGGTCGACCTGGACGGTCGTAAGGTGGTCGCCGAGGGCGGTCTCGAGGTCGGCTACGACAAGCTGATCCTGGCCACCGGCTCGGATCCGTTCCGCCTGCCGCTGCCCGGCTCGGACCTCAAGGGCGTGGTGACCTTCCGCGACCTCGACGACGTCGAGGCCATGGTCGAGGCCTCCGGCAAGGCCGGCGCCCGCGCGGTGGTCATCGGCGGCGGCCTGCTGGGCCTGGAAGCCGCCTACGGCCTGGCGCGCAGAGGCATGGCCGCCACGGTCGTCCACCTGATGGACGTGCTGATGGAGCGCCAGCTTGACGAGAGCGCCGGCTATCTGCTGCGCGAGGCCCTGGCCGAACGCGGCGTCGAGACGGTGCTGGGCGCCCAGTCGGAAGAGATCGTCGGCCAGGACGGCAAGGTCGCTGGCCTGAAGCTGAAGGACGGCCGTGTCCTGCCGTGCGACCTGCTGGTCATGGCGGTCGGCATCCGCCCGAACGCGACCCTGGCCAAGGCTTCGGGCCTGCAGGTCAATCGCGGCATCATCGTCGACGACGCCATGCGCACCTCGGATCCGGCCGTGTTCTCGGTCGGTGAGTGCGTCGAGCACCGGGGTAACTGCTATGGCCTGGTGGCGCCCATCTGGGACATGTGCCGGGCTCTGGCCGAAGAGCTAACGGACGGCCAAGGGGGCTATGAGGGCTCGGTGCTCTCGACCCGCCTGAAGGTCTCTGGCGTCGACGTGTTCTCGGCCGGCAAGTTCGCCGGCGGCGACGGCTGCGAGGACATCGTGTTCCGCGACGCCGCGCGCGGCGTCTATAAGCGCGTGGTCATCGAGGGCGGCAAGGTCGCCGGCGCGGTGCTGTTCGGCGACGCGGCCGACGGCGGCTGGTACTTCGACCTGATGAAGGCGGGGACGGACGTCGCGGAAATCCGCGAGACCCTGATCTTTGGGCAAGCGATCACGGAGGGCCTTTCGGGCCTGGACCCTAGCGCGGCCGTTGCGGCCATGCCCGACACGCAGGAAATCTGCGGCTGCAACGGCGTCTGCAAGGGTGCGATCACCGGCGCGATCACGGCCAACGGCCTGACCACACTGGACGACGTCCGCGCGGTGACCAAGGCCTCGGCCTCGTGCGGGTCATGCACGCCGCTGGTGGAGCAAGTCATCCGCCTGACCCTCGGCGACGGCTTCAAGGCCCAGACCGGCCCGAAGCCGATGTGCAAGTGCACGCATCATCCGCACGGCGACGTGCGCAAGGCGATCGTCGAGCTTGAGCTGAAGTCCATGCCCGCCGTCATGCAGGCCATGGAATGGCATACGCCCGATGGCTGCGCCTCGTGCCGCCCGGCCCTGAACTACTACCTGCTGTGCGCCTGGCCTGGCGAATATGTCGACGACAGCCAGTCGCGCTTCATCAACGAGCGCGTTCACGCCAATATCCAGAAGGACGGCACCTATTCGGTCGTGCCGCGCATGTGGGGCGGCATGACCAGCCCCTCCGAGCTACGCGCCATCGCCGACGTCGCCGACAAGTACGACATCCCGGCGGTCAAGGTAACGGGCGGCCAGCGCATCGACCTGCTGGGCGTCAAGAAGGACGATCTGCCGGCGGTGTGGGCCGACCTCAACGCCGCGGGCATGGTCAGCGGCCACGCCTACGCCAAGGGCCTGCGCACGGTGAAGACCTGCGTGGGCAGCGACTGGTGCCGGTTCGGCACCCAGGATTCGACCGGTCTCGGCATCAAGCTCGAGAAGTTCATGTGGGGCTCGTGGGCGCCCGCCAAGGTCAAGCTGGCCGTGTCGGGGTGTCCCCGCAACTGCGCGGAATCCACCTGCAAGGACATCGGCGTGATCTGCGTCGACAGCGGCTACGAGATCCATGTCGGCGGCGCCGCGGGCCTGCACATCCAGGGCACCGAGCTGCTGACCAAGGTCGCCACCGAGGAAGAAGCGATCCAGCTGATCGCCGCGGTCATGCAGATGTATCGCGAGGGCGGCTGGTATCTGGAACGGATCTACAAGTGGATGGCCCGCATCGGCCTCGACACGATCCGCGCCGCCACCGTGGACGACCTTGAGAACCGCGCGGCGCTCTACGCCCGCTTCGTCGTCTCGCAGGAAACCGCGCAGATCGACCCATGGGCCGAGCGCGCCACCGGCGGCGTGGCGGCCGGCGAATTTGCGCCCATGGCGACCCTTCCCCTGGAGATGGCGGCCGAATGACCGTTCAAGCCCATATCGATCCCGACTGGCGTGACGTCGGCGCCGTGACCGACATCCCCGAACGCGGCGCGCGTCGGGTGGCCACGGCCCAGGGCGACGTCGCGGTGTTCCGCACCGGCGACGGCCAGGTCTTCGCCCTGGTCGACCGCTGTCCCCACAAGCACGGACCGCTGAGCCAGGGCATCGTCCACGGTCACGGCGTGACTTGTCCGTTGCACAGCTGGGTCATCGACCTGGCCACCGGCCAACCGACGGGCGCCGACGCCGGCAAGGGCTGTACGCCCGTGGTGCCAGTGCTGGTCAAGGACGGCCGCATCCTGCTGGCCCAACCGGCGATGGCGGACTGACCGCATGGCCGACGGCTCCGCAGCGCTCACGACGATCAAGACCACCTGCGCGTACTGCGGCGTCGGTTGCGGGGTCGCGGGCGCGGTGGGCGAGGGGCGGTCAGTCTCGATCGCCGGCGACGCGGTCCACCCCGCCAATCTCGGCCGCCTATGCTCGAAGGGTTCGGCGCTCGGCGCGACGGTGAGCCTGGAAGGTCGCCTGCTAGAGCCCACGATCGGCGGCAAGACCGCCTCGTGGGCCGAGGCCACGGCCCTGGTCGCCAAGCGCTTCAAGGACACCATCGCCCGTCACGGCCGCGACAGCGTGGCCTTCTACGTCTCGGGCCAACTGCTGACCGAGGACTACTACGTCGCCAACAAGCTGATGAAGGGCTTCATCGGCTCGGGCAATATCGACACCAACAGCCGCCTTTGCATGGCCTCGGCCGTCGCCGCCCACAAGCAGGCCTTCGGCGCCGACCTGGTGCCCGGCTGCTACGAGGATCTCGATGTCGCGGACTTGGTGGTGTTCAGCGGCCACAACGCCGCCTGGACCCATCCGGTGCTGTTCCGCCGCCTGGAGGCGGCCAGGGCGCGCGGCCAGAAGCACGTGGTCATCGACCCGCGCCGCACCGACACGGCCGAGGGCGCGGATCTGCACCTGGCCATCGCGCCGCAGAGCGACGTGCGTCTGTGGAACGGGCTGCTGGCCGACCTGGTTCGGCGCGGCGCGATCCATCGCGACTACATCGCCGAGCACGTGAACAATTTCGACCAAGTGCTCGCCGCGCTTGCGGAAAATGATCAGTCTCTGAGCGCCGTGGCCGCCGATTGTGGCGTGGCCATCGAGGATCTGCGGACCTTCTACGATCTGTTCGCCGCGAATGCGCGGACGGTCAGCCTGTTCTCGATGGGCGCCAACCAGTCGGCGCAGGGCGTGGCCAAGGGCCTCTCCATCATCAACGCTCACCTGGCCACCGGCCGGATCGGCAAGCCGGGCGCGTGCCCGTTCTCGATCACCGGCCAGCCCAACGCCATGGGCGGGCGCGAGACCGGCGGCATGGCCAACACCCTGGCCGGCCACATGGACTTCGCCCCGGCCGACCGCGACCGCGTGGCCCGCTTCTGGGGGGCGCCCGACACCGCCCGCGCGCCCGGCCTGAAGGCCGTCGAGATGTTCGAGGCCGTCCGCGACGGGCGGATCAAGGCGATCTGGGTGATGGCCACCAATCCGGCCGTAAGTCTCCCTGACAGCGGCGCGATCCGCGAGGCCCTGGCCAAGTGCCCGTTCGTGGTGGTCTCCGACTGCGTCGAGACCGACACCACCGCCTTCGCCGACGTCAAGTTGCCGGCCCTGGGCTGGGGCGAGAAGGACGGCACGGTCACCAATTCCGAGCGCCGGATCTCGCGCCAGCGGGCTCTGTTCCCCGCGCCGGGCAATGCGCGAGCGGACTGGAGGATCATGGCCGACGTCGCCACGGCCATGGGCTTTGGCGGTTTCGGCTGGGCCAACAACGCCAGCGTCTTCCGCGAATGGGCCCGCCTGACGGCCTACGAAAACGACGACCGCCAGCTGAATCTTTCCGGTCTTTCGGCTTTGACGCCAGAGACTTACAGCGAGCTCCTGCCGATCCAGTGGCCGGTCAAAGCCGATGGCAAGGGCACGCCGCGCTTGTTCGTCGACGGTCGCTTCCAGACTCCCGATGGGCGCGCCCGCATGGTCCCGGTCAAGCCGAAAGGACCCGCCGAGGCGACCGGCGACGCCTATCCGATGTCGCTGAACACCGGCCGTATCCGCGACCATTGGCACACCATGACCCGTACGGGCTTGGCTCCCGACCTGTGTCGTCACGCGCCCGAGCCCTATGTCGAGATCCATCCCGACGACGCCGACGCCCTGGGCCTGAAGGACGGCGCCCTGGCGCGGGTGACGACGTCGCGCGCCGAGGCCGTCGCCGTGGCCAAGGTCAGCGACCGCCAGCGTCGCGGCAGCCTATTCATGCCGATGCACTGGACCGACGCTTTCGCGCCGTCGGGCCGGGCCAACGCCCTGGTCGCGCCGAACGTCGATCCGACCTCGGGCCAGCCGGAGTTCAAGCACACGCCCGCCCGCGTTCGCGCCTACCGCGAGACCTGGAAGGGCTTCTTCCTCAGCCGCGACGCCGTCATGTCGCCAGGCCTGGATCTCGTCTGGCGCCGGGTCCCGCAGGACGCCTGCCAGCAGCACGAGTTCGCCGGCCGCGGCGAACAGGGCCAGCGCGACGCCCTCCGCAAGATCCTGACGAAGAAGCTGGAGGGCGAGGTCGTCGCCTACGAGGACGCCGCCACCGGCGCGCGTCGCGAGGCCTGGATCAAGGATGGCCGCCTGATTGCGGTCTTCTACATGACGGCCACCGGCCGTCTGCCGCCGCGCGATTGGCTGGCCGAACTGTTCGGCGAGCAGACCCTGACCGCCGAAGCCCGCTCGGCCCTGCTGTTCGGCCGCCCGCCCGGCGCGCCGGTCGATAAGGGGCCGATGGTCTGCGCCTGCCTGAAGGTTGGGGCCAAGGCGGTGGACGCCGCCATCGCGGCCGGGGCCGATACCCCGGACTCCGTCGGCGCGGTCACGGGCGCGGGGACCAACTGCGGGTCCTGTCGTCCCGAAATCGCGCGCATGATCAAGGTCTTGGCCGTTACTCCTAAGGAGCCTGCCCATGTCGTTTGAGAACACGCTCGGCAAGGTGCTGCTGGTCGGCGCAGGTCCCGGTCCGGTGGACCTGATGACCGTCCGCGCCTTCCGCGCGGTCGAGAGCGCCCAGGCGCTGCTCTACGACGCCCTGTGCTCGGAGGAGGCCATCGCCCTGGCGCCGGCCGGCTGCGTGCGCATCCAGACCGGGAAGCGCGCCGGCAAGCCCAGCATGAAGCAGGACGAGATCAATCGCCTGATGCTGCGCCTGGCCCGCAAGGGCCTGAAGGTTGTCCGGCTGAAGGGCGGCGATCCGTCGATCTTCGGCCGGGTCGGCGAGGAGGCCGCGTTCCTGAACGGCTTCGGCGTCGAGACGGAGGTGGTGCCCGGCGTCACCGCCGCCTGCGCCGCCGCCGCTCAGTTCGGCTTTCCCCTGACCCACCGTGGCGAGGCGCGCCGGGTGGTGTTCACCACGGCGCGGCTGGAGGCGGGCAAGCTGTCGGGCGACTGGAGCGCCGCGGCCGATCCCGAAGCGACCCTCGCCGTCTATATGGGCGGCGACGTCGCGGCGGATCTCGCCCAGCGGATGATCGCCGCGGGCCGTCCGGCCGACACGCCCGCCGTCGCGGTCGAGAAGGCTGGCGGCGCGGACGCCAAACTTTACACGGCGACCTTGGCCACCCTGGCCGAGCGCGTAGCCGAGGCTGGCGACGGGCCGCTGCTGATCGTGGTCGGCGAGGTCGCCGCCCGGGCCCACGCGGTGGCCGAGATCGTCGAAACCGTCCGGAAGACGGCCTAGGCGGCTTTCGCCGTCGCCTGGGGACCGAAGCCCGGACGCCAACGCACGCAGTTTGGCGCCGAAAGGTCGACATCGAATTGGCGGCCGTGGCTGGCCAAGGCGTTGTGCTTAGGCGGCGCCAGTTTCTGCCAGGCCTTGTTCGCGGCCCAGTAGGCGGGCTTCAAGACGCCGGGGACGCTCCGCGCGCTGGGGTTCAGGCCCATTTCACGGCGAAGGCGGCCATTCAGGCAGAGGACGCCGTTGGTCAGCATCGATCGGCGGGTCGTGTATTCGACCGACACCGAGACGTTGGTGTTGTCGCCGTTGACCACCCGGTGCGGCGAGTGGATGGGCCACGACACGGCCTCGCCGGGCGCCAGGGCGACGGGGATGGCCTCGGCCTCCATCCACGGCTGGTAGGGCAGGTCGCTGAGCGTCTCCTTCAGCAGGATGGCTTCCAGCGAGCGCTCCGAGATCAGCTCGTCCTTGGGCGGGTAGACGTACATCGTCTTGTCGCCGCGGACATGCCACAGCATCGTTTCGGCGGCGTCGACGTGTAGAAAGACGCCCATCCGAGCGCTGGAGATCAGCACCGCGGCGCTGCCACGCAGCACCTGGACGCCGGTTTCCTTGGAGAAGTCGGCCATGATCTTGTCGAACACGGCGCGGTACTTCGGGTGATCGGTCATGGCGGTGCGGGGGCTGATCCAAAGACGGCCGCGTCGCGCCGCCTCGACCAGTTCCGCGCCCGACAGGCCGTCCGCGTCGCCCGCGATCCAGCGTTCGGCGGGCGGCGGGTTCTCGCGCATGGTGCAGATCGTGACCTGGTCGCGCGGATATTCGTCCAGCAGTTGGGCCAGCGCCTCGTCCGTGAACAGGCCGGTCTCGGCCAGACGATGATTGAAGCGGACGATCTCGTCCTTGATCTTTGAGGCGTTCTGGTCGGGGAACTCGATCATCGACGGCATGACGGTGTCTCGCAATGGGATCTCGGAGGCGCTTCGCTGCAGGTTTCGAACCAGCTTCAGCGTGCGATACTGACAGTAGGGTGGCAGCAGGCCCGCCGTAGAACGATGCCCAACGAATGACGCCAGTCGAGAGGGACGATCCATGCTCAAGACCTATACCGGCAGCTGCCACTGCGGCGCGGTCCGCTACGAAGCCGACATCGATCTGGACGCCGGCGCCAGCCGCTGCAACTGCTCGATCTGCAAGAAGGCCCGCGGCTGGGGCGTATTGATCAAGCCGGACGCGTTCCGCCTGCTCGCGGGCGAGGATCGCCTGGGCGACTATCAGTTCGGCACGATGAGCGGCCACCACCGGTTCTGTTCGACCTGTGGCGTACGCACCTTCGGGCACGGCCATGTCGCCGAGCTTGGCGGTGACTTCGTCTCGATCCAGGTCGCGACTCTGGATGACGCCACGATCGAAGAATTGGCGGCCATGCCGATCACCTATGGCAATGGCCGCGATAATCTCTGGTGGGAGCGGCCGACCGAGGCCGAGATTCGCTACCTCTAGAGCGTGGCAGCCGAAAGTATGAGCGGTTTCGGCGCCTGCCACGCTCTAAATGTTTGAGATAGAGCCCCATGACCAGCCTTCGCTTCAAGGCCAGGATCGAGATCAACGGCATCAATCCGTTCGTACCGCTCGACGCCGAGCAGGCCGCGCGCCTGCGCGAGGGCTGGCGCAAGCCGATGCCGGTGCGGGTTCAGGTCAACGGCGCCCCCGCCGAGCCCTGGCGCATCAACATGATGCCAAGGGGCGACGGCGGCTTCTTCCTCTATCTGCACGGCGAGGTTCGCGAGGCGGCCGGCGTGGGCGTCGGCGACACCGTGGACGTCGAGGTGACGTTCGACGAGGCTTATCGCGGCGGCCCGGCCCACCCGATGCCCGAGGCCTTCGCGCATGGCTTGAGGCACGACCCGGCCGCCGCCAAGGCCTGGGACGCCCTCACGCCCAGCTTGCGGAAGGAGGCCTTGCGCCGCTTCGCCAGCGTGAAGTCGGAGCAAGCCAGGACGCGGAACATCGAGGCCGCCCTGGCGGTGCTGGGCGGCGCGTCCGGCCGGTTCATGGCGCGGGAATGGAAGGACGGCGCGGTCGTCTAGACGAGCTTCTCGAACGCCTGGTCGAGATCGGCCTTCAAATCCTCCACGGCCTCCAAGCCGATGTGCAGCCGCAGCAGCGGGCCTTCCAGATTGACGGGGGCGGCGGTTCGGCTTTTCAGCTGCGGATCGCAGTGGATGGCCAGGCTCTCGTAGCCGCCCCACGAGAAGCCCAGGCCGAACAGCTCGAGGTTATCCAGGAAGGCATGGACGGCGCGCTGCGAACAGGGCCGCAGAACCACGCCGAACAGGCCGCAGGCGCCGCTGAAGTCGCGCTTCCACAGCGCGTGGCCGGGATCGCCTGGCAGGGCGGGGTGCAGCACCCGCGACACCTCCGGCCGGTCCTGCAGCCAGCGGGCGATCGCGAGGCCGTTGTCCTGGTGACGCGGCAGGCGCGTGGCCAGGGTGCGCAGCCCGCGCAGCATGGTGTAGGCGTCGTCGGGCGAGACCGACCAGCCTATGTCCCACATGGCGTCGCCCAGCTGATTGCCGATCACGATGTCCATGGTGGTCGCCGAGCCCATGAAGCAATCGGAATGACCGCCGACATACTTGGTCAGGGCCTGGACGCTGATCGTCACGCCGTGCGCCAGCGGCTTGAAATAGAGGCCGGCGGCCCAGGTGTTGTCGATCAGGGTCAGGATCCCGCGATCGTTGGCGACCTTGGCGATGGCCGGAATGTCCTGCATCTCGAAGGTCAGGGAGCCGGGCGATTCCAGCAGGATCAGTCGCGTCTTCGGCGTGGCCAGGGCCATCAGCGCCTCGGGCGCCAGGGCCGGGTCGTAATAGGTGGTCTGGACGCCGAAGCGGGTCAGCACGCGATCGCAGAACCTGCGGGTCGGCTTGTAGGCGCTGTCGACCACCAGGATCTCGTCGCCGGCCTTCAGCACCGCCAGCATCGCGCCGGTGATCGCCGCCAAGCCCGAGGGATAGAGGGTGACGTCCGGCGAGCCCTCCAGTTCGGCCAGGGCTTGCTGCAAGGCGGCGGGCGAGGACAGGCCGGTGATGCCGTAGGACATCTGGGTGTCGTCATACAGTGACGCCGCGTTGGGCATCAGCACCGTGGAACCGCGCTGGATGGGCGGATTGACCGTTCGCGCCAGCCCAGCGGGCTGGGAGCCCTTGCGGATCAGGCGGGTTTCTTCATCCATGGCAGGCACTCTTCGGCGACGCGGTCCAAGCCTTGTGGTTTAAGGCTCAGCGCGCGCGGTTCAAGGGAGCGATCGGGTGTCGGTGCGTTTTGGCTTGGCGGTTCTGGCGGCCCTCGTGTTGGCGGGCTGCGACCAGCGCACGCCCGAGGCCCCGCCGAAGTCCGCCGAGGCCACGCCGTCCTTGGCGATCAAGCCCGCCGCGCCCAGTCCGACCCTGAAGGCCATTCGGGCGCGGGGCGAGTTGCGCTGCGGGGTCAATCCCGAGCTGCCGGGCTTCGCGTTCCAGGACAATGGCGGGCGCTGGCGGGGCTTCAATGTCGACTTCTGTCGCGCCGTGGCCGCCGCCGTGCTGGGTAAACCCGACAAGGTCCGCTTCGTGCCGCTGGGCAATGACGAGCGGATCGCGGCCCTGCGCTCGGGGAAGGTCGATGTCCTCTGGCGCAACACGTCCTGGACCTTCTCGCGCGACGCCGGCGACCAGTTGGACATGGCGGCGATCTCGTATTTCGACGGCCAAGGCTTCCTGGTCCGCCGCAGCCTGAACCTGACCAGCGCGGTCGAGTTGAACACCGCCAAGATCTGCGTCCAGAGCAACGCCACCTCGGCCCAGAACCTGGATGACTTCTTCCGGACGCGCGGCATCGCCTACACGGCGATGGTCTATGACAGCGAGGATCAGGCTCGCGCCGCCTACCAGGCCGACAAGTGCGACGCCTTCACCGCCGATATCTCGGCCCTGGCCGCGGCGCGCTCGGTGCTCGACGACCCGGGCGCCCACGTGATCCTGCCCGACGCCATCTCCAAGGAGCCGCTGGGGCCGCTGGTGCGCCAGGACGACCCGGCCTGGACCGACATCGTCCGCTGGACCCTCTACGCCCTGATCCTGGCCGAGGAGCACGGGGTCACCAAAGCTAACGCCAAGGTCATGAAGACCGGCGCCGATCCCGAGGCGCGGCGGCTGCTGGGCGAGGGCGGCTATGGGGCCATGCTCAGCCTGGACGCCGACTGGGCCTATCGGGCGATCATGGCTGGCGGCAACTACGGAGAGATCTTCGACCGTGACATTGGCGGCGGGTCGGCGCTGAAGCTGGATCGCGGCTTGAACGCCCTCTGGAATGCGCCGAAGCCTGGCCTGCTGTACGCGCCGCCTCTGCGCTAGATCCTATGGCGCTAGTCGGCCGGGCCGGTCACGACCGGAACGTCGGCCAAGCCGCCCCATTCCGTCCAAGAGCCGTCGTAGACCGCCGAGCGCGGCTTGCCCATGCGGGCCAGGGCCAGCGCGACCACCGAGGCGGTGATGCCCGAGCCGCAGGTCGAGACGATGGGCTTGTTGATGTCGACGCCGGCGGCCTCGAATACCGCTTTCAGCTTGTCGGCCGTCAGCAGGGTCCCGTCCGGCGCGATCATGGCCGAAAGCGGAATGTTGCGCGCGCCAGGCATATGGCCGCCGCGCAGGCCGGCGCGGGGCTCCGGGTCCTTGCCCTCGAAACGGCCGGCGGCGCGGGCGTCGATGATCTGCTCGCGACCGCTGGCGACGATGTCGCGCATCTGCTCGACCGAGCGATAGATGTCGGCCTGGTAGCGCGGCGTGAAGTGGCGTTCCTGCGGCGAGGCCGGGCCGTCCTCGATCGGGCGGCCCTCGGCGATCCATTTGGGCAGGCCGCCGTCCAGCACCACCACATCCTCGTGGCCCATGGCGCGGAAGTGCCACCAGGCGCGGGCGGCCGGCAGGATGCCGATGCTGTCGTAGACGACGATCCGCGACCCGTCGCCCAGGCCCAGCTTCTTGACCTTCGACGCGAACTTCACCGGCGTCGGGATCATGTGCGGCAGATCCGAGGTCTCGTCGGAAATGTCGTCGATGTCGAAGAACACCGCGCCCGGGATGTGAGCGGCCAGGAACTCCTTGCCCGGATCGCGCTGGGCGGCCGGCATGTGCCAGGAGGCATCGACGACCCGCACGTCCGGCGCGTCGAGATGCTCGGCCAGCCATGCGGTGGAGACCAGCGGATCGGACGGAATGGCCATGAGGACGCCTTTCGGTTTCTGACTCGGCCGCAGCTTACATCCAGGGCGGCGTCGGCAAGCCCTTTTCCTTGAGGAACTCGGGATTGAACAGCTTGGACTGGTAGCGCGAGCCGTGATCGCACAGGATGGTCACGATGGTGTGGCCCGGGCCCAGTTCCTTGGCCAGCTTGATCGCGCCGGCGATGTTGATCCCGGACGAACCGCCCAGGCACAGGCCCTCGTACTGGACGAGATCGTAGATCGCCTCGAGCATTTCGGTGTCGTCGACGCGGAACGGATGGTCGACGACCAGGTCCTTGAGGTTGGCGGTGACCCGGCCCTGGCCGATGCCCTCGCTGATCGAGGTTCCTTCGGACTTCAGCTCGCCGTCCTTGTACCAGCTGTAAAGCGCCGCGCCGTACGGGTCGGCCAGGCCGATCTTCACCGCCGGCTTGCGCTCGCGCAGGGCCGCGGCGACGCCGGACAGGGTGCCGCCCGAACCGACCGCGCAGATGAAGCCGTCGATCTCGCCGCCGGTCTGCTCGAAGATCTCTGGGCCTGTTGTGCGATAGTGGGCGTCGCGGTTGGCGACGTTGTCGAACTGATTGGCCCAGATCGCGCCGTTCGGCTCGGTCTTGGCAAGTTCCTCGGCCAAGCGTCCGGAATAGCGGACATAGTTGTCAGGATTGGAGTAGGGGACGGCGTCGACCTCGACCAGTTCCGCGCCCAGCAGGCGGATGGCGTCCTTCTTTTCCTGGCTCTGGGTGCGGGGGATGACGATCGTCGTCTTGTAACCCAAGGCCGAGGCGACCATGGCCAGGCCGATGCCCGTATTGCCGGCCGTGCCCTCGACGATCCGGCCGCCGGGCTTCAGGAGGCCCTTGGCCTCGGCGTCGCGAATGATGCCCAAGGCCGCGCGGTCCTTGACCGATTGGCCGGGGTTCATGAACTCGGCCTTACCCAAAATCTCGCAGCCCGTGGCCTGGCTGGCGCGGGCCAAGCGGATCAGCGGGGTGTTTCCGATGGCGTCCAGGACGCTGGGCAGAACGGTCATGGCGGGCCTTCTTCGGCGGTTCCGGACCGCTGGTAGATCGTGCGGCGGCCGGCCGGCGCAACCCCAGTTTTCCTGAAGACGGATGAGGCGCGGAGACAAACCCTAGCTTGGCCGTGGCCTTGGCCGGTTATCCACAAATATTGGCGAGCGATACTGAGCCGATGGGCTTTGTGTCAGCTCCGGCTCAGCCCCAGCTGGATGACATTGGTCCGCTCGGTGCGGAAACCGGCCTCGCAGTAGCTGAGATAGAACCGCCACAACCGCCGGAAGCGCTCGTCGAAACCATCCTTGCGGATATCGCTCCACGCGGCCTCGAACCGCCGTCCCCACTCGGCCAGGGTGTCGGCATAATTCTGGCCGAAGCGCTTGAGATCGCTCCATTCCAAGCCCGCGCGCTCGGTCTCCTCCTTCAGGCGCGCCTCGCTGGGCAGCATGCCGCCCGGAAAGATGTAGCGCTGGATGAAGTCGGTGCGGCTGCGGTAGCGGCTGAACAGCTCGTCGCGGATGGTGATGATCTGCAGGCCCGCGCGGCCGCCGGGGCGCAGCACCTCGCGGATCTTGCCGAAATAGGTCGGCCAATATTCCTCGCCGACCGCTTCGAACATCTCGATCGAGGCCACGGCGTCGAACTGGCCCCGAACGTCGCGATAGTCGATCAGCTTGATGTCTGCCTTTTCCGAAAGGCCTTGTTCGAACAGGCGCTTGCGGGCGAAATCGTACTGAGCCTGGGAGATGGTGATGCCGGTCACGCGGGCCCCGACCTCCCTGGCGGCGAACTCGGCGAAGCCGCCCCAGCCGCAGCCGATCTCCAGCACGTGCTTGCCGGGCGCGAGATCGATGGTCCTGGCCAGGGCCGCGTACTTGGCGCGCTGGGCCTCGGGCAGCGGCTGGTTCGGCCGCTCATAGAGCGCCGAGGAATAGGTCATGCTAGGGTCCAGCCAGCGCGAGTAGAAGCTATTGCCCAGGTCGTAGTGGGCATGGATGTTCCTGCGCGAGCCTTCGCGGCTGTTGCGGTGGAACAGGTGGTAAAGAACATTAACTACCCGCATCACCGGATTGCCTGCCAGCAGCGGTGTCAGCTTGTCGAAGTTCAGCGAGAACGCTTCCAGCACCGCCGAAAGGTCAGGCGTCTCCCACTCACCGGCCATGAAGCCCTCGGCGAAGCCAATGGAACCCGAGGTGAAGGCGCGGCGAATGAAGTGATAGTCGTTGATCTGAACAATGGCCGCGGGACCGGACTGGCCGCCCGTGACGGTCAGGGCCTTGCCCGTCGGCAGGATCCAGGTGACCGAGCCGATCTCCCAATGGGTCGTGACGACCCGTAACGCGGCGCGGAAGGCGGCCGGGGCGGTCTTCAGGTCAGGATCGTTCCAGAGCACAGTATCCAAGGCGGGGCCTCGCATCCGGTGACGCGTTTATTAACGCCGTTAACGACCGGCTCGTAAAGCCCCGCTCCGCTAAAGGCTCCTATAGGCCTCCATGGCTTTTTCGCGCGCTTGAGCGTGATCGACGATCGGTCGCTCATAGAGACGTTTGGCTTCCGCCGGCAGATGCAAGGGGCGGGTCCACGGCTTGTGGATAAGTTCGTCTGAAACGCCTCGCAGTTCCGGTATCCAGCGCCGGACATAGGCGCCGCGCGGGTCGAACTTCTCACCCTGGGTGATGGGGTTGAAGATCCGGAAATAGGGCGAGGCGTCGGCGCCGCTGCCGGCGACCCATTGCCAGTTGCCGACATTGTTGGCGAGGTCGGCGTCGACCAGCGTATCCCAGAACCAGGCCTCGCCCTCGCGCCAGTCGATCAGCAGGTGCTTGATCAGGAACGAGGCGACGATCATCCGCACCCGATTGTGCATGAAGCCCGTCGCCCAGAGCTCGCGCATGCCCGCGTCGACGATCGGATAGCCGGTTTCGCCCTTCGTCCAGGCTTCGAAGGCAACGTCGTTCCGCGCCCAGGGAAAACCGTCGAACTCGGGCCGGAAGCTCTTGGTCGGCAGGTCCGGCCAATGGAACAGGATCGAATGGTTGAACTCGCGCCAGCCAAGCTCGGAGAGGAACTTCTCGACCTCGCCCGCGGGGGCGTCGCCGTGGTCGGCGGCGTTGCGCGCGGCCAGCCAGACCTGGCGCGGGCCGATCTCGCCGAAATGCAGGTGCGGCGACAGGCGTGAAGTGGCCTCCACGCCGGGCAAGTCACGCTGCTCGCCATAGCCGCCGACCGGACCGGAGAGAAAGCTGTTCAGCCTTTCCAGCGCGCCCGCTTCGCCGGGTGTCCAGAGATCGAAGCCCTTGGACCAATCGGGCTTGCTCGGGTGCAGCCTCCAGTTCGCCAGGCCTTCGGTTCGCGGGAAATGATCCAGTGATTTCAGCGTCTTCGGCGCAGGTTCTACGGTGACATGGATCAGGTGTTCGCGCGCCGCGCGCCAGTAGGGCGTGAAGACCTTGTAGGGCTGGCCCGAGCCGTTCTTGACCGTCCAAGGCTCGTTCAGCAGGCCGGCGTTGAAGCTCTGACAATCGACGCCGACGGCTTTGAGCCGCGCCTTGATCTCACTATCGCGGTCGATGCTGGCCGCGTCGTAGAGCCGGTTCCACAGCACGCAGGTCGCGCCGGTGTGGGCGATCACGTCGTCAAGCACTTCGGCGGCGACGCCCTTGCGCAGGACGAGCCTATTGCCAAGCTTTTCAAGGTCCTGCGCCAGGCGCCTCAGCGACTTGTCCAGCCACCACCGCGACGCCGCGCCCAGGGGGCGAACGCCGGGCGTCTCGTCGAGGATGTAGAGCGGGATCACTGGCCTTTCGCTGTCGGCGGCATGGCGCAGGGCGGGATTGTCGGCTAAGCGCAGGTCGTTGCGGAACCAGACGATGATCGCCCCACTGTCGTCACTGTTCTTCCGCACTTGCACCGCCTCGCCCAAGGGGTCACCTGTTGGGCGCCTGAAATCCCTACCAGCTGGAATAGTTGCCGTGAGTCAGCCGCAAGCCGTAGCCCCCAATGCCGTGGTCGAGATCAAGACGCCCAACGGCGCGCCCGTCCGCGTCGGCAACGGCGAGAAGCTGTCGATCATCGCCGGCCCCTGCCAGATGGAAAGCCGCCAGCACGCGCTGGAAACCGCTCACGCGCTGAAGGAGATGGCTCAGCGCCTCGGGGTCGGCCTGATCTACAAGACCTCCTATGACAAGGCCAACCGCACCTCGGCCAACGCCCAGCGTGGCATCGGCCTGCATGACAGTCTGCCGATCTTTCAGGAGATCCGCGAGGTCACCGGCCTGCCGACCCTGACCGACGTACACGAGACCAGCCACTGCCCGATCGTGGCCGAGGCGGTCGACGTCATCCAGATCCCGGCCTTCCTGTGCCGCCAGACCGACCTGTTGGTCGCCGCCGCCAATACCGGCCGGGCGATCAACATCAAGAAGGGCCAATTCCTGGCCCCTTGGGACATGAAGAACGTGGTCGCCAAGGTGACCGGCGCGGGCAATCCCAACGTCATGGCCTGCGAGCGCGGCGTCTCGTTCGGCTACAACACCCTGGTCAGCGATATGCGCAGCCTGCCGATCATGAAGGAGATCGGCTGCCCGGTCGTCTTCGACGCCACCCATAGCGTCCAGCAGCCGGGCGGGCAGGGCACGTCCTCGGGCGGCCAGCGCGAGTTCGTGCCGACCCTGGCCCGCGCGGCCGTGGCCGTCGGCGTGGCCTGCGTGTTCATCGAGACCCACCCCGACCCTGACAACGCGCCGTCGGACGGTCCCAACATGGTGCCGATGAGCCAGTTCGAGGCCCTGGTCGCCAACCTCCTGGCCTATGACGCCCTGACCAAGGCGGCGGTTTAGGGCATGAGCCGTCGCATCGTACTCGTCACCGGCGGCGCGGGCTTCATCGGCTCGAACATCGTGGCCCGCCTCTGCGAGGACCCGGCGCTGGACGTCGCCGTCTGCGACCGCCTGGGCGACGCGGCCAGTGGCAAGTGGCGTAACCTCGCCAAACACCCGATCGCCGACTTCGTCGCGCCCGAGCAGCTGACCGAGTGGCTGGCGCGCCGGGGCAAGGACGTCGAGCTGATCATCCACATGGGCGCGGTCTCCTCGACCACCGAGGCCGACGCCGACAAGATCGTGCAGTCCAACTTCGTGCTGTCCCGTGACCTGTGGGACTGGTGCGCGGAGCACGGCAAGCGCCTGATCTACGCGTCGTCGGCGGCGACCTATGGAGACGGGACCCTCGGCTTCGAGGGCAAGGACGACCTCGACTCGCTGAAGGCCCTGCGGCCGCTGAACGCCTATGGCTGGTCCAAGGCCCTGTTCGACATCTACGCCGTGCGCGAGGCCCATCGCGGGCGCGCGCCCGCCCAATGGGCCGGCCTGAAGTTCTTCAACGTCTACGGCCCCAACGAGGACCACAAGGCCGGCATGAAGTCGGTCGTCGCCCAGATCTGGCCGCGCATCGCCGCGGGAGAAAGCGTCAAGCTCTTCAAGTCCCATCACCCGGACTATGAGGATGGCGGCCAGCTGCGCGACTTTGTCTATGTCCGCGACGCGGTCGACGTGATCGCCTGGCTGTCCAAGAGCCCGGCGGTGAACGGGATTTTCAATCTCGGCTCGGGTCACGCGCGCTCGTTCCGCGACCTAGCCGCGGCCACCTTCCAGGCCGCCGGGCGCGATCCCGACATCACCTATATCGACATGCCCGAGGTGCTGCGCGGCAAGTACCAGTACTACACCCAGGCCGATATGAGCCGGCTGCGGGCGGCGGGCTACAATGCGCCAATGACCGCGCTGGAGGACGGCGTGGCCGACTACGTGGCCGGGTATCTGAACACCGAAGACCCTTATCGCTGACGTCAGGGCACGGTTGCCGGTCTCTGCCGCGAGCGTAAGCTGAACGCCGATAAGTCGGGGCTCAGCCCGACGGCAGGGAGTTCGTCATGGCCGGCATCGCCGCCTGGGGCGCCTATGCGCCGCGTCTGCGCTTGAGCCGCAAGGCCGTGACCGAGGCCAATGCCTGGGTCGCCCCGAACCTGAAGGCCAAGGGCAAGGGCGAACGGTCCGTGGCCAACTGGGACGAGGACGCCCTGACCATGGCGGTCGAGGCGGCGCGCGACGCTCTCGGGCCCGACGACGACCGCGCCCACATCGACGCCCTCTATTTCGCCTCGACCACCGCGCCGTTCGCCGACCGGCTGAACGCGGGGATCGTCTCGGCGGCCCTGACCCTGGAAAAGTCGATCAACGCCAGCGACATCACCGGCTCGCAGCGCTGCGGACTGACGGCGCTAGGGCAGGCCTTGGCGGCGGGCGGAACGGCCTTGGTCGCCGTTGGCGAGCACCGCAAGGCCCGCGCGGTCTCGACCCAGGAGCTGGACTTCGGCGACGGCGCCGCGGCCTTCGTGGTCACGGCGGAGCCTGGCGCGGCGGAACTGCTGGGACGCGGATCCGTCACCGACGACTTCGTCGACCACTTCCGCGGCGACGGCGGCGGTTTCGACTACTATTGGGAGGAACGCTGGATCCGCGACGAGGGCGTCGTCAAGCTGGTCCCGCCAGCCATCCGCCAGGCGCTCGAGGTCGCCGGCCTAAATCCTGGCCAGGTCGATCATTTCTGCTTTCCGTCCACCTTCGCCGGCATGGCCGCGACCCTGGCCAAGACGATGGGGATCCGGCCCGAGGCCGTGCGCGACAATCTCGCCGCCGTCATGGGCGAGGCCGGCTGCGCGCACGGGCCGATCATGCTGGCCCACGCCTTGGAGGACGCCAAGGCGGGCGACGTCATTCTGGTCGCCCAGTTCGGCCAAGGGGCCGAGGCCCTCGTGTTTCGCGCCACGGGCCAGGGCCGACGCCCGGCGCGCGGGGTCACCGGTTCGCTGGCCGACCGCCAGGAGGAAGCGAACTACCTGAAGTTCCTGACCTTCAACGGCCTGGTCGAATGGGACAAGGGCATGCGGGCCGAGAAGGACAACAAGACGGCCCTGACCACCCTCTATCGCAATGAGGACATGATCCTGGGGCTGGTCGGCGGCCGCTGCCGCGAGACCGGCGTTGTCCAGTTCCCGCGCACCCGGGTCTCGGTCGCGCCGAACAATCCGGCTGTCGATACCCAGGAACCGTACCGCTTCGCCGAGCGCCGCGCCTCGGTGCTCAGCTACTCCGCCGACTACCTGACCTTCTCGATGAGCCCGCCCAACCACTATGGCATGATCGTCTTCGAGGGCGGCGGGCGGATCATGATGGACATTACCGACGTCGCGCCGGGCGATGTGGAGACCGGCCTGCCGGTGCGGATGGTGTTCCGCATCAAGGAGGTCGACGAGAAGCGGGGCTTCGTCCGCTATTTCTGGAAGGCCGCGCCCGACCGCGCGGCCATCGCGTCTCGGACCGCCCAGGCGGCGGAATAGGAGCCGATCATGCCACAGGGTATCCGCGACAAGGTCGCCATCCTCGGGATGGGCTGTTCGAAGTTCGGCGAGCGCTGGGACGCTGGTCCCGACGATCTGATGGTCGAGGCCTATCTGGAGGCCATGCAGGACGCCGGCATCGAACCGACCCAGCTGGATGCGGCCTGGTTCTCAACTCACATCGACGAGATCGGTAGCGGCAAGGGCGGCACGCCGCTGTCGATCGCCCTGCGCCTGCCCAACATCGCCGTCACCCGGGTCGAGAACTTCTGCGCCTCGGGCTCGGAAGCCTTCCGGGGCGCCGTCTACGCCGTGGCGGCTGGCGCGGCCGACATCGCCTTGGCGGTCGGGGTCGAGAAGCTGAAAGACACTGGCTACGGCGGCCTGCCGGTCGGTAATCCGGGCACGCTGAACCCGCAGGTGATGCCCAATGGCTCGGCCCCCGGCAACTTCGCTCAACTGGCCAGCGCCTATCGCGCCAAGCACGGCGTCTCCAAGGACGACCTGAAGCGCGCCATCGCCCACGTCTCGGTCAAGAGCCACGCCAACGGCGCCAAGAACCCCAAGGCCCACCTCCGCAAGCCGATCACCGCCGAGCAGGCCTTGAACGCGCCGATGATCGCCGAGCCCCTGGGCCTGTTCGACTGCTGCGGCGTCTCGGACGGCGCGGCGGCGGCGATCGTCACCACGCCCGAGATCGCCCGGAGCCTGGGCAAGCGCGGTCTGGTCACGGTCAAGGCTCTGCAGCTGTCGGTCTCGAACGGCTATGAGAGCCAGTACAACGGCTGGGATGGCAGCCACTTCCACACCGCTCGCATCGCCGCCGGCAAGGCCTACAAGGAGGCCGGCATCGAGCGGCCGCGCGAGCAGATCTCGATGATGGAGGTGCACGACTGCTTCTCGATCACCGAACTGGTGACGATGGAGGACCTGTTCATCTCGCCGGAGGGGCAGGGCTGGCGCGACGTGCTGGATGGCTTTTACGACGCCGACGGCGGGCTGCCGTGTCAGATCGACGGCGGACTCAAGTGCTTCGGCCATCCGATCGGCGCCTCGGGCCTGCGGATGCTCTACGAAATGTACCTGCAGCTGCAGGGACGGGCCGGTGAACGGCAGTTGGCCGATCCGGTTTTCGGCATGACTCACAACCTGGGCGGCGCGCCGGCCAGCAATGTCTGCTCGGTGGCGATCATAGGCCAAGAGGGGGCTTAAAGCGGGCCGGGCCTTGGTGTAGGCAGGCCGCATGGGTGTCATCGGTCTGAGGCGCTGGATTTTCGCGGGCATGGCGCTGTTCCTGGCGCTGGTCGTCGCGGCGGCGTTCATCTGGCGCTACGACATCCTCAGCAACGCCCTGGATCCCAAGGTGCCGTTTCTGACCTATCGCCCGCCGCCGGCCCCGGACTACGGCAAGCGCGCCGCGTGGGCGCTGCTGCCGAAGGACGCCGAGGCCGCGGCGCCGGCGGACCGACCAGTCGATGTCTTCTTCGTCCATCCGACCACCTTCGACGGCGGGCGCGACTGGAACGGCGGCATCGACCAGCCGAAGGCCGCGCGATTCCTGTCGCGCGTGGTGCTGCCCAACTACGCCGGACCGTTCGACCGCGTGGGGCGGGTGTTCGCGCCGCGCTATCGGCAGGCCAGCCTCTACACCTATCTGACGCTGCGCGACGACGCCCGTGACGCCCGGCGCTTCGCCTATGGCGACGTCCTGCAGGCCTTCCGGACCTATCTGTCGCGCTATGGTCACGACCGGCCGTTCATCATTGTCGGAGTCGAGCAGGGCGGCTCCCTGGCGGCGCGGCTGTTGCGCGAGGAGATCGCCACCAAGCCCGAGCTCAAGCGCCGCATGGTCGCCGCTTATCTGATCGAGACGGTGGTCCCCGCCGACGAGTACGCGCCGGACGCACCGCTGCCGGCCTGCGAGCGTCGCGGCGAGATCCAGTGCGTCGCGGCCTGGGCCTCGGCTCAGGAAGGGGACTTCCGCGGCGTCCAGGAACTGACCGGCCGCTCGCTGGTCTGGGACGGGGCCGACCAGCTGATCAATCTCGAGCACCGCACGCCGCTGTGTTTCAATCCGCTGCTGGGCGGCGTCACACTAGAGCGGGCGCCGGCGCGACTGAACCTGGGCGCGACCAACGCCACCGGGCTGGACTGGGGCGCTCGGCCGGCCTTCCTGCAGCGACAGGTCGCCGCGCGGTGCGAGAATGGCTTGCTGCGCACCAGCAAGCCCAAGTCCAGCTCGCTGCGCGACAGCGGGTCGTGGGCCGACCGGCGCAAGGTCGATGCCTACAACCTGTTCTACGCCGACCTCGAGGCCGATGCCCTGGCGCGGGTCGCGACGATGACCGGACAGCCCCTAGCCGTGACGCCCGC
Organism: Caulobacter sp. 1776; assembly: GCF_040545685.1. Classification (NCBI taxonomy): domain Bacteria; kingdom Pseudomonadati; phylum Pseudomonadota; class Alphaproteobacteria; order Caulobacterales; family Caulobacteraceae; genus Caulobacter; species Caulobacter sp. 1776. The sequence continues at coordinate 45,837 of NZ_JBEPMI010000007.1, forward strand.
CGTCCAGCAACGCCGCTAGGCCGCCGTAACTCGGCTGGTCGATCGCGATCTGTCCGATGGCCGTGGCGCGCAGGTGGGCCAGCAAGGTCGGATCCTGCGGATCGATCGTGCGCGCCCTCAGCGCTTCGCACAGTCGCGCATTGAGCGGGGCGTGATCGCCGCGCGCGCCCAGCAAGGCGGCCAGCCGTCCGACCGCCTCGGCCTCCAGCCTTGCGCCGAGCTCGGCTTCGCGGGCCAAGGCGGCGCGGGCATTGTCGGCGACGCGGTCCAGGAAGGCGCGGCGGGCGTCGCCCGGCGTGGCGGGTTCGGCCTCGAAGGCGGCGATCGCTTCGGCGAGTTCGACGGCGGTCGGGTGCGAGATCATGCCGCCTCCATCAGCGCCACAAGGTCGATCTCAGCCTCGCTGGTCCGCCGGCCGATCATGGCCCGCTCGATCGAGCGATCCGCGCCCGTGGCGAAGCTGTGATACATCATCAGGCACATGACGCCCCACTTCAGCGAGCCGAGGGCTTGCCAGAACCGCAGGCGCTCCAAGCTGATCCCGCCGCCATGACCGTCCAGCAGATCGGCATAGTCGCCGAAGCCGCCGACGGGCTTCTTCCATTCGCCGAAGCGCCAGGAATTGACGCAAATCCAGCCCAGGTCCTCGGCCGGATCGCCCAGGTGAGCCAACTCCCAGTCCAGCACGCCGACCAGGCCGCCTTCCGGATGGATCATCAGATTGCCATTGCGGAAGTCGCCATGCACCAGCACGGCCCGTTCGGGTGGCGGTGGCGCGATCGTTTCCAGCCAGCGGAACGCCGCCTCCAGGATCGGCCGCTGGGCGCCGAGGTCGCGATAGAGAGCCTCGTAGCGCGCCAGCTCGCCGCGCGCGTCGGAGGTCGCCAGCGGCGGCAGGCCGTCGACGGGGACTGCGTGGATTTGCGCCAGCACCTCGCCGCAACGGCGCGCCAGGCCAGGCCGAACGGCGGCGAAGGCGTCGTCGCGGACGATGCGCCGGCCCAGGGTCTCGCCCTCTAGGCGACGCATGACATAGGCCTCGCCCAGATCGTCGCTGGGATCGCAGACATGGACCACCTCGGGCGTCGGCGCGCCGACCGCCTTGGCGGCGCGGATCAGCGCCGCCTCTGACGCCAGGGGCAGGGCGGTTTCGCGCATCGCCGCTCCGGCCGGCCGCCGGCGCAGGATGAGCGGCGTCCCGTCATCGAGGGCGAACGCCCAGGTCTCCAGGCTGGCGCCGCCCGACAGCCGGCGGAGATTCGCCGCCCTGGTCGCGGTCGGCGACAGGCGGCGGGCGAGACGATCGAGGGCGGTGGCGACGTCCATGGAACATGGTCCCGCCTTCACCTTGCGTCAGGCAAGGGCCTCGCGACTTTACGGCGAGCCCGGCGCGCCTTAGGCGTTGAAGTTCAACGCACCTGCCAGGAACTCTCATGCCTTCCGGTCTCGCCGCCCTGCTCGATGACGTCGCCGGCATCACCAAGCTCGCCGCCGCCTCGCTCGACGACGTCAGCGCCGCCGCCGGCAAGGCCGGGACCAAGGCCGTGGGGGTGGTGGTCGACGACGCGGCGGTGACGCCGGGCTACGCCATGGGCTTCACGCCGGATCGCGAGTTGCCGATCGTCTGGAAGATCGCGCTGGGCTCGCTGCGCAACAAGCTCCTGTTCCTGCTGCCCGGCGCCCTGCTGCTCAGCGCCTTCGCGCCCTGGGCGGTGACACCGCTCCTGATGTGCGGCGGGGCCTATCTGGCCTTTGAAGCCACCGAGAAGGTCCTGGAGGCCTTCACGCCGGAGTCCGAGGGCGAGGCGATCGAGGAATTGGCGCTCAGCGGGCCGGAATTGGAGAAGCAGAAGGTCAGCGGCGCGATCCGCACCGACCTGATCCTGTCGGCCGAGATCATGGCCATCGCCCTGGCCGACGTTTCCGCCCAGCCGCTGCCGGTCCAGGCCGGGGCTCTGGCCTTGGTCGGCGTGCTGCTGACCATCGGCGTCTACGGCGTCGTCGCCCTGATCGTGAAGATGGACGACATCGGACTGCACCTGTCGCGGCGCTCGTCCAAGGGCGTCGCCGGCTTCGGCCGGGGTCTGGTCAAGGCCATGCCCTGGACCATGGAGGCCCTGACCGTGATCGGCACGGCGGCCATGCTATGGGTCGGCGGCGGCATCATCGTCCACGGTCTGGAGAAATTCCACCTGACGCCCGTGCCGCGCTGGGTCGAGGGGGTCTCGCACTGGGCCGGGCAGGTTCCGGGCGTCGGCGGCCTGACCGGCTGGATGGCCTTTGCCCTGGGCTCGGCGGTGGTGGGCCTGGTGGTAGGCGGGTCCCTGGCAGGGATCATGCATCTTTGGCATCACCGCAAGGGCGCGGCGGCGCACTAACCCGCCTCGTTCAGCGGCGAGGCTGGTTTCCAGTCGAACAGTTCCTGTAGCATCCGCACCGCCAGACCACGCGGCGAGGTCAGGTCGGGGTCGCGGGCCAGGATGAGCCGGGCGTCGTCGGCGGCGACGGCGATCAGGTCGCGGTGCGCCACCGGATCGGCCAGGCGATAGGCCGGGAAGCCGCTCTGTTTCAGGCCCAACGGGTCGCCGCCGCCGCGCAGCTCCAGGTCCTTCTCGGCGATCTCGAACCCGTCGTCGCTGCGACGCAGGATGTCGAGGCGCTGCTGGGCCACCTCCGACAGCGGCGGGTCGTAGAGCAGCACGCAGGAGCTCTCGCGCGCGCCTCGGCCGACGCGGCCCCGAAGTTGGTGCAACTGGGCCAGACCGAAGCGGTCGGCGTGCTCGATCACCATGATGCTGGCGTTGGGAACATTGACCCCGACCTCGACCACGGTCGTGGCGACCAGCACACTGACCTCGCCGTCGACGAAGCGCTGCATGACCGCGTCCTTGTCGGCGGCCGGCATCTGGCCGTGAACCAGGCCGACGCCGGGCAAGTGGCGCGCCAAGTCGGCGGCGCGGTCTTCAGCGGCGCGTAGGTCGACCTTGTCGGACTCCGAGACCAGCGGGCAGATCCAGAAGGCCTGGGCTCCGCCGGCGACGGCCGTGCGCAGACGCTCGACGATCTCGGGTACGCGCGGCGTCGGCGCGGCGCGGGTGGCGACCGGCGTGCGGCCCGGCGGCTTCTCGTCGATGCGCGAGACGTCGAGGTCGCCGAAGACCGTCAGCTCCAGGGTGCGCGGGATCGGCGTGGCCGACATGGCCAGCAGGTGGACGCCTTCGCCCTTGTCCTGCAGACGGCGGCGCTCGTTGACCCCGAAGCGGTGCTGTTCGTCGATCACGGTCAGGGCCAGGGAGTCGAAGACGACGTCGTCCTGGAACAGGGCGTGGGTGCCCACGGCCACATGGTGCGTCCCGTCCGCGAGACCCAAAAGCTTGGCCGATCGACCCGCGCCCTTATCGCGACCGGTCAGCAGCACCACCGACAAGCCCAGCGCCCGTAGCGGCGGGGCGATGGTCTCGAAGTGCTGTCGGGCCAGGATCTCGGTGGGCGCCATCAAGGCCGACTGCAAGCCGGCGCTGGCCGCGTCGGCCATGGCCAGCAGGGCCACCACGGTCTTGCCCGACCCCACGTCACCTTGCAGCAGCCGACTCATCCGCTCGCCGGAGGCGAGATCGCCGCGAATCTCCGACAGCGAGCGAATTTGGGCCCCGGTCAGCCTGAACGGCAGCGCTTTCTCGGCGGCCTCCGACAACGGACCGGCCAGGATGCGCGGAGCGGGATGTGATCGCCGCGAGGCCTTGCGCTGGGCCAGGGCCAGCTGGTGGGCCAAGAGCTCGTCATAGGCCAGGCGCCGGCGGGGGCGGGCCAGGGGCGAGAGGTCGGCCTCGCTGGTCGGGGCGTGCACGGTCGCCAGGGCCTCGCGCCAGCCGGGCAGCTTCTCGCGCTCGCGCCAGGCGGCGTCCTGCCATTCGGGAAGCTCGGGCGCTCGCTCCAAGGCCTCCAGCGCGAACTTGCGGAAGGTGCGCGAGGGCAGGCCGGCGGTGGCCGGATAGACGGTCTCGACCTCGGGGATGTCGCCAGCGCGGTCCTCGGCGACGATGTAGTCCGGATGGGCGATCTGCAGTTCGGAGGCGAAACCATCCGGCCGTTCGACCTTGCCGCTGACCGCCCGACGCGCGCCCTTGGGATGCTGACGCTCCAGGTGCGGACCGTGGCCCTTGAACCAGATCAGCGTGAGAAAGCCCGTGCCGTCCCAGGCGCGGATCTTCCAGGGCTGGCCCAGGCGATGCGGCGGCTGGTGGGCGTCGATGGTGACGATGAAGGTCTGGACCTGGCCCTCGACGGCCCGGTCGATTGTCGTCACCGCGCGACGGATCAGGCCCGTCGGCGCGGTGAACAGCACATCGCGCACGATCGGCCCCGCCAGTTTCTCGACCAGCGGCGCGACGCGCGGGCCCACGCCTTTCAGCGTGGACACCGAGGTGAACAGGGGGAAGAGAATCTCAGGGCGCATCCGTCGCGACCTTAGCCGCGTCCGCGTCCTGGAACAGGCCCCTAGTCGGCCTGATTCATCACCGGGGTGAGGGCTATGACGATGTCGGAATACTCGTCGGCGCGAGACGCGCCCGAGACATTCAGGCGGGTGTACAGATACGTGGCGCCGTAACGCGCATAGGCTTCGGACCAGCGCGCCTTGGAGTCGACGAGATTGTTGGCCTCGCCCGCGTAGACGACGGCGCCCTTGTTGTCGACATAGACGTAGTTGCCGGCGATCGTGGTGTTTGGATCACCGTTCTCCGCGAGCTTGTAGCGATAGACGGCGCCCGAGGCGCCCTTGAGTTCGATGTAAGGCTTCACGCTGTCCTCGCCAAAAAAGCCACCCGGCGTAGGGCTTTGGATTCAAATGTTTAGAGCGCGTCTGAGCAGCGAGGCCGCCTACGCTTTCGCCTAACGCGCTACCACGACGTGAAGCGTCCCGTGGGCCAAATTATGGCTGGAGAACGCCTGACCTGGCCAGGAACCGACGGGTCCGCTCCTCGCGCGGCGAAGCGAGGAGCTGACGAGACGGTCCTTGCTCCACGATCACGCCGCCGTCCATGAAAATCGTGCGATCGGCCACATCTCGCGCGAAATCCATCTGATGGGTGACGATGACCATCGTTCGCTTTTCGATCGCCAGATCGCGGATCACGGCGAGAACCTCGCCGACCAGCTCAGGGTCGAGGGCCGAGGTCGGTTCGTCGAACAGGATGACCTCGGGATCCATGGCCAAGGCCCGGGCGATGGCGCAGCGCTGCTGCTGGCCGCCGGAGAGCGCGGCGGGATAGGCGTCGGCGCGCCCGCCCAGCCCGACCTTTTCCAGCAGGGCCAGGGCCTTGGCGCGCGCCTGGGCGGGATCGGTCTTGCGGACGATGATGGGGCCCTCGGCTACGTTCTGCAGCGCCGTGCGGTGCGGGAAGAGATTGAAGCTCTGGAAGACGAAGCCGACCCGGCCATTCAGCTGCTTGGCCAGCGGCGTCTTGCCGCCGGCGGTGACGCCCGCGATGGTCAGGTCGCCGCCGTTCAGGGGCTCCAGCCCCGCCAGGCAACGCAGCAGGGTGCTCTTGCCAGAGCCGCTGGGGCCGATGATGGCCACCACCTCGCCGGGGACGACGGTCAGGTCCACCCCCGCCAGCACGGGCGTGTCGCCGAAGCTCTTCTTCAGGCCCTTGGCGTCGATCGCGCTCATCGGCGGCCCTCCGCGGCGCGGCGCTCGAGGCGGTGCTGCAGGCCCGCCAGCACGGTGGAGACGATCCAGTAGATGGCCGCCGCGGCCAGGTACATGGTGAAGATCTCATAGGTCCGCGCGGTGATCAGCTGAGCCTGACGGAACAGTTCCGGCACCTGGATGGTGGCGGCCAGGGAGGTGTCCTTCACCAGGCCGATGAAGCTGTTCGACAGCGGCGCCAGCGCCGTGCGGGCGGCCTGGGGCAGGATCACGCGCCGCAAGGCTTGGCCGCGGCTCATGCCTAGCACGCTGGCGGCCTCCCATTGACCCTTGTCGATGGCGTCGATGGCGCTGCGCAAGATCTCGCAGCTGTAGGCCGCCACGTTCAGCGAGAAGCCGATGCCGGCGGCGAGCAGGGCGGGCATCTCGATCCCGAACTGCGGCAGCCCGTAGTAGATCAGGAACAGCTGCACCAGCAGGGGCGTGCCTCGGAACGCCGAGACATAGACCGTCGCGGGCCAGCGCAGCAGCGGGCTGCGCGACAGGCGCATCAGGGCCAGGCCAAAGCCCAGCACCACGCCGATGCTCATGCCGATGACGCTCAGAAGGACGGTGTAGCCCGCGCCCTTCAGCAGCAAGGGGGCGGACTGGCGCAGCAGGTCGAAGCCGGTCTCCATGGGCCTAGCGGGTCACGTCCATGCCGAACCACTGCTGCGACATCGAGGCGAGGTCGCCGCTCTTACGCAGGGCGTCGATGGCCTGGTCGATCACGACCTTGAGGCCCGGATCCTTCTTCATGGCCACGCCCGCGCCCTGTGCCGCGAAGGGCGGGCCCGAGGCGACGAACTCCGGCGAGGTCTTGATGAAGTCGGCGGCGACCAGGCGGTCATTCAGCACCGCGTCGGTGCGGCCGGCCTTGAGGTCCTGGTACTTGGTGGGATCGTCGTCATAGGTGCGGACGTCGGCGGTCGGGACGTTGGCGCGGATCCATTGCTCGTAGTTGGTGCCCAGGCCCACGCCGACCTTCTTGCCAGCCAGGTCCTCGGGCTTGGTCAGACCTGTCTTGCCTTTCAGCGTGATGATCTGGATGCCCGACACCGTATAGGGCTCGGAGAAGTCGTACTTGGCCTGGCGGTCGGGGGTGATGGTGATCTGGTTGATCACCACGTCGACGCGGCCCGATTCCAGCGAGCCGAGCAGGCCGGCGAACGGGGCGGGATGGAACTCGGCCTTCAAACCCAGCTGCGCCGCCAGCGCCTTGCCGAAGTCGACCTCGAAACCGGCCAGTTCGCCGTCCTTGTCCTGGAAGTTGAAGGGCGGATAGGTGCCTTCCAGGCCGATGCGCAGGATCCCCGAGGCCTTGATCCGGTCCCAGCTGCTGGCGCCGGCGGCGGGCTTCTTGGCGCAGGCGGCGAGCAAGGAAACACCGAGGCCGGAGAGAACGGCGCGGCGGGCAGGGAATCGCATCGGCAGACCTTTGAGCGAAACAATCCCGCGCATTTCTATACGGGACCGCGCCGTTCGCTAGCCCGAACATGGCTCCGACAACCTGGACTTCGCCGTTGGCGGATCATGTCGTCGATTTAAGCTGACGACGGTCGCGGACTCGCGGCTTGCTCCTCGTTCATCTCTGGGAGGGGCCATGGCACATCCATTCGACCCGGCGGCCGCCACGGCCGCCTATCTGGCGCAACTTCCGCCAGAAGCGCACGTCAAGGCTCAGCAGTACACGCAAGGCGGACACTGGCTGCTGCTGTGGGGCTTCGTCGTCTCGGTCGTGGCCGCCTGGATCGTCATTCGCACCGGCGTGCTGACCAAGGTCGAGCAGGGCGTCGAGCGGAAGAAGGGAAGACCGTTTCTGGCCAGCCTGGTGGTGGCGGTTGTCTACCTGGCTTTCAGCTGGGTGCTCGAGTTGCCATGGTCGGTCTACGCGGACTGGTGGAGGCAGAAGCAATATGGCCTGACCAGCCAGGCGTTCACCGGCTGGCTAGGCGAAAACATCCTGTCGGCCTTGATCTCGGCCGTATTCACGGGGCTGTTCCTCGCCCTGCTGTATCTGCTGATCCGGCGCGCGCGCCGCCTGTGGTGGCTGTGGGCCGGCGGGCTGACGGCGGTCTTCATCGTGTTCGGTATGCTGATCGCGCCGATCTACATCGAGCCGCTGTTCAACAAGTACACGCCCGCGCCAGCTGGTCCCGTCCGCGACGAGGTCGTGGCCATGGCCAAGTCGGTCGGCATCCCCAGCGACAAGATCTTCGTCTACGACGGTTCCAAGCAGTCCAACGCCTATACGGCCAACGTCTCTGGCCTGGGCGGCTCGGCCCGCGTGGCGATGAGCGACACCATGTTCAAGAAGGGCGCGGACATCGCCGAGGTGCGCGGCGTCGTCGGCCACGAGATGGGCCACTATGCTCGTCAGCACTCACTGTGGATCACCGGGATCTTCTCGGTGCTGGCCGTCTGCGGCTTCTTCATCGTCGACCGGACCTTCCCGTGGTTCGCCGCGGCGCTGAACGCCAAGGGCGTGACCGGGATCGCCGATCCGGCCGGCCTGCCGGTGCTGACAGTGATCTTGGCGGCGTTGGTCCTGGTGGGCGGACCGATCGTCAACACCCTGATCCGCGAGGTCGAGAGCGACGCCGACCGCTACAGCTTGGTGAACTTCAACGAGCCCGACGGCCTGGCCAAGGCGCTCGTCAAGACCATCGAGTACCGCGCTGCCACGCCCTCGAAGCTGGAGGAGGTGCTGTTCTACGACCACCCGGCCGTAGGCGTGCGCATCCGCCGAGCCATGGATTGGAAGGCGACGCACCCGAAGGGTCATTGAAATCTGTCATCCCGGCCAAGCGCGGAGCGCGCCGAGCCGGGACCGCCGGAAGCGCTGAGCTCTTGGCGGTCCCGGCTCTTCGCTACCCTAAGGCCGGGATGACAATGTTTAAGTTCACCGCTTGCGCACGAAGACCGTACCCGCCGAATAGCCCGCCCCGAAGCTGCAGATCAGCCCCGTCTCGCCCGGCGCGAAGTCGTCATTGGCGGTGTGGAAGGCGATGATCGAGCCGGCCGAACTGGTGTTGGCGTATTCGTCCAGGATGATGACGTTCTCTTCGGGCGTCGGGTCGCGGCCCAGCACCTTGCGGCCGATCATCTCGTTCATGTTGATGTTGGCCTGGTGCAGCCAGAGGCGCTTGAGGGCGTGCGGGTCGAGGCCCAGGTCGGCCGCGTGCTCGACGATCATCTCGCTGACCATCGGCACCACCTCGCGGAACACCTTGCGGCCTTCCTGGACGAACAGCTTGTCCCGGGCGCCTTCGCCCTCGGGCGCGGCGCGGTTCAAGAAGCCGAAGTTGTTGCGGATGTTGTTCGAGAACTGGGTCTTCAGGCGCGCGCCCAGGATCTCCCAGCCGTCCTTGGCCTGGGCGGCGTCCTCGACGATCACGGCCGTGGCCACGTCGCCGAAGATGAAGTGGCTGTCGCGGTCCTTGAAGTTCAGGTGGCCCGAGCAGATCTCGGGATTGACCATCAGCACGGCCTTGGCGCTACCGGTCGTCACGAAGTCGGCGGCGGTCTTGATGCCGAAGGTGGCCGACGAACAGGCGACGTTCATGTCGAATGCGAAGCCGTCGATCCCCAGCGCCTGTTGGATCTCGATGGCCATGGCCGGGTAAGGGCGCTGCATGTTGGAGGCCGCGCAAATCACCGCGCCGATCTCGCTGACCGGCTTGCCCCAGCGTTCGATCGCCTGCCTGGCGGCCGCGACGGCCATCTCGGCCAGGATCGACAGTTCGTCGTTAGAGCGCTCGGGAATGACCGGCCGCATCAGGTCCGGATCGATGATGCCGGCCTTGTTCATCACGAAGCGCGACTTGATGCCCGACGCTTTCTCGATGAATTCGGGCGAGGAGGGGGCCAGGGCGACCACGTCACCGGCCGCGATGGCGTCGGCGTTGGCGGCGTTGAAGCGCTCAACGAAGGTGTTGAAGGCCTCGACCAGCTCGGCGTTCGAAATGCTGTGGGGCGGGGTGTACAGCCCCGTGGCGGCGATGACGGCTTGCGGCAAGACGGCGGTCCCGATGATACGCGCGGACCTCGTCCTCGATTGGGGCGGGCCCGCGTTCTGACGCTTGTTTGAACCCGTAGATAGCATGGATGACGCCGCCGTCATCCCTCCGCGGGCCCTGCGGCTTTTCAGCCACGACACGCAATGACCTTAAACGCGGCCGTGAACCGCCGCATGCCCGCCGCGTTATCGGCCTAGCCCTAGGCTGGCTGAGGGAGCTGAAGACTACGAGTAGAATTGGAGTACAACAATGAAGACTCTCATCGCCACCACCCTGGTCGCCGGTTCGGTTCTCGCGGCCCCGATCATTGCACAGGCTCAGACTTCGCCGGAATACTACGGCTCCCTGAACTATGGCCAAACTCGGACGAAGGGCGCTGACACCGGCGCTATTCAAGGGCGCGTGGGCGCCAAGCTTACGCCGCATTTCGGCGTCGAAGCCGAAGCGGCCGGCGGCGTCGACGGTGACAAGGTCTATACGCCCGGCGGTCCGGCCAATGTGAAGATGGAGCACCAAGTCGCGGGCTACGCCGTCGGCTACCTGCCGGTGACCCCGAACCTCGACCTCCTGGCCCGCGCCGGCTACGGCACGACCAAGTTCAAGACCAACAATCCGGCCGCTGCGCAGTTCGACGGCAGCCAGGACAGCTGGAACTATGGCGTCGGCGCCGAGTACAAGTTCGACGACAAGAACGGCCTGCGCGCCGACTTCACGAAGTCGGAATACACCAAGGGCGATCTCAGCTCCGACACGGTGTCGGTCGGCTACGTCCGCCGCTTCTAGCCGATAGCCTCAAGCCATGAAAAACGGCGCGCCTCTCGCGAGGCGCGCCGTGGTCGTTCGCGGCGGTGACGCCAGCTATTCGACGATACTGGCCGCCGGCTTCGGCGGCTCGCCGCCATAGTAGTGGTTGTGGACCACGGGGCCGCCGCCCGCCGGACCGGCGCGATCCTTCGGATCTGGGCCGTAGCGGTTCGGTCCCGGCGTGCCGTCCATGAGCGTGAAGATCAGGATCACGAAGCCGCCGAACGGAATGAAGCTGAGCAGCAGCAGCCAGCCCGACTTGTCGCTGTCGTGCAGCCGGCGGACGCTGACGGCCAAGCCGGGAATGATCAGGGCGATGGCGAACAGACACAGAAGCAGGCCGACACCGCCGACCAGCATCGCGCCCGGACCCTCCCAGTGTTCGCTCGTCGAGCCGCCGGACGCGGCATAGACGATCCCGGCGAAGATGAAGAAGCCGACGATCAGCAGGATCTGAAACAGCGCGAAGAGCCAGTATTCCGACCGCCGGGCGCGCCCTTCGAAAACGGCGAATTTACGAAGCGGCTCGAACATCAACGACATGGAACTTTCCCTCCGGATGACGCAAGCGCGCCAACTCAACCTCCGGGCAGGATAAGCGGCGCTAGGCGTGACCGTAAAGCCCTGGGCCTTGACGGCTTGCGCGGAGCCGTCAATCTGAACGGCAATAAGTTACGGGGGGATGCGCCGGTCTTGGACAAGGCGATGCTGATTCAGCTGGGCGGTTCCGTGGTCGCCGTGGCTCTGCTCGTCGCGTTCGCGGCGTGGCTGGGCGTGGCGCGGGCGACCCCGCCGCTCGATGCAGAGTCAGCCCGCGCGTTGCTCGATCTGGAGTTCCCCGACCATAGGCCGGACGCCGTCTGGATCGCCGCCGACGGCGCGGGGGTCATCGCTCGCGAAGGCGACCTGGCGCTGGTGCTGTACCGGCGGGGCGACGGCTATGTGGCGCGGGATCTGCCCTGGTCGGTCGTCGCGGCTCTGAAACCGACCAATGGCCGCCTCACGGTTCGCCTCGCCGACGCCCGTCCCGTGTTCGCCGTCAACGACGCCGTCTGGCCGCCGAAAGAGTTCGTCTGATGCTGAAAGCCGCGTTCGACCCCGTCCAGCTCGCCATTCCCTTTTTCGTGCTGGCCATCATCCTGGAAATCCTGCTGGGGCGCCTAGGCAAGGCGAAGGCCAATTACGAGACGCGCGATACGGCCCTGTCGCTGTCGATGGGCTTCGGCAGCACGGTCGCCGGCCTGATCCTGGGCGGGGTGATCTTCGCGACGACGGTCTGGGTCTGGCGGCATCGGATCTTCACGATCCCGATGACCGCGATCTGGGCCTGGATCGCCGTCTTCCTGCTGGAGGACCTGACCTACTATTGGTTCCACCGCATCGCCCACGAGCGGCGGTTCTGGTGGGCGAGCCATGTCAACCACCACACCTCGACCCACTACAACCTGTCGACCGCCTTGCGGCAGACCTGGACCGGCGGCGTCGCCGGGACCTGGCTGCTGTGGCTGCCGCTGTCGTTCCTGGGCTTTCCTCCGGCCATGGTGGCGATCCAGAAGGGGATCAGTCTCGTCTACCAGTTCTGGATCCACACCGAGACCATCAAGCGCATGCCCCGCTGGTTCGAGGCGGTGTTCAACACGCCTTCGCACCACCGCGTGCACCACGCGCGCAACGCCCGCTATCTGGACGCCAACTACGCCGGCATCCTGATCGTCTGGGACCGCCTGTTCGGCACCTTCATTCCAGAGGTCGACGACGAGCCCTGCCGCTACGGCACGGTGAAGAACCTCGGCAACTTCAACCTGCTGTACAACGTCTTCCACGAGTGGATCGGCATCGCCAAGGATTTGGCCGGCGCGAAGTCGCCGCGGGAGGCGCTGGGCTACGTCTTTGGTCCGCCGGGCTGGAGCCCGGACGGTTCGCGCGACACCTCGCGCACGCTGAAGGCCAAGTGGCGGGCGAGGGTAGAGGCGGAGAAGGGCGGCTAGTCCCGGAGCAGTGGCAGAGACAGGCCCGTGGCCTGCCGCGTGGCCAGCATCTCGCGGCGGAAGCGGAACAGCTCGGCCGGGCGGCCGCCGGTCTCGGCATCGAGGCGGCCAAGGCCCTCGACCAGCTCCTCACGTTCGACGACGCGGCGGAAGTTCTGCTTGTGCAGCGGCACGCCGGCGATGGCCTCGACCGTGCGCTGCAGGGTCGAGAGGGTGAACTCCTCGGGGGTCAGCTCGAACACCACGGGGCGATACTTGATCTTGCCGCGCAGGCGCGAGAGGCCGGTGGCCAGGATCCGCCGGTGATCGGAGATCATCGGCTCGCCCAATGCCGCCGACAGGGCGGCGGGCTCAGCCGGGTCATGGCCGTCGGCGCGGGCTCGGTCACGGGCGGCCTCGGGGGCCAGGCCGGCCTCATAGAGCAGCTCGTAGCGCTCCAGCACCCGCTCCTCGTTCCATGGCGCGTCCTCGAGGGCGAAGGCCAGGCGGGCGCGCGACCACTTGGCCGCGTCATCGCCGGCCCAGCGGCGCAGGGCGGGGGCGATCGCTTCGTCCAGCAGGGCCGGGCGGCCGGCGCGCCAGTCCTCCCAGGGAAAGAACCGCGTCCACGGCGCCCAGGCGGTGTCGGGCGCGTCGGTGTCGACCGCCTTGGGCGTCAGGCCCAGATAGCCGACCGAGACCACCCGCGCCGCGCCGGCCCCGACCTCGGCGCGCGGAGCGTCGCGGCCCTTGTCGCCGAAGGTGTAGAGCTGCTCGACATAGCCGAGCTGGAAGCGGGTCTGGGCGGTCACGAAGGCGCGCAGGCCGAGCTCGAAGGTGCGGTGCGCCTCGGGGTCGAACGGACCGAACGGCAGGCCGGACAGCGGCGAGGCGATGTCGGTGACGGCGTCGTGCGGTCGCACGGTCAGGACGACGGCCTCGCCATCGCGGATCGCGACGACCACCGCCGACAGGCCGATGACGACCGATGTGCTCATGCCAGCGTGCTCATTCGGTCTCGAACGCCGCGCCCGGAGCGGACTCGTAACCGGCCGCCCGCGAGAGCACATGGAAGCGCTGCACATAGCGCGCCTGGGCCTCGAATGGCGGCTGCGGAACGATGCGCAGGTCATAGCCGGCCGGCGGCGCGCCGAAGATCGACAACGACTCCGCGTGCTCGAAGCCCGCCAGCTGGGTGGCCTCGAAGAAGGCGCAGGCCCGGTCGGCCTGCTTGATCAGCTTCTTGATCGGGGCGGGGGTTTTCACGGGCAGGCCGAAGCGGATGTGGATCGCATCCTCCAGTCTAGCCTCGAAATCCTTGTAGCTCACCCCCAGCGCCGCCTTGAACGGGCTGATCATGTCGCCGATCACATATTCGCTGGCGTCATGCAGCAGGGCGGCCAGGCGCCAGCGCGGCTCCAGGTCGGGCTTGATGTGCGCGGCGATCTCCTCGACCACCAGGCTGTGCTGGGCCACCGAGAAACCGTGGTCGCCGACCGTCTGGCCGTTCCAGCGGGCGACACGGGCCAGGCCGTGGGCGATGTCCTCGATCTCGATGTCCATCGGCGACGGATCGAGCAAGTCGAGCCGACGTCCGGAGAGCATCCTTTGCCAAGCGCGGGGCGGTCCGCCCCTATGCAGCCCTTTGGCCACGAGATCGTTCCTTACGGTGAAGGTGGTTGACTGGCCCATCGATTGAGAAAGATCAATGAGCGCGTCGCCGTCATCTGTGGAAATGCCCCTGAAGGGAGTTCGATCATGAGTTGGGCGAGAATCATGGTTCCGCTGGCCGGAACCCCGAACGATCAGGGCGTTTTGGCCTCCGCCGCGGCTCTGGCTGGCGCGTTCCAGGCCGAACTGGCCTGTGTCCACGCTCCCGCCGACATGGCCGACCTGATGCCCTGGATGGGCGAGGGCTTCATGGGCGGCGTCCAGGTCACCGCTCTGGAAAGCCTGAAGGAAGCGGCCTTGGAAGGCGCGCGCGCCGTGGGCAAGCTGGCGGCCGAGACGGGTTACGCCCGCACGCGCGTGGTCACGCTGGACTCGCCGGTCTGGGCGGGCCTGGCCATGGAGGGCCGGCTGTCGGACGTGATCGTGTTCGACGACGCCTCGGCGCGGGGCAAGGGACCGCTCGCGGAATCTTTTCAGCAACTGGTCGCCGACGAGCAGCGTCCGACCTTGGTGACGCGCCCTGGCTTCAAGGTCGATGGCGTGGCCCTGGTGGCCTGGGACGGTGGCAAGGAGGCCAGCCGCGCCGTGCGTACGGCCCTGCCGCTGCTGCAGAAAGCGGGCTCGGTGATCGTGGCCGGCGCGCCCGGCGCCTCCTCGCGGGCGTTCGAGCTGGAGCGTCTGGTGGAATTCCTGGCCGCGCGCGGCGTGAAGGCGACGGTGAAGGTTCTCGAGGGCAATGGCGACGCCGCCGGCCTGCTGCTGGGCGCGGCGCGGGACACCGGCGCGAACCTCCTGGTCGCCGGCGCGTTCGGTCATCCCAGGCTGCAGGAATTCATCTTCGGGGGCACCACCCGCACGCTGCTGAACAGCGACGGGCCCTCGTTGTTCCTGTCGCACTAAAGTACTGAAACTTCAAAAGAAGGGAGACCTTGAATGTCTCTGTCCCGCATCGTCATGCGCCTGGCGCGCAATCCCGGCACCGAGTTCGCCGGCGGCGACGATCATCGCGGCTACGCCCTGACCGCGCCCTTGACCGAGGATGGTCATATCGACGAGGGGGCCTATGCCAAGGTCAAGGACGCCTGCAGCGTGCGCCGTTTCGCGCCCGACGAGGACGCCGTGGACGGCCGCCTGGCCAAGCGGGGCGCGCGCTGGTTCTTCGACTATGACGACGAGGACCAGGCCGACGACGAGCCGCTACACCGCCTGGGCGAGCACCGTTTCGCCCTGGGCGAATACGTCACCGTCACCGACGAGGACGGCCGACCGCTGACCTACAAGGTGATGGAGGTCGTTCCGGTACAATAAAATCCTGTCATCCCGGGCGAAGCGCAGCGTAGACCCGGGACCGCGACAGGCTGAACGCTTCCGGCGGTCCTGGCTCGGCGCGCTTCGCGCTTGGCCGGGATGACAGTTTTTATGGTCAGCCCCCGACGTTGTGGCGGACCAAGGCCTTCATGTCCTTGAACAGGTCGTGGTCGTCGGTGTTACGGGTCTTGGCCTTGACGACGGCGACGGCCAACGGCCCGCCCTTGGGGCCGCGGGCCTCGTAACCGGCGAGGCGATAGCCCTTCGGGGCCTTGTCGTTGGCCAGGATCAAAGTCG
Organism: Caulobacter sp. 1776; assembly: GCF_040545685.1. Classification (NCBI taxonomy): domain Bacteria; kingdom Pseudomonadati; phylum Pseudomonadota; class Alphaproteobacteria; order Caulobacterales; family Caulobacteraceae; genus Caulobacter; species Caulobacter sp. 1776. Next base: position 61,592 of record NZ_JBEPMI010000007.1, read on the forward strand.
CGCGAACGGCGTCGCCGCCCTTCTTGGCGCGGATCTCGGCGGCGTGGTCGTCGGCCTTGATCGTCACGTCGCCCTCGTGCTCGTCGTCCGTATGGACGCTGACCGCGCCGTGGGCGTCGTCGCTCTTGAAATTGACGTTCTTGTTGACCTTCACCTCGGCGGCGCCGCCGTCGCTGTTGATGGTCAGGTGGCCGATACGGATATCGGCGCCGTCGTCGCTGGCGTCGATATTGACGCCGGGAAGATGGATGCTGGTGCGGTTCTTGGCGGCCTTGCCGTGGAGCGGCTTGGGGGCGGCCGGCGGCAGCGGCATGATCGTCTTCAATTCCGTCTCGATCGGCGCCAGGGCCGCCTCGGCGTCGCCCCCGTTCAGCTTGATCAGCCGCAGGTCGACCGTGGCCTCCTCGGACGCATAGGCGCAGGCCTGGCCATCGTCGGCGACGCTGACGCGCTTGAGTTCGCCCTGACGTTCGGGGCAGTCGAGGCGGCCGATGACGCGCATGGGCTCGCGGCGGCCCAGCCGGCGCTCGGCATGGTCGCGCTTTTCCGGCTCGACGCGATGGCAGGCCGTCAGGGCCGTCACGCCGACGCCGATTAGCAGCGTGGCGGCCAGCCATTTCGAATGACGCATGGGTAGCGGTCTTCCCTTGTTTGCGCGGGGCCTTGTTTACGCGAGGCCTCGTTTGCGCGGGAAGGTGGGCGCGCGCCCTGGGCGCGTCCAGTGAAATCCAAGTAACGGCCTTTTCGCCGCGGCCCTACTGTCCGGGTCGCGCGCCCGAGCCCTCGCGCCGAGCCAGGAAGGCCAGGCGTTCGAACAGATGGACGTCCTGCTCGTTCTTCAGCAGAGCGCCGTGCAGGGGCGGGATCAGCTTGGTCGGGTCTTTCTCGCGCAGGACCTGGTCGTCGATGTCCTCGACCAGCAGCAGCTTCAACCAGTCGAGAAGCTCGGAAGTCGAGGGTTTCTTCTTCAGGCCCGGCACCTTGCGCATGTCGTAGAAGATGCGCAGCGCCTCAGACACGAGCTTCTGCTTGATGCCCGGGAAGTGGACGTCGACGATGGCCTGCATCGTCGCCTCCTCGGGGAAGCGGATGTAGTGGAAGAAGCAGCGGCGCAGAAAGGCGTCCGGAAGCTCCTTTTCGTTGTTCGAGGTGATGATCATCACCGGCCGGACCTTGGCCTTGATGGTCTCGCCGGTCTCGTAGACGAAGAATTCCATGCGATCGAGCTCCTGCAGGAGGTCGTTCGGGAACTCGATGTCGGCCTTGTCGATCTCGTCGATCAGCAGCACCGGGCGCTGGTCGCTCTCGAACGCCTCCCAGAGCTTACCCTTCTTGATGTAGTTCTTGACGTCCTTGACCCGCTCGTCGCCCAGCTGGCTGTCGCGCAGACGGGTGACGGCGTCGTACTCATAGAGGCCCTGCTGGGCCTTGGTCGTCGACTTGATGTGCCAGGTGATCAGCGGCGCGTTCAGAGCCTTGGCCACCTCATAGGCCAGCACGGTCTTGCCAGTGCCCGGCTCGCCCTTGATCAACAGGGGACGCTCCAGCGCCACGGCGGCGTTCACCGCGACCTTAAGGTCGTCGGTCGCCACGTAGTCGGAAGTGCCTTCGAAGCGCTGGCTCATGCCCATCTCCGCCGGAATCGAGTCCGGTTCGAACAGTTGTTCAAAATGAGCCGATCAAACTACCGGTGCGGACGCCGTTGGCAAGTGTCACGATGGGAAAGGCGGTTTAGCTGGTCCGGGGATCGGGTTTCGATCGTGAACCCCTTGTCGCGCAGCCGCTGGGCCATGGCCTCGCGCCGCTCGGCCCAGTCGTCGGCCAGGAGGCCCAAGCCGACGACGTCGATCGCGTGGCCGTTCTTGATGACGTGCTGGCGGAACAGCGCCTCGCGCTGGAAGCCGTACAGCTCGTGCAGACGCCAGACACTCTCGTTCGAGATCAGGACCTCGCACCACAGCTTGTTGAGGCCGAGGTCGCCGAACACGTGCTCGATCACCCAGAACTCGACGAAAGAACCGACGCCCAGGCCGCGCACATTGGGGCTGGCCAGGTAATAGGCCCATGCGCAGCGGCGGTGGACCATGTCGATATCGGCCAGGTTGGCCAGACCCACGGGCTCGCCGGCGACCTCGATGATCCAGTAGCGGCGGCGAGCCTCGTGACGAACGACGTCGAACCAGTGATCGTGTTCGTCGCGGCCGATCTTGTGGTCGGAATACATGTACGCGGCGACGTCGGGGCTGTTGCGCCAGTCCAGCAGCCGCTCGCGATCTTCCTCCCGCACGTCGCGCAGCCGAACGTTCACTGTCGCCATCGTTGCTGTCCTATCTCCAGCCCAGGCCGGTCAAGTTCGTTAACTGGACCGGAAATGGGACGATTTATGTAGTGGCGAAATACAATGTGCGATCGAACATAATTATCGCGCCACGAAGTCTCGCAAGGCGTCGGCGACATTGGCCATGGCCTCCGTCCAGTGGCCATATTGCTGGGTCACGAAGCAGCGGACGCTGGGGTACCAGGGGTAATAGTCGGTCCCCAGACGCGTCCAGGCCGAGGCGCCGGTCAGCATGAAGCATGGCGTCCCGACCGCTCCGGCCAGGTTCATCGTGGCGTTCGAATAACCCACCACGAGGTCGACCGCCGCGCACAGGGCGGTGACGTCGTCCAGGTCCTGCTTTAGATCAATACCAGGTGGCTGCCAGATCTCGATGCCGAACACCTCCTTGGCGTAGGCGATCTCTTCCTCGCAATCACCGTACTGAAGGTTGATGAAGGTCGCCCCCTCGGTCCGCAGCACGGGCTCCCAATCCTCGAACGGCGAGAATTGGCGCGCCCGCTCGGCGCTCAGGACCAAGCTCTTCCACAGTATGCCGATCTTGGGACCCGAACCCAGCTTCTCCAGCTCGGCCTTCCAGTAGGCGACGCGCTCCGGGTCAGGCGTGAGGAACGCCTTGCGCTGGGGGAACGCCTCCAGCGACCCGCGGCGGCTGCTCAGGAACTCGCCGAGCGCGGTCCAATAGTCGAATTGATCCCAATCTTCGACGTTGGGGACGGTGCGCCACACGCGGCCTTCGTAAGCCACGGTCCGGTGAGGGAGGACCTCGACGCCGGGGAACGAGCGCTGAATCAGGGGGACCAAGCGTCGTTCGAACGCCAAGGTCACCGCGCTCTCCGGACCCAAGTCCTCCAGCAGGTCCGGCAGCAGATTGGCGAACATGATCTCGTCCCCGAGACCCTGTTCGGCGATGATCAGGGTGCGCTTGCCCTTCAGGTCCTGGCCCGCCCAGCGGGTGCCGCCGATATAGAAATGCGGCGCTTCCGACAGTTCGTGTGAGAAGCGCGATTCGTAGGCCTTCCAGCCTTCCTCGAGACGGCCGAGGGCCAGCAACAGGGTGGCCCGGGCAAAGTGCATGATCGCCAGGTCCTGGGGCAGGGCGGGGCGTTTCATCGCCTCGTCGCAATCGGCCAGGGCGCCCTTGACGTCCCCCAGGTCCGATTTGGCGAACGCACGGTTGTGCCAGGCCTTGGTGTAGTCAGGATTCAGGCTCAAGGCCTCGGCGAAGAAGATCATCGAGCCGGCCGCATCGCCGGCGTTGCACAGCACCGTGCCTAGCGTGTTCCACAGCGCGGGCGCGGTAGGGTTAGCGGCGATCGCCTCCTTCAGGACTTCGATCGCCTCAGCTTCGCGGTTCAGCTCGCGCAGGGCGCAGGCCAGGTTGTTGGACGCCTCGACGTCGTCCCGGCGGCTGAGGCGGAAGTGGGCGAAGAACTTGGCGGCGAGGTCTGGCATATTCATGCGGAAGGCTAGGCGTCCGAGGTCGCCAGCGACCGCGGCGTGATCCGTCAGGAGCTTCAACGCCGCTTCGTATGCGCGGAGGGACGAAGCGTAGTCGCCGTTCTTTTCGCGAGCGATGCCCAGGATGTGCCAGGCCAAGCCTAGTTGCTCGTCCCTTTTCAGCAGCTTGAGGGCCAGCTTGTCGGCCTTATCGTATGCGCCGGTGTGCACGGCGTTGATCGCGCGGGTCAGCAGCTTGCTGTTCTCGGCGTTCTTGACGTTCTGGGTGGCCTGCTTCAGGCGCTCGATGGCCTCGGTCGAGGCCGAATCGCCGATGGCGCCGGCTATCTGGCCCGAATGGATCGGAGCGGCGCCGGCGTCGGCCTGGGCGAGGGCGCTGGCGGACATTTCGAGGGCGCGTTTGCGAGGCATGGCGAGCTGACCTTAGACTCTGGTGTTAACCATGTTTTGAGGCGCTATGCTTAATTGAGTCCTAAGCTGCGGCTCACGGTCGCAAGGACGGCAAGACAGCGTTAACACGTGCGCGGCTAGCTTGCCTTTCAAGCCGTCGTCATCGACGGAACCGGGCGAAGCGGCGTCAATGAAGGAGCGGCCTTAAGTGCCTTTGAAGCTGTCGCTGAAGCCCGGCGAAAAATTCGTTCTCAACGGCGCCGTGGTCCAGAACGGAGACCGGCGCGGTGTTCTGGTGCTCCAGAACAAGGCCTCTGTCCTTCGCGAAAAGGACATCATGCAACCGGACCAGGTCACGACGCCCGCGCGTCGGATCTATTTCCCGGTAATGATGATGTACCTCGAAGAAGGAGTGGCGGAGAAGTTCTACGAGGAATTCGCGACGCGCCTTAACGATTTTATGGGTGTTGTGCGCAATCCTACGGTCCTTCAGGACTGCATCGCCATTTCGAAGCACGTTATGGCGCGTGAGTACTACAAGGCTCTAATGTTGAGCCGTAAGTTGATTGAATACGAAGACGAGAGGTTGGGGCATGTCTCTTCGGGCTTATCAGCAGGCGGCGACGCGGGCTGAGAATCCCCGTGAAATGGAGTACCGCCTGTTCGGGCAGGTGACGCGCGCCCTCATGGACGCGTCGCAGGCCCCGGTGGACGACATCGCCACGCGGATTGACGCATTGGATTGGAATCGCAAGGTCTGGTCGGCCTTGGCGACCGATTGCGCCTTGCCTGAAAACCAGCTGCCGATCCAGATGCGCGCGAGCATCATCTCCCTGAGCCTGTGGGTTGGGCGTCACTCCAGCGCCGTGATGCGCAAGGAGGAGACTTTCGAGCCCCTGATCGAGATCAACCGCATGATCATGCAGGGCCTGTCCGGGCGTCCCGAGGCCGCCTGATTCTTCGAATTCCGCAAGACTGAAGGTCTTGCCTATCATCTCCGGAAAAACCTGCCGCCCGGCGAATCTTGCATTCGCCGGGCGGTGTCGTTTTTGGTCCGTGTAATTCTATAAATTCAATAAAATCATTGCTTTAGTCGATGGCGTCGAACGCGGCTCGACTGGCCCGCCGCTTGCGTTGGTACGCGCAGGGCAAAACGCCCGCCCGGCAATGCGCCGGACAAATCCGACCAAAACGGTAGGTATCCAATGCTGAACTCGATCAACACCAATCCTGGTGCGCTTCTGGCGCTCCAAAACCTGAACGCAACCAACACGGAGCTCACCACCACCCAAGGCCGGATCAACACCGGTAAGAAGGTGGCAACCGCCAAGGACAATGGCGCGATTTGGTCGATGGCCAAGATGCAAAGCGCGAGCTCGAGCTCGTTGAACGCCGTGAAGGACTCGCTCCAGCGCGGTCAATCGACGATCGATGTGGCTCTCGCCGCGGGCGACACCATCACCGAACTGCTCAGCAAGATGAAGGAAAAGGCCCTGGCCGCTTCCGACACGTCGCTGAACACCGCCTCGTTCAACGCCCTCAAGGCGGACTTCGAATCGCTGCGCGACCAAATCCAAAAGGCCGCGGACAATGCGAAGTTCAATGGCGTTAGCCTCGCTGACGGCAGCACCACGCGTCTTGCTTTCCTCGCCAATTCGGACGGGGGCAGCTTCACGGTGAATGCCCAGACCATCGATCTCGATGGCCTGTCGCTGTCGGCGGCCCTCACCTTCACGTCGGCGGCCAACGCGCAGAGCATCATCGCCAAGATGACCAGCGCGCTGCAAACGGCGACGAACAAACTGTCTTCCCTGGGTACGTCCTCGAGCGGTCTGGATACTCACCTGACCTTCGTGGGCAAGCTGCAGGACAGCCTGGACGCCGGCGTGGGCAACCTCGTCGATGCGGACCTGGCGAAGGAAAGCGCCAAGCTGCAGTCGCTGCAAACCAAGCAGCAACTGGGTGTCCAGGCTCTCTCGATCGCCAACCAAAGTCCGCAGTCGATCCTGTCGCTGTTCAAGGGGTGAGCCCGATACGCCGGACGGCTGTCAAAAGCCGTCCGGCGCCTCTTTCCGCTGGGTGCGCACAATGTGCCCGGCAATAATTGCCCATGTCGAAAGGCTCCCGGCAGAAATTGCCGGGGGCCTTCGTCGTTAACGGACCTATAACGTAATAAAATCAGTGACTTAAAGAACCTCTGCCGCTGGGCAATATTGGCCCGGCAATTGCTACAGACCTTTTCGAGCAAAATGCTCCCGGCAGCCAAAATGGCGTCGGATACCTTGAAAAGGAACCTACTCGTATGCCGCTGAATAGCATCAATACGAACGCCGGCGCTTTCATCGCCCTGCAAAACCTGAACAGCACGAATAGCGAACTGCAGACCGTCCAGCAGCGCATCAACACCGGCAAGAAGGTCGGTAACGCCAAGGACAACGGCGCCATCTGGGCCATGGCCAAGAACCAAACGGCCACCGCCAACAGCCTGAACGCCGTGAAGGACTCGCTGCAACGCGGCCAGTCGACCATCGACGTGGCCCTGGCCGCTGGCGACACCATCACCGACCTGCTCGGCAAGATGAAGGAAAAGGCCCTGGCCGCTTCCGACACCTCGCTGAACACCGCCTCGTTCAGCGCGCTGAAGGCCGACTTCGAGTCGCTGCGCGACCAGATCGAGAAGGCCGCCACCAACGCCAAGTTCAACGGCGTCAGCATCGCCGACGGCAGCACCACCAAGCTGACCTTCCTGGCCAACACTGACGGTTCGGGCTTCACGGTCAACGCCAAGAGCCTGAACTTGACCGGCATCGGCCTGTCGGCCGCCTTCACCTTCACCTCGGCCGCCAACGCCAAGTCGCAGCTCCTGCAAATCGACAAGGCGATCGGCACGGCCACCAACAAGCTGGCCTCGCTGGGTACGTCGTCGACGGGCCTCGACACCCACCTGACCTTCGTCGGCAAGCTGCAAGACAGCCTGGAAGCCGGCGTCGGCAACCTGGTGGACGCCGACCTGGCCAAGGAAAGCGCCAAGCTGCAGTCGCTGCAAACCAAGCAGCAACTGGGCGTGCAAGCGCTGTCGATCGCGAACCAGTCCTCGTCGTCGATCCTGAGCCTGTTCCGCTAAGGAACGGGAAGGAGGCGGGTCCGCGGGGCCCGCCTCCGCTCTTTCCAGGGATCAATGTGCGGGGAGAATTTCAGCAGAAGAGGAGGGCCGGCACGAAAACGCCGGCGGATTAGAGAATGGAACCCAAAGCCGCTTTGTCGGCGATCAGAGATTTCGCCGCCACCGTCGCCCCATCGAACGCCCCGGATCCGTCCGAGGGCGCGATCGCCGTTTCGGGCCAACCGCGCGCGACCGCGCCTCAGGCCGCCCAGACGGATTCGGCCCAGCCGGTCGACGACGGGCCGCAGCCCGGCGATCTGCGCCTGGTGATCGAACAGGCTGGCGAGACCGGCCAATACATCTACAAGACCGTCGATCGCCGCACCGGCGAGACGCTGCAGCAGTTCCCCCGCGAGCAGGTTCTGAAGCTCCGCGAGGAAGCCGGCTACGCGTTGGGCGCGGTCTTCGACGGCCAGGCCTGAAGCCTAGGCCTTAAGGCGGAAGGCGGGGGTGCGACGGCGGGCCGCACCGATTAATGGATATGGTTTATAAGCGTTAACCATAATCTTACCTTCTGACCTCAATTTTGGCGGCGACCGGATCGCACGTCGAATCACGCGCGATCGCAACCAACGGCAAAATCGCCGACCGGAGGCCGCGCATGACGCTGAGCGTCAACACGAACCAGCCTGCGCTGATCGCGCTGCAGAACCTGAACCGCACCAACGACGACATGCAGTCGGTGCAGACCCGCATCAACACGGGTCAGTCGATCTCGACCGCGAAGGACAACGCGGCCGTCTGGTCGATCGCTCAGGAACAGCGGGCCGACATGAGCGCCCTCGGCGCGGTCAAGATGAGCCTGGATCGCGCGACCTCGATCGCCGACGTGGCCCTGGCGGCCGGCGAGTCCGTCTCCGATCTCCTGAAGCTGATGCGCGAGAAGGTGGTGGCCGCCAAGGACACCTCGCTGACCACGTCGTCGCTGACCTCGCTGAACTCGGACTTCCAGGGTCTGTTGAAGAACCTGACGCAGGTGATCTCCAGCGCGGTGTTCGACGGCGCCAACCTGCTCGATGGCAGCCAAGCCGCCGACATGTCGTTCCTGGCCGACGCCGACGCTGCCCAGGCCATCACGCTCGGCCTGCAGAACCTGACGCTGGGCGGCACGATCAACACCCTGACGGCCACCGACGACATCCTGACCTCGGCCAACGCCGCCGGCGTGCTGACCCGCCTCGACGCGACGATGAGCGCGGTCAACCAGGCTGTCGGCAACATCGGCACCCAGGCCAAGCAGATCGACGCCCACAGCAACTTCGTCTCCAAGCTCAGCGACGTGCTGGAAACGGGCGTGGGCAACCTGGTGGACGCCGACCTCGCCAAGGAAAGCGCCCGCCTGCAAGCCTTGCAGGTCAAGCAGCAGCTGGGCGCCCAGGCGCTCTCGATCGCCAACGGCGCGCCGCAGATCATTTTGTCGCTGTTCAAGGGCTCGTAGGCCCAACCCAGGCGCTAGGTCTGCAAGCCTGGCCGGGCTAAGCTCCCGCAGGGCTTACAGGGGATTCGGCGGCGGGTATGATCGAGCTGCGCGACTTGCGGGACGAAGACGAGGCGGTCCTCTTTCAGTGGCGTTCCGAGCCTGAGGTCGACCGCTGGATGTCGGACGCCGACCTGCCCAGCCGCGAGGCTCACGCCGCCTGGTTCCGGGCGCTGCGAAGCGACCCCGACATGCGCGGCTGGATGATCACGCGCGCTGAAGCGCCTATGGGCCTTTTAACCCTGACCGGTCTCAGCAGCCATCACCGCCGCGCCAGTTGGAACTGGTTTCTGGGTTCGGCGGAGGCGAGGGGCAGGGGCGTCGGCCGCGCCGCCCAGGTGCTGGGTCTGGATCACGCGTTCGGCGAGTTGGGCCTGCACAAGGTGTTCGCCGAGGTGATGGCCGACAATGACGCGGCCCTGAAGGCCCAGTCCGCCGCCGGCTTCCGCCGCGAGGGCTATCTGCGCGGCCACGTGCTGAAGGACGGCCAGCCCCGCGACGTGGTTCTGCTGGGAATTCTGGCTTCGGAATGGCTGTTGCTGCGCGAAGCCGCCCGCCGGGCCCTTTCGGACGCCAACCTTATCGCCGCCTAGATCCAATCGTTAACGAGTCGTCAGCGATCCTCTGACAAAGGTACGAGCGGGGGATTTTGCGTCCCGCTCAGGACAGGCCGTGATCAGCTTCGATTCCAGCATTCTGCTCAGCTACTATCAGGCCCGCTCGGGCGTGACGGGTGCCGCCGCGTCTGGAACGACCACCGCGTCCTCGGGCTCCAAGGCCGTGGTTCCGAACGCGCCGTGGCTGAGCGGCTCCGCGCCCGCGCCAAGCGAACTAGTTCGCACGGCCCTGAGCGGCCGCAAGTTCGTCGACGAAGGCGCCAACACCTCGAGCCTCAAGGGCGTCAGCCCCGACTACAAGAAACTGTTCGCCACCTATCAGGCGCTGAACACGCTGTCGGCCCTGACGGCGCGCGCCGGCGAAAAGGGTGTCACCGACGGCGAGATCACGCGCCTGCAGACCGCCCTGACCAAGGGGCTGGGCGAGGTCAGCAGCTACGTCCAGAACCTGTCGCTGGATCAGATGCGTCTGACGACAGGCGCCGTCACGACCAGCGCCAAGAGCACCGTGGGCGTTCCCAAGGCGACCTACACCTACACGACCGACACCCTCTACAGTGGGCAGGTCGATGACGAGGTGCCGAGGTTCCAGGGCAACGCCTCGTTCAACGTCGCGGTGAAGAGCTTCGGCGTGACCTCGAACGTGACCATGGACCTGTCCGAGATGGGCGCGACGCCCCGGACCATGGCCAATGTCGTCACCTACATGAACGACAAGATGAAGGCCGCGGGCTTCAATACGAGCTTCGCGGTCCAGCGCACGCCGGGCGAGGAGCGCACGGTTCAGGTCGGTGGCAAACCGGTGAAGCTGCCGGCCACCGGCGATGATTTCGCGCTGAAGGTGAAGGGCGATTCCGTCGAGCAGCTGACGTTCAGCGCGCCGACCACGGCGCCGGCCGTCTATGTCACGACCAAGGCGGGCGATCCGGATCCGGACAAGAAGACCGAGACCGACGACGCCGTCTACGAAAACACCCTGACCAAATACAGCTCGGCCGGAACCGGGGCCGGGGCCGGGGCGGGCGCGCCGGGCGGCAAGGTCTTCAGCGAGACGCTTCAGGGGACGATCTCCAGCGTTCGCAAATCGGTCGCCGGGGCGGACGGTTCGATCTACATGCTGGCCGACGTCGACACCCAGGTGGAAGGCAAGACCGATCTTAACGGGCAGGTCATCAAGGGCGACAGCGACGTCGCCCTGCTGAAGTACGATAGCGCCGGCCATCTGCTGTACGCCCGCACCCTGGGCGCGACCGACGAGGCCAATGGCCTGTCGCTCGCTGTCGCCGACGACGGCAGCGTCGCCGTGGCCGGCTCGGTCAGCGGCCGCCTGCAAGGCGCCGTCAACGGCCCGATCAACAACGGCGACAGCTCGACCACCGCCGACAGCTTCGTCACCCGTTACGACTCCAACGGCGACGAGCAGTGGACGGTGCGCCGCGGCGGCCTGCAGGAAGACGAGGCCACGGCCTTGGCCTTCGGCGCCGACGGCGTCCTCTATGTCGGCGGCCGCAGCAAGTCGGACCTGCCGGGCGCCGTGGGCGCGGATCCCAGCGGCGGCTACGACGCCTATCTCTCGGCCTTCGCCACCGACGCCGGCGGCCAGCCCAAGGCGCTGTTCACCCAAAAGTTCGGCGGCGCCGAGAACGACTCCGTGTCCGATATCGTCGTCAATGGCTCGCAGGTCATCGTCGGGTCCAAGGAGAATGGCGAAGCGATGCTGCGCAGCTTCGACGTCGCCACCAATGTCGTCACCGAGAACGTCAACCAACTGAACAAATACGGCGCCTACGAGTCGACGCCCGTCACCTACACCAAGACCGCCACCCTCACCGCCGGCGCGACCCGCGACCTGGGCTCGCTGAAGGGCGGCGATCTGGTCGGTCTGAAGATCGACGGCGGCCAGCTCTATGTCGGCGGCTATACGGCCAACACGCTGATGTCGATCAACGGTGCGACGACCGCGCCGTCGGGCGGCATGGACGCCTTCGTCGGCCGCATGTCGCTGAACATCGGCGACAACAGCGCCGACACTTTGACCTATTACGGCGGCACTGGCGACGACACGGTCACCGGCTTCGCGGTCTCGAACGGGACGGCTTGGTTCACCGGCTCGGCCGGCGCGAACCTGGACGGCGAGGCCACGATCGGAGCCAAGGACGGCTACGTCGCCCAGGTCAATGTCGGCACCGGTAATGTCGACTGGAGCCAGCGCCTGACCGGCAAGGACGGCTACGCGACACCGACCTCGCTGGCGGTCTCGAGTGGCGGCGCGTCGGCCCTCGACGTGTTCGGCCTGCCCAGCGGCGAGATGGACTTCACCCAGTCCGACCGCATCGTCTCGGCGACCGCGGCCCGGGCGGGCGACACCTTCCAGATCCGCACGCGCGAGCGCGGCGCGCTGACGACAATCAAGATCGAGGCCAGCGACACGCTCGAAACCCTCGCCGACAAGATCAAGAAGGCTTCGGGTTATCGCGCCAAGGTCGAGGTCGCGACCAACGGCAACAGCCGGGTGCTGAAGATCAGTCCGGCCACGAACACTTCGACGATCGAGATCGTGGCCGGCAAGGGCGGCTCCGACGTTCTGAGTTCCCTGGGCCTAGCCGGCGGCGTGGTGCGCGCCACCAAGACCGACGACGGCAAGACCGTCTCGGCGGACGGCAGCGGTCCGGTCTACGGCCTGAGCTTGCCCCCCGAACTGGACCTGACCAGCGAAGCGGGGCGCAAGAACGCCAGCATGGTCATCCAGCGCGCCATGTCGGCGGTGCGCAGCGGCTATCGCGAGATCGCCGACACGGCGATGGGGATCAAGAGCGACGGTTCGGCGGGCGCGGGCAAGACGGGTGGCGAGGTGCCGGCCTATCTGAAGAACCAGATCTCGAACTATCAGGCGGCTCTGACCCGCCTCACCGGCGGCTGATCGGCCGCTTTCCGCCCCGTCGTGCTTGAAAGCGTCATCGACGCGTCGTAGCCAGGGGCATGGACTTTCTGAAAGATCGACGGATCATCCTGGCTGGCGGCGCGGCGCTCGCCTTGCTGGCGGGCCTGGGCATCGCCGTGGCGCTCATGACGGGCCACGACAAGAAGCCGGACGAGGCCCCTCCGGCCTCGCGCGCCGGGCTGATCGTCGAGACCGGACGCGACGACGACAGCAAGCTGGATCCCGCGCGGCCGCTGCGCTGCTTCGTGGGCGGGACCTTCGTCGGCGAGATCACCCTGGCCGAGTGCGCCAAGAAGAACGGCGTCGCCACCGGCGCCCTGGACGTCGGCGTCGACGAGACCGGCGCCCTGGCCGCCGCCGACCAGGCCGGCACGGTCCTGACGCCGCTGCCGCCGACCCCGACCGTCACCGCGCCCGCCGCGACAACGCCCTCGAGCCCCGCCTCGCCGTCGACGCCGACCAGCGCCTCGGCCAACGCCCCGCTGGGCGCCTGCTGGCGTTACGCCGGCAACGAATGGCGGCGCCTGCCCGGCGACATCACCCTGAACGCCTGCGCCCAGCAGCTGTTCGGCGGCCGCTGCGAGCGTTCGGGCGGCGCCACCTATGGCCGCTGGGGCGAGGAGACGCTGCGCCTGGTGCCGGGCCGCGTCGAGATCTCGTCGGACAACCGCAGCTTCCACACCGCGTTCGATCAGGGCCCCAACTGCTCTATCCCGAACGGCTGATAGGTTTATAAGTGTAATCCATGAAGCAGACCGTCCTCGCCGCCGCCGTCGTCCTCGCCGCCTCGAGTCTCGCGCTCGCCGGTTGCCAGAAAGAAATCAAGGCGCCGTTCGAGACGGGCGTCTGTTTCCACGTCGCGACCAACAAGGACAAGACGCTGCGCTTCAACCCGGTGGCCACCAACGTGCCGCAGCTGGAGGAGTGCGCGGCCACGCTGGAAGGCATGCGCATCCGCTTCGTGCGCTTGGGCCAGTCCAATAGCCAGGGCATGGTCGGCGCCTATCAGGGCTCCTTCATCTTCATCGAGAAGGAAGGCATCTACGTCGGCCAGACCTATGATGGGCCGCGCTTCATGTCGCTGGTCCGCACGGGCGATGGCCGTCTGGCCGTGCCGGGCGCGATCCGCCGCGTTCCGGCCCAGTAGAGCTTAAACCGCGAGGGCAGGGCGCTTCGTCCGTCCACAACCGTTTTTCTCGTCCACAAGAACATTGTGAGAACAAAACTTGCATCGGCGTTAGCTGGCCGTTAACGTCTCGCCTCAGATTCCGGCGCGAGGGTCGCCGGGCGAGAGCAAGGTCAAGTGATGGCGGGAAGCGTCAACAAGGTCATTCTGGTGGGCAATCTCGGGGCCGACCCCGAAATCCGCAGCCTGGGTTCGGGCGACCGCGTCGCCAATCTCCGCATCGCCACCTCCGAGAGCTGGCGCGATCGCACCAGCGGCGAGCGCAAGGAGAAGACCGAGTGGCACCGCGTGGTCATCTTCAACGACAACCTGGTGAAGGTGGCCGAGCAGTACCTGCGTAAGGGCTCGACCGTCTACATCGAGGGCGCGATCCAGACCCGCAAGTGGACCGACAACACTGGCGTCGAGAAGTATTCGACCGAGATCGTGCTGCAGAAGTTCCGCGGTGAGCTGACCATGCTGGGCGGTCGCGGCGACAGCGCCGGCGCTTCGGCGGGCGGCGGCGACGAATACGGCGGCGGCTATTCGGGCGGCGGCGGTTCCAGCTTCGGCGGTGGCGGTCAACGCAGCCAGCCCAGCGGCCCGCGCGAGAGCTTCTCGGCCGACTTGGACGACGAAATCCCCTTCTAGAGATGTGAAGGCCGTGCAGCGGCCGCTGACAGCCGACGACGGCGCCTTCACGGGGGCGAGCGGCGGGCGAACCGGGGACGGGCGCCCGCCGCTTTCGTGTGAGATTCTCGGGGGCGCAGCGTCGTCGCTACGCGCGGAGGTCGGAGGGCCGTTCCCAGCGATACCGCACCACGTCCGTCTCCCGTCCGCCGGGAACGACTTCGGCGTACCGCGCGACTTCCACACCGCCCTTGCGCCGGTAGAAGCCCAGCGCCGCCATATTGGGCGCGTAGACCTCGAGATGCAGCGCGGCGCCGTCGTGCTCCTCGACCAGCCATCGCGCCACGCTGGCCAGCAGGGCCGAGCCCAGGCCGCCGCCCTTGCGCTCAGGCGCGACATGCAGGTTGTCGAGCAGAGCGCCGATCTCGGGTTTCAGGCGAAACGAGGCGTAGGCCAGGCCGATCGGCGCGCCGGCCTCCATAGCCGCTAGGATCAGGTCGGTCGCCGGATCAAACGTCGCGAACCGCTCGCGCCAGACCGCGCGCGAGACGTCGAACAGCTCATGATCGAGATAGGCGTCGCCATAGAGGCCGCGATAGGCGATCCGGCGGCTGCGGGTGTGCAGGTCGGCGATGGCGTCCGCGTCATTTCGGGACGCCCCGAGTCGGGCGATGTGCGGCTTCACGGACGCCAGGAGAAGCGTTCCGCGTCGCGAAGACAAGCGGCGGCAATCGTCCGGCCGCGGCTCAACTCGCGGATTTCCGGCGCCGATGCCCGAAAGCTCGCCAAGACCGTCGAGCGGACAACGTTGTCATTGGAATTATTTGCCGAATTCTCTTGTTACCGCTTGGAACGCGAACCGCCAGTGGACGCGTTCTTGGACGAAGTGCTAGTGAAACGCCCGGATATTGCACTGCGGGATCACAACAAAGCAGCGCTGTTCCAAGGCGAGACGACCCCCATCAGAGGGGCGCGGCCATTTTTCACTTATCGCAGGGTGAACACGAGATGCCGGTAGATACGCTCACGAAGGCCCGCTGGGTCTATGCTTTCGGTGGAGGCGGCGCGGACGGCGACGCCTCGATGAAGAACCTCCTCGGGGGCAAGGGGGCCAATCTCGCGGAGATGTCGTCCCTGGGTCTGCCGGTGCCGCCAGGCTTCACGATCACCACCGAGGCCTGCGTCCACTACTACGCCAACGGCAAGCAGTACCCGGCCGAGCTGGCCGACCAAGTCAAGGCTGGCCTCGCTAAGGTCGAGGAAATCACCGGCAAGTCGTTCGGCGATGTCGCCAATCCGCTGCTGGTCTCGGTGCGCTCGGGCGCCCGGGCGTCGATGCCGGGCATGATGGATACGGTGCTGAACCTGGGCCTGAACGACGAGACCGTCGAGGGCCTGGCCAAGCTGTCGGGCGATCGCCGCTTCGCCTATGACAGTTATCGCCGCTTCATCCAGATGTACTCGAACGTCGTGCTGAACCTCGAGCATCACATGTTCGAGGAGATCCTGGACGATCACAAGGATCGCCTGGACGTCCATGTCGACACCGGCCTCACGGCCGACGACTGGGCCGAGGTGATCAAGGACTACAAGGCCGCCGTGCGCGACCAGCTGGGCAAGCCTTTCCCGCAGGACGCCCAGGAGCAGCTATGGGGCGCCGTCGGCGCCGTGTTCGCCAGCTGGATGAACGATCGGGCCAAGTTCTATCGCCGCATGCACGACATCCCCGAAAGCTGGGGCACGGCCGTGAACATCCAGTCGATGGTGTTCGGCAACATGGGCGACACCTCGGCGACCGGCGTGGCCTTCACCCGCAACCCGTCGAATGGCGACAACCGCCTGTACGGCGAGTTCCTGATCAACGCCCAGGGCGAGGACGTGGTGGCGGGCATCCGCACCCCTCAGTCCCTGACCAAGGCCGCTCGTGAGGAGATGGGCGACGTCGCCCCCTCGATGGAAGAGGCGATGCCGGAGGTGTTCGCCCAGTTCAAGTCGGTCGTGGAGACGCTGGAGCGTCACTACCGCGACATGCAGGACATCGAGTTCACCGTCGAGCGCGGCGTGCTCTATATGCTGCAGACCCGCAACGGCAAGCGCACGGCCAAGGCCGCGCTGAAGATCGCGGTCGACATGGCGGCCGAGGGCGTGATCAGCAAGGAAGAGGCCGTCGGTCGCGTCGAGCCGGCTTCGCTGGACCAGCTGCTGCACCCGACCATCGATCCTTCGGCGCATCGCGACGTGATCACCACGGGTCTGCCGGCCTCGCCCGGCGCGGCGACCGGCAAGATCGTGTTCGATAGCGACGCGGCCGAGAAGGCCGCCGCCAATGGCGAGTCGGTGATCCTGGTGCGCGAGGAGACCTCGCCCGAGGACATCCACGGCATGCACGCCGCGCGCGGCATCATCACCGCCCGGGGCGGCATGACCAGCCACGCCGCCGTCGTGGCGCGCGGCATGGGCCGGGCCTGCGTGTCCGGGGCCGGCGATGTCTCGATCTTCCCCAAGGAAGGCCTGTTCCGGGCTCGTGGCCGCGAGTTCAAGGCCGGCGAGATCATCACCATCGACGGCTCGACCGGCGAGATCCTGGCCGGCGCGCCGAAGATGATCGAGCCCGAGCTGACCGGCGACTTCGCCACCCTGATGGGCTGGGCCGACCAGGTCCGCCGCCTGAAGGTGCGCGCCAACGCCGAGACGCCGCTGGACGCCAAGACCGCCCGCCAGTTCGGCGCGGAAGGCATCGGCCTGTGCCGCACCGAGCACATGTTCTTCGACGACACCCGGATCGCCGCCGTGCGCGAGATGATCCTGGCCGACGACGAGCAGGGTCGCCGCGCGGCGCTGGCCAAGATCGCGCCGTTCCAGAAGGCCGACTTCGTCGAGCTGTTCACGATCATGGAGGGGCTGCCGGTCACGATCCGCCTGCTGGATCCGCCGCTGCACGAGTTCCTGCCGCACACCGAGGAGGACGTCGAAGCCGTGGCCCAGGCCACCGGCCTCGACGCCGACAAACTGCTGCGCCGCGCTAAGGAGCTGCACGAGACCAACCCGATGCTGGGACATCGCGGCTGCCGTCTGGGGGTCTCGTATCCCGAGATCTACGAGATGCAGGTCCGCGCCATCATCGAGGCCGCTTGCGAGATCGCCAAGTCGGGCAAGGCCGCGCCGGTGCCGGAAATCATGCACCCGCTGGTCGCCAAGGGCGAAGAGATGAAGTATCTGCGCGACCTGACCGACCGTGTCGCCAAGGCGGTGCTGGAAGAGCAGGGCGTGGCGCTGACCTATACGGTCGGTACGATGATCGAGCTGCCCCGCGCCGCCCTGCGCGCCGCCGACCTGGCCGCCAACGCCGAGTTCTTCAGCTTCGGCACCAACGACCTGACCCAGACGACGTTCGGCATCAGCCGCGACGACGCCGGCAAGTTCCTGGGCGCCTATATCGAGAAGGGCATCTTCGAGAAGGACCCGTTCGTCAGCCTCGACCAGGACGGCGTGGGCGACCTGATCCGCCTGGCCGCCGAGCGTGGCCGCGCGGCGCGTCCGGACGTCAAGCTGGGCATCTGCGGCGAACACGGCGGCGATCCGGCCTCGATCAGCTTCTGCGAGAAGGTCGGCCTCGACTACGTGTCTTGCTCGCCCTATCGGGTGCCGATCGCGCGGTTGGCGGCGGCCCAGGCGGCGTTGGCCGTCAAGACGTAGAGAAACAAACGCCAGGAGCCAAAAAGGGGCCTCGGACCGACCAGTCCGGGGCCCTTTTTCCATCCACGGCGCGGAAGGGGATGATCCACGCTGGACTATCCAATTCGAAAATTTGGCTAGACCAATTTTCGGCGCGCGCTATATCCGGAAGCGAGACTTCTGGGAGGAAGCACAATGCTGGCGACCCTGGCCGTGATGGCTGGCTTGGCGACCGCGCCTGAACCACAACCCCAAACCGCCTTGCCGTTGACCCTTCCTGTCGCCATCGATCTGGCCAAGGCCGCGATCGACGCCTGCGCCGCCAAGGGCGCGCACGTCAGCGCCGCCGTCGTCGACGCGAAAGGTCTTCCGCTGGTCGTGCTGCGCGACGAGCAGAGTCCTAAGGCCCCGATCGCCGCGCCGCGCAAGGCCAATGCCGCCGTGGTCTTCGATCTGCCGGGCAGCGTGATGGAGCCGCGCGAGAAGTCCGATCCCGACTTCGCGGCCAGGATCGCCGCCGATCCCGATCACCTGAACCCACACGCCGGCTCGCTGCCGCTGCACGCCGGCGCGTCGCTGATTGGCGGGCTGGCGATCGCCGACACGACCCACGAGACCGCCGACCAGTGCGCCCGCGCCGCCCTGGCCCGTTTCCCGCAATTCCACTGAGTCCAGAGAGCGTCCGATGCAAAAGACCCTGGCCCTCGCCGCCCTTCTCACCCTGTCGCTGGGCTGCGCTCACGCGCAAGAGCACGCGCCCGCCAAGCCGCTGGAGAGGCCCGACGCCGAGGGCCAGAAGCCGCGCGCGACCGTGGTGCTGGCCCCGTACCGATTCAACGATATCCTCTGGGAGAACGATCGCACGGCGCATCGGATCTACAGCCGCGACCTCGAGAAGGCGGAGCCGCCGTCGACCTCGGGCATCGACGCCTGGGGCAAGAGCGAGCGCTGGCCCTATATGGATCGCCAGCTGAAGACCGGAGACCAGCACCAAAACCATGGCGAAGGCCTGGACTTTTACGACGTCGGCACCGGTCGGGGCGCGGGCGGGCTGGGGATCTGGCAGGACAACAAGCTCTGGACCTCGCGCAACTGGTCGAGCTGGAAGGTGATCAAGAACGGGCCGGACGTGGCGTCGTTCAGCGTCGACTATGCGCCCTGGCCGGTCGACGTGGATCGCAAGGTCTGGGAGACGCGGACCTTCACCCTGCCGCTGGGCACCAACTTCACGCGCATGGTTTCGACCATCAGCTCCGACAAGCCGGGCCCGCTGGTGGTGGGCATCGGCATCTCCAAGCGCAAGCGGGCCAGCGGCTCGGGCGTGTTCAAGAAGGACCTGGCCCCCGGCCGAGTGACCTTCTGGGAGCCGGCCGATCCGGAAAAGGGCGCGATGGCCATCGCCCTGATGGTCGACCCCAAGTCGGTCGTCGAGGTGCGCCAGGACTTCGACAACTACCTGGTGCTGATCAAGGTCGAACCGGGCAAGCCGTTCGTCTACTACATGGGCGCGGCCTGGGATAAGGGCCTGGACTTCCACACACCGGCCGAGTGGGACGCCTATGTGACCGGCGCCAAGGCGGATTTCGATCCGAAGCACTGAGCGCTTCTAATCCGCTCTCCCCGGCGAAAGCCGGGGCCCAGATCCCATGCGTTGGGGCTGACGGGATGAGCGCGGCGTTCGAGGCGGACTCTCCGGCGCTCTTCCATCTGGATCCCGGCTTTCGCCGGGAAGAGCGGCCTCGGGAACAAACGAAAACCGCTCCGAGGCTGGGAGGGAAAGCCTCGGAGCGGTTCGTGACCGCCCGCCATGGGGGAGGGCGCGGGCGGCCTAGTCACGGCTAGAAGGATCAGCCGTGCAGCTTGATCGCAGTCTCGGCGACCTTCCGGCCTTGGTAGCGGGCGCCGACCAGCTCGTTCTCGCTGGGCTGACGCGAGCCGTCGCTGCCAGCGATGGTGCTAGCGCCGTACGGGCTGCCGCCGGTCACTTCGTCCAAGGTCATCTGGCCGGCATGGCCATAGTCCAGGCCGACGATCACCATGCCGAAGTGCAGCAGGTTGGTGATGATCGAGAACAGCGTGGTCTCATTGCCGCCGTGCTGGGTGGCGGTCGAGGTGAAGGCCCCGCCGACCTTGCCGTGCAACGCGCCGCGGGCCCACAGGCCGCCGGCCTGATCCAGGAACGCGGCCATCTGCGAGCTCATCCGGCCGAAACGGGTGCCCGTGCCGACGATGATCGCGTCGTAGTCCGCCAGTTCGGCGACAGTGGCGACTGGGGCGTCCTGGTCGAGTTTGAAATGGGCGCCCTTGGCGATCGCTTCCGGAACGGTCTCCGGCACGCGCTTGATATCGACGGTCGCGCCGGTTTCGCGAGCGCCTTCGGCCACAGCCTTGGCCATGGTCTCGATGTGGCCGTAGGACGAATAATAGAGAACCAGAACCTTGGCCATGACGGCCTCCTTGAAGGTACGTTGGGGAGGAAAGCCGGCGCGAGGATTTCCGTTTCCTCGCGCCGTTTATTGAACGAACCGGTCGCGCCTAGGCCGCGTCGACCAGAACCAGTTCAGCGTCTTCCAGGGCGGTGACGGTGATCACGTCCTCGTCCTTGATGCCCGCGCCGTCGCGGGTGTTCAGCTTGACGCCGTTGACCTCGATAGAGCCGGCGGCCGGCACCAGATAGCCGCTGCGGTCCTTGCCCAGGGCGTAGGTTGTCGTTTCGCCGGCCTTCAGCGTCGCGCCCAGGACGCGGGCGTCTGTGCGGATCGGCAGGGCGTCGGTGTCGTCGGCGAAGCCCGAGGCCAGGGTCACGAACTTGCCCGAGCGGTCGCCCTTGGGGAACGGCTTGGCGCCCCACGACGGCGCGCCGCCGAACGACTTGGGCTCGATCCAGATCTGGAAGATCCGGGTGGTCTCGGCCTCGAGATTGTACTCAGCGTGCCGGATGCCCGAACCCGCGCTCATCACTTGGACGTCGCCGGCCTCGGTGCGGCCCTTGTTGCCCAGGTTGTCCTGGTGGGTGATCGCGCCGTCGCGGACATAGGTGATGATCTCCATGTCGCTGTGCGGATGCGGCGGGAAGCCGGTGTTGGGGGCGATCTCGTCGTCGTTCCAGACCCGCAAGCTCCCCCAGTTCATGTTGCTGGGGTCGTAGTAGCTGGCGAACGAGAAGTGATGCTTGGCCTTCAGCCAACCGTGGTCGGCGCCGCCAAGGCTGTCGAACGGTCTGCGATCGATCATGGCTCTAACCTTTCTGATCCCTCTGGCGCGCCGCGTCGGCGCGTCCTGTCGAGAGAGAAGATAAGCGATCCACCAGGTTCCGAAATGGAAACTGTTGAAACTCATCGTTTCCAAAACTACGATAGTTCCATGTCCAAGCTTCCCGATCTCGAAGGCCTCGCCGTGTTCGCCAAGGTGGTGGAGCTGCGCTCGTTCGCCGCCGCCGCCGAGGACCTCGCCATGTCCAAGGCCACGGTGTCGAAAGCGGTGACTCGCCTCGAGGAACGGCTGGGCGCGCGCCTGTTCAACCGGACGTCGCGACGCCTGGCCCTGACCGACGCCGGCCAGTCCTTGGTCGAACGCGCCAGCCGTGTGCTGGCCGAGGCCCAGGCCGCCGAAGAGGAGGCGTCCAGCCAGTCCTCGGCCCCGCGCGGGGTGGTGCGGATGGCCGTGCCGATGTCGCTGGGCATCACCAGCCTGGGTCCGGTCCTGCCGGGCTTCTTCGCGGCCTATCCCGAGGTCTCGGTCGACCTGCACCTGTCGGACGCCACGATCGACCTCGTCGGCATGGGCTTCGACCTGGCCCTGCGCGTCGCGGCCTTGCCGGACAGCTCGCTGGTCGCTCGCCGGCTGAGGGCGGTGAAGCGCCATGTGGTGGCCTCGCCGGGCTACTGGGACCAGAACGGGCGCCCGAGCCATCCGGCGGGCCTAGCTGAGCATCGCGGCCTGACCTATGGCCACCAGGCCGCGCCGGAGACCTGGCGTTTTCAGAAGGCCGGCGAGGAGGCTTCGGTGCGACCGCGCTCGGTGATCCGGGCCAACAACGGCGATGTGCTCGTCCCATCGCTGATCGCCGGCGTCGGCGTGGCCGTGCTGCCGGACTTCATCGTCGGCGCGGCCCTGGCCGACGGGAGGCTGGAGGAGATCCTGAGCGATTGGACCGCCGCGCCGATCGCCCTGCACCTGGTCATGCCCCCCGGCGGTCCGAGGCCGGCCCGGGTCGAGGCGCTGGCGGCCTATCTGGCCAAGACGCTGGGCCGGTAGGCTATTTCACCCGCCTGAACGTCAGGCTCTGATCAGGCGGGCCCGGGACGCCGTCGACGTCCTGCTCGACCCGCAAGGTGTCGGGATCCGCCAGCCAGACCTTCATGGTCTGCTTGCGGCCGGAGTTGTTGCTGGTCACAGCGGTGACGCCGTTCTGGCCGTCGCGTTTGACGCTGATCATCACGATCTGGGTGTTGACCACGGCCTTGGTAGTCGCTCCGTCCAGCGGCGCGTCGGCGAACTGGATGGCGGCGAGCCCTTCGTCGTCCTCCTCGATCAGCGTCCAGGCCAAGCTTCTGCCGTCGTCCTTGGTGACGTCGACCTCTGCCGCCAGCGGCGCGGGGCCGGTCAGGGCTTCGTTGAAGGTCGAGGCCTTGAGGTCGATCGTCCACCGCCCGGCCGCGCCGAGCGGGCCGCTTTGGGCGAAGGCGGGGCCGGCGGCCAGCAGGCCGGCGGCGAGGAGAACGGGGAGGGCAGGGCGTGGCATGGCGAACCTCCTGGGATCGCGACGATCAAAAGCTCCCATGGCCCCCGCCGTCTAGAAGCTTTCGGTCGCTAGAACCTGTCCGTTTCTGATGGAACATCGAAAACGGATAAACAGGCTCTATTCAAACCGTTAGAGCGTGGCGAGCGCCGAAGCCGCTCACACTTTCGGCTGCCAAGCTCTACAGGCTCTCGACCTGGGCCGGCGTGAACGCGCCGACCTGCAGCGGGGTCATGGCGGCGATATTGGTTGTCGACAGCCAGTCCAGCTGGCCGATGGTGAGGCCGGGGATCTGGGCCGGCAGGATGTAGCCGACCTGGGTCGTGGTCAGGCCGGCGATCACCGAGGTCGACAGCGAGCCGACCTGGGTGGAGGTCAAGCCCTGAACCTGGGTGGCGGTCAGCTGGCCGAAGGCCGTCGTCGAAAGGCTGCGCACCTGATAGGCCGACAGTCCCCGCAGCGCGGTGGGCGTCAGCGAACTCACCTGGGTGGCCGAGAAGGCCGCCAGGTCGGTGACCGAGATCGCGCCCAGCTGGGAGGCCGACAAGGTGGCGACCTGGGTCGTGGAGAACTCGCCGATGTCCGTGGTGGACAGACCGGCCAGCTGGGTGGCGGCCAGGCCCGTCACCTGGGTGGTCGTCAAGGCTTGGAACGCGGTGGCGTCCATGCCGCTGATGTTCGCCGTCGACAGGCCGCCGACCTGGGTGGCGGTCAGGCTCTGGATCTGGGTGACGGAGAGCTCGGCGAAGTCGGTGGTGGTCAGGCCCGCCAGCTGCGTGGCCGCCAGGCTGGCGAACTGGGTCGTGGTCAGGTTGGCGACCTGGGTGGCGGTCAGCGCGCTAATGTTGGTCGCCGACAGCGCCGCCATCTGGGTGGCCGTGAACCGCGCCACCTGGGTCGCCGTGAGCTTGCCGAAGTCGGTGACGCTCAAGGAGCGGACTTGCGTGGCTGTCAGACCCGCGATCTGGGTCGAGGATAGATTGGCGATCTGGGTGGTCGAAAGCCCCCCGACCCCCGAGCCACTGAGGCCCGCCAGTTGGGTGGCGGTCAGGGCCGCGACCTGGGTGTTGGACAGCGACGCCGCCTGGGTCACGGAAAGCCCGCTCAGTTGCGCCGCCGACAGCACGCCAAGATCGGTATCGAGATCCGCCAGCTGGGTCGTGGACAGCGCTCCGACCTGGGTCGCCGTCAGGCCCTTGATCTGGGTCGTGCCGAGCGCCGCGAACTGCTGGTCGTCTAGGGCCGGAATCAGGGTGGCGGGCAGGGCGGCGATCTGGGTGGCCGACAACACTCCCAACTGATCGGGCCACATCTCGCCCAGGTCCTCGAGCCGCAAGGCGCTGATCTGGGTGGTGGTCAGGTTGGTCAGCTGGGTGGCGTCCAGCGCGCTGATCTGGGTGGCGTCCAGACCAATGAAGTGGGTGGCGTCCAGCGCGCCGACCTGGGTGGCGCTCAGCACGTCCAGCCGGCTTGCGTCCAGCTTGGCCAACTGGGTCGAGGTCAGGGCGTTGAGCTGATTGCCGCTGAAGGCCGCCAACTGGTCGCTGTCGAAGATCAGGTTCGGGGCGAAGGCCGGGATCTGGGCGGCCGTCAGACCTTTCACCTGGGTCGCGGACAGGGCCGAGACCTGGGTGGCGCTAAGCCCGGCGAGCGCGGTGTTTGACAGCGCGCCGACCTGGGTGCTGGCCAGGGTCTCCAGCTTGGTCGTCGAGAGATTGGTGATCGTCGTCGCCGACAGGTTGGCGATCTGTGCGGCGGAGAGGTACGAAATCGGCACTGGACTCGTTGCTCCCGAAGGTCGCCCCGCGAATCTACGCGTTAACCATAGACGATGGCGGAGAGCGCGGCCATGCGACCGAAAGGTCCTTGGCGTAGCTTCCCTGGCTCGGGGCCAATATGGCGAAAGACCGATAAGGAGCCCGCAACAGATTGGGTAAACCTAGGGCTAAGCTTGTGGCGCGCGCATGGTCCACAGGTCGAGGTCGCTCTCGCGCCCGATCAGCGCCAGGCCCGAGGCGATCGACTCGAACTCGCCGCCGCTCTCGATCTTGTCGGCCCCGAACCGGCGCAGGAAGATGTCGCGCACCGCTGGCACGAACGAGCTGCCGCCAGTCAGGAAGACGCGGTCGACGCCAGCTTCGGTCAGGTTGGCGCGCTCCAGGGCTTCGCCGACGGCGGTCTCGATGGCGGCCAGTTCCGGAGCGATCCAGCCTTCGAAATCCGCCCGTGCGACCGGCTTTTCGATCTCGACCGAGCCGGCCTTGAAGCTGAACGTCGCCTCCGTCTGGCTGGACAGCGCCTCCTTCAGCGCCGAGACCGACTTGTAGAGGGCGTAGCCGTGATTGCCGTCCAGCACCTCGATCAGGGCCGCGATCTTGTCGGGCTCGACGGCGGTGCGCTCCAAGGCCCGGATGTCGCGCATGTCCTTGGACGCGCGCAGCAGGGCCAACTGGTCCCAGCGGGCGAACGCGGCGTAGTAGCGCTGCGGAATCGGCAGGCTGTTGGAGAACGACCGGTATTCCGAGCCCTTGCCCAGCTCGGGCGAAACCAGCTGATCGATGATCCGGTAGTCGAACGTGTCGCCGGCCACCCCGACACCAGAGCGCGACAGCGGCGTCGAGCGCAGCGTTCCGTCGGCGGCGCGCTCGAACCGAACCAGCGAGAAGTCGCTGGTGCCGCCGCCGAAGTCGGCGACCAGCACGGTGGCGTCCTGTTTCAGCTGGCGGGCGAAGAAGAACGCCGCGCCGACCGGCTCGTAGGCATAGCGGATGTCCGAGAAACCCAGGCGCTTGAAAGCCTCCTCGTAACGCGCCAAGGCCAGGGCCTCGTTCGGCGAGCCGCCGGCGAAGGTCACGGGCCGGCCGACGACGATGCGCGGCGGCAGGGCCGAGAGTTGGTCGCCCGCATGATCCTTCAGGCGCAACAGGAAGGCGGCCAGCAGGTCCTCGAACAGGTAGCGCTTGTTGAGGATGCGGGTCTCGGTAAAGGCCGCCGACGCCGCGAAGGTCTTGAACGACTGGATGAACCGTGTCTCCAGCGGGTCTTCCAGATAGGACTCGATCGCCCAGGGGCCGGCCTCGACCACGCGCTCGTTGGCCTGGTTGCCGACGCCCTGGACGCTGTGAAAGCTCAGCGCCGAGCGGAAGGCGAACAGATCGCGGTTGTCGATCGAGAAGCGCACCAGATGCGCCTGGTCGTCGCCGCGCGTCAGCGAGACGACGGTGTTGGTGGTGCCGAAGTCGACGCCAATGGTCGGCGCGCCAGCAGTCGCGGGGGAGGCGGCCGTCATGGGAAGGCTCGATATGGTCGGCGGAAAGGGGCGTGCGTCGTAACGCCTCCCTCGAGAACGTCAAGCGGCATGACCAATTTAAGCGGTCCTTTACGGTCGGCGCCGGAATCCTGTCGCGCAACTGACCCGGGCCAGGACGATTCGCCTGACACCGGTGTCCCGTGCGCGTGCGCCGTTGGTTATTGGGGGGGAGCACTGTGAAGCTCGACGATCTGAAGATCTCCTCGAAGGTCCTGCTGCCCGCCGCCGTGCTGGCCGCCGCCACCGTGGCCTGCGCCGGTCTCGGCGTCTGGCAGCAGAAGCGCGCGGACGCCGCGACCGAACAGCTGGTGGCCCACCGGTCGCCGGCCGAGGTCCAGTCCGCCCGCTTTCTGCGCCGCCTCAGCATGATGGGCTACGCCGCTCACCGCACGATCACCTATGACGGGGCGTCGGCGCAGGCCGCGGCCGCGTCGAAGGAGCTCGACAAGGTCTATGGCGAGGGCAAGGAAAGCCTCGACAAGATCACCGCCGCCGATCCCGCGACCGCTGACTACACGGCCGAGGTGAAGACGGCGCTCGACGCGGTCTACGCCCAGGCCCGCACGGCCGCCGACCTGGCGCTGAAGAACGACGACGCCGGCGCCATGGGCGTGATGGCCCAGACGGACCCGTCCATCGACGCCCTGGCCAAGAAGGGCAAGGCCTGGGGCGACGGCTACAACAAGCAGACGGCCGCCATGGTCGCCAGCGCCAGCAAGTCGGCCGCCGCCGGCTCGTGGCTGACCCTGCTGTTCGGCCTGGGCGCCGCCGGCTGCGGCCTGGGGTTCTCGCTCTATATCGGCTCGTACAAGATCTCGCGCCCGGTGCGCGCCCTGTCGCGGACCATGACCAGCCTCGCCGACGGCCAGTTGGAGGTCGAGGTGATCGGCGCCGGCCGCAAGGACGAGGTCGGGCTGATGGCCCGCAGCGTCCAGGTGTTCAAGGACAACGCCGTGGCCCTGCGCTCGGCCGAGACCGAACAGGCCCGCGCCAGCGCCGCCAGCGAGAGCGAGCGCGCCCGCAACGAGGCCGTTTCGTCCGCCGCCGCCCGCGACCAGGCGTTCGTCATGGACCGCCTGGCCAACGCCCTGTCGCGGCTGTCGAGTGGGGACCTGACCGTGCGAGTCAGCGACGCCTTTCCGAAGGGGTATGAGGCCATCCGCAACGATTTCAATGGCGCCATCGCCCAGTTGGACGAGGCCATGAGCGGCATTGTCGGCGTGGTCGGGACCGTGGGCTCCAGCGCCGACGAGATCGCCGCCGCCGCCGACAACACCGCTCGCCGCAGCGAACAGCAGGCCGCCAGCCTGGAAGAGACCGCCGCGGCGCTCGACGAGATCACCGCCACCGTCCGCCGCGCCTCGCAGGGCGCGGGCGAAGCCAGCCGCGTCGTCACCTCCACGCGCTCGGACGCCGAGCGTTCGGGCGAGGTCGTGCGCGGCGCCGTCGCGGCCATGACCGGCATCGAGAAGTCCTCGGCCCAGATCGGCAATATCGTCGGGGTGATCGACGAGATCGCCTTCCAGACCAACCTCCTGGCCCTGAACGCCGGCGTCGAAGCCGCTCGCGCCGGCGAGAGCGGCCGTGGCTTCGCGGTCGTGGCTCAGGAAGTGCGGGCCCTGGCCCAGCGCTCGGCTGACGCGGCCAAGGAGATCAAGGCCCTAATCCACGCCTCGACGGCCCAGGTCGACCAAGGCGTGCGCCTGGTCGGCCAGACCGGCGAGGCCCTGGACGGCATCGTGCTGAAGGTCGGCGAGATCGACGCCCTGGTGTCGGAACTGGCCGCCTCGGCCAGGGAACAGGCGACGGGCCTCAACGAGGTCAACGCCGCCGTCAACCAGATGGACCAGGGCGTGCAGCAGAACGCCGCCATGGTCGAGCAGGCCACGGCCGTCAGCCACGCCCTGAAAAACGACATCGCCGGCCTGGTCCGCATGATCGGCCGTTTCGAGGTCAGCCAGAAGGCCGCCCCGCAACGCCAGCAGGTCGCCTCGCGGCCGGACTATCGCCGCGCGGGCTGATTGACTTGTCTCCCCGGCTCCGGTCGAAGGAGCCGGAGTTGAGATGGGCACGGTCTTGGAAAACTTCGACGTCCTGGTGATCGGCGCGGGCGCGGCCGGCATGATGTGCGCCATCGAGGCCGGCAAGCGCGGGCGCTCGGTTCTGGTGATCGATCACGCCAAGGCCCCCGGCGAGAAGATCCGCATCAGCGGCGGCGGGCGGTGCAACTTCACCAACACCGGCGCGACGATCCATAATTTCCTGTCGGCCAATCCGAAGTTCGCCCTGTCGGCGTTGCGGCGCTACCGGCCGAAGGATTTCATCGCGCTGGTCGAGCGGTACGGCATCGCCTACCACGAGAAGACCTTGGGCCAGCTGTTCTGCGACGGCTCGGCCAAGCAGATCATCGACATGCTGCTGACCGAGATGAAAGCCGCGCACGTGATCCTTCGGCTGACGACCAGCGTCGAAGGCGTGGCCAAGACCGACGACGGTTTCGAGGTGACGCTGTCGTCCGGCAAGGTCCGCTGCGCCTCCCTGGTCGTGGCCAGCGGCGGCAAGTCGATCCCGAAAATGGGCGCGACGAGCCTCGGCTACGACCTCGCCAGGCAGTTCGGGCTGAACGTCGTCGAGACCCGGCCGGCGCTCGTGCCGCTGACCTTCGAGGCCGGAATGCTGGCGCGGCTGACGCCGCTGTCCGGCGTGGCGCTGGACGCCGTGGTCGCCCACGGCAAGACCAGGTTCCGCGAAGGCATGCTGTTCACCCACCGGGGCCTGTCGGGGCCTTCGATCCTGCAGATCTCGTCCTATTGGCGCGAGGGCGACGAGATCCGGGTCGATATGGCGCCCGGCGTCGACGCGCTGGCGGCCCTGAAGGCGGCCCGCGCCGCCACGCCGCGCCAGGCCGTCGCCACGGTGCTGTCGACCCTGCTGCCCAAGCGCGTGGCCCAGCTGATCGCCGAGGACGAGGCGGGCGCGAAAGGCAATATCGCCGACTGTTCCGACAAGGTGCTGGGCCGGCTGGCCGCGGCGGTCAACGCCTGGACCTTCAAGCCCGTGGGCTCGGAAGGCTATCGCACGGCGGAGGTGACCTTGGGCGGGGTCGACACCGACGGGCTGGACTCGCGCACCCTGGAGACAAAGGCCGTGCCGGGGCTCTACTTCATCGGCGAGGTCGTCGACGTCACCGGCTGGCTGGGCGGCTATAACTTCCAGTGGGCCTGGGCCTCGGGGTGGAGCGCGGGACAGGCGGCCTAGAAAAAAGCCTCCCCGCGAGGGGAGGCTTTTCGTCGCCTACTTCTTCTTGAACGGCTTACCGGCCGGCTTGCCGCCGGGCTTTGTGTCGAAGCTCTTGGCCTTGAAGGGCTTGGGCCCCTTGAACGGCTTGCCGGGGCCGGCGTCGTCGCGCTTGCCGGCATAGGGCTTGGCATACGGCTTCGGGCCGGCGGCGTTGTCGCTGAAAGCCTTCTTGAACGGCTTCTTCGGGCCGTCACCATCGGCGCGCGGCGAACGCGGCTTGAACTCGCGCGGCGCGTCGGCGCCCGCCTCGGCGCGCGGCTTGTAGGCGCGCTTGGGGCTGTCGGAATCCTGCGGCGAATACGGACGCGGGGCCTCGTCACGCGGCGGGCGCGGCTTGAAGTCACGCGGGGCCGTGTTGTCGCGAGGCTTGAACTCCCGGGGCTTGTAGTCGCCCTTGGGCTCTTCGCCGCGGCCGTAGGGCTTGGCGCTGCTGACGCCGTCGTCGCCATAGCTTGACGGACGAGGGGTGTGGTCACGCGAGCCCGGCGCGTTGGCGCGCGGGGCGTAGGGGCGATCCTCGCGCGGGGCGCGCGGCTTGAACTCGCGAGGCGGCGCATTCGGGTCCCGCGCCTGATCATTTCTGGGGGGACGCTCGCCGCGCGGGGCGGGGGCCGTCGTCGGGGTGATCGAGACGTCTTCGCGCACCGTCTGCTGGACCGCAGCGCCGAACTTCACGGCCGCCTCGGCCGAGATCTCGAACTTGGTGTCGTAGTCGAAGATCCGGATCGAGCCGATGTCCTTCTTAGTGATGTGGCCCAGGCGGCAAATCAACGGGATCAGCCACTTGGGGTCGGCATTGTTGCGGCGGCCGGTATTGAGGCGGAACCATTCCGAACCATCCATGCTGACCCGCTCGGGACGGTCCCCGAAGTCGCGCTCGCCGCCAAAGTCACGGGGCTCTCGCGGTTCGCGCGTGCGCGGACCCGGATCGGCGCCGTGGCGCGGGTCGTCATAGATCTCTTCCGGGGCCGGCAGCTTGGCGCGGCGGGCGCGGATCAGAGCGGCGGCCAGTTCTTCGGGCGTGCGCTTCTCCAGCATCGCCGCGACCAGGCCGGCGTCGTCCTCGTTGGCCGGCTCGGCGAAGATCGGATCGTCCAGCAGGCGTTCCTGGTCCTTGGCGCGGATCTCGTCGGCGGTCGGGGCGCCGCCCCACTGGCCTTCGACGCCGGCGGCCATCAACAGCTGCTCGGCCTTGCGGCGGCGGGTATAGGGAACGACCAGGGCCGAGACGCCCTTCTTGCCCGCCCGGCCGGTGCGGCCCGAACGGTGCAGCAGGGTGGCCTTGTTGACCGGCAGCTCGGCGTGGATGACCAGGCCCAGGTCCGGCAGGTCGAGACCGCGGGCGGCGACGTCGGTGGCGACGCAGACGCGGGCGTGACCATCGCGCAGAGCCTGCAGGGCGTCGGCCCGCTCGCGCTGGCTGAGCTCGCCCGACAGGCCGACGACGTCGAAGCCGCGCTCGCGCAGCTTGGCGTGCAGCGAGCGGACGCTTTCACGGGTATTGGCGAACACCAGGGCGCCGGGGCTTTCGAAGAAGCGCAGCAGGTTGACGACCGCGTGCTCGACCTCGTTGGGCGCGACGCGGACGGCGCGGTATTCGATGTCGCGGTGCGGCTCGTTGCGGCCGATCGTGTCGATGCGGATGGCGTCGTTCTGATAGCTCTTGGCCAGCTGCACGATGTCGCGCGCCAGGGTGGCCGAGAACAGCAGGGTGCGGCGCTCGGCCGGGGCGGCGTCGAGGATGAATTCCAGGTCCTCGCGGAAGCCCATGTCCAGCATCTCGTCGGCCTCGTCGAGGACGGCGACCTTCAGCTCCGACAGGTCCAGGTGACCGCGCTCGATGTGGTCGCGCAGGCGGCCTGGCGTGCCGACGACGATGTGGGCGCCGTAGTTCAGGGCGCGCTGTTCGCGGCGAGCGTCCATGCCGCCGACGCAGTTGACGACCACGGCCATGGCCTGGGCGTAGAGCCAGGTCAGCTCGCGATTGACCTGGATGGCCAGCTCGCGGGTCGGGGCGATGACCAGGGCCAGCGGCGCGCCGGCGCGGCCGAAGATCTCCTCGTCGCCCAGCAGGGTCGGGGCGGCGGCCAGGCCGAAAGCCACGGTCTTGCCCGAGCCGGTCTGGGCGCTGACCAGCAGGTCGCGGCCTTCGGCGTCGGCTTCAAGCACGGCGGCCTGGACGGGGGTGGGCTCGAGGTAGCCTTGAGCGGCGAGAGCCCGCTCGAGAGCGGGGTGGGAGGCGGGGAAGGGCATATGGGTCCAGTTCATTTGCGGCCGCACACACAAACGCGCGGCTCGCGCCAATGACCAAATCGGGCCCCTGAAGCCTATGAGCTTCCCTCGGACCGCTTCTTGGTCGAATTCCAACGAAAATAGCCCCCTTCCGCCGCCGAGGCGACGTTAGGGGGCTCGATGAGTGGCCTTATGCGCTTGCTGCGGTGCAAAAAGCAAGGCCGACGCTGAACGGGGATCGGGTTTGTCGCGCTTAGACGAGGCCTGTGTCTTCGGGGCGACGCCCGCTGAGCTCGCCGGCCAGGCGCGCGACGCCCGCCGTCAGCAGGCCCAGCATGGCCATCATCAGGGCTTCGGCCAGGCCCGGCGCCAGGACCGGCAGGCTGGGTGTGACGCCCAGATTGGCGACGCCCAGCGCGCAGGCCAGCAAGGTGTAGGCCGCCGCGGCGAAGCCCAGGGGCAGGGCGCTCTTGGCGATGGCGGCGATCCACTTGGCGTTGGGCCGGGTGACCGCGATGACGGGGCCGGCCACCAAGCCAGCGATCAGGATCACGGCGATCATCTTCACGGGCAGGGCCGCGTCGGCGAAGATCGAGACGAAGGTCAGCGGCTGCCTGCCGGTCGAGGCCAGGGCGGGCGTGGCCAGGAGGACGCCGGCGGCGGCTATGGGGCTGAGATGGCGTAGGCGCATGGATGGCTCCCAATTGTGATTACGCATATAAAATCATAGCTGAGAGTTACGTGTGTAATTTCCAGAGTCAATCCCCGTCGGGCTGCGGGTGTTGATCCCTCTCTCTTCGAGAGAGGGCGGGGCCCGCGCCGTTAGGCGTGGGAGGGTGAGAGGTTAGGCGTAGCCGGTGGGGATTTCGCGCATCTCACTGAGTTTTCGAGATTTATCGGTGGGCTGTGTAACCTCTCACCCTGCCATGCTGCGCATGGACCCCTCCCTCTCTCAAAGAGAGAGGGGTGATGGAAGGCATGGGCGTTCAGCCTCTCTCATCCTCGGCTTGAAAACCTCGCTTATCCTCTACCCACCTCGTCGCGAGGAAAGGGCGCATGGCCAGCGACCGATTGCGGCGGCGGGGGGCGATCGAGCGGTGAAGGTCCGAGGGGGATACTCGGACGGTCCGGGGATGAGCTTGCTGGGCTCACCCGCCCGCCGTCGGCGTGGTCGAAGGCAAAAGGGCGTGTCAGGCTGCAAGCCCGTCCTCTTCGACCTCTGGAGCTTGCCGGAAACGGCGAGGTCCGGGTCCCGGTAAGGCCTGAACAGGGCCACCCGACGGGACGCTGGCGGATAACGGTCGCGCGGGGCGTTCGGGCTTCGTCGAAACGGTACTTACAAACTCATACTCCGGACGGCGTCCGGCGCTCCGCGTCCCTTTCCATCACTTCAGCGAGCGATCGCTTGAGGCGGCGCAGTCGTGCCTCAGGCCGCCGCCTTCGCCGCGCGGGCTGCCTTCAGCAGGCCCCAGGCCCGCAGCGCCATCTCGACCCGCGAGACGGCGAACAGGCCGACGGCTAGGACGACGAAACCGTCGGTCAGCAGGCCGATGCTGATGTGCAGGGCGCTGGCCTGGCTCTCCAGATAGGCGCGCAGGGCGAAGCGGACCACGAACAGGCCCAGCAGGAACAGCAGGGCGGCCGGAGAGGGCTTGGTGTTCAGGAAATGGGTTTCGGGATCGATGCTGATCGGGATCAGCTTGCCGCGCATCCAGCCGATGGCCGCGCCGACGGCGAACACCGCGCCCAGCCAGGCCCAGTCCGAACCGTGGGGCGGGAACTGCAGGAACAGGGCGATCATGGCCGCGACCATCAGGGTCGGCATGATCCACATCCATTCCAGCTTCAGCCGCCGTTCCTGGGTCAACCGTCGCATGCGGAAGAACAACACGATCGCGACGATCGCGCCCGTGATGGCGTAGCTGATCATCTGCTGGTTCTGATGGCCCATGTCCCGTTCCCGACCTCGGCCCCGATCCCGGCCCGACTCGCGCGACCATCCGCGCGGACGGATCAGACGCCTGAAGCCCGGGCCTGGTCAATCGCCTCGGCGATGCGTTCCGGCATCTCGGCCCCGACCACGGCGACCTTGCCCGCGAAGATGACGAACGGCACGCCGGTGACGCCGCCTTGAACCGCCATGGCGTGCTCGCGGGCCACGGCCTCCTTGTCGGCGCCTTCCGACAGCAGTTGCAGTACGACCAGCCGCTCCATTCCGGCCGCCTCGGCGACATCGGCCAGCACCATCGGATCGCCGATGTCGAGGCCTTGGGTGAAATAGGCCTTGAACAGCGCCTCGACGACTTGGTCCTGGACGCCGGCCGTCAGGGCCCAGCGGATCAGGCGATGGGCGGCGTTGGTGTTAGGCGAGATCTCGATGGCTTCGAAATCGAAGGCGATGCCTTCCTCGGCCCCGCCCTCGACCAGGGCCGCGTGGACGGCCTTCAGCTTGCCGGGATCCTTGAACTTCTGGGCCATGTAGGCCTTGCGGTCGACGCCTTCCTCGGGAAGCGTCGGGTCCAGCTGGTAGGGGCGCCAGACCAGCTGCGCCTCGAGATCGGGGCGCAGGGCCAGGGCCGACTTCAGCCGCCGCCAGCCCAGATAGCACCAGGGGCAGACCACATCGGCCACCACGTCGATGACCATCGGCGCGGCCGCGGTCGGATTTTGGGGCTGGCTCACCGGCGGCGCCTTTCGAAACACTGTCTGCTACAGGACAGGTTCCATATAGGGCCCGGGCCGCGCGCGCCCAAGGGCGAAGCTTTCAGCCCGCGTCGCGCTTCAGGGCGCTGGCGGCGGCGCGCTCCAAGGCCTTGACCGCGCCTTCGCCCGGCTGGACCTCGGCGACGCCGATGTCGAACTCGCAGACGAACGGCGGGCGGTCGTCGCCGGCGTCGAAGGCGGTGCAGCCGATCACGGCGGCGATGCGCTCGGCGGCGGCGCGGGCGGCGTTCTGGTTAGTCGCCGGCAGGGCCAGGGCGAAGACCTCGGTCGCCAGGCGGGCCGGGGTGTCCTCGACGCGGACCAGGCGGCCGACCATCGAGCCGATCTGCGGGATGGCGCGATCCAGCCAGCCGTTCTTGCGGGCCCAGACGGTCTCGGGCTTGTCGGCGACGCGCAGCACGCAGATCGACAACGGCCGGCTGCGCTCGCGAGCGGCGGCGGCCAGGCGCGCCAGGTGGGCGGCGAACAGGTCGCGGGTGAACAGGCCCGTGGCCGCGTCCATCAGGCCCGAGCTGCGGGCCTTTTCCAGGGCGCCGCGGATCGACTCGCCGCGTCGGAAGCTGCGGGCCAGCTCCATGACGCGCAGGGCGGTCTCGATCTCGGGCGTCTCGGGCGAGGCCACGTCGGAGACGCCGCGATGGAACGCCTCGGACATCGTCACATAGCTCTCGGCCTTCAGGTACAGCAGGGCCGGGATGTGGAAGAGGCGGGTGTTGCGGCGCATGCCGGCCGCGATCGAGAGGGCTTCCTGCTGGCTGTCGCCGGCCCACAGGACGACGGAGTCGAAGGCCCGCTCGTGCAGGTAGTCGAAGGCCGTATAGGCGGTGAAGGCCCCGACCACCTCGGCGCCGCTGTTCTGCAGGGCGTTGGCCAGGGCCAGGAATTGCGGCGCGGGCTCGCCGACGGCGAGGATGCGATAGGGGGCCTCGGCGGCCTCCGGCAGGTCCAGGCGGCGGCCGCGCTCGCCGAAGGTCTCGAGGCGCAGCTCGAACTCTTCCTCGGCGATGGCGGTGCGCACCAGGGTCTCCAGGCGCAGGGCGGCCTGGGACGGGTGCAGCGGCGGCGACAGGGTCAGGTCGAAGGCCTGGTTGCGATAGTCGCCGTCGGGGTCGCCGATGGCGATGACCGGCAGGCGACGCGGCGCGACGGCGGCTTTCAGGCGGCGGGCCAAGGTCTGGGTCTCGGGCCCGGCGCTGGCCAGGTCGACGATCACCGCCTCGATCGGCAGGTCGCCCAGGGCGGCGAGCGCGGCATAAGGGCCGCGCGCGGTGATGGTGCGCCAGCCCAGCCGATCCAGCCCCTCGGCCAGCGGTCCGGCGCGAACATCGTCGCGCGCCACGATCAGGATCCGGGCGTCAACCGCCAAAACAACCTCCGCCCGAACGCTCGCCTGGCCGATCCCACAACGACAGTCGAGATTCGAGGCCGCACCATAGCAGAGGCTCCGCGCGGTCAAAGGTACGGAACGCCGCAGGCTGGGGTTGAAACAAAGAACGCTCCAAAGCGGCGCGGCAAGGCTTGCATGACCGAACGTCAGGGCCGTTCTAGTGATCCGCGTCGGCCATCGTCGAAGAGCCGAGCTGGGAGATCGCGTCATGGGCCAGGGACCGCTTTCGGGACTGAGGATCGTCGAATTCGCCGGCATCGGTCCGGGACCGTTCTGCGGCATGCTGCTGTCGGACCTTGGGGCCGACGTCGTGCGCATCGACCGCAAGGGCCAGGGAAGGGGCTCACCGGCCGACGTCACGGCTCGGGGACGCCGCTCGGTGGCGCTGGATCTCAAGACCCCCGAGGCGATCGAGACCTGCCTGAAGCTGCTGGAACAGGCCGATGGCCTGATCGAGGGCTTCCGACCCGGCGTCATGGAGCGTCTGGGTCTGGGTCCGGACATTGTTCTGGCCCGCAATCCCAAGCTGGTCTACGGCCGCATGACCGGCTGGGGCCAGACGGGCCCCTACGCCAAGGCGGCCGGCCACGACATGAACTACATCGCCATCACTGGCGCGCTGGCCGCGATCGGCACGACCGACAAGCCCGTGCCGCCGCTGAACCTGGTCGGCGATTTCGGGGGCGGGGCGCTCTATCTGGCCTTCGGCTTGCTGGCTGGGGTGATCCACGCCCGTTCGACGGGACAGGGCCAGGTGATCGACTGCGCGATGAGTGACGGCGCGGCCTCGCTGATGGCGATGTTCTACGGTTTCAAGGCCGGCGGCATGTGGACCGAAGGCCGGCGCAGCAACCTGCTCGATGGCGGCGCGCACTTCTACGACACCTACGAATGCGCCGACGGCAAGTGGATCTCAATCGGCTCGATTGAGCCGCAATTCTACCTGCTTCTGTTGGAAAAGACGGGGATTTCCGACCCGCAGTTCCAGCACCAGATGAGCCGCGAGGACTGGCCGGAGCTTCGCCAGAAGCTGGCGGCGGTGATCCGGACCAAGAGCCGTGACGACTGGTGCGCGATCATGGACGCCACCGACGTCTGCTTCGCCCCGGTCCTGACCATGGACGAGGCGCCCAAGCACGCCCACAACGCCGCCCGCGAAACCTTCGTCGAGGTCGCCGGGGTCATCCAGCCGGCGCCGGCGCCGCGCTTCTCGGCCACGCCGGGCGCCATCCAGGGGCCGCCGCCCAAGATTGGGGCGGACAACGACCAGGCCTTGTCCGACTGGGGCTTCTCGGACGAGGCGATCGCGGCGTTGAGGGCGTCGGGAGCCCTCTGAAACCTGAGGGCCGCGTTCAGGTGCGGTTCAGGCGGCGGGATCTAGGTTGCGAGCGTCGATCGGTCGTCGCGCCATCCGTCCCTCGAAGCGGCGATCGGTTCACAGGCACGTCCTGCGGAGACGCGCCACCTTCCCCAAGGTGGCGCGTCTTTGACTCTGGGCCTCTTTGACTTCGGGAGGCCACATCGCCATGGTCCGCCGGATGCAAGATCCGCTGCACCGCATTCGCTGGCGCGACCTCGACCTTGATCCGATCCACTGGGTTCGCGAAATCCTCCGCGTGCTGGGCCTGGCCCTGTCGCGCCTGTGGGGTCGCGACGTCATGCTCTATGTCGGCGGCGTCTCGTTTTTCGCCCTGCTGGCCGTCTTCCCGGGCCTGGCGATTCTGATTGGGCTCTACAGCCTGCTGCTGACCCCCGAGAGCGCCGCGCGCCAGGCGGCCAAGCTGGCCGAACTGATTCCCTCCGGGGCCCGTTCGATGTTCCAGGACGAGTTCGGCCGCCTGGCCCACGCGCCCGGCCAGACCGTCTCGCTGCAGAGCGCCGTCGTCCTGATTGTCGGCGCCTATGCCGCCCATCGCGGCTTCAAGGCGCTGCTGGCGGGGCTTTCGTTCATCCACGACGAGGAGAATCAGCGCGGCTTCTTCGGCTTCAACCTGATGGCGCTGCTGGTGCTGGTCGCCGCGTTCGGCCTGCTGTTCGTGATGTCGGGCATCTTCCTGGTCCTGCGCCTGCTGGGCGCGGCCCTGAACCTGCGGCCGCTGGCCGGGGTCTCATGGATTCAGAGCGAGTGGACCTGGGCCAGTCTCGGCATCGTGTTCGGCATGAGCCTAGTCTATCGCTACGCCATGTCGCGCGAGCCGGTCGGCTGGCGGGCCTCGATCGCCGGCGGCG
The DNA here is from genome assembly GCF_040545685.1 of Caulobacter sp. 1776. Lineage (NCBI taxonomy): Bacteria > Pseudomonadati > Pseudomonadota > Alphaproteobacteria > Caulobacterales > Caulobacteraceae > Caulobacter > Caulobacter sp. 1776. Next base: position 99,372 of record NZ_JBEPMI010000007.1, read on the forward strand.
CGGCGGCCGCGGCGCTGTGCGTCTTCATGTCCTCGGCCAGCGCCTTCTATGTCGAGAAGGTCGTGCATCTGGGCGCGACCTACGGCTCGATCTCGGCCGTGATCGTCTTCCTGATCTGGTTGTCGTGGAGCGTGAACGCGATCTTCTTCGGCGGGGCGCTGGCGACCGAGGTCGAGATCGCGCTGGACGAACGTCCCCGAGCCCTGCTGGAAGGGCCCAAGGCGATCCCGCTCAAGGCGCCTTCCGAATACGAAAACGGATGACGCCGCCGTCCTGGTCGGCGATCTCCAGCACGGTCGCGCCGATCTGGCCGGCGAAATGCGGAACGTCGATCCGGGCCATCGGGTCGGTGGCCAGCAGGACAAGCTCGGCCCCCGGCGCGGCGGCCTCGTGGGCCTTGCGCAGCTTCAGGGTCGGCACGGGGCAATGATGACCCCGGGCGTCGATCAGAACTGGTTCAGACATCGGCGAACACGCGCTCGGCCTCGACGGCCGGCAGGATCCGATACTGGCCCGGCTCCAGGTCGGCCGGCAGGGTAAGACCGCCGATCCGCTCGCGATGCAGCGCGAGCACATGGTTGCCGGCGGCGGCGAACATGCGCCGCACCTGGTGATAGCGGCCCTCGGTGATCGTCAGCCGCGCCGCCTTGGCGTCGACCACGTCGAGCCGGGCGGGCAGCAGGGGTTTTTCCTCGCCGTCCAGCATCAGTGTCCCAGCGGCGAACACCTCGCCCTCCGAACCGTCCAGCGGCCGATCGAGCGTCACGAAATAGGTCTTGGGCACATGCCGTTTGGGCGAGATCACCCGGTGCAGGAAATCGCCGTCGTCGGTGATCAGGATCAGGCCGCTGGTGTCCTTGTCGAGCCGCCCGACGGTCGACAGGCCCGGATCGCGCAATCGCCAGCGGCGGGGCAGGAGATCGTAGATCTTCTCGCCGTCCTCCTTGTGCGAACAGGTCACGCCCAGCGGCTTGTGCATCAGCAGCACCAGCGGGGCCGGCGGATCGACCGGGACGCCGCGGATGGTCATGCGCTCGGGCAGGGTGGCGTCGACGGCGACACGGAGGCCCGCGTCCTTCAGGATTTTGCCGTCCAGCACGACCTTGCCGCCGGCGACCAGGGCCTGGACGTCCTTGCGGCTGCCATAGCCGAGATTGGCCAACAGCCGGTCCAATCGGGCCATCAGCGCCTTGGTCACTTGCGGGCCTCGAAGACCTTGTAGCCGCCGCCTTCCGCGACCAGCCTGACCTTGGAGAAGCTCTCGCCCAGGATCGCCTCGTAGGGCAGGTGGCGGTTGGCCACGATCCACAGCACGCCGCCCTTGCGTAGCGCCGCCGCCGCCGAGGCGATGAACGCCTGGCCCAGCGTCTTGTCCTCGCCGCCGCCCTCGTGGAACGGCGGGTTGCTGACGATGAAGTCGAGGTCCTTCAGGTCGGTCTGGCGGACATCGCCCCAGACGAACGCGGCGCGCGGGTCGGTGACGTTGCGCTTGGCCGCGTCGAAGGCGCGGCGGTCCAGCTCGACCAGGGTCAGCTTGGTGACCTTGGGCGAGGCCAGCACATTCAGCGCCAGGAGGCCGATGCCGCCGCCGAAATCGGCGCCGACGCCGGCGAACGGCGGCAGGACCTGGAGCAGGGCGTTGGTGCCGGCGTCCAGGCGATCCCAACTGAACACGCCCGGCTGGGTCCAGAGGCCATTCTCGGCGATCGGGCGCGGCGCGCCGGCGGCGATGGCCTCGTCGAGGCCCTTGATCACGGCCGGACGCACGACCAGGCAGATGCGATTGTGCCGCCGGGCGCTCTCGCCGACCTCGCAGCCCAGGGCCTCGAGCTCCTTCTTCAGGCGCAGCCCGCCGCGGTCCTTCGGCGCGAAGGCGGTCAGGCGTCCGTTCGGCGTCAGAATTCTCAACGCTTGAGCGAGGACAAATCGTCGCTCCACCGCCCCGGCGGGGGCTCGGACGGTCACGGCGGTAAAGGATTCGTCCGCGATCCCGGCGATGTCGGTCGAACCCGGAACCAGGGGCGACAGCTGGACGGCGTCCGGCGCGGACGGCGCCAGGTCGTGATCGGCCTGGCCATAGAGCGCGGTGCGGAGAGCCGACATGCTTGTCCTGAAAGGGATTTTCGAGATTTGAAGTCTGGCGGGCAGGGTGGGATTCGAACCCACGGTAGACTTTCACCTACGGCGGTTTTCAAGACCGCTGCCTTAAACCACTCGGCCACCTGCCCGGAGCAGGCGGCTATATCAGCGCGTCGGCGCCTTAACCAGACTTCAAAACAAACCGGCGACGATGTCCGCTCGGAAGGGGCTCGACCCGTCTGGACGACGAGCGGATGGACCAGCGTATCGATCAGGTTTGGCGGAACTTGCGCGCCTTCGGCCTCATGGCCCTGGCCGCTGTGAGCCTCGCGGCCTGCGCCACGCCCAAGTACGACGTCGGCAAGTCGGGCTATACGGCGACGGCCCGCAACGACACGACGCGGGGTTCGGCCCCGCGCGCGGGCTCGACGGTCGGTCGCGACGGCAAGGCGCTGCGCGGCACTGAAAAGCCCTACCAGATCAACGGCGTCTGGTACTATCCGAAAGCGGATGAGGACTACAACGTCGTGGGCGTCGGGTCCTGGTACGGCGAGCAATTCCACAATCGCCGCACGGCCAACGGCGAGATCTTCGACATGGACATCCCGTCGGCGGCGCATAAGACGCTGCCGCTGCCCTGTCTGGTCGAGGTGACCAATCTCGACAACGGCCAGAAGATGATCGTGCGGGTCAACGACCGTGGGCCGTTCGTCGGCGACCGGGTCATCGACCTGTCCAAGGCCGCCGCCCAGCAGCTGGGCTATTATCGCCAGGGCGTCGCCCGGGTGCGGGTCAAATATGTCGGCCCGGCCCCCAAGAGCGCATTCGACGCGCCGCGTCAGTACGCTCGGGCCGATACCGGTCCGCGTAGTTTCGACGATATCAAGGAGCCGCCGCAGCGCGTGCAAGTCCTGCCGCCGCGCCGCGAGCCGGCCTGGACGCCGCCGCCCGCGCCGACCCCGCAATATGCCGCCATTGAACAGTCGGCGCCGCCCATCAATCCGCCAGATCCGGTCTTCGTCCCGGCCAAGTCCGCCTATCGCATCCAGGCCGGCTCTTTCTCGAACCGCGAGAACGCCGAGAAGGCCGTACGTCAATTGGCCAGCGCGGGCAGCGCGACGATCGACGCCATAGAGCGGGCCAGCGGCACGCTCTACCGCGTCACCGTCGCCGCCGGTCAGGACGAGGGCGAGGCCTGGAGCCTGCGCGAGCGGGTCGAGTCCCTCGGCTATTCCGGCGCGACGGTCCTTCGCCCCTAGAGCCTCTAGACAAGCCTCGGAAACCGGTCGAATGGAGGCCGGTGACCAGCGGGTTCTTCATCAGTTTCGAAGGCGGGGAAGGGGCGGGAAAGTCCACTCAGATCCGCCGCCTGGCCGAGCGGCTGCGCGCGGCCGGCCACGACGTCGTCGTCACGCGCGAGCCTGGCGGCAGCCCAGGGGCCGAGGCCATCCGCGAGTTGCTGGTCAACGGCGCGGCTGATCGCTGGTCGCCGGTCACCGAGACCCTCTTGATGTACGCCGCCCGCCGCGACCACGTGGAGCGGGTGATCCGTCCGGCCCTCGCCGAGGGCAAGGTCGTGCTGTGCGACCGCTTCGCCGATTCCACCCGGGCCTATCAGGGCGCGGGCGGCGACGCGCCGGCCAGTCTGATCGCCGCGCTCGAGGACCATGTGCTGAACGGCACGGTTCCGAACCTGACCTTGATCCTGGACCTACCGGCCGAGGTCGGCCTGACGCGAGCCGAGGCGCGGGGCGGGGCGGCGCGCTTCGAATCCAAGGGTCTGGAATTCCATCAACGCCTGCGCGCCGGCTATCTGGCGATCGCGCGTCGTGAGCCGAAGCGCTGCGTCGTCATCGACGCCGATGCTGAACTCGACGCCGTCACCGCCGCGATCGCCGACGCCGTCGCCCAGCGTCTGGACCTCTGATGGCCGCGCCGGCCCATCCCCGCGACGTCTACCGTCTGGACGGCCAGTCCGCCGCCGAGGCCGCGTTCATCGACGCCCTGGAGCGTGGCCGGTTGCATCACGCCTGGTTGCTGACCGGGCCCGAGGGCGTCGGCAAGGCGACCCTGGCCTACCGCATGGCCCGCCGGCTGCTGGGCGCGCGGCCCGATCCGAGCCACGGCCTGCTGGGCGCCGCGCCGTCCGACGTGGTCAGCCGGCAGGTCGCCGCGCGTTCTCATCCCGACCTGATGGTGCTGGAGCGGCTGACGGACGACGGCAAGGCCCGCAAATCGATCCCGGTCGACGAGGCCCGGCGCCTGCCGGAGTTCTTCGCCAATTCGCCCGCCATCTCGCCGTATCGGGTGGCGATCATCGACGCCGCCGACGACCTGAACGTCAACGCCGCCAATGCGGTGCTGAAGACGCTTGAGGAGCCGCCGCCGCGCGGCGTCATCCTGCTGATCAGCCACGCGCCCGGCAAGCTGCTGCCGACTATCCGCTCGCGCTGTCGGCGCCTTGTCATCCCTGCGCCGGGCGTTGCGGCGGCGGCCGAAATGGTCGAGCGCATGGCCGACGTCCCGTCGCGTGACGCGGAGCGCCTGGCCCGCATGGCTCACGGCGCGCCGGGACGAGCGCTTCAGTTGGCGGCCTCGGGGGCGCTGGCCATGGACGACGCCGCCAACGAGATCCTGCGCGGCCTGCCTAAGCTGGACGAGGGTGCGCTGCTGGCCATGGCCGACACCTTCCGAGGCGCTGAGGGCGCGGCGCGGTTCGAACTGCTGATGGATCGCCTGGCCGACCAGGTGCGGATCTTCGCCACCCAGGTGGCGGCCGACGGCAAGAACTCGCCGGGCCTGGACCGCTGGGCCGCCGCCTGGGAGCGCCTCGCCAGTTGGCCGGGCGAGGCCGAGGCGGTGAACCTGGACCGCGCCGACGTGTTCTGGAGCGTCATCTCGGACTTGCGCGCGGCGGCCAAGGCGGCGATGTGAGCCGCATGCTCATCGACAGTCACGTGAATCTCCACGCGCCCCAGTTCGCCGAGGACAAGGACGCCGTCATCGCTCGGGCCCGCGAGGCCGGCATCGGCCTGATGGTCACCATCTGCGACAAGGTTTCGTCGTTCGAGGCCGTGCACGCGATCGCCATGGCCGAGCCCGACATCTGGTGCACGGTCGGCACGCACCCCCACGAGTCGAAGGAAGATCCCGGCCTGACCGCCGCGCGCCTGGTCGAGCTGGCCGGCCGTCCGCGTGTCATCGGAATCGGCGAATGCGGCCTGGACTTCCACTACGACCTTTCACCGCGCGAGGTTCAGGCCGACGTGTTTCGCCAGCACTGCATCGCCGCCCGAGAAAGCGGTCTGCCGCTGGTCGTCCATACCCGTGAGGCCGACGAGGTCATGGCGCAGATTCTCGAGACCGAGTACGCGGCTGGACCGTTCAAGATCCTGATGCACTGCTACACCAGCGGTCCAGCGCTGGCCGCGCGCGCCGCCGCCCTGGGCGCCTGGTTCTCGGTGTCGGGCATCGCGACTTTCAAGGCCGCGGAAGAGGTCAGGGCGGTGATCCGCGACATGCCGGCCGACAAGATCATCGTCGAGACCGACTGTCCGTACCTGGCCCCCGTGCCGATGCGCGGCCGCCGCAACGAGCCGGCCTACCTGCCGCACATCTACGACAAGCTGGCCGAGATTCGTGGCTGGAGCCGGGCCGATACGGAGGCGCGGACCGAGGACGCCTTCTTCGCCCTGTTCGACCGGATCCCGCGTCCATGACCGGGCCGCTGGAGTTCACCATCCTGGGCTCCGGCTCGTCCGGCGGCGTGCCGCGCGCCGACGGCAACTGGGGCGACTGCGATCCGGCCGAGCCGAAGAACCATCGCTCGCGCTGCTCCCTGCTGGTGCGGCGAAAAGGCGAGGGCGGTCCGGCCCAAGAAACGACCGTCGTGGTCGACACCTCGCCGGACCTGCGCCTGCAGACCGCCACCGCGGGCGTGAAGCGCGTCGATGCGGCGTTGTTCACCCACGACCACGCCGACCAGGCCCATGGCATCGACGACCTGCGGCCGTTCTTCCTGAACCAGCGGGCGCGAATCCCGACCTATATGGACCAGGCCACGCATGACGGCCTGCTTACGCGGTTCGACTACATCTTCCGGACGCATGGCGGCTATCCGGCCATCCTGGAGCCGCGGCTGATCCCGCCGCTGGGCGAGGCCTTCACGGTCGAGGGGCCAAGCGGAGCGATCCCGGTCCACACCTTCGATGTCGACCACGGCGAGATCCGCGCCGTCGGCTATCGCTTCGGCGGCGTGGCTTATACGCCCGACGTCCGCGCAATACCGGACGGCAGTTGGACGGACCTGGCCGATCTCGACGTCTGGATCGTCGACGCCTTGCGCTGGACGCCGCACCCGACCCACGCCCACGTCGAGCTAGCGCTCGAGTGGATCGCCCGCGCCAAGCCGCGCCGGGCCATCCTGACCAATCTGCACATCGACCTGGATTTCAACGCCCTGGCGGCCAGGCTGCCGGCAGGGGTGGAGCCCGCTTACGACGGCCTGCGCTTCACGCTGTAGGCAACTTTCTCGGTCGCTCCGGAGTTTTCCCGCCACGCTTGGACCAACCATGCTTGGGGAGGACGCCGACATGGCCGAACCGAAAGTCTATGCATTCCACGAAGATCCCTACGCCCATCCGCTGATCTCCTGGAGCGGCGTATTCGCTGGCGTGGTGGTCGCCATCGCGTTGGGCGCCTTGCTCAACCTGCTTGGCCTGGCGATCGGGGCCACCGTGGCCAATCCGTTCCGTCTGACCGACGCCGGCGCGACCGGCCTGACCCTCGGCGGCGGGCTCTGGATCGTGTTCGCCAACACCTTCGCCCTGCAGGTGGGCGCGTTCGTCGCCGCGCGCTCGGCCCGGTTCCCGGACCACCATAAGGGCGCGCTGATCGGCCTGACGGTCTGGGGGCTGGCCTTTATCGTCGCCTTGGCCGGGATCGGCGGCGGCGCTAGCGCCGGCTCGCTGCTCACCGGCGCCCAGGCCACGATCGAAGCCTCGCAAGGCGACGATGACGTCACCGAGACCGACATGAAGGCTGCCGCGGACGCGGCGCGCAAGGTCACCGCCGCCTTGGCTTGGTGGGGCGCGGCCAGCATGGCCCTGGGCGCGGTCGGCGCCGTGGCCGGCGGCTATCTCGGCTCGCAGCATCCGCAGTGGCATCGCCGTGACCGCCACACCTTCAACCCGTCCGTCTGAGGGAGATCGCCATGAAAGGCCTGCTGCTCTGGATGCTGGGCATCCCGCTGCCGATCATTCTGCTGCTCTATCTGTTTGGCGTGATGCGCTAGATTACGTCATTGTCACTTTTGACGGCGCGCCTGGAGCGTAGGTTTGGTGGCTAGGCGTCGCCGTTGTTGGCGGCGTACAGGGCGCCCGAAGCGCTCTTGTCGCTTACTTGGCCAATTTCGACGAAAACTCGGCCATACGTAACAGCGTTGAAATAAGCTCGTCCAACAACACCGTCATAGGGACGCGGTAAAGTTTTCTTTCCCGTGCGTCACCGACCAGACTTCCATGGCTGAAACCGTCACCATCTCCCGAGAGATCTTCCAGCGCCTGCGTTCGCGCCTGCCGGCCGTGACGCGCGAGCACCTGTTCGACTGTTACGCGATCAGCGAGACCACCTGGACCAAGCTGCGCGACGGCAAGCCGGTGAAGCGCTCGACGCTGGACCGGGTGCTGGCCAAGCTGGCCGCGCTCGACGCCCGGGTGGCCGCCTGACCTCACCGATCCCGCCGGCGCGATCGTGAGGCCGAGAAGATCGACGAGCCGACGGCTCGAGAGCGGGTTTGACCAGACGACGTACGGCGCCGGTGGGTGCGCGCCTCTAGCGGCGGTCGAGGTCCACGCAGCGCTCGCGCGCATAAAGGCGCACCGTTTCGGGAAATCGATATTGGCCGGCGTCCGCGAGGATCAGCGACTTTTCAATCAGGGCGTCTAGAGCCGCGTTGGCGGTCGCACGGTCAAGGTCACGCTCGACGGCTATTTCCAGGGCCGCTTCCAGCGTGAACGGCGCGTCGAGTCTGGAAACTCGCTCGAGGACCGTACGCTCGCCGTTGGCCAGAAGGTCGAAACTCCAGTCCAGCGACGCCTTCAACGTTCGTTGGTGTGGCGGAGCGGTGCGTCGTCCAGGCCAGAGCAAACTGGGCCCTTCGCCGAGCAGTCGCGATGTCGCGCCAATCCCATGCGTCGCGGCGCGCAGCGCAGCCAGCTCTATCGGCAAGGCCAGTCCGTCTAGCCGTTCGCAAATCGTGGCGATCATCGGCGCGTCTTCCGGCTGGATATCGACGCCGCCAGCCGTCGCCAGGTGATGCCTGAAGAGGTCGATGGCCGCGGACTCATCATGGGGCGTCAGACGATGGACTTGCTCGTTGCGCGCTCTCAGGGCTTGGCGGCTGGTGACGATGACGCGAACGTCCCGCGCGGTTGCGGAGATCGCTTCGCACAGCGACGCGATCGCTTGGGCGAGATGCTCTGCGGCGTCGAGGATCAGCAGCAGTCGCCGGCCTCTGAGATAGTCCAGCACCATCGTCGCCGGGCTGTTGGCCGCGACGGTTAGCCCCAAGGCGGCCGCGACGGCGGGAACGAGCATGTCGGGGACCGAGACCGCCGCCAGCTCGACGAAGGTCGCGCCGTCCGTGAAGTCCGAGGCCAGTTCGTGCGCCGCTTCGACGGCCAGACTGGTCTTGCCCACGCCCGCTGGTCCGACGATCGTCAGGAGCCGAGCGTTGGAGACGCGTTCGATCAACTGGCGCAGGTCGCGTTCGCGGCCGATCAGCCGGTCCAGCCTGCTGGGAAGCAGGGAGGAGGGCGCAACCTGTCGAGCCGGCGCGGCGTGAGCCTGTTTCAAGGCGCCGATGAAGCCGTAGCCTACGCCGACCTGAGTAGTGATCAGGCGGCCGCCGCCAACGCCATCGCCCAGGGCCCGTCGGAGTCGGGTCATATGAAAGCGCAGCGCCACGTCCTCCACCGTCACGTCGGGCCAGACCCTGCGGATGAGTTCGCGCTTGGGGATGATGCGCCCGGGTTGTTCGACCAGCGCCAGCAACAGGTCGAACGAACGGCCGCCCAGTTCGACCGGGACGCCGTCCTTGGTCAGGCGGCGTTCTTCCGGGGCGAGGACGAAGCCGCCGAAGGACAGCCGATCGCGGGCCCGACTCGGCATGGTTGGGCTTGCGATCGAAGGAGCGCGTGACGTAAGCGTCGGCGCGGGAGTGGGAACGGACTCGATCGGGACGCGCGCGCGGTCGGCATGCGTCGCCAGGCGTGTTCCAGCCTTCCCGTCCTCGGCGGCGCGGATAGTGACGAGACTGGATTGGCGCATTCGTTCGTACTCCACGATCCGAGCCAGGAACGCAGGTCCCCCGCGATCCCGTACGCCGCCGCCGAACTTTTTCTGACGCGTCCGAGCGCGTGTGCCTTGGGTCTGGCGCTGGGCATCGGCTTGGCCTTGGCGGGGACTACCGAAAGCTGCGCCGCGACTTCCGTTGTGCTGGACATGCCTGCTCAGTCCTTGTCCGTAACCCTCAACCGGGTCGCCAGGGTCGGGTCGGTGGAGCTGGCGTTCGACCGAGCCGTGACCGACCGCTTGAACGCCCCCCGCCTGAAGGGCCGGTTCACGGTCGATCAGGCGCTAGCCGCCGCCCTGGCGTCCACGGGCCTCGGCGTCCAGCGAACCTCCGACGGCGCCTATGTGGTCAAGCCCGTATCGACGCCGCCCGCCGCCAAGCCGAGAGACGACGGGGACGGCGCCGTGTCCGAGATCCTCGTTTTGGGTCGGCGCAATCTCAATACGGGCATCCGTCGCACGCGCGACGATATCCAGCCGTACGACGTGGCGCTGGACGAGACGATCCGGACCGCTGGGGCCACCGACATCGAGGGCTTCATGCGCCGGGCGATGCCGTCCGACGCTCAGTCTGCGTCCCTGGTCCAGGCGCCGGTGGCCAATTCCGCCTCGGCGCGCTCGCGGATCGATCTGCTGGGGCTGGGCAGCGGCCAGACCTTGGTGCTCGTCGACGGGCGGCGGTTGCCCAGCGTCCCTGAAGCGGTGGGCAACGGCGCTGGCTTCGTCCAGGCCGACGTCAACGGGATCCCGCTGGCCGCCGTCGAGCGGATCGAGGTGCTTACGGCCGCGGCGGGCGCGCTCTACGGAGCCGGCGCCACCGGCGGCGTGGTGAACATCATCCTCAAGCGTGACTACCAAGGCGCGGAGGTCGGCGTGACGCAGGGGTTCACCCAGCACGGCGGCGGCCTGGCCAGTCGCCTCGACGCGTCGATCGGCCGAACCTCCCGCGACGGCCGAGGCGGCGTCTCGGTGCGGATCGGTCTAGGCAAGGACGAGGGGCTGAGCGTCGGGGAGCGTGTGTTCGGCGAGCGGGCGCTTGGCGTCAACGGCGCGGATTTCGCGGTCGGAAAGATCATCGCGCCCTATGTGCCAATTGGCGCGGCCGTCAATGTCGCCAGTTCACGCGGTGTTCTGACACTGAAGCCGGACTATGGCGGCGCGTCGCTCGGCAGCTCCTACACCACATTCTCGCTATCGGGCTTCACGGTCGCCGAGGCCGTCGCCAACGCCGGCAAGCTGAACCTAGAGCTTCCCGCCGACGCCTTTGGCGAACGACAAAGTCTGACAACCCGCACGCTGCGGCGCTCGCTGATCCTCAGCGCGCGCCAGGAGATCGGAAACCTCGAAGGCTTTTTTGACTATCTATTCCTGGACAATCGCGGACGCGCCACGGCGCCGGCCGGGTACGCGATTCTCTCGCTGGGGGCGGAGTCCGCCTATAATCCCTTCGAACAGAGTGTCTACGTGTCGCGTTCGGTGCCTTGGGATGGAATCGTGCGCAATCGCAGCGCCAGTCAGCGCGCTACCGCCGGCCTGATCGCCCGACTGCCGCGCGGGTGGATGGCCGAGAGCGACCTCGATATCAGCCGATCGCGCGTGCGGATCACCGACGACGCGCGTGGAGCGACCATCAACGCCACACTGGCGACCAAGTACGACGGCTATGCCGGTCCGGGCCTTTCGCCGTTCGCCTCCCAGGAGGATTTCCTTAGGGGCTATCGCGCTTACCAAGTGGCCAACGGCGCTTTCACGAAGTCGGACGACACGCTGACCGACTTCAATCTGCGCGCATCGGGACCGTTGTGGCGCCTGCCAGGCGGGCCGCTGACCATGACCGTCACCGCGGAGGCCTCCCGCGAGCGGACGTCCGGTGGCGAGCACTTCGCCTTCGACGCTGTCAGCCAAGAGCCGCGAAGCGTGCGGGGCGGCCGGCTGCGGCTGGACACCCGCTCGGCCTATGCCGAGTGGCGCGCGCCGCTGGGCGCGCCGGATGCGTTCCGTCCGCTGCGGGGCCTTGAGCTTCAGGTCGCGGTGCGCGGTGACGCCTATCGGATGACCTCGCCCCAGACGTACATGAGCCTCCTTGGCGACGGCGCGCCAACGGTGACGAGTCAGGCGGTGTCCAAGCACGCGCTACTGGCCAAGACCCTGGGCCTCAAGACCTTCGTCGCCGATGGCGTCATGCTGCGCGCCAGTTACAGCGAGGGCCATCTGCCGCCACGCTCGGACCAGGCGCAGTCGCTGATCCTGTCGGCGCGCGCTTGGCCGCGAACGGATCCTCAGCGCGGGGACGAGATCCTGGGCGCGGCCGGGCCGTTGACGATCATCCAGAACGGATCGCCCGGGCTGGATCCGGAGCGGGCCCGCACGTACGGCGTGGGCGTCGTGGCGGAGCCGCGTTGGTTGGCGGGTGCGCGCTTTTCGGTCGACTCTCTGCGCACCGTCAAAAGCCACGAGATCACCACCTTCGCCGCCGGCGATGTCGCCTATTTCCTGGCGCGGGAGGCGATCTATCCGACCCGGGTCATCCGCGCGCCGCTCACCGACGCCGATCGGGCCAAGGGCTATACGGCTGGCCACGTCATCCTGCTGGACACTGGCGCGCTGAACAGCGGGCGCTCGGTCGTCGAGACCTTCGACGCCAGCGCCGAGTATCGCCGCACGGTGGGGCAGGGCAGCGTCAGCGCCTATTTGCGCGGTGTCTGGTTGCCTAGCTACCGCCGTATCGCCGATCCTGAAAAGCCCTGGACCGAGACCGCCGGTTTCGGTGATGGCCCCCTGAAGTTCAAGGCGCTGGCGGGCGCGCAATGGGCTGGCGAGGCGCTGAGCCTAGGCTTCAACGCCCAGTATTACGGAAGCTACCGGGCGGCGACGTCGGGCTTCACCGTCGCGCCCGTCAACCTGGCGATCGCCCAGCCTCACGAAGAGCGTATCCGTTCGCAGATCTATCTTGATCTTTTCGCGCGTCGGTCGCTCGGCGGGCCCACGCAGGTGCAGGCGATCGTGCATAACCTGCTGGACGCCACGCCGCCCTTGGCCCTGGCCGCGCCGACGGGTTACAGCACCTACGGCGACGCGCGCGAGCGCAGCTTCGAGATCAGCCTGACGCGGCGGTTTTGACCCCTCAGGTCGCCGGTCGGATCTCCAGCGTGTCATCGACCCGGACAGCCCGCACCGGCAGCAGCATCGCCACGGTGCGCAGGAAGCGGTCTGGATCGCCCAGCTCGAAGCGACCGCTGATTTTTAGGTCCCCGATGCGCGGATCGGTGATGACCATCCTGCGCCCGCCGTAGCGGTTCATTTCGGCGACGGCTTCCGAGAGCGGCGTGTCGGAGAATTCGACGAAGCCTTCGCGCCAAGCCAGGGCGATGTTCGGATCGAAGCGCTCGATGCGCGCGGGGCGGCCCGCCTGCAGCACCAAACGCTGGCCCGGCCGCAACTCGTGATCCGGAGCCGCGCCGCGCGCGCCGACGGCGACACTGCCCTGGACCAGCATCACCGCGACAACGTCGGGACTCAGGCGAACTCCGAACGCGGTTCCGCGATCGACGATGGTCTGGTCGCCGGCGTCGACGGCGAACGGCCGCTTCGGGTCGCGCCTGACCTGGATATAGGTCCGGCCCTTCACGAGGGTCAGGCGACGGGCCTTGTCGTCGAAGGCCACCTCGACGCGCGTGTCGCTGTCGAGGTCCAGGCGGGTGCCGTCTGAGAGGGTGACAGCCCGTCGTTCGCCGACGCCGGTGGTAAAACTGGGCAAGGCGTCCGAGGCGATGACCTCAGAGTGTTCCCGCCCGGTCCAGTACCGCCAGCCACCCGCCGCGCCCAGCAGGACGACGACGGCGATCGAGGCGGCGGCCAGGGCCTTGGGCCAGACAGGCGGGCGGACGGCCAGGGCGCTGACCCGCAGGGCCTCGGCGAGGGGATCGTCCTTCAGGTCCTGGCCTGCGCGGCGCCAGACGGCCTGGGCGCGAGCCCAGACCTGCGCATGGCGTTCGGACTGCGCCAGCCAAGCCAGGAAGGCCGGATCGGCGGCGGTCGACGGGTCGGCGTCGTGGCGCGCCAGCCACCAGGCGGCGTCGTCCTCGACCGACATTCCGGACGGGGGCGTTCGGCTAGAGGTCATGACTATCCCCTCCAAGCGAGAGAAGCTGCTTGGCGGCCCTCTGGATATGCTTCTCAACCGTGCTCAGCGACACACCCAAGCGGCGGGCGATCTCGGGATGCGAAAGGCCTTCCAGGCGACGCAGGACGAAGATCGTCCGCGTCCGCTCGGGCATGGCCATGATCGCGCGGGTGGTTGATTTCAGAGCTTCGCGCGCAAGGAGCGTCTGTTCGGGCGAGACGTCGCTCTGTCCGTGCAGATCTGGTTCGAACACGACGTGGCTGTCGCTCTTGCGCGTACGGCGGCGGCGAAACCTGTCCTTGATGACGCTGGCGGCGGTCTGGAAGACATAGCCCTCGAACTGGTCGAGGTCCTGACTGTCGCCGCGCCGGACGATGCGCAGAAACACCTCCTGCACCAGGTCGTCCGCCTCGTGGGTGTTGGGCAAGCGGCGCTGGAAGTAGCGGGTCAGCGCGCCCCTCAGCGTGCGCGATCGCGCGGCGAGATCGTTCTCGTCGTCATCCTTCGAAATCTCGTCCGGTCCCGTGCGCATCCGGAGACTATCATGAGGTAATTCGGCCCGGGCCGTCCACATGACGCGCGGCCTCGGCTAGTGAGCCGCAAGCGGTTCGTCGAAGTCGGTCGATGCGCTGAGCGCGCCCCAATGTTCGAGCTCGGCCAGGCGACGCTGGTCAGCCGCGCTGATCGCGGCGACGGCATCGCTGCCCAGCGGCAAACGTAGGGGCGGGGAAGCCATGGCCGCCAGCTTCAGCAGGACTTGCGCCGCCTTGCTGGGATCGCCCGGCTGCCGGCCATCGTACTCGGCCTGCCGACGCGCCGCCGCGCCCACGACCGCATCGTACTCGGCGCGGCCGGCGTTCAGTCGGGTCGAAGCGCCGGCGAAGTCGGTGCGGAAGCCGCCCGGCTCGACGATCGTCACCTTGACTCCGACCAACGCCATCTCCTGGGCCAGGACCTCGGAAAAACCCTCGACGCCCCACTTGGCGGCGGAATAGGCGGCCCGACCCGGCGCGCCCAGCCGACCGCCCACCGACGAGAACTGGATGAAATGGCCGGATCGCTGGGCGCGAAGCAGCGGGATCGCGGCCTTGGTCACAATGATCGCGCCGAACAGGTTGACCTCGATCTGTTTGCGGAAGTCGTCGAGCGATGTGTCCTCGGCCGAGCCGATATCGCCATAGCCGGCGTTGTTCACGACCACGTCCAGGCCGCCGAAGTCCTCGGCGGCCAGCGCCACGGCGCGGGCGGCGGCCTCTGGATCGGTGACATCCAACTCGGCCAGCCGCACGGCAGGACCATGATGTTCGGCCAGGTCGGCGAGGCCGCCGGGATCGCGCGCCGTGGCGACCACGCGATGTCCGGCGGCCAGGGCGGCCTCAGCCAGGGCCCGGCCCAGGCCGCGCGAGGAACCGGTGATGAGCCATCTCTGGGACATGTCTTTCTCCTTGCTCCTGAGCGGTCCGGTCGGGGCGCCGGACTAGTTGGCGGCGGCCGTCTCGATCAGCTTGGCGACCTCGTGCGGATGCGAGATCATCACCACGTGCGAGGCGCCGGGGACGGTGACGACCTTCTTCGCCTGGGCGCGTTCGGCCATCCACTTCATGGCGGCGGGCGGGATGTTGCGGTCGGCCTCGCCATAGACCCACCAGGAGGGGATGGCCTTCCAGCTCGTGGCCACGGCCTTTTCGGCGCCGGCCGCGTCGGTCAGCGGGCGCTGGGCGACAGCCATCAGCTTGGCCTGCGCGAGCGGTACGTCCGCGGCGAACTGAGCCGGGAACTTGTCCTGCTGGATGTAGAGGTCGTGAGCCCCGCCAGGCAGATCGACGGGCTTGTCCAAGGTCGGCGGCAGGGTAGAGCCTGGGAACTTGCCGGTCAGATCGAAGATACTTTCACCAACCTCGGGAGCGAACGCGGCGACATAGACGAGGCCTTTGACGTTACCGGCGCCGTCGGCGGCGGCCGAGATCACCGCGCCGCCATATGAATGGCCGACCAGGATCACCGGGCCGGCGATCGAATTGATCACCGTACGCACGGCGGCGGCGTCATTGGCCACGCCGCGTAGCGGATTGGCGGCGGCCACGACATGGTAGCCGTCGCGGGTCAGGTCGGCGATCACGCCGTCCCAACTGCTGCTGTCGGCGAAGGCGCCGTGCACCAGAACCACGGTAGGCTTGGTCGATGCATGGGTTTGGGCGTGGGCGGCGGTGAGGCCGGTCAGGCCGAAGGCCAAGGCGATGGCAAAGGCTTTCTTGGACATGGGAGGGTTCCTCTAAGGGGCAAATGGAGAGGGAGAGCAGGATGCCGGTGCGGCGGGCCGGTCTTGAAGGAAACCGCTAGCCGAAAGTGAAGGCGTAGACGCGCAGGCCCGGATCGAGCGCTTCGATCTGGAACGCGCGGTCGACGACGGGGCCGACCTGGCGGATCAGCTGGTACATGCGGGGGCGATCAACGACGCTCGCGCCGTCAGCGTCGACATCCCAACCATGATCCTGCCCAGGCGCCTGGCCATCCAACCGTACGCGGATGCGGACGGGGCGATTGGGCGAGGCGGGGGCCAGCACCATGTGCAGGTCACGCGCGTGAAAGCGGTGCGTGATCGTGGCTTTCGGCGTGGCGCTGGTGGCGAACTCCTCGCCGACCGTCCAGCCGCCCGACAGGCTCCAGCGGTTCAGCGGCAGGTCGCGTGGCGAATGGTAGAGCTGTTCGACGTCATGGCGCAGGCCGCCCGCCGAGACGAAGGCGCTGGCCTGGCCGTAGCCGACATAGGTCTCGCCCGAGCCAAGGTCAGGAAAGTCTGGCGCGGCTTCCGGGCCCGCGCCCGCGACCACGGACAGGGCTTCGGCCATGGCGGGGCCAGGGACATCGGTCAGAAGCTTCCGGACCAGCCGTTCGATCTGGTCGTAACGGCCCTCGCCGTCGACATGGCCCCGGACGCGACCGTCGGCGTCGATGACGTAGAAGGCTGGCCAGGCATTGTTGCCGAAGGCGCTCCAGATTCGGCGGTCACTGTCGAGGGCGACCGGGAACTTCACGTCCAGATCCTTCACCGCCTGGCGAACGTTCAGGACTTCCGTCTCGAACGCGAACTCGGGCGTGTGGACGCCGACCACCGTCAGGCCCCGCTGGCCGTAGCGGGTCTGCCACGCGCGCAGATAGGGCAGGACTCGCAGGCTGTTGATGCACGAGTAGGTCCAGAAGCAAACGATCACGACCCGGCCGCGCAGGACGGTGGCGTCCAGGGGGGGGCTGTTGAGCCAGGGCCCGGATAGTTTCAGCGCCGCGAGAGCCGACGCGGGCGCGAAGGCCCCAGCCAGGGCGCGACGGGCCGGTGGCAAGGCTAGCGCGCCGCCCAGGGACAGCGGGCCCAGCCCCGCCGCTGCGCCCTTCAACCAGGTCCGGCGCGACACCGGATCAGACGAGGTTGAGCGTGACATCGATATTGCCCTGCAAGGCCTTGGAGTAGGGACAGGTCCTATGGGCCGCCTCGACCACCTGGCGCGCGACCTCGGGGTCCAGGCCTGGTGTCGCGACGTTGAGGCGGGCGGCCAGGAAATAGCCGGCGCCATCGGTGTTGAGGGCGATCTCGGCGTCGATGGCCACGTCGACCAGCTTCACGCCCATTTGCTTGGCCGCGATGGTCATGGCGCCTTGGAAGCAGGCCGACCAGCCGGCCGCCAGCAACTGCTCGGGGTTGGTCCCGACGCCGGGACCGCCCGGCGTCGAGAGCTTGATGTCCAGCCGGCCGTCGTCGCTGCGCGCGGCGCCTTCGCGGCCGCCGGTGACGTGGACCTTGCCGGTGTAGAGGGTCTGGCTCATGGGATGTCGTCCTGTCTGAAGGTTCAGCGGAGGGAGCGGAAGGCCGCGCGGATCTCCTGGGCGAACAGCGCTGGCTGCTCCCAGGCGGCGAAGTGCCCGCCGTTCGAGGCCTCGTTGAAATAGAAGAGGTTGCTGTAGGCGCGCTCCGCCCAGGTCTTCGGAGCCTGGAAGATCTCGCCGGGAAAGACGCTGACCGCGACCGGCAGGTCGATGACGCCGCGGGCGTTGAAGTTGTTGGTGTGGTCTTCCCAGTAGATCCGGGCCGCCGAGGCGCCGGTGGCGGTCAGCCAGTACAGCGAGAAATCGTCCAGGATCTCGTCGCGGGTCAGCACCTTTAGCGGATCGCCGCCGCTATAGGTCCACTGGGCGATCTTCTCATACATCCAGGCCGCCATGCCGACCGGTGAATCGACGAGCGAATAGCCGATGGTCTGGGGCCGGGTGTTCATCATCGCGGCATAGGCGGCGTTGTCGCGATAGAAGGCCTCCAGCTTGTCGAAGGCGTAGCGCTCCTTGATCGACAGGCTGGCGGGCGCGGGATCGCCGGCCGCTAGGACGCGGGCGATTTCGGCCGGAACCACGGCGGGCATGTTCAGGTGGACGCCGGCCAAGCCCGGGACCTTCTGCAGCGCCATGCGCTGAGAGATCACCGAGCCGCAGTCGCCGCCCTGCGAGACGTAGCGATCATAGCCAAGGCGCAGCATCAGCTGCGACCAGGCGAGGCCGATGTGGTCCGAGCCCCACCCAGTGACCTTGGGCTTGGCCGAGAAGCCGAAGCCGGGGATCGACGGGATGACCAGGTGGAAGGCGTCCTTGGCCTCGCCCCCGTGGGCGGTCGGGTTGGTCAGCGGATCGATGACCTTGAGGAACTCCAGGATTGAGCCCGGCCAGCCATGTGTCAGGATCATCGGCAGGGCGTTGTCATGCCGCGAACGGACGTGGATGAACTGGATGTCCAGGCCGTCGATCTCGGTGACGAACATCGGCAGGGCGTTCAGCCGCGCCTCGACCTTGCGCCAGTCATAGCCGGTCGCCCAGTAGCGCATCAGCGGCTCCAGCGTCTGGCGGCGCACGCCCTGGCTATCGTCGATGGCCGGTTCCGCGTCGGCCCAGCGGGTGGCGGAGATGCGGCGCTTCATGGCCGCGACGTCGGCCTCGGGAATGGCGATCTTGAACGGCCGGATGGCGATCGAGGCGGCCCTAGCCAGGGCGGGCGTCAAGGCCGCCGCACCGGCCACGGCGAGGCCGCCGACCACCGCGCGGCGGGTGGCCGGGAGGAAGAGGTTCTTCACAGGAACTCCATAAAGCTGAGGTGAGGGGAGGGGCCGGAGCGCCCTTAGAGTGCGTACCGGGTGAAGACGTAGTCACGGTCCTTCACGCGGGCGGCGTGGCAGGCGAAGCAGGTTTCGTGCTGGGCGACATCGACGGGCTTGCCGTCGATGAAACGTCCGAAGCCCCAGCCGCCGGTCGTCGCGTAGCGCTTGGAGTCCTTGACCATCACCTGGACCGTGGTCGCCGCGGCGGGGATCGAGGCCGGCGCGAAGTCCGGCGACGGCGCCTGCTTCCAGGCCAGCTTGACCAGCACCGTCCCGTCCGGGAACGGCTGGGTTCCGGCGCGATAGGCCTTAAGCGCCCTGGCGTTGCCGACTGTCGCGCGCAATTCGTCCAATGGCGCGGCCTCCTGGGCCGGCGCGACGAGGGTCCAGTCGCGATAGCCCTCGGGAATGGTCACGCCATAGATCGGCGAGGCCGGCTTGGGATCGGCATGCACGGGCGCGCACGCCCAGCACAGCCCGGCCGCCAGGGCGGCCGCGCCGCCGACGGTCAGCATGGAAGAGGGGGACATGTCGGTCGCCTAAAGCTTGTCGACATCGATCACCGCCTGGGCGAAGGCGGCCGGCGCCTCCTGCGGCAGGTTGTGGCCGACGCCACCAGTGATCAGGCGGTGGGCGTACTTGCCGGTGAACTTCTTGGCGTAGCTGGCCGGATCGGGATGCGGAGCGCCGTTGGCGTCACCTTCCATCGTAATGGCGGGGATGGTGATCGGCGGAGCCGCAGCCAGCTTGGCCTCCAGAGCGTCGTACTGGGTCTCACCGTCGGCCAGGCCCAGCCGCCAACGGTAGTTGTGGACGACGATGTCGACGTGGTCGGGATTGGCGAACGACTTGGCTGTGCGGGCGAAGGTCGCGTCGTCGAACGCCCACCTTGGCGAGGCCAGGGTCCAGATCAGCCGATTGAACGCCTCGGTGTTGGCCGCGTAGCCGTCGCGGCCCCGATCGGTGGCGAAGTAGAACTGGTACCACCAGGCTAGCTCGGCCTTGGGCGGCAGCGGCGCGCGGTTGGCCTGCTGGCTGCCGATCAGATAGCCGCTGACGCTGACCAGCGCCTTGCAGCGCTCGGGCCAGAGCGCGGCCATGATATCGGCCGTCCGCGCGCCCCAATCGAAGCCCGCGACGATGGCGTGCGCGACGCCCAGCGCGTCCAGCAGAGCTATACCGTCCATGGCCAGGGCGGCCTGCTGGCCATTGCGCGGAGTCTCTGTCGCGCGGAAGCGGGTCGTGCCATGGCCGCGCAAGTGCGGGACGATCACGCGATAGCCGGCGGCGGCCAGGCGCGGCGCGACCTCGGCGAAGGCGTGGATGTCATAGGGCCATCCGTGCAGCAGCAGCACCGCCGGGCCATCCGTCGGCCCCATCTCGACATAGCCGATGCTCAGGACGCCAGCGTCGATCTGCTTGGGCGCGCCGAAGGCCGCCGGGATCGCCGCCGCGGCCCGCGCCTGGCTCGCAACGGCCGCGAAGGTGAAGGCCAAGGTCGTGGCGCTCAGAACTTGGCGGCGGTTGGGATCTTGATCCTCGGTGTTCGACATGGCCTGCTCCTTCGGTTGCTGGCTCCGAAGGATTAGGCCGCGCCATCACCCGATGGGTGTTAGCTACTGTGAGCGCGGGTGATCGTTCGTCGCCCGCCCGTAAGCCTACGTCGCTCAAAACTTAATTGGCGGCAGGCCCATGTCACACCGCGACAGTGCAGGCATGGCGACTGAGGCGGCGATCATTGCCCCGCGTTGAAAATGTCCGTCAGCCTTATGTCATCCGATCCCGCGCCGACCATGATCTTGAACTTGCCCGGCTCGACCACCCATTGATGCTTCTCGTTCAGGAGCGCCAAATCCTTCCGCCGCAACGTGAATTCGATATGGCGTCGCTCGCCCGGGTTCAGATGCACGCGCTGAAAGCCCCGAAGCTGCTGCTCATAGGTGATGACCGAGCTCACCACATCGTTGATATAAAGCTGCGCGACTTCATCGCCTTCGCGACTTCCGGCGTTCGTGAGGTCGAACCCCACCGTCACCATCGCGTCTCCGTTCGGCGCCGCCGGCTGAAGGGTGAGGTTGCTGTAAGTGAACTGTGTGTAGCTCAGCCCATGGCCAAAGGCGTAGAGCGCGCCGTTCACGCGCGATAGTTCGCCCTCCCATTGCGCATTGGGTTTGGTCGGGAAGTTGAGCGGAATCTGCCCGGCGGTGCGTGGGAAGGTGACCGTAAGCTTGCCGCCCGGATTGTAATCGCCGAACAACGCGTCCGCGATGGCCGTGCCGCCCTGCTCGCCGGGGAACCAAGCCTCCAAGATCGCCGGCACATTCTCGTCAGCCCAATTGATCGACAGCGGGCGACCGTTGATGAGCACGAGCACGACCGGTGTCCCGGTCGCCTGTACGGCCTTCAGCAACTCCAACTGACGCCCCGGCAGGTCGAGGCTGGTGCGGCTCCGGCTTTCTCCGACGGTCAGGCCGTTGTCGCCGAGGACCACGACGGCGACCTTGGCCCCCTTCGCGGCGGCGACGGCCTCATCGATGCCGGTCCTCGTCGCGTCGGACAGCGGCTCTGGCAAGGTTTCGGTACGGGGCCAGTTCGGGCTGACCACATCCACGCCCTTGGCGTAACGCACCTCGGCTTTGCCGCCCAGCTTTGCCCGTATCCCTTCAAGAACGGTGACAGCCTTGCCGCCATGCGGATTGTAGCGGCGGGTAGCATAGCTTGCATCGTTCGCGTTCGGCCCGATGACGGCGACGATGTCCGTCGCCTTGCTCAACGGCAGCGCCGCGTCCTTGTTCTTGAGCAGCACGAGGCTTTCTCGCGAGGCGCGCAGGGCCAGTTCGCGATGTTCGGGCGCGCCGACCAGACGAGCCGTCGCGGCGGCGTCTTTCACATAGGGCCGGTCGAAGATGCCGAGCGCGAACTTGACGCGCAGGATATCGCGCACCCGGTCGTCAATCGTCGATGGCGCCACCAGCCCGCGCGCGACGGCCGCGCGCAGCGGCGTCACGTACTGCTCGGGGGGCGTGAAATCGGTGCGAACGTTCAGGCCCGCATTGACCGCCATGGCGGCCGCCTCGACCGGGCCAGCGGCGACCTTGTGCTTGCTGTAAAGATATTCGACCGCGCGGCTGTCCGAGACGACGTAGCCGCGAAAGCCGAATTCGGTGCGCAGGCGATCGGTCAACCAATAATGACTGCCGGTGACGGGGATGCCGTCGTAGTCATTGTAGGAACTCATGATCCCCATCAGCTTGGCTTCGCGGATCGCGGCCTCGAACGACGGCAGATGGATGTTCTCGACCTCGCGCGGCGACACTTGCGGATCGGTGCGCGCCTCGCCCTCGCGTGCGCCCTTGTTGGCGCCATAGACCGCGAAATGCTTGGCGGTGGACGCGACGGTCAGATCCTCTTGGAGGCCGCTGACCATCTCGACGCCCAGGCGCGACACGAGGAACGGGTCTTCGCCATAGACTTCCTCCATGCGGCCCCAGCGCTGGTCGCGGGCGACGTCGAGAATGGGGGCGTAGACATTGGTGTAGCCGAGCGCCCGCGCCTCGCGCCCGACGACTCTGCCGATATCGCGGACAAGGGGCGCGTCCCAGGTATGGCCGACGCCGATCTGGGTCGGGAAACTCGTGGCGTGGACGGCTTCGAGTCCGCCATTGCCTTCGTTCGTAAAGTCGACGGGAATGCCGAGCCGGGTTTGCTCGATGAAAAAGCGCTGGACCTCGTTCATCGCCCAGACGTGTTTTTGAATATCGGTCGCGTAAATGCTCCGCGATCCCCGGCCCCAGCCGTTATGCATCTCGTCGATATTGCCGACGCCGTCTTTCCAAATCTTCTGCTTCCACTCGACCGTAGGCAGCTCGTCACGCAATACGCGGCCGAACCCGTACAGCGTCACCATTTGCGCCGTCTTCTCGTCCATCGTCATTTGCGACAGCAAATCATCGATCCGGCGCTCGATCGGCTGCGTCGAGTCTTCGTAGATATCTTTTTTGTCGTTCTTGTTGAGGTCAGTCCATCCGCGCCGATAGAGTTCACGGCGTGACGCGAAGACCGGCGACACTCTGGCGGTCAGGCTCGTCGTCGTCGGAAAGTCCTTGGAGGCTTTGACCTCGTCTTGCGTAGATTGCGCTTTTGCAAGCGCGCCTGCTCCGAGCGTTGTGACTAGGCAAAGGGCGACGCCCGTTACCCGACGACGAATGTTCATGAGTTTGTCTCCCCGGCGAACAGCCGAAACAGGCTCGGGTGGAAGTCTCAAGCCCTCTGGGCCCGTGGGGAGAGCCGTCAGGCCGATCTTGAGTTCGTCGCTCAGGCTCCACTCGGCGCCAGCCGCCTGAGAAATGGTCGCCGATCTTGACGCGCGCGTACTGGCGATTCTGGGCGACGTGCTGCATCCCCCGGTGTGGGCCCGCGGCGCGCCCTGCGCGCCAGGGCGGGCGAGGTCGTCAGCAGGCTCGCGGCGCTGATCGATGCCAATCGCATCGACGCGTGCAAACGCATGTTCCTCCTCCTTCGTTTTTATATGCAGTCCAGGTGGCGCGCTGAGCACCGCTCGTCAACAATCTTCTTCATAAGTGAACATGAATTTTGCTGTTAAAATAATCTGAGCTTCGGGCTTGGAGCGGAAGTTGGGCCGCGCTTTTCCTCGGCAGCCGAAAAACGCCAGGTCGGTCGCCGGACCATCCGCGCATAGCTCTCGTCGTCTGGATGCGGCCGGGACGGCCGACGGCGTCGGCCATGGACGGAGGTTACCGTAGCCGAGTTGGAGCGAGATCCATGGCGCCGATGAGCGTAGAGTCTCTGGGCGCGTGCCACTCGCGAACCTGATCGCTCATCCGATGGGGCCGGGCCCGCGACCGTCAGCTTCCGACGCGATCAGACTTCAGAATGCGCGACTGGTTTTTGGGCCTATTCTGGCGCGAGGCTACCGCCGACAACAGCCAAAACCCTAACCAAGGCCGCTCCAAGTCTGGCCATCGCCATAGACCGCGACGAGATCCACGTGGAGCTTGGCGTCGCCGTCGAAGAAGTCCGCGAGGAAGGCGTCGTTGGCCTTCGCATAACGACCTGTGTCCTCGATCACGGCCTCGGCCAGCAGCCAGCCGATAAGAGCCGCCTTGCCGCCCTCGACCGAGCCCGCGACATGCTCAAAATAGGCCTGCCGGGTCATGCCGCCGACGTCGGTATGAAGCAGCAAATCGATCTTCTCCGCGGTCGGCGTCACGCCGAAGATCTCGGCGTACGACTTGGCGACTGTCTGCTCCATGCTCAAAGCGCCGTAGGTCTTCTCGAACCATGAGTGGGCTTGGCCAGCGGCCGAGGTCAGATTGACGGCGAAGTTGATGTAGCGGTTTTCGACATTGAATTTTTGATAATAGGCGTCGCTGAGATCGGCCGCGTTCACGGCGTCCGGCGCGTGGAGAAGGAACTCCAGGCCCGCTCCGGTCGGGGTGGCGCCGGTGAAGAACTGGTAGGTCATCACCGCGACCGAGGTGGTCGCGGCCACCAGCTTGGGCAGGTCGGTGATCACCTCTCCGTTCGCCATCTTCAGGGCTTCGATACTGACGATCGTGTCGTCGCCGTCGAAACTGGAAGCCAGAAGCCCGTGGGCGGTGTGGGCGAAGTAGTAGTCTGCCTTGACGCCTGCCATGAGAGCCGTGTCACGGCCCGCGCCGCCGTCCAACAGGTCGTTTCCGGCCCCGCCGAACAGGGTGTCATCGCCATCGTCTCCATAGAGCTTGTCGTCGCCGCCCTTCGAGCCGACGGTGTCATTTCCGCCGCCGCCATGCAGCACGTCGTCGTCGGGGCCCAGCACGATGTATTGGCTGGCGCCGTCGCCAAAGACGACATTGCGGCCCTCGCCACCCGTGACGGTCGCGGCTCCGACGATCACCGCGTACTCGATGTTGTTCAGCGTGAGAGCCGTCGATGACGGCATGTGGCTGACATCGATCACCAACGCCTCGACCTGGGTCGTGGCGCCGAGCAGGCTGATTTCGCCGGCCTGCGTTCCCGCGCCCGTCGGCGTGATCGACCGGACGACGATGGGCGTGTTCGAGGGCTGATCTTTCAACCAGTCTCCGCCGGCGCCCCCGAGGAGGATCTGGTCACTGGACCCTGCGGTGACGTGGGCGTTAGTTTCACGGAGAAGGTCGGTGAGCGCCTGACCAGCCGTTTGGACGGTGGCCGGGCCGCTGATCGTCACGCCGACGCCCACCGGAATTTGGATGACCGCGCCGCTCGCGCCGGAGGGGGTGACAGGGATGTCGGCCGTCGCGGGATTGCCGGATTGCTCGGGCCGCCCCGACGCGACGATGGGGACAACGACCTGCGACGAGGTCGATCCGTCGTCATTCGTAATCGTCGAGGTCTGCACCTGCACGCCATCGACCGTGGTCGTCACTAGGGGAGGCGGTGGCGGCGGTGCGGGATCGACCGCCGCGGTTGGCGCGGAAAACACGCTCTCGGCCGCGCCAAAGCCGTCGGTATAGCTGGCGACGACGGTTATGGCCTTACCGATCTCGCTGGGCGTCAGCAGGTAGGTGGAGTTGGTCGCTCCCGCGATGTTCGCGCCGGCGGCCTTCCACTGGTAGGAGATCGCGCCCAGACCGTCGAGGTCGGCGAGGCTATTGCTCACCATCAGGGTCGAGCCTTCAATCGCCGCGCCGCGGATCGTGACGGCCCCGGTGGGAGCGTCGTTGACGTTGGTGACCGACGCCGTGCCCGCGGAAACGCGGCCTTCAGCCGTGCCGTGACCGTCCATATAGCTGGCCGTTACCGTGATTACCTTGCCAACCTGGGCCTGGCCGACGACCAGCGTCGAGGCCGTCGCACCGGCGATATCGGTCCCGTCGGCCCTCCATTGGTAGCTGATCGCTCCCAGACCATCGGCATCGGCCAGGGTGTTGGCGGCCGTCAGCGTCTGGCCCTGCGTCGCCGCGCCGGAGATCGTCACTGACCCGGTGGGCGCATCATTGAGATTGGCGATGGAGGCGGTGGCGGCGGAGGCGCTGGTCTCGGCCGCGCCGTGTCCGTCGGTATAGCTGGCCACGACCGTGATCGTCTTGCCGACCTCGGCCTCGGTCAGGACATAGGTCGAGGCGGTCGCGCCGGCGATATTGGTCCCGCCGGCCTTCCACTGATAGCTGATCGTTCCCAGGCCGTCGGCGTCGGCGAGGGTGTTGGCGGCGGTGAGCGTTTGGCCTTGAGTCGCCGTCCCAGAAATCGTCACCGAGCCCGTGGGCGCGTCATTGACGTTGGCCACCGCCGAGGTCGCGCTCGAGCTCACGCTTTCCGAAGCGCCCAGCCCGTCGGTGTAGCTGGCGACGACGGTGATGAGTTTGCCGACCTGGCTTTCCGTCAGGGTGAAGGTCGCGTTCGTCGCGCCGGCGATATTGGTTCCGTCGGCTTTCCATTGGTAGCTGATCGTCCCTAGGCCATCGGTGTCGGCGAGCGTGTTGCTCGCGGTAAGAACTTGGCCTTGCGTGGCTGTGCCGCCGATGGTCACCGAGCCCGTCGGCGCATTGTTGGCTGGGCCCACGGCGCTTGTCGCGGTCGAGGTCGAGCTCTCGGCCGTGCCGTGGCCATCGGTATAGCTGGCGACGACCGTGATGACCTGACCCAGCTCGCTCGAGGTCAGGACATAGGTCGACGCCGTTGCGCCGGCGATATTGGTCCCGTTGGCCTTCCACTGGTAGCTGATCGCGCCCAGGCCGTCGGCGTCGGCCAGGGTATTGGCGGCGGTTAGGGTCTGGCCCTCCTTGGCGGTCCCCGAGATCGTCACCGATCCGGTCGGCGCGTCGTTGACGTTGACGACAGAGGACGTGGCGCTGGAGGCCGCGCTCTCGGCCGCGCCGTGTCCGTCGGTATAGCTGGCCACGACCGTGATGGCCTTGCCGACCTCCGCCTCGGTCAGGACATAGGTCGAGGACGTCGCGCCGGCGATGTTGGTCCCGCCAGCCTTCCATTGGTAGCTGATCGTCCCCAGTCCATCGGCGTCGGCGAGGGTGTTGGCGGCCGTCAGCGTCTGGCCCTGCGTCGCCGTTCCCGAAATGGTCACCGACCCCGTTGGCGCGTCATTGAGGTTGGCGACGGAAGACGTGGCGCTCGAAGCGAGGCTTTCGGCCGCCCCGTGTCCGTCGGTATAGCTGGCCACGACCGTGATGGCCTTGCCGACCTCCGCCTCGGTCAGGACATAGGTCGAGGACGTCGCGCCGGCGATGTTGGTCCCGCCAGCCTTCCATTGGTAGCTGATCGTTCCCAGTCCATCGGCGTCGGCGAGGGTGTTGGCGGCCGTCAGCGTCTGGCCCTGCGTCGCCGTCCCCGAAATGGTCACCGAACCGGTTGGCGCGTCATTGACGTTGGCGACGCTGGCGGTGGCG
This sequence comes from Caulobacter sp. 1776, assembly GCF_040545685.1. Lineage (NCBI taxonomy): Bacteria > Pseudomonadati > Pseudomonadota > Alphaproteobacteria > Caulobacterales > Caulobacteraceae > Caulobacter > Caulobacter sp. 1776. Next base: position 126,449 of record NZ_JBEPMI010000007.1, read on the forward strand.
CTGGAGGTGCTGCTTTCGCTTGTGCCGTAGCCATCGGTATAGCTGGCGACGACCGTGATCGTCTTGCCGACCTCGGCCTCGGTCAGGACATAGGTGGAGTTGGTCGCGCCGGCGATATTGGTCCCGCCGGCCTTCCACTGATAGCTGATCGTTCCCAGGCCGTCGGCGTCGGCCAGGGTATTGGCGGCTGTCAGCGTCTGGTTCTGGGTCGCCGTCCCGGAGATCGTGACCGAACCCGTCGGACTGGCGTTGGGAATGTTGATGGCCACGCTGGCGTCGGCCGCGCCGTCGGTCAGGCTCATGACCGCGGCGCCGACGTTGTTGGTCACCGGTCCCGCGCCCAGCGTGATCGAAAGGGCGGTGTTGTCGCCCCGATCGAAGCTGCCCCCCGGAGCCGCGAACGTATAGTCGACCACTGTGGAGGCGGTGTTGGCGCCGGAAATGATCGAGAAACCCGTCGCGGTCTGGCCGCCCCACTTGATGTCGTCCGCGCCGATCGAGCTGCTGGCCACCGAGCCACCGGGATAGGCATAGGTGATCCGGACGGTGTAGGTCGTCCCGCCCGAGGTGGTGACGTCAGGCGCCGAGTCGATCGTCGCGGTCGGCGCTATAATCAGTGTCCCCTGACTGAAGAGGACGCTCGTGGTCCCACCGGCCGCGCCGTTGCTGGAACTGCCCGAACCGCCGGCGCCGCCGGCGGCGGCGTTCAACGTGAAGGCCGAGTTGGTCGCTGTATCCAGATTGAGCGTCGCGCCGCCCGCGTTCCAGACACCGCCCACGCCGCGCCCGCCGTCCGCGCCTGAGCCGGCGTAGCCGCTCGCAAAGCTGCCGCCGCCGCCGCCGCCGCCGCCCGCCCCGAGATTGCTGCTGATGATCGAATTGAGCAGCGTCAGCGTGCCGGTGTTGTAGATTCCGCCGACCGCGGAGCCGCCGGCGCCGCCATTGTTCTCGCCGGATCCGCCGCCGCCGCCGCCGCCGATCGAGATCGATCCATTGTTAGCGGAACCGCCGGCCCCGCCGGCGGCGTAGCCGCCAGTCGACCCACCGACCCCGCCTGAAGCGGACCCGCCGCCGCCTCCCAATGTGAGGCCCCCTCCGCTGCCGCCATGGCCGCCAGTTCCACCGCTAGCGGCGCTGCCGGAGTAGGCGCCGCCGCCATAACCACCGGCTCCGCCATGGCCCCCGCCGCGGCCGGCAAAGCCGCCGCCGCCGCCGCCGCCGCCAGAGGCGGCAATCGCGCTCAAGCCGCCCGCGCCGCCGCCGCCGGCCGCGAGATTGGTGGTGACGGTGACGCCCGACAGCGTCAGCGACCCCGCGTTGCGGATGCCCGCGCCGAGCGCATCGCCGCCCGTTTGGCCGGGATTGCCGCCGTCGCCCGAGATCAAACCCTCGCGCAGGGTGAGACCCGACATGGTGACCGAGCCGGCTCGCACCTCGACAACCCGGCCATAGGAATTGGCGTCGATGGTGTGACCGCCGCCGACAATCTGCAGCGTCTGGCCATCGGTGATGTTGATCGAGATCAGGGTCGCCGCCCCGTCGGACCCTGTGACCGTGTCGCCAGCGCCGGTCGCGGAAATGTCGGCCAGGAGCGTGATCGTGTCGGCGGCGCCGTTCGACGCGGCCGTCGCCAGCGCCGACTTGAGTTCCGCCAGCGTAGAGGCGGTCAAGGTCGCCAGGTCGCCGTCGAAGTGCGCGAGCGCGGCCGTGTCCAGGACGTGCGACGGCGACACCGCGCCGGTCGAGATCTCGAGCGTCCAATCGGCGCCGGACGCGGCTCCCGTGTCGTTCGACGAGGCGGCGATATCGGCTCCGGTCGCCCGGGCGAGCGCCTCGAGAAAAGCTTGTCCCTTCGGCCCCGCACCGATGTCGCAGCCCCAGAGCTGGATGTCACCGTCCGGCGCCAGCGCCGCGCCGATCGTCGCGAGGTCCTGCGCATGGTCCGCCAGATTGCCCGCATGCAGCGCTTCGGAGCCCACCAGCAGAACGCCGTCGGCGCCGTGGCTGACCACATGGATCGCAGCAATGTCGCTTCGGCCTTGCAGGGCCTGCGCGATCTGGTGAACGCCGTTTTGCGAGGAATCGATCAGCACGACCTGCGCGCCAGGCGCGACGGCGTCGACGATGGTTTGGTAGCCAGCCACGCCCCTGTCGACGAATACGATCTCGGCGGTCGCCGGCGGGAACGCCGGGGCGATAGCGAGGGAAGCCGCGGTGTCGGCCATGGGCGAATCCTCCCGGGATTTCTTATGATTGCGTTGTCGTCGGCGTCGGCGCGATCAAGTGGACGCGGCTGCTTTTCAGATCGCGCCAGAACGACATCGCGTCGAGGCGCTCAAAGAGATCGGGCGGCAGCACCGTCGTGCGCCGGATCGGCGTGACGCGGGGACGCACCTTATGCAGGCCCGGCAGGCCCAACTGCTGATCAAAGATCGGCTCGTCGAACACGATGTCGCTGAAGTCGTGCTGGAAGCGTGGCTCGCCCAGGAAATCGTAGACTAGATCCATGACCTTGCCGGGGGCGGAGGTCAGGAGATCGAAGTCGACGAGAAGGAGGCTGTCGGCGTGTTCACCATACACAGCCTCCTTGAGCGCCGCCCAGGCGAAGCCCACGAAGCGATCGTGCTGCGCCAGCGCCTCGACCCGGGTGAACACGGTGGCGCGCTCGGAATCGTTGTTGAAGAGCTTGCTCTCGGTGAACGGATGCTCTCGTGTCAGTCGCTCGATGCTATCCATGATCCAGGCGACGCTGCGCACGCAGCAGATCACCTTGGCGTCAGGAAAGAGCCGCTTGATCGCCGACAGCCTGGCGCACCAGGCTCGGTTGGTGTCGACGATGAGGCGCTTGTCCCGCTGATCGGCGTAGTAGGAATCGAAGAGCCCTCTGAGGATCCGCTCGCGATGAGCGTCGGTCAGGAGGCTGGAAACCTCAGACCAAGCGCCCATGGCGTTGCGCGTCGCGTGGAAGAGGGGGCCAAGGGGGCTGGATATGCCCGCGCTGATCGCCGGATTCTGCCGCAAGAGCGCCGCCAGCAAGGTGGATCCCGATCTCGGTAGTCCCGAGATGAAATGGTGACGTGGCGGGCTCAACACGGCGCCAAATCGCCAAATGGTCCGTTGAAAGCCACCGCCTCATGTACCTTGGAAGCAAACTCTTAAGTGTATGGTGCGGTTCTATCGCTATTTGAGCAAGCTCAATCTTGGCGCGAATACGGCGAAGGCCATGTCAAGCGCGTTTACTGATGGAAGGGCGAAGATCACCACTGCCCCCGCTTTGGGCGGCGTCATCATCGACGAAGGCCCGGCGATCCTTCCGCTTAGCCTGCATCTGCGGAACGGTCGGCCATCGCACGGCCTGCGACGTCAACACGTCTTGGGCTCCTAGGGCATGGAGGCGGGCAGGGGCGTGATCTCGATCGCCGAGACGATCGCCTCACCCTTGGTTGGGACGAACTCCAGCGTCAGGCCCTGGTCGCCGGCGCTGGTCTCGAACGCCCTGTTCAACGCCTTGAGCGGACCGCCGGCCTGGGCCGAAATATCAAGGTCGGCCAGGCCTCGCACCCCGTTGGCGACGACGTCGAAGCGCCGCTCGCCGCTGGCCAGCTTCGGCTCGACGAAGGTCAGGCTTACGCGATAGCGGCCGGGCGCGACCGGGACCGCGTAGGCGAAGCGACCCTGGCGATAGCTGGCGGCCACGTCGATCTCGTCAGTTCCGCTGATCTGCGCCCGCGCGGCGGGGCGTCCGTAGTCGGCCTGCATATTGGCCGACTGAGCCTCGCCGCCCTTGAAGAAGGCATCGGAACCGAACGTCGCGGCCTTGCCCGCGCCGACGATCGCGCCGGCGTCGATGCGGACCGGCGCGGCCGGGTCGGCCGGACGCTTCCAGGTGATGTGGTCCTCGACAGTGCGGCCGCCGAACGCGGCGCGGGCGGCCAGGACGTTCTCGCCCGGCGCCAGGCGCACGGCCGGCCAGACGCAGATCCGCTGCGGACAGTCGCCACGCGATCCCAGCGAGCGGCCGTTCAGCGTCAACTCGGTCGTGGCGCCGTTCGAATACACCCGCACGTCGGTGACCGGATAGGCGCGGTCGACATAGCGCCTGCCATTGATGTGGACCGTAGGCGTCGTTGCCCAGTTGGCTTTGTAGAAGTACCAGGCGTCCTTGCGGATCTTGCGGTCATAGGTGACCAGGCCCTTGGTGTTGATGTCGTCGGCGTCGCCTTCGTGACGGATCGTGGTGGCGAAATCGAACGCATTCCACAGCCATGTGCCCCAGAGATAGGGGCGCTGGGACAGGGCCGCCCAGGCGGTCTCGTGGATGTAGCTCTCGTACTCCTCGGGCTGAGTGCGGCCGCGCGAGTCGATCGGGCCGCCCAGGACATCGTCGGTGTGGAGGGTCACCGCGCCGCCGGCGCCATATTCCGTCACCGATAGGGGTTGGCGCGGACGCTTGGCGCGAAGGGCGTCTAGGTGCGGGCCCAGATCGTCGGGCGCGCCGAAATACCAGCCGAAATAGCGGTTGGCGCCGCCCAGGTCGGCGGCCTCGGCCGTGGTCGGCACATCGACGCCGGCAGCGAACACCCGGCCTTCGCAACAGGTCGCCAAGGCCGTGGGACGTCCGGGGTCTTCCTGGTGGGCCAGGGCGTTCAGCGACTTCAGCAGCGGCATCGGGTCCGGCGCCTTGCCGTCCTTGTAGCCGGTCAGGAAGGCGGGGAACGAGTTGCCGAAATCGACCTCGTTGGCGACGCCCCAGGTGGCGACCGAGGCGTGATTGTAGTTTTGCCGGATCAGCTCCTTGAGCTGCTGACGCGCGTTCTCGACCAGGGCCGGGGTCGGCTCGAGCGCGCCACCGAGCGTCCAGGCCGAGACCAGCGGAATTTCGTCCCAGAGCACGAAGCCATACTTGTCCGCCAGGTCATGGATGACCTGACCGTGCTGGTAGTGGGTTAGGCGGATGGTGTTGGCGCCCATCTCGCGCAGGGTCGCCATGTCGTCCTCGACGTCAGCGGGGCTGGTCGCCCAGCCCTTGCCCTCGCGGTCCTGGTGATAGCCGACGCCGTGTAGACGGTAAGGCTTGCCGTTCAGGAGGAAGCCGCGGTCCGGATCGAAGCCCATCTGGCGCACGCCGAAGGACGTCGTCACCCGGTCGAGCACCCTGCCGTTGGCGGCGACCAAATCGGTCTCCAACCGGTAGAGATACGGATCGGCCACGCCGTTCCAGAGATGCGGATGGGCCAGCGACAGGGTGAGGGCCGTTTCGTGGGCGCCCTTGGCGGGGAGGGCGGTTGGGGCGCTGGCCTGGGCGACCACGCGCCCCGTGGCGTCATGGAGCCTGGTCACCACGCGGGCGGCCAGCGCCGCGGCCATCTCATTAAGGAGTTTGGCGCGAACCTGGATTTCGGCCTTGTCGGGCGAAAGCGTGGTGGTGCTGGCATAGACTCCCGCGCCCCCGAAATCGAGCATGTCGAAATGGGCGGCGTTGGTGAGCACCAGGCTGACAGGGCGGTAGAGGCCGCCATGCACGAAGAAGTCGCCGGTCAGGGGCAGGATGTCGGCCGTGGCGGCGCCCGGCGCGGGCTTGCTGTTGTCGGTGCGCACGGCCAGCACGTTCTGGCCGTCGCCGCGCAGGGCGTCCGTGGCGTCGAACCGGAAGCGCGAGAAGCCGCCCTGGTGTTCGCCCAGATAGACGCCGTTGAGCCAGACCTTGGCGGCGCGACTGGCCGCATCGAACTGCAGGTAGGCGCGGCGGCCCTCCAGCTTGGGCGCGGAGAATGTCAGCCGGTACCAGCCTACGCCCTGGGTTTTGTCGATGGTCTTGGCCTTGTGCGTGCGCTCGACCGGGCCGGGCAGATAGAGGCCCACGCGGTTCCAGGTGTGGGGCACGGCGACGCGCTGCCAGTCGTGGTCGTCGAAGCTCGGGCTTTCGGCGCCGCTCAGCGTGTCGTCCTGGCGAAAGCGCCAGTTCTCGGCCAGGGCGGTCTCCGCGCGCGCCGGGGCGGCCGGCGACTCGGCTCGGACGATCGCCGGCGCGACGAGGATCGTCATCGCCGTGGCCAGTAGCAGTCGTCTCATCGGCAAGCCCTCCCTACTCGCCACCTGGTGGAGGCGTTGGAGTGAGCTTAGCGCCTCAAATCAAATCTGCCAGATCAATTTAAGAAGATTGGTCAGTCAGGTTATTGAGTAGCGGTGGAAAAGCGGGCGCGCACGCCGGCCGCGGTCCTGCGCGCTTCCTCCAAGGCCAGCGCTTCGGTCGTGAAGAGCAGGTGATCCATCACGGCGGCCAGGTGAGCGCGCATGGCGGCTCTCGCCGCTTGCGGATCCCGCGCTCTGAGCGCCTCGACGATGCGGCGGTGTTCGGCCACGACGGGCCGAATCTTGGCGCTGCGGGCCTTGTTGTGCAGCAGGGCGCAGGCCGGCGATGTCGAGCGCAGGCGCCACAGCTCCTCGATCATCAGCACGATTCCGGCGTTGCGCGTGGCTCGGGCGATGGTCATGTGGAACGCCCGGTCCGCGTCCTCCGTCACCTTGGCGCGGAGGTTTTCGGCCGTCATGTCCTCCAGGAGCCCTTCCAGCTGGGCGATCTCGTCGTCGGTGATGTGATTGGCGGCTAGGGCGGCGGCCTCACCCTCGAACGCCAGGCGCGTCTCGGTCAGTTCGAAGGCCGTGATCGCGAAGCCCGGGTGGTCTTCGCGGCCAGGCAGCCGTCGAACATAGGCGCCCGATCCCACGCGAATATCGATGTAGCCCTGGACCTCGAGCGCGATCAGCGCCTCGCGCACGGCGGGGCGGCTGGCCCCATACTCGGCGCAGAGCTCGCGCTCGGCGGGCAGGCGGCTGCCGATCTCGTAGCGTCCCGCGATCAGGTCGTCGAAGACGTGGCGGGCCAGTCTTTGGTAGATGCGGTCTCCGCTGGTGGCGGTGTCGGCGGCGGGGCTCGTCTTGTTGGCGCTCCCCTTTGCGCGAGCCGTCATTCCGTATCTCCCTGTCATCGTCATCGTCAGCGTTGCTTGAGCGCCCTCTGGCGGTCGCCCGAATGCGCGCCCGCTGATTGTGGTCCGGATCGAGCGAGTTGTCAGGCAAAAAGAGGTTGACGCCAAAGCCTGTACCCCAAGAATTGGTCAGGCAGATCAAGCGTGATCGGACAGACCGTTCACGAAAAAAGAACAGGAGGGGAAATGAACAGGCGTCTTCTTTGGATGGCGAGCGCCGCCATGATCGCGGCTTCCGGCCAGGCTTGGGCCCAGACCGCGCCGCAGCCGGCCAACCAGGCCGTCGCGCTGGATGAGATCGTCGTCACCGCGCAGAAGCGCGAACAGAACCTGCAGGACGTGCCGGCCGCCGTCAGCGCCGTCAGCAGCGAGCAGTTGGAAGCGCGCAACGTCGTCCAGGTCACCGACGTGGTTCGCGTCTCGCCCAGCCTGACGGTCACGGAAAACACCAACGCCACCGGCAACAGCATCAACCTGCGCGGGATCGGCACGTTCTCGTTCAGCATCGGCATCGAGCCCAGCGTCGCGGTCGTGGTCGACGACGTCGCGCTGCTGCAGCAGGCCCAGGCCTTCTCCGGCCTGAACGACATTGCTCGCCTGGAAGTCCTGCGCGGTCCGCAAGGCACGCTGTTTGGCAAGAACGCCGCCGCCGGCGTCATCAACATCGTCACCCAGAAGCCGACCAAGACCCTGACGGGTTCGGTCGGGGGAGCCCTGACCAGCGACGGCGAAAAGCGCGTCGAAGGGATGGTCTCGGGTCCGATCTCGGACAAGGCGGGCTTTCGCCTCAACGCCTTTTATGGCGATCGTGACGGCTATATTCGCAACCTCAACACCGGTCACAAGCTGAACGGCGACCGGTCGTACGGCGTTCGCGGTCGTCTCGAGCTGGATCCGACCGACAATCTCAACATCGCCCTGACGGCCTCGCACACCAATACCAAGACCGACGGCCAGGTGCGCACGTTCCGCAGCATCAATCCGGGCGCCAGCGCCTTCGGCGCGCCGCTCGCCCTCTCCGCCGTCGGGATCACGCCGGGCGATGGCAACTACAAGATCCGGCTGGACACCGAGCCGAAGAATACCAGCAAGCAGACCATGCTGAACGGCCGCGCCAGCCTGGACCTGGGCGGCGCCAACCTGGTGTCGATCACCAGCTACCAGGATTGGCGCTTCCGCTTCCTGGAGGACCTGGACACGCTGGGCACGCCGACGCTGCTGAACACGGCCGATCCGACGAGCATCCTGCCCAACGGCTCCACGGCCGGCGGCCCGTTCCACTCGACGAACTTCACCCAGGAACTGCGGCTGGTTTCCAGTGGCGCGCGCAAGCTCGACTACCTGTTCGCCCTGTTCTACGCCGACGGCGACTCCGACCGCTCGTTCTCGCGCGGCCCCAACGCGGCGACCAGCTGGGCGGCGACGGCGGGCACCAAGACCATGGCCGCCTTCACCCAGATGACCTACCACATCGGCGAGAAGACCCACCTGGACGGCGGTCTGCGCTTCAATCACGAAGTCATCGAGGCGACCTTCCTAAACCGCACGCCGACCGCCACGCCGCCGGCCAACAACGCCTCGTGCCTGTCGGTCTGCTCGGGCAAGGCCAAGGACGACCACGTCACCTACAAGGTGGCGCTGCGTCAGGACCTGGCCGACAACGTCATGGCCTATGCCTCGCTGTCGACCGGCTACAAGGGGCAGGGCTTCGACATTAGCACGGGCTTCAATCCCGGGCGGGCGGCCAAGCCGGTGCGTCCCGAGACCAGCAAGGCCTACGAACTGGGCCTGAAGAGCCGGGTCCTGGAAAACCGCGTCCAGCTCAATGTCACCGGCTTCCTGACCGACTTCACCGACTTCCAGGCCCAGGGCGGCGTCACCCAACCCGACGGCACCATCGTGCCGCAGCTGAGCAACGTCGGCTCGCTGCGGAGCAAGGGCGTCGAGGTCGAGGTCTCGGCCAAGCCGGTTCGCGCCCTGCGCATCGACGCGTCCGCCGCCTACACCGACGCGACGATCCGCGAATTCACGAACGCGCCTTGCTACACCGGCCAGACGCTCGCGCAGGGCTGCCGTCCGGTGGGAGCTTCGAACTTCCAGGACCTTTCGGGCAAGTCCTTGGCCAACTCGCCGAAGTTCAAATACTCGCTGGCGGGCGTCTATGACGTCGAGCTGCCGAGCCTGCCCTTCGACGGTTTCGTCACCGCCGAGTACACACATCAGAGCGCGGTCATGCTCGACCTTCTGGGCACGCCGATCTCGCGCCAGAAGGCCTATGGCGTCGTCAATGTCAGTCTCGGCGTAGCGGGCCGGGACGCGGACAATTACCGCGTGGCGCTGTTCGTCAACAACCTGTTCGACCAGCACTACGCGACCTCGCTCGGCTATACCGGCTCGTCCAACGCCGGCGCCGTCGCCCAGCTGCTGCCGCGCAATTCCAAGCGCTATGTCGGCATCCGGGCGCGGATGGGCTTCTAGCCGCGGTCTCCGCGCGGCCGGTTGCGTCGCGTCCGCCCAGGGTTTCTCCCCCTGTCCTGGGCCCCTTGTCGCCTTGGCGACCGGCGACGCGCCTGAACGGCGCGTCGCTTTTTTGTCGGCGCGGGCGTGCGGCGGGCGGGCCGGGACTCCTCCGGGCGGCAATTCCTGCTAGACGTCGGGCGATGGGGAAAAGCAAGGACAAGAGCGTCACGATCATCGACATCGCGCGCGAAGCGGGCGTGTCGATCGCGACGGTCTCTCGTGTTCTCAACCGGGGGGAGGGGGCGGGACCGGAAGTCCGCGCCCGGGTCCTCGAAATCGTCGATCGCCTTGGCTACCGGCCAAACGTCTCCGCGCGCGCGCTGTCGGGGCGGCGCAGCTACCTGATCGGCGTCGTGTTTCTGCGCCTCGGCGGCTACCACTACGTCGGAGAGGTCCAGCTTGGCGCCATGAACGCCTGTCGCCGCGCCGGCTACCATCTCGTCGTCGAGCAGATCGAGACGCCGCAAGGCGTCACCACGCCTGAAGCCTTGGGAGAGATTCTGCGGAACGCCGCCTTCGACGGCCTCGTCCTGACCCCACCGCTCTGTGACGATCCTCGCCTGCTGGCCGCCGTCGAGGATGCGGGCGTCCCCTATGTCCGCCTGGCGCCCAACAGCGATCTGGAGCGCTCGCCCTACGTCTGGATCGACGACCAGGAGGCTGCCCGGGAGCAGACCCTGCGGCTGTGGGACATGGGGCATCGCCGCATCGTCTTCATCGGCGGCCCGGCCGACCATCGCGCCGCCGTGCGCCGACGCGAGGGCTACCTGGCCGCCATGCGAGAATGCGGCGCCGCGGTTCCGGACGAGTGGATCGTCCGCGGCGACTTCTTCGGCGCATCGGGTTTCCGCGCGGTCGAAACGCTTCTGGCCCTGGATGCGCCGCCGACGGCCATCTTCGCCGGCAATGACGAGATGGCCATCGGCGCGCTCGCCGCATTGGCCAAGCACGGGGTCGGCGTGCCGGAGGCCATCTCGGTCGTCGGCTTCGACAATTCCTTGGCGGCGCAAACATCCTGGCCGCCGCTGACGACGGTCCACCAGCCCATCGCGGAGATGGCAGAGGCGGCGGTGGACATGCTCATCGCCGGTTTTGGCGACAAAAGGTTCCGCGCGCGGATCCACGACCGCAAGCTCGACTATCGCTTGGTTTCCCGTCAGTCGGCTGCGCCGCCTCCGCGCTGAATTCCCCGTTTCGCAGGCGTCCAGGCGTCGGTCTGCCAGAAAGAGGCCTGACCAATTTCATTTGCTATAGAAAACGTTTTCGTACGAAGCTACAAAACGCCCCATCACCGCCACGTAAGCGGTGAATCGCCAGGCTTTCGTCGTGGAGGCCGAGGGAAATCGGAGGAACCCATGCCCCGCGCGCGACATCCAGCGCCAATTGGTCAGGCCTCTTTGCGCCGCAAGCCGTCTATCCGCGCATCTTTGGAAGCTGACACATGAATATGGTGCTCGTTGATCAAGAGAAGGTCCTGGTCCTTCGCAGGGCGCTGCCCGCGGTGACCAAGGTCTGGCTGCAGGAAGTGTTGGGTGTGAGCGAAACGACGTGGCGGTCTCTGCGCGATGGACGACCGATACGGCAGTCGACCTACAATCGGCTGCTCGCCAAGCTCGAAAGGACACGGGCGAGCGACATGGTTCGCAAGGCCTAGGGCCGTATAGGGGGCTAACGCGGGTTGAACGTCTGGCGTGAGGCCGGAGACGCGCTTGAGCCAGCCGATCCGAATTGACCTTCCTTATTCCCGGGGCAGTCTCCGATCGGGAGGCGGCTAGAACTCTTCCCAGGCTTCGTTGACAGCCAGCGCCGCCCCGCCGCGCGCGGACATGGCGGCGCGCGCTGGTCCCCGGGGCCTTGGCGCCGGGCTGGCGACCGCGCCAGGGCTGGACCTGCCCACTGCACTGGGCGCCCCGGTGCTGAAGGCCGAAACCAACCCCTGCAGCTGGCCAGCCTCCCCACGCAGGTTGCTCGCCGCGGCGGTAGCCTGTTCGACCATCGCCGCGTTCTGTTGGGTCACCTGATCCATCTGGTTGACCGCGACATTGACCTGATTGAGTCCCGTGGCCTGTTCGGCCGACGAGCGGGCGATTTCCTGGATCAGATTGTCGATCGTGCTGACCTTGCTGGCGATGCCGCTCAGCGTCCGGCCGGTGTCGCCGACCAGCTTGACGCCGCGATCGACCTGCGCGGTGGAACTGGCGATCAAGGTCTTGATCTCCTTAGCCGCGTCGGCCGAACGTTGGGCCAGGGCCCGGACTTCCTGGGCGACGACGGCGAAGCCGCGACCGGCGTCGCCCGCGCGCGCGGCTTCGACCCCGGCGTTGAGAGCCAGCAGGTTAGTCTGGAAAGCGATCTCATCGATCACCCCGATGATATTGGTGATCTGGCCCGAGCTCCGCTCGATTTCGCCCATCGCCGCGACCGCCTGGCTGACGATCTTGCCCGATTGCTCGGCCTCACTGCTGGCCTCGGCGGCCGCAGCGCTGGCCTGCTTGGCGCCCTCGGCGCTACGCCGAACCGTGGCGGTGACCTCGTCCAGGGCCGCGGCGGTCTGCTCAAGACTGGCGGCCTGCTGTTCGGTGCGCCGCGACAGGTCGTCGGAGGCGGCGGCGATCTCGTCGGAGCCGGCCTGCACTCCGTCGGCCGAGGTCGTGATGGCGCTCATCGCCTCGCGCAAGGCGTCGATCGCGCGATTGAAGTCGCTCTTGATCCTGTCGAACCGCGGCGCGACCGGTTCGTCCATCCGCGCGGTGAGATCCCCGCCGGCCAACTCACCCAACCGCTCGGCCAGGGCCTCGACCAGCTGGCTAGCCTCGGCCTCGTTCTTGGCGCGCTCGGCGTCGGCCGTTTGTCGCGCGGTCTCCAGCGTCTCAAGATAGACCGAAATCGCATAGTCCATGTCCAGCAAGGTCGCCTTGACCAGGCTGCCCAGCTCGCCCGCCACGCTGGTGACGTCCGGCCCGCGCGCGCCAAAGCCGCCCTTGGGCCAGCGCGCTTCCAGCACCTTGCCGATCAGGCGTTCGAGCACCAGGGCGTAGCCGCCGATGTACCAGCTGGGCTCGAGGCCGATGCGGGCGTGAACCTGGCCCACCTTGGTCACGGCCTGGACATAGCCACTGTCGAACTGGCCGCTGGAGATCGTATCCCAATGACGTAGTTGCCGCTCGTGTGCGCTGGTGACGTGGGCCTCGCCGGTGAAGAACGCCTTGGTCTCGGGGAAAGCGCGCACCTGGTCATAGAACGCGTCGAGCGCGCCCGGCATCTCGCGCATGATGACAGCCTTGGCGCTTTGCAGCTGCGCCTTGGTCTTGGCGTCGAACTTCATGAACCGCAGGCGGCTCTCGAGGGTGTTGGGCGAGGACATGGATTGGCTCCCTTGGAGCGATGAGTGCCGTTTTGTTGACTATCCCCGGCGATGGTTAATGCGGCGGTAGGTTTCCTGACCCGACCGCAAGCTTCACCTTGCGACAGATCGCCACGCCCAAGGGGCGCTCCGGACGGGCGCTCACGCGGCGATGGGCTGAGTCGGCAGAAGCGCGCTGACGACGAGCCGGCTCAGCAGCCGGTCTTCGATGGGAATTATCGCGTCCACGAAGACATCCCGCGAGGTCATCTCGATCTGGGGCGGTTCTTGCAGGATGCTGGCGTCCACCTGGAAGGTTTCCTGAACGCCGTCGACCAGAACGCCAGCCAACTGCGCACCATGCTGAATGACGACGATGACGTGGCGCGAGGAGATCTCGGTCAGGCCAAGTCCCAGACGGCGGCGCAGGTCGACCACCGGCATCACCGCACCGCGCAGATTGATGACGCCGAGAAGGTAGTCAGGGGTGTGCGGCATCTGCGTCGCCGTCGTCCAACCGCGAATCTCGCGCACGCTGCGGATATCGATGCAGTATTCCTGACCGCCGATCTCGAACGAGATCAGCTCCAGCTTCCCCTCGCGGGTCAGCGCGTCATTGGTCATTTGCCGTATCTCCCTCCGGCGCCCACTAGAACTCCTCCCAAGCTTGGGCGGCGTTCTGGGCAAAGCCGCCCGGCCGCGCGAAGGCGGCGATCCGGGCTTGGCTTCGCGCGATCGGATTCGGCGCGGGGGCGTGGCGACCAGATTGGGCGGGTTCGATCCGGCCGGCCGGGCGGGCGGCCGCCGCGCCGGTCTGGAAACGTCCGACGAGCGACGCCAGTTCGGCCGCTTCGGTCTTGAGATTGGCGGCGGCCGCCGTGGCTTCTTCGACCATGGCCGCGTTCTGCTGGGTGACCTGGTCCATCTGGTTGACGGCCGTATTGACCTCGTTGAGGCCGGTCGCCTGCTCTTGCGAGGATGTGGCGATCTCCGAGATCAGGACGTCGATCTCGGCGATCTTGTCCACGATCGCCGTCAGGGCTTGGCCCGTATCGCCGACCAGCTTGACCCCGCGCTCCACCTGAGCGGTGCTGCTGGCGATCAGGGCCTTGATTTCCTTTGCTGCTTCGGCCGACCGTTGGGCCAGGGCCCGGACCTCTTGGGCGACAACGGCGAAGCCCCGGCCGGCCTCGCCAGCGCGAGCGGCTTCGACGCCGGCGTTTAGGGCCAACAGGTTGGTCTGGAAGGCGATCTCGTCGATCACCCCGATGATCTGGGTAATCTGGCCTGAACTCCGCTCGATCTCACCCATGGCCGCGACCGCGTCGCGCATGACTTCGCCCGAACGCGCCGCGTCGCCACGCGCGCCCGACGCGCTCAAAGAAGCCTGTTTGGCGCCGTGGGCGCTGCGCTTGACGGTGGCCGTGATCTCGTCGAGCGCGGCGGCGGTCTGCTCCAGACTTGCCGCCTGTTGTTCCGTGCGGCGGGACAAGTCGTCGGACGCCGTGGAAATCTCGTCGGCCCCGGCCCGCAGGCCGCCGGTGGTTGCGGCGATGCCGCTCATGGCTTCGCGCAGGCTATCGATCGCGGCGTTGAAGTCGTCCTTGATCTGCGCATAGCGCCCCAGGAACTGGGCGGAGATCCGGGCGGTCAAGTCGCCTTGGGCCATGCGCTTGAGGCTGGCGGCGAGACTGGCGACGACCTCCTCCTGTTCGTCGGCGGCCTGCTGCCGCTCGTGCTCTGAACGCGCCCGCTCACGCTCGATCTCGGTCACGTCGGTGGCGAACTTGATCACCTTGTAGGGCTTGCCGTTCTCGTCGAGCACCGGATTGTAGGACGCTTGGATCCAGCACTCCGCGCCGCCCTTGCCGATCCTAAGGAACTTCCGCGCGACGAACTGGCCGTTGTTGAGCTGATCCCAGAAGGCGCGATATTCGCTGCTAGCGGCCTCGGCCGGCGGCACGAAGATGCGGTGATGCTTTCCCACCACTTCGTCGGCCCGATAGCCGAGCGCGTTCAGAAAGTTGGTGTTGGCGCGCAGGATGGTGCCGTCCAGCTTGAACTCGATCACCGCCTGCGACCGGTCCATCGCCGCGACTTGGGCTCTCAGGTCACGCAACTCCGCCGCAACGGCGCTCTGTCTGGTTTTGGCGGCGCTCGAAAACAGCATCGGTTGTCTTTTTCGCTTGAGGAACAATGTTGCCTAAGCGTTGCCGTAAGATCCTAATTGAATCCTAATTTGGCCTTCGCCGGACCGATTGTCGCAGGCGGGACTGGCTCAAAGTGAGCATTCGCGACGACTAGCGACGCTTCGTCACGGTTAACAATGAATGAATTGCAATCTGGCCGAGGTCATTTACTGACCTTCACGGCGAAGTGTATGCGTGACGTTAGGACGAGTTGAGCATGGGTCTGAAGGAATTGATCGCCGCTCTGACCGAGTCTTCGCAAACGGCGGTCGTGATGACCGATGGCGACCTATCCGGTCCTGGCCCAACGATCCTCTACGTCAACGCCGCCTTTGAACGGATGAGCGGCTATGATCGCCAGGAACTGGTGGGGCGATCGCCGCGCCTTCTCCAAGGCGACAAGACGAGCCTTGCCGCGCGTCGGGCTCTGGCCCGCGCGATACGAAAGGGCCAGCGCCAGAAGGTCGTCCTGGTGAACTATCGCAAGTCCGGCGAGCCCTATCATTGTGAAGTCGAGGTGTTTCCAATTCTCGGCGCGGACGGGGCCTTGATCAACGCCGTTGCGCTGGAAAGGGAAGTTCGGCGCGGGCCGGGACGTCGCCCCAACACAAACTGACCGGCCGCCCCGGTCCCAGGCGTCGACCTCAAAAATCAGTGTTGGAATGTCGCCTCTTGGAGTCAGTTCAACGGCAGCCAATGGCGCGTCCAGGTCCGCGATATGGACGTCCGTGTCGGCTCGCGCTTCCGGTCCTTTCCGAGGGGCTGGCCGGACGGATTTTCCTGGCGGCTTGGCGTAACGCCAAGGCGACCTCGATCGCCGCAGCAGGATAGCCTTTGCCGGGAGCCTCCGTGGCGCGACATGATGAAGAGAGCGGCATGAAGAGGGCGGCGGCCCGCGCCCTGGAATCACGGAGCAGCTGTCCTGGCTGGGATGCGTGGCGGCGGCGGTGATGCTAACCGCGGCGGTGTCGGCGATCGTCGGATGGTCGAAGGGACGGGCTGACCCGACTGCGGCTTTTTTTGCTCTTCGTCGCGTCTTCACGCTGATGGTGCGGGTGGTGACCCGATCTGAAGACGGGCATTGGTGAACCTGTTCCTGATCTCGAACTGGTAGCGAATATCGGGGTGATCGCAGAGCTCGCAGTCCTCGTCGGGCGCTTCGAGATCATGGAAACCATGCACGATCGCGCGGCGATGCGGTTTGAGTAGCGAAAGACGAAAACAAACAAATTTCTGGTGCGGATTGCCAATGTTTGATCGTCGTTATGTTCCCGTACGTTTTGGGGCATAATTTGTCTTAAAATTCGCATGTGAGCGGTAACTTTTCTCTTTCGAATTCTGTTTGGCGAGATTATGTCAAATGGATTGACACCGGTGTCTGGCCGGGGCGCGGCACTTCAGACCGCGAAATAGGAGGAAGCGCGCATGGGAATCCTCGCAGCAGGATTGAACGCGGCACGCCGCACCGTGAACGGGCTGGTCGCCTATGCGCGTTGACGGCGCCTTCGTGCAGCCCTTCCTGGATTTCTCCCGCGAGCTGGACCGCGAGCTCAGCGACTTGCTGGTTCAGTCGCTGCTGCGACGCATGCGTCACACCCTGCTGGAAGGTCACGCCCTGGAAGCGCCGGGCATCGGTGAGTTCACCGTCCGCCGACGCGACCTATACGCCCTTGTCAATCCGATCAGCGGCCAGACGCGGGCTCTGGGCGGGGAGCGCATCATCCTGTTCCGGCCCGACCGTCAGCTGCTGAAGGATCTCAACGCTGAGCGCGGCGGCGACGATGTCGCCTGAGTTCCGGATCATGCTGCAAGCTTCGGCCGCCGTGGGGGGCCTGAGCCTGGCCAGCGTCGCCGACGCCCAAGGCGCAATGGCCTATCGCAACGCCAAGCTGCCCGCGGCCGAGCGGGCCGCCGATCTCGTCTCCCAGATGACGCTGGAGGAAAAGGCCGGCCAGCTGCGCCATGCGGCGCCCGCCATCCCGCGGCTGTCCGTGCCCGCCTACAATTGGTGGAACGAGGGGCTGCATGGCGTGGCGCGCGCGGGCGAGGCCACCGTCTTCCCGCAAGCCGTCGGCCTGGCCGCCACATTCGATGTCGGACTGATGCGGGAGGTCGCCGACGTCATCAGCACCGAGTTCCGCGCCAAGTATGTCGAGAAGGCCGCCGCCGACGGATCGACCGCGCAGTACCGGGGCCTGACCGTCTGGTCGCCCAACATCAATATCTTTCGCGATCCACGCTGGGGCAGAGGACAAGAGACCTACGGCGAGGACCCCGTCCTCACCGCCGAGATGGGCGTGGCGTTCGTGCAAGGCCTGCAGGGACCCGACCGCGAGAACCTGAAGACCATGGCCACCGCCAAGCACTACGCCGTGCATAGCGGGCCAGAGGCTGACCGTCACCGTGACGACATCCACCCCTCGCGTCACGATCTGGAGGACACCTATCTTCCGGCCTTCAAGGCGTTGGTCACGCGCGCCAAGGTCGACGCGGTGATGTGCGCCTACAACGCCGTGGATGGCCAACCGGCCTGCGCCAATCCGACCCTGCTGACCGACCGCCTGCGTCGCGACTGGGGTTTCCGCGGCCATGTGGTCTCGGACTGCGGCGCGGTGGCCGACCTCTACCTGCCAACGTCGCACGCCTATCGCAAGACGCCGGCCGAGGCCTTCGCCGCCACCCTGAAGGCCGGCACCGACTTGGCTTGCGACTTCGGCGGCGCGCGCGGCGTCGAGCCCGCCGCCATCGTAGACGCCGTTCGATCGGGCCTGGTGACCGAGGGCGAGGTCGATGTCGCCATGCGCCGGTTGTTTGAGGCGCGCTTCCGCCTGGGGCTGATGGACCCACCGACCAGCGGCCCCTGGGGCGGGATCACGGTCGCTGACAACGACACGCCCGCCCATCACGCGGTATCCTTGCGCGCGGCCCAGTCATCTCTAGTCCTGCTGAAAAACGACGGCTTGCTGCCCCTGAGGGCCGCGCCGAGAACCATCGCGGTGATCGGGCCGAACGCGGATAGCGTCGATGCTCTGGTCGGCAACTACAATGGCTCGCCTTCGAAACCCGTAACGGTGCTGGCCGGCATCCGAGCCCGTTTCCCTGAGGCCAAGGTCGTTCACGTGTCGGGAACGGGCCTGGTCGGTCCGTCCAGCACGCCGACGCCGGACGCGATCTTCTGCCAGGACGCCGCCTGCGTGGTCAAAGGGCTGAAGGCGGAGGAGTTCGGCAACCTCGACCTGGCCGGCCCGCCGCTTGAGACGCGCGTCGACGCCAACGCCAAGTTCCGCTGGGGCTGGCCGACGCGCAAAGAACGTCACAGCTCTATCCGCTGGAGCGGTTTCGTCACCCCCACCCAAAGCGGCGCCCATGGCTTCACCCTGACGGGCGACGGCGGATGGCGCGTCAGCGTCGATGGCCAGGTGATCGCCGACTTCTGGAACGCCACGATCGATCCGTCGATGGCTAAGACCATCCGCCTCGAGGCGGGCAAGGCCTACCCTGTCGTCATCGAGGCGCGCCAGGACGGCGAGCGCGGGACCCAGGCCCTGACGTGGAGCCAGCCGGCCGATGATGGCGACGCGGCTCTAGCCGCCGCGAAAGACGTCGACCTCGTCGTTTTCGCCGGCGGCCTGAACGCCCGCGTCGAGGGCGAGGAGATGAGCGTGCACGCCGCGGGCTTCGCCGGCGGCGACCGCACCAGCCTCGACCTGCCGGCTCCGCAGCAAAGGCTGCTCGAGCGCCTGCACGGTCTGGGCAAGCCGGTTGTCCTGGTGCTGATGAACGGCGGGGCGATCGCGGCCAACTGGGCGGATATGAGCCTGCCGGCCATCGTCGAGGCATGGTACCCGGGCGGGGAGGGCGGAACGGCGATCGCGGGCCTGATGGCGGGGGATTATAGCCCCTCCGGCCGCCTGCCGGTGACCGTCTATCGGTCGGCCGACCAGCTGCCGCCCTTCAAGGACTACGCCATGGCGGGCCGCACCTACCGCTATTTCGGCGGCGAGGCGCTCTATCCCTTCGGCTACGGCCTGTCCTACACGCGCTTCTCGTACGGCAAGCCGACCCTGCGGACCGCCGCCGCGGCGGGCGAGCGTGTCACGATCAAGGCGCCTGTCACCAACGTCGGCGATCGCGACGGGGACGAGATCGTCCAACTCTATGTCTCGCGTCCTAGCGTCGCCGGTGCGCCGATCCGGGCGCTGAAGGCCTTTCAACGCGTGTCGCTGAGGAAGGGCCAGACCCGCACCGTCGACTTCGACCTCGACGCCGATGCCTTGGCCGCGGTCGACGCCGCTGGCGGTCGGTCGGTCGAGCCGGGCCCGGCGGAGCTGTGGATCGGCGGCGGCCAACCGATCTCGCGGCCTGGACTGACCCAGCCGCCCGGCGTCGCCGCTCAGCTCCAGATCACCGGCCGAAAGGGGCTCGCCAACTAAGACCGGCCAATCACCAGCGCGCGGAGAAAACAGAAAAGCCGCGGGCCATCACCGACACATCTTTTGGGGAGGAATCCAATGACGACCACCAGAATCAACCACCGGCGGACCGCACTGTTCACTGGCATTTGCCTAGCCGCCGTCATGGCGGGGGCGCCGGGCCTGGCCGCCGCGCAGGCCACGACGAGTTCCGCCGACACGGTCAGCGAAGTGGTGGTCACCGGCTATCGCGCCTCGCTGCAAAGCGCTCTGAACCTGAAAAAGAACTCGGACGTGATGATGGACGCCATCAACGCCGAGGACATCGCCGACTTCCCTGATTCCAACCTGGCCGAGTCGCTGCAGCGCTTGCCGGGCATCTCGATCGACCGCGACAACGGCGAAGGCCGCACCATCAGCGTGCGCGGCCTATCAGGTGATTTTAGCCGCGTTCGCATCAACAACATGGAAGCCTTGTCGACGGGCGCCTCCAACGACGCCGGCTCCAGCCCGAACCGTTCGCGCGCCTTCGACTTCAACGCCTTCGCCTCGGAGCTGTTCAGCTCGGTCCGCGTGCGTAAGTCGTCGTCAGCCGAGGCCGATGAGGGCTCGCTGGGCGCGACCGTCGACCTGATCACGGGTCGTCCGTTCGACTACAAGAAGAGCCAGATGGCCTTCTCGGCCGAGGACTCCTACTACCAGAACGGCAAGAAGCACTCGCCCCGCGTCACCGGCCTGTTCTCCGACCGCTGGTTCGACGGCAAGATGGGCGTGCTGGTCTCGGCCGCTTGGGCCAAGCGCAGCTCCGAGGATGACAGCTACAACCGCGGCACCGGCTCGTCGGACTACGTCTATCGCGGCTCGACCTGGACCGGCGACGAACTGCCCGGCCGCGCCGGCTTCGCCGCGCCGACCGGCACGGTGTTCAGCGCCCTGATCCCGACCACTCTGACGGGTTCGGCGCTGGACGCCTACAAGGCCAACCCGGCCAACTACTACAATCCGATGGCCAACCCGGCCGCCTATGCCGCCATGACCGGGTCGGATCCGGTGGCCTACGCCAAGCTCTATCCGGGCTGCGCCGCGGTCGCGGCCCAGGCGGTCGCGGGCCTGACCCCGACCACCCCGGGCTGCAACAACTCTCTGATCCGTTTTCCGGCCCTGGCGTCGCTCAACCAGCGCAACGTCGAGACCGAGCGCCTAGGCCTGACCGGCTCGTTCCAGCTGCAGCTGGCCGAGCGCACGCGCCTGACCGTCGACGGCCTGTATTCCAAGTTCGACAGCGTCAGCACCAACTACCAGATCGGCGCGGTCGGCCTGAACCGCAACAACACCAACGCCAGCTACTCGTATGGGGCCAACGTTCCGACGGCCACGGCGCGGGCGGGCTCGGCGATGACGGACGCCCAGCGCCGCGCGCTCTATCCCGGCACCTGCACCTTCGCGGCCGAGACCGAACTGACGCCGGGCACGGATTGCGGTCAGTCCCTGAATGGGACAACCCCGCTGGCCGGCTACCAGTACAGCTACAATCCCAACAATCTGGACGCCTACGAGTACTACACAAATCCGCTGTCGCCCGGCTACGCCGGTCCCGCCGCGAGCCTGCCCTTCCGCGGTCAGCTAATCGGCCGTCCGTCGGTGAAAGTGTTGGACGCCGACGTCGTCGGCCAGAACGCCGAATACCTGAAGCTGGCCAATGTCGACTGGCGCTCGGGCGCCGACCGCGGCGCCTATACCACCGACTTCCGCCAACTCTCGCTCAACCTGGACCACGAGTTCAGTGACAAGCTGAAGGCGCAGGTCTCGGTCGGGACCTCGCGCTCTGAAAACGTCAACGTCGGCACCCTGGTCGAGTTCAACGCCATGGACGTGCAGGGGCCGTTCGTCTTCGACGAACGCGGCGCAACGACCATGCCCAAGTTCGATGTCGGCTTCAACGCCGCCGACCCGGGCCAGTGGGGGATCGTCAAGGGCTTCTCGGCCATGCGCAACTATCGGCGCACGACGATCAACGACTACAAGGGCGGCAAGATCGACCTCACCTACAAGCTGGACGATAACTGGACCATCAAGACGGGCGTCACCAAACGTGAGTTCGAGTTCTCGACCGACCAGTACGAGCGCAACAGCGATCTGCTGAACCCGACCGAGAAGGAGGCCAAGGTCACCGTCGCCTCGCTGGGCAAGCAGATCGAGTTCGGCGACGGCCTTGAGGTGCCGGCAGGCACGACGACCAGCTTTTTCGCGCCCAACCTCGAGGCGTTCAGCAGCGTCTTTGGCTTCGACTGCAACTGCATCAACAAATACGGCGACTTCACTATCACCCGGAAGCGCAACCGCACCGCCACCTTCGGCGTGACCGAGAAGAACCTGTCGTATTACGCGCAATTCAACTTCGACTACGAAGTCTGGGGCGGCCGTCGCTTGTTCGGCAACGTCGGCGTGCGCGAGGCGCAGACGGATGTCCTGGCCTATGGTGAGACGACCGCCGGGCGTCGCATCACCGGCGAGAACAGCTACAAGGACACCCTGCCGTCCGGGAACCTGACCTGGGAGGCCTACGACAACCTCTACATCCGCTTCGCCGCGGCCAAGGTGATGGCCCGTCCGCTGCTGGGGAACCTGTCGCCAGCCGTCACCGGTATCAGCATCCCGGGCGACGGCTCGTCGATCGGCGGTACGATCACGGTCGGCAACACCAAGCTGTCGCCGTTCCGAGGCAAGGCCTACGACGTCGCGGCCGAGTGGTATTTCAACAAGGGCGGGCTGATCAGCCTGGCCTACTTCCGCAAGGACATCGACAGCTTCCCACAGACGGTCTTCTACGAGGCGCCGCTGTCGACCTTCCTGGACGCCGACGCCATCGCGGCCCTGAAGCTGCAGTTCCCAGGCGAGACCGGCGGTGACGTCTTCCGTCGCGCCTATATCGACGCCAACAACCCGGTCCTGGCCCGCCAGGTCCGCGACGCGCCCGGCGGCTACCTGCAGGGCTGGGAGTTCAACTTCCAGCAGAACCTGACGTTCCTGCCCTGGTACTTCAAGAACCTGGGCGTCCAATTCAACATGACCAAGCTGGACACCAAGCTGACCTACATCCTCGACCCGGGTACGGTCGTCGCGGGTGCGGGCGCCGTCACCAAGCAGCCGACCTACGGAACCGGTCCGTGGCTGGGCGCTTCGCCCAAGGGCCTGAACCTGACGGTCTATTACGAGACCGAGAAGTTCAACGCCCGCGTCTCGATGGCCAAGCGTGACGCCTACAAGACCACCTATCCGCTGACCTCGGGCAACTGCGATCCTGGCCTCCAGGCCAATGGCTCGGCGTGCGACAGCCCGCTGATCAACGAGTTCGGAGCCTCGGCCTCGACAACCAACGTCGACATGTCGGTGCGCTACTCGCCGATGAAGCAGGTCAGCATCACCTTCGAGGCGCTGAACATCACGGACGAGAACGCTACCCGCTACAGCTACACCGATCCCGTGATCCAGTCGTACGGCGCCAGCGGCCCGAACTACAGGGTCGGGGTGCGCTACAAGTTCTAGGCATGACGCTTTTGGCCCAAGACGTCTTCCAGAGGGGCGTCTTGGGTCGACAGGCGCGTCGGCGATCAGGCTGGGGGAGCCGCTGACGTGGGAGGTCTAGAAGCCGCCTTAGCGGCCCTGTGGGCGAACACAGGTTCGGCGTAGCCTGGATCTTCGCCTTTCCAGCAGCCTATTTGTATCGGAAGCGTAGCCCGATCCGGGCGTCCCGCCCGATGCGATGCTGATAGTTCGGAATCTCGCTGCGATCGATGAATTGGCGCACGGGGGCGTCGGTCAGGTTGTTGAGGTCGACCGCCAGGGTGAGTTGCGGGGAGAGCTTGTATCGGAGCGAGGCGTCCAAAGTGGTTAGCGCGGCGAAGCCGTCAGCGTCTCCGCCGGTGAGAGCCGGTATCGCTGAAAGGTATCGGCCTCGGTGGTTGATGCTGGCGCGAGCATCCCAACGCCGACCGTCATGGATGACGGCGAGGTTCCCGACAACGCGCGGTCCGCCTAGCGCATCCTCGATGGGCTCGAATGCGCCAGACGGCATTCGATAACGAACCTTGGAGCGCGCATAGGCCAGCGATCCTTGCAGTCGCCAGGACGCCAGCCTGCTCCGCGCGACGCCCAAGGGGATGGCCGCCGACACTTCGACACCGTCCAAGCGCCCCTTGCCGCTATTGGCTGGGCGCAAGAACTGCCAGATCGGCAGGCCCGGGTCACATCCCAGCGCGCCGCCGCACGCCAGAACCGCGACGCTGTCAGGAAGGCCGTAGGGATTGGCCGAGAACTTGGCCGGCTGGGTGATGGTCTGCTGGACCACCGAACTGATCGACTTGTGATAGGCCCCAACCGTGATCGCGCCGCCGTTGGGCGCCAACCACTCGACGACCAGGTCCAGATTGGTGGCGCGGGTGGGCGTGAGGTCGGGATCGCCCGACGAAACCGACTTCAGGCTGGTGGTCGAGACGGTGTAGCCGGGCCTTAGGCTGCGCAGATCCGGACGGACCATCACGCGCGCCGCGCCGAAGCGGACCGTCAGGTCGTCGGACGGCTCCCAGACAAGGTTGGCCGACGGCAGCACGTCGCCATAGCTCCGGCGCGACTGGACCGGCTTCAGTGTTCCGTCGGCCTGGACCTGTGACCCCGTGGCGTCCTGACCCGTCCGCGACAAGCGCAGACCCAGGTCGCCCCACAGAGTCCGTCCGGCGCGGCGAGGGCGCGACAGCAGCAGATAGGCCGCGTCGTCCTGCTCGCGGATGGCGTAGTTGGTGGAGGCGACGGGCTCGGGGCCCAGGCGGAACGCGCCGCAGGCGGCCTGGGCGCAGGCTTGTCGTAGCGGAGGCAAGCCTTGCAGGATGTCCGGCGCCAACCAGCCGGCGGGCGGGTCGACGGCGCCATACGACACGTCGCCACCGACCATCCGGACATAGTCGGCGACCGGGACAGCGGTCAGAGCGGCGGGCAGCAGGCCATTCAGGTTGGCGATCGTGCCGTCGGACCGCGACAGGGCGACGGCCTCGGTACGATAGTCCTTGTGCAGAACGCCGGCGCGCCATTCGAAGGCGGCCGACCCGCCCTTCAGGTCCAGTCCGGCGGTCTTGTAGCTGTTGTCCACCCAGTTCGGATCGTTGCGAAATTCGGCCAGGCTCCAGGCCGAGGCCTTGTCCAGCACCGCATCGCCATAGCCGACGAACGGATGGGCGCGATCACGGAAGTCGTAGGCGAAGCCGTTCACGCCGTACTGATCCAGGTGCAGGGTGCTCTGGACCGGGTTGCTGAAGTCCGAGCGCGAAAAGCCGAGCAGGGCGGTGGCGTCGACCCCGCCCGGAAGCTGGCGCGTGGCCGACAGCGTCGCCTGGCGAAAGATGGTGTCGAGTTCGTCGTAGCGAGCCTCGGACTTGACGTCGACGCCGTCGAAGGTTCCGGCGATCAGCACGGCCGGACCGTCGCCACGGCGGAACTGCGGATCGATCGCGGTGACTCCGTTCAGCCCGCAGGCCGGCGGCGCCGCCGGGCCGCACGCGCCGGCACTCCGGAAGGTGAAGCTCTCCAACAGATATTCGCGCCGCTTGGACCTCAGGGTCGCGTAAAGCAGATCCAGCGCGACACGCGTTCCCTCCGTCGGCCGCCATTCCAGCGCGGCGGTCAGGCCCAGGCGCGACTGGTCAGCGGTCATCAGCTCCAGGCGCGGGATCCGGGCATGCAGGGCGGCGTTGACGTCGGCTAGACTGGCGCCGCCCGTGACCGCGCCAAAGCCGGGATAGAGCGCCTCGCCCGTCTGCCAGCCTCCGGCGGTGCTGCCCGTGTCGACGGCGTAGCGCCGAGAGTATGCGGCTGAGACCAGAATCCCTAGCCGATCATCGGCCAGGCGGCGCGACAGAACGATCGAGCCGCGCGGCGCCAGGCGCTCGGCGCGGCTGTTCCAGGTCTGCTCGCCGTACAACAGGACGCTCTTGTCGCGCAGATCAAACGGCGATCGGGTCGAGATGTCGATCGTCGCGCCCAGCGAGCCTTCGTCGATGTCCGCCGTGGCGGTCTTCTGCAGGCGGATCTGGCGGAAGAGGTCGGCGGCGAAGACATTGTAGTCGAAGGCTCGGCCGCGATTGGTGCCGCCGCCGGCGTTGGCGCCGCCGAAGGTCGCCAGGGTCTCCATGCCATTGATGCGAACGCGGGTGAAGCGGCTGGCCGCGCCGCGCAAGGCGATCTGACGCGTCTCCCCGCCGTCGTTGACCGCCGCCGCGCCGGGCAGCTCGCGCAGGGCGTCACCCAGGCTGATCGCCCCCGACCGGGCGATCTCGTCCTGGGTCAGGATATCGATGGGGGAGGGCGTGCGGCGCTTGAGCATCGCGGGCTGGTGGGCGGCGGGCGACGGCGTCACGCGCACGGAGTCCACCTCGGCCGGCGGCTCCTCGTTGCGATGCGGCGCGGCGGGTGGCGGTTGCGCGCGGGCCGTGGGCCGGGCCCCCGAGAGCGTCGGCGCGATGGTGACCACGCCCTCGGCGCCGATCACGAACGACAACCGCGCGCCGCCCAGCAGGGTGTTCAGAGCCGCCTCCAGCGACATGGTTCCGCGCACCGCCGGCGCCTGGCGGCCCGCCACCAGGGCCGCGGGGGCCAGGATCGGCGCCCCGGTTTGCTCGGACAGGGCCAGCAGCGCGGTGGAGAGCGACTGGGCGGGCTGGTCGAAGGTGAAGACCGACGGGCGTGGCGTCGCGGCCAGGGCGGGGGCGACCGCCGACGCCATGGCCAGCGCCGTGGCCGAAACCAGCGCGCGCCTCATCGCGCGTGGATCAGAAGGCCGCCGTCGGCTTCCCGGAACACCGTGACCGGCAGCACGCGTGGCAGTCCGGCTACGAAGGCTTCGGCCTGGTCGGGGCGCAGGCCCGCCGTCACCTTGAGGCTGGCGGCGCCCGTCGTGACCCGAACGCTCAGGCCATAACGATTGAGGTCGGCCACCACGTCCTCCAAGGGCGCGGCGGCATAGGCCAGCCGGCCTCGACGCCAAGCGCCGGCGGCGTCGCTTGCGATCAGGTTCGCGGCGCGGACGCCCGAGGCGTCGACCAGGGCGCCTTGGCCGGCCCCGACGCGGGCGACCGATGCGCCCCGCGCCACTTCGACCAGGCCCTGCTCGACCTCGACGCGCACGCGATCACCCGCCGTCCTGTGCACGTCGAACCGCGTGCCCAACACCCGCACCTTGGCGTCACCGGCGGCGACGGTGAACGGATGGCCCGGATCGTGGCGGACGGCGAAGAAGGCTTCCCCGCGCTGCAGCACATAGGCGCGGCGGGCCAAGCGCCAAGTCGGACGCAGGCTGGAGGCCGGCGCCAAGGTCACGTGGCTGCCGTCGGCGAGGGCGACCTCGCGCGTCTGGCCGGCGGCGGACTGGATGGCGGCCGGCGGCGTCGCCAGCACGGCGGCGGCGACTAGGCCCGCTGCGGCGGCCGCGCCGGGCCAGATCCAACGCGCCGGGGAGCGGGTAGGGCGGGCGGACAGGGTAGAGGCGAGGGCCTCGTCCAGCAGCATCAGCGTGCCCTCGGCCTGCTCATAGGCCAGGGCGTGGCGCGGGTCGGCCTTTAGCCAGGCTCCAAATTCGGCCGAGCGCCCAGGCGGAAAGTCCTCGCCCATCACCGCCAGGGCCCACGCGCGGGCCTGGACGGCGATCGGGGTGTCAGGATCGACGGGTGCGTTCACGCGACAGGCCTCGATAGTCGATGGTTCCGCGCGCGATGGCGCGCTGGCAGACGGCGGCGGCTTCGTCCACGGTCTTGCGGACCAGGGATTCCGAAACGCCCTGTCTGCGAGCGATTTCGGCGAAGCTAAGGCCGTCCATGCGGTTGGCGGTCAGGTAGAGGCGATGCCGCTCGGGCAGGCCGGCCAGCACCTTTTGCAGCAGGCGCACCTGCTGCTTGGCGATCAGGGCGCGCTCCAGATCGGGATCCTGGTCGACGGGCAGGACGGCGGTGTCGTCCAAGGCCGCGTTGGCGCGCCGCAACTGGCGGCGAGCGTCATGCATCAGGTTGATGGCGATCCGGAAGACGAAGGCGCGAGGGCTCTGCAGTTGGCGGTCGGCGGTCTGCTCGCCCAGCTTGAAGAAGGCTTGCTGGGCGACGTCCTCGCAGTCGGGCGGGCCCGGGCCGAACCGGGCGCGCAGAAAGGCGCAGAGATCTCGCCAATCCTTGGCGTAAACGGCGGGGTAGGCCGGGTGATCACGCCAAACCTCCTCCCGGACGATTCGAAGCTTGGGTCGCTCCGCCTGGGACACCGGCACTCCCCGATTGTTTTCGGCATTCTTGTTGGGCGTGACGATGCGGTCGAACGCTTCGTCGATCAATGGCGCGCCGATATTTTCGAGCGATCCGGGATTTTTTGGTGCGGATCGGCGGGCGGAATTCGTTGTTATGACCACACTCCTCCACGGTTAATAAATCCAATAATTACAAAAGTTTATCGGACATTTTCCGCTTTTGTCAGCCCCCTGGGCGTGCTTATCATAGAAAATGACACCGGTGACAGTAATCCGGTGAAAGACGGTCTCAACCACCGCGAGAAAAAGGGGAGGTCATGATGTCCAGGCCGTCGAGTCGCGCCACCGAAAGCGCGTCCGCCAAGGCAGTCGCCGCCGACGCCGCAGCCATCCACCCTTCGAACAAACCGCCGTTCTAGGCGGGCCAGATCGTCTCCCCCCGAGGCGCAAACTGGGCGGCGCTGGTCCTTCGCCGCGCCGCCCGTCCTTCTTCGGAGTAGCCCATGCGTTTGAAGGCCATGATCCTCGCGGCCACCCTGGCGCTGACGCCGCTGGCGGCCCACGCGCAGGCGGCGGACGTCGCGCCGCCCAAGTTCAGAGCCATCAAGATCGTGCTGATCGGCGACTCCACCACGGCCGTGCAAGGGGGCTGGGGCCCCAATTTCTGCGGCTGGCGCGTGACCTCGTTCGCCGCCTGCATCAACCTGGCGCGCGGCGGGCGCTCCAGCGGCAACTACCGGGCCGAGGGCTCATGGGCTCTGGCCATGGACGAGATCAGGTCTGGCGGCTTCACCGACACCTATGTGCTGATCCAGTTTGGCCACAACGACCAGCCGGGCAAGCCGGGCCGCTCGACGGATCTGGCTACCGAGTTTCCGGCCAACATGAAGCGCTATGTCGACGAGGTGCGGGCCGCCGGCGGAAAGCCGATCCTGGTCACGCCCCTGACGCGTCGCCAGTTCGTTGACGGCAAGCTGCAGGATGACCTGGGTCCCTGGGCCGACGCGGTTCGCAAGGTCGCCGCCGAGACCAACACGCCGCTGGTCGACCTGCACGCCCGCAGCCGGGCCGCTGTCCAGGCCATGGGACCGGTCGAGGCCATGAAATTCGCCCAGCGCCCGCCGTCGGCCGAGGTTGTGGAGGCCGCCACCAAGACCGGCACGACCATCGCCGCCAGCACGGGTGTTCCCGCCGCGCCAGCCGCGCCGATGCCGGGCGCCCAGAACAACGCCGCCGTCGAACCCATGGGACAGGCCAAGCTGTCGTTCGACTACACGCACCTGGGTGTCGTGGGCGCGGACTACTTCTCGGCGATCGTCACCGAAGAGCTGTCGAAAACCGTTCCGGCGCTGCGCCGCTACCTGATCCAGTAACCTTCCCGAAGTCCTTCGCCCATGATCCTGACCCGTCGCTCCACGCTCGGCGCCCTCGGCGCCACGACCGCCCTGGCTGGAACGTCGGCTCTTGCCGCCGGGTTCAAGCTCCCGGAGGCGGTGCTGAGCACCAAGGCAGATGGCGAGCACACCCTCGTCCATGCCGGTTCCGCCCTCGTCGTCCGCGGCGGCGCCCTGGTGCGCGCATGATCGGCAAGCGTCTGTTCCTGGGCCTTCTGCTGGCCACGACGCTGACTCAGGTCGCGGCGGCCCAGACCCTGCGCGTCGGTCCCAAGGCGGTCTACAAGACCCTGACCGCCGCCCTGGAGGCCCTGCCGGCCGACGGCGGCGCGATCGAGCTGGCGCCGGGCGAGTATCGGGAGAAGGTGACGATCGCCAAGCCGAACGTGCGCCTGATTGGCAAGGGCCGCACGCCCAAGGACGTGGTCATCGTCTGGGGCGACGGCGCCCGCACGGCTGGCGGAACCTTCAAGTCGTTTTCGATGAACGTCTCGGGCGACGGCTTCCGCGCCAAGAACCTGACCATCCAGAATGACTATCACCTGAAGGATCCCGAGCCTTCGCAGGCCGTGGCCCTGGCCATCACCGCCGATCGCGCCGTGCTGGAGAGGGTGCGTCTGCTGGGGGCCCAGGACACGCTCTACGCCGCCTCGAAGAAGGACAAGCCCAGCCGGCAGTACTTCAAGGACTGCTACATCGAGGGCCATGTCGATTTCATCTTCGGCGACGCCAAGGCGTTCTTCGATCGCTGCCACATCCACGGCATCGCCCACGAGACGGTGATGATCACCGCCCAGAGCAAGGTGCGGCCCGACCAGGACAGCGCCTATGTCTTCGACCGCAGCCTGATCACCGCGGACAGGGACGCCAAGGAGATTTGGTTCGGACGGGCTTGGCGGCCCCTGGCCACGGTGATCTTCATGCGCTCGCGCATCGAGGCTCCGCTACAGCCGGCCGGCTGGCGGGAGTGGACGCCCGGCAAGACCGAGACCCTGAACACCGCCACCTTCGCCGAGTACGCCTCGACCGGTCCGGGAGCGAGCCCCCAGACCCGCGAACCGCGCAGCCATCAACTGACCGCCGACCAGGCCAAGGCCTGGGACCGCAAGACCTTCCTGGCCGGTTCCGACGGCTGGACCCCTTAAGGCGGAGTATCCGATGCATCTTGATCGTCGCGGTTTCCTGACCGCCAGCCTGGGCGTCGCTGCCGTCACGGGTCTCGCGCCAACCACGAGCCTGGCCGCCGAGTCTTCATTGGCCATCCCTGACGAGGGCTGGTCGCTGTGGATCGACCAAGACGCGCCCTGGAAGGACGACCTTATTCATCTGCCGGGGACGTTTGAGCTGGCCAAGCTGCCGGTAAACCCGCCGACTGGCGGATGGGGCGCGCTGGGTTCAGGCGAGGCGATCAAGGTCACCCTGCCAACGACGGTCGAGCAGCACTTCTGGGGCACGTTCGGCACGCGGCCCTACGGTCCGGACGAATACCGCTACGCCGAGGACGACGACGTGCCGCGCTACGGCGCCTACAAGGGCGTGTCGTGGTGGAGCCGGACGATCGATATCCCGGCCTCGGCCAGGGGCCAGCGGGTGATGCTGAACATCCGCGGCGCTCGGATGCGGGCCGAGGTCTTCCTGAACGAGCGGCTGGTGGGCTACTCGATCATGTCGGAACTGCCGATCCACTGCGATCTCAGCGAGGCGATGAAGCCCGGCGATGGTAACCACCTGTCGATCCGCATCACCAATCCAGGCGGGCGCTTCGACTGGCGCGACTCCACGACCATGACGTGGGGTAAGTTGAAGTTCTTCGCCTCGCACGGCTTTGGCGGTCTGGATCGCGGGATCACCCTCAGCGCCCACCCGCGCGCGGCGCGGATCGACGACGCCTGGGTCCTTAACACGCCCAACCCGCGCCAGGTCACCGGCTTCATGGAGGTCGTGCTCGACGAGCCGCCGCCGAAGGTCGGCCGCGAACGGTTAAAGGCCAAGGCCGCCGTCGAACTTATCGACGACGCTGGCGCGCCCGTCGCCGCCTCCTCGGTGATCGAGGCCGTCGAGGTGTTCGGTGACAGGCGCCTGAGGGTGCGCTTCACGGTCGCCGCGCCGGACGCCCAGATCTGGGATTTGAAGACCCCCATCCTGTATCGCCTACGTTTCCGCTGGACCGAGGCGAAGGGCGTCGTCGACACGCGCGAGGTTCGGTTCGGCTTCCGGTGGTTCGGCGTCGAGGGCGTCGGGACCGATGCGATGCTGCGCCTCAACGGCCGTCGCGTGCGGCTCTACTCGGCGATCTCGTGGGGCTATTGGGGTTTCAACGGCCTGTGGCCGACGCCTGAACTGGCCCGGCGAGAGGTGGCGTCGGCCCATAGGCTGGGGCTCAATGCGCTGCACTTCCACCGCAACGTCGGCAAGCCCGAGGTATTCGACGCGATGGACGAGATGGGCCTCCTGCGGGTCATGGAGCCTGGCGGGGGGCGGCACGCTATCGGCCGCGACCTCAAGCCTGGCGAGGCGTTGTCCGAGGCCGACGAATTCAGCCGCGCCTTCCTGGTCGAGAAGTGCAAGGCCATGGTCCGCGCGTTCCGTTCGCGGCCGTCGCTTGTGCAGTACACCTTGCAGAACGAGATCGGCGCGAACCTGGCCAATCCCGACGTGCAGGCGGTGCTGAAGGCCATGCACGACCTCGATCCCAGCCGGGCGGTCGTGCTGAACGACGGCTTCGTCAAGCGCGGCGCGGCTCAGGCCATGTACCTGCCGTACAACGATCACTACTACCGCTCGGACGTCGAGGAATGGGGCGGCTGGTGGGTCGAGCACCAGGGCGCCGGCGACCAATGGTACGACAAGTTCTACCGGTCCAAGAACGACTACATCCACATGCAGAAGGGCAAGCCCTTCATCGTCGAGTTTGGCGAGATGCAGGGCTGCGCCACGGCCGACAATCACGAGGCGATGGTCGTCGAGATCCTGGCCAACGGCGGCAAGAGTTACGATCTGCGGGACCACAAGGACATCGTCGCGGCGACCAACAGCTACATCGAGCGCTGGGGCTTCAAGCAGGCCTTCCCCACCAGCGAGGCGCTGTTCTTGTCGATGGGCCGCAAGGTCTACGAGTCCTGGCGCAACTACCTGGAAAACATCCGCCTCGGCGAGACCGTCGACGTGGCGGCGATCTCGGGCTGGGAGAGCACCTCGATCGAGAACCACTCGGGCATCGTCGACGTGCTACGCGGCTTCAAAGCCGATCCGACGTTTATGAGCCAGGCCCTGCGGCCGATGATGGCGATCGCCAAGCCTCGGGCTCTGGCCTATGCGGCCGGCGAGACCGCTGAGCTGGACATCTGGCTCTTCAATGACACCGGCCAAGCCGCGACCGGGGAGGCCGTGCTGAGCTTGGTGGGCGAGGGCGGCCAAGTCCAGGAGCTGGGGCGCTGGTCCGCGCCGGCCCAGACGCCGGACCAGCTGAGCTATCTGCTGGCCGAGAGTTTCCGTACGCCCGCCTTGGCCCGTCCGGGGCTGAACATCCTGCGCGTGGCGTTTGACGATGTCGTCTCCGATCGGGAGATCTGGGTAACGGCCCCCGCGCCCAAGCCCGTCAAGCCGTTGAAGATCGGCGTCTCGGGCGTCGCCAAGAGCCTGCGCGAGCAGCTCGCGGCCTTGCCCAACGTAGTGGTCGAAGACTTTAGGCCGGGTGTTCGCTACGCGGGCATCGTCGCCTCGGGCCTGAAGACCGACGAGATCGTCCGCCGGCAGGTGGGCGAGCAGACTGGCCTGGAGGCTCAGCCCAAGAAGGGCGAGAAGCCCGTCGTGGTCCTGGGCGAGCTGCCGCCGGAGGTGCTGGCCGCCGTCGAGGCGGGGACGCCCCTGCTGGCCATGGTTCAGGAGGATGGACTGGCCGACGGCGTCGCCAGGCAGCTTCAGGGCCTGGGTCTCTTCAACTATGCCGGCCAAGTCGGCGGCTTGCGAGCGCCGTGGATGGGCAACTGGAACTATGTCCGAGCGCATTCGACCTTCGCCGGCTTGCCGACCGACATGGGCATGAGCGTGCTGCATCAGGTCGAGGGCCAGCCCTCGAACGGCCTTGTCATCGAGGGCGAGGGCATCGAGGTCATCGCCGCCTACAGCCGCGACCACGACCGCAAGAACGGCGCGGCCAGCTTCACGGTCAGAAAAGACAAGGCGCGCGTGCTGGTCCATCGCCTCCCAGACATGGTGAAGCCGCTGCAGCAGCGCTGGCTGGCTAACGCCATCGGCTGGCTGGCAACCGGCGTCTGAGACCAAGAACAGGTGGGAGGGCAATCATGATCACCCGTCGCGACACCTTGCTGGCCGCCGCCCTGAGCGCGGCGCCCGGTCTCGTCATGGCCGCGCCGCGCAAGGCGCCGTTCGAACGCCTGGGCTGGGCGGGCAAAACGCCCGGTGGCGATGGCGGCAGGGTCATCCGGGTCAAGACACTGGCCGGTGGCGGTCCGGGCTCGTTGCGCGAAGCGGTTGCCGCCAAGGGGCCGCGTACGATCGTCTTCGACGTGGGCGGTGTGATCGACCTGGTGCGCCACAGCCTCAAGGTCACCGAACCCTTCCTCACCATCGCCGGCGAGACCGCGCCCTCGCCGGGGATCACCCTGATCAAGGGCAGTCTGGCCATCGAGAGCCACGACGTCATTGTCCGCCATATCCGCGTTCGCGCGGGCCGCGACGGCGAGCCCAGCAAGAGCGGCTGGGAGGTGGACGGCATCACCTGTTGGAAGGCCCGCGACGTCATCGTTGATCACTGCTCGACCAGCTGGGCCACCGACGAGAACCTGTCGGCCTCGGGCCCGCGCTTCACGGGAGGCGAGGATCCGGCCGGCTGGCGCGACGGGACCTCGCACCAGATCACTTTCAGCAACAACATCGTCGCGGAAGGGCTGTCGAATGCCAGCCATATTAAGGGCGAGCACTCCAAGGGCAGCCTGATCCACGACAACGCCTACGAGGTGCTGATTGCCCGAAATCTCTACGCCCACAACCGCGAGCGCAATCAGCTATTCAAAGGCGGTGTCGAGGCGGTGAGCGTCAACAACCTGATCTACGATCCCGGCACGCGTTGCATGCACTACGCCCTGAACGCCAGCGAGTGGGTTGGCCACCAGTGGCGCGTCGGTCAGTTGGTCATCGCTGGCAATGTGGTGAAGGGCGGAGCCTCGACCAAGCCGGACCTGCCGTTCCTGATCGTCGAGGGGCAGGGGGACCTGGAACTCTACGCTTTCGACAATATGACCCGGTATGCCGACGGGACCGAGATGCCGCCGGCGAGGATTCTCAACACCGACCCGTTCCCCAAGATCAAGCTCCTGGCCAAGCCGCCGTTCTGGCCGGAGGGGCTGAAGCTGTTGCCGTCCAGCCAGGTCGCGGCCCATGTCCTGGCCAACGCTGGCGCGCGGCCGTGGGATCGCGACGCGGTCGATCGCCGGATCGTTCGCGAGGTGAAGGCCGGAAGGGGCCAGGTGATCGACGATGAGCAGGAGGTTGGCGGCTACCCGTAGGACGCGCTGTCCCCCGGTGGTCAGATGGAGCGTATCAGCCTCGGGCGGCAGGCCCCGCGCCGAAGCCATGGTCACGCACGCGGGCAAGGGTCCTGCCTGCGCCGCCTGAATCACGCTTCACGTCGTATAGCTCTTGGGGGCGACGCCCCCCGGCGAAGGCGGGGCGGCGAGCTGCTTTATTGTAAGCGCTCTGGTTCCAGTCGGCCGGGAGCACGCTGTATCTCCTCGAGGCCCGGAATCGTCGGCGCAATCAATAAAGGGCGGCCGAGCCAGGCCAATGGCTCAGACCCCGAATTGCGCTGCCGCTGGAAGCCCGTTTGAACGTCTGGAAACTGGCGGGGCGCTAACTTCCGCTATTGGCGCGACAATACCTTCGGATCGACCCGGGGAGGGTGGAGAAGATCCCCTGCGGCGTGCAAAACGCATTCAACAGGCGCGAATGATCGCGGCGGCTTTGTCAGATCGCCAGCGTTTCACCATCAGCGGGGATGAGCAGGCGCTGTTCGTATCCATCCCGCTTCGAGAAGGTGCGAAGATCGGCCCGGCTGAGGATGCAGTGATTGAACGCTTCCATGTGGCTGGCGATCAGCATGGCTTTCGGCGCGGCGCGGTGCACGGCGAGGACGTCGGAGGGACCCATGATGATCGGATCAAGTCCGATCACCGTCGCCATGCCGGCGTTCAGCACGATCACGTCCGGAGAATGGCGAGCGATCGCGCGCTCGACCTCGACGCACCAGATAGTGTCGCCAGCGACATAAAGAGTCTTGTGGGTGGGGTGGTTCATGACGAAGCCGCTGACGGGGCCGAGGATCTGAGGCAGCGCCTTCAGTGTCGCGTCGGTCCCGTGCCGCCCGTCCGTACGACTCAGGCGAACGCCATTGAACTCGGTGTTCTCGGTCAGCAATCGCACATCCGAGAAGCCAGCGGATCTGAGCTGGCCAGCGTCGTCGGCGTTCTGAGCGAAGATCGGAAGCGCCTTGTTCAGCTTGATCTTCGCGACCTCGTCCCAGTGGTCTGGATGCAGGTGCGTCACGATAACGGCGTCGACGTTGATGATCGAGGCGAGCGGTACGGGCAGCGGTACCAGAGGGTTCCGTCGTTGGCTGTTGGCTGTGCCTTCGAAGCCAGGGTAGGCGTCCTCGTCGGCCAGCACTGGGTCCACAAGAAAGCGGACGCCGCCATAGTCGATGCGCAGGGTCGCATTCCGCACCTGGGTTAGGCTGGCGCTTCGTGTCGAACGCTCGGCGGCGGCCGAACCGCTCGCGGCGAGCAGCGCCAACGGAAGCAGAGCGCCAGCGCCCCTGGTCATCGCCTGGCGCCGTGTCATTGACCGCGGGGTGTGTGAAGCATCGACCATCTGGATTCTCCTTCACGACGGCTTCTGGCGCTAACCACGTCACGCTTCCACACTCATCTCGTCAGGCGACGACGACCTCGTTCAGCGTCCAAACGCAACGCTCCGCCAAGTCGGCAATTCGTGCGAGATAGACCTGGAAGTGAGGCGTGGCGTGGTGCGCCTCGACCGCGGCGAGATCGGCATAGAGCTCGTCGAGCACGAACCGGCCGGGCTGAGTCGGGTCGACCCATAGGTCGTAGCGTCGATTGCCCGGTTCGGCGCGGCTGGGTTCGATCAGCTCTCCAAGCAGGTCCCGCAGCGCATCGACCCTGCCGGGCCGGGCGGTGAGCACCGCGATGGTCTTCACCTGGCCTGTCATGATGAGCGCTCTCCGACCTGGCAGTCCGGCGTGGACGGAGCCTACTTGACCCCTGCCGCCGCCTTCTCGACGAAGGCGACGACTTCGCGGGGATGCGAAAGCATGACCGCGTGGCTGCTCTTGATCTCGACGATGTTCGCCTTGGTTCGCGCGGCCATGAAGCGTTGGATGGACGGCGGCACCATGTGGTCTTCGGTCGTCAGCATCCAACTGACCGGCTTGTCCTTCCAAGCAGCGGCCGTAAGTTTGGTCTGGACGGCGCCGAGTCCCCACGGGATCTGCGCGGCGGCCATGAAGCGCGCGAGGCTGGGATCGGCGTCGGGCGCGAAGGCGCTCGGGAACTTCGCCGGATCGACGATGATGAAACCGTCGTTTGGCGGAAGCAGCGGCGGGCCGCCTTCCGGCGCGGGCCGCGTGGCGAGCTCGAAAACCGACTCGCCGACATCGGGGGCGAGGGCGGCGATATAGACGAGGCTCCTGACCTTCGGATCCGTTCCGGCTTCGGTGATCACCGCACCGCCGTAGGAATGGCCGACGAGCACGACCGGCTTCGTCGCCGCGGCGATGACCCTGCGGGTCGCAGCGACATCGCCCTCGAGCGTGATCGTTGGATTCTGGACGACCAGCACCTCGTAACCGTCATGGGTCAGGCTGTCGTAGACAGCCTTCCAGCCCGAGGCGTCCACGAAGGCGCCATGCACGAGTACGATCGAGACGGGTTGGGTCGGCGGCTTCGGCTGGGCCTCGGACGACGAAACGGTGGCGATGGCCATGAGCATACCTGCGATCAAGTGTTTCATCAGAGCTTTCCTTCCTAGGGGCGTCTTGCGGGCCGGCGCGGTCCGCGCGCCACGATCACACGTCGACCGAGACGCGTCCGAGCGCGGCGATTAGCGCCTCGCCGATCGGGTGATCGGAGCGTGGGTTCTGACCGGTAATCAGTTCGCGATCCTCGACCACGTGCGGCGCGAAATCGGGTCCGACTTCCACGATGGCGCCGGCCGCGGTCAGCGCTTCCGGCATGTGGAAGTAGAGTTTGCCGTGCAGAATGTTGTCCTCGATCGGCTTCTCCTCGCTCGAGGAATAGACCGTCATTCGGTAGCCGGCGTACGGCCAGCCCCATGCGAGCTCGACCGCCTTGGGCTTGTCACCCGCGATCAGCGCGGCCCTGAATTCGCGGGCGTGCCGCATTGCCGAGATCGACGCCATCGGACCATGGCAGAGATAGGCGGTGGGCTTCTTGCGCGCGTGGAAGTGACGCAAGATCTCGCCCAGCTCGGAATCTTGCATGAGATCGACGACTGGCGCCTGACCGCCGGGGGTGAAAAAAGCCACGTACTGGTCGAGGCCACCGTCGAGCACGGCTCGCAGCGTTTTCACCCTGTTCATGGCGCGATGGTTAGCGAAGAAATCCTGCGCTCGCGCGTGGGCAGCCTTGTCATTGTCGAAATGAACGGCCTGATCGGAGGCCGGATCAATGAACGGCTTGGTCCCGTTGGGGGTCGCGAAGTCGATATCGTAGCCGGCCGCCAGCAACGCCATCACCGGCACGACAAGTTCGTTCAGATATTGGCCTGTCGGCCCGGTCCCGCCGCCCTGGATTTCGATCCGCGTGGCGTTCGAGCCAACGACCAGCACCGTGCCTTTCGACATGACCTTCCTCCGTCGGCTTTGTCCCGTCGGCGGCGAGCGCCGCGTCTCAAGAACGACGTTGGAAGGTTAGCTCGGGGTGGCGCGGCGCCATGGTTAAAGTGGGTAAAGAACGGTCATTCGGTGTAGGCGGAGCGCGTTCCGCTCTGTGACGCCCATGCAACCATGGTAGTTTGAGCCCAAGTCGTGCGCGAAAGAAGGCTCCTGCGACTTGGGACACGATCCAACCCTCGAGGCGAAGACCAGTGGACACGACCACATCGTCGGTTTCGGCCCCTTCCATCTCCACAAGCGTCACCGCAAACTGTTGTGCGGGACGGAGGAAGTTCGCATTGGCGGCCGCGGGATGGATGTCCTTGTGGCGCTCGCCGAGCGGCAAGGCCAGCTCGTTCGCAAACGTGAGCTGATCCAGGCGGCCTGGCCGGACACCTTTGTCCAAGAAGCCAATCTGAAGGTCACGGTCGCCTATATCCGCCGCGCGCTACGTCGCCATGCGCCCGCGGGAGAGTTCATCAAGACAATTGTGGGGCGGGGCTATTGGCTCAGCGCCGAAGGTCCGCCCGACGAGGGCCCTCCGCCCCGGAGCGCGCTCGCCGCCGCGCCGCTCCCGCAACGCCAAGACATCATCGGACGCGAAGTCGAGATCGATCGCGTTAAAGCCCTACTCCGGGTGAGCCGCCTGGTATCGGTCGTCGGCGCCGGTGGGATCGGCAAGACGACCTTGGTGAGCGGGGTCGCACACGACCTTGCGGCGCAGTCCGGCGCACCCGTCGCGTTCGTCGATCTCTCAGGGGTCACTCGAGAGGAATTCGTCGCCGACGCTCTGGCTACGGCCCTAGCCGTCAGCTCGGGCGGCGCCAGCCTCCAAGGCTTGTGCTCGATCTTGGCGCGGCAAAGGATGCTGCTTGTGCTCGACACCTGCGAGCATGTCCTCAGCGCCGTCTCGCACATCTGCGAGGTTCTGCTGGCGCGAACCGCGCATCTCAGGATCCTGACGACGAGTCGCGAGATTCTGCGCGCTCGATCCGAGCGGGTGTTGTGGCTTAACGCTCTAGCCTTCCCGTCCAATGATCAGTTCGACGAGATCGAATCCGCAATGCGCTACCCCGCGCCGCGACTTTTGGTTCGGCGAGCCTATGAGGAGCGCGGCCATGCGCCGCAAGACTCCGACGCGCAAGCGCTGGTCCAAATATGCCGCGAGGTGGACGGCTCGCCGTTGGCGATCGAGCTTGTCGCGGCGCGCGTCGCGGCGCGCGGCGCGCGTACGGCGTTGGCTGAGCTCAGGAACAACGTGCTGGTTCTGCGGCGACGTCACGGCGGAGAACCTCGTCGCCAGCGCACGCTGCTAGACACCATGAAATGGAGCTACTCCCTCCTCACGGCGCACGAAGCTTCGGCGCTGCAGGCTTGCTCGGTCTTCGCCGGCGTGTTCGGACACGAGGCGGTCTTGGAACTGGCCGGGAGCGTCGCGCTTTCGCCGATCGAGATCATCGACGCGCTCGCCGGCCTCCGGTCAAAGTCGATGGTCGCCGTGGAGCACCGTGAGGGGGGATTGGTCTTTCGCTTGCTCGACAGCACGCGCGCATTCGCGGAGGCTTTGCTCGAGCGCCGTGACGAAGCGGCTTTCGTGTATTCCGCTCACGCGCGCTGGGTTCTCAAGATGCTGGGCCAGGCGGCGGCCGACCAGCCCGCGATGTCGCCGCGCCTTTGGCGTGCGGCCTACGCTCACCTGATCTACGATATGCGAAAGGCGCTCGACTGGACATTACGTCGGTCGGCTGATCGGCTGCTGGGGGTCGAACTGGTGGCCGCCGGACTACCGTTGTGCCACGATCTCTCGCTCAGCGGCGAGATACGCGCCAACTGCGAACTGGCCCTTTCGGAACTCCGCCGCCTCGGCGATCGTGAGCCTTCTCTTGAGCTTAGGCTGGTGGTCGCGCTGGCTTCGGTCAGCACCTATCTCGCCACCGACTCCAACCAAGCCAGTGCTCTTTTCCAGAGAGCGATCGAACTGGCGCGCGCGACCGGAGATCCTCAGGCCGAGTGTCGCGCCCTCGGCGCGTTCGCGACTTACGAGCTGATGCGCGGCCGCGTGGACAATGTGGCCGGCGCCCTCATGGCCATGCGACCGGTTGCCGCACGCGCGAACCAACCCGCCGCGCTTTGGGAAGAAGAACAGCTTCGCGCGCAGTACGAGATTCGCATCTGTGATTTCGACGCTGCTCACGCGCGTGTTCAACGCCTCTTCGGGGAAATGCAGGGGGAGGCCCAGCGGGCCGTGCCGAGCTTCCAGATCCACCAGAAGATGAACGTCCAGGTCCAGCTAGCGGCGCTCAACTGGCTGACGGGCCACTCGCGTGACGCCATCCGCGTCGCGGAGACGGCGGCGGTGGACGCGCGGCAGGTGCAGCATGGCCTGACCTTGGTCCATTGCCTCGCGCAGGGCGTCGTCTGGACCCTGATACAGGCCGGCGAGTACGAAGCCGTCCTGCCGCATATCGAGACACTTCAAAGCGCCATTTATCGTCACGGCATCGCGGCGTGGGTCCCGGTCGCGGACACCTATTCCGCGGTGATCGCCGCCTACCTTGGGCAGAGGCCCGATCCGGCGCGCCTGCGCAGCGCATTCTACGGCGTGCGCGCGGGGGTCGTTCAAATCCGGCATGATGCACGCTTCACGCTGATCGCCGATGCGATGATCGCCAATGGTCAGGCGGGCGATGCAGCCGAGATCATCCAGCATGTGTTCGACACGAACGCCGAGCCTTGGGGGAAGTCCGAACTCCTTCGCCTGAAAGCCGCTATCGAGCAGGCGCACGGCCGCACGAGCCAGGCGCGGGACTTGCTTTTCTCGGCGGTGGAGACAGCGCGGGCGAGCGGCTCGATCGCCTGGACCCTTCGCGCCGTGAGCGACTTGGCATCGCTATCGCGTGGCACGGCGTGGGAGCAGGAGAGCTTGTGTGACTTGGCTTCAATCTGCGAAAGATTCGCAGGCGAATACGAGACGCGAGATCTGCGCACAGCCCGAAGGTTCCTGACGGAGATATCCTGAGCGCTTCCTCCGGCCGCGAACCAGGGAGGACGATTATCCCGCAGGCGACCGAGACCTCCCAATCATGGCAGGGAGAACTGGCGGCGACTCCCCAAGCTCTACGGGTTGAATGTCGTATTCCTGGGGGAATGCCGAGGTTCGCTCATGGCGCAGCACTGCCGTGGAAACTGCCGTCAGTCAGTGCAGAGATGGGGGAGGGAGCTGGAGCGAGCGCTTGACGGCGCAGCTTCGGTTGCCGCCTAGGGGAGGGAATGCTCAGTCCTTCGCCTGAGACTTGGCTACAAGCGGGGTGGATAAATCGCTTTTGCTAACCTGACCCGCCTCAACCCAAGCCTCCGGGCGCAAGCGATTGTTGCTCCTCGACCGAATACGCCTCCGCAGCGTCGCCTTCGGAACCAAGCGATATTTGAAGCGGGTGTGATTTGGCGCAATGTTTGCCGTGAATTGTTCTAGCGCCGCCACGGGAAGGCCTGCCTCGACAGAACGGGCCAAGGACAACCGCGAAGCCGGCCCTAAATCCTCAATTGCTAGCAGAGCTTCAACGGCTACGATTTGGCGAGGCATTCGTCACCTGATTGCGGAATTCTGCATGGCGATCTGAGCGGTGCGCACGCCGAATTTTTACACGTCGGTTTGGCGAGGCTCGCGCCATCGCGCGACCAGCTGGTGTCCTCACGACAGAAACTTTGACGCTAGAAGGCCATCAACTCTGAGGGTTTTTAGGACAACGACTAACGGGGTCATCAAATGTGACCCGTGACAAATTCAGCCAAAAATTGCTCATCGCCGGCACAATCTTCCGATAATATATCTTAGACGATATTTTCTGTAGTTCAACGATCGTCTCTGTTGTCAGTGACTCCTAATTCTGCGAGTCGCAGCTGGGCCGTTACGAGTTGCCCTGTCGTTCCGGTTTTTCGCGATTTTCTGACTTCAACCGTGCGATTGGCTGATCGCAATTGCTGCGACTGGCGAGGTGCGCCCAAGCATCGGTCGCCGCTGCGTCCAGGCGTCCCAGAACTCAGGAGACAAACCCGCCGACCGCTCCGACCGCAGCGGCGTACGTCCAGCGCCGACGCAGATCCGCCGGCCAAGCTCTGATCGCTCGCTCAGCTCCAGGACCATCGTCCTCGGCAGCTCGGTCGTCAGTAGAAATAAAGGATCACGAATTGCGTGCGTGAACACGCTTTGCCCGCCGGCGATCTTGAAGGGGCCGTCCGGGCCTAGGTCGCGCTGCCCCTCCGACCGTCCAAGCCACCTTCCCCTGCGGGAAGGAGACTTCCGCCCCCCTGCTCTGCCCGTTCGAAGGTCCGATCGGCCGGCCGACGGCACCAGAAGCCGAACGTGGCGCGGTGTTAGTTTGCGGACATTCAGTTAAATGGCGAAGCCGGAGCGTTCCGAGTTGGCCGGATAGCCCGCAGTCCATTGAACCATCCGCGGCAACGCCGCGCGCGCGACACAATCGCCTAAAGGGTTTCACGCGCCGCAACGTCATGTTGCGGCCTTATTGAACTCAAGATTGAAAGGATCTCGGTCGTCGAGTTCGGCGGGGGATCGACGATCACGGATCACCCGCAGCTCACCGTCGACCAGCTTCAAAACCCGATCGGCTCGCTCGATCAGCGCGGGCCGATGAGCCACCACGATCCGCGTGGCCCGCATGGCGCCGATCCGAACCGCGATGGCCTCTTCAACCTCTGGATCGAGATTGGCCGTGCCCTCGTCGAGGATAAGGATCGCGGGGTCGCGATAGAGCGCCCGCGCCAGAAGCACACGCTGGCGCTGGCCACCAGAAAGGCTGGAACCCATGTCGCCCACCAGGGTCCGGTAGTTCATCGGCATGCGTTCGATATCGTCATGGATCTCCGCGGCCTTGGCGGCCTCGACCACTTTGTCCATACGCATGTCGGGGTCGAAGAATGCGATGTTGTCGGCCAAGCTGCCCGACATGAGCCGGTCGTCCTGTGTCACCACGCCCGTGCGTTCGCGCCAACCGCGCCAACGCTGGGCGCTCGCGCGAACGCCCGATATGAAGATGTCCCCCTCAACCGGCGCCTGCAGGCCGAGCATCAATTTCAATAGAGTCGACTTGCCGATACCAGAAGCGCCGGTGATGGCGAGAAATTCCCCGTCGCGGACATCAAGGTCGAGGCGCTGGAACACCCAGGCGTCAGTGGCGCCGTAACGGAAGCCCAGCCCACGAATAGAAATTTCTCCAGGCGTTCGACCGGAGACGGGCTCGCTGACGACCGTTTCAGGCTCCTGGGTGACGATATCTCCAAGGCGATCGAGATAGACGCCCATGACTTGGAACTGCTGAGCCTTGGCGACTAAGGAAAGGGTACGGTCCATGAACATCTGGCGGAAGGCGAGGAAGGCCGTCAGCATGCCAATAGAGAACCCGTTGGCCGCCAACACGTCGCGGGTGGCGATGTAGACGACAATGGCGATTTGCGTCCCCAGGACGAGGTTTTGTAGGCTGCTCTGCCAGATCGCCAGCCGCTGCAAACGAATGTTGGCGTTAAGCGTGTTGACGAACAAGTTGCGCCATGCGCCTTCGCGTTGCGCTTCCCCGCCCAGCAGCTTGACCGTCGTGATCCCACGCACGGTCTCCATCAAGTAGGATTGCTCCTGGGCTGAGAGCGCCAGCCCATTTTCGGTCAGCGCCTTTAGTCGCGGGTAGAACGCCAGATTGAGCAACACGATGGCCGCCAAGCCAGCGAAGACGGCCAGGGCTAGTTTGGGAGCGTAGAGAAACAGGACGCAACCTGCCGCGATCGCCATCAGGCCGTCGATCGCGACGGTTACCGCGCCTTGTGTCAGCGTGTCCTGGACAAACCGGACCGCGCCCAAGCGCGAGACGATGTCGCCGATGTGGCGCTTCTCGAAATAGCTCGTCGGCAACCGTACCAAATGGCGGAATAGGTTCCCCACCATCTGCATCACCAGCTGGCCGCCGAGGATCTGCAGGCTCCAGTCCCGCGCCGCGCTCAGGGCCACCTGCGCGATCATCAGCAGGAAGAAAGCTGAGGCGATGACGACCAGCAGGTCGGCGTTGTTGCGGACGATGACCTCGTCGACGATCAATTGCAGTTGCAGCGGGGCCAGGAACGACGTCGCCTGAACGGCCAGGGACACGGTCAGGAGGAAGGCCGCCGACGAAGCGCCGCCGCGCAGGCGCCGCCAGAGGCTGCCAAGGCCCACAGGCAGGCGCGCGCTGAGCGGCGCGAAATCGTCGGTCGGCGTGATCTCTAGAACGACGCCGGTGAAGTGAGGCGAAGCGCTCTTCAGAGTCATGCTGACCACGCCGTTCGAAGGGTCGT
The DNA here is from genome assembly GCF_040545685.1 of Caulobacter sp. 1776. Lineage (NCBI taxonomy): Bacteria > Pseudomonadati > Pseudomonadota > Alphaproteobacteria > Caulobacterales > Caulobacteraceae > Caulobacter > Caulobacter sp. 1776. The sequence goes on from NZ_JBEPMI010000007.1 coordinate 170,842, forward strand.
GGAGGATCAGCCTTCCCTTGTTGATCGCCTTTAGGACGACGAAATGATTGAGGTTCCAGTGCAGGATCGCCGGCAGCGGCAAATTCAGCAGGCCCTCCAAGTCGATGCGAAGCGGACGGGCGGCCAGGCCCAACTGCCGCGACAGGTCAATCAAGCCCCTCAAGGTCGTTCCGGAGCTCGAAATGGCGAACCTCTGGCGAACTCCGTTCAAATCGATGTCGTGACCATGATAGGCGCCGACCATGGCTAGGCAGGCCAACCCGCACTCGGCCGCCTCGGCCGATCGGAACAGGGGTAGCCGCTCGCGTCGAACAAGCTGTCGAGGATCTAGGGCGTTCACGTCCGCCGCCCTACGGCGTAGAGCGGATCCAGCAGCCATTCCATCAAGGTGCGCCGCTCCACGGCGATGTCGGCGGCCAGGAGCATGCCAGGCTGAAGGGCGATATGGTCGCCGTAGGCGTCCACGAATTCCCGATCGAGCGTGACCCGGACGCGGAACACCGGTTCGGCGAAGGCGGCGCCGGGCATCTGGACGTCGGACGGCGACAGGACCGTACGCGACACCGACGCGATGTGGCCGTGGGCCACGCCGAACTTCTGGTAGGGAAAGGCTTGGTAGCGAAGCGAAACGACCTGGCCTGGGCGGATGAAACCGGCCGCGCGCGATGGTACGAACACTTCAGCCTGGAGGCGCCCGCCCGCCGGGGTGATCGTCATCACGGTGGCGCCGGCCGCGAGCGGCTGGCCGGCGGCGACGGGCAGGACCCCGACCCGCCCGGCCAAGGGGCTGTTGAGTTCATAGCCGTGATCAGCTCGCGCTCTCGTCAATTCGGCGCCCAGCTGGGCGCTGCGCGCCCACCCACTGGTCTGCTCCGCGTCCCTCTCGCGCGGTTTGGCCGCGAGTTTCGCGCGGGCGTCGTTCAGGCGGTCGTCGAGCGCGAGAATGGTCGAGCGCGCGGTTGAAACGTCCCGCTGCGCGGCCAGCAGGGCCGCTTTCTTGGCGTCGACATAGGCGGGCGAGACAAAGCCGCTGGCCGTCAGCCGGGAGGTTCGCTCAAGATCGGCCTGCGCCAGGCCCTGGCGGGCGACGACCGTCGCCAGGGCGACCTCCGCCTCTTGGCGCTGGCGGGTGAGATCGCGCGCCTGCTGTTGGAGCCCGAGCGTCTCTATGTCGATGCGGTCGAGATTCGCCGCGGTCTGATCCTGGACGGCGCGAAGCTGCGCATCGCCCTGGTGCTCGATCTCGGCCCCAGCATCGTCGCCATCGACCTGTTCGGTCAGGCGAATGCGAGCCAGGGGCGCATTGGCGGCGACCCATTGGCCTTCCTGGACTAGAACCGCCTGCACGACCCCGCCCTGCCGGGCGGTCATCTTGATCAGCCCGCCGTCGGGCACGATCCAGCCCGACACGGTTTCCTTGCGTGTGAAGGAGGTGGCCGCGGCCGCGCCGAGTCCAACCAGGAGCGCCCCGGCGCTGGCCAGCACGAGCGCCTTCCATGGCGCCGGCATCCAGAGCAGCACCTCGCCCTCGATGCGCCGCATCGGCGCGTCCAGGCTTTCAGGGCGAAATAGACTGCTCATCGCTGCATGAAGCCTTTCCGCCGGAGCGCCCCACCGGGGCGGACGGCGCGCGCCAGCAGATCGCAGACTGCACGACGGGCGCCTTCCCTGATCGACTGCAGTGGACGTTGAAAAGCGCCAGACGGTCGAGCCTCGAGCCTAGTCTGGAGCCGGCGCGACCGGCGGAGATGGCGTGGTTGGCGCGCCAAGGTCGATTTCTCCGTCGTAGCCTTCGCGGATCGGCAGCTCATAGCGCACGGCCCTTGGACGGGGCGGTTCGTTGCCAGTCGGGTGAGGACCACAGTTGTCTTTCCCCCAGCAGTTCCAGGCCAGCCCGCCACCGTTGCGGACCAGCAGGGACAAGGTCTTGTTCGCCGGAAGCCAGGCTCCGGTCGGCACGATCGTCGTGTCGCCGCTCTTGATGGCCGCCTTGCTGGCATGGACATTCCCGACCAGGACAAGCGTCAGGGCGTTGCGACGCGCCTTGGATGCGGCGAGAAGGCGCTCGGCCATCAGGCGGTTGTAATCGCTCTGCGGCGGCATCGCTCCCGAAAGGCTGGGCTGAAACGCCACGACGGAGATCCGATAGCCACCCGCCTTCGCCACCCGCAGACGCTGGAAGAGCTCGAAATAGGCTTGGCTCGAACGACCGTCGGGTATCGGTTGGCGCCAAATCGCGGAGGTTTTGAAGACGGACGCGGCCTTCTCCCGGCCGTCCGAGGCCAGAAACCGATCGATATCGGCCTGAGCGCTTTCGGGCTGTTCCAGCGCAACGACGACCGGCCTGCGCGTGACCTTGGCTGCGCATAGAAGATCCGACAGGATTTGCGGGGCTTCGTTGGTGCCGTGGATTTCGCCAACCAGCACGAACTGCACCGTCGGGCCAACCGTCCGCGAGGCTCCCGCCAGTGGGGCGCATCCCGCGAGGCTTGCCGAAGCTAGCAAGGATGCAATGATCATTTACGGACCTTCGGAGGATTTCGATGCGATCGCACGTCAGTAGCGGCTCAATTGCGATCGCTCTGCGGAGACCAGCTTGCCCCGGCGAGAAAAGACGAGCGTGAAGACCTGATAGGTTTCCACAAGACTCGGCTCGACGCTCGTCCATCGGACAGTCACCCCGCCGCCCGGATTTCGAATCCTGTGCGAGGGTTTGCCCAGCAGTGCAACGACATCCGACTCGGCGGTCCGACCGGGCTGGAGCACCAGGCCCGTCCCGTCCGGTCGAGCGATTGAGCCGATCTGCCCACCTCCATCGTTAATAGGGAGAAGCAGGAGCGCGGAGGCGAAAAAGCCGGCGATCAGGTTCATGGGCGGTCTCACTCGACGTAAAGGAACGAGCCCAAGGGGACCGGCGTGTGGCGCGGGTAGACGTGCTCGTAGAGATGCGTCTTCTCGGCTGAACGCCAAAAATCGGCGAACCGGACCGGATCGTCGCTGCCCTGCCAGGCGAAACGAGGATCATTCGATTCCAGGAAGTCCGCGAAGATCTGTAGGAGTGGCAGGGACGAGATCGTGTCCAGAAATAGAAACTGGCCCATCGGATTGACTTCGAGGAAATAAGTTTTGCCGTCCTTGCCGACCGCGAAGTCGAAAACGCCGAATACGAGATCCATCGCGTCCATGAACTCAAAGCATGCGTCCTGGATCGCTTGATCAAGAGCGTGATGCGAGGCGCGGAGGTCCGCGTTACTGTGGTGGGCATGGCGCCAATCCACCATCGTGTCGGCGTGGTCCTGGCTGTCGAGCCTAGCTGAGAAGCAACTGCGTCCCATCACGACCACGCGAAGTTCGAAGGCCTTCTCCACATAGTGCTGGTAGATTCCCGCGGAGGCTTCAATCGACGCCCGCTGACGCTCAAGCTCGGCTTGGTCGAGAACTACCGTGTAGCTGAACCAGCTTGATCCGGCGCCGTTCGTCCATGTTCCAGGTTCGAGAGGTTTGAAGGCGACCTTGCCACCTTGTTGCCGGCAAAAGCTGACGACGTCTTCGAAGCTGTTGCTGATGAGCGTATCGGGCACCTGGAGGCCACTACGAGCCGCCAGCGCCAATTGAAGCGGCTTGAGGCTGGTGTTGCGCCTCGACGCCGGCGGGTTCACCCACATGCCCTTTACGTCGACATACGGATAGAGGCCCTCGCTGATGATCTGGCTCTGACGTTTGGCGAATTCCACGTCGGCAGGGGCCAGAGAAGACGAGAGGTTGTTGGGACGCCGACGGCGCGTCAGCGCGACGTCGAAGGCTTCCGAGAAGGTTTCTCCAGCAAGGTTGGTGAAGCCGAACGATGTCCGGCCGTTCTGCAAATGCAGGCTAAGCGGAAGGATTGCTGGATGGTCGGTCAGGTGCAGCATTCGGGTGCTGTGCCCGCGACGCTTCAAAGCCCATTCGACCGCCGACGCGTGCTCGTCGAATGGAATGGTGTCGATCAGGAATTTCATGACGCCACATTGATCGTTCGGGCGGCCCGGCGGACGGGCCGCCCGGAGAAAATCAAGCGTCGCCTTCGTCGACGACGGTGCCGCCCGACGACATCGTCAACGTCGAGCAACCGTTCGGCGCGATGATGATGATCGGCATTTCGTCCTTCGGCGTAGGGGGCTCGGCGCCCGAAACGGCATCCACTTCGTCTAGGGTCAGCTCGCGGGCATAGGCCCGCGCCATGACCCGATTAGCAGCAAGCGTCATTGCGTCCTCCGGTTTAAGGCTGGAACATTGCAACCTTATCATCGGCGGCCGCCTTCGCAAGCCAAGATTGCTTTTTGGACAAAGCAACCTTGGAAGGCAAAAAGGCCCCTACCCTCGCGCCGTGGGCAAGCGTGGCCTCGGTCGACGCAGGCCCGGCGGCCAAGCTTTTGAGCGTTCGCCTAGCACCAACACCGTCATCCTCGGCAGTTCCGTCGTCAGCAGAAACAAAGGGTCACGCATTGAGTGCGCAAGCACGCTTTTTATAGTTCGCTATACTCAGCGAGCATGCACGGTTTTGGAAATATTCGGCGGCGGGTTTTAAGCCCAAGTCTTGCTCGCTATAGCCCAGGCTATTCCCGCATCCGGTATCCGACGCCGGGCTCGGTCACGATGAGCGCGGGTTTGCTCGGATCATCTTCCAGCTTTTGACGGAGCTGGCCTACGAAGACTCGCAGGTACTGCGTGTCCTCGGCATGGGCGACGCCCCAGACGCTGACCAGGAGTTCCTTGTGGGTAAGCACCTTGCCGGTGGCCTGGACGAAGCGGGCCAGGAGCTCGAATTCCTTGGGCGACAGCTTGACGGCGAGCCCTGCCTTGGTCACCAGCCGTCGGTCGAGATCGACTACGACATCGCCCAGCGACATCGGCCCAGCGGGGCGTCGCGACGCTGTTGACTGTCGGAGCGCCACCCGCAGCCGCGCCAGCAACTCACCGACGCCAAAGGGTTTTTCAACATAGTCGTTGGCGCCGCGATCCAGCGCCTGGATCTTCTCGATCTCCCGATCGCGCGCCGACAGGATGAGAATCGGCCCGTCGTAGAACGCCCGGGCTTTCTCCAGCACCGCCTTGCCGTCCATGTCCGGCAAGCCGAGATCAAGGACCACGGCGTCCGGCGACCACAGCGCGATGGCCCGCAGGCCTTCCTGGCCGCCGTCGGCGCGCAATGGCTCGTAACCGGCGGCGTCCAGCGCCGGGCCCAGGAACCGGTGAATCTGCGGCTCGTCGTCGATGACGAGGATGCGTTGGCGAACGGCGCTCATGGGCGGCTCATAGCAGATCGTGCGGCGTGGCGACGGTCTTGGGCAAGCTGATCAGCATCCGCGTGCCGCGTCCTTGGTGGATCGGACTGGCGGCGGCGATCCGACCGCCCATGGCGTCGACGAAACCCTTGGCGATGGCCAAACCCAGACCCGCCCCCTGGTGGCGGTCGCTGGGCTCTTCCAGGCGGCGAAACTTGTCGAAGATCAGCTCCAGCTCGGCGGGGGGGACACCCCTGCCCTCGTCCTCGACGCTGATTACGACATTGCCGCGATCCTCGTAGGCCGCCAGTTCGATCCGGCTGTCGGGGCTGCTGTAGAAGATGGCATTTTCTAAAATATTTACAATGGCTTGTTCCAAGAGGCTCGAGTCCGCCCAAACCAGGGTCAGGCTATCCGGATAGTCCCGCGACAGCGCTCGGCCGCCTAGCCGGCGCGACACGCGTTCAGCGGCCGCGTTCAGCACGTCGCGCACGTCGATCCAGTCCAGGCGCAGCCGCAGTCCGCCACCCTCCAGTCGGGTCATATCCAGCAGGTTGGCGACGTAGCGGCTGAGACGCTCGGCCTCCTCGCGGATGCTGAGCAACAGGTCGTCGCGCACGGCCTTCTTCATCTTGTCGCCGTAGTCGAGCAACGTGCTGGAGGCGCCCAGCACCGTCGAAAGCGGCGTGCGCAGGTCGTGACTGACCGAGTTCATCAGGGCGGACCGGAAGCGATCGGCGCGCCGCAGGGTTTCGGTCTCCAGCGCCTCAGTGGCCAGTTGCGAGCGCTCCAGCGCCACGGCGCCTTGTTCCAGCAGGGCCAGGATCAAGCGCTCGAGATCGGCGCCACGCGGCGCGTCACCGGCCTCGACCCCGGCCACGCCCGCGCGAGCCCGCACGCCCTCCAACGGCCAGAACGTCCAACGCGTCTGCGGCAGGGTGCCGGTGCCGAAGCCGGCGGCCTCCCCCTTCTCCCAGGCCCAGCGCGCAGCAGCCATTTGGGCGGCGTCCAGCGTCTCCACGCCCGGCGAGCCGGCGACAGGCGCGAGGTCTTCCCCCTCCGGCAGCAACACGATCGCCCGAGCGACGGCCGCCGCTGAGACCTGTTCGGCTAAGGCGCGGGCGACGGCGTCGCGACCGGTCGCGGCCGACAGAGTCCGGCTTGCCGCCAGCAGCGTCGTCACGGCGGCGGCGCGGCGTTGCGAGCCCACGGCCTGATCGCGAACCCGGCCCGCCAAGCCGCCGGACGCCAGGGCCACCGCCCAGAAGACGACGAGGGTGATGAAGTCCGTCGGCGAGCCGATCGCCAGACTGTAGCGCGGCGCCAGGAACAGATAGTTGTAGACGACGAAAGCCACGGTCGCCGCCGCCAAGGCGGGCCGCAAGCCGTGCAGCACACCGGCGGCCAGGACGGCCGCCAGGAAGATCATCCCCAGATCGACCCGGTCGAAGGCCAGGTCCAGCCCCCAGGCCGCCAGAGTCGCGGCGCCCACGAACAGCGCGCCAACCAGATAGCCTTGCCAAGGCCCAACACTCATCGGTCGCACTGGCCTCAGCTCGCGCTCGGGACCCGCTTCTGTCACGACATGCACCGCCACCCCTCGCGCCTCGCGCAGCAGGGCCCCGGCCAGGGACCGCCCAAGCAGCTCGCGCCAACGAGTCTCGACCGACTTGCCAATGACGATCTGGGTGACGTTATTGCGCCGGGCGTAGGCCATCACCGCGCCGACGATGTCGCCGCCGGTCAGCGCCACCGTCGTACCGCCAAGCTGCTCGGCCAGGCGATAGGCCTCGCGAAGGCGGGCCGCGCCGCCCTGCCCGACTTCCGGCCGGTCGGTGCGTTCGACGTGCGCGACGATCCAGGGCGCGTCCATCATCATGTCGGAAAGCCGCCGGCCCGCGCGGACCAGAGCGCCGGCCATGGCGTCGCCGCTGACCAGCACCAGGATCCGCTCCCCGGCCGCCCAGGGCCCTTCGACGCCCTTTTCGCGCATCGCGGCGACCAGTTGGTCGTCGACGGTCTGGGCCGCCCGGCGCAGAGCCAGTTCGCGCAGGGCGGTGAGGTTCTCGATCTTGAAGAAGTTGTCGGCCGCCAGTCGCGCGGTCTCAGGGACATAGACCTTGCCGGCGGCCATCCGCTCGCGAAGCTCGTCGGGCGTAATGTCGACCAACTCGATGGCGTCGGCTCGGGACAACGCGCTGTCCGGCACGGTCTCGCGCTGGCGCACGCCCGTGATCCGATGGATGACGTCGACCAGGCTCTCCAGGTGTTGGACGTTCAGGGTCGTCCAGACGTCGATCCCGGCGGCCAGAAGCTCCTCGACATCCTGCCAGCGCTTGGGATGGCGCGAGCCGATCGCATTGGAATGAGCGTATTCGTCGACCAGCAGAATCTTCGGCCGGCGCTCTAGCGCCGCGTCGATGTCGAATTCCATCTGCACGCGGCCGCGATGGTCGATCGGCTTGCGCGGCAGAACGTCCATGCCACGCAGCAGGCTCTCGGTCTCACGACGACCGTGGGTCTCGACCAACCCGATCAGAACGTCGACGCCCTCTGCCTTCCGGCGACGGGCGGCGCGCAGCATCTCGTAGGTCTTGCCCACGCCCGGGGCCATGCCCAGAAACACCTTGAGGCGCCCCCGGCTCGCCTTGTTGGCGGCGGCCAGGAGCGCCTCGGGATCGGGACGTCCCGGTTCCTTCTGGGAAGAGCGATCGTCCGCCGGCAACTAGCCGCCCTTTTGAAAACGGGCGTCGAGCGCCCTGTTGAGCGCCAGCACGTTGATCCGTGGCTGGCCGATGAAGCCTAGCAGTGGTGGCTGAATGTTGGCCTCGACGACCGCCAGCACCGCCCCCGGGGGCAATCCCCGAGCCTTGGCCACGCGCGGGGCCTGGAAGCGGGCATTGGCCGGCGAGATATCGGGATCCAGGCCCGAGCCGGACGTGGTGACCGCGTCGGCCGGGATCATCGCACCCGGGTTCTCGACCCGCAGCGCCGCGGCGTCGGTCTTTTCCCGTTCGATTAGCTTGTCGTTCAATGGTCCCATATTCGAACCGCTGGACGCGCCGGCGTCATAGCCATTGCCGGCGGCCGAAGGGCGGCCGTGGAAATATTCCGGCTTGGCGAACGTCTGGCCGATCAGGGCCGAGCCGACGACGGTCCCCTTGGCGTCGCGAACCAGGCTGCCGCCGGCCTGGGCCGGAAACGCCACCTGGGCGACGCCCGTTACGGCCATCGGATAGGCGACTCCCAGCAGGGCGGTGAAGAGGCCCATCGACACAAAGGCCGGGCGAAGATGCGAAAGCATGGCGGATGAGTCTCCGATTGCCGTTGTTTAGGCCAGGCCGAGGGCCGAGACCACGACGTCGATCAGCTTGATGCCGACGAACGGCGCGATCAGGCCGCCCAGCCCATAGACGGTGAGGTTGCGCGACAGCAGCTTGCCGGCGCCGATGGCGCGGTACTTCACGCCCTTCAAGGCCAGCGGGATCAGGGCGACGATCACCAGGGCGTTGAAGATCACCGCCGACAGGATCGCGCTTTGCGGGCTGTGCAGATGCATGACGTTCAGCGCCCCCAAGGCCGGCAGCGAGACCACGAACATCGCCGGGATGATGGCGAAGTACTTGGCCACGTCGTTGGCGATCGAGAAGGTCGTCAGGGCGCCGCGGGTGATCAGCATCTGTTTGCCGACCTCGACGATCTCGATGACCTTGGTCGGGTCGCTGTCGAGATCGACCATGTTGCCAGCCTCGCGGGCGGCCTGGGCGCCGGTCTGCATGGCGACGCCGACGTCGGCTTGAGCCAGCGCGGGCGCGTCGTTCGCGCCGTCGCCGCACATGGCCACCAGGCGACCCTTGCCCTGCTCTTCCCGGATCAGTCGCAGCTTGTCCTCGGGCGTGGCCTCGGCGAGAAAGTCGTCGACGCCCGCTTCGGACGCGATGGCGGCGGCGGTGACCGGGTTGTCGCCGGTGATCATCACGGTGCGCAGGCCCATGCGGCGCAGGTCGGCGAAGCGCTCCTTCACGCCGGGCTTCACGACGTCCTTCAGATGGATCACGCCGACCAGAGCGCCGTTTTCGCTGACCGCCAGCGGCGTGCCGCCCGAGCGGGCGATACGGTCGACTGCGGCGGCGACCTCGGTCGGAACCATCTTGGGATCGAGGGCCAGGCTGCGATAGACCGCGTCGACCGCGCCCTTGCGCCAGGACATGCCGCCCCCGCTTTGATTTGGAGCGTCGAGTCCGGACTGACGGGTGCTGGCGCTGAAGGCGATCGAGGTTGCGCCGGTCGGAACCTGGACGACCAGGCCCTGATTACGGCCCAGTTCGACGATCGAGCGGCCTTCCGGCGTCTCGTCGGCCAGCGAAGCGCTGACGGCGGCGCGCAGGGCGACCTCGGGACGCACGCCGGGAGCGGCGATCACCTCGGTGGCCATGCGGTTGCCGAAGGTGATGGTGCCGGTCTTGTCCAACAGCAGGGTGTCGACGTCGCCAGCGGCCTCCACGGCCCGGCCCGAGGTGGCCAGCACGTTGACCTTCAGCAGACGGTCCATGCCGGCGATGCCGACCGCCGACAGAAGCCCGCCAATCGTCGTCGGGATCAGCGTGATGAACAGCGCGCCCAGCACCAGCGGGTCAAGGACCACGCCCGAGAACTTACCCAGGCCTAGCAGGGTCACGACCGCGATCAGGAAAATCAGGGTCAGGCCGGCCAGCAGCACCGCCAGGGCGATCTCGTTGGGCGTCTTGCGACGGTCGGCGCCCTCGACCATGGCGATCATGCGGTCGAGGAAGGTCGAGCCGGCCTCGGCCGTCACGCGCACCTTGATCCAATCCGAGACGACCGTGGTCCCCCCGGTGACGGCCGAACGGTCGCCGCCGCTCTCGCGGATTACCGGCGCGCTTTCGCCGGTGATGGCCGCCTCGTTGACGCTGGCCATGCCCTCGATGATCTCGCCGTCGGTCGGGATCACCTCGCCGGCCTCGACCAGGATGATCTCGCCCATGCCCAGCTTGTGGGCCGGGGTCGGGATCCAGGTCCCGGTGGTCGGATCGATGATCAGTTTGGCCTTGGTGGTCACCCGGGTGGCGCGCAGGCTGTCGGCGGCCGCCTTGCCCCGCCCTTCGGCGACGCTTTCTGCGAGGTTGGCGAACAGCACGGTGGCCCAGAGCCAGACCGCGACCTGGATGGCGAAGCCCGCCGGTTGGTGGGAGACTGCGGCCGCGACCGCTGAGGCGGTCGAGAGCAGGGCCACGATCCAGGTGGCGAAGATCACCGGATTGCCGGTCAGCTTGCGTGGATCCAGTTTCAAGAAAGCGTCTTTGGTCGCGCGGGCCAGGACCGCTCCGGAAAGGCCGGCGGCCAGGGCCGAGGCCTTGCGGCGGCCCTCGCCGGCGTGGATGTCGATCGATGTCATGGGATCACCACTCAGCGGAGGGCCGCGACCGCGCCGAGCGCCTGGAAGTGCTCGACGATCGGTCCCAGCGCCATCGCGGGGAAGAATTGCAGGCCGCCCAGGATCAGGATCACGCCGATCAGGAGACCGATGAAGAGTCCGCCGTCCGTCGGCAGCGTGCCGGCGGTGGGGGCGAGTTTGGGCTTGGCGACGAGGGCGCCAGCGATGGCCAGGACGGCCACGATCGGCAAGAAGCGGCCTGCGGCCATGGCGATCCCGAGCGTCACGTCCCACCAGGGGGCGTTGGCGGTCAAGCCGGCGAAGGCCGAGCCATTGTTGGCCGTGCCGGAGACGTAGGCGTAGAGGATTTCCGACAGGCCATGCGGCCCGGCGTGCATCAGGCCCTTCAGCGCCTCGGGTAAGACGGCGGCGATGGCCGAGAAACCCAGCATCGACAGCGGGATGATCACGACGGCCAGGATCGAGAACTGGATCTCTCGCGCTTCGACCTTCTTGCCCAGATATTCGGGCGTGCGGCCGACCATCAGGCCCGCGACGAACACTGACAGCAGCGCCATGACGACCATGATCGCGACGCCGGAGCCGATGCCGCCGGGCAGGATCTCGCCCAGTTGCATCAGGAACATCGCGATGCCGCCGCCCAAGGGCATCAGGCTGGAGTGCATGCCATTGACCGAGCCGTTGGACGCGCCGGTGGTGGCGGCGACCCAGGCGGCCGTGGCGGGCGCGCCGAAGCGGACCTCCTTGCCCTCCATGTTCACCGACGTGTCGACCTTGGCGGCGACCTGCGCCGGGGGCGCTTGAGTTTCCGTGGCGTAGACGCCCGCCGCGCCGGCGAACAGCAGAACGAAGGCGGCGATCACCAGGGCCCGCACATCCTTCTTGGCCAGGACCATGCGGCCGAACGCGAAGAAGGCGGCCCAGCCCAGCACGTTGATCGAGACGGCCGTGATCAGGTTGGTCAGCGGCGTCGGGTTCTCGAACGGATGGGCGGAGTTGGCGTTGAAGATCCCGCCGCCGTTGATGCCCAGCATCTTGATGGCCTCCTGCGAAGCCACGGCGTAGAGCGAGATCTTCTGTTCAGCGCCTTCCAGCGTGTGGACCGTCACGCCGGCCGACAGGGTCTGGGGCAGCCCCAAGGCGACCAGGATGATAGCGACCACGAACGACAGCGGCAGCAGCACATAGAGCGTGGTGCGGATCAGATCGGCCCAGAAGTTGCCGACGCCCTCGCCCCGGTTGGCGACGAAGGCCCGCGCCAGGGCGGCGGCCACCGTCGCGCCGGTGGCCGCCGAGACGAAGTTCTGCACCGTCAGCACCAGCATCTGGCTGAGCGTCGACATGGTCGCCTCGCCCGCATAGCTCTGCCAGTTGGTATTGGTGACGAAGCTGATCGCCGTGTTGAACGACAGGTGGCCCGACAAGCCCAGGAAGCCTTGCGGGTTCAGCGGCAGCACGCCCTGCAGACGCAGCACCGCATAGACGAACAGGAAACCGACCAGGTTGAACGTCAGCAACGCCAGGGCGTAGCCGTGCCAGGCCTGGCTCTTATTCGGGTCGACGCCGCAGGCCTTGTAGAACAAACCCTCGGCGGGACGCATCACCGGGTCGAGGAAGGTTCGCTCGCCGTTCCAGACGCGCGACATGAAAACGCCCAGCGGCCAGCCGATGGCGACCGCCAGGCTCAGGGTTAGGGCGATTTCCGCCCATCCTTGCCAAGTCATTTGAGGATGTCCGTCAGAACTTGTCGGGGCGCAGCATGGCCGCGACCATGTAGCCGGCGACGATGATCGCCCCGGCCGCCCACATAAGATTCACCAGCATGGTCAGACGCGCCTCAGCCCGGCGGCGAAGGCGCCGAACAGTGCGAACAGGCCTAATCCCAGCGCGCCATAGAGAAGATCAGCCATCTCGGCCTCCTTTGGTGTCGGAGATCAAGGACCACGAAGGCGCGTAAGGGCTCCATATCGAAGGCGGGCCGCAACATAAGGGTTGTATAAAGATGCTCTTCGCTGATGACCGCCGCGATGGATCAGCAGGGGACGTAGATACGAAGCATGGCGCCATTGTCGTAGGCGGTCGTCGCAAGAACGTTTAGTTCGAGCGCGTCCGTCAGACCGCTGAATAGGGGTTTGCCGCCGCCATAGGCGATCGGCCGAGTCAGAATGGCGTACTCATCGATCAACCCTGCTTTCGACAATGCCTGGGCGAACCCTGCGCCGCCCCACGCAATGATTTCCCCGCCAGGCTGCTGTTTCAGTTTAGAAATTTCCTCTCGTAGATCGCCGTTCGCGATCGTGGAATCGGGCCAGGTCGCTTCCTTCAGCGTTTTCGAAAACACGACCTTGGGAATGTCGTTCATCGGCGCGGCGTAGGCATCGTCGGATTTTTGCCAATAAGGTCCCATTTCCTCGTAGCTCACGCGGCCCATGATGTGCGCGCCAGCGCGACGAATGCGGTCCAGCTTCCAGCGCTTGAGTTCCGCCGGCTCAGGAAAGCCACCCGTCGCCATGCCTTCCGGGGCGACCACGTAGCCGTCGATCGACAGGGTCATGATCAGTACGATTTTTCGCATCATGGTCTCCATTCGACTAGCTCGGCGGCCGAACCGGCCGAAGCCTCCGAGGCTAGACCGGCACGAGGCCGACGCTGTCGCCGATCCGTCCTACCGGCGCGTCGAGGCGAGCAACGATCGTGCGCAACAGGTCGGCGAAAGGCGTGCCGGGCGCGCAGACCACATGTCGTCCGCCTTCGATCGCACCGTCGGCGCGGCCAGCCAGGAAAACGGGCAAGTAGCTGTGGGCGTGGACATGTGAATCGCCCATCGGGCTGCCGTACAGCACGAGCGACCGCTGGAGCAGGCTCGCCTCGCCATCGCCGGTCCTGTCGAACCGACCGATCAGGTCGGCGACCTGCGCGACATGGAAGGCGTTGAGCCGCGTGAAGGCCTCGATCTGTTCGGGTTCTTGGCGATGGTGCGAGGCCGTGTGGAAGGGAGTCATCACGCCGCTTTCAGGATAGATGCGCTGATTGCGATCCAGGCCAAGCTTGATGGTGGCGACACGGGTGAGGTCGGCGGCGAACGCCAGGCGCGTCAGCTCGCCGAGTATTCGCACATGATCCGGAAATGAAAGCGGACCTCCGGCCTCCCCGTTTGAGGCGGCCCGCTTCATGCCTGCGAAATCGTGGATGCTCCGCTCAAGATCGCGAATGTCCTGGAGATGCGCGGCGAGCCGATGGCGGTCCTCGCCGGCGAGGTCGCCATGAAGTTTCCGGGCGGGATCGATCATCGCGTCGAGGACGCTGCCGCCTTGCGCCGCGTCCGCGGGGACCGCGCCAAACAGCCTCGCGAAGACCTTTCCCGGCGAGACTTCGGGCATGGCCGGCGTACGCGCGTCGATCCAGCTGATCGCGTGCCGATAGGCCGGGCTATAGCCCTGCGGCCATACTGGACCAGGCGGCTCACCAAGGTCTTCGACGGTCAGTTCGAGCGAGCTGATACGTGTCTGGCCCCGCAGGGAACGTGCGAAAATCTGATCGATCGAAGGCCCCGCTAGGACCTTTCCTTCGATGTTCCGCGCTGGGTGCGCTCCGGTCAGGAAGACGGCGGACGAACGCGCATGGTCCACACCGTCGCCGTCCTCGGCCGGCGAGAGGGACCCGGCGGGCCGGAGGTCCGTATTGCTGACGATCGTCACCTGCTCGCGAAAGGGCGCAAGCGCCGCGAGGCTGGGCGTGAACACGAAGTCGCGCCCCTCGCCTTCCGGTGACCAGAGATTGCGAGAGCGGCCATACGCGGTGCTGCCGCCCGCGCCGTGAACCATCTCGATCGCAAGCAATCTTGGCTTTCTGGGCCGTTCGCGCGCTGCGGTCGACGCGCTGGGGGGCGTCATGGCCTGAAGGAACGGCAGCGCCACCGCCGCAGTCGCCCCGCGCAACACCGTCCGGCGCGGCAGTGGGCCTCGAAAGATCGCCATCATCATCTCCTTGGAGACGGCCATGCTACGCTTTCCGATACGGCAATCTTTCGATAGATTGACAAATAATGTCGAATTTTCGCCAATCCGCGCACCGCGAAGACAGAGCCGCGCACGGCCCGGGTATGACCAGTTTCGCGCGTGACTATGTGTCGGGCGAGATGATCACGACCCACGCACATGATCGCGACCAGCTGGTCTACGCCTCGGCGGGCGTGATGACCGTTCGCACCGAGGAAGGGGCGTGGGTTACGCCGCCGCACCGAGCGGTCTGGATTCCGGCCGGCGTGCCACATGCAATCGCCATGTCGGGGCATGTCGCCATGCGGACGCTCTATTTCCGGCCCGCTCTGGTTCGCGGACTGCCACGCAAATGCTGCGTCGTCGCGGTGTCCAATCTGGTCAGAGAACTCATCCTTCACGCCTGCGCCCATGGGGCCGATCGCCACGTCAGCGCGCTGCTCACGCGTCAATTGCGCGCCCTGCCCGCGCTTGCCCTGGAACTGCCGATGCCCTCCGACGTCCGAGCGCGCCGCGTCGCCGAACGGCTCGCGGATGATCCGGGCGCCCGAACCGGGTTGGCGTCGCTCTGCCGCGATGCGGGCGCGAGCCGTCGGACGATCGAACGGTCTTTTCTTGCCGAAACAGGCCTCTCGCTCGGCCGCTGGCGCCAGCAAGCGCGCCTGATGCACGCGGTTCAAATGCTTGGAGGTGGGGCGAGCGTCACCGAGGTCGCGTTCGAGGCCGGCTATGGCGCGCCAGGCGCATTCACTGTCGCCTTTCACAAGGCGTTCGGCGCTACGCCGACGGCGTACTTCTCTGCGCCTGATGTGGCATCCTGACCGGTGGTGCATCCGGCCAGCCGCCCAAGCTAGCAAATCTCCGCTACCGTTCCGTCGCGCGAAGATAGTCGACCGGCGCTTGATTCGCTGGTCCGGATGCCGTCGACAATACGAGTCACCACTACCGATTTGAGATGACGCGGGAAGCTTAGCCTTTCGAACTCTTCGCACCTCGAAGCGCGAATATCGATCGTGAGCGACGAGATCTTTCTAGTCAGTCATTGCGCTCCCGAATGGGGGTAGGCCATCTTGGCGTCCCAGGGTATAGAGACCCTATACCGCACCAATAGGACGCAAAAAGTGTATCGGATCGCCGAGGGATCGCTAACACTGGCCTCCGAGTGGCAGGATCAAAGCGTCAACGTGCTTTTGCCCATGGACGCCAAGGTGCATGGCGCCAATCTGGTCATCGCGCGGGATCGCCTCCCCCTTGGCATGACCTTCCGCGATTATGTCGCTCAGATGCGCCAGAATTTCATGTCGCAGCTCGTCGGATGCGAGATTTTCGCCGACACGGCCGGTCAGGTCGACGGTCGCGAGGCGCAGCTCATGGAGCTCGGTTGGCGCAGCGACGGCAAGCCCATCCATCAGGTGATGGCGCTGGTGCTGCACGAGGCCAACGCCATACTCACCTTCACCGGTTCGATCCCGGGCGGGCGCGATGAGGAAACTCGCAACGCGCTAATCTCAGCGATCACGTCCTTCACCTTCGCGCCGTGACCGACGCGACCCCTATAGCCCACGACAAGCTGCGCGAGCTTAGCGAGCGCACCGCGGCCAAGAGCAACGCGGGCACGGTTTCGGCGATCGCGACGACGGGACACGTCGCCTCCGCCGGCATTGTGGCCGCGGGGGCCTATTCGGCCTACAGCTCGGGCGGATTGACCGCGCTGAAATGCTTTGGCGGCCGGGTCGCCGCGCCGATCGCGGGAGCCATGGCGGGAGCGTGGATCGCCGAACAGGTTCATGCGGACGAAGGGGCGTTCTGGGTCGCGCAACAATTTGGCGCCAAACGCCTCGCGGGCCCCGGGAAGCAGGCCGCGCACCTCACGCACCAAATCGCGCATAGCAACGCCTTTGCCGGCCTGCTCGCTGGCATAGCCGCCGGTATCGTCGTCGGAGCGCTCGTCGCGGTGAGCGCCGCCGCGATCATCGGTACAGCGGGCATGGCGGCGCCGCTCGTGGGGGCGGCGGTCGCGTTCGGCGCCGGCGCGGCGGGTGGGTTCGTCACCGCCGCTATCGCCGGGGCGGGCGCTAAGATGGCCACCCTGTCCGGCCCGATCGCCAGCGGTTCCTTCAATGTGTTCTTCGAAGGCAAGCCCGCGGCGCGCGTCACCGACATAGCCGCCTGCACCAAGCATCCGTCGGCGCCCTCGCTGATCATCGAGGGCAGCAAGACCATCTTCATCAACGGCCTGCCGATGGCGCGCATCGGCCACAAGCTGTCGTGCGATGCGGTCGTCCAGGAAGGCTGCAATACCGTACTCGGCGACGATACGACCGGCAGCTACGGCACCCCCGACGCCGAGCTGTCGATCGCGGAGCAGCTGCTGCTCTCGGTGGCCGAAGTCGTGGGCATGCGGTCGGCCGTGCGCCAGGGTGGACTGCTCGACGGTAGTTTGCGGCGGCTGTTCGGCGAGCCGGTCGATATCGTCACGGGCGACTACGCCGACCATCGGGTCGACTTCCATTATCCCGGCGCCCTGCCCTTGCGATTGGAGCGGACCTACCCCGGACGCATGCGGGTTGAGGGCGTGCTCGGCCCGCGTTGGATCTGCAATTGGTCGCAACGGGTGCTGCTCGACCAAAAGGCTGGCACAGCGTTGCTCGAGGACGCGGGCGGCCAGCGACTGTTGTTCGCGATCGGAAGCGGGCTCCAGATCGACGCCCGTCACCTCAAGGCGCCCTATTATCGGCTGACCGGCACGCGCGACCAGCTTCGCCTGTTCGACAGTCGCACCCAGCAGTTCCTGCTCTTCGCGCCTGTTGGCGACCCGGCGGTCCTTGAACTGGGAGGGATCGAGGATCGTAACGGCAACCGCATCCTGTTTCATCGCGACGCCAAGGGGCGTCTGGCTAAGATCCAGCATGCGGACGGCGCGATGTTCCGCGTGCAAACGACGCCGGAGGGATGGCTAAGCGCGCTGTGGATGGAAGGCGAGCGCGAGCCGCTGGTGCGCTACGACTACGATGCCGATGGGCGCTTGCTGCATGTCTTGGGCGCGTTCACTGGCGAATTCCACTATCGCTACACGCCCGAAGGCTGGCTGAACGGGTGGCGTGACAGCGGCCTGACCGAGGTGGAAATCGCCTACGATTCGGTGGGTCGAGTCGTCGGCACGCACACCGGCGAGGGGATGTTCAACGATCGCTTCCTCTACTTCCCGGAGGAGCGACGCTCGCGCTATGTCGACGCCACCGGAGCGGTCTCCAGCTTCCGCTATGACGCCAACGGCCTGGTCGTCGAGGAGGAGGATCCGCTCGGCGCGCGCACGATCAGCGAATGGGACTCGCTCGAGCGGTTGCAGCGCCGGATCGACCCGGCCGGCCGCGAGACACGTTTCGCCTATGACGGCGACGGGCGCCTGATCAGTCAGACCGATTGGGCCGGACGCAGCGCCCGTTGGGCCTATGACAGCTGGGGCGCGCTCGTCGAGTTCGAGGGCCCGGACGGCGTGACCAGCTGGACCCGTGATGCGCGCGGCAACATCGTCGGCTGGAAGGAAGCGGACGGCGCCTCGGGCTCCGCGGAGTATGACGAGCGCGGCGTGCTGGTCCGCGAGCAGGTCGCTGGATTTGGCGCCACGGAATGGGAAAATGACGCGGCCGGCCGTCCCCTCGCCCGCCGCGATCCCGGCGACCGGGTCTCGCGCTACGCGTGGGATCGGATGGGGCGTCTTTTGGCGCTCACCGACCCCGCCGGACGAACCAGCAGCTGGGCGTATCAGCCCTCCCCCGAGAACCCACGCGGCTCGGTCAGTCACGCGCACACGCCGGACGCCGGGGAGATGCGCTTCGCCTACGACGGCGAAGGGCTGATCAAGGCTCGCGTCCGCGCCGACGGGCAAACGACCCGCTTTGTCCATGGCGCGTTCGACACGCTGCGTCAGATCATCGACCCGCTCGGCGCCACGACGCAGTTCGCCTATGACGGCGCGGGCCGCTTGGCAACGATCACCGACGCGGTCGGGCAGCAATGGCGATTCCGATACGATCCGGCCGGGCGGCTCTCCGCCCAGATCGACTGGGCGGGTCGCGAGACGCTCTATCACCGCGACCTCCTCGGTCGCGTCCTGAGCAAGCGGATGCCGGACGGCGCCGAACAGCATTTCGAATGGGACCCACGCGACCGCATCGTGCGGGTGACCGCGGGCGAGGACGCGATCTCGTATCGCTATGACGATCAGGACAGGCTGGTCGGCGCCAGCACCTGGGTGCTGGCCGACGGCGCGCCGCGGCGGATCGCCGATGTCTCGCTCGAGTACGACGATAAGGGCCGGCTTGTTCGCGAAGAGCAGAACGGGATCGCCGTCGCCTACCGCTATGACGAGGCGGGCCGATGCGTGGGGCGCTCCAGCCCCAGCGGCGAGACGGCGCTGGCGTTCGACGAGGCCGGTCTGCTGACGCGCTACGAGAGCAACGGCCATGCCCTGCGCTTCGCCCACGATGCGAGCGGGCTAGAGACGTTGCGGGAGCTGTCGGCGATCGGCACGCCCACCGCGTTCCAGCTTCGCCAGCGCTACGATCTGGGCGGGCGGCTGGCGGAGCAGCGAGCGGGCGGCGTCGCCGTCTTCGCGGCCGGGCGGCAGGAGCCCGACGCCCTGACTCGGCGTTATGAATGGGATCGTGTCGGCCGCCTGGCGAGCGCCGCCGAGACCGGCGCGGCGGCGGGCGCGCAGGGTGTGACGCGCTATCACTACGACCCGCGCGATCAGGCCGTGGCGGTGGAGCGCGGCGGCGGCCGCGAGACCTATCGCTACGACGCGCTGATGAATGTCGCCGAAGGCTTGGCGGGTGAACATCGCTATTGGCGCGACTGTGTCGTCGAAGCTGGCCCCAACCGGTTCCGCTACGACGCGCGCGGGCGCATGACCGAGCGTGTGCTCACGCAAAACGGTTTCCGCCCGCGGCGCTGGCGTTACCTCTGGAACGGATTCGACCGGCTGGTGGGGCTGGAGACGCCCGACGGCGCGCGCTGGCGCTACACCTACGACGCGTTCGGGCGCCGGGTGGGCAAGGCGCTGCTCGACGAGCCCAACCGTCGGGTGGACTATGTGTGGCAGGGTCAGGCCATCGCCGAGGCGTGGCGTCGAGGCGGAGACGGTGGCGCGGGAGCTCCCGGCTCCAACCCGCTCCACATCGAACGCTGGCACTTCGAGCCGGACGGCGTGCGTCCGCTCGCCAAGGAACTCGTCCGCGCTGGGGACGACGGGGCGCCCGCGCGCGGCGAGTCGGAGCTGCTGCCGATCGTCGCCGATCAGATCGGCGCGCCCAGCGCACTGTTCAACGCGGAGGGCGCGTGCCGCTGGCGCGCCGAGGCCGAGCTATGGGGCCGCACGCGCACCGCACGGGACGTGCTGCGCGAACGGCAAGGCGAGGTCGAGGACGGGGCGGACCAGACGTCGTGCGCGCTGCGTTTCCCGGGCCAATGGGAGGACGCCGAGAGCGGTCTGCACTACAATCTCAACCGCTACTATGATCCGGAGACGGGGCAGTACCTGTCGCCCGACCCGATCGGGGTGGCCGGCGGACGTAGAACCCACGCCTATGTGCACGATCCGGTGCGATGGATGGACCCGCTCGGCCTAGCGGAATGCAATTGGGGCCAGTGGTTCGCCAAAAAGACCGGGACATCGCCTCCCGAAGGCATGCCTCGCCCGCACGCGCACCACATCGTCTACAAGGGCGAATTCGCCGAAAATCCTGCGATGCAATCGGCGCTCGCCCGCAGCCGCGGCGTCTTGTCGAAATATGGCATCGACGGGGTCAACGACCCTGACGCTCTCATGTGGGCGCCAAACCGGGGGCACAGCGTCGCCAACGCACGCACGGTGGCCTCCCGATTGGAGGCGGCAGACTCCCGCATTGCGGCGCAAAATCTCCCCAAGGCCGACGCAACAAAGGCTATGAAGACCGAGTTGCAGCAGATTGGCCAGGACGTGTTCGGCTGGCCGTAATCGAAAGGAAGCGCGCGTGGACTGGGACGCGAGAGTAGAGAAGCTTCGCACGGCGACGATCGCGGCGGTTGACGCGCTGACGCCGTTACTCGAAGGCCAACGCCTCTATGCGATCTGCCTTCAGACGGCGGATGACGGCATGAGCGTTGGGTTCTGCGCCAATACCGAGGAGGGGTACGCCGAAAAACGCGCCTCCGAGGCCGAAGTTGAGGAAATGACCCCGCAATACTCGGCCTATCTACGCTGGGCCCCCGCCGAGTGGCGATACGAGTTTTTTGGCGACGACCATTTCGCGGACGTCAATAGCGACCTCACTGCGGCGAGCCTCGATGGAAATGAGGATTTCAGCGCCTATTTTGACCGCCTCATCGACGCGATGATCGATGCGCTCGCCTATCTCCGGGCCGAGCGGGCGCAGGCGCTCGACGGCGTTACGCTGTTCGTGACGATCTCCGACAGCGAAGAGGCCAAAGCGGTCGAGCGGCGGTCAGCCGATCGCCTGAACCCACCAACGCTCGCCGGTCAATTCGGCCAGCCCCTGAACTAAGCGGCGTTTGCAACGCGCCGGCCTGGAAGCATCTCTCGCCTCGAGGGAGGAGTTGGTGAATTGGAAGGGCATTTCCACAAACCTTCGAGAAGCGTCTCTGTTGTCGGTAATAAATCTCTTATCTAAGCATGACGACGAGCGCGTATATGCGCTGGCTCTATTTACGTCAAACGACGGCGCTAACGTCTCGATGGCCGCCAACACTGAAGAGGGCTACCAGGCGCATTTAGCCGCCGAAGCCGAGGATGAGATCTACTACCGTTGGGCGCCCGCCGAATGGGTGGTGGAAGGCTGGGACAGGGCTGCCTTTTCACGGGTGAACGCACTGCTCGCGCAACAGGACAAATCGGACTTCGACAGCTACTTCGACAACCTGATTGAGGCGATGACCACTGCCCTGGCGGCGGTTAAGGAAACGCTGGGCGAGCAGCTCGCGGATGTCACGGCCTTTGTGACGGTGACGGACAGCGACGCCGCCGAGGGGATCGAGAACGTTTCGGCCGCGCGTAACAATGCGGCCGATCTTGCCGGCCGTTTCTTGCGCCGCTTCGGTTGAGCTTCGGCCGGAGTTTCGGTCGATCACCCTATCAACAATGCGGCCACGGCGCCCGCGCGAGCAGGTGATCCGCGGAATATTGGTTTGCCGCGAAACGGAGAGGCCGGCTTGGCGAGTGATCACCTCCACGCCTAGCAAAGCGCTGCGGTGATTGGAGATAACGGCGCCAAGGCGTGCCTCGTCGATTGCATGGAGATGCTTAAGCGCTTTCGCGCGGGGCGCCTCTCAGGAGAAACGCCCTTGCAGATCTCGTCGGCGCGGCCAGCGAAGCCTGTCTCGCCATCACACCGGAGAAGCTCGCCTATCTGCGGACCGAGCGGGCTCAGGCGCTCGACGGCGTTACGCTGTTCGTGACGATCTCCGACAGCGAAGAGGCCAAAGCGGTCGCGCGGCGGTCGGCCGATCGCCTGAACCCACCAACCCTCGCCAATCAATTCGGCCGCCCCTTGGACTAGGCGGCGCTTGCGGCGCACTCCGGGAGGGTGAGCCGTTGACCCAATCGGCAGACGGAATGCGCCATCTACCGCCGTCAAGGAAGGCCCGCGCTTAGACTGGCGGGCGGGCGCCAGGCGTTCTCTCCAGGAACGCTCTCACATGGCCGACGACCTGCTCGAGTTGGACTTCGAGCAGCTAGTGACCGCCGTCGAGAAGATGCAACTCGGCATCGGGAAGGTCACGGAGATAGGCCCGCGCCGACGCTTCAGGCATGTAGCGTCCTGCGGCCCCCACAAGACTCGCGTCGGTGGCTGCTGGTAGCGCGGAAACCAGTCGAGGTTCCGCTTCAGCCCCGCCAAAACGCCCACCGTGATCTCCTTTCGCCACGGTTCCACCCCGCCCGCGCTAGAAAGTGCGCTCCGCGCCGACGCCAATTCGCTTCAGCCCGCCGCTTCCTTATGCCAGCCGCCACCCAAGGCCAGGAAGGACCTTACGGCGGCGCGCGCGGCGTCGGTGTCGGCTTGAGCGCGGGCGTCGCGCGCCATGAGCAAGCGGCCATCGGCGTCCAGCACCTCTATCAGGCTGATCGCGCCGGCCTTGTAGGCCACCTCCGAGGCGGCGCGGGCCTTGGTCAGAGACCGCTCGCCGTCGACCAGGATCCGCGCCTGATCCTCGCGCTTGATCAGGCTGGAGAAGGCGTCTTCGACATCGGCCGTCGCTCGCAGCACCGACTGTTGGTAGGCGGCCAGGACCTCGGCGTTGCGCCCCCTGGCCGCCTTGACCTGGGCGTCGACGCGGCCGAAGTCGAACAGCCGCCAGCGCAGGCCCAGTACGCCCTGGGCCTGATTGGCCGAGCTTTGAAAAAGGTCGCCGCTGGCCGTCGAGGCCGCGCCGACCAGACCCGTCAGCGAAAACTTGGGATAGTATTCGGAGATCGCCGAGCCGATCGCGGCATTCGACGCCTTCAGTCGCCACTCGGCCACCGCCAGGTCCGGGCGACGGCGGATCAGGTCGGCCGGACCGACCGCCTCGGTGATGGCCGGAGCGCGCGGCACCGGCGTCGTGATCGCAAGCTCGGCGCGTGTCGTACCCGGTTGCACGGCCAGCAACACATCCAGCGCGTTCATCGCGGCCTCGAGCCCCTCCTCTAGCGCCGGGAGCTGGGCGCGGGTCTGCGCCAGAGCGCCCTCGGCCTGATGTAGCTGCAGTTCGGAAGCGACCTGCCGGCTCTGTTGCAGGCGCACCGTCTCGACCAGCCGGGTTTGCGTCCCGATCTGATCGCGGGCGATGGCCAGGCGCGCCTGCAGGCCGCGGATCATCAGATAGGTGTCGGCCGTCTGGGCGGCGATCGACAGGCGGGCGGCGGCGACGCCGACTCGTGCGGCCTGATAGTCGGCGACGGCCGCTTCGCGATCACGCCGCAGGCCGCCGAAGACATCTATTTCCCAGCCGCCGGTCAGATCGGCGTCGTAGAGCGAACCGTCGCGGTCGAAGCCGGGCGCGGCCGAGGCCAGCCGGCCCGTGGGCGTCTGCGTCGAGAGATGGGACTTCGCCGCGCTGGCCTGCGCGCCGCCTGATGGCAGCAAGGCGGCGGTGGCGGCCGACAGGCCCGCCCGCGCCTGCGTCACCCGCGCCGTGGCTTGGGCCAGGTCCAGGTTCTGGGCCAGGGCGCGATCGACCAGGCCATCGAGGACGGGATCATTGAAGCCCCTCCACCAAGCCGCCTGATCAGCGGATGCGGGCGGCGCCGCGCGCCGCGCCACGGCCTCCGCGCCGATGAACGCCCCGGCGACCGGGGACGACGGCGGTTTGTACTCGGGGCCCACGGCGCAGCCGGTGATCGTGACGCCGGCCAGGGCCAGCAGAGCCAAGCTCGAAACCGATCGCATCGCGACCTCCTCGTGAATTATCGTGACCATATGCTAATTTGGTCACTCGTTGTCAATTGCGGGGCGCGATGTTACCTATTAGGCATGACCACGGACATCTCCCATCCGGATCCCGCCGCCGGCCAACGCGGCCCGGCCGACCACGCCATTCGCCAGCAGATCATCGACGCGGCTGACGCCCACTTCGCGCGCTTCGGTTACGGCAAGACCACGGTCGCCGACCTGGCCAAGGCGGTCGGCTTCTCGAAGGCCTACATCTACAAGTTCTTCGAGTCCAAGCAGGCGATCGGCGAGGCCATCTGCGCCCAGTGCCTGGACAAGATCATGGTGGCGGCCCTGGCCGCGGTGGACGAAGCGCGCACGCCGACCGAGAAGTTTCGAAGGCTTTTCAGCGCCATAACCACGAAAAGCACCGAACTCCTGTTCCAGGAAAAACTGCTCTACGACCTAGCCGCGAACTCGGCGACCGAACAGTGGCCCTCGGCGCTGGGCTATCTGGCCAGGGTCGAGACGACCTTGCGCGAGATCATCCTGCTGGGCCGCGAGACCGGCGAGTTCGAGCGCAAGACGCCGATCGACGAGACCTGCTCGGCGATCATGCTGGCCATGCAGCCGTTCATGCATCCGCTGCTGCTGGAGTTCAATCTGGACGGCCTGCCCGAAAGCCAGACGCGGGTCATCAACCTGATCCTGCGCAGTCTCGCCCCGTAGTCACGACGCAAAAATCGATAGTGACCAATTGACAATTTGGTCACTAGACATGATGTGTGGATCTCCGCTCAAGGCAGGATCCTTTTCGCCATGTCGCATCGCTTGCTCCTCGCCGCCCTCATTGGCGGCCTGACCGCGCCGCTCGCCGCCTGCGGCGGTCGGGAAGCCGCCGTCGACGCCCGAACCCAGCCGCCGGTGGTGCGTGTCGCCACCGCCCCGGCCGCCATCGACGGCGAGCGTCAGTTCACCGGTGTGGTGTCTGCCCGCGTCGAAAGCCAACTGGGCTTCCGCGTCGCCGGCAAGATCGTCGAGCGCCTGGTCGACACCGGCCAGACGGTGCGCCGAGGCCAGCCCCTGATGCGCATCGACGCCACGGACTATGTCCTGGCCCAGGCCGCTCAGGATCAGGCCGTCGCCGCCGCCAGGGCCCGCGCCGTTCAGACCGAGGCGGACGAGGCCCGCTATCGCGACCTCGTCGCGGCCGGGGCGGTGTCGGGCTCGACCTACGACCAGATCAAGGCCGCCGCCCTGGCCGCCAAGGCTCAGCTTCAAGCCGCCGAAGCGCAGGCGCGGGTGTCGCGCAACGCCGCCGGTTATGCCGTGCTGATCGCCGACGCGGACGGCGTGGTGGTCCAGACGCTGGGTGAGCCCGGCCAGGTGGTCGCCGCCGGTCAGACCGTGGTGCGCCTGGCCCACGCCGGCCCGCGCGAGGCCACGATCGCTCTGCCCGAGACCTTGCGCCCCACCGTCGGCTCGGCCGCGACCGCCTGGGTATTCGGCAAAGACGCCGCCAGCCCGGCCCGCCTGCGCCAGATCTCGGACGCCGCCGACCCCGCCAGCCGTACTTTCGAGGCCCGTTATGTGCTGGATGGCGTCCTAGCCGGAGCCCCGCTGGGCGCGACGGTGACCATTTCCCTGCCTGACGCCCTAACCGGCGCGAGTAAGGCCGCCGGCCGCGCCATCCCGCTGGCCGCCGTCTACGACGCGGGCAAGGGGCCGGGCGTCTGGATCGTCGATCCCAAGACCTCGACGGTCAGCTGGCGCGCCGTGCGCCTGACCGCCGTAGACGACGAAACCGCCACCGTCTCGCAAGGCCTGGCCGCCGGCGAGCGCTTCGTGGCCCTGGGCGCCCACATGCTGCACCAGGGGCAACGTGTGAGCCTTGGAGCGGGCCAATGAGCTTCAATCTCTCCGCCCTGGCGGTGCGTGAGCGCGGCGTCACCCTGTTCCTGATCATGGCCGTGATCCTGGCCGGGACCTTCGCCTTCTTCAAACTGGGCCGGGCCGAGGACCCCAGCTTCACCATCAAGGTGATGACCGTGGTCACCGCCTGGCCGGGCGCCACGGCCCAGGAGATGCAGGATCAGGTCGCCGAGCCGCTGGAGAAGCGGTTGCAGGAACTGAAGTGGTACGACCGCACCGAGACCTTCACGCGTCCGGGCCTGGCCTTCACCACCCTGACCCTGAAGGACCCCATCCCGCCCAAGGAGGTTCCGGAACAGTTCTATCAGGCGCGCAAGAAGTTGGGCGACGAGGCAGCCAACCTGCCTCAGGGCGTGCTGGGTCCGTTCGTCAACGACGAGTATGGCGATGTGACCTTCGCGCTCTATGCGCTGAAGGCCAAGGGCGAGCCGCACCGCCAGCTGGTGCGCGAGGCCGAGACCTTGCGCCAGCGCCTGCTGCACGTGCCGGGCGTCAAGAAGGTCAACATCATCGGCGAGCGCCCCGAGCGCATCTTCGTGGAATTCTCGCAGGCGCGCCTGTCGAACCTGGGCGTCAGCCCGCGCGACATCTTCGCCGCCCTGAACAACCGCAACCTGGTCACTCCGGCGGGGTCGATCGAGACGAACGGGCCGCAGATCCAGGTGCGCCTGGACGGAGCGCTGGACGATCTCGAAAAGATCAAGACCACGCCCATCGTGGTCGGCGGCAAGACCTTGCAGCTGTCCGACATCGCCGACGTCAAGCGGGGTTACGAGGACCCGGCGACCTTCCTGATCCGCAACGACGGCGAGCCCGCCCTGGAGCTCGGGGTGGTGATGAAGGAGCGCTACAACGGGCTGCAACTGGGCAAGGATCTCGACAAGGAAGCCAAGGCGCTCGCGTCGGAACTGCCCCTGGGCCTGACTTTCACCAAGGTCAGCGACCAGGCGGTCAACATCACCGAGGCCTATGACGAGTTCATGCTGAAGTTCTTCGTGGCCTTGGCCGTGGTGATCGCCGTCAGCTTGGTCAGCCTGGGCTTCCGCGTCGGCATCGTCGTCGCCCTGGCCGTGCCCCTGACTCTGGCGGTGGTGTTCGTGATCATGCTGGCCACCGGCCGCGACTTCGACCGCATCACCCTGGGCGCGCTGATCCTGTCTCTGGGCCTGCTGGTCGACGACGCCATCATCATCATCGAGACCATCGTGGTGAAGATGGAAGAGGGCCGCGACCGGATCGCCGCGTCCACCTATGCCTGGGGTCACACCGCCGCGCCGATGCTGGCCGGCACCCTGGTGACGATCATCGGCCTAATGCCGGTGGGCTTCGCGAAGTCGAGCGCGGGCGAATATGCCGGCAACATCTTCTGGGTCGTGGCCTTCGCCCTGATCGCATCGTGGTTCGTGGCGGTGATCTTCACACCCTATCTGGGCGTCAAGCTGCTGCCGAACATCCCGCCCGTCGAGGGCGGTCACGCGGCCATCTACGACACGCCCCGCTATCGTCGCCTCCGGGGATTGATCGCCTGGGCGGTGGCCAACCGCCTGAAGGTGGTGTTGAGCGTCGCGGCGGCGCTGGTGGTGTCCGTCCTGATGATGGGGATGGTCAAGCAGCAGTTCTTCCCGATCTCCGATCGCCCCGAGGTGCTGATCGAGGTGCAGACGCCCGAAGGCTCGAGCATCGAGACGACCAGCAACGCGGCGCAACAGGTCGAGGCGTGGTTGCGCAAGCAGCCGGAGGCCAAGATCGTCACAAGCTATATCGGCCAGGGGGCGCCGCGCTTCTTCCTAGCCATGTCGCCCGAGCTGCCCGATCCGTCGTTTGCCAAGATCGTCGTGCTGACCTCGAACCAGAAGGCCCGCGACGCCCTCGAGACGCGGGTCCGACGGTTCGCCCAGCAAGGATCGGTCGCCGGGGCGCGCATCCGCGCCACCCAGATCGTCTTCGGACCGCCCTCGCCCTGGCCCGTGTCCTTCCGTGTCACGGGCGCCGATCCGGCCAAGGTGCGTGACATCGCCGAACAGGTGCGCGGCGTGATGCAGGCCAACAGCGCCATGCGCCAGGTCAACACCGACTGGGGCGAGCGCGTCCCGACCATTCACTTCGTGCTTAACCAGGACCGTCTGCGGGCCATGGGCCTCTCCAGCCACGACGCCTCGGAGCAGCTGCAGTTCCTGCTGACCGGCGCTCCCGTCACCCAGGTGCGCGAGGACATCCGCACCGTCCAGGTGATCGCCCGCACCAGCGGCGGCGACCGGCTGGATCCGGCGCGCCTGAACGCCTTCACCCTGGTCGGGTCGGAAGGCCAGCGCGTGCCGCTCGACCATATCGGCAAGGCCGAGATCCGTATGGAGGATCCGATCCTGCGCCGCCGCGACCGCCTGCCGACGATCACGGTACGCGGCGACGTCGGGGCTGAGTTTCAGCCGCCCGCCGTCTCGGCCCAAATGATGCAAGCGCTGAAGCCGACCATCCAGACCTTGCCCGCCGGCTACCGGATCGAGATGGGCGCGGACATCGAGGAAGCCGGCAAGGCCAATGCGGCCCTGGCGGCGGTATTCCCGCTGATGTTCATCCTGATGATGATCGTGATCATCTTTCAGGTGCGGTCGCTATCGGCGATGTGGATGGTGCTGCTGACCGCGCCGCTGGCCCTGGTTGGGGTGGTCCCTACCCTGCTGATCTTCCATCAACCGTTCGGCTTCAACGCCATCCTGGGGCTGATCGGTCTGGCGGGGATCATCATGCGCAATGGCCTGATCCTGATCGGCCAGATCCACACCAACGAGCATGACGGCCTGGATCCCTATCGCGCCGTGGTCGAGGCCACCGTGCAGCGCGCCCGGCCGGTGATCCTGACCGCCCTTGCCGCGGTGTTGGCCTTCGTGCCGCTGACCTTCTCGGTGTTCTGGTCGTCCTTGGCCTTCACTCTGATCGGCGGCACGATCGGCGGCACCGTACTGACCCTGGTGTTCCTGCCCGCGCTCTACGCCCTGTGGTTCAGGATCCGCGAAGGCTCGCATTCCGGCGCCGCAAAGCCTTCAGCCTTGGACACGGTCGCCGTTTAGAACTCGTCATCCCGGCCCGTCTCTCCAGGGGCCGGGATGCGATAGCGGGTGGCAGACGGCTCAACCGGCGACAGCGTGGTCGATCGGCACGGACGCCAGGACGTCGGTGATGGCGGCGAAGAGAAGCGCTACGTCGATCGGCTTGCTGACATGGGCGTCCAGACCCATGGCGAGATAGTCGCGCCTTTGGTGATCCATAGCGTTGGCGGTCAGAGCAATGATCGGCGTTCGAGCGCGCGCTTCCGTGCGCTCCTCGGCCCGGATCGCGCGCGTGGCGCTTACCCCGTCCATCAGCGGCATATTTATATCCATCAGGATCAGGTCGAAAGCGCGCCGCCGCCAGGCCTCCACCGCCAGGCGACCGTCCTCGACCACCTCCAGGTCAAACCCCGCGCCAGCGAGCAAGCTGCGCAGGACGAGCTGATTGGTTGGATTGTCCTCGGCAACTAGAATCGCCAGGCGTTCACCATGGACGGTGATCGGAGGTTCGACCGCTGGCGCCGTCGAACGGGCGGTGACCGGAAGGTCAGCGCGCGCCAAGGGCAAGGCGACGCGGAACCTAGATCCGGCGCCCAAGCGGCTCTCACCCGTGATGTCGCCGCCCATCGATCTCGCCAAGTCGCGTGAAATCGGCAGGCCAAGGCCGCTACCGCCAAAGCGTCGGGTTGTGCTGGCGTCACCCTGGCTGAATTTCTCGAAAAGACTGGCCCAGGCCGCGTTGGAGAAACCCACCCCGGTGTCTTCGACGACGAAAGCAAACCCCGCCGCTTCGGACGTCAGCCGCACCTCGATACGCCCCTGATCGGTGAACTTCACGGCATTGCCAATCAGGTTGTAGAGGATCTGCCGCACCCGCGTGGGATCTCCCCGATAAAAGCTGCGCGGGCCCCGCGCTTCGAAAGAAAGATCCAACCCTTTTTCCTCCGCGATGGCCCCGAACGCGTCGCACGCGTCGCGGCCCAGCGCCTCGGGATCGAAGTCCAGGCTTTCGAGCTGGATCTTGCCAGCTTCGATCTTGGCCATGTCGAGCATGTCGTTGAGCAGCGTCAGCAAGGTCGCGCCCGACTGCTGCAGCACCCGCAGGCGTTCATGCTGGTCGCTGGACATCGGCTCGCGCGCCATGGCCTGGGCCATGCCAAGGATCCCGTTGAGTGGCGTACGGATCTCGTGGGAGACCATGGCCAGGAAGGCGCTTTTGGCCTGATTGGCCTCCTCGGCGCTTATCTGGTCCTGAATCACCTCGTCGTAAGACTCGGCGTTGGCGACCTGCAGGTCGCGGGCGTTAATCGCGAAGCAAACGCCCAGCACCGCCAAGATCCAGGCATCTCCCCCCGATTGCAGGCGTGTCATGCTGAAGAGAAGAGCGGCGGCCGGGACCGGGGCAGTCCACAGGATCATGCCGCGTGTCAGCGTGTGCTGGGCGGCGCAGGTCATCAGGATCCCAGCGCTAACGATCACTAGAGTCACAACGGCCGTGCTCGTCGTCGGCTGCGCAAGGACAAGCGGTCCGGCCGCCGTCGACGTCAGCAGCATCGTGATGGCGATCAGCTGTTTTTGGAAGACTCGGAACTGTTCTTGTGTCGCGGCGGCCAGGCGCGGCCCGATCCGGCGCCACCAGGCCATGGTCGCGACTTCGGACGACACATACGCGGCGACCCAGCCCAGCACCACCCAAAGGGCGATCGCCTTCAGAAAGAGCAGGACCATCGCCACCAAGGCGATGCTGCCGATCCGCATGGATACGTGACCCGAATAGGTTCGAGCATAGTACTTCTCGAACGCCTGCTGCGAATAAGGTCTGTAGGCGGGCGACGTCATCGCGGCAGCTTGCGGGCGCCAGGCTTTACAGGCCATTGGCCGATTGCCTCGTGAAGTTGCGACATGGCGCCACAGTCCGCTGCGAACGTCCACAGGCGCCCAGGATGCGAACGGTGAATTTCTCCGCGGGGCTCACGACTGTCGACCGCCGCGAGGACAACGCGCGGGTTGGGATACGCGTGTCGATCGCCATCGGTGACGACCGAGCGTCATCCGCCACAACCTGTTTCGTCCTGGACCGTTATCGACCGATGATCATCGAACCGGTCTTCTTCACGGCGGGCGCCGCGCTTGTCCTGATCACCTTGCGCGACGTTTTCGACACTGTCGTCGTCCCAGGTCAGGGCCGCGCGACGCTCAAGATCGCGCGAAGGATTGTCTTCGCCACCTTGCCTCTCTGGCGACGTCGCGCCAGTGCGGGCGGTGTCTCGACGACGTTCGCGCCTTTCACCCTGGTCTCTTCCTTCGTTATCTGGATGCTTTTGCTAACGTTAGGCTTCGGCGCCATGACGTACGCGCTCGCCGATGCGTTCAGACCAGCTGTCCCCAGCTTGCCTCAAGCGATCTATGTCGCCGGTAGCGCGCTGGTCACGATAGGCTTGAGCGAAATCGACGCCATGGGAGCGGCGCGATGGGTGATCATGAGCGCCGGCTTTTGCGGCGTGGCCGTCATGACCCTCGCCGTCACCTATCTCCTTGGGGTCCAGAACAGTATCGCCGAGCGCGACGCGGGCATCTTCAAGTTGAAAACCTCGGCCGGCGAGCCGCCCTCGGCCATCGGCCTCTTGGAGCGCTACGCAAAATTGGACGCGCGGGGAGACATCCCTCGGATTCTGCGTGACGGAAGAGACTGGTGCGCCAAGGTGCTGCAGAGCCATGCGTCGCACCCCACTCTGATCTATTTTCGTTCATCGGGCACGCAAAGCGGCTGGCCGGCGGCGCTGGGCGCGATGTTGGATTTGACGCTGGTCATCGAATTCCTGCTTGACGTTCCCGAATGGCGCGGTCCGGCGGCGCTCTTTCGGCAGGAAGGAACGCAATTGGCGGAGACCCTTGGCGCGGTCATCGGCCTTACTCCGCTAGACCGCACGCCGTCCCATGAGGAAATTCAGACCTTGATCAGCCGCCTCAGGAACGCCGGATATCGCGTTCGAAAGCATGCGCAGCTCGCTGATTTCGCAAAGGAGCGATCGCGCCTCGCCGGCTGCGTCGCCGCCGCGGCCGCGCATCTTGGCGCCAGGGAGGCGCCGCTGCTGCCCTAGGCGACCGCCCAAGCTCAACGAAGACCGGCTGATGCAGCCGCGAACGTGACGGTCATCACGGCGCGCGGTCGGCCGGCGCCAGCTCGCTAGGCCGCGCCGGAATCTTCGCGAAATTCATCCGCTCCAACAAAAGCCGCGCCGTCTTCATCCAAAACCCATGCGCCGAGAAACGCCGCGTGCGTCGGTTCGATCTCCTCATCAATCATGTCACCCTCGTACAGGCCGACCGTGCTGAAGTCGAAGTCGAGCGACAGCTGATGAGCCATCCCCACCATCTCGTCGGCCATACGACGCGAATACCCCAGCGCTTCGCTTTCGTTCGTGAAATCGTCGCTCAGCGTGCTCACCTCAGCCGCATCGCTCCCTTGGGTCGCAGTGGTCGTGACGATCGTGAACGCGGTCATTGGCATCTCTCGTGAGGTAAGCCCCTCACCTAGCCCGGTTTGTCCGGATCCAGGGGCACATTCTGAAAAAACCTTCGTCCCCGACGGCGCGGGGTGATCAGTCGCCGCCCCGGGCGTCTTTCTTAGCGGCGCGATAGGCTTTCTGAAGACCGGCCGATCGGCGACGCTCTGCTTCCCTGGCCACCCGCTCGACTTTCGCCTCCACCGCCGCCAGTTCGGCGCCGAGTTTCTGAAAGTGCGCCCAGCGGGCGGGGTCGAGCGCGCCGCTATCCAAGGCCTCCCGCACCGCGCAGCCGGGCTCGCTGACATGGCTACAATCGTTGAACTTACAGATCTCGGTGAGCCGTTCGACATCGTCAAACGCCTCGCTAAGCCCTTCATCGGCGTCGATCAGCCCCACCTCGCGAATGCCGGGGGTATCGAGGATGAGTCCTCCGCCGGGCAGCAACAGCAGTTGACGATGACTGGTGGTGTGTCGCCCCTGATCGTCGGCCTGACGGATCGACTGGGTCGCCATTCGTTCCTCGCCGAGCAGGAGGTTGACGAGCGTGGATTTGCCGACTCCCGATGAGCCAATCAGCACGCATGTTTCGCGGGGCGCCACCTGAGCCAGTACGGCGTCGACCCCTTGCGCCTGACGCGCCGACACCGTCAGCACCGGACAGCCGGCCGCGAGGGTTGCGATTGCGTCGGCATGAGCCTGCGGGACGTCGACGAGATCGGCCTTCGTCAGCACAACCACAGGGCGCGCGCCACTCTGCCACGCAGCGGCCAGGTAACGCTCGATCCGGCGCGGATTGAGGTCCGCGTTCAGCGAGGTGACCACGAAGGCGACATCAATATTGGCGGCGATCACCTGCGAGCTCTGCACGCTATCGGCGGCGCGACGCACCAAGGCGGTGCGGCGCGGTAGAACGGCATGGATGGTCGCGGCGCCGGCGGCCGCATTCAATGACAGCGCCGCCCAGTCGCCGACGGCCGGATAGTCGTCTTCGCGCGCCTCGCGGAAAAGACGGCCCGAAGACTTGGCGCGCAGTTCGCCCTCGTCGGTGGCGACTTCATAGCCGTCGCGGTGTTGCGCGATGATACGTCCCGGAACGCGGCCAGCCCGCGCATGTGGCTCGAACGCCTTGGCGAGCGCGTCGGACCAGCCGTACTGCTTGATCAAATCGACAACTTTCCCACCTCGGTCATAGGCCCGGCTGCGTCCCACTCCTTCTACGGCTATTGATCGGCAGCGGCCAGGGCTCGCGGCCGCGCCGGATTCACGGTTC
This sequence comes from Caulobacter sp. 1776, assembly GCF_040545685.1. Lineage (NCBI taxonomy): Bacteria > Pseudomonadati > Pseudomonadota > Alphaproteobacteria > Caulobacterales > Caulobacteraceae > Caulobacter > Caulobacter sp. 1776. The sequence continues at coordinate 204,685 of NZ_JBEPMI010000007.1, forward strand.
GGCAGCCTCGCGCCAGGAACTGCTTTTTGGAGCGCCCACGCGCAACACCACGGCGGAGGCGAGGTCGCTTATGTCGGCTTCGGGGGGCGTAGCCATTGTCGAGGACGGCAAGTCCCCATATCGGCGCGGCCTTGCCCGACGACTTGGATGAGTTTTGTCCGAGTATACTCTCTGCGAAAATTTAGAGGGCGCGTCGCGCAGAACCACGCGTATGCGAAGGCGCATACCGCCTGCCTCTCGCTACAACTCCCACCCACCAGCGACGGTTCTCGACCCGCCTCGTAGGAAGGATCGTTCAAAAAAGCTCCACCTATAAAATCGGCATTACAAATTCCGACACTAATCGCATTAATATGATTGACCACAAAAGAAGGCCCTGCACATTTAGTCAGACAAATGAGGCCGCGAAGAATCCAATCGCGCGCTCAATGCAGGAGGGAACAAATGAGACGCCTTGCCTTCATGCTGTCGGTCGCGCCGATGGCGCTTCTGGCCATGCCCGTCGCCGCGCAGACGACGACCGCTGCGGCGGACACCGCCGCCGTGACCGAGGTCGTTGTCACCGGCCTTCGCCAAAGCCTGCGATCAGCCCAAACCATCAAGCGCAACTCTGACGCCATCCTCGATGCGGTCGTCGCCGAAGACATCGGAAAGCTTCCGGACAACACCGCCGCGGAAACCTTGGCGCGCGTCGCCGGAATCCAGGTCGAGCGCTACAGCGACGAGGCCAACCGCGTGCTCATCCGGGGCTTGCCGGACGTCGCCACGACCTATAACGGCCGCGAGATCTTCACCGCCGAGCTGCGCCGCGTTCAGTTGCAGGACTTCCCGGCCCAAGCGCTGGCGGGCATCGAAGTCTACAAATCCGGGACGGCCGACATCGTAGAGCCGGGCCTAGCCGGCCTAATCAATGTCCGCACCCGCCGCCCGCTCGACTTCAAGGGCCGGTTCATCGGCGGCGGCGTACGCCTGACCTACAACGACCAGAGCAAGAAGCGCGATCCCAACGGCAACATCCTGATCTCGGACCGCTGGGAAACGTCGATCGGCGAGATCGGCGTCCTGGCCAACGCCACCTATGCCGAGTCGAAGTACCGCAACGGCGTCCGCTATAACAACCAGGACATCTCCACGGTCAGTTCCCTATCCATCGTCTCGCCGGATTCAGTGGGTCATAGCTTCCGCTATCCGCACTCGGTCGGCCTGTACAACGACGGCGGCAAGCGCTTCCGCCCTTCGGGGAACGTCGCGATCCAGTGGAAGCCGAACGACAAGCTCGAAGTCTATTTCGACGGCATCTATCAGGGATATCGCGGCCGCCAGGCGACCGACAATCTGGACGTCAATCTGCGCGACTGGGATTCGACGGTCCAGAAGGATCCGACCCTGACCAACGTCACCTTGGTCCCAGGGACCACGGATCAGGCGGCCAGCTTCACCAAGACCGGCGGCGTGGCGCCCCAGGCCTATCGTTCGACCGGAGCCGATCAGACGGACACCTATCAAGGCGCGGTCGGCGCGATCTGGCGTGGCGACCGTCTCACCCTGTCCACCGATCTGGCTTACGAGGATAGCGAGTACGAGGCTCGCAACTGGAGCCTGGACAGCGCCTTCACCACGGCGCCGACCGTCACCGTGAAATTCAATGAGAAGGACGGCGCGGCCTTCGACATCACGGGGTTCGACGCCGCCAATCCGGCCAACTACTATTGGCGCGGCTACTACGAGCGCCACTACATCGCCAAGGGCAGCGGCGTTCAATGGCGGGGCGATGCGGTGTACGACACCGGCTCGTCGCTTATTCCCGAGATCAAGTTCGGCCTGCGCTACACCGACCGCGACGCCTCGCTGATCCAGGGCTCCCGTTACGCCTGGGTGCTGCCGCTGAAGATCGCGCTGTCCAGCCTGCCCGTGGGTCCGCTGCAGATGATCGAGGATCCGTTCCGCGGCGACTCCCAGGGCTTCACCCAATATCTGATGCCGACCCGCGAGGGGATCGCGGCCAACGTCTCGGCCCTGCAGCAACGCTCCGTCGCGGCCCTTCAGCAGTCGGTCGCTCTCAATCCTAACGACCAGGGCTACAAAGATACGCTCAAGGCCTTCAGCTCCCCCGAAGTGCCGCTGGATCAGGGCGGCGCCTTCAGCGCCACCGAGCAGAGCTATGCGGAATACGCTCAGGCCAAGTACGCCTTCGACCTGGGCTCGATCGCCTTCGACGGCGTGGTCGGCGTCCGGGTCGTCCAAACCCTGGGCGAGTATTCCGGCACCTCGCGCGTCTCGGCCAACGGCGTCACGAGCTTGATCCCACGCACGGTGAAACAGAACTATACCGACGTGTTGCCGAACGTCAGCCTGCGGATCCATCCGGCCGACAAGGTGCAGCTGCGTCTGGGCTACACCCAGACCCGCACGCGCGTTGATTTCGGCAACCTGAACCCCGCCCTGAACGTCAGCCAGGTTGTTCGCGACCCCACACAGCCGGTCGATCCCAACGCCCCCGCGCAGCCAAACGCCTACGGTTCGGGCGGCAATCCGGACCTCGTCCCGCTGACGTCCAACAACTACGACGTCAGCGCCGAATACTATTTCTCGAGCACGGGCAGCATCACCGTCGCGGGCTTCTATCGCGACCTTTTCGGGTTCACGAGCAACTACACCCGCCGCGTCCAGGATCCTGTCTACGGTCTGATCGAGATCAGTCGTCCAGAGAACTCAGGCGCGGGCAAGATCAAGGGCTTCGAGATCAACGCCCAGACCTTCCTGGATTTCCTGCCCGACGCCTTCAAGGGCTTCGGCGTTCAAGGCAACGTCACCTATATCGACGGCAAGAACCAGTTCCCCAAGACGCTCGGTGGGGACGCCCCATATGTCCGCATCACCGGTCTGTCCAAATGGACTTACAACGCCGCGATGTTCTACGAGCGCAACGGCGTGACCGGACGGATCTCCTACAATCGCCGCTCGCCCTGGGTGAACTACTATCGTCAGGCGGCTGACGGCTCGCAGTACGCCGGCGTTGGAGTCCGGGCGATCTCCCGCCTGGACGCCTCGTTAAGCTACGACCTCTCCAAGCAGCTAACCATCAGCTTCGACGTCACGAACCTGTTGGCCAAGCCCTTCGAGAACTACAACAACTACTCGCCCAACCGGGCCTACCCGGTCGATGTCCGCTACGAAGGTCGCTACTACGGCGTGGGCATGCGCTTCCGCTTCGGTCAGTAAGGCGGCGATAGTGGATCCTCGCCCAACGGCGTAGTGGAAGACGCTTCAGGAGTGCGCGGCGCGGGTCCATCCGGGTAAAACGGCGCGTCGCGGTCTGTCCGGCCAAGCTGGTAAGACCGCGACGCGCTGGTCGTTCGCGGCGACGCCCGGCCGGCTACGCGAACATGATCAGGACCGTGGTGACTTCATCGCCGGTCCTCGCGCTCTCGCCTCCTGCTTTCGCATGCGGGGCCAACACCTAGGCCCGCCGGGCTCGAAGCCGTCGCCGTGCTGCGCGGCGAGGACGATCGGGTCGCGCCGATCGACGCCAAACTGCTCAAACACAGCGAGCTGATCACCTAATTGGGCTCCCGCACGGCATGGCCACTACCGAAGCCGACACGGCTTGCTGGCCTTTTCAAGCCGTAGGCAGAGCTAAGTTGGTGCATCCAGCGGCGCATCATCACACCCCTCGTGAGCGACGAAATTGGAAACGATGAATTTCCATCATTTCCATTTCTAAGCGCTTCGAGAGCGGCGAAAGTCTCTTCATCGGATCGAACGCGGCGGGCCTAACGGACCCGCCAAATCCAAGAAGAACGGAGCCAAATCATGACCTTGAAAGCCAAGGCCGCCCCCGGCGCGCGCCTGCTCACCCCCACCGACCACACCCTGATCATGATCGATTTCCAGTCGCAGATGGCTTTCGCCACCAAGTCGATCGACGCCAGCCTGCTGCGCACGAACGCGGCCCTGGTCGCCAACGCCGCCGCCGGCTTCGGCGTCTCGACGATCCTGACCACGGTCGCCGAGAAGAGCTTCTCGGGTCCGATGTTCTCGGAGGTCACCGCCCCCTTCCCCGGCAAGGCGCTGCTGGACCGGACCTCGATGAACACCTGGGAGGACGAGGCCGTCATCGCCGAGGTCAACGCCATCAGCAAGTCGCGCATCGTGCTGGCCGGCCTGTGGACCGGCGTCTGCATCGTCGGCCCGGCGCTCTCGGCCATCGACCAGGGCTTTGAAGTCTTCGTGATCACCGATGCCAGCGGCGACATCTCCACCGAGGCGCATGAGCGCGCCGTGACCCGAATGGTTCAGGCCGGGGCCCAACCGATCACCGCCCTGCAATACCTGCTGGAAATGCAGCGCGACTGGGCCCGCGGCGAGACGTACGAAATGACCACGGGCGTGGCCAAGCAGTTCGGCGGCGCCTATGGCCTGGGCATCACCTACGCCAAGACCATGTTCGGCGCGTCGGAAGGCCACTGACATCCCCGGCGAGGCCTCCGGGCCTCGCCCTTCTCCTCTGGAGCGCGGTGATGAAACCATACCTGTTGTCCGTCGGCGTCGGCCTCCTGGTGGGGGTGATCTATTCCCTCCTTGGTGTCCGCTCGCCCGCCCCGCCGGCCATCGCCCTACTAGGCCTGCTGGGCATACTGCTGGGCGAGCAGGCGGTTCCGATCGCCAAGCGGCTGCTGACCAAGCCGCCGGCGGTGGCCTACCTGAAGGCGCCCGGGCGCGCCGACCAGACACCGGACGACCAGCCATGACCCCGCTCAATCGCCGTCAAACCCTGGCCATGGGCGCAGCCCTGTTGCCAAGTTCTCTTCTCGCTGATCCCCGGAGGCCCGGCCCCATGACCGACCTGATCCTCGTCAACGGCAAGTTCACGACCCTCGATCGCGGCAATCCGCGCGCCGACGCCGCCCTGATCCGCGACGGCAAGTTCGCCGCCGTCGGCGAGGCGCGCGAGGTCCGCGCCGCCGCCGGCCCGAACCCGACGATCATCGACCTGAAAGGCCGGCGCGTGATCCCCGGCCTGATCGACAGCCACATGCATATCATCCGGGGCGGGCTGAACTACAACATGGAGCTTCGCTGGGACGGCGTGCCGACCCTGGCCGACGCCATGGCCATGCTGAAGAAGCAAGCCGCCAACACGCCGCCGCCGCAATGGGTTCGCGTGGTCGGCGGGTTCACCGAGCACCAGTTCGCCGAAAAGCGCCTGCCGACCCTTGAGGAGATCAACGCCGCCGCGCCCGAGACGCCGGTGTTCATCCTCCACCTCTACGACCGCGCGTTGCTCAACCGCGCCGCCTTGCGCGCCGTCGGCTATACCAAGGACACGCCCAACCCGCCGGGCGGCGAGATCCAGCGCGACGCCTCTGGCGAGCCCACCGGCCTGCTGTTGGCCCAGCCGAACGCGACGATCCTCTACGCCACCCTGGCCAAGGGTCCGAAGTTGCCGCCCGAATATCAGCTGAATTCCACGCGTCACTTCATGCGCGAGCTGAACCGCTTGGGCGTGACCGGCGTGATCGACGCTGGCGGCGGCTTCCAGAACTATCCCGACGACTACGCGATCATCGAGAAGCTGCACGACGACGACCAGCTGACCCTGCGCATCAGCTACAACCTGTTCACCCAGAAGCCGAAGGCGGAACTGTCGGACTTCCAGAGCTGGTCCAAGCAGATCAAGCCTGGCCAGGGCGACGACAAGTACCGCCACAATGGCGCGGGCGAGATGCTAGTCTACAGCGCCGCCGATTTCGAGGATTTCCGCGTCGAGCGTCCCGAGATGCCGGCCAACATGGAGACCGACCTGGAGCCGGTAATCCGTCACTTGGTCGAGAACCGCTGGCCATGGCGGCTCCACGCCACCTATGACGAGACGATCACTCGGGCCCTGGACGTCTACGAGAAGGTCAATCGCGACATGCCCTTCGACGGTCTGCATTGGTTCTTCGACCATGCCGAGACGATCAGCGACCGCAACATCGACCGCATCGCTGCGCTCGGCGGCGGTATCGCCGTGCAGCACCGCATGGCGTTTCAAGGCGAGTACTTCATGGAGCGCTACGGGGCCAAGGCCGCCGAGGCCACGCCGCCGATCGGGAAGATGCTGAAGTCAGGCGTCCCGGTGGGCGCCGGCACCGACGCCACCCGCGTCGCCAGCTACAACCCTTGGGTCTCGCTGAACTGGCTGGTGACCGGCAAGACGGTGGGCGGGACGCGCCTCTACCCGCCGGCCAACCGCGTCGACCGCGAGGAAGCCCTGCGTCTCTGGACGAGCGCCAACACCTGGTTCTCGAACGAGGCGGGCAAGAAGGGCCAGATCGTCGTCGGTCAGCTTGCCGACCTGGCGGTGCTCAGCGACGACTACCTGACCGTGGCTGAAGACGAGATTCCGCACCTGTCGTCGGTGCTGACCCTGCTGGGCGGCAAGGTCGTCCATGGCGAAGGCGACTTTTCCAAACTAGCCCCGGCCCTGCCGCCGCCAATGCCCGCCTGGTCGCCGGTGCGGACGTTCGGCGGCTACCAGGAGCGCTCCCGTGGTCACGCCCGGGCCCTGGCCAGCGCGTGCGGCTGCGTCAACAGCTGCAACGTCCACGGCCACAACCACGCCGCCGCCCTGGGGGCCGAGGCTCCAACCGCCGATGCGCGATCCTTCTGGGGCGCGATGGGCTGCGGCTGCTGGGCGGTGTGATCATGGCTGGCTCGCGAGAAATCCCGCGCTTCGCCGGCGCCGTCCTGGACTTGTCGCCCACCGCGCACATCGCCCGTCTGGCCCTGGTCAGCGCCTATCTGCTGGGCGCGGTCGTCAAGGTCGCCGACTTCCCTGGCGCGGTCGCCGAACAGGCCCATTTCGGCATGAACCCTCCGGCATTCTGGGCTGCGCTGACCATCGCCGTCGAGGTCATTGGGCCGGTCCTGATCCTGACGCGTCGCTGGCTCTGGCTGGGCGCGGGCATGCTGGGCGTCTTCACCCTGCTGGCGGCCTTTCGCGCCAACGCATTCTGGACGATGGCGGCCGGTCACGACCGCTTCGTGGCCACGAACGCCTTTGTCGAACACATTGGCCTGATCGGCGGCTTCATTTTAGTCGCCTTGCTGGACCGACGGGAGCAGGTCGCATGATCCCTCGTCCAACCCGCCTGGCCGGCGTGACCGGCATGGGCATGGCCTTTGTCGGCGGCTATGTCGACGTGATCGGCTTCGTGCTGTTGTTCGGCCTCTTCGTCGCTCACGCCACGGGCAATATCGTCATGCTGGGCGTCGGTCTGGCCGGCGATGCTAGCGGCCTGGCGACCAAGCTGCTGGCCCTGCCGGTCTTCATTGGCGCGGCCGCCGCGACCTATGCCCTGATCCGCTGGCGCAAAGCCCGGGAACAGCCTTGCGAGGTGATGGTCCTCGCCCTGCAAGCCGCGCTTCTGCTGGTCTTCATGCTGCTGACCGCCCGCGCCCTCCCCGCCGCCAGCGCCAACGAACCGGCCGTGATGCTGGCTGGGCTGGTGGGCGTGATCGCCATGGCGGTGCAGAACGTCGGGGCTCGCGTGGTCTTCTCCCACTTGGCGCCGACCACCATGATGACCGGCAACGTCACCCAGATGGCGATCGACATCGTCGATCTCATGATCGCCGGCGGCCGTCCGGACGAGGCGCTCAAGGCGCGGATCTTCAAGACCTGGCCGCCGGTGGCCGCCTTCGCGCTCGGCGCCATCGGGGGCGCGATCGGCGTGCTGATCGCCGGCGCCTGGAGCCTCGCGCTGGGTGTCATCGTGGTCGCCCTGTTGGCGGTGGCCCACGCCGTCCGCGGGGAACGGTTATGAAACTCGCCACGACCGTTCTGCTGGCCGCCATGGCCTGCGCTGGCGCACCTCAGGCGATGGAAGGCCCGCCTTTCAAGCCAGTTCGCTCGGACGAGGACTATAGCTACCTGAGGGGCGTCCAGGACCGTGCGGGCCTCGATACCCTGCGCTACATCCCGCTGGGCGGCGGAGCCTATCTCAGCCTGGGCGGCGAGGCGCGTCTGCGGATCGACGCGATCGACGCCCCCCGCTTCGGCCTGAACGGCGAACAGCCCGACACTTTCGCCCTTGGCCGCCTGCTGCTGAGCGGGGACCTGCATCTGACGCCCGCGCTGCGTGTCTATGGCGAGCTGGGCCTGCATCGCGACATCGGCAAGCATGACGCGCCCGCCACGACCGACCGCGACGGCGTCGACGCCCAGGTGCTGTTCGTCGATGTCGCGCCCGCCGCCGGCTGGCGCGCGCGCCTCGGCCGCCAGGAGCTGCAACTGAACCCGACCCAGCGCTTCATCGCCGTTCGGGAGTCGCCGAACATTCGCCAAAGCTTCGACGGCCTTCGCGTCACCCGCGCGGCCGGCAAGCTGAAGCTGGACGCCTTCTACCTTCAACCCGTGGCGCTCTCGCCGAGCGCCTTCGACGACAAGCGCAGCCGCACCCAGCGGTTCTACGGCCTCTACGCTTCCACGAAGCTCTCGCCGCGCCAGACACTGGACGTCTACGCCCTGGGGCTGGAGCGCGACCGAGTGCGGTTCGGCCAGGTCACCGGCGACGAGCGTCGCGTCAGCCTGGGCGCTCGCCTGGCCGGAGCCCGGGGAGCCGTCGACTACGAGGCCGAGGGCCTGATCCAGGGCGGGCGTTTCGCGGGTCGCCGCATCCGCGCCTTCGCCGCCTCGGCTGGCGGCGGCTACACGCTGAACCAGCCGTGGAAGCCGCGCCTGGGCCTACGCCTCGACCTGGGGTCAGGCGACAAGGACCCGGCGGACGGCAAGCTCGGAACTTTCAATCCGATGTTCCCGAAGGGCGCCTATTTCAACGAGACCGGTCTGACGAGCTGGGGCAACCTGGTCGCATTGCGGCCTAGCCTGGGCGTGACGCCATGCAAGGCCGTCAGCCTAGAAGCCAGCTATACCGTCCATCGCCGCTGGACCACTGGGGACGCCATCTACTTGCAACCTCTAGCTCCTCTGGCGCCTGTCGGCGTCGACCGTTCGAAGGATGTTGGCGACGCCATCCAGCTGGACGGCTCCTGGCAGGTGAGCCGTAACTTAAGGCTTCAGGCGCAGTTCGCTCGTCAGGCGGCCGGGCCCGCGGTGCGCGCGCTCGGCGGAAGAGCCACGGATACTGCCGTTGTGTTCATTCAAGCGCGCTTCTAACGCCGAGCCGCCATCGCCTCTATTCTTGGCCGACGACCACATCCGCGAGGCCGTGACCGTGCGGCTTGGAATGACCGCCGGCGCGCAGGAAACGCCGGTCGATCTCGGCGATGATGTCTTCGGCTCGCTCGCCCGCCTGGAGCCGGATCAAGGCGTCCAGCTTGGCCTCGGCGCGGTCGTCATTTTCCTTCGAGGATGGCGAGCCGACATAGAGGAAATAGGCCAACCCCACGACCTGCCAGAGTAGTTGCAGGAACTCCGACTGCCAGTTCTCGAACGTGTCGCGGCCCATCTCGACCAAATAAGGCGCAAGCTTTGGAGCCTGATGCAGGGCCGTCTGCTCGTCGACGAACGCGAACCAGCCAAACAGCCAGTGCCCGAGGATCGAGACGAAGAAGAAGAGCCCGGTCAGCCAGGCATAGGCGTAGCGCTTCATGAGAAGTTCTCCTCCAACGGGATGAGACGCGCCGGTTCGCCTTGGCGGGCGATGAATCGCACGGGCCGGCCGCGCACCCAGATCCGGTCTATCTCGATGGCCTCCCAACCCTGCGGCAGGACCGCGGGCGCGCCTCCCCAGGCCTCCGGCCCGGCGTCGCTCGGCTCCAGGCGCGGGAAGCCTAGAAGCAAGGCGCTAAGGAAGCCGCCCATATTGGCGAAGAAAGGCCCCGCGCGCGGCTGCTCGGGAAAGCGATCGGGCCGATATTCGAGGATTTGGCCAAAGCGCCCGCTCTCGAACTTGGCGTAGCCCTCGTCGAGCAGGCGCAGGGCCAGGGCGCGATCCCCTGTCCGCGCCGCCCAGGCGCCGTAGAGCGCCGACAGCATCGGACTGCCCAGATAGCGGTCGGCCTGGTCGAGATAGAACCGTAGAGTCGCTTGCTCCTCGCGCGGCGGCAAGGCGAAGCCAAAGGGCCAGATCCCCATCAACGGATCGGGTGTCGCGCCCTTTTCCTCCGTCCTGCGGTAGCCGTCGTGCGAGATCACGACGTCGCCACGCCGGGGAACGGCCATGCCGTCGGCGATCGCGCGCCAACGCGGATCGACATGGCGGCCAAGGCGCTCGCCCAGCCGGATCGCGTCCTCGAGCACAACGACGGCGGCCATGTTGCTGAAGGCGGCGTTGTCGACCGGCTCCTCACGTTCCGCGATGCCCATCGAGGCGCGGATTTCGTAGCCGTCAGACCCGTGATGGGCGCGGGAGGCGATCCAGTCGGCGACGCCCGACAGCACGGGCCAAGCCTTTTCGAGCCGGAACTCCCCCTGCCCTGTCACATCGGCGAACAGCGTGAAGGCGCGCGCCACGTCCAACGAGGCATGGTCCTCGTGCCAGGCGGCCGTGCCCGGCAGCGGCGCGCACTCCTCGCCCAGGGATGGGGAACTTTCCCACGGGAACTGCGCGCCGGCCCGCCCCATCAGCTTGGCGTTGGCGCGGGCGCGGTCAAGATTTCGGAAGCGATAGTCCAGCAAGGCGGCGGCCGCCTGCGGCTGGACAAAGGTCAGGACCGGAACGGCGAAGGCCTCGATGTCCCACATCACGTGGCCATAGTAGTAGTGATAATCGTGCCAGGTCGCGAGGCCGAAGATCGAGGTCGATGCGCATGACGAGGCGTGGACCGAACTATTCAGGTAGAAAAACGCCGCATCCGCCAAGGCTTGCCAGCGCGGCTCGGCCCCAACCAGCTTGATACGCCCTTTCCAAATCTCGTCCCAGACGGCGCGGTTCTCGGCGCGGATTGCATCAAAGCCATCGTGGCGGGCCTTGGCGACCATGCGTCCGGCCTGCTCGTCAGGCCGGGTGTGGAGCGCGCCGGGCACGAGGCTCGTGATCTGACGCAGGCGGTAGGTTGAGCCGGCGCGCGCACGAAAGCCGTAGGTGCTGATCAGGCCAGAGGCGTCCAGCGCCGGGCGCGTGGGCTCTGCCTCCGCCGCGGCTCCGCCAGACATTTGCGACACATAGGCCAGGCCGACGCGACTGAGTTCGCCGGCCGCCTCCCACAACACGACCCCGTCCGCGCTAGCCTCGGCCTCGCCGGGCGTGTCGCGCCAGAACCGTAACGCTCGCCCAAGAACGCCCGCCGTGGCGATACCGGCGCGGACCTGCAACTCGCAGGCCGCGTCGACGCCGAGGGTGATCTCCTGGCAGACCAGGGTCGGGTCCTCGCGACTGGCGAAGGTCAGGACCGAACAGCTGACCCGGCGCCCACGCGCGCTGAAGACGAAACGGCTGGTCAACTCGCCGCAAGCGAAGTCGTAAGTCTGTTCCAGCTCGCTGATCTGATGGCCCAGATCCGACAGCCAGACACCGTCGATGGCGATGTCGCCGGCCAAGGGATAGGGGGCCGACGCGGCCGCCTCGATCCGCCGCTCGGGATCCTCACCGACATAGCCACTGACCAAGGCCATGCCCGCCTGCAAGGGTTGGCAGCGTACGCGCAGGCCAATCAGTCCATTGCTGACATAGGCCGGAAGATCCTGGCCGCCCTCGCCAGAAACGGGCGGCGGACTGACGGGTTTGGACATCGCGTCTCCTTGGGGCTGGCGACCTGCTCAACTCCAGTTCCCGGCGAAAGGTTCGCGAACCGGCTTTTTGATCGCGCGTTGGCGTCAAGGACCCAAGACAAGGACCCAAGACAAGGAGCGAGACCATGGGGCAACTGACCGGCAAGATCGCGATCGTCACCGGATCGGATTCGGGGATCGGCCAGGGCATCGCCGAGGAACTGGCGCGCGAGGGCGCGGACGTCGCCATCACCTATCTTCACGACCAGGCCGGCGCGGCCGAGACCAAGCAGAAGGTCGAAGCGTGCGGCCGGCGAGCCTTCGTCACGCGCCTGGACCAGGTCGACGAAGCCTCGGTCAGCGCTCTCTTCGACGGCGTCGTCGAAGCCCTGGGGCGGCCTGACATCCTGATCAACAACGCCGGCGCCACCGAGATCAAGCAGGCGCCGTTCGCCCAGACTCCGACGGAAGACTTCGACCGGATGATCAAGGTCGATCTCTACGGTCCGTTCTTCTGCAGCCGGGAGTTCGTGCGCCGGCGGGCTAGCGGCGGAAAGATCATCAACATCACCTCGGTGCACGAGGTCACGCCCAGTCCAAAATACACGGCCTACAACGCCGCCAAGGGCGGGCTCCTGAGCTTCACTCGTGGTCTTGCGTTGGAGCTGGCCCCGCAGAAGATCACGGTCAACGCCATCGCGCCGGGCCTTACCCGCGCGCCGCCGACCTTGGAGCGGATCGAGAGCCCCGAGGGGCAGGCGAGGATCAAGGAGAACATCCCGTTGCAGCGGGCTGGAGAGCCGCGCGAGGTCGGCCGACTGGCGGTGTATCTGGCGTCCGAGGACGCCGATTACATCACGGGTCAGAGCTTCACCATCGATGGCGGATTGGAAACCAACTGGGGCCAAGGCGCGTGACGGCGCTTAAGCCAAACCGCCTCACCTCATGTGTTTGGCCGATATGAACTCACCAACCGAAGACGCCGCCAAGATCGCCGGGCCCGCGCCAGGCGGGGTCGGCCTCCTGATCATCGACATGATCAACGACTTGGATTTTTCCGGAGCCGGGCCTTTGATCTCGGCTTGCCAAGCCATCGCTGATCGTATCGTGAACCTGCGCGCCGAGGCCGACCGCCTCGGCGTTCCGTCCATCTACGTCAATGACAATTTCGGCCATTGGCGCTCCGAACGCTCAGCGATCATCGAGTACGTCACCCGCCCTGGCGCGCCAGGCCGCGACATCGCTAGACGGCTGGCGCCGCGCAAAGAAGACTTCTTCGTCATCAAGCCGCGGTTCTCGGGCTTCTACGCCAGCAACCTTCAAGTGCTCCTGCCGCAGCTCGGCGTCGACCGCCTGATCCTGACCGGCGTCGCCACCGACATCTGCGTGCTGTTCACCGCCGCCGACGCCTATATGCGCGAGTACGGTCTGTGGACGCCGCAGGACTTGGTCGCCAGCGACGATCCTCAGCGTGCGACCTGGGCGCTCGAAATGATGCGCAACAGCATGGGCGCGCGCACGGAAGCGACGTGCGACCTGACGCTCGAGGACTGGATCGCCAATCCACGGACGAGGAGCGCTTCATGATGTCCGAAGCGGCGGCGGTCCGCGAACACGCCAGATTCAGCGACTTGGCGGACTCCGCCTATAAGGTTCGCTCGCCGCGCCTCCCTTTGGCATATTGATTTAACGTCAAGTATATCCAATATTCGATTTACAGGGCGCCCGATGCCGCTACGGCGGGCGCCCCTGGAAAGGGCAATTCGCCCTGATGAAAAAGGTTCGTCGGACTTGACGCGGCGTGCGCGGTGCTCGCCCGCCCTCGTGCCCCTTCAGCATCGATTTGGAGACTATCGTGATCGCTCTCGTCCTCGTGGCCGCCCTTGCCGCCAAGGTTCAGCAGCCCTCCCAACAGGCTGGTGTCCCGGCGGTGTTTGCGCCGGGCGTGATCTCCGGTCCCGTGGACGCCGATGCGGCGACCTTCATGCCGGATGGCCGGACGGTCTATTTCGATCGCTTGGAGGCGGGCGGTTCGAAGATCATGGTCTCGCGGCTCAAGGCGGGCGGCTGGTCGGCGCCCGAGACGGCGTCGTTTTCCGGCGTATGGGCCGACAAGGACCCGGCCATGTCGCCGGACGGATCGTTCATGATCTTCGATTCAAACCGGCCAGCGACGCCTGGCGGCAAGGCGCTCGACCTTGTACGCGCCGACGGCACGGTCCGTCCGGGCCAGGGCAATCAGCTTTGGCGCGTCGATCGCAAGGGTTCTGGCTGGGGCGAGCCCACGCGCCTGCCCGACGCCGTCAACGACGGCACGCGATTGTTCTCCCCCAGCGTGGTGCGTGACGGCAGCGTCTATTTCCAGCGGCCCGATCCGGCTTCGCGGACCTTCCATATTGTTCGGGCGCAGTATCGCGCGGGTCGCTACGAGGCGGCGACGCCCGTCGCCCTTGGGCCGTCCAGCGCGGACGAGCGCGATCCCGCCGTAGCGCCCGACGAGTCTTTCATGGTGTTCAGCGCCAACTACGGGCCCAAGGGGCAGGCCAACCGTCTCTACATCAGCTTCCGACGGGACGGCCGCTGGGAGGAGCCGATCGACCTGGGCGACAAGGTCAATCACGACGGCGCCGAAGGTCCTCACCTGGGGGCTGGAGCGACCTCCGTCTACTTCGACAGCACCGCGCCCGTCGCGGCGGGCGAGACCAGCGAAGTCAGCCGAATTTGGCGCCTGGACCTGACGCCATGGCTCGCGGCCCATAAGCGCCCTCAACGCTGACCGATCTCGCCGCCGCCGACAACGAACCGCCGTCATTTGCTCGGTCGGCGACACATACGGCCAATCGGATTGGAGCGCGTCGCGGTCAGCAGGCCAAGGCGGTAGGGCAGCTTGATATAGCCCATGTCGACCGCGTGGGCTTCCAGCCCCGAAAGGCTTGCAGGGATCGCGGGTCAGCGTCTTGTCATGGCCGCCCCCGCGAGTTCGCCATGCGAAACGCGGCGAACACGCGCCACAAAACGCGGTCCACCTACGCGGAACAAGGTTCATGCGGGTTCCTCGACGACCACAGGCGCGCTCATGCCGAAAGGTTCGCCTGGCGCCACGCTCATCAACACGGTCACGGTCCGCTCGCCTTCCTTGGCGGGCAGCCGTGCGGTCAGGACGCCGGGCTCTGTATCCGTCTTGGCCGCGACCTTGACGCCGTCGACATAGACCTCGGCCGATCCCGTCAGACGGCGGAAGATCAGCGTGCCGCCGGCCCGCCGCACCGTCGCGCGCGGCGTGAAGGTCAGGCGATAGAGGACGAAGCCGCCGTGGGGATCGGCGGCCTGCAGCGGGCCTGGCTTGGCCCCGGTCCAGGAGTTCATGTCGTTGTCGGCCGGCTTCGTCGACGGGTCGGGACGATCCCGCGTCACCGGCGACACGCGCCAGTTGGACAGGGTCGAGACTGGCGGAGTCCGCGGCGCCGCGTTCCGCGACCCCGGCTGGATTGCCAGCCGCGTTTCAGCGGTCCGCAGTCCCGGTGATGACGCCTTCAAGCGCACGACACCACTGGAGCCTCTGTCGCTCTGCACGATCACCTGGGCCAGGCCGTTGAACAGGCTGCGCGCGGCGCCCTTTTCCGGTTCGTGGCAGTTGGGGTCGCCGTTGCCGAGGCCGATGATCCGTCCGTTGTCGATCTCGAACGTCACGAACGCGCTGGCCGTGGGAACCGTCCGTCCGGCCTTGTCCAGGGCCTCGACGGTGACCGGCGCGGCGTCGGCGCCGTCACCTGTCAAGACCGCTCGATCGGGGGTCAACCGCAAGGCGACCGGCGGGCCGGCGGTCTCGACGATTGCTTTCGACACCGGCCGGCCGCCGACATAACCGATCGCTTCCAGCCGCCCGGGCGCGTAGGGCACGGCCCACGACGGCATGACGAAGGGATCGACCGTCTGGCGTGAGATCAGCCGACCGTTCAGGCGCAACTCGACCGCCTCGGCGTTGGTCAGGGCCATCACCTTGATCGGCTGGCCTTCCCTGCCCGGCCAGGTCCAGTGCGGGGCCAAGTCCAGCAAGGGCCGATCCGCAATCCACTGGGCCCGATGCAGGAAGAACGCCATCTTCGGGAAGCCGCAAAGATCCATGGCTCCGAAGAACGAACTGGCCGACGGCCATTCGAACGGCGTGGGTTCGCCGCGATAGTCGAAGCCCGACCACAGGAAGGCGCCAGCCACGAATGGGCGCTTGGCGATCGCCTCCCAGGCCTTGCGGTGGGTGGCGCCCCAGGATGAGGGCTCCTCGTCGTTCTCGGCCAGGATGTTGCGCGCACGGTCGCTGAACCATTCGCCCCGGGTCATGAACGAGGACGTATCCTCCGAACTCATCAACGGCAGGTTCGGATGCTCGGCGTGGAACCGATCGTACTTGTCGGGCTGATAGTTGAAGCCGACCACGTCGACCGCCTGAGAGACGTTGATCGGCGTGAACATGCCGTCGTTCATCGCCGCGGTGACCGGCCGGCTATCGTCCAGGCGTTTCACGGCGGCCACCATCCTGCGGACCATCTGATAGCCCGCCTCGGTGCCCTGCATGGGTTCTTCGTTGAACACCGACCACAGGAAGACGCTAGGGTGGTTGCGGTCGCGGCGGATCAGCCATTCCAGCTGCCGCATGTAGTCGGGGCTGGGATTGAAGTTGCGGTTCTCGTCGAGGATCAGCACGCCCAGCCGGTCGGCCGCGTCGAGCATTTCCGGCGCCGGCGCATTGTGCGCGCAGCGGACGGCGTTGGCGCCCATCGCCTTGACCCGACGCAGCCGGAAGTCCCACAGACTGTCGGGCACGGCCACGCCGACCCCGGCGTGGTCCTGGTGCAGGCAGACGCCGTGGATCTTCAGGGGCCGATCATTGAGGAAGAAGCCTTCGGCGGCGTCGAACCTTAGCGTTCGAAAGCCGGTCGAGGTGATGGCCTCGTCGACCGTCTCGCCGGACCGCCGGACATGGGTGCGGACCGTATAGAGCGCCGGATCGCCGACCGACCACAGACGCGGGGCTGCGACGTCTAGGACGAGACGAGCCTCGGCCTGGCCCAACGGCGGGATCTCGGCGCTCGCGCGGCCCGCGACGACCACCTTGCCCCAAGGATCGATCAGCTCGGCTTCGACCTCGACCGCCTCGGTCTTGGATCCGATATTGCCCAGAGTGGCGGCGACCGGCAGGGTCCACCGCCCCTCCCCGTCCCGCCGAGGATCGGCATGGACGCCATCGTCGACGATGTGCACGGCCGCGCGCTTGGTCAGCCAGACGTGGCGATAGATGCCGCCGCCCTCGTACCACCAGCCCTCCATCGGATCGGCGTCGACCCGCACGGCGATGCTGTTGAGCTCGTCGCCGTAGCGGGCGAACGGGGTGATGTCGATCTGCAGCGCATTGTAGCCGCTCCAGTTGTGGGCCACGACGCTGCCGTTGACCCAGACCGTCGCGTTCGTGGCGATCGCCCCGAACTCGATCGAGAGGTGCTTGCCGCGATCGCCGGGCTCCAGCCGCAGGGCGCGGCGATACCAGGCCTTGCCGCGCGAGCGATAGCCCTGCGCCAGGTTCTCGTCCTTGTCGAACGGCCCTTCGACCACCCAGTCGTGCGGCAGGTCGAGTTCGCGCCAGTCGCTGTCGTCGTATTCGGACGCGGCCGCCCCCACGGCGTTGCCGGCCTTGGCGTTGGCGTAGGACCAGCCGTGCCCCTTGATTTTCGGAAACGGCACGTCGCCCAGGTGGAAGCGCCAAGCCCGATCCAGCGACAGTCGCTCGCCGGGGGCCTTGAGGCGCGGCACGGGATAGGGCGAATCGAGCGCCGCGGTCGCCCACGCCAGGCGCGGCGCGCCGCCGACCAGCGCCACGGCCGAGCTCGTCCCTAGGAAGCGGCGCCGGTTGAGGCTGATCCCACTCATTTCACGCATTTCACGCCCTCTGATCCCTAGCCACGCGTTGGCGTCTCGCGATGCGTTGCCGCCAAACTTGTCTGAGGAAAGTGTGGGCGCCCCCGACGCAGCTGTCATCAGAATTAGTCAGACAATTGCATGGTCGAACGGTGATGTCCGCCCGATGAATCCGGCGCGGCGCTTTGAGCTCAAGTCCTAGCGGCTCGGAGAGTGGCGGCGTTTGCCTGCCGCCGGAGCGGCGGCTGGCCGCGTAGCGAGGTGTTCGATCGACGCGCGCTCACGCCCGTCTCGATCGTCGGTCCGTTTTCCCCGCTGGGTTGCGTGCAACTGAACTTGAGATACCAATGTCGGTGTAGCGCGAAGCGCAGCTTGGGATCAGCACCTTGGCCGAGTTCTTGCCCACAGGAAACACGGCGCCGATACCCCTTCCGCCCGCCCGACTTCCGAGCGCCGCGATCTTCATCTTGGTCGCGTTCGGGCTGATCGGAACCTTCCTGCTCACCGCCGGCCGCGGCGAGTATCCAAACCTCCACACCATCCTCGACACCGGGATGGCGATGCTGTCCGGCGTCCTGGCGCTAAAATTGTGGAGCGCTGGCGAGCAGGTGTCCGACGATGTCGCCCGACGCCTGGCTATCGCCTTCTTGGTGACCGGGGCCATGGAAATGGTCCATGTCTTGGTGACGGTCGAATGGTCCGGTCCTCTGGCGGCCATCGGGGCCGCCAGCGCCGTGCTTCGCCCGTCGACCTGGCCGCCGCCTAGCCACTTGCTGCCCCTGGCGGTGATTGGCGCGCTGCTATGGCGGAGAAACGGCCGCGCCGGCTTGGCGACCTTCGGGGCGGCGACCTTGGCGGCGGCGGTCGCGCTGCTCATCGCCTATCAGCATCTGCCCACCTATCTGCCGCCGGGTCCGCTTGGCGTCACGCGTCCAGCGCTGATCTTGGCGCCGCTGCTATGGCTGATCGCCGGGGCCTTGGCCTGGCGCCGCGCCGGCGACGATCAGATCATCGGCGCTCTGCCCGCCACGGCCTTGGTTCTGGCCTTGGCCAATAGCGCGATCCTCTATTCGCGAGCGCCCGCCGACGCTCCAGCCATGGTGTCTCATCTGGGCAAGATCGCCGGCGATCTGACCCTGCTGCTTTTTCTGTTCCAGATGGCGTCACGGAACCTGCGCGAACGCGCACGCGCCGAGACCGCCCTGTCGGATCTGAACGTCGAGCTCGACCGTCGCGTCTATGAGCGGACGGCGCAGCTGGAGGCGGAGATCGAAGCCCGCCTTCGCGGGCAACGGCTGCTCGAGGCCGTCGTCGAGAATTCTCCGGCGGTTATCTACGTCAAGGACCTCCAGGGCCGCTACCTGATGGTCAATCGCCGCTACGCCGAGATCTTCCATGTCGACGGCAAAGCGATGATCGGACGAAGCGACCACGACATTTTCCCCGTCGAGGTGGCCGACGCGTTTCGGGCGGTGGATATGCGCGTGGCCGCCGCGGACCATGCTCTCACCGAGGAGGAGGTCGCTCCCCACGACGATGGCCCGCATACCTACGTCTCGGTGAAGTCTCCCCTACGGGACGAGACCGGTCAGGCCTATGCCGTGTTCGGCGTGTCGACCGACATTACGGACCGCAAGTCGGCCGAAGCCAAGCTCCGGACGCAATTCGAACGCCTGAGCCTCCTGGACGAGATCACCCGCGCCATCGGTCAGCGGCAGGATAACCAAAGCATCTTCCAGGTCGTCGTCCGCAGCATCGAGGATCAATTGCCGGCCGACTTCGCGTGCCTGTGCCTCTATGACGACGTCGAGCGCGAGCTGACGGTCTCGGCTGTCGGGGCCAAGAGCCGGTCGCTGGCCCTGGACCTGGCCATGCCCGAACGCGCCCGCGTCGCCATCGACCAGAACGGCCTGTCGCAGTGCGTGAGGGGGCGGTTGGTCTATGAGCCCGACATCGCCGAGGTCCCCTTCCCGTTTCCACGACGTCTGGCCGCCGGCGGCCTAAGGTCGATGGTCTGCGCGCCTCTGCAGGTCGAAAGCAAGGTGTTCGGCGTGCTGATCGTGGCCCGGTTCCAGCCCAACGCCTTCGTCAGCGCCGAATGCGAATTCTTGCGTCAGCTCAGCGAACACGTCGCCCTCGCGGCCCACCAAGCCCAGCTGCACGCGGCGCTCCAGGCGGCCTATGACGACCTGCGGCTGTCGCAGCAGGCGATCCTGCAACAAGAACGCCTGAAGGCGCTGGGCCAGATGGCCAGCGGCATCGCCCACGACATCAACAACGCCCTTTCGCCGGTCTCGCTATACGCCGACGCCATGCTGGAGACCGAGACCGGTCTCAGTTCCGCCGGCCGGGGCCAGCTCGAAATCATTCGCCGCGCCGTCGAGGACGTGGGCCAGACCATCGGCAAGATGCGCGAGTTCTACCGGCTGCGCGAAGCCCAACTCGAGACGGAGCCGGTCCAGCTCGGCGAACTCGTCGGCCAGGTCCTCGAACTGACCCGCGCGCGATGGAACGACATGGCCATCCAGCGCGGCGTCGTCATCAAGGTCGAAACCGACCTCGCGCCCGACCTGCCACCAGTTTTGGGCGTGGCGAGCGAGATCCGCGAAGCGTTGGTCAACCTCGTCTTCAACGCCATCGACGCCATGCCCGAAGGCGGGATCCTGAAGATGAGCGTCGCCGAAGCTCGGGCCGAGGCGGGCCGGGCCGTGCGGATCGAGGTCACAGACAACGGGGTCGGCATGGACGCCGAGGCGCGCCGGCGCTGTCTTGAGCCCTTCTTCACCACCAAGGGCGAACGCGGCACCGGCCTAGGCCTGGCGATGGTCTATGGCGTCGCCCAGCGCCACGGCGCCGACCTCGACATCCGGTCCGCGCCCGGCGAAGGCACGACCATTTGCATGACCTTCGCCGAAGCCAACGAGCCACGCTTGGCGACCGACGCGCCGCCGCTCGCGCCGCGCCGACGGCTACGCCTGCTCCTCGTCGACGACGATCCCGTCCTCCTCAAGGCGCTCGGCGATGCCCTGGAGAACGACGGACACCTGGTGACCTCGGCCAATGACGGCGCGGCGGGGATCGAGGCCTTCGAGGCCAGTCAGGCCGGAGAGGGCTTCGACGCCGTGGTCACCGATCTTGGCATGCCCTATGTCGATGGCCGTCGCGTCGCCGCGGCGATCAAGGGGCTGTCGGCCGCCACGCCGGTGATCCTGTTGACCGGCTGGGGCCAGGGGCTGCTCGCCGACGACGAAATCCCTCCCCATATCGATCTCGTGCTGAGCAAACCGCCCAAACTGCGTGAACTCCGCGCCGCCCTCGCCCGCTTCACGACATGAGTCAGTCCATGGTCGAAACCGACAATCGACAAGATGCCGACGGCCGTCACGCCCGCCTCCTGATCGTCGACGACGAGGCGGCGAACCTTCAGGCGCTGCGCGTGACGCTGGAGGCGAAGGGATTCGACGTCACCGGTTTCACCGATCCGGACCAGGCTCTGGAGGCGATCACCCTGGGCGCTTTCGACGTTCTGCTGACCGACCTCAAGATGCCATCGACCACCGGCGTCGAACTCCTGCAGCGGGCTCATGAGCGCGACCCCTACCTGGCTGGAATCGTCATGACTGGCGAGGGTTCGATCGCCTCGGCGGTGGAGTCGATGCGCAGCGGCGCCGTGGACTATGTCCTGAAGCCGCTGAAGCTCAGCAACCTCCTGCCGGTGCTGGCCAGCGCCCTGACTCTCGGGCGCCTGCGTCGCGAGAACGGCCAGCTCGAACAGAGCGTCCGCGCGCGCACGGCCGAGCTGGAGCGGGCGCTTGAGGAGGTCGATCGCCAAGCCGCTGAACGTTTGAAGGCCGAGCAGGCGTTGATGCAGGCCCAGAAGATCGAGGCCATCGGCCGCCTGACGGGCGGGGTCGCCCACGACTTCAACAACCTGCTGGCGGCCGTGATCGGCAATCTGGAGCTGCTACAGCGGAAGATCGAGCCGGAGGCGCCCTACAGGCGCTTTGTGGACAACGCCCTGGAAGCCGCCAATCGCGGCGCCAAGGTAACGGGCCAGCTGCTGGCCTTTTCTCGCACCCAGCGCTTGCGTCTTGAGCCGCTCGAGATCGACGCCACTCTGCAACGAAGTGACCCGTTGCTGCGTCAGGCCTTGGGTCCGGGCGTCGATCTCGAAGTGGAGCTCGAGGCCCAGGGCGCCTGGGCCGACACCGACGCCACCCAGCTGGAGCTCGCCGCCCTGAACTTGATCGTCAATGCGCGCGAAGCCTTGGCCGAGGGCGGCGTGGTGCGTCTGAGCACACGTCTCCAAGGCGATTGGATCGTCCTGGAAGTCGCCGATACAGGAGTGGGGATGACTCCCGAAGTGCTGGCGCGCGCCACCGAGCCCTTCTTCACCACGCGAACAGGGTCAGGCACGGGTCTCGGCCTCGCCCAGGTTCACGGCTTCGCGCGGCAGTGCGGCGGAGATTGCGAAATCGAAAGCGCGCCGGGCGCGGGGACGCGCGTGCGGATTTCGCTGCCGCGCGGTTCGGCGCCCGCGCTGATCGCCGAACCGTCGCCGCCCCCGATCGCGATAAGGCGTGAGGGCCTGAAGGTGCTGGTGGTGGACGACGACCGCCAAGTCCGCGAAAGCCTCTGCGAAGCTCTGATCAGCGAAGGCTTTTTCGTACGCTCCGCCGCCGACGGCCTTTCAGGCCTCGCTCAGCTGGAGACCGAAGTTCCGGACGCCGTGGTGCTGGACTACGCGATGCCAGGCATGACCGGCGCCGAGGTCGCCCGCCGCGCCCAGGCGGCGCACCCTCACTTGCCGATCGTCTTTCTGAGCGGTTACGCGGACTCCCTAGCCCTGGACCAGATCGAGGCCGCCGCCGTCCTGCGCAAGCCGATCGCCATTTCCGACCTCAGTCGGGCGGTGCGTTTGGCGGTCGGCTAAAGTGATGCCTGACCGCGCCAAGGGTAGACACGAACTCGGCGGCGTTTTGGGGGCGTCCCGTCTCCATGGGCAGCCGCATATACCGCGCTCGGTTGTATAGGAGCAGCGCTAGGGCGTCGGCGAGGTAGATTTACGTCGTGATCTCGCACCTGGGATCGGTGCGACAGATCGTCACCACAACACAGCCGTTCAATTCAACTATTTCACGTATATCGCGAGTTGAATTCAAAAAAGACGCAAATTCAATTTGTATGAGCGCGTTTATAGCGCGTTTTACCTAGGACGAAAACTCAGATCAGGCTCTCTTTTCCTAGGTGCGACAAAGCAGACTTTCGAATTTTACCGTTCGTTGACCTTGAGTCGCTTCCTTTGCGCGACAGCTTGGGCTTGGGGAAAGCGCGATGATCGGCATAGGCAATCGTTTGAATGGCCATTCGGCCAATACCTTGGCGGCGTTAAATCGCTCGCTGGCCACCATCGAGTTCGACTTGAGCGGCAAGATCCTGACCGCCAACACCAATTTCTGCGAGGCGATGGGCTATAGCCTCGCGGAGATCGTCGGCAAGCATCACAGCCTTTTTGTCGAGCCCGGCTACGCGGCCAGCCAGGAATATCGTGATTTCTGGGCCAAGCTTGGCCGTGGCGAATTCGACGCGCGCGAATATCTGCGGATCGGCAAGGGCGGCCGCGAAGTCTGGATCCAGGCCTCCTACAACCCCGTGCGCAATCGTTCCGGCAAGGTCGGGAGCGTGGTCAAGGTCGCCACGGTGGTGACCGAGCAGAAATTGCGCAACGCCGATTTCGAGGCCAAGCTGGCCGCGATCGGGCGCGCCCAGGCGGTCATCGAGTTTTCGACGGACGGCTTGGTGCTCGACGCCAATCAGAACTTTCTCGACGCGCTCGGTTACAGCCTTTCGGAGATCAAGGGCCAACCGCATCGGATGTTCGTCGAGCGCGCCTATGCCAGCTCCCCTGAATATACCGAGTTTTGGCGGCGGCTGAACGCCGGCGAATATGTCGCCGCGGAGTTCAAGCGCATCGGCAAGGGCGGCAACGAGGTCTGGATCCAGGCCTCCTACAATCCGGTGTTCGGCCCTGGCGGACGTGTCGCGAAGGTGGTGAAGTTCGCCACCGTGGTGACGGGCCGGATCGACGCGATCAACCAAATCGCGGGCGGCCTCGAACGCCTGGCCGCCAATGACTTGAGCTGTCGACTGAACCGGCCGATCGACCCGCAGTTCCAGAAGCTGCGCGACGACTTCAACCGCGCCCTGGCCGCGCTTGACGAAGCCATGAGCGCGGTGGCTGTGATCACGGGCAGCGTGGGCGCCGGCGCCGAGGAGATTTCCAAGGCTTCGGACGATCTTTCGCACCGCACCGAGCAGCAGGCCGCCAGCCTCGAGGAGACGGCCGCCGCCCTCGACGAGATCACCGCCACGGTCAATCGTAGCGCCGAAGGCGCGCGTCAGGCCGCCGCCGCCGCGGGGGCGACGCGGGTGGACGCGGCGCGCTCGGGCGAGATCGTCGGCGACGCCGTCGCGGCCATGGGCGAAATCGAGACCAGTTCCGCGCAGATCGGCCAGATCATCGGTGTGATCGACGAAATCGCCTTCCAGACCAATCTGCTGGCCCTGAACGCTGGCGTGGAAGCCGCGCGCGCCGGCGAAGCGGGTCGAGGCTTCGCCGTCGTCGCCCAAGAGGTTCGCGCGCTGGCGCAGCGTTCGGCCGATGCGGCGAAGGAGATCAAGACCCTCATCTCCAACAGCGGCGCTCAGGTCGAGCGCGGCGTGAAGCTTGTTGGCGAAACGGGTCGCGCGCTGGGCGCGATCGTCGAGAAGGTCGGCCAGATCGACAGCCTGATCTCCGAAATCGCCCAGTCCTCCCGCGAACAGGCCACAGGGCTGAGCGAGGTCAATGTCGCGGTCAACCAGATGGACCAGGTCACGCAACAGAACGCGGCGATGGTCGAGGAAGCCACGGCGGCCTCCGCCAACTTGAAGTCCGAAGCCGCCGACCTGCGGCGAATGGTCGGCCAATTCAATGTCACCGGAGCTTTGGCGGTCAATGCGTCGTCGCCGGCCCCTCGCAGCGCCCCTCGTCTAGCGATGCGCGCCTAAGCGACCAGCCGCGGCTCCGCGGCGCCGGCGCGCGACCGCTGGGACGAGTTCGAAGCCCCACCTCATCCTGCCGACACGCGCGTCTGGATGAGCCTGATCGCCTCGTGGGCCGACAGCGCCGCGCCTTCCTGCCAGGCGTTGATGTAGCTCATGTGCTCGCCGGCGAAGTAGAAGGCGCCGTCGGGTTTGCAGAGTTCGGCGTAGTCGGTGGCGCGCTGCGCCTCCGTCCAACCCACGGCCACGCCCTCGCTGTAGGGTGTTTGCATCCATGACACGGTGAAGGGCTTGGTCAGCTCCTTGCCGTGTCCAGGATGGAACTTGTCGATCACCCTGCGCGAGATCGCGAAGCGGTCCTCGAACGACATCGCCGCGTATTTCGGCGGCGCCTCGGGCCCGGAGAAGCCGATCGAATAGGCCCCGACCAGGATCCCGGTCTTCTCGCCAATGCCGCCGCTGGGATACCAGACCAGTTCATTGGCCTCGTCGGTCCAGCCCAGACCGCCATACTGGAAGTCGTCCTGTTCCCAGAACCGCCGACTCTCCCAGGCGACCTTGGTGCCGTGGTGATATTCGGCCGCCGCGATCGCTTGCTTCACGCGCGGCGTGAAGTCCGACGGGATCTTGGCTAGCACCGGCAGCGGGATGGTGCAGACGCAGAAGTCGGCTTCCAGGGTCTTGGCTCCCGCCGCGTCGGCGTAGTCGATCTTCACGCCTTTCGGCGTCTTGCGCAGCGCCTTGACGACGGCTCCGAATGTCACGGCGGGCTTCACTTGCTCGTAGAGGGCGTACGAGATCCGATCCATGCCGCCGACCGGCTGCAGCATGGTGGCCTGCATGTCGATGATCTCCTCGAAGATCAGACTGGCGCCCCAGAAGCGCGACTTCATCATGTCGGCCATGCGCAGCGGCGGACCGCCCTTGGGCGGATGGTCGTAGCCGCCCGGCGAGGCCAGGAAGCCGGCCCGGGTCGAGCCCTCGTAGGTGTTCTTCGACAGATCGCCGTAGGCCGAGAGATAGCCCAGCAGTTTCTGCTTATCGACACCGGTCAATTCCTGATCCAGCGCGCCCTTGTCGACGGCCTTGGCCAGCAGCTCGGTGAAGGCGCCGCGCGTGTCGTTGACCGCCTGGCGCTCGGTGACCACCTGGCCGGCGAAGTCCAGCTTGGCGGAACGGTTGGCGTTGACCATCACCTCCAGCGGCACGTTCAATTCCTGGCAATAGCCGAGAACTGCGTGGTGCCATTGCGGGATGCGGGCGGGGCCGGCGTTGAAATAGGCGTGTTTGCCCTCGGCCCAGTCGACGACTTGGTCGGGACGCCCTGTCTGGACGATCTCGGAGCCGCTCCGCACCGACCAGGCGCGGCCGCCGGGACGGTCGCGGGCTTCCAACACCGTCACCGCGTAGCCGGCCTTGCGCAGCTCGAAGGCCGACACCAGGCCCGCGATCCCCGCGCCCAGGATCGCCACCGACTTGCCCGCCCCGCCGCCGGCCGGCAGCTTCGGCGGACCGGCATAGGCGCGCGGCGCGGCCAGCAGGCCCATGCCCATCATGGTGGTATAGAGCGCGCCGTAGCCGCCGGCCTTGCCCACGGACGTCAGAAAGCGTCGTCGCGAAATACCCATCGTCTCGTCCCTAGACTTGAAGGCTAAAGGTTGGCGTGAAGCCGCAGGCGCCGTCGCAACATGAGGCGCGGGCCTGGGCCAAGAAGTCGGGCTCGTGCCACCAGTATTCGGCCGAGGCCTCGCAGACGAAGCGGCGCTTGGCGCCCAAGACCGCGTGCTGGGCGTGCTCGCCGAACGGGCCGACCAAGTCGGCGACCGTGTAGGCCTCGCCGTGCTTGATCACCTTGGCGACCTTGGCCGCGTCCTCGATCCGCGCCAGCGGATCACCGTCGACCCAGACCAGATCGGCGTAGTTGCCGGTCGCGATCGAACCCAGCGGCTCGTCAAGATATTCGCCCGAAGCGCTGGTGGCGGTGACCAGGGCCTCGAATGGCGTCATGCCGTAGCGGACCATGGCCCGCAGATTCATGTGCAGGCTGACGGCGTTGAAGTCGATCGGCGAGTCGGTGCCGGTGACGATGCGTCCGCCCGCCCGGACCGTGCGCGCCACCTCGGCGACGTTGCGGGCCAGCGAGGCCAGGATCGGCGTGCGATCCATGGCGGCCATCTGCTTGGCCCGTTCCAGCAGCCGGGCGTATTCCCACGGCGGATAGAGCGCCTTGATGCGGGGGTCGTCGACCAGCGAGCGGTCGTCGGCCAGCAGGGCCGTCGAGGTGAACAAGGTTGGCGTGCGCGCGGCCTTGCTGGTCACGAAGGCGGCGTTGACGTCCTGATAGATGTTGCCCAGCGCGCTGACCGTGCGGGAGTAGCCCGTGCGGCTAGTCGCGCCCAGGTGCTCCATGCCGTCCATGCCCAGGCCCAGGGCCGGATAGTGGTAGTGCGAGGTCAGCGGCAGGCCCTTGGCGTGGGCCCAGGCGATGACCTCCTTCTGGCGCTCGCCCGACAGTCGGACATAGGTCTTGATCAAATCGTAGGACAGCGCCTCGACCCGCTTCAGTTCCAGCGCCATCTGGCCGGGCTCGGTGACCGGTCGCATGAAGTTGTAGAAGATCCGCGAGCCGTCGATCGCCTCGCCGGTGGCGTAGTAGCGGGGCCCGATCCGCTTGCCGGACTCGATCGCCTCCTGGTCCTCGACCGTGTGATAGGCCGGCCCGCCGGGCGAGCGGGTGGTGGTCACTCCCAGCGACAGCCACAGCCGCCCTTCCCGGTCGCCATAGCCGTAGCCCTGCATCTGGCGGTGGGTGTGCATGTCGATCAGGCCCGGCATCACCGTGCCGGACGGCGCGTCGATGATCTTCACGTCCGCCGTCACCTCGCCCTTGGGCGCGACGCCAGCGATGCGGCCGTCCGAGATCAGGACGTCGACATTCTCGCGCACAGTGGGCGACTTGCCGTCCCACAGGCGGGCGGCGCGAACCACCATTCGTCCCTTGGGCCGGACATTGGCCCAGGTCAGGCCATGCGGAACGGTTTTGGGCGCGCCGCCGCTCGCCGAGATCAGCTTCAGCTGGCCCGCCGAGAGATAGATCAGGCT
Source organism: Caulobacter sp. 1776 (assembly GCF_040545685.1). Taxonomy (NCBI): domain Bacteria; kingdom Pseudomonadati; phylum Pseudomonadota; class Alphaproteobacteria; order Caulobacterales; family Caulobacteraceae; genus Caulobacter; species Caulobacter sp. 1776. Next base: position 232,400 of record NZ_JBEPMI010000007.1, read on the forward strand.
CTTGCCATCTCCGCTCCAGCTGACGGCGTCGGTGACCTCGTCGTTGAGCGGCCTGGGCGGCCCGAGCAGCTTTCCGGTCTCATCCACCGGCGAGACGTGCAGCCGGCTGGCGAAGACATAGGCTAGCGACTTGCCGTTCGGCGACCAGACCGGACCGTCGTCGCCGCGCGTGCCTAGCGAGCGGTCCGGCAGGATCGGCGCGTAGGTCCCCTTCCCGCTGGCCACGTCCACCGTCAGGATCTCGCTCAGGCCCTCGCGGAAACGAGCCGAGTACGGCTTGAAGGCGGCATAGGCGATGGTCTTGTCGCCCGGCCCCCAGGTCGGTTTGCCCGGCTCCCAGAGGTCGCCATAGACTCGGCGGGTCTCGCCGGTCGCGACGTCGGCCACGAACAGGCCGCCGTTCTGGCTGAGGAAGGCGATCGACTTGCCGTCGCGCGACCAGGCGCTGGACACCGCCGCGCCGTCGAAATGGGTCAGCTGCTTGCTGGCGCCGGTGGCCATGTCGCGCAGCCAGATGTCCAGCGAGCCGCCCTTGTCGGTCGAATAGGCCAGAACCTTGCCGTCTGGCGACCAGGCCGGATCCACCTTGCTGAAGGTGTCGTTGATCAGGGGCATGGCCGGCCCGCCGCCGACCTGGAGCAGATAGAGATCGTTCAGCGCCCGGAACACGATCCGGCGGCCGTCGGGCGACAGGGTCGGACTGCCGATGCCGACCACGGGCCGGGTCTTGGCCGATAGGAAGTCTCGGCTCTTCTTGATGTAGCGCGGCGTCAGCACAGGCACGGCGGCCGTGAAGGCGATCGCGGTGGCCAACCCATCGGCCTCGCGACGCTTGATCTGGCCGTCGGCCGTGTAGAGGAACGCGCCGGACGCCAGCCACGACGCGCGGAACGGGAAGACGTCCTCGCCCTGGACCACCACGCCGGAGGCGTTGCGCAGCTCGGCCTTGCCGTTCTCGATGGCGGTGAAGACCACGTCCCGGCCGTCCGGCGTGAAGGCCGGGCTGGCCACCGAAGCGGCGTTGAAGCGGTCGGCCGAGGCCTTGACCTTGGCCACGGTCCGCCGCGCGCCATCCAGCCCCTGGACGTCGATGCGGACCTTGTCGACCGTGAAGGCCAGGCTCTTGCCATCCGGCGCCCAGGAGGGCTCGAACTCGTCGCCAGGGCCAGAGCTGAACGCGGTGATCGCGCCGCTGGCGACGTCCAGCAGATGCACGCCGTAGCGCCCGCCCCGGTCGGACGAGAAGGCGATCGTCTTGCCGTCCGGCGACCAGCGCGGTTCGCGGCAGTCGAACGCGCCCTTGGTCAGCGGCTTGAGGCCCGTTCCGTCCGCACCGATGGTCCAGACATGGAAGTTGCCGTCGCGATAGGATTGGAAGGCGATGGCCTTGCCGTCGGGCGACCAGTCGGGCTGGGCGATCTCGTAGATCTCGTCGGTCAGGCGCCGGGCCGCGCCACCCTCGATAGGGACCAGCCACAGCATGGCGTAGACGTCGAAGGCCACGGTCTTGCCGTCCGGCGAGACGACCGCGCAGATATTGGTGCCTTCGCTCGCCGTGACTGTCCGGGTGTCGGCGGCTAAGGGCTGGTCGGCCTTGGCGCCCGGCGGCGCCAGGGCGGCCACGCCAGAGACGGCGATCGCTCCGCCCCCGATCGAAAAGAGCCGGCGGCGGCTGACGCCGCGCTTGGAACGCTGGGTCATCGTGAACTCCGAGAGGACCGGCCCGAACCTGCGCCCGAGCCGGCGGCAAGCCTAGAACCGGGCGGCGACGCGGGCGTAGTAGAAGCCGCCGCTGATCCCGTACGGAGAGTACTGATTGTAGTAGGCGAAGGCGGGCGTGCCACGATTGGCGGCGCGAACGCTGTCCGGATAGGCGTCCAGCAGGTTGTTGGCCCCGACGCTGACCGTGATGTTCTTGGTCGCCGCGTAGCTGAGGTCGAGGTCGACGATCAGCTTAGGGCTGACGGTCTCGTCATTGGCCGCCAGGGACGTGCGCTGGATAACCTCGCCGTAGCGGGTCAAGCGCAGGTTGGTGTCGAACTTCCCAAGCGTCCAGTCGGCGCCCAGGATGAATTTGTCCTTGGGCGTGCCAACGGTCAGGTCGCCGATCTTCACGCGGTCGATATAGACGATCCCCGCCGCCGCCAGGGCCGCCGGCGGCTGCACGACGCGGGTGAACTCGTTCTTGGTGTGGTTGGCCGAGAAGGTCCAGCGCACCGCGCCGAAGTCGCCGAAGTCGGTGCGGTAGTCGACCACGAAGTCGATGCCGCGCGTCTTCGTGTCGGCGAAGTTGCCGTAGTAGAAGGCCGCTTGCTGCGGGTTCAGGTTCTGGCTGGCCAGGGCGGCGCTGACGGCGGCGTTCGGGCCCAGCGTGCCGCTCTGCAGGATGCGGTTGTCGATCTTGATCTGGTAGATATCCAGCGTGACGTTCATCCGCGAGATCGGCTGGGCCACCAGGCCGATCGAGTAGTTGACCGATTTTTCCGGACGCAGCGGCTTGGCGCCCAGAGCGATGGCGGCCGGGTTGTCCGGCGGCAGCAGTTGCACCGGATAGAGCTGGGTGGTCGTGGCCGGCGGCACGATCACGCCGATCGTGCTGGACGAGGCGTAGTGCTGTTGCTGCAGCGACGGCGCCCGGAAGCCGGTGCTGGCCGTGCCGCGGATCGCCAGGCGTGGCAGGATCGCGTAGCGGCTGGAGAGCTTGAAGGTCTTGGCGTCCCCGAAGTCAGAATAGTGCTCGAAGCGGCCGGCCAGGGCGAATTCGAGTTTGTCGGTCACCTTCTGCTCGATGTTCAGATAGGCCGAGATGTTGTCGCGCGAGAACGACCCCGCCGAGAACGGCGGGAAGCCGGTCACGCCCTGCGAGCCGCCCGCGAACACCACGCCGGCCTGTGGGCTGCCGGCCGGCGCGACATAGCCGCCATTGATGTACGAGGCCGGTTCGCCCGCCACGATCTCGAACTTGTCGTCGCGATATTCAGCGCCGAGCGCCACGAACATCGGCTGAGCGAACAGGCCGGTGTCGAGCTCGCGCGTCAGATCCAGGTTCGAGGTCCATTCCTGGAATTTCAGCGTGCCGATGTAGAAGTAGGTCGGGCTGGCCGGGCCCAGCGAGGCGTTCAGCGAGTTCTCGTAATAGTCGACATCGTCGCGGCTGAAGGTCGTCGACAGGTCCCAGTCGAAGCCGAGCAGGCCTCTGCCCTTGGCGCCGAAGGCCACCTGGAAGTCGCGGTCCTTCAGGAACAGGCGCGGCGTGTAGCCGTCGGGATTGACCGCCGTGATGTTGTTGGCGGCGTTCGGATTGCGGAAGGTCAGCCAGGCGGCGGTGTTGCGGCTGGAGAAGGTTCCGAACGAATAGAGGTCGACGTCGTCGCCGATCGGCGAACCGGCGCTGTAGCCCAGCGAGAACAGCTGCACCTGCGGCGAACCCGGATGGCTGGTATGGCGGTTGGCGGTGGCCTCGCGTGGATCCGGCGTCGAACCGGCCGTGCCGACCCGCACCGGCTGGCCGAGGGCGTTCAGCGGGAAATACATCTGGGTGGTGTTCGGCGTCAGGTCGCCGCGATCGGTGGGATCGGTGATCCGTACATCGGCCGTCAGGTTCAGATAGCCGCCCTCGCCCAACTTCATGCCGAGATTGCCGGAGAACTGGCCGGTCTCGCCGTCGCCCTCGGCGGTCTTGCCGTAGAGGGCGGTCATCGAGCCGCCCTCTGGACTCTTCTTCAGGATGACGTTGATCACCCCGGCCAAGGCGTCCGAGCCATACTGGGCCGAGGCGCCGTCCCGCAGCACTTCGATCCGCTCGATCGAGGCCGAGGGGATCAGGTCCAGATCCGGCGGCGACTGTCCGTTCTGAGTCGTGCCGTTAACGAACAGGATGGCGGTGTTGTGCCGGCGCTTGCCATTGACCAGCACCAGGGTCTGGTCGGCCGACAGGCCGCGCAGCGACACGGTCTTGATCGCGAAGCTGGCCCCTGCGCCGCTGTTGGAGGTGTTGGCCGACGGCACCAGGGTCGAGATCAGGTCGCGCGTCGACTGCTTGCCGCTCTTGGTCAGTTCGGCCGACGAGATGACGTCGATCGGCGCCATGCTCTCGGTGACCGTGCGCGAGGTCGAGCGGGTGCCGGTGACGATAATCTCCTCGATGACGCTGGGCGTCTCGGGTTCGGGCGGCGGAGCCGGCTCGGGCGCCGGCGCCGAGACGCCGCCAGCGGCGCTCGACCAACCCGTGCGGATCAGGCCCGTGCGCGGCGGCGCCAGGATGATCGTCTTGCCGTCATTGGAGATCACTGTCAGTCCCGTGCCGGACAGCAGTTGCTCGAGCGCGCGGTCGACCGGCAGCGCCCCCTTCACCGACCCCGTCCGTTTGCCCTGGGCGGCGTCCGATTGCACCAGGATCTGCACGCCGGCCTGGCGGGCGAACTGGCGGATGCCCGTCGCCGCCGGCTGGGCGTCGATCCTGAACGGCATGGCCTGGGCCAGGGCGGCGCCCGCGCTTAGGGCCCAAACGGCTGAGGCCGCGCATAGCAACCGCCGTCTGGCGGAACGGTTCGTCCAGTCACGCATAGACAATCCCCCATCGTGCCGAGGTCCGCCACTCGCGGCCTCCTGACAGGACGAGGGATCGGGCGAGGATTTCCGGTGGGCGCTCGCGCGATTGGTCCGATCACGGTCCAACACGCCCGCTTTCGCGTCAGCTTTGGCGTTGGGCGCCCGTTTCGCATGCGTGGATGGCGGCGGTCGGGCCTCGCGCCCGGTTCAGGAGATATGGGCGCGGCTGATCCTGATGGCGTCGGCGTCGTCGGTGACGACCGCGCCGAGCGTCGCGGCCACCGCGGTCGCGAAGCTCTCGGGCTCGTTGGTCTGGAAGAGACCCACGAAGCGTTCGCGCGCCAGCACCGGATCTTCGATGATGATCTGGCGGCTGTTGTAACGATTGAACAGGCGGGCGGCTTGTTCGAGGCTCTCGCCATCCAGGGCGATCTCGCCGTTGCGCCAAGCCAGGCTGCGCTCGATCTCGGAAGGCGACTCCGCCACGGTGGGCGCGGCGGCGCTGGCCAGGATGATGCGGCTACCCGCCGACACCCGTTGGCGCGGCGACGGATCGCCCTCGACCCAGGTCTCGACCACGCCTTCGGTCACCATCACGTCGACCCCGGCGCCGGCCTCGCCGCGCCGCACCGAGAAGGCCGTCCCCACCGCTCGGACGCGGACCGGCCCCGCCGCCACGACGAACGGGCGCTCAGGATCCTTGGCGACCTGGAACCAGGCCTCGCCTTCCCGGAGGACGATGCTCCGCGACTTGGGCTTCATCGCCACGTCCAGCGCGGTCTTGGTGTTGATCGCCACCAGCGAGCCGTCGGCCAACGGTACGCGCCGGATTTCGCCCAGCCGGGTGTCCAGCCGCTGCGGCCGCGCGGCCCACAGACCGATCCCGCCGACCAAGGCGGCGGCGATCCCGCCCACCCCAGCGATCAAGGCGCGTCGATTGGGGTGCTCACCGGCGACGACTTCGACTGGTGGCGTGACGCTGGCCAGGGCTCGGCCGCGGTCCAGGAAGCTGATCGCCGCTTGGGCGCGCAGCAGCGCCCCGGCCCGACGCGCGTCACCGCTCAGCCAGGATTGCAGCTCGGGGTCAAGGTCCACGTCCAGGCCATGCGCGTCGACGCGGGCGGCCCAGTCGGCCGCCTCCTCGTCAATCTCGCTTGCGGACCGGATGGAGCTCATGAGCCTTGCCGACTGCCGGTTGATCTTGTGCTTCCGCTTCCGATAAGGCCCGCAGGATTAAACGCAAGCCCCGCGCCGACTGCATCTCCACGACATTCTCGGTCACTCCTAGGCGCAAGGCGGTCTCCCGCTGCGACAGACCGTGGATCCGGCGAAGGGTGAAGATCTGTCGACACCGCTCGGGAAGCTCCTCTATCAGCCGCCGCACCCGACCCAGTTCGCGACGGCCCGCGACCACGCGTTCGGGGGATGGCTCTTCATCTACGACGTTCAGGGCGTCGATTTCCGTGACGCAGTCGATGCGAACGATGCGCGCGCGGCGAATTTTCTCGATGGCGATGTTGCGCGCGGTCCGGAAGAAATAGGCGCGACCGTTGGCGATATGAATGATGCTGTCCAGGGCGGCCAGACGGCAATAGGTCTCCTGGATCACGTCGTCGATGTCGGCGGTGGAACTGCCGGACCGCCGCAGCCAAGCGCGTACATCCGCTTCGTGCGGAAGGATCTGGCCGCCGACGAAGGCGACGATCTCGGCGCGGCTCTGCTTCAAAGGCCCCTCGTGACGACAACCCGAACCGGAGTGACCGTCGGATCGCTCGCCGCGATCGGCAACATACGCCCGGCGTCTGGCTTCGTTTTCGTCACGCATCGCCACACGACGCGGCAAATACCGACTGGAGGCGCCCGGCGATCATCCTGCGAGGAGTGTCGGATCCGGATCGCGGCTTGCCGTGGGTCTCGTCAGGGATATCTACCCGTCCCGCGCGAGCATGGCGTTCATCTGGTCGATCTCCTGCTGCTGGCCCTGGATGATGGACGCGCACAGTCGCCGGATTTCGGGATCACGCACCGGCGCCTTGCCGCACATCAGGATCGCGCCGGAGTGATGCGGAATCATCGAGGCCAGGAACTCGCGGTCGCCGATCAGCCACTGCTGGCGAATGCCCGCGAAGCAAAGCAGGCCCACCACGACGCTGATGGCCAAAAGACCTCTGTTGAGGCCTTTGCGAGGATACATCATGCCCATCAGCAGAAGCTCGAACACCACCATCGGCGCGGTCATTAGTCCGGCCATATAGGCTTGGTTGAGACTCGGATGGATGTTCGAGGCCTTGTCGACCATCGCGAACATCAACCCGTACATCGCCAAGAAGGACAGCACCGTCATCGCCGCCAGGCGTACATAAGGAGCCTGGTCGGCGTGGTCGTGGGAAGTTTGATGCTCGGCCATGGAGTTCATCCGCGTGACGGGACGTCCCCTTAACCGGTAACCACGCCCGCCGTTCCGCGAACGCTCGCGGCGCTGGCCACGGGTGGCTCGGCTCCCCTGGACGCTTGGCCCGCCGCGCTAGGGCTTCACCGTGACCATGACCACGCCGTGCGACGGTACCGTCGCCGACAATCGGCCCGTCTTCTTGCCGAGCGATCGATGCGCCCACAGGTCACGCACCGTTGCCACGAGCGTGTCCGGATAGCCAAGCTCGGTCCAGTTCGCGGCGATCTCTGAAGGCTTGTCACCACGATTGAACAGGATGACCGCGCGGCCGCCGTCGGCCAGTTGCTTGACCCAGACCTCGGCGTCGCCATCGTCGCGGACCCGCCGTCCCTGGACCCCGAGAGGGTCTTGGTTCACGGCGATGACATCGCGATTGAGCAGGATGTCGCGCGTGGCCGCGTCCATGTTGGAAATGTCGTTCCCCGCGATCAACGGCGCGGCCATCAGCGCCCAGAGGCTGAAGTGGCTGCGATATTCGGTTTCGGTGAGCCCTCCGTTGCCGACCTCGAGCATATCGGGATCGTTCCAGTGCCCAGGGCCGGCAAAGGCGTGGAGAGGCTCATTGGCGTCGACGATCTTGAGCACGCCTAGCGAGTAATCGTGGGCGCCGTCCCATTTGTCGGTGATGTCGCCCGTCGTGCGCCAAAGATTCCCGACGTTGGACGCCCACAGCCAAGGCTTGGACGTCCCCCACTCGCAGAGGGAGAAGACAATGTCGCGGCCGGTCGCCTTCAACGCGTCGGCCATCAGGATGTAGGCCTCCTGCGCATTGCGGGTTCCGGTGGAGCACCAGTCGTACTTCAGGTAGTCGACGCCCCATTTCGCATAGGTCTGGGCGTCCTGGAATTCATGCCCCTGGCTGCCCGGCCGCCCGCCGCAGGTCAGTCGCCCGGCGTCGGAATAGATCCCGAACTTCAAGCCCTTCTGGTGGACGTAGTCCGAAAGCGCCTTGATCCCGCTGGGAAAGCGTTTGGCGTCCTGGGTGATGAAACCCGCGGCGTCCCGCTCGCCGTGCCAGCAATCATCGATGACGATATAGCTGTAGCCAGCCTCCTTCATCCCATTCGAACTCATCGCGTCGGCCATCCTGCGCACGGTGGCTTCGTCGATATTGCAGGCGAACTTGTTCCAGCTGTTCCACCCCATCGGCGGGGTCTTCGAAAGGCCATTCGCAAGGCGCGGGGGCTCTGGGTCGGCGGCGTGCACTGCGGATCCGGCGAGAAGAAGCGCCACGGCCGCCGCGATCGCCAATTCCCTTACGCCGGAACACTTCGGCGCGGCGCGCATACCTGTGGCCTTCATGGATTCCTCCCCGACCTGATCGTCGGCAGACTCGCCGCGCACGGTCAATTGCATTTGTATGATAATCTAGAGCGCACAAATTGGCTTTTGGCAACGCTGTCATTTCGTAAATGGACCGACAAGACAGGGGCCGCGCGCGGCGCGATCAACGATGCCCGCGTCGCGGACTGACGGCTTTCGCGACGGCGGCGAAGGCTTCGGCGATATGTTCGGCGAGCCAGCTTACCGGGTTCTCGCCCGGGCGCCTTCGACTGGCGACCCAGGTTGCGACGCAGGCGGCCACGAAGACGCCCGCCGGCAAGCCTATGGTGACGATCGCTGGCAGCCCCGCCGCCGAGACCATGGCCTGGCCCAGGATCATCGAGGTCTCGAACGCGAAGAGCAGAAGCCCGCCGACGACCATCGCCGAGCCCGAGCCCGCCCTCTTGGCGCTGAGCCCGAACGGTACGGCCAGCAGCGGCAGGAGAGGCAGGATCAACGCCCTCGCCAAACGGCAATAGAATTCGGCGAGCAAGGCTTGTCGCGGCAAGGCGGGCGTCGCCGCGCCAAAGCCCTGCTGCGCGAGTTCGACCAAAGTGAGCTCGCTGACCTCGTCCCCACGCATCCGGAGAAGCTTGGCGGACTGAGCCAGCGGCAGGTCGAAGATGAAGCGCGAGAAGGCGGCGACATAGACCTGGGCGTCCTTGGTCGTGCTGACCTGCCGGCCGTTGATCAGGTCCAGCGTGGCGCTCTGATCGCTCGCGTTCTTGCGGACCACGGCGTCGGAGGCGGTCAGGATGTCTTCGCGCCCGTCGGGCCCTATCTTGCGAATGAAGACATGTCGGAGATGACGCCCGTCCGGATCGGCGTCGTCGGCGGTCAACAGGACATCGGGACCGGCGGACAGCAGCGCCCGGGGCCGCACGTAGCCGTTCCAGCCGGCGTTCTCGGCCGCGTGCAGCACGGCGTGATAGGCATAGCGGCTGTAGGGCTGGACGAAGCCGAAGAGCAGCAGGCTCAGAAACGTCAGTAGGATCCCGAGGCCGACGAACGGCGTGGCGAACCGGCCCAACGACATGCCGCTCGCCAGGATCGCGTCGATTTCGGAGCTTTTGTTCAGGCCGTTGACGACGACGAACAGGCCGATGAAGAACCCGCCCGGCAAGGTCAGGCCCATGTAGTGGGGAATGAGGTTCACCAGCAGTTCGGTCAGAAACTTAAAGCCCTCGGTCGTTTGCGAGAGCAGCTCGAAGGACCGCATGAGGCGCTCCAGCAGGAACGCGACCATCGTGCTGACGAGAACCGCCGTCATCGGCGTCAGGGTTCGCCGCAGTAGGTACCGGTCAAGCGTGGTCAGGATCATCGGTGATAAACCCGCGCCGGTCTCAAAGAACCGAAAGCGCGGCCGGCCGAGGCTCGGCCAATCCACCGGTTTCACGGATCGGATCTGACGAGATCAGGCGCCGCGTCAGGGCTTCGGCGTAGACCGCCACCACCTCATTCAGGATTTCCGTCCAGCGATAGGCGGTGCTGCGCTCGAGCGCCGCCATGCCCATTCGCCGCCGCGTCTCGCGATCCAGGAGCAGCACGGACAGCGCCTCGGCATAGGTCGACGGCTTGTCCGGCGCGCAAAGCAGGGCGTTGCGCTCATGATGCAGCAGCGCGCGGGTATTGGGCGCGTCGGCGCAGACCATCGCCAGGCCCGAAGCCATCGCCTCGAGATTGACGTTGCCGAAGGTTTCGGTCGTGCTCGGATTGAGGAAAATGTCCCCGCTGGCCAGAGCCGTGGCGAGCGCGCCGCCGGTCAGGAAGCCGGTGAAAACCGCTGTCGGGAGGCGTTGCTGGAACCACGGGCGGGCGGGACCATCGCCGATCACCAGCACTTGAAACGAGCGCCCTGCTCCTTCGAGCAGCCGGATCGTTTCGGCGAAGGCCGCCAGGCCCTTTTCCATGACGATCCGGCCCAGAAACACGATCACCGGGCGGTCCGGGTTCAGCCCTTGGCTCAGCCGCCACGCCTCGCAGCGCCGTTCGGGATTGAAAAGCTCGGGATCGACGCCCCGCGCCCAGGTTCTGACTCGGGTCGGCAGCTTCTCGGCCCGCAACTCGTCGGCGATCGCCTCGGTCGGCGCCATGACGTAGTCGCAAGCGCCGTAGAACTTCCAGAGTTCGCGACGCGCCAGCGGCCGCAACCAGCCGAGCGCGTAGTAGTCGAGATAGGAATCGAACAGCGTGTGCAGACTTGCGACCACCGGAACCTTCAGGGTCCGGCCCAGCCTCAGGGCCGCGGAGCCCAGCAGGTCCGGCGCGGACAGGTGAATGAGGGTCGGCTTGAACGCCAGGATGTCCCGCCGTACGGCTTCGGGCAGGCCCAGCGCCAGGCGATAGTCCTTCCTGAACGGAATTTTCACCGACGGCACCGAGACGAGGTCGCCCGTCGGCGGGAAGGCGGGACGCGGCCCGGTCGGTGAATAGACCCGCACCACGGCGCCCAGGGCGCTCTCTAGATGACCGACCAGCCGGTTCAGCGACTTGTTCGCGCCGTCCAGGGTGTAGTTGTAGTTCCCCGAAAACAGAGCGATCCGCAACGGGCGCGCGCCATCGGCGTAGGTCGAGACCTTGACGTTCATGACAGTCCTTCCCGTGCGCGCCCGGTCCCCCGACCAAGGCGACGCGCTCCCCAAGCCGCATGCGCTGCGACTTACATCAGGGCTCGCCGTCGTTTTTATGAAGGCGACGTACTCATCACCGTCACGGTCCTGATCTAGCGGTGAAGGCGGGGTTCCTGGGGAAGCACGCCGGATGCGGATCGTCGATGTCGCCGAGTTCTATTCGCCCACGGGCGGGGGCGTGCGGACCTATATCGACCGCAAGTTCGAGGCGGCGACGCAGCTGGGCCACCAGCTTTTCGTCATCGCGCCCGGACCGGAATACAGGTTCGAGCGCCGCGGCGCGGGCGGCTTGATCCAGGTCCGGTCCCCGCTCCTGCCCTTCGATTCGAACTACCGCATGTTCTGGGACGCCGCCCCCGTTCATCGGTGGCTTGATTCCCTGTCACCGGATCTAGTCGAGGCGTCCTCGCCCTGGCGCGGGGCCTGGATCGTCGCCAACTGGTCCGCGCCCGTTCCCCGCGCCATGTTCATGCACGCCGACCCTGTGGCGATCTATCCGCAAAGGTGGTTGGCCTCGGTCGCCGGCCCCGAACGGATAGACCAGCTGTTCGACTGGTTCTGGAATTATCTTCGCCAGCTGACGGGACGGTTCGCTTCGGTCGTGACCAGCGGAGCCTGGCTGGCGCGGCGCTTTGAGCATCACGGCCTGGCGGCCGTGACGAGCGTGCCGCTCGGCGTCGATCGGGACGTATTTTCTCCCCGGCTGCGGGACGAGCGCCTGAGATCGGAGCTGCTGAAGGCCTGCTCCTGCCCTGACGATGCGACCCTGGCCCTGGCCGTGGGCCGGTTCCATCCGGAAAAGCGCTGGCCAATGGTGATCGAGGCCACGACCAGAGCGCGCGCCGACGCGCCGATCGGCCTCGTGCTGGTGGGCGATGGCTTCGACCGCGCCAGGGTTCTGCGCGCCGCCGCCGGAAAGCCCCACGTCCATCTGCTGCCGCCGATCCGCGACCGAGGCCTGCTGGCCGCGCATCTGGCCAGCGCGGATGTCCTGGTGCACGGCTGCGACTCGGAGACCTTCGGCTTGCTCCCGGCCGAGGCCATGGCCAGCGGTCTTCCCCTGGTAGGACCGGATCGCGGCGGCTTCGCCGACCTCGCCCAGCCGTCGACCGCGGAAATCTATCGATCCGGCGACGTGCGCGCCGCCACCGCCGCCATCCTTCGGCTGTTGGCCCGTGATCCCCGAGAGTTGAAGGCGGCGACGCTCGAGGCCGCCGCCGGCGTGCGGCGCGACGTCGACCACTTCGCCGCGCTGTTCGATCACTACCGATCGGTCGCTGACGAGGGCCAGACGGCCCAACCACCCGCGCTGGCGCGTCGAAGCCGCGTGGCCTTCGCTTGACACGGCTCGACCTGGACTTGGACACGCCGAACGGGGCCTCCCGCTGGTGGAACGGGCTCGGCGTCGTCGTGTCGATCGGGCTGGTCGCCGCGATCGTTCTGCAACTGGGCGGTGCGACCTCGGACGCCTTGAAGACGATCGTCCGGCTGCCGCCGGCGGTCTGGCCGGCCCTGCTGCTGCTCTATCTGGCGCAACCCGTCTGCGATTTCGCGGTCTTCCGGCGGATCTGGAACCTGCCCTTCGCCGGGGTCGAGGCCCTGTTGCGCAAGACCGTGATCAACGAGGTCGTCCTCGGCTACAGCGGCGAGGCCTATCTCTATGTGTGGGCGCGACGCATGGCCGGGGGCGCCATCGCGCCGTTCCGCGCCATCAAGGACGCGAACATCGTCTCGGCCCTGCTGGGCAATGTCCTGACCCTGGCCCTGGCGGCGATGAGCGCGACCCAGCTGCGGGCGCTGGATCTCGACCGGCGGCTCGGACCGGCCCTGTGGTCCGGGCTCATTCCCCTGGCGATCTCGATCGGCCTGCTGGTCTTTGGCCGTCGCGTCTTTTCGTTGCGGCTTGGCCAGTTGGCCTTCGTCGGCGCCGCTCACGCGCTGCGTCTGGTAGTGTCGGCCGTTCTGACCATCCTGATCTGGCGGATCTCGCTTCCGGAGGTCGCCCCCGGCGTCTGGCTGGTGCTGCTGGCCGTCCGCTACCTCGTGTCGCGCATCCCCTTCCTGTCGAACAAGGACCTGGTGTTCGGAAACCTGATGCTGCTTCTGCTGGGCGCGCACTCGGCCGTCGCGGTGCTGTTGGCGGCGCTGGCGCTCACAACGCTCTTCCAGCACCTAGCCGTGATCGTCGGGCTCGGCGCCCTCGATCTGGCGCGGCGCTTTTCAGCGTTTCCTCACATCCCGCTCATGCCCTCACCACGCGGTTCGACGCTCTCTGGCGGCCCGATCGAACCACAGTGAGCCGCCATGGAAGACGTCCCGTTTCAAGCCGCCCCCGACTACGCGGTGACCGTCCAGTCCGCCGGCGCGGCGTGGGCCTGGGTCGTGCGCGACGTCGACGGCGCGCCCAGGGCGCGGGGCGAGGATGCGAGCCGTGACGTCGCCTGGCGCGCCGGTATGCTGACCGCCGGCGCGCTCGGCGCCTTCGAGCGCATCGGCCGCCGGCGGTTCTAGAGCCTACCAGACGAACGTCACCGCCGCCCGGCCGGGCGCCGAGGCCTTGAAACGGTTCGCGCCCTCGGTGATCGCGAACGACGCCGGCTGGGCGCCGACATTGAGCACGATCAGGGCCCGGCTTCCGTCGCGGTTCTGGAACGCCACGGTCCGCAGGTCGCCGAGCTTGGCCGGCGATCCGATCCGCACGGCGCCCGGCCGCACGAAACGGCTGGCGTGGCCGAACGCGTAATATTCCTGGGTGCGGTTGATCGCCCCGCTCTTGCTGTCGATGGTCACGAAGGCCCGGCAGTCGTTGCAGCCGCCGGCGTGCGGACCGAACGTCTCGTCCAGCGCCAGATTCCACATCAGGACTCCGCGCGCGCCGCCGCGGGTCGAGCCGATGATCAGGTTCTCGACCATCCACGAAAAGCTGTCGTCGAACTTCGGCGCCCACTCGCCGCCCGAGCACTCGGTCAGGAAGGTGTCCTTGTCAGGATGCACCGCCCGCACCTTGTCCTGGGCCGAGACCTCGCCCGCGTAGCAGTGCCAGGCGACGCCCGCTAGGAAGGCCTTGGCCTTTGGATCGGCCAGCACGGTCAGCGGTTGTTGCGGCTGGTCCCAGTTGTGATCCCAGTCGAGGACCTTCGTCGTGATCCTCTCGCGCTTGAAAATCGGAGCCAGGTTCTCGCCGAAGAACCGCGCGCGATCCTGGGGCAGCCAGCGCATCCCCGGATAGCTGTCGGGCTCGAAGTCCGGCTCGTTCTGGATGCTGAGATAGTCGATCGGGATGCCGACCTTCCCGGCTTCCCGGACATAGCGGGCGAAGAAGCGCGCGTAGACTGGATAGGCGTCGGGCTTGAGCTGGCCCTGGATCAGCGAGCCGTTGGTCTTCATCCAGGCCGGCGCGCTCCATGGCGAGGCCATGACCTTGAGCTCGGGATTGATCTTCAGCGCCGCGCGGACCGTCGGAAAGACGTACTGCTGGGGCCGCGCCAGCGAGAAGTGCTCTAGCGTCGGGTCGGCCGCGCCGCCGGGGGCGTCGTCGAGGCTGTAGTGGTCGAGCGAGAAGTCCGACGCGCCGATGGTCAGGCGGGTGAAGCTGAAGCCCAGCTCGCCCTCCCCGCGCCCGTAGACCTCGCGCAGCAGGCTGTCGCGCTGCTGGAGCGAGAGCTTGTTCTGCAGCAGCCAGGCCGAGGCGTCGGTGATCGCCGCGCCGAAGCCGACCATTGATTGGTGGCGCTCCTTCGGATCGACGACGACGGTCGGCAGACCCGCGACCTCTGCGGCGGTGGCGGGGCCCGAGGGCGCCTGGGCGGCGAGGAGCTGGCGCTTGTCGCCCGTCGTCACCCAGCTCCGCAGCTTGGGCCCAGCGACGGCCGGGGCCGCCGCGACGAGCGCGACGGCGACGGCGATATGGAACACGCGCATCACGGCTTCCTCGACCAGGTTTTCAGATTGGCCGCACCGGTCAAAACCGCCTCGCCCGCGCTACGGCCGACATAGAGCGGATAGCGACCCGCCGCGATCGTCCAGCCTGGCTTGGCCGTGTCGTAGTCGGCCAGGATGCGCGGCTCGACGGTCAGGGTGACCCGCTTGGTCTCACCCGGCGCCAGGTCGACCTTCTGGAAACCGGCCAGGCGAACCATAGGCTTGCGCTTGCCGGCCGTGACATAGAGCTGTGGCGTGTCGGCGCCGGCGACCTTGCCGGTGTTGGTGACGTCGAAACTGACCTTCAGCCCCGCCGCGTCCTCGACCTTGAGATTCTTGTAGCCGAAGGTCGTGTACGAGAGGCCGTAGCCGAACGGATAGAGCGGCTGACGTTTCTCCTGGGCATACCAGCGGTAACCGACCGCGGCGCCTTCGACATATTTCACGGGGAAGCCCTTGATCGGACCGACCTTCTGGCCGGCGCGACGGGCGTCGTCGATCGCGGCCTGCTCGGCGAAGCCCGGAGCGCTCGCACGCGGCGCCTGGTCGGCGGTCTTGGGGAAGGTCATGGCCAGGCGACCCGACGGATTGACCTCGCCGAACAGCAGGCGGGCGATGGCCTGGCCGCCGCGCTGGCCAGGATACCAGGCCTGCAACACCGCCCCGACCCGATCCAGCCACGGCATGGTCACCGGGCCGCCGGTCTCGAGCACCACGATCGAATTCTTGTTGGCGGCGGCGACCGCCTCGATCAGGGCGTCCTGGTTTTCGGGCAGGACGATCGACGGCGCGTCCTGGGCCTCGGTCTGCCAGTGCCAGGCGAAGACGATCGCGATGTCGGCGTCCTTGGCGGCGGCCGCGGCGGCGGCCGGATCCTTGCCATCGACATAGACCACGTCGGCGCCCGGCGCGGCGGCCTTGATGGCCTCCAGCGGCGAGGAGGCATGCCAGGTGACACGGACGAACGAGGCCGCCTCACCGCCGTTCAGCGGGATCTCGACCGGCGCGCCGCCCACCGACCGCACCTGGGACGAGCCGCCGCCCGAGATCACGCCCACGTCGGCATGGGCGCCGATCAGCACGATCTTCCTGGCGCTCTTGGCCAGGGGCAGCAGGTTTCCGTCGTTCTTCAGCAGCACCGAGCCGCGCTCGGCCACGGCCTGGGCGACCTTGGCGTGGGCGGCGTAGTCGATCGGCTGGGCGGTCGCGGGCGTCGGGTCGTCCATCAGGCCCGAGGTGATCACCCCGTGCAGGATGCGGCGCACCATGTCGTCGACGCGCGCCTGGCTGACCTCGCCCTTGGCTACGGCGGCCTTCAGGTCGTCGCCGAAGAAGATCTGGGTGTCCAGCTCCTGGCCGGACTGCTGATCGAGACCAGCCAGAGCGGCTTTCACCGTGCTGTGCACCGCGCCCCAGTCCGACATCACCCAGCCCGGATAGTTCCAATCGCGCTTGAGCACCTTGTTCAGCAGGAAGTCGTTTTGGCAGGCCCAATCGCCGTTGATCTTGTTGTAGGCGCACATCACCGAGGCCGGATTGGCCTTTTCGATGGCGATCTGGAAGGCCAGCAAGTCGCTCTCGCGCAGATCCGCCTCGTCGATCTGCGCGTCCATCACGTGGCGACCCGTCTCCTGGGCGTTCAGGGCGAAGTGCTTGATCGTCGAGACGATGTGGTTGCTCTGCACGCCCTTGATCGACTCGCCGGCCATCTCACCGGCCAGCAACGGATCCTCGCCGAGATATTCGAAATTGCGGCCGGCCCACGGGTCGCGAGTCAGGTTCACGCCGCCGGCCAGCAGCACGTTGAAGGTCTTGGCGCGAGCCTCGGCGCCGATCATCGCGCCGCCCTGGTAGGCCAGAGACGGTTCGAAGGTCGAGGCCAGGGCCAGGCCTGACGGCAGGGCCGTGGCGACATCGCCTTTGCGCTGCTCGACCTGGTTGGCCACGCCCAGGCTGGCGTCGCTCTGGCGCAAGGTCGGAATCTTCAGGCGCGGCACGCCGGGCACATAGCCCGCCGAGGGGATCATGTCGGCCGCGACCGTCTTGGTCATCGGCGGGAACAGGCCGTGCAGATACGTGATCTTCTCGTCGAGCGTCATCCGCTTGACCAGGGCGTCGGCGCGAGCCCAGGCCGGATCATTGGCGCGCGGGGTCAGCGGAGCGCTGGCCTTGGTCGGCGTGACCTCGGCCACGGCGCCGGAGACGGGGGTGAAGGCGAGCAACGCCACGGCGGCTGTGGTCCGGCACAGGATCCGCAGGGCGGATGAAGGCTGGGCGGCGGTCGTCATGGCGATACTCCGTGTAAGCGTCTTTATGGGATGGGAACTGGGGTCGCGTTCAGCGGCGGCGCTTGGCACGTCCGCGCCACGAACTCGGCGTGGCTGGGCATCACGTTCAGGCATTTGCCGATGACCGTTTCGATGTCGCCGAGGTATCGGGCGATGTCCTCGTCCGAGTGGACCCGGACCAGCGGGTCGTAGCCGCGCGGGATGATCCCCTGCCCCAGGAAGACCTGGATCCAGCTTTCCTCGGTGAAGAGCTCGTCGTCCTCGCGGAATACCCGGCCGTTGGCGGCGAACAGGTCCATCTTCCGCCGCAGGGTCGCGGGGACCTCCATGTCGCGGCAGTACCGCCAGAACGGCGTGTCGTCGCGCTCGGTGGCCTTGTAGTGCAGGATGATGAAGTCGCGGATGCGCTCGTATTCGAAATCGCTCTGGCGATTGAACTCGTCGATCGTCGCCGGGTCGAAGCCAGCGTCGGGCAACAGGCGCACCATGCGGATCACCGCCGACTGGATCAGGTGCAGGCTGGTCGACTCCAGCGGCTCCATGAAACCACTGGCCAGGCCCACGGCCACGCAGTTCTTGTTCCAGATCTTCTTGCGCTTGCCGGTCGTGAAGCGGAGGCGCAGCGGATTGGCCCGCGGGGCGCCGTCCAGGTTCGCCAGCAGGACGCGCTCGGCCTCGTCGTCGTCGATATATTGGCTAGAATAGACGTGGCCGTTGCCGGTGCGGTGCTGCAACGGGATGCGCCACTGCCAACCGGCGTCGTGCGCGGTCGAGCGGGTATAGGGGGTGAAGTGCTCCGACCGTTCGGACGGCACGGCGATGGCCCGGTCGGCGGGCAGCCAGCGGGTCCAGTCCTCGTAGCCGGTCTTCAGGGCCTGCTCGATGATCAGGCCCCGGAAGCCCGAGCAGTCGACGAAGAAGTCGGCGGCGATCACCGCGCCGTCGTCCATGGTCACCGACTGGACGAAGCCGTCCTCGGACCGCAGCGTGACATCGACGATCTTGCCCTCGCGCCGCGTCACGCCGCGCGCCTGGGCGTAGGTGGAAAGATGCTTGGCGTAGAGGCCAGCGTCGAAATGGAAGGCGTGGGCGATATGGCCGATCGGGGACTCGGCCATATCCGGCCGGGCACGCATGAACCTGTCCCGCAGCGCCATGGCGTTGTTGATCGCCAGGTTGTTGAAGTCGGGCGCGCGGCCCAGCTCGCGCATCCGCAGCCAGTACTGGTGGCTGCGCAGCCAGCCCAGGTCCTGACCGATCACGCCGAAGCCGTGCAGATAGCTCTCGCCTTTGCGCCACCAGTTGTTGAACTGGATGCCCAGCTTGAACGTGCCTTGCGTCTTGCGCAGGAAGTCGTCCTCGTCGAGGCCCAAAAGCTCATTGAACTTCTTGATGGCGGGGATGGTCGCTTCCCCCACCCCGACCGTGCCGATCTCCTCGGACTCGACGAGGACGATCTCGTACAGGCCCTGGAACAGGCGCGAGCACAGCGCCGCCGTCATCCATCCGGCGGACCCGCCGCCGGCGATCAGTATCTTCTTGAGCGGTTGCAACCACCCGCCTCCCGTTGAGCAAAGGTCGGGGCCGCTCACGCGGCCCCGCCTCCGTTGGTTCTTGCCTGGCGAGCCCGGCCGCTGGGGAGAGCAGCGGGTTCAGCCTCCTGCTTAGAACCGATAGTTGACGCCGAACAGGATCTGACGGCCGTACTTCTCGTAGGTCTCCGGCA
Organism: Caulobacter sp. 1776; assembly: GCF_040545685.1. Taxonomy (NCBI): domain Bacteria; kingdom Pseudomonadati; phylum Pseudomonadota; class Alphaproteobacteria; order Caulobacterales; family Caulobacteraceae; genus Caulobacter; species Caulobacter sp. 1776. The sequence continues at coordinate 251,291 of NZ_JBEPMI010000007.1, forward strand.
GCGAGGCGCCGCTGCTGGTCTTGGTCCCGCCATTGTCGAGACCCAGACGGGTCCGATACGGCGAGTTGGTCAGGTTGTTGACCTGTAGCAGCAAGCCCAGGTTCTCCATCGGGCCGTCCTGGAAGGTGTAGCCGATCTGGGCGTCCACCTGCTTGTCGGCCAGGATCTCGGTGAAGCCGCGCGTGGCGTAGAGCTGCACCACTTCGCCCTTGAAGGCCGAACGATAGCGCTGGCTGATCCGCGCCTGGAACCCGCCGCGCTCATAGTAGCCGGTGAGGTTGTAGACCGTGCCCGAAAGGCCCGGGATGCGGACCTTGGCCTTCGGGTCGGTGTTGGTGGTCGGGTTCAGGTTCGACTTGGTCAGCGACAGGCTGCCCTGGACGCCGAAGCCTTTCAGCAACTCGGCAAACTGGCCGAAATCGACCGCGCCGCTGAACTCCAGACCCTTGACCGTACCGCCGTTGCCGTTGGCCGGCAGGGTGATCTGGCCCATGGGGTTGATCGTGGTGCCCGCCGGAATGCTGGCCCCCACCGGGATCGGGATGCCGGTGAAGTCAAACGTCCCGGTCTGCTGGTAGATGTAGGTGTCGAGCTTCTTGTAGAAGCCGGCCACCGACAGATAGGTCGCGGGGCTGACATACCACTCGTAGGCCAGGTCGGCGGCCTTCGCCATCCAGGGCTTGAGGTGCGGATTGCCGCCCGAGGCCGACCACGGGTTCACCGTCGTGCCCGGACCGCAGGGCTGGCTGGAGCAGACCAGCGAATTGAAGCCCGGCGTGACGTTGGCCCGCATGTCGTCCATGCGCGGACGCGCCATGGTCTTCGACACCGCGAAGCGCAGGCGATGGCCGCCGCCCAGGTCGTAGATCAGGTTCAGGCTGGGCAGGACGTCGGTGTAGTCGTCCTTGGCGTTGATCTTGGTCGGCACGATCGGCTGACCGGACGCCAGGCCGTTGATCACGACGCCGCTGGATTCCTGCTTCTGCTTGACGACCTGGACGCCGATATTGCCGCGCAGGTCGCCGGCTTGGAAGTTGGCGCGCCCGAAGAAGGTCGTGACCTCCTCGGTGATGTCCCAGTTCTTGTCGTAGTAGTTGGCGTCCAGGATCGGCGCCCAGTTGTAGTATTTCCGCCAGACGTCGCCGATCTTGACGCTGAGCACGTCGCCGAAGCCGGCGAAGCCCAGGTTGGTCGGGTCGACCAGGTCGGCCGCGTCGACATAGACTTGCTGGCGACCGTTCTTCAGGAACAGGTCGTTGTCCAGGACGGTCTTGCCCTTGTCGCGCTTGGTATAGTTCACGCCGGCCGAAAGCTGGGTGACGAAGCCGTCCATCTCATGCTCGAGACGGATGTCGACCGCCTTCACATCTTCCTTGACGTGCGGGAAGCGGATCGAGCCGTCGTGACCCCAGCCGCCCCAGGGCGCGCGATCGCCCAGGGTGACCTTGCTGGCGTCGGCGTAGTTGAAGCCCTCGTCATATTGCGAGAAGCCGTTGTCGGCGACCTTGAAACCGATGGTGTCATAGGTGCGGCCCACATCCGGCGTGGCGCCGGTGACGCCGCCGACGCCGCGGCCGTAACCCGCGTACGTCTCCATGATCTGTTCCTTCCGCTTGTTGGACGAATAGGACAGATCGGCGACCAAGCGGGTGTGCTCGGTCAGCTGGAACTCGTTGTTCAGACCGGCCGAGAACAGCTGGTCCATGCGGGTGTTGTAGTCGTTGCGCAGCTGCGGAACGCCGTGGTTCAGCACGCCGCCGGTCGCGAACTTCGAGCCGCCCTCGTCTCCGGTGGTGACGCCGGTGAACGTCGCGCCATCGGCATACGGGTTCGAGAACCATTGGGCGCCGCGCGTCGTCTCCTTCTGCTTGAAGGTCGAGTAGTACAGGTCCAGCGTCGAGTGGATCCTGTCGTTCGGCTGGTATTCGAAGATGCCGATGACCGCGTCGCGCTTGTTGTTGCGCGACGTAGCGAAGACCTCCTGGCCGTTCAGCATCAAGGCGCCGTCGGCGCTGTCCGGCGAGGTCGAGTCGTTCGGGAACGCCTCGTAGCCATACGCCTTGTAGTGCTTCACCTGCGAGGGTGAATCGAGGTGCGCGTAGCCGATGGCCACGCCGATCGTGTCGTCGGCGAACTGATTGATGTAGCTGGCGCTGAAGCGGCCGCCGACATTGTGCGAGTCGTCGTTCAGCTTCTTGCCGGACGTCTTCTCGCCGCGAAGGTTCAGGGCCAGAGCGCGTTTGCCATAGGCCAGCGGACGCACGGTGCGCAGGTCGGCGGTGCCCGACAGACCCATGCCCGAGACCTGGGCGTCCGGCGTCTTGTAGATCACGACGCTCGACAGCAGTTCCGACGGATACTGGTCGAACTCGACGGCGCGGTTGTCGCCCGAGCTGGCCTGCTGGCGGCCGTTCAGCAAGGTGGTGGTGAAGTCCGGGGCCAGGCCGCGGATCGAGATCACCTGGGCGCGGCCGTTGACCCGCTGGGCGGCCAGGCCGGGCAGGCGCGCGATCGACTCGGCGATCGACACGTCCGGCAGCTTGCCGATGTCCTCGGCCGAGACGGCCTCGACGATCGAGGTCTCGTTCTTCTTGATGTTGATGGAATTCTGGATGCCGGCCTTGATGCCGGTGACCACGATCGCCTGGACGGTGTCGTCCTGCGGTTTTTCCGCCGTCTGCGCCCAGGCGACGCCGGGGCCAGCGATGGCTAGGGTGATCGCGGCGGCCGAGGCCGTGGCGTAGAAGCGTCGAATGGACGGACGCCCGCCGCTCGTCATGCGGTTTCGCATTTTAGCTCTCCCCTCTGAACCGCCAGGCGGCGGTGAATTTCTTGTTTTTGTCGTGACTCAACGCGCTTGCGTGACGTTGGAAGCGCTTCCAATAAGCGACACAGGCGACAACGTTGTCAAGGACGAAACAAAATCGTTGAGGATGACCCTAGATCGCCGTCGTCGTCAGGCGCGACACAACGGCGTGCTCCAGTTGCTGGAACACCGGCTCCGGCGCGAGGTTCGCCCCCGTCAGGCGGGCCACGAGCATTTCGACGGCGCGCTGGCCCAGCACCTTGACGGGTTGATGCACGGTGGTCAGCGGCGGCCAGACGATGGCCGCGACCGGAGCGTCGTCGAAGCCGGTGATCGACAGGTCCTGGGGGATGCTCAGGCCGCGCGCGTGGGCCGCCGAGAGCACGCCGGCCGCCATGTCGTCATTGGCGCAGACCAGGGCCGTCGGGCGCAGCGGATGGTCCAGCAGCCGCGGCGCTAGATGCGTGCCCGAGCGGAAGGTGAAGTCGCCGCGCACCACGACGCAGTCCTTGTCGTCCAGCCCCTGCTCGGCCAGGGCGCGCCGGAAGCCCTTGAGGCGTCGATCGGCGGAAAGGTGGCCCTCCAGGCCCGCGAGAAAGCCGAATCGCCGATGGCCCAGGCGCAACAACTCGCGGGTGACGTCGTAGCCGCCGGCCTCGTCGTCGACGCCCACGCCGTCGAACCGGCCCTTGCTGGGCCCGCCCGGCGACACCGTCACGACCTTGCAGCCCTGGGCCAGCACGGCCTCGATCAAGGCGACGTCGTCGCTATAGGGCGGCGACAGGATCAGGCCTTCGCAGCGCTGGCTGGTGATCAGCTCCAGGACGCGCTTGTGGCAGTCGGGGGTCTGGTCCGGGACGTTCTGGATTAGCACCTGGTAGCCCAGCGCCAGGCAGGCCCGCAGCGCGCCCAGCTCCAGGGCGGACTCGTAATACGAATTCGGGTCGTTCTCGGGATCCGAGGCGAAGACGAAGGCCAGCAGCCGGCTGGCGCCGCCCGCCAGGCTGCGGGCCTGGGGATTGACCTTGTAGTCCAGCGTCTCGACGGCCTGCATGACGCGGGCGCGGACCTCGTCGCGGACGTTGGGGCCGCCGTTGAGCACTCGGGACACCGTCACGCGCGCCACGCCCGACAGTCGGGCGACGTCGTCGATGGTCGGTCTCTTGGACGTCAAGCGCGGCTCCCCTTGAAGGGCGGGAAGATGGTCAGGAACGCGGCGCAACACAAGCGTTTCGGCCGACCGCTCGTCCGGGCGAGGCGTTATCGGTCACGAAACCGGCGCCTTGAATTTCCGCGTGAACGGTCGGACCAATATTTGAATATTGGCATGACCAATAATTGACAAACCTCGCCGCTGGTCAGATATCTTGCCGCAACGCTCGCGACCCATGCTGGCGAAAAGACTAGGGAGGCCTCCTTGAAAACCGCATGGCTCGCCGCTTGCGCCCTGACCGCCATCGCGTCCACGGCGCACGCCGCCGACTATGGATTGCTGGGCCCGACCTTCGGCAAGGGCGCCGTCGCGCCCGCGCTCTCGGAAATGGTGATCTCCCGCGCCACGGCGACCCTGGACCGCCCGCCCGCCGCCATCCCCCACGCGCACACCGAAGGCACCCTGCCCGGCAAGGGCATCCGTGAGATCAGCCTCAAGGCCCGCGAAGATCAGCCGATCGTGCTCAACTTCGCCCTCGCCTACCGTCTCACCGGCGATCGTCGGTTCCTGGAGGCGACGGGGCGCTATCTCGAGAACTGGGCCGACATCTACGAGATCTCGTTCAACCCGATCGACGAGACGGGTTTCGACACCTTGATCATGGCCTACGACCTGACCGAGGACGACCTGCCCGCCCCGATCCGCGCCAAGGTCGACGCCTTCTGGCGAAAGATGGCCGTCGGCTATCTCGACGCCATGGACGCCGGCACGCGGAACTCGAATACCAACTGGCAAAGTCATCGCGTGAAACTGGCGACCATGGCGGCGTTCCAGACCGGCGACGCCAAGGTGATCGCCCGCGCCCGCGAAGCCTTCCGCAAGCAGATCACGGTCAACCTGTACGCCGACGGCTCGATGTTCGACTTCCACGAACGCGACGCCCTGCACTACGTCACTTACGACCTCGATCCGTTGATGATGGCCGCGCTGGCCGCCCAGGCCCACGGCGAGGACTGGTTCACCTGGAAGAGCCCGACGGGCGCCAGCCTGCCCCATTCGCTGGACTGGCTGGCGGCCTTCGCCAAGGGCGAGAAGACCCACATCGAATTCGCCAACTCCAAGATCCAGTTCGACCGCGACCGCGCCGCCTCGGGCCAGGCCGAATACGCGCCCCACGCCTGGGACGTCGGCAACGGCGTCGGCACCTACACCCTGGCCAGCCTGCTGGACGGCCGCTACCTGGCGCTGCGCGACGACCTGGTGAAGCGCACCGGCAAGCGGCCCGCGGTCTGGGCCGAGATCCTGCGCGCCTCGCGGCCGCCGACGCGCTGAGCGTCAGGTTGACCCTGGTTCTCCCGTCTGCCCCTATCGAGGCGGGAGAACTTGATGACTCGCACGAACCGCATCCTCGCCGCCGGCCTGGGCCTTGTCCTGGCGCTGATGGTCGCCGGCTATTTCGCCTCGCCGATCTTGGCGCTGCACAGCCTGACGGCGGCGGCCAAGGCCGGCGATCGCGACAAGCTGGAACAGAAGGTCGACTTCCCGGCCGTGCGCGAGAGCCTGAAAGCCCAGCTCAAGGCGGCGATGACCCGGTCGTTCGCCGAGGACCCGGAGCTGCGCGACAACCCCTTCGCCGCCTTCGGCCAGATGCTGCTGGTTGGCGTGGTCGACAAGGCCGTCGACGCCTACGCGACCCCCGACGCCATCGCCAACATGGTCGCGACGAACCGGGCCCCGTCGAAGATCGAACTCTCCAAGGACGCGCCGCCGATGGAGCAGCCCAAGCCGGAGCCCAAGACCAAGTCCGACACCGAGACCCACTACGCCTATCAGGGGCTCGACCATTTTCGGGTGACCTATCGCGACAAGGCCGACGATCACGGCGAGTTCGGCCTGGTCCTGGAGCGTCACGGGCTCTTCAGCTGGAAGTTGGTGCGGATCGAGCTGCCGATGAGCCCGCTGAAGCGCTAGCCCAGCCGCCAGTCGATCACCGCTCCCTCGAAGGCGTCGGCGCCCCGGCCTATGGCGGCGACGGCGCGCGTCATCGTCCCGCCGCGTCCGAGCTGCTCGTCGGCCAGGGCGATCATGAGGGCATTCGGCGTCGCTTCCGGACAGGCGGCGCGAAGGTAGGCCGCCAAGGCCTCTTCCTCCCCCGCCGGCCGAGCCGCGCACGCCAGGATGTAGGCCGCCGCCGTCGAGCGACTGACGCCCGCGTGGCAGTGGACCAGCAATGTAGCGGCGGCCCCCAGGACCTCAGGCAAGGCCAGGATCGCCGCGACCTGCTCCGGCGACGGCGCGAGCAGCCCGTCTCGCGGTTCGATGATGTCGTTGAAGCGCATCAAGGTCCGGGGCGCCGTGACGGCCGGAACCTCTCCCTCCGGCGAGACTAGGGACAGCACATGGTCCACCCGTTGGTCGCTGAGCAAGCGCTCTACCGCCGAAATCGGTCCCACCAGCAGCCTCATGCCAGCGCGGCCGCGCCCAGCAGGAACCCGACCTCAAACACCTGCTCGACCGCGCCGAGGACGTCGCCCGTATGGCCGCCGATCAGGCGACGCGCCAACAGCGCGAGACCGATCGCGAGCGCGCCGCCGCCGGCCAGGCCGGCGAGCGCGGCGTTCAACGGCAAAAACGCCAACGGCCAGAGGGCGATCAGGAGCGCGACGAGCGTCTCAACGGTCCGAACGCCGTCGGGAACCGGCTTCCATTTTCCGGCTTCGCCGCTCGGCGCGTAGGGCGTCAGGCGCATGACCGCGACGGCGGCGGCGCGACCCAGGCCATGCGCGGCCAGCAGCATCAGGGCCGCCGTCTCGACCCGCGTCGTAGCCAGCACTGTTCCCTTCAGCGCCAGGGCCAGGACCAGGGCGCAGACGCCGTAGGTCCCGATCCGGCTGTCCTTCATGATCTCCAGGCGGCGCGCGGGCGTCTGGCCGCCGCCCAGGCCGTCGGCTGTATCGGCTAGGCCGTCCTCGTGGAAGGCGCCGGTGATCAGCAGGCCGACCGCGAGGGCCAACACCGCTCCGACTGGCGCGCTCCAGATCCGTTCAACCAGAACGAGCATCACGGCGCAGATCGCCCCAACGCCCTGCCCCACCAGCGAAAAATAGCGCGCCGAACGGGTGATCCAGTCGGGCTGGAAGGTCGCCAGGCTCGGCGTCGGGACGCGCGTCAGGAACTGGATCGCGCAGAGCAGCAACCGGACCTGATGGCGCGCCCACCCCACGCTCAGAGCCGCCCGTTCAAGACATCGTCGAGGCTGGCCACGTCGCTCAGCAGTCGCGAGGCGGCGCGCATGATCGGCAGGGCCAGCAAGGCGCCGGTCCCCTCACCTAGGCGCAAGCCTAGATCCAGGAACGGTTCGACCTCCAGCGATTGGAGCATGCGCTGGTGTCCGCGTTCGGCCGAGCGATGGCAGAACACGCAATAGTCCTTGACCGCCGGATCGATGCGGATCGCCGCCAGGGCCGCGGCCGAGACAATGAATCCGTCGACCAGCACCGGGATCCGCGCCGACGCCGCGCCGATCACCGCCCCGGCCATCATCGCGATCTCGAGGCCGCCGAACTCGGCCAGCACCGCCAAGGGGTCCGTGGCGGCCGACCGCGCCGCCGCCCGTTCCAGCACGGCCAGCTTGCGGGCCAGGCCCTCGTCGTCCTGCCCGGCGCCGCGCCCGACGCATTCGACCAGCGGCGCCGGCGCCAGGCGATGCATGATCAGCGCCGCCGAGGCCGTGTTGCCGATGCCCATTTCGCCGAGCGCCAGCAGCTCGAAGCCTTCGGCGGCCGCTTCGCGGGCGATACGGACGCCGCGCTCCAGGGCCTCGGCGACCTCCTCTGGCGTCAGAGCCGGCTCCACGGCGGCGTTGCGAGAGCCTCGGCGGACCTTCTCGTCCAGCAGCTTGGGATGGGCGGGAAGGTCGGCGTCCACCCCGGCGTCCACCACGCGCAGCTCGGCGCGGACAGCCTTGGCCAGGGCATTGGCGCTGGCCTTCTCGGCCAGGAAGGTGGCGACCATGGCCTGGGTTACGCTGGCGGGATAGGACGACACGCCGTCGGCGGTCATGCCATGATCGCCGGCGAACACCAGCAGCAGCGCCCGCTCGAACGTCGGCGGCGGACCATCAGCGATCAGGCCCAGCTGGATGGCGAGGTCCTCGAGGCGGCCCAACGCGCCCAGCGGCTTGGCCTTGCCGTCGATCAGGGCGCGCAGCGGCGCGGCATGGGCCTGGTCGACGGCGGTGACGATGGGAAGGGTCATTGGAAGGTCTCCAGGCCAGCCAGGGCCGCGAGAGCGGGAATGTCGAAGGCCTGTTCGAGCGCGGCGGCGATCTCGTTCAGGGCCTGGTCGACGCGGACAAGCTGATCGACGCCCTCGGCGGTCGCGCCGAGCTCGGCCAGCAGCGCCGTCCGCGCCTCGCCTCGGTCGAACAGGCCATGGACGTAGCAGCCGCTCACGCGCCCGTCGGGCGAGATGGCGCCGTCGGTGGCGCCATCCTCAAAGGTCAACATGGGGGAGACGGCGCCGGTCGTGCGGCCGATGTGCATCTCATAGCCCTCGAAGCGCGCGCCGCCAGGCAGCCGGCCCGCGATCGGTCGCAAGGTCTTGTCGCCGGTCATCACGGTCTCGACGTCCAGCAGACCCAACCCCTCGACGGACCCCGGCGCGCCCTCGACGCCTTCAGGGTCGGAAACGCGGCGGCCCAGCATCTGGTAGCCGCCGCAGACGCCCAGCACGCGGCCGCCACGCCGGACGTGGGCCGCCAGATCGATGTCCCAGCCCTGGGCGCGCAGGAAAGCCAGGTCGGCCAAGGTCGCCTTGGTCCCAGGCAGAATGACCAGATCGGCGTCGCCGGGCAGCGGCGTTCCCGGCGGGACGAAGGCGAAGTCGACCTCGGGCTCGGCGCGCAGCGCGTCGAACTCGTCGAAATTCGCGATCCGCGACAGCATCGGCGTGACGATGCGGACCTTGCGCTGGCCAGGCCCGGCGAACCGGTCCAGCACCACGGCGTCCTCGGCCGGCAACCGCCGCGCCGCCGCCAGCCAGGGCGCCATGCCCAGGTCTGGCCATCCCGTGCGGCGGACGATCTCGGCCCGGCCGTCCTGGAACAGGCTGGGATCGCCGCGGAACTTGTTGATCAGGAAGCCGCGGATCATGGCGCGATCGGCCTCGTCCAGCACGGCGTGGGCGCCGACCAAGGCGGCGATGACGTGGCCGCGATCGATGTCGCCGACCAGTACGACCGGCACGTCGGCCGCGATCGCGAAGCCCATATTGGCGATGTCGTTGGCGCGCAGGTTGATCTCGGCCGGACTGCCGGCCCCCTCGACGATGACGAGGTCGCTTTCGGCCTCCAGGCGGCGGAAGCTCTCTACCACGGTGTCCAGCAACGCCGCCTTGCGCTCCTGGTAGCCGCGCGCCTTCCAGGTTCCGGCCATCTTGCCGAGCACGACCAGCTGGGCGCCGACATCGCTCTGCGGCTTCAGCAGCACCGGGTTCATGTCGACCGTGGGCGGCGTGCGGCAGGCGATGGCCTGCAACGCCTGGGCGCGGCCGATCTCGCCGCCGTCGGCGGTGACCGCGGCGTTGTTGGACATGTTCTGCGGCTTGAACGGCCGGACGGTCAGGCCGCGATTGGCGAACAGTCGGCACAGTCCGGCGACCAGCACCGACTTGCCGACATCGGACCCGCAGCCCTGGATCATCAGCGCGGCCATGCGAGTCCTCCCAGGATCAGCATCGACCAGAGGATCGCGCAGGCGAGAACATAGACTCGCAAGGCGCGCCACAGGTCGGCCGGATCGGCGTCGCGACCTTCGCCCAGAACGGGCCGTGGGGACAGCGCGCCGTCGTACCAGGCGGGGCCGCCCAGCCGGACGCCGAGCGCGCCGGCCATGGCCGCCTCGGGCCAGCCGGCGTTCGGCGAGGCGTGCTGGCCGGCGTCACGCAGCATCACCCGCCAGCCCCCGCGCCCCGCCAGGGCGATCAGGGCGCCAGCCAGTCGAGCCGGGATCAGGTTCAACAGGTCATCGACCCTTGCCGAGGCCCAGCCGAACGACCACCAGCGCGGCTCGCGGTGGCCGATCAAGCTGTCGGCGGTGTTGACGGCCTTGTAGGCGAACAGTCCCGGCAGCCCGCCGACGACGAACCAGAAAATGGGCGCAACGACGCCGTCGTTGAAGCTCTCGGCCAGGCTCTCGATCGCGGCCGCCGCCACGCCGTTTTCGTCGAGCCGTTCGACGTCACGACCGACGATCCTGGCGACGGCCATTCGCGCGGCCGCGCGATCACCGAGGCTCAAGGGTTTGGCGACCGCCCGAACATGGTCGAACAGGCTGCGCTGGGCCAGACCTAGAGCGCCGACGATCGCGGTCGCCCACGGACCGCCGTATCGGGCGATCAACCCGCCAGCCGCCCCGCTGACGCCGACGATGATCAGAAGGGTCGCTACGCCGAGCAGACGTCGCGTGAGCTCTCCCCACGCCGGGCGGTTGAACTTCGCCTCCAGCGTCGAGATCAGCGCGCCGATCCACGCCACCGGGTGCGGGACCCGCCGATGCAGCGCGTCCGGATAGCCGACGACGGCATCCAGCGCGGCGGCTCCGAGGACGATCCAGGGGCTAGCCGACACGGGCCACCACTTCAATCAGCGGCCCGCCCTCGCCCGCATGACGACGGACGACGACGCCGTAGACCCTCGACAGGATCTCGGGCGTCAGGGCGATCTCGGGCGATCCGTCGATGACGAGGTCGCCGTTGCTCAACACCAGCACCCGATCGGCGAAGCGCGCGGCCAGGTTCAGGTCGTGCAGGGTGATGATCACCCCCTTGCCCTGATCGTGGGCCAGGCGACGGAACAGGGCCAGGGCGTCCAGGGCATGACCGGGGTCCAGGCCGGTCAGCGGCTCGTCGGCCAGTAGCCAGTCAGTCTCGCCGGCCAGGGCGCGGGCGATCAGGGCGCGGGCCCGCTCGCCGCCGGACAGGCGCGTGACCGGGCGCTCGGCGAAGGCTTCTAGGCCAGCCGAGGCGATGGCGGAGTCGATGATCGTCCTGTCCTCGGCGCTGGTACCGAAGGCCCCCAGGTGCGGCGTCCGCCCCAGCCCGACGAAGGCGCGGACATCGACGTCCCAGGCGATCTCAGGCGTCTGGGCCAGGACGGCCAGACGACGCGCGCGTTGTCGCCCTGGCAAGGTCGCGATCGGCGCGCCGTCCAGCAGAACCGCCCCGTTATCGGGTTTAAGAAGGCCCGCCAGACCATTGAGCAACGTGGACTTTCCGGCGCCGTTGGGACCGACGATCGCAACCAGCTCGCCACGGACGAAGTCGGCGGTGATCCCGCCCAACACCTGGCGGCCGCCGAGACTGATCGCCAGCCCATCGGCGCGGAGGGTCTGTTCCAAGCTCACGCCAGCCTCCGTCGCATCGAGATCAGCATGGCCAGGAAGAACGGTCCGCCCAGCGCGGCCATGGCGACGCTGAGCCGGATCTCGCTGGCCGCCGGGGTCATGCGCACCAGGATGTCGGCCCCCAAGGTCAGGGCCGCGCCGCCCAGGAACGACGGGGCCAGCACCGCGCTCGGCTTCGAGCCCAGCAGCGGTCGCAGCAGGTGCGGCGTGATCAGGCCGACGAAGCTGATGACGCCAGTCACCGCGACGCTGGCGCCGACCGCCACCGCTACGCCGATGGCCATCAGCAGGCGAACACGGGAGAGCTCGACGCCCAGTGACCTAGCGCCCTGCTCGCCCAAGGTCAGGGCGTCCAACGAGCGGCCCAGGCTCAGCAGCAAAACGCCGCCGACCAGGACGCCCGGCGCGGCGATCCGCACCTCCTCGACGCTGCGGTCGGCCAGCGAGCCCATCAGCCAGTTGACGATCTCGTTCACGGCCCACGGATTGGGCGCGAGGTTCAGGGCCAGGGCGATGGCGGCCCCGCAGACCGTCTGGATGACGAAGCCGGCCAGGATGAAGGTGACGATGCTGGAGGTGACCCCGGCCAGGCCCAGCAGCGCCGCCACGCCCAGGCCCGCCCCGATCATCGCGGCCAGCGGCAGGATCCAGGTCGCCTCGCTCGCCGCGCCCAGATAGAGGGTCAGCACCGCGCCCAGCGCCGCCGCCGTGGAGACGCCCAGCGCGGCCGGATCCGCCAGCGGATTGCGGGTGTAGCCTTGCAGCGCCGCGCCGCTCAGCCCCAAGGCGCCGCCCACGAGGATCGCCAGGATCGTGCGCGGCAGTCGCAGGCCGAAGACGATGGCCCAGCGCGGGTCGACGCCGTGCGAGATCCAGGCGCTCCAGGGGGCCCAGACACGGCCGGCGCACAGGCTGACGCCGAACAGGGCGACCAACAGCCCCGCCAGGACGCCGCAGACCAGCCAGGGGGATACCGGCTTATGGGTTCGCGGCGTCATGCTCCCGCCTTCAGCGCTTGGGCGCGAGCCCGGGTCAGGGCCGCGGCGGTCTCGATCAGCACCGGTCCGCCGCAATAGAGAAGCTTTTCAGGCAGCCTCACCTGCCGCATCCGGCCGGAGATCGACTTCAGAGCCGGATGGGTCATGACCCGGTCGGCCCAGCTGCGCGCGCCGGGCCCGGGCTCGCCGACCAGCAGCACGCGCGGCGGATCGGCCAGCAGCCGTTCGAGCGAAACATTGCCCCAGGTCTTGAGGCCATAGCGGCGAGCGACGTTGTCGAAGCCGGCGTGGGTCATCATCTCGTCGACCAGGGTGCCGGGTCCCGCCGCGAAGCCGTTGGGTTGGTAGATCAGGGCGCTGAGCCGCCGCGCGCCCGGCGTCGGAGTCGCGGCGGCGATGGCCGCCTCGATGCGGGCGACCAGGGCCTCGCCGCGCTCGCGATGGCCGATCAGCCCGGCCAATCTGCGGACCTGGGCCAGGCTTTCCTCGACCGACTTGGGAACCTTGAAGCGCTGGACGGGCGTGCGCAGCCGCTTCAGCGCGTTGCGAGTGGCCAAGGCCGAGTGCTGGCTGGCCAGGACAAGGTCGGGCCGCAGTGCGATGACCTCCTCGGCGCTCTCCCAGGTGAACGGCAGGGTCCTGGCTTGGGCGGCGACGGTCGAGCCCTGCGGCTCGCGGGCGTAGTGGCTGAGCGCGGCGATCTGACCCCGATCGGCGAGGTGCACGAGCATGGCGTCCAGGCAGCTGTTCAGCGATACGATCCGGCGCGGCGCGACCTTGGGCGGCCCGCCCGCCGCCAGCGCCAGGGCGCCGCCGACGACCTCGCGACGGCTCGCGGTCATGCTCGCGTCACCCGAAAATCTTGACAGAAACGATTGAAATCGCTTCGAGAAGGCAGACCTATCCGAAGTCGGTCGGTTCGGTCGGCGAACGGGCGGGTCAGCACGCCGCGCGCGCAAAGCCGGGAAAACAGGCCGTGAGCGTCGGGGACTTCGACCCAGCGGAACAGGTCGCAGCCGCCGATGGTCTTCAGCCCGACCTCGGCTAGGGCCGCGTCGACCTGGGCGGTCTGGCTGGCCAGCCAAGCGCGCGCCGTCGACCGCCAGATATCGTCGGCATAGGCGCCCAGACCCAAGGCCAGGGCGTCGGCGCTCAAGGGCCAGTCGCCGAGCAGAGCACGAACTTCCCGCGAGAACACCTTGTTTCCAATTAGAAACCCTAAGCGCGCACCTGGTAGGCCATAGAACTTGCCGAACGATCGCAAGACCACCAGCCGATCGATCTCGAGATCGGCGACGCTGAGTTCCGGCGCGACCTCGACGAAGGACTCGTCCACGACCGTCCAACGGCCCTGGTCGGACCGTTCGGTCGCCAGGGCGGCGAGCCTTGCGCGCGCGATCCGCCGGCCGTCGGGATTGTTCGGATTGACCAGGACGAGCACGTCGGCCCGTTCGACCTCCGGCGCGTCCAGCGACGCGACCATGTGCGGCGGCGGCGACGCCCAGGCCTCGCGATGGCCGCCATAGATCGGCGACGCCAGGGCGACCTCCCCGCCGCCGATCAAGCTCGGCAGAAGCCGCAGGGCCGCTTCCGCGCCGGCGACGGCGGCCACGCGTCCGGGATCGGCCACGCCGAAAGCCCGGGCGGCCGCCGCTTCCAAGTCGACGAGCGCCAGGGGATCCGGCAACCGCCGCAGGGCGTCCGCCGGCGCCCGCTGGCCGGTCCACGGCTCGGGATTGACCCCGGTCGAGAGATCCAGCCAGGGACGCGGCGCGTCCGGATAGGCGGCCATCGCCTCGCGGAGACGGCCGCCGTGCCGGAAGGCGCCGATGAGAGGGCTCATCTTCGCCATCTGCCCGTTACGCCGCTTAGAACCGCGCCCGCAGGCCCACGAAGGCCCCGCGACCGGGCGTCCCGTAGTTCAGGATGGTCTGGTAGTCCTTGTCGAACGCGTTCTCGACACGGCCGAACAGCTCAAGACCGTCCTTCAGTGGGTACGAAGCCCGCAGGTCGACGGTCGTGTAGCCGGCGACCACCTGGGTGTTCAGGTCGTTGTTGTAGGTCTTGCCGACATAGCGGACGGCCACCGCCGTGGTCAGGCCGACCGGCCACCGATAAGTCGCCGACAGGTTGCCCATGTTTTTCGGGCGACGGGTCAGCTGCTTGCCTTTGCTGGCGCCGGAGTCGGACTCGGCGTCGGTATAACTATAGTTCCCTGTAAGCGTCAGGCCGGTGACCGGCTTCAGCTCGCCGATCAGCTCCAGGCCCTGGGCCTTGGTCTTCTGGACATTGTTGTAATAGCCGAAGCGCGGCGCCCCGCCCGGCGCGCACAGCGGATCCGGAGCGCCGGTGCACGAGAAGAACCGGATCTCGTTGTCGGCCTCGCGATGGAACCAGGTCGCCGAGGCGCGGGCCTTGCCGCCCAGGAAGCGCTGCTCGATCCCCGCGTCCCAGCTGTCGAAGTCTTCCGGCGACAGGGCGAGATTGCCGTATTCGCTGTAGAGCTCGTAGAGGCCGGGGGCGCGGAAACCCTGGCCGAAGCTGGCGCGCAGGACCGTGTTGCCCTCGTTCAGCGCCCAGGCGGCCGAGGCCTGGCCCAGGGTATGCGAGCCGTAGGTGTCGTGATCCTCGTAGCGCAGGCCGGCGGTCAGGGTCAGACCCGGGACCACCTCGGCCTGCAGCTGGCCATAGACGCTGTCGACGCCGACCTTGCCGGTGCGGAACGGGATCAGCGGCTGGGCGACGGTCGGCGAGCGGGTGCGCATGCGCGAATTTTCGCTCTCGGCGCCGAACGAGGCGGACCACGCATCGCTGATCGCGAACACGCCCTGATATTCCCAGCGCCGATTCTTGCCGGCGGAGTCGAAGGTCATCGGCACGGCGCGGGCCGGGTTATAGTTGGCGCGGTCGGTGTCGGTATAGGCGTAGCCCACCCGGTTGTTGAAGCGACCGTCCAGTAGGGCGAAGTTCAGGCCGCTATAGACGACCAGCTCCTTGGTGCGGCCGAACTCGGGGCTGTCGCCGGCGAAGCCGTCGAAATCGTTCTTGCCGCGCGAATAGACCGAGCGGACCTCGGCCGAGACGGTGTCGGTGAGTTGGACGCGCACGCGGCCCGAAGCGCCGGCGTTCTGGTAGCCGTCCTTCTCCTTGCCGGTCTTGTAGGCCGAGAAGCCGTCGGTCGTGTAATAGCCGCCGGCCAGGCGCCAGACCACCTTGTCGGTCGCGCCGCCGAGGCCGCCACGGACATAGCCGGTCTTGCGGGCCCCGACCTCGACGTCGGCCGAGCTGACGAACGGCCTGGTCGGCTCGGCGGTGACGATATTGACCACGCCGCCGATGGCCTGGCTGCCCCACAAGGTCGACTGGGCGCCGCGCAGGATCTCGATGCGCGAGATGTCGCCGACCAGCAGGTTGCCGCTGTTGAAGCCGCCCTGGGTCGAGGACGGGTCGTTTAGCTTGACGCCGTCGATCAGCACCACCGTGTGCTGGTTCTCGGCGCCGCGGATGTTCAGGCTGGTGGTCGTTCCCGGCCCGCCGTTGCGGGTGAAGCTGACACCGGGCTGCTGGGCCAGCAGTTCGGTGATCGAGATGGCTTGGCTGGCCTCGATCGCGCCTTGCGTCAGGACGGTGACCGACGCGCCGACCTTCTCGATCGGCTGGGCGGTGCGGGTGGCCGTGACGACCAGCTCGGCGACGCCGTTGGCGCCGACCTTGCCGGCGACGTCGGCCTCGGGCGCCTTCTGGTCGTCGGCCATCGCGGCGCCTGAAAGCAAGGGGCTGGCGACGAGGACGGTGGCGAGGGCGGTGGAGCTGAGAAACGCTCGGATCATGGTCTTCTACTTCCCGTTCGAAACGATCCGCGCGCTGATCCAAGACACACCCGCAAGCTCGAAAGCCACGCGTACGCCTCGGACCGACACGCGGTCCTGTGACAGTCGTTTCTCGGGAGACCCCGTTCGTTTGGCGCACCCCGGCCAAGCGATGAACGACCGCGCCGGGCAGGTCTCCTGGCTCACGGGTCAATGCTCTTGGCGTCGCCTTCCCAGGGTTTTTGACCCCAGTGGCCTGTGACGCGAGAGCTCGCCGCTTACAGTTGCGGGGGCAGCCGAGGTCTTGAACCTCGTTCCCTTTTAATCCTCTTTCGAGGAGCCTGACGCGTCGTCAGCCCTATATGCTGCGCCGCACACCGTCAATGTGGAGCTTCCATGACCTCGACCCTGGTGTTGGGCGGAGCCCGTTCCGGCAAAAGCGCCTTCGCCCAGAAGGCGGCGGAAACCGCCGCCGGCGCGGGGCGTCCGGTGCTGATCGCCACCGGCCAGGCGTTCGACGACGAGATGGCGGAGCGGATCGCGCGGCATCGGGCCGACCGAGGCGAATCGTGGATCACGGTGGAGGCGCCCTTGGAGCTCCCGGCGGCGATCACCACCCTCCCCGCCGAGGCGGTGGCGGTCGTCGACTGCCTGACCTTGTGGCTGTCGAACCTGATGCTGGCCGAGCATGACGTCGAGGCGGCGGCGTCCGAACTGATCGCGGTGGTGGCGGCCTGCCCGGCCCGGCTCTGGCTGGTCAGCAACGAGGTGGGGCTGGGGATCGTGCCCGAGACGCCGCTGGGACGCCGGTTCCGCGATGAGGCTGGCCGTCTGCACCAGCGGCTCGCCGCGACGGCGAACGAAGTCTATTTCGTGGCGGCGGGGCTGCCGCTGAGGCTAAAGCCGCAAGGTGAACGCTCGTCGGAGCGCGGGAATTGAACCCTCTCTCGAAGAGAGAGGGGTGATGTGAGCACGAGCGTTCAGCCTCTTTCGTCCCCGTCCAAAAACCTCCCGTATGCTTCCTCTCATCTCGTCGCGAGGAACAGGCTGGCGTTCGGCGAACATTGCTCGCACACTGGTTCAAACAGCCGTTCAGCGGCCCAGTGAACGAGCGCGATCAACAGCGCGGGGAGGAGTAACGAGATGTCCGAGGCCCCTTCATCTCAAAGAAAGTCGGCCGGAACCCTGGCCGCCTTCGCGGCCCCCACCATTCCGCTCTCCGCCCTCGGCCTGCCTCTGGTGGTCTATCTGCCGGAATTCTATGTCAGCACCATCGGGCTCTCGCTGTCGGCGGTAGGCGCGGCCTTCCTGCTGGTGCGGCTGATCGACATCGCCTTCGATCCGTTCGTCGGCGGGATGATGGACCGCACCCGCACCCGCCTCGGCCGCTTCCGGCCCTGGATGCTGGCGGGCATGCCGATCGTCGGCGTCGGGGCCTTCGCGCTGTTCATGGGCAAGCCCGGAACCTCGGCGCTCTATCTCTGGGCTTGGCTGCTGGTCACCTATGCCGGCTATTCGATGGCGGTGCTGTCGCACACGGCCTGGGGCGGCGTGCTGTCCAGCGACTATCAGCAGCGCTCGCGCATCTATGGCTGGTGGCAGGGCGGCAATGTCGTCGGCATGATCCTGGTCCTCTGCCTGCCGCCGCTGATGGCCAAGCTGACCAACGGCGATCATGTGGCCGGCATCCGCGCCATGGGCTGGTTCATCGTGACGCTGCTGCCGGTCACCATCCTGCTGGCGGTCTGGAGGGTCGGCGAACCGCCTGCGCCCGTCATGCGCCACGAAGCCGGGATCCGGCAGTACCTGGCCCTGCTGACCCGGCCGTCGGTGCGCCGCCTGCTGGCCGCCGACCTGCTGATGGGCGTGGCCCCCGGCATCGCCGGCGCGCTGTTCATCTTCTTCTTCGAGCGGATCAAGCATTTCGACAAGGCCCAGTCCGGGATCCTGCTGCTGGTCTATTTCCTGGCCGCCCTGGCCGGCGCGCCGCTGTGGCCGATCCTGGCCAAGAAGCTCGGCAAGCACCGCGCCATGGCGCTGGGCGGCGTGCTCTACGCCATCGTGCAGTTCGCCGCCGTCCTGACCCCGCCCGGCAATTCGGGGATCGGCATGGTCATCCTGATCCTGGCCGGCCTGCCCTACACCGCCGCCCCGATGCTGGTGCGCTCGATGATGGCCGATATCGGCGACGAGGAGCGACTGGAGAGCGGCGTCGATCGCACGGGCTTGCTCTACGCCATCGTCACCGGCACCCTGAAGCTGGGCTACGCCCTGGCGATCGGGGTCTTCCCGGTGCTGGCCTGGCTGGGTTTCGACCCGAAAGCGCCGACCGCGACCGGCGAGACGGCGCTGACGGTTCTCTACGCGGTCGTGCCGGCCGCGATGGGACTGCTGGTCGCGGCGATCATGCTGCGCTATCCGCTGGATGCGAACCGTCTCGCCGAGATCCAGCGCCAACTCGCGGCGCGGGACGCGGCGACGGATCCCGCGCAGCCCGCAGCCGAGTCGAGTCCGAATGTCGCCCTCACAGCCCCTGGCCCCGCCGAGTGAAGATCAGCATCCTCTCTTCCGCCTGATCGAGATCATGGCGAAGCTGCGCGATCCGAACGGCGGCTGTCCGTGGGATCTGGAGCAGACCTTCGCGACGATCGCGCCCTACACGGTCGAGGAGGCCTACGAGGTCGCCGACGCCATCGAGCGCAACGACCTGCCGGAGCTGAAGGAAGAGCTGGGCGACCTGCTGCTGCAGGTGGTCTTCCACGCGCGCATGGCCGAGGAGCAGGGCGCCTTCGACCTCAAGGACGTCGCCGCGGCCATCAATGACAAGATGATCCGCCGGCATCCCCACGTGTTCGGCGACCACGCCTATGACGACCTTTCCGCCCAGGTGGCCGGCTGGGAGCAGCTGAAGGCCGAGGAGCGCAGGGCCAAGGCCAAGACCGGCGTGCTGGACGACGTCCCGGCCGGCCTGCCCGCCCTGACCCGGGCCGTGAAACTGACCAAGCGCGCCGCACGCGTCGGCTTTGACTGGCCGACGGCGGCCGAGGTGCTGGCCAAGCTGCGCGAGGAGACCGAGGAGATCGCGGTCGAGATCGAGGCCGGCGACATGGCCAAGGCGCGCGAGGAGCTGGGCGACATCCTGTTCGTCTGCGCCAACCTGGCCCGCAAGCTGGACGTAGATCCGGAAGACGCCCTGCGCGCCACCAACGCCAAGTTCACCCGCCGCTTCGCCTTCGTGGAAGCGGGACTGGCCCAGCGCGGCAGGACGCCCGACCAGTCGGACCTGGCCGAGATGGACGCGCTGTGGAACGACGCCAAGGCGGCGGAGAAGGCCTAGTCCGCCGCCTGGACTTCGGCGTCCGGGAACTGGCGCTCGAAGCGGCCCAGGGCCTGGGCGTCGAGGCGGGCGACCAGGCGGACCTCGCCGGTGGGGGCCTCATAGCGGCTCAGCACGCGACCATTGCGGTAGATCCAAGCCAGCGCTTGGCCGTGATGGGCGCCCAGCTGGACCTCGACCGGCGGCGAGTCGTCGATCAGGCCGCTGATCCGGCGCAGCAGCGCCTCGCAGCCGTCGCCCGTCACCGCCGAGACAGCGGAGGCTTCGGCGCGACGCGCCTGGCCCTCGACGATCTCGCGCTCTTCCTCGGGCAGCAGGTCGACCTTGTTCCAGACCTCGACGACGGTCTTGCCCTCGTCGAACGTCACGCCGAGCTCGGCGAGCACCGTCTTGACGTCGCGGGCCTGGGCCTCGCTGTCGGGATTGGCGACGTCGCGGACGTGCAGGACGACATCGGCCTCCTGCACTTCCTCGAGCGTGGCGCGGAAGGCCTCGACCAACTCGTGCGGCAGGTCGGAGATGAAGCCCACGGTGTCGGACAGGATCGCCGGACGCCCGTCAGGCAGCTTCACGGTGCGCAAGGTCGGGTCCAGCGTCGCGAACAGCATGTCCTTGGCCAGTACCTCGGCCTCGGTCAGCCGGTTGAACAGCGTCGACTTGCCGGCGTTGGTATAGCCCACCAGGGCGACGGTCGGATACGGGACCTTCTTGCGGGCGCTGCGGTGCAGGGTCCGCGTGCGACGCACTTCCTCCAGCTCTTTCTTGAGCTTGAGAATGTTGTCGCGGATCAGGCGGCGGTCGAGCTCGATCTGGGTTTCGCCGGGGCCGCCGGTGTTGCCGGTGCCGCCGCGCTGGCGTTCCAGGTGGGTCCAGGTGCGAACGAGGCGCGAGCGCTCGTATTCGAGCCTGGCCAGCTCGACCTGCAGACGGCCTTCACGGGTCCGGGCCCGACGGGCGAAGATCTCTAGGATCAGCCCGGTGCGGTCCACGACCTTCACCTTCAGCGCCTTTTCCAGGTTGCGCTGCTGGATCGGAGTCAGCTGGTCGTCGAAGACCGCGACGTCGATATGCTCGACCTCGCAGATCGCCGCGAACTCCTCGACCTTGCCCTTGCCGAACAGGGTCGCGGGCAAGACCGCGCGCAGCGGCGCGATCATCGTCTCGACGACGTCGAGATCGAGCGCGACCGCGAGGCCGACGGCCTCTTCGAGCCGGGCGTTGGGATCCCGGGCTTGAAGGGCCGCCTGGCCGCGAAGTTGCCGCGCCGGATGGATGACGAGCGCCTTCAGGATCGGCGCGGCGTGGTCAATCGACCTGGATGTGGATTTGGACAAGCGTCTCTAAATTCAGTCGTCGGAGTCGGCGCTGGGCTCATAGAGCTGAACGGGCTGCGCCGGCATGATGGTGGAGATGGCGTGCTTATAGACCAGTTGCGACTGGCCATCACGACGCAGAAGGACGCAGAAGTTGTCGAACCAGCTGACCACGCCCTGCAGCTTGACGCCGTTGACCAGGAAGATGGTGAGCGGCGTCTTCGACTTGCGCACGCTGTTCAGGAAGGTGTCCTGAAGGTTTTGTTTCTTTTCGGCGGACATTCGGGGGTTCCCCTCTCATTGTTCTCGGAGGGCCACACGCCCCCCACACAAACAAGACCATGCTAGATGATTTTTCGCTGAAAGCGACAAGCCGTCAGTGAAAATTTCCGCAAGGTCGCGTCGGCGAAAGCCCTCCGTGCCGAATATCGCTCCGACTTCAGACGGCTTTTTGACGCGCACGCTCGATATAGAGACGCCGTAGCCGCATCGCCACCTCGCCCGGCTTGCCATCGCCCAACTTGACGCCGTCGACCTGAACGATCGGCGTGAGCAGCGAGCCCGCGCCGGTGATGAAGGCCTCCCTCGCGGCCTGAGCCTCGGCGATCGTAAAGGGCTTTTCGCTGAACGGCAGGCCGCTCTCGCGGACGACCTCCAGCAAGGTCGAACGGGTTACGCCCCTTAGGATGTTGGCGTTGGTGTCGCGGGTCCGCAGCGCGCCTTCCGCATCGATGATCCAGGCGTTGGACGAGGCGCCTTCGGTGACCAGGCCCAGGTCGTCGACGAACCACGCCTCGATCGCGCCCCGTTCCCGGGCGGCCTGCTTGGCCAGGGCGTTGGGCAGCAAGCCGATCGACTTGATGTCGCAACGGCCCCAGCGGTTCTCGGGCACGGAGATGATCGAAGCGCCTTGAGCGGCCTTGGCGTCGGCAGCGGCGCGATCGACCGACTTGGCGGTGATCACGACAGCGGGCGGTACGGCCGGATTGGGGAAAGCGTGGTCGCGCTTGGCCACGCCACGGGTCACCTGCAGATAGCAGAGACCTTGCTTGACCTTATTGCGCCGCACGGCCTCGCGCAGCACAAGCGTCAGGGACGCCTCGCTCATCGGATGAGCGATGCGCAGTTCGTCCAGACTGCGCCACAGGCGGGCGAAGTGGCCCTCGGCGTCGGCCAGCTTGCCGTCGAACACCGCCCAGACTTCATAGACGCCGTCGGCCAGCTGGTAGCCGCGATCCTCGATATGGACGGCGGCCTCGCCGTGACGCACGAAGCGGCCGTTCACATAGGCGAAACGCGACATCTACTCTTCCTCTTCCGCCCGGGCTCCGGCGACGCCCAGGGACTTCAGCTTCCGGTGCAGCGCCGAGCGCTCCATGCCGATGAAATTGGCGGTCCGCGAGATGTTGCCGCCGAACCGCAGGATCTGGGCGTTCAGATATTCGCGCTCGAACAGCTCGCGGGCCTCGCGCAGCGGCAAGGCAATGATCCGCTCGGCCCCGATCGCGCCCGCATTGCCGGCGCTGGGCTGATCTTGGCCCGACAGCATCTCGGCCGTGATCAGGTCGCCGGGCTCGCCCGAGGCCAGGATCAGCATCCGCTCGACGTTGTTGCGCAGCTGGCGGACATTGCCTGGCCAAGTCTGGACCTGAAGCGTGGCCAGGGCGTCCTCGCCTAGCTTGCGGCGTTGCAGACCCGTGGCCTCGCTGATCTTCTCGACGAAGAAGTTGATCAGTTCCGGAATGTCCTCGCGGCGCTCCGCCAGGCCCGGCACCCGCACCGGCACCACGTTTAGACGGTGGAAAAGGTCCTCTCGGAAGCGTCCGGCGGCGATCTCGTCGCGCAGGTCGCGAGAGCTGGACGAGATAACCCGAACGTCGACCTGGACGTCATTGTCGCCACCCACCCGGCGGAAGCGTTGCTCGACCAGGACCCGCAGGATGCGCCCTTGGGTCTCGCGTGGCATGTCGGCCACTTCATCGAGATAGAGCGTGCCGCCGTGGGCGCGCTCGAACACGCCGATCTTGCGCGGACGACCGCCCTCGCCTTCTTCGCCGAACAGTTCGACATCCAGACGCTCCGGCGCCATGCCGGCGGCGCTGACGGCCACGAACTCCTGGCGGGCGCGGGTGCTGGCGCCATGGATCAGGCGCGCCACCAGCTCCTTGCCCGAGCCGGGCGGTCCTGAGACGAGCACGCGGCTGTTGGCCGGCGCGACCTTGAGGATCAGCTGGCGCAACGCCTGGGCCGGCGCCGACTTGCCGATCAGGCCGTCCGGCGCCAGGGTCTGGGTGCGCAGGCGGCGGTTTTCGCGGCGCAATCCGGCGGCCTCTAGCGCCCGCTCGACCACCAGCAGCAGGCGGTCGGACTTGAACGGCTTTTCCAGGAACTCGTAGGCGCCGCGCTTGATGGCGCTGACGGCGGTTTCGATATTGCCGTGGCCGGAGATCATGATCACTGGCAGGTCGGCATCCAACCCCTTGACCATGTCCAGCAGTTCAAGGCCGTCCATGCCGCCGCCCTGCATCCAGATATCCAGGACCAGGAGCGCGGGCTTGCGGGCGCGAATGGCCGCCAGGGCCTGATCGGAATCGGCGGCCGTGCGAACCGCGTAGCCTTCATCCTCCAGGATGCCGGCCACCAGTTCGCGGATGTCGGCCTCGTCATCCACAACAAGAACGTCGGCGCTCATATCATCTCCTCAACGCCACTCTGGGCCGCGACGGGCAGGCGCGCTGTCGTCGGAAACTTCAGGATCACGCGGGCTCCGGGGAGTTCGCGCGCATCGGTGAGAACCAGGCCGCCGCCATGGTCCTCCATGATCCGCTTGACGATGGCCAGGCCGAGGCCCGTCCCCTTCTCGCGGGTGGTCACATAGGGTTCGGTCAGACGATCTCGGTCCTTGGCGGGCAGGCCAACGCCGTTGTCCTCGACCGTCACGCACAGGTCATCGGCGTCCGAGACCAGGGTCGCGGTGATCCGGCCGCGCAAGCCGGGCTCGGCCAGGCGACGCGCGCCCACGGCCTCGCCGGCGTTCTTCAGGATATTGGTCAGAACCTGCCCGATCATCCGCTCATCGCTGGTCACCCAGACATCCTCACCGCCCGGCTCTTCCAGCTTCACCTCGATCTCGGCGTCCTGGAACCGCTGGGCGAAGACCGCCTGGCGCAGCATCTCGGTCAGGTTAGCCGGCTCGAAGCGCGGCGCGGGCATCCGCGCGAAGGCCGAGAACTCGTCGACCATCCGGCCGATGTCGCCGACCTGGCGGATGATCGTCTCGGTGCAGCGATCAAAGGTCTCCAGGTCGCTGGCGATCTCCTTGCGGTACTTGCGGCGCAGGCGTTCGGCCGAGAGTTGGATCGGCGTCAGCGGGTTCTTGATCTCGTGGGCGATGCGACGCGCCACGTCCTTCCAGGCGGCGTTGCGCTGGGCGGCCACTAGGCGGGTGATATCGTCGAAGGTCAGCACCAACCCTTGGGCCACGTGGCCGGCGGCGCGCACGCGCAGACGGCGGGTCTCGCCGTCACGCATGATGTCGACCTCGACGTCGGTATCGGGGCGGCTTTCCTGCAGCGCCTCCATCACCGTTCCGAACTCGGGAGCGAGCTGGATCAGGTCGACGCCCAAGGCGTCGCCCGGCAGGTCCAGCAACGTGACGGCCCGGCGATTGACGGCCGACACCATGCCGCGTTCGTCAAGGCTGACGACGCCGGCGCTGACACCAGACAGCACCGTTTCGATGAATTGGCGTCGGCTTTCGGCGTCGAGGCTGGCGGCTTTCAGCGCGGCCTGCTGCAATTGAAGTTCGCTGGTCATCATGTTGAAGGCGTTGGACAGCGCCCTGATTTCGTCAGGACCAGTGTCGGCCTCCACGCGGGCGTCGAGGTCGCCGCCCGACACCCGGCCGGCCGCCTCCACGAGGCCCGCGACGGGGCCCGCGATCGAATTGGCCGCCGCGATGCCCACCCAGATAGCCGCGACCAGCACCAGCAGCGCCGTCTCCAGATAGCTGAGCCCGAAGATCGCCTGGATGCGCCCCCGGCTGCGCTCGGCGTCGCGGTACGAGACGAGCGCATCCTGGGTCTCGATCAGGTGGGTCAGGATGCCCTTCTCGATCGGCCGGACGACATAGAGATAGGCGTCCGGAAAGGCTTTCAGCTTATAGAGCGCCCGGAACAGGTCGGCGGACACGAAGCGCTGGGCGGTGACCTCGCCGCTGTCAGTCGCCTGATAGCTGGTCGGTGGCGGAGCCAGGAACGGCGGGGCGTCATTGAGTTCGGCGCGCGCCAGGATGCGGCCATCGCGATCCAGCACGTAGGCCGCGGCGAAGCCGGCGCCTTTGGTCTCTTCGGCCAAGAAATGCCCGAAGGCCACCGGCGAGTGCGCCAGCGCCGGTGCGGCCTCGTTCAGGTTGGCGGCCATGGGGCCGATATGTTCGGAAATATAGCGCGTCTGCTGCTCGACGTATGAGTTGGCGACCTTGGCCGAATTGCCGACCACGGTCTGGACCCGCTGGCTGAACCAGCCGTCGACGCCGCGATTGACCAGCACGCCGAAGAACAGAGCCACGATCACCGCCGGCGCGACAGCGGCTAGCGAGAACAGGCCCACAAAGCGCAGGTGCAGGCGCGCGCCGGCGTCGCTGGCCCGGGCGTCGATCAGGTCATAGAGGCGCAGGCCAACCACCGTGGCCACGCCCAGGATCAGCACCAGATTGAAGCTCAGCACCACAAGGATGACGGTGCTGGCCGTGCTGATCGAATCGGTTTTCGGAGGCGACGAGGCAAGCGCCACGCCGGCGACGGTCAGGATCACCGCCAGCGCGTAGCCGCCGCCCGTCAAATAGCGCGACCGCAGAAGCTCCCGCCACCAGGCCCGGCTGAACCGGGTCGGCGGGTCATCCGATCCCGTCGCGTAAGCCACTGAAGACATCGGCGCGGAGTTTAGGAGCGTGTGTCCTAAATTCAACAGCTATGTGCTGATAAAGCTTCAGCAGTGCCGACTAGCGACGGCCGCGAGTCATCTCCACGCCGAGGTCTTGGATCTTCTTGCGCAGGGTGTTGCGGTTCAGGCCTAGGATCTCCGCCGCCCGCACCTGGTTGCCGCGTGTGGCCGACAGGGTCAGCTGGATCAGCGGCCGCTCGACCTCCTCCAGAATCCGGTCATAGAGCCCGGGCGGCGGAACGCCATCGGGCTGGTCGGCGAAATGCGAGGCCAAGTGTCGCTCCACCAGGGTCGACAGCGTCACCGGCCCCTCTTCCGAGCGCACCGCTGGCGTATGGTCCTGCAGTTCGCGGTCGACGATGCGGGCGCTGATCAGCTCCTCGGCGTACAGGGCGCACATCCGGCGCATCAGGTTCTCGAGCTCCCGGACGTTGCCGGGCCAGGGATGGGTCTTCAGGCGATCCAGGGCGCTCTGGTCGATCGTCTTGGCGGGCAGGCCCTCGCGGGCGGCGCGCAGCAGGAAGGTGCGAGCCAGGTCCGGGATGTCTTCGACCCGGTCGCGCAGCGGCGGCAGGCGCACCGGCGCGACGTTCAGGCGGAAGAACAGATCTTCCCGGAAAAGTCCCTGCTGGATCAGGCCCCGCAGGTCGCGGTTGGTGGCGGCGATGATCCGCACGTTCGGGCGGCGGCCGGTCTTGGGATTGATCACCGGCTCGGTGCCGTCGATCACCCGCAGCAGGCGGGTCTGGGCGTCCAGCGGCATGTCGCCGATCTCGTCCAGGAACAGAGTGCCGCCGTCGGCTTCGACGAGGCGACCATTGTCGCCCTCGCCGCGCCCGAACAACTCGACCTCGACCCGCTCACGAGGCACGGCGGCCAGGTTCAGGACCACGAACTTGCCGTCGCGGCGACGTCCCAACTCGTGCAGGGCGCGGGCGACCAGCTCCTTGCCGGTGCCGCTCTCGCCCAGGATCAAGACCGTCAGGTCGGCCCCGACCAGGCGGGCGATGGTGCGATAGACCTCTTGCATCGGCGCCGAACGGCCGATCAGCGGCAGACGCTCGTCGCGCATGGCGCGGGCCTGGGCCTTGGAGGCCTCGGCGTCGGCCGGACGCGACAGGGCCCGCCGCGCCGCGGCGGTCACGTCGTCGAGATCGAAAGGCTTGGAGACGTACTCGAAGGCGCCCGCGTCAGCGGCGTTGACCGCCGTCAACAGCGTGTTCTGGGCGCTCATCACGATGATCGGCAGCTTGGGCCGCTCCTTGCGAATGCGCGGCAGCACGTCGAACACGTTCTCGTCGGGCATCATCACGTCGGTGACGACGAGGTCGCCCTCCCCATCGGTGACCCACTTCAGCAGCGTCGTGGCGTTGCCTGTGGCGCGCACCTGGTAGCCGAGACGGGTGAAGGCCTGGCTGAGCACCAGCCGCACCGAGCTATCGTCGTCGGCGATCAGGATTTTCTTGCTCGCGGCGTTCATGCTCAGGCGTCTCCGGAGGCGGTTTCGGGGGCCACGGGAAGCAGCACACGGAAGACGGTGCGGCCGGGCTCGGATTCGAAGTCGATCAGACCGCCGTGGGCGGTGACGAGTTTGGTGACTAGGGCCAGGCCAAGGCCGGTGCCATTGGCCTTGGTGGTGACAAAGGGCTGGAACAAGTGGTCGCGCAGGCTGGCCGGCACGCCGGGGCCGTTGTCGATAACCTTGACCTCGATAGGCGCACCGCTGGCGGTCTTGCCGTCGGCCCCGCGAACGCGAACGCCGGGGCGCCAGGCCGTGTGGATCGAGATCACGCCGCGATCGTCGCCACGCATGTGGGCCGCCTCGGCGGCGTTCTTGGTCAGGTTCAGGAAGACCTGGATCAGGTGGTCCTCGTCGCCCCAGACCGGCGGTAGCGAAGGGTCGTAGCTCTCTTTCAGCTGCAGGCCGTCGGCGACGCCGTTGGCGACCAGGGCCCGGACGCGGTCCAGCACCTGGTGAATATTGACCGGCTCGCGCGGGGTCGGCGCTTCGTCGGAAAAAGCCTCCATGCGGTCGACAAGGCGGCGGATGCGGTCGGTTTCGTCGACGATCAACTGGGCCAGCGGCTGATCGACGGCGCTGGCGCCGGTCTTCAGCAGTTGGGCCGCGCCGCGAATTCCGGCCAGCGGATTCTTGATCTCGTGAGCCAGCATCTTGCCCAGTCCGACGACCGAACGCAGGCCGGCGGCGTCGGCCGCCTTGTCGACGCCCAGGACGCCCT
Source organism: Caulobacter sp. 1776 (assembly GCF_040545685.1). NCBI lineage: Bacteria > Pseudomonadati > Pseudomonadota > Alphaproteobacteria > Caulobacterales > Caulobacteraceae > Caulobacter > Caulobacter sp. 1776. The sequence continues at coordinate 279,294 of NZ_JBEPMI010000007.1, forward strand.
TTACGTGCAGCGTCAGCAGCACCGAGCCGTCGCCCAGCGGCGCAGCGGCGCCGTCGGCCTCGAATGGCGGCTGGCCGAACAGATTGACCTCGACACCGTGTTCGCGAACCAGCGCGCCCTCGAAGATCGCCCGGTCCAGCAACGCCACCAGCACCGAGCCCGGCGGCAGGGCGGCGCGGAAGCGGCCACGGGCCAGCAGCGACAGGCCATGACCGAACAGCGCCTCGGCGGCCTCGTTGACGGCCACCAGCCCGCCTTCGCGGTCGACCACCAGGGCCGGCTCGGGACTGAGATCGAACGCGGCGGCCTTCAAGGCCTCGGGGGCGACGCCACCCAGAACACGGGCACGGTCGGTCATGCGGCTAATCTCCCGCCCGCCAGCCATAGGTCGCGCAGGGCGGCTTCCACGGCGGCGGGATCTTCAAGACGGCATAGGGCGGCGCGGGCCGCGCGTCGTTCATCCGCGGTCTCCGGCCAGGGCGCGGCCTCGATGTACGAGGCCAGGTGCTTGCGGAACATCTTCAGGCCTAGGCGTTCGCCGTAGAAGTCGAGGCTGCGGCGGAAATGGGTGAGCGCGATAGCCAAGCGTTCCTCGGCCTCGGGCTCGGCGAAGCCGCGGCCTTCGAGGGCGGCCTCGATCGCGCTGGCGATCCAGGGACGGCCATAGACGCCCCGTCCGATCATCACGCCGTCCGCGCCGGATTGCTCCAGCGCCATGCGGGCGCTGTCGCCATCAACGATGTCGCCATTGACGAGAACCGGCACGGAAACGGCCTTCTTGACTGCCGCGACGGCCGTCCAGTCGGCCACGCCCTTGTAGAATTGGTTGCGGGTGCGGCCATGCACCGTGATCGCCTGGGCCCCGACAGCCTCGGCGCGCGCGGCGATCTCGGGCGCATTGAGGCTGGCGTCGTCCCAACCCAGGCGCATCTTGACAGTCACGGGCACGTCGACGGCTTGGACGGCGGCGGCGACCAGGGCTTCGGCCAGATCGGGCTCGCGCATCAAGGCCGAGCCACAGGCGGCGCCGGCGGCGACTTCCTTGGCGGGACAACCGAAGTTCAGATCGATGATCTCGGCCCCGGCGTCCTGCGCCATCCGCGCGCCCTGGGCCATGAAGGCGACGTCGCGACCGACCAGTTGGATCACCGTCAGCGGCAAGCCTTCGCCGACCGCCGCGCGGCGCACCACGTCGGGCCGTCCCCGCGCGAACTCCGCGCTGGCCACCATTTCCGTCGCCACGTAAGGCGCGCCGAGCGCCGTGGCCGTTTCTCTGAAGGGCAGGTCCGAGACCCCGGTCATGGGTGCGATCCACACACGACCGGGGACCTTGATCCCGCCGACCTCGAGCTTGTTGCTCATTTTGTGATCATCCCCGTAGCTATCTTTTTAGGCACATTGTGCGGCGCAGTAAAGCCCGGATTGGCTGGACAAGCGCGGCCACCGGACTAAACAGCCGCCATGACTTTTTCCGCCGTGATCGTCGCCGCCGGCTCGGGAACCCGCGCCGGGCCCGGCCAGGCCAAGCAGTGGCGGCCGGTGGCGGGTAAAGCCGTTCTGCGCTGGTCCGTCGAGGCTTTCCTCGCGGCCGGGGCTGCGGAAATCGTTATCGTGACGACCGAGGACGGCGAAATATCGCTGCCCGAGGTGCTGGCCGGTCTTTCCGGCTGGCATGTGGCCCGCGGTGGCGCGACCCGAGCATTGTCCGTCCAATCGGGGCTCGGGGCCCTAGAACATCGCCCCGAGGACGAGCCGGTCTTGATCCACGACGCCGCCCGGCCGTTCCTCAGCGGCGCGACGATCGAAGGCGTTCTGAAAGCGCTCGGGTCGGCGGACGCCGCCCTGCCCGCCCTCCCCGTCGCCGATACGCTGAAGCGCGCCGAGCCGGGCGCCAATCCGGTCACGACGCCGCGTGAGCACCTCTGGCGCGCCCAGACCCCGCAGGCCGCGCGCCGCAAGACCCTGCTCGACGCCTACGCCGCCTGGTCCGGCGGCGAGCCAACCGACGACGTCCAGGTGGTGGAAGCCGCCGGCGGTCGCGTGGCCATCGCGCCGGGCGATCCGCTTCTGATGAAACTCACCTATCCCGAGGATTTCGCCATGGCCGAACGACTCGCCGGCGCCGCGCGCATCACCCGGGTCGGCCAGGGCTTCGACGCCCACCGTTGGGGTCCAGGCGAAGAAGTCTGGCTGTGTGGCGTGGCCATCAAGCACGACGAGACGCTGATCGGCCATTCCGACGCCGACGCCGGCCTGCACGCCCTGACCGACGCTATTCTGGGCGCGATCGGCGAAGGCGACATCGGCGACCATTTCCCGCCGACCGATCCGAAATGGAAGGGCGCGGCTTCGGACCAGTTCCTCAAGCACGCCGCCGAATTGGTGACGGCCAAGGGCGGCGCGATCGTCAATGTCGACGTGACCCTGATCTGCGAGCGCCCCAAGATCAAACCGCACCGCCAAGCCATGCGCGAGCGGTTGGCCCGGATCTTGGACCTGCCCGTCGACCGGATCAGCGTCAAGGCGACGACGACGGAGAAAATGGGCTTCACGGGTCGGGGCGAAGGATTGGCGGCTTCGGCTGTCGTGGCCATCGAGACACCGGCCTGAACGGGCTAAGCTGAAGGCGCGAATCCGGAGAGCCGCATGTTTCCGCTCGACATCGAGACCCTGGCCCGACTGCTAATCGACGAGGCGCGCGGCAAGTCGCTGCGTCTGGTCGCGGCCGAGAGCTGCACCGGCGGGCTGGTGGCTGGCGCGATCTGCTCGATCTCCGGCGCGTCGGACGTCTTCGAGCGCGGCTTCGTCACCTACACCAACCGCGCCAAGTCCGAGATGCTGGGCGTGCCCGGCGACCTGATCGCCGACCATGGCGCGGTCTCCGAACCGGTGGCGCGTATGATGGCCGAGGGCGCGCTGCGCGAGAGCAACGGCCACGTCGCGGTGGCGATCACGGGCATCGCCGGTCCTGGCGGCGGCACGCCGATGAAGCCGGTCGGCACGGTGCATTTCGCCGTCGCCCGCGCCAATCGATCGGTCGTCCATCGACACGAACGGTTCGAGGGCGAGACGCGCGAGGCCGTCCAACTGGCGGCGGTGCGGACGGCGCTGCAAATGCTTCGCGAGGCGGTGGCCTAGTGCCCGAGACCGCGCCCAGCGACTGGAGACGCTTCGCCGGCGTCCATCTTTCGCAAAGGGCGCTGAAGGCCGCGGCCGCTCGCAAGACCGAAATCCGCCACGCCATCCGCGTCTCCGCCGCCGTCGGCGCGGCCTTCGCCCTGGCGACCCTACTGCGTCTGCCGCAGGGTTACTGGGCCGTTTTCACAGCCGTGATCGTGGTGCAGTCCAGCCTGGGCGCGACCATCACGGCTTCGGTCGAGCGCTTCATGGGCACGGTCGTTGGCGCCCTAGCCGGCGCCGCGGCCGCCTATTTCCACGCCCGGTGGCCACAGTTCGGCGGGTTGATCCTCTGCGTCACCGTGGCGCTGCTCGCCTTCGTGGTTTCGATCCGGCCAGCCCTGAAGGTGGCGCCGGTCACCGCCGTAATCATGTTGATCGGCACGACCACCCACATGGATCCGCTGATCGCAGCCGCCCTCCGGGTCGCCGAGATCACAGTCGGCAGCATCGTCGGCGTCGCCGCCACCCTGCTGATCTTTCCGGCCAGGGCCCATACCTCGGTCGTTGCCAGCGTCCAGAAGATCGCCGGCCTGCAGGCCCATATCCTCGACAGCTACGTCCTGATTCTGCGCGGGACGCCGGGGCCGACTGACTATCTGAGGGCTCAGGACGATCTCCGGGCGGCGCTAGCCAAACTCCAAACGGCTGTCACCGAGGCCGATCGCGAGAGCGCCAGCAAGCTCAGCGACCGTTCGGTTTCCGAGGCCCTGCCCCGCACGCTCTGGCGGCTGCGCAACGATACGGTGATGGTGGGTCGAACGTTGCACGAGCCCTTGCCCGCCGCCGATCTCTCCCCCGCCGCCGCCGACATGCTGGAAGCCAGCGCGCGGTTTCTGCGCGGAACGGCCGACCTGTTGGCCGGCGGCGCGAGACCCGACCGCATCGCGTTCGCCGCGGCGCACCAGGCGTTCCAGACCTGTGTCGAGGGTTTGCGCGCTGAAGGGGTCACCCGCGATCTGGAGTTCGACGACGCCGCGCGGGTATTCGGTCTGGTCTTCGCGATCGAAAACCTGTTCGCCAACCTCGGTGACTTCGAGGAGCGGATCGAGGAAGCGGTGGCGAAGAAGGACTAAGCGTTCACGCCGTAGATCTGCCGCGCGCGATCCTCGAAACAGGCGATCAGCTTGTTGGCGGCCCTGTCGATATTGGAGGCCAGCAGAGCGTCCAACATCGCCGACTTGAAGGCAAAGTCGATCACGAACTCGACGCGGGTGACGTCGCCCTCCGGCACGAAACGCCAGCCGTTGGCCAGGCGCTTGAACGGACCATAGAGCAGGCTGACGTCGATGCTCAGCGCCTCGCGGTCGCGACGAACGCGGGTGGCGAATTTCTCGCGCAGGAACGAGAAGCCGACCTGGGCCTCGGCGTCGACCGTGCTGACGGGGCCATCGACACGGCCGTTCCAGGTGCGCATGCCCGTGATCCACGGCACGAACTTAGGATAGGTCTCGACGTCTCCGACCAGCTCGAACAGTTGCTCAGGCGCGTACGGCAGCACGCGCGTGACGACATGGCGGTGCAAGGCTTTACGCCGTGCGCGCGTCGAGGGCGCGCCGCGCCGCCTGCAGCTTGGCGAAGTCCTCGCCCGCATGGTGCGACGAGCGGGTCAGCGGGCTGGCGGAGACCATCAGGAAGCCTTTAGCTCGGGCGATCGCCTCATAGGCCTTGAACTCTTCCGGGGTCACGAACCGGTCGATCGCCGCGTGCTTGCGGGTCGGCTGCAGGTACTGGCCGATGGTGATGAAGTCGACGCCGGCCGAGCGCATGTCGTCCATCACCTGCATGACCTCTTCCTTGGTCTCGCCCAGGCCGACCATCAGGCCGGACTTGGTGAACTGGGAAGGATCGCGCTCCTTGACCCGCTCCAGCAGGCGCAGCGAGTGATAGTAGCGGGCGCCGGGCCGGATCTTCAGATAGAGCCGCGGCACGGTCTCGAGGTTGTGGTTGAAGACGTCCGGACGGGCGTCGATGACCACGTTCTCGGCGCGGTCCTTGCGCAGGAAGTCCGGGGTCAGGATCTCGATGGTCGTGCCCGGCGCGGCGGCGCGGATCGCGGTGACCACCTCGGCGAAGTGGCGGGCGCCGCCGTCGATCAGGTCGTCGCGGTCCACCGAGGTGATGACCACGTGCTTGAGACCCATCTTGGCGACGGCCTCGGCCACGCGGCGCGGCTCGTCGGGATCCAGCTGAGTGGGCAGGCCGGTGGTGACGTTGCAGAATGCGCAGGCCCGGGTGCAGATCTCGCCCATGATCATCATGGTCGCGTGCTTCTGACTCCAGCACTCGCCGATGTTCGGACAGGCCGCTTCCTCGCAGACCGTGGTCAGCTTGTGCTCGCGCACGATGCTTTTGGTCTCGTTGTACTGACCCGAGCCCGGCGCGCGGACGCGCAGCCAATCGGGTTTGCGAAGCACCGGCGTATCGGGGCGGTTCTGCTTTTCGGGATGGCGCGCCGCCCGGTCTTCCGAGCCGCGAGCCTTCAGGGTGTCGATCACCGTGGCCATGGCGCCTAAATCGGTCTTCTTGCCCTCCGGATCAAGCGCTTGATCTTGCTTAAGGCGACGACGCGCGAAATGACTGGGCCATATGCGTCGCCGTCTCCTTGCTGTCGCCCTGGCCCTCGTCCCGGTTCTGACCGTCTCCGCCTGCGGCGACGGAGCCTCGCGCGCGCCTTTCGCCGAGACACGGACGCCGCCCTCATTGGGCTCGCGTTTCTATCCGCCTCAGGGGTGGAGCTGGGGCTACGTCCGGAGTGGCGAAGGGCTGATCCAGCGTTACGGTGTCTCGGCCCCGCCCGTTGCGCCGCGCGCCACGATCCTGATCCTGACCGGCTATGGCGAAAGCGCCGAGGCCTGGTTCGAAACGGCGTCGGCGCTGAACGCCCAGGGCTTTACGGTCTGGGTGCTGGAGCGCCAAGGTCAGGGCGGATCCGAACGCGCCACGCCCTGGCGAGATCTCGGCCACGCCGACAGCTTCGATCCCGACGTCGCGGCTGTCCGCGCCCTGACCAACGGCGTGGTCCGACCGCGGATGGACATCCCGTTCGTGGTGCTCGGCCATTCCGAAGGCGGTCTTGTCGCCCTGCGGGCGGCTGAGCAGGGCTTGTCGATGGACGGTTTGATCCTGTCCTCGCCCGCCTTCGGCCTGACCGCCGCGCCTCGATCGCGCGAGGACTTCGCGCGGTTCGCGCCGGCCATGCGGACGTTGCGTCTGGGCTGGATCCGCACGCTGGATCAGTCCGGCTGGCGGCGCGATGGACCCGACGGCGTCCAATCGGGCGCGACCCATGATCCGCAACGTGGCAAGGTCCAGGCCGCCTGGATGCTGGCCAATCCCGACCTGCGAATGGGCGGTCGCAGCCTGGGCTGGTTCGCGGCTTTCTTCGACGCTTCGGAGGCCGCGGCTCGCGACATTCGCAAGGCCGACGGCCCAACGCTGATGCTGGACGCCGGCCGGGACCAGGCGGTGACCGCCACGCCCCAGCGCCGTCTATGCGCCGCGATGGTCGACTGCAAGGAGACCCGCTACCCGGGCGCAGGCCATGACCTGCACTTGGAATCGGACGCCATTCGCGACCCTTGGCTGGCGGCGATCGTCGATTTCATCCGCGCTCGCATCGAGGCCAAGGCCTTACGCCGCAAGGGCTGAACCTCACGGTTCGTGACTCTTTCTTGCAAAGCTGAACCTTCCCCGGCAGACTCGGCGTTTAACGAACGAGAGCACCTATCGCTCTTCGGGGAGGTTTCGCCGGTATGGCGGTAGCTTACGACGCGCAAGCTGGTCAAAAGGCCATCTTCGACGCCCTCATCGACGCTCGTGACAAGTACGGCGCCAAGAAATCGATCCTGGAAGATCAGGATCGCAACCCGCTGAGCTATACGGATCTGATCCGCGCCAGCTTCGCGTTGGGCCGCAAGATCGCGGCGATGACCAAGCCGGGCGAGAATGTCGGCGTGCTGTTGCCGTCGGGATCCGGTTCGGTCGTGACCTTCTTCGCCCTGCACGCCTTCGGCCGCGTGCCGACCATGCTGAACTTCACAGCCGGCCTGCGAAACATCAAGGCCGCCTGCAAGTTGGCCCAGGTCAAGCGCGTGCTGACCGCCCACAAGTTCATCGAGCTGGGCAAGCTGCACGACATCATCGACGCCATCGGCGACCACGCCGAGATCACCTATCTGGAGGATGTACGCGCCACGATCGGCTTGCCCGACAAGCTGTTCGCGGCCGCGGCGGGTTTCTTCCCCCGTCATTTCCGGGCCCCGGCCAAGCCGTCGGACAAGGGCGTTGTCCTGTTCACCTCGGGTAGTTTCGGCGCGCCGCGCGGTGTGGTGTTGAGCCAAGCCAATCTGGTGTCGAACGCCCAGCAGATCGCCGCGCATATCGCGCTGGACCCGGCCTGGGTGTTCTTCAATCCGCTGCCGGTCTTCCATTGTTTCGGCCTGACCGGCGGGGTGATCCTGCCGCTGCTGACCGGCATGAAGGCCTTCCAGTACCCCTCACCGCTGCATACCAAGCAGATCCCGCCACTGCTGAAGGACGCCGGCGCCTCGGTGCTGCTGGCCACCGACACCTTCGTCAACCAGTACGCCCGCTCCGCTGAGAGCGACGAGCTTTCGGGCCTGAAGTTCATCGTCTGTGGCGCCGAGAAGGTTCGGGAGGAGACACACAACCTCATCGGCGAGAAGTTCGGCGGCGTGCCAGTGCTGGAAGGCTACGGCGCGACCGAGGCCTCGCCCGTGATTGCGGTCAACAAGCCCGACGACAACCGCCGTGGCACCGTCGGCGGTTTGCTGCCCGGCCAGGATTGGAAGGTCGAACCGGTCGAAGGCATCCCCGAGGGCGGCCGCCTGCTGGTGCGCGGCCCCAACATCATGTCGGGCTACCTGCGCGAAGATGGCGGCGTCGACGCTCCCGAGGGCGGTTGGCATGACACGGGCGACGTGGTCACGGTCACCGACGATCTGTGGATCACCATCAAGGGTCGCGTGAAGCGGTTCGCCAAGATCGGCGGGGAGATGGTCTCTTTGACCGCCGCCGAGGACCTCGCCTCGGCCGTCTGGCCCGATGGCCGCCACGCCGTGATCTCGATGCCCGACAAAAAGAAGGGCGAGAAGCTGGTCCTGGTCACCGATCGCCACGACGCCGCCGTGGCGTCGCTGGTGGCCCACGCCCAGACGATCGGGGCGCCGGAACTGGCCGTGCCGCGCAAGATCCTCAAGGTGCCGCAAGTGCCGGTGCTGGGCAGCGGCAAGACCGACTATGTCGCCATTCAGCGCATGGCCGAGACCGACGCCCGGGCCGCCTAGAGCGACAGTTCCAGCCTAGCCTTCGAGTAAGCGTCGAGCCGCAAGAGCTCCCAACGTTCGCATCAAGGAGGACCAACGAATGGAACGTCTTAGCGTCTGGGCGCCGCGCGTGCTCAGCCTGTTGCGCATCATCACCGCCCTGCTCTTTATGGAGCACGGCCTGATGAAGCTCTTCCACTTCCCGGCCGCCCAGCCAGGCGCGCCGGATCCGCTGCCGCCGCTGCTGGTCGCCGCGGCCTGGCTCGAGGTCGTTGGCGGCGGCCTTTTGGTGCTGGGCCTCTTCACTCGCCCCGTCGCCTTCATCCTCTCCGGACAGATGGCGGTGGCTTACTTCCTGGCGCATGGCGGCAAGGGTTTCTGGCCGGCGCTCAATGGCGGCGAGGCGGCGATCCTGTTCTGCTTTGTGTTCCTGTACCTCGTGTTCCAGGGCCCCGGTGAATGGAGCCTCGACGCCCAGGTGAGGAAGCGGCCCTAGAACACGCCGCCCCTAAAACACGCCGCCCAGGGCTTCCAGCTCCGCGCGGAAGCCCTGCTTGCGGCCGTGCATGACGCGCAGGTCGGCGACGAAGGCCGCGTGGTCGGGATATTCGCCGTAGTCGGGAATCATCGCCGACAGCGACTCCGCCTCCAGCAATTGGCGCGCGGCCTCGGCGTAGCGCGTGGCGACACCGTAGGTCAGCACGTGCTGGATCGAGGCTCGTAGGAGCAGGGTCGCCGCCAGCGGATAGCTCCCTTCAAGCCGCCGCGCGGCCTCGGCCATCAACGTCTCGTCCGCGCCGTTGATCTCGCCCGAGCGGGTCAGGATCAGCCGCGCCGCCGCCGCCAGGTCCGGCCAGGACACCAGGAAGGCCAAGGCCGTGTCGAAACGCGGGAAGTGCTTGGCGACCAGCTTGGCCTGGTCCTCGGCCTCGACATCGTCGAAGTCCGGCAGCCCCTTCAGATAGGCCCGCAGGCGAGGGATCGACAGTGTGGCCTCGAAGTCCGCCCAGCGGCGCTTCTGGGCCTCCTCATGGTGTCCCGTGGCCTCCAGGGCCTCGAGCATTGCTTCTTCCCAGGCCGCGCGCTCTTCCTGGCTGCTGGCGTGGCGACCTCGTTGCTCATGGGGCGATCCGGCCTGCAGGGTCGCCAAGGCGTCCTCCCCCCGTCCCGCCGCGAGTAGGCGGCGGGCGATCTCGGCCGCGACCAGGGGCGTGCGGCGCAGTTCCGGGGCGAAGGTGGCCTCGAAGGCGTCCACGTCGCCGCTGGCGTCGGCCAAGCGGCGCAGGGCGTCCTTGTAGATCGCGCCCTGGGCGTCGAACAGGTGGGCGGAACGGGGCGACCGAGCCGCCAGCATCTTCTCCAGCGTCTCGCGCAGATGCGCCTGGCCCTTGGGGCCGAGCGCTGGCCCCAGAGCGCCGATCAACGGGCCGAACTGGGCGTAGTCGTCGCGGCGGAGCAGCTTGGCGATCCGCTCGGCGAGGGCGATCGGATCGGGCATGGCCTTGGCGGCGATCGCGCCGATCCCGTCGCGAGCGGCCAGGAACACGTCGCCGATCGGCCCTTCGGCCTGGCTCAGGCGATCCAGGACCGGCGTCGCCAGATCCAGCAGGTCCAGCATTAGGTCGAGCGCGGCGGTCGGATCGTCCTCCGCCAGCCGTTCGATCATCCGCCGATGCAGGTCGAGATCGCGCGCGAAGGCGACCCGCTTGCGCCAATGGATGCGCGAGGACGATTTGCCGATGGCCGCGAGGCGCTTGGAAATCTCCAGCGCCAGCCCATCGCCGCCCGCCTCGGCGAACAGCTCCAGACGCAACACGCGCTTGACGTGGCTGTCGCTGGAGAGGTCCAGCAGGATGGCGGCCAGGCGCTCGGGGCCGAGGTCGACCAAGTTCGCTTCGGAAAGGGTTGTCTTGGACCCCTTCCTCGCCTTGGCCGGCTTGTCTCCCGTCGCGGCGGCCTTGCGCGCCATCCGGTCTCCCTAGCTATTCCTAGATGTGCAGGACGCGGCCGTAGGCGTCCAGCGCGGCCTCATGCATGGCCTCCGACATGGTCGGGTGGGCGTAGACGATGCCGTGCAGGTCTTCCTCGGTCGCTTCCAGGGTGATGGCCGTGACGAAGCCCTGAATCATCTCGGTCACTTCGTGGCCGATCATGTGGGCGCCGATCAGCGCGCCGGTCTTGGCGTCGAACACGGTCTTCACGAAGCCCTCGATCTCGCCGGCGGCCACGGCCTTGCCGTTGACGCGGAACGGGAAGCGGCCGGCCTTGACCTCGATGCCGGCGGCCTTGGCGCCGGCCTCGGTGTGACCGACGGAAGCCACCTGCGGATTGGCGTAGGTGCAGCCCGGGATCGGCGAGTTGACGTTTGGGGTTTTGTAGCCGGCGATATGCTCGGCCGCGTGGATGCCTTCGTGGCTGGCCTTGTGCGCCAGCCAGGGCGGGCCGGCGGCGTCGCCGATGGCGTAGAGGCCGGCGACATTGGTCTCGCCATGTTTGCCGGTGACGACGTGGCCGCGATCCATGTTCAGGCCGATGGCGTCCAGGCCTTCGGTGTTCGGGGCGATGCCGACGGCGACGATGCAGACGTCGGCGGTCAGCTGCTCGATCTTGCCTCCGACATCGACCGTGACCGAGACGCCGGTCTTGGTCTTTTCGACCTTGCTGACCTTCGCGCCGATACGGAAGGCGATGCCGCGCTTCTCGAAGGCCTTCTGGGCGGCCTTGGAGACCTCGGCGTCCTCGACCGGCATGATGCGGTCTACGGCCTCGACGACGGTCACCTCGGCCCCGAGGGCGCGGTAGAAGCTGGCGAACTCGATGCCGATGGCGCCCGAGCCGATCACGACCAGGGACTTGGGCATGGTCTTGGGCGCCAAGGCGTCACGATAGGTCCAGATCTTGTCGCCGTCCGAGACCGCGCCGATGGCCGGGATCTCGCGGGCCCGGGCGCCGCTGGCCAGGATCACGTTCTTGGCCTGGACCGTGCGGCTGCCGCCGGCCTTCAGCGCGATGACCAGCTTCGGAGACGGATTGCCCTTCTCCAGCTTGGCCTCGCCCTCGATGACCTCGATCTTGTGCTTTTTCATCAGGAAAGCGATGCCGCTCGACATCTGCTTGGCCACGCCGCGCGAGCGGTCGATGATCTTGGCGAAGTCGAACGAGGCCTTTTCGACCGACAGGCCGTAGCCGGAGAGGTGCGACAGCTGCTCGTAGATCTCGCCCGACTTCAGCAGGGCCTTGGTGGGGATGCAGCCCCAGTTCAGGCAGATGCCGCCCAGGTTTTCGCGCTCGACGATGGCCGTCTTCAGGCCCAGTTGGCTGGCGCGGATCGCGGCCACGTAGCCGCCAGGACCGGCGCCGATGACGACGACATCGAATTCCGTGGACATGTTCATCTTACCCTAGCTTGGACGTCGCCCGGGAGGAGCCGGACGGCCTAGTTCGATCGGCCTGCAAGCCGATCCGGGAGAAACTAAAGCAGCGCCTCGACCGCGGCCTTGAGATCTTCGGGCTTCACGGTTGGCGCGAAACGTTCGACAACCTCGCCATCCTTGCCGATCAGGAACTTGGTGAAGTTCCATTTGATCGCCTCGGTGCCCAGGACGCCCTTCTGCTCCTTCTTGAGGAAGCGATAGAGCGGGTGGGCGTCGGCGCCATTGACGTCGATCTTGCTCATCACCGGGAAGGTCACGTCGTAGGTCAGCGAGCAGAAGTTCGCGATCTCCTCGGCGTTCCCCGGCTCCTGAGCGCCGAACTGGTTGCAGGGGAAGGCCAGGACCGTGAAGCCGCGGTCCTTGTGAGCCCTGTAGAGCGCCTCGAGGCCTTCGTACTGAGGCGTGAACCCGCACTTGCTGGCGGTGTTCACGATCAGCAGCACCTGGCCGCGATAGTCGGCCAGGTTCACGTCCTGGCCGTCCAGCGTCTTGGCCGAATAGTCGTAGACCGACATGCTCGCCCCTATTCCGCGACCAGGATCAGACGATCAGGGTCAGCGGCTCTTCGATCAGCGGCTTGAAGGCCGCCAGGAACTTGGCGCCGATGGCCCCGTCGACCACGCGGTGATCGCAGGTCAGGGTCACGGTCATCACGGTCGCCACGGCCAGCTGGCCGTTCTTGACCACCGGACGCTGCTCGCCGGCCCCGACGCTCATGATCGCGCCCTGCGGCTCGTTGATGATCGAGGCGAACGCCTTGATGCCGAACATGCCCAGGTTGCTGACCGAGAAGGTGCCGCCCTGGAATTCCTCGGGCTTCAGCTTCTTGGCCTTGGCGCGAGCGGCTAGATCCTTCACCTCGGCCGAGATCTGAGCCAGGCCCTTGGTCTCGGCGGCGCGGACGATCGGGGTGATCAGGCCACCATCGATGGCCACGGCCACGGCGATGTCGGCGTGCTTGTGCATGGCGATGCCTTCGGGCGTGTAGGAGGCGTTGGCCTCGGGCACGCGCTTCAGGGCCACGGCCACGGCCTTGATGATGATGTCGTTGACCGACACCTTCACGCCCTGGCCTTCCAGCAGTGTGTTGATCTTGGCGCGCGCGGCCAGAAGGGCGTCGATCTCCAGATCGATCGTCAGCGGGAAGTGCGGCACGTCGCGGAAGCTGTCGGTAAGGCGGCGCGCGATCGTCTTGCGCATACCATCCAGCGGGATCAGGTCGTACGAGCCGGCGGGGATGCCCATCTGCTCCAGCGACTGAACCTTACGCGGCTCGGCGGCGGCCGGAGCAGCGGCGGGACCCGTGCTCGGCGCGGCCTTGGCGGCGGGTGCGCCGCCCGACTTGGCGGCTTCGACGTCCGACTTGACCACGCGGCCGTGCGGACCGGTGCCCTTGACGCTCTTCAGGTCCAGACCAGCGGCCGAGGCCAGGCGGCGGGCCAGCGGTGAGGCGAAGACGCGCGAGCCGTCGGCAGCGACGGGCGCGGCCGGCGCGGGCTTGGCAGGCGCGGCGGTCTCGCCGCCCCCCTGAACCGGCGCGGCCGGCTTCGGCGCTTCGGCGGCCTTCGGGGCGTCCGCCTTCGGCGGCGGCGCGGGGCTATCGCCCTCGCCGGCTAGCTTGGCGATCAGCGCGTTGACCTTGACGTTCTCGGTCCCGGCGTCGACCAGGATAGCCTCGACCACGCCTTCATCGACGGCTTCGACTTCCATCGTCGCCTTGTCGGTCTCGATCTCGGCGATCACGTCGCCGGCCTTGACCGTGTCGCCGACCTTGACGTGCCACTTGGCGAGGGTTCCCTCCTCCATGGTGGGCGACAGGGCGGGCATCAGGATGTCGATCGACATTGAGCTTCTTCCTCAAGCGTTCGGGACCGCTTCGACCAAGGTGGTCGGCGTCCATTTGGCCTTGCGTCTGGCAAGGCGTTGTTCGTCCGTTTCGTCGTGATAGTCCAGCCGTTCGGGCTCGCGACCGTCAAATCCCGGCAGGCCGGTCCCGACGACGTTGAGCGTCGCATAGGCTTGGCCGTCGTCCTCGATCATCGCCGCGATGTAGCAGGCGCACTCGCGACAGATCAGGAAATCGACCTGGCGCCGACCGAACCGGTAGCGATGCAGCGATCCCGGCGCGGCCGTGATGTGCAGCCGGCTGTCCGGATGGCTGGTCGTCCGACCGCCCTGGCGACGACAGAATTGGCATTGGCAGGCGCGGAGCGGTAGCTCGATCAGGGGCTTGCCCGGTTCGAGCTGCACGTGCACCGCGCCGCAATGGCAGGAGCCATTCAGGATCGTCATCAGCGCGCCCTCGCCCGCTCACACGGGCCGGAGCCAGGATGAGCGGGCATCGGGATCACTTGTAGCTGACCGCCTTGGCCGCCTTCACGATCTTCTCGACCGAAGGCAGCGACAGGGCTTCCAGATTGGCCGCATAGGGTAGCGGCACGTCCTCCTGGTGGACCCGCAGCGGCGGGGCGTCCAGGTAGTCGAAGCCGAACTCCGTGATGCGCGCGACGATCTCGGCGCCGACGCCCATCGGGCCCCAGCCTTCCTCGACCGTGACCAGGCGATTGGTCTTCTTGACACTTTCCAGGACGGTGGCGTGGTCCATCGGACGGATCGTGCGCAGGTCGACGACCTCCGCTGAAATGCCTTCCTTCTCCAGTTCCTCGGCCGCCTTCAGGGCGAAACCCACCATGCGGCTGTAGGCCACCAGGGTGACGTCCGAACCTTCGCGACGGACCTTGGCCTTGCCGATCGGCACGACCCAGTCCTCGACGTCCGGGATGTCGAACTCGTGACCGTACATCATCTCGTGTTCGAGGAAGACGATCGGGTTCGGGTCGCGGATCGCGGCCTTCAGCAGGCCCTTGGCGTCGGCCGCGTCGTACGGCGCGATGACCTTCAGGCCCGGGACGTTGCCGTACCAGGCGGCGTAGTCCTGGCTGTGCTGAGCGCCGACGCGCGAGGCCGCGCCGTTCGGGCCGCGGAACACGATCGACGACTTGATCTGACCACCCGACATATAGAGCGTCTTGGCGGCCGAGTTGATGATGTGGTCGATCGCCTGCATGGCGAAGTTCCAGGTCATGAACTCGACGATCGGCTTCAGGCCGGCCATCGCCGCGCCGACGCCCATGCCGGCGAAGCCGTGCTCGGTGATCGGGGTGTCGATGACGCGCTTGTCGCCGAACTCTTGCAGCAACTCACGGCTGACCTTGTAGGCGCCCTGATACTGGGCGACTTCCTCGCCCATCAGGAAAACCCGGTCGTCCTTGCGCATTTCCTCGGCCATGGCGTCGCGCAGAGCGTCGCGGACCGTGATCTTCTTCATCGGCGTGCCGGCGGGGATCTCAGGATCCTTCAGCTCGACGGCCGGCGTGGCGGCCTGCGGCGGAGCCTTTTCAGGCTCGCCCGAGAATTGCTCGGCGGCGGCCGGCTTGGCCACGGGCGCGGGAGCGGCGGCCGGGGTCGCCTCGCCTTCGCCCTTCAGGCGCGCGATCAGGGTGTTGACCTTGACGTTCTCGCTGCCGGCGGGGACCAGAATGGCTTCGATCACGCCCTCGTCCACGGCTTCGACTTCCATCGTCGCCTTGTCGGTCTCGATTTCGGCGATCACGTCGCCGGCCTTGATGGTGTCGCCTTCCTTGACGAGCCACTTGGCCAGGGTGCCTTCCTCCATCGTGGGGGAAAGCGCGGGCATCAGGATGTCCGTCACTCGGCGGCCTCCAAGTATACGTCGGTGTAGAGTTCGGAAGGATCCGGTTCGGGGCTGGTGCGGGCGAACTCGGCGGCCTCGGCGACGATGCGCTTAACTTCCGCGTCGACGCCCTTCAAGTCGTCTTCCGTCACACCGGCCTTGGCCAGGCGCTCCTTGATGTGGTCGATCGGATCGCGGGTCGTCTTAACCTCGTCGACCTCTTCCTTGGTGCGGTACTTGGCCGGGTCGGACATCGAGTGACCGCGATAGCGATAGGTCTTCATCTCGAGGATGTAGGGGCCTTGACCACTGCGAGCGTGCTCGCTGGCGCGGGCGCCGGCTTCGCGCACGGCGACGATGTCCATGCCGTCGACTTCCTCGCCCGGGATCCGGAACGAGACGCCGCGCTTGTGGAAAGCCGTTTCGGACGCGGCGCGCTCGACGCTGGTGCCCATGGCGTACTGGTTGTTCTCGATCACGTACACGACCGGCAACTTCCACAGTTGGGCCATGTTGAAGCTCTCGTAGACCTGGCCCTGGTTGGCCGCGCCGTCGCCCATATAGGCGTACGAGACGTTGCCATTGCCCTTGTAGTGGTTGGCCAGCGCCAAACCAGTGCCGAGCGCCACCTGAGCGCCCACGATGCCGTGGCCGCCGTAGAAGCCGGTCTCGATGTCGAACATGTGCATCGAGCCGCCCTTGCCGCGCGACGAACCGCCCGCGCGGCCGGTCAGTTCGGCCATCACTTCTCGAGGATCCATTCCCGCGGCCAGCATGTGGCCATGGTCACGATAGCCCGTGATGATCTGGTCGCCCTTCTGCGAAATCGACTGCATGCCGACCGCGATGGCTTCCTGACCGATGTACAGGTGGCAGAAGCCACCGATCAGACCCATGCCGTACAGCTGACCAGCGCGCTCCTCGAAGCGGCGGATCAGCAGCATGTCCTGATAGAATTTCAGGAGTTCGTCCTTGCCGACGAAGGTGTTGACACCGGTTACCGGCGCCTTCCCCTCAGAGGCTTCAGCCTTGCGCGTACGCGCCATTCAAATCTCCCTGGCCAATCTTCATCGCGGCCTTCGCCCTGAGAGCATTTCCCGCCGAAAAATAGTCGGTTCCGCGAAGGAAACGCCCTGGTGTTCCATTAAGATCAAGCCGAAGCCGAAGGGCTCCGGATCGACCGACAGCCGATTCCGAGATTACGGGACCGGTCAGCTCGGACGCTTGACCCGGATCACATAGTCCCTCGGGTCGGCGTATCCTAGGAGAGAACGCGCGCGCTCCTCCAGGAGATCAGCCGACAGGCTGCCGCTGCGTAATAGACGAGCGCGGGCCTCCAGGTCCATCCTCTCCGCGCGTATCTTCCTGAGTTCCTTTGTTTTTGCTGCGAGGTCCGCGTTGCGCTGCGATATCGACAGCAGGCCTCGATCACCCGTCAGAGCATGAAAGGCGAAGTAGAAAATCAGGAAAAAGATCGCCGCGGTCGGCAGGAAAGGTTGCAGTCGGGCGAACATCTGAGCTTCCCGGAGAGGGATTCGCAGGATCGCCGACCGTGCTTAACGCCTTCTAAATCTAGGCATTGCGAACGCCGATGGGCTGCTCGCTCGGCGCCCGAGCGATGCTTTCAAGTGAGATGGTTTCAGCGGCATCTAGATGCCGCATCGCCGAAGCTATTTCGCGACCGCGAACGGCGCAAAAATGGTCTCGTTTGAAACCACTGCCCAGCTTTTAGAAAATTTGTGGGTTAACCGCCTTGGTAGCCGTCTCGCCTCGTTTGTCCGCTTCGGAGGGGCAGGAGAATCGAACAGCCGATCGCACCTCAAGCAAAAGGCGCGGCCCCTGTCGGTAGCCGCGCCTCTATAGCTTTGGCGATCTGAGCGGGGCTTAACGGCCCTTCAGCACCCGGCGGCCCAGATAGACGCCCTGGTCGTCCAGCGCCTGCTCGATGCGCAGCAGCTGGTTGTACTTGGCCACCCGGTCCGAGCGGGCCAGCGAGCCGGTCTTGATCTGACCGCAGTTCAAGGCGACCGCCAGGTCGGCGATCGTCGAGTCCTCAGTCTCGCCCGAGCGGTGGCTCATGACGCTGGTGTAGCCATGGCGATGAGCCAGCTCGACGGCGTCGATGGTTTCCGACAGCGTGCCGATCTGGTTGACCTTGACCAGGATCGAATTGGCCAGCCCCCTGTCCAGGCCCACCTGCAGGCGCTTGGGGTTGGTCACGAACAGGTCGTCGCCGACCAGCTGGACCTTCTTGCCCAGGGTGTCGGTCAGCAGCTTCCAGCCGTCGAAGTCGTCTTCCGACATGCCGTCCTCGATCGACAGGATCGGGAACTTCGCGGCCAGGCCGGCCAGGTAGTCGACCATGCCGGCCGGATCCAGGCTCTTGCCCTCGCCTTCCAGCTCGTACTTGCCGTTCTTGAAGAACTCTGTGGCGGCGACGTCCAGACCCAGGACGAAGTCGTCGCCGGCCTTGTAGCCTGCGGCTTCACCGGCCTTGACGATGAAGGCCAGCGCGTCCTCGGCCGAGCCGAGGTTCGGGGCGAAACCGCCCTCGTCGCCGACGTTGGTGTTGTGGCCGGCGTCCTTCAGGGCCTTCTTCAGGCCGTGGAAGATCTCGGCGCCCATGCGCAGGGCTTCGCTGAAGCTCTTGGCGCCGGTCGGCAGGATCATGAATTCCTGGATGTCGATCGGATTGTCCGCGTGGGCGCCGCCGTTGATGATGTTCATCATCGGGGTCGGCAGTACGCGGGCGTTCACGCCGCCGACGTACTTGTAAAGCGGCAGGCCGGCCGACTCGGCGGCGGCCTTGGCCGTGGCCAACGAGACGCCCAGGATGGCATTGGCGCCCAGGCGGGCCTTGTTCGGTGTGCCGTCCAGCTCGATCAGCAGATTGTCGACCCGGCGCTGGTCCTCGGCGTCCACGCCCGACAGGGCGTCGAAGATCTCGCCGTTGACCGCGTCGACGGCTTGAAGGACACCCTTGCCCAGATAGCGGGCCTTGTCGCCGTCGCGCTTTTCATTGGCTTCGTGGGCGCCGGTCGAGGCGCCCGACGGCACGGCGGCGCGACCAAAGGCGCCGTCCTCGAGGACGACGTCGACCTCGACCGTCGGATTGCCGCGGCTATCGAGGATTTCGCGGGCGATGATATCGACGATCTCGGTCATGGGAGCTCCCTGGGAAAAGGCGCCTCCCCTTACCGGCGTAGCCCCGACATCGCAACCATGGGCCTTACGCCACGTCAGGCCTCAGGCGTTGAACGTGGGCGCGACCAGACCGCCCTGCCCCAATCGGAACAGCACCCGGCCCGCGCCGAAGTCCAGTTCGACCCGCGCGAACAGCCGCAGCACATCGACCCCGATCAGCGCCGCGGGCCGGTTGTTGAGGCCCCAGACGTCGAAGATGTGCAGATCGGCGAAGGCCATTGGAATGTTGGTGACCCGCAGGTCGCCCATGACGATGGACGGCACGATGCGGAACTCGCCCAGCTGCATCTCGCCACCGGCGGTCAATAGGCGCGCTTGCTGGACGATGTCGGAGGACCGTCGCCGGCGCGCGGCGATGGCGCGGGCCAGGGCCATGTTGCCGATGCTGACCCCGCCGCCCGAGTCGATGAAGGCCAGCGAGCGCGCTCCGGCGATCCGCGAGTCGGCCAAGGTCAGACGGCCATATTTCTCGTCGGCCTGGACCGAGACCTCGCGCGAACTCCGCACCAGTTGCGAAATCGTCTGGCTGCGACGGACTTCCAGCTGCTTCTTGCGGAAGTCCATGACCACGTTGCGCCCTTCCAGGATATCGACGCCCAGAAGGCCATCGGCGCCGACCCGATCGTAGGGCAGCACGGGCAGAATGACGTCCGCAAGGCGAGCGTCGCCGGTGCGGAGGTTCGCCACCCGAGCCGTGGGACAGGTGATCGATCCCGAGACGCCGTGAACGATGACGTCGGGACCACGGGGCAAGGCCAGGCGCTCGACCAGGCCGGGGGTCACGACGCTGCGGTCGGCGCCCGTGTCGACGACGAATTGATATTCGCCCTGCCCGTTGAGCGAAACCGGCACGGTCAGACGGGCGTCCTGGTCGAGGGAGGCGTCCAGGATCAGCAGCG
This sequence comes from Caulobacter sp. 1776, assembly GCF_040545685.1. Taxonomy (NCBI): domain Bacteria; kingdom Pseudomonadati; phylum Pseudomonadota; class Alphaproteobacteria; order Caulobacterales; family Caulobacteraceae; genus Caulobacter; species Caulobacter sp. 1776. Next base: position 298,990 of record NZ_JBEPMI010000007.1, read on the forward strand.
GCTGCTCGGCCGGAACAGGGGCTGGCGGGAGCGGCGTCTGCGACAGCGAAACAGGCGTGATCGCTTCAGCCAGCGCTGGCGGCGCGACAAGCGAAATTCCCAGTCCCGCCGCTATGTCGCGGCGTGTGAGCATGGGCGTACCTCCCTGGCCGAGAGGCTAACACCGTTTTTTGGGCTTACGACGAAAATGCGACGAAAAACGCCGCCCGGGCGAGCCGGGCGGCGTCTTCAAGCCGTCAGACGTGAAAGGAGACCTTAGTCTTCCTTCGGCGTCAGGATCTGCTTGCCGTTGTACATGCCGGTCTTCAGATCGACATGGTGCGGACGGCGCAGCTCGCCGGTGTCCTTGTCCTCGATGAACGAGTTCGCGCCCAGGGCGTGGTGCGACCGGCGCATGTTCCGGCGAGAAGGCGAAGTTTTTCTTTTGGGAACGGCCATCGAAGTGACTCTGCTCGCTGAGCGTGAAAATCGAGAGCGGCGACTCGGGCAATGCCCAGGCCGCCGCGTGAGGGCGCGCTTATGCCCGAATCTCTTCGGAGATGCAACAGCGTGCTTTAGACCAGTCGCCCCTGCTCTTTCGCCGCCGCGATGAAGCTGGCGAACAGGGGATGCGGAGCGAACGGACGGCTCTTCAGTTCGGGGTGATACTGGACGCCGATGAACCACGGATGGTCTTCCCGCTCGACGATTTCGGGCAATACGCCGTTGGGCGAACGGCCGGTCAGTTTCAGACCGGCGTCCTCCATCAGGTGGGCGTAGCCGATATTGACTTCGTAGCGGTGGCGGTGGCGCTCGCTGATCTCGGTCGAGCCGTAGATCTCGGCGACCTTCGATCCCGCCGTCAGCACGGCCTCGTAGGCCCCCAGGCGCATGGTGCCGCCCAGATCGTCGCTGGAGCGGCGCTGAACGGTCTCGTTGCCCTTGATCCACTCGGTCATGATGCCGACCACGGGACGCTCGGTCGGACCAAACTCGCTAGAACTGGCGTCCTTGATCCCGGCGACGTTCCTCAAGGTCTCGATGACGGCCATCTGCATGCCGAAGCAGATGCCGAAATAGGGCACCTTGCGTTCGCGAGCGAACTGGGCCGCGCGGATCTTGCCCTCGGCGCCCCGCTCGCCGAAGCCGCCGGGCACCATGATGGCGTGGGCGTTCTCCAGGCGAGCCGCGGCCGCGCCCTCGTCGCCCTCGAAGGTCTCGCTCTCGACCCAGTCCAGGTTGACCTTGACCTTGTTGGCCAGGCCGCCATGGTGCAGGGCCTCGATCAGCGACTTGTAGGCGTCCTTGAGCACCGTGTACTTGCCGACGACGGCGATGGTTACCTCGCCATCGGGGTGCTGGACGGTGTCGTCGATCGTCTGCCAGCGCGACAGGTCCGGCGCCGGCGCGTCGTTCATGCCGAAGACGTCCAGCACCTCGGCGTCGAGCCCCTGCTGGTGATAGTCGATCGGGACAGCGTAGATCGAGGACGAGTCCATCGCCTGGATGACCGCGGAGGGCCGCACGTTGCAGAACTGGGCGATCTTGCGCTTTTCTTCGGGCGGGATCTCCTGCTCGCAGCGGCACAGCAGAATGTCCGGCTGGATACCGATCGAGCGCAGTTCCTTGACCGAGTGCTGGGTCGGCTTGGTCTTCATCTCGCCGGCCGTCTTGATGAACGGAAGCAAGGTGAGGTGCACGTAGCAGCTCTGGCCGCGCGGCAGGTCCTGGCGCAGCTGGCGGATGGCCTCGAAGAACGGCAGGCCCTCGATGTCGCCGACCGTGCCGCCGATCTCGACCAGCACGAAGTCGACGGCCTTCTCGCCCGTCTCGTCCATGGCGGGCGACAGGACGAAGTCCTTGATCTCGTTGGTGACGTGCGGGATCACCTGGACGGTCGCGCCCAGATAGTCGCCACGGCGCTCCTTCTCGATGATCGTCTTGTAGATCTGGCCAGTGGTGATGTTGTCGGCCTTGGTCGCCGACACGCCGGTGAAGCGCTCGTAGTGGCCGAGATCCAGGTCGGTCTCGGCCCCGTCGTCGGTCACGAAGACCTCGCCGTGCTGATACGGGCTCATCGTGCCCGGATCGACGTTGAGATAGGGATCGAGCTTACGAAGGCGAACCTTGTAGCCACGCGCCTGCAGCAGCGCGCCGAGCGCCGCCGAGGCCAAACCCTTGCCAAGCGAGGAAACCACGCCGCCGGTGATGAAAATGTACCGCGTCATGGGCGATCAGATTACCCGTGATTCGTGGACGCCGGGGAAAAGACCGGCGTTCATCAACAAGATTAAACCCCCGAGGTCGCCCTCGGGGGTCAGTGGAAGTCCGTCCGGGACGGTTATTGTTTGGGCTGATCCGCCGGCGGGGCCGCGACGGCCGGGGGCGCGGCGACCGTTGGAGCCGTTTCGGCCGGCTTGGCCGCGGCTTGGGCGGGAGCCTTGGCGGCCGGCTTCGGCGCCGTTTTGGCCGGGGTCGGGGCCGGCTGCAGGGCGGCCGGAGCCGGCGTGTTGATCTGCGGGGCCGGAGCCTGGATCGCGCCGGCTTGCGAACCCGTCGACGGCAGCGAGTTCAGCGAACCGGGCGTGGGAGTCCCAATGGGAGCCTGAGGCGCCGGCGCCGCGTTCAGGGTCTTGGCGTCCAGGCCCTTGATGTCCAGACGGTCAGCCACCGAACCGCCCGTATTGGCGCGCCCCGTCAGGATGGTCAGAGTCAGGCTGATCAGGAGGAAGACCGAGAACAGGATCCAGGTGATGCGCGTCAACAGATCGCCCGCGCCGCGCGCGGTCATGAAGCTGCCCGAGCCGCCGCCGCCCATGCCCAGCGCGCCGCCTTCCGAGCGTTGCAGCAGGACGACCCCGATCAGACCGAGGCAGACAACGATGTTAATAGCCAGCAGGACGCCGATGAGCATGACGAAAGTGTTCTCGATCCGGGCGCGGGCGAAATGCCGCGTGAAAAACGAAGCGGCCCCTCTACCACTAGAGGCGGCTCCGCGCCATAGCTGGGAAGCTCTCTCCCCAGCGCAAGCCCCCCAGCCAAGTTCCCGGACCGCATGATCCTCGAGACCGAACGCCTGACCCTCGCTCCCCTGACGGTCGACGACGCGCCCCTGATCTACCCGTTCCTCAGCGACGCGGAGGTGATGTCGAACCTCGACCAGGAGCCGATCGAGGACCCTGACGAGGTCGCCAGCCGCGTCGGCGCCCAGGTCGACGAGATGGCCGCGGGCGACGCGGCCTATTGGACCATCCGCCATACGACCAGCGGCGCATTCCTGGGCTATTGCGAGTTCATCGACATCGACAAGCGCCATGATCGCGCCGAGATCCGCTTCGTGGTCGACCGCAAGGGCTGGGGCCAGGGCTTCGGCGCCGAGGCGGTCAGCGCCCTGCTCGCCTACGGCGCCAGTAGCGGCCTCAAGAGCCTGGTGGCCAGCACCCACGTCGGCGACAACCGCGCCGAACACCTGCTGCAGAAGCTGGGCTTCAAGGCCGAGGGCTATCTGAAGGGCGCGGTGCACCGCGACGGCGAGCGGCGAGATCGGCGGCTTTACGGGCTGAAGCTGTAGAATTTTCTCTCTCCTCCCCGCTCCCCGAGGGAGCGTGTTTCATCGACCTCGCGCCTGAAGCTGCGAAGGTCGTGGAAAGGGACGCGGAGCGCCGGACGCCGTCCGGAGTATGAGTTTGTAAGTACCGTTTCGACGAAGCCCGAACGCCCCGCGCGACCGTTATCCGCCAGCGTCCCGTCGGGTGGCCCTGTTCAGGCCTTACCGGGACCCGGACCTCACCGTTTCCGGCAAGCTCCAGAGGTCGAAGAGGACGGGCTTGCAGCCTGACACGCCCTTTTGCCTTCGACCACGCCGACGGCGGGCGGGTCTGGCCAGCAACCAGATCCCCGGACCGTCCGAGTATCCCCCTCGGACCTGGCCCCGCTCGATCGCCCCCCGAAGCCGCAATCGGTCGCTGGCCATGCGCCCTTTCCTCGCGACGAGGTGAGAGAAAGCATAAGCGAGGTTTTGGAGGGGAGGATGAGAGAGGCTGAACGCCCATGCCTTCCATCACCCCTCTCTCTTTGAGAGAGGGAGGGGCCCATGCGCAGCATGGCAGGGTGAGAGGTTACACAGCCCACCGATAAATCTTGAAAACTCAGCGAGATGCGCGAATCCCCACCGGCTTCGCCTAACCTCTCACCCTCCCACGCCTAACGGCGCGAGCCCTTCCTCTCTCGAAGAGAGAGGGATCAACACCCGCAGCCCGACGGGGCTATCCCCGAGCGCAACGTCCAAAATCGGGAGCCAAGGCCAGGCCCGAGGGTTTCCTTCGGACAGCGGAGGCGATCACCATGCCCGGCGAAAAGACCAAGCCGACCAACAACGACGCGCGTGATCGGGAGACCCATCCCGCCGGCCTCGAGGCGCCGCCGCCGGCGGAACTGGATCCGACCAAGAAGACCGACGCGACGCACGATCCCAGCGCCACCGACCCGGGCAACGGCGCCGACTAGGCCGCGCGGCGCTAGCCCCTCGCCAGCTTGGCCAGCACGGTCAGGATCTTCTCGGCCGCGTCGAGGCGCTGGGCGGGGGTGTCCCATTCGCCCTTCACGACGACCTTCTGGTCGGGACGCACCTTCCAGATCAGGTTGTTCTTGGCCACGTGCTGCATCAGGCCCAGCGGGTTGGCGTAGGTGTCGCCCCGGAAGCTCGCGACCGCGCCCTTCGGCCCCACGTCGATCTTGGCGACATTAGCCTCGCGGCACAGGCCCTTGATGGCGACGACCTTCAGCAAGGAGTCGGTCTCGGGCGGCAGCGGGCCGAAACGGTCGATCATCTCGGCGGCCAGGGCTTCGCGATCGGCGGCCTTTTCCGCCTCCGACAGGCGGCGATACAGCGACAGGCGCACATTGAGGTCCGGCACATAGTCGTCCGGGATCATTACCGCCGCCCCGGTGTTGATCTGGGGCGACCAGCCCCGATCTTCCAGCAAGGCTTCCTGCCCTTGCCGCTGGCGCAGTTCTGCGACGGCGTCCTCCAGCATCTGCTGGTAGAGCTCGACCCCGATCTCCTTGATGTGGCCGCTCTGCTCGTCGCCCAGCAGGTTGCCGCCGCCGCGCTGGTCCAGATCGTGGCTGGCCAGCTGGAAGCCGGCGCCAAGGCTGTCCAGCGACTGCAGCACCTGCAGGCGCTTCTCGGCCGACAAGGTCAGCGACTTCTCGACCGGCGTGGTCAGATAGGCGTAGGCGCGGGCCTTGGACCGACCGACGCGGCCGCGGATCTGGTAGAGCTGGGCCAGGCCGAACATGTCGGCGCGGTGGACGATCAGGGTGTTGGCCGACGGGATGTCGAGGCCGCTTTCGACGATCGTCGTCGCCAGCAGCACGTCATACTGGCCCTCGTAGAAGGCCGTCATCACGTCTTCCAGCTGGGTGGCCGCCATCTGGCCGTGGCCGACGACATATTTCACCTCGGGCACCTGGGTGCGCAGGAACTTCTCGATGTCCTCCAGGTCCTTGATGCGCGGCACGACATAGTAGGACTGGCCGCCGCGATACTTCTCGCGCAGCAAGGCCTCGCGCAGGGTCACCGGGTCGAACGGGCTGATATAGGTGCGCACCGCCAGGCGATCGACCGGCGGGGTGGCGATGATCGACATCTCGCGGATGCCCGACAGCGCCATCTGCAGAGTGCGCGGGATCGGCGTGGCGGTCAGGGTCAGCATGTGCACGTCGGCGCGAAGCTCTTTCAGCTTCTCCTTGTGCTTGACCCCGAAGTGCTGCTCCTCGTCGACGATGACCAGGCCCAGGTCCTTGAACGACACCTGCTTGGACAGGATGGCGTGGGTGCCAACCACGATCTCGAACTGGCCGTTGGCCAGGCCCTCGCGGGTCTCGGCGGCTTCCTTGCCGGTGACCAGGCGCGACAGGCGCGTGACCTTGACCGGCCAGCCCTGGAAGCGGTCCTTGAAGGTCTTGTAGTGCTGACGGGCCAGCAGGGTCGTCGGGCAGACGACGGCCACCTGCTTGCCGCTCATCGCCACGACGAAGGCCGCGCGCAGGGCGACCTCGGTCTTGCCGAAACCGACGTCGCCGCAGATCAGACGGTCCATCGGCTTGCCGGACGACAGGTCTTCCAGCACGTCGTGGATGGCGCTGAGCTGATCGTCCGTCTCCTCATAGGGGAAGCGGGCGCAGAACTCGTCGAACACGCCATGTGGCGGGTCGGTTTCCTCGACGTGCTTGAGCTGGCGGGCGGCGGCGATCTGGATCAGGCCCTCGGCCATGACCCGCAGGCGTTCCTTGGCCTTGGCCTTGCGGCCCTGCCAGGCCGCGCCGCCCAGCTTGTCCAGCTGTACGGTCTCGGCGTCCGCCGCGCCGTAGCGGGTCAAAAGGTCGATGTTCTCGACCGGCAGATAGAGCTTGGCCTCGCCGCCATACAGCAGGTCCAGGCAGTCGTGCGGCGCGCCCTCGACGTCGAGGGTCTTCAGGCCCTCGTAGCGGCCGATGCCGTGGTCGATGTGGACGACCAGGTCGCCCGGGGTCAGGGCGCTGGCCTCGGCCAGGAAGTTTGCGGCGCGGCGCTTCTTGCGCGGCCGAGCCAGGCGATCACCCAGGATGTCGGTCTCGGAGATAACCGCCAGCTGGTCGGTCTCGAAGCCGTGGTCCAGCGGCAGCACGACGCGCTGCGGGACCTTGGGGTCGTTGGCCTTGGCCGCCTGCCAGTAGGCGGCGAACGGGATCTTCTTCAGGCCGTGGTCGGCCAGCATGGTCCCCAGGCGCTCAGACGAGCCCTCGGACCACGAGGCGAACAGCACGCGCTTCCCGGCGGCGGCCAGCTTCCTGGCGTGGTCGGCGGTGGCCTCGAACAGGTTGACGCTATCCTGGGCCCGCTCGGCGGCGAAGGTCCGGCCCAGCTTGGCCCCCAGGTCGACGACGTCCAGGCCCTGGGGCTGGAACGGCGTGAACTGTCGATGGGGACGGTCAGAAAGCTCGCGATCCCACTCGGCGGTCGTCAGGTACAGGGCCTCGGGCGGCAATGGGCGATAGGCCGACTTGCGGTCCGCCTGGGCGCGGGCCTCGTAGGCGTCTTGGATCATGGCCAAGCGCTCGTCGCGAGCCTCGGCGGCCTGATGGTCGACGCCGATCAGCGATCCGGCCGGCAGGTAGTCGAACAGGGTCGACATCCGCTCGTAGAATAGCGGCAGCCAGTGTTCGAGACCGGCGCGGCGGCCGCCCTCGCTGACCGTCGCGTACAGCGGATCGTCGCCCGGCGCGCCGAACTGCGCGACATAGCCTTTGCGGAAGCGCGAGATGCCGTCGGCGTCCAGCAGGGCCTCGCTGACCGGCAGCAGGTCGATGGCCTTCAGCTGCTTGGTCGAGCGCTGGGTCTCGGGGTCGAAGGCGCGGATGCTTTCCAGCGTGTCGCCGAACAAGTCCAGGCGCACCGGCTCCTCGGCGGCGGGCGGGTAGACGTCGATGACGCCGCCGCGGATCGCGAACTCGCCGCGCTCGGAGACGGTGGAGGCGCGGGTATAGCCGTTGACCGCGAAGTAGCGCTCCAGGTCCTTGATATCGACGCTGTTGCCGACCTTGGCCGAGTAGCTGGCGCGCAGCAGCACGTCCTTGGTCGGCACGCGCTGCAGCAGGGCCGGCGCGGCGATGACCAGGATGGCCGGCTTGGTCTCGCCCAGGCCCCGGGCCAGGCGCGACAAGGTCGACATCCGCGTCGCCGACACACCCGAGGACGGACCGATACGGTCATAGGGCAGGCAGTCCCACGACGGGAACAGCACCGCCTCGATCTCCGGGACGAAGAACTTCAGGCTGTCGATGAAGGCGCCGGCGCGGGCCGTATCGCGGGCCACGAACGCCGTCAGGCCGCCGCGCGCCCGGGCGATGTCGGCCATCACCAGCGTGTCGAATCCCTCCGGCGCGCCGGCCAGGGTCAAGCCGCCGGCGGCCTTGGCGATCTGTTTGGCGTCGTAGGCCATGAAGTCTCTTCAGCTAGGGTCTAGGCGCCGTCGCCGACGGGGCGCGAGGCGTGCGCCTCGAACCTGAACGCGCGGATCATGCTCATCACGTCGGTCTCGAAAGCGTCAGGCGTCGCCTCCTGGCCGACGATCCAGGCGTAGATCTCGCGATCCGACTGTTCGAGCAGGGTTTCCAGCGTGTCGAACTGCGCGTCCGTCAGGTTCGGGCCATGGACGTCCGCGAACGGGCCCAGGATCAGGTCCGCTTCCCGAAAGCCGCGATGCCAGGCGCGGAAACGAAGGCGCCGAAGGCGGGAGTCGTGGTCGATGGTCATACGCGGGCGGATATAGAGGGACGTCAGGGCTTGCGCCACTCCATGATGAGGTACCAGGGCGCGCGCCGATAGCTGTCAGCACGCTCGGGCGGACCGCCGTTCGGCGCGGGCTCGTCGAAATGGGTCAGGATCAGTCCCTGGCTCAGGAACCACCGCATGTAGTCCTTGAGCGGACGATGCCAGTTGACGATCTCGATGCCGCGCCAGGATTCCCAGTTGGCGCGCGGCTCCAGATAGCGGTCGATGGCGAAGTGCGTCTTCTGGCCTAGCAGTCCCCGTTGCCAGCCGTCGTGGACGCGGGCGGTCGAGAAGCTGGTCAGGTTGGCGACCAGCAAGGTTCCGCCCGGCTTCAGCACCCTAACCATCTCGGCGATCGCCTGGTCGGCGGCCTCGATATCGATCAGCGACAGGCAGCTGACCACGTGGTCGAAACTGGCGTCGGAAAAGTCCAGCGCCTCGGCGCGGCCCTCGACGTAGACGCCATCCGGATCGCGGGCCTTCGCGGCCTCGAGCAGTTCCAGGGTCGGGTCGAGGCCAACGGGATCGAAACCCTCCCGGCGCAGAATCCGGCAGAACCGCCCCTCCCCGCAGCCGACATCCAGGGTCCGTCCGGGCGTCAGCAATCGCAGCCGCTCGACCATCGGCGCGTCCAGAACGTAGCGCCGCCCATAGTCGCCCGCCTCGCCCATGTCGGCGATCCAGGCCTTCGCGGACTTGTTCCAGCCGCCGTCGCTCATCTTCCGAATACCTCCTATCGCCTTGTGGCGATTGACTTTGCCGACTTTCGGCCTATTTATCGCGACCTTCGGAGCAGGTCTGGCGAATCCGCGCCGCCCGCTCGCCCAAGCACGGGCGGCTCCGATCAGACCAGCGTGTAATGACAGAATTTTCCGATCTCGGGCTCTCGCCCACGACCCTGCAGGCGGTCGCCGACACCGGCTATACCACTGCGACCCCCATTCAAGCCCAGGCCATTCCGGTCGCCCTCGCGGGCCAGGATGTGCTCGGCATCGCCCAGACGGGCACCGGCAAGACCGCCGCCTTCACCCTGCCCTTGATCGACAAGCTGCAGTCGGGCCGCGCCAAGGCCCGCATGCCGCGCGCCCTGGTCATCGCCCCCACCCGCGAGCTGGCCGACCAGGTCGCCTCCAGCTTCGAGAAGTACGCCAAGGGCACCAAGCTCTCGTGGGCGCTCTTGATCGGCGGCGTCTCGTTCGGCGACCAGGAAAAGAAGCTGGATCGCGGCGTCGACGTGCTGATCGCCACGCCCGGCCGCCTGCTCGACCACTTCGAGCGCGGCAAGCTGCTGATGACCGGCGTGCAGTTCCTGGTCGTCGACGAAGCCGACCGCATGCTGGACATGGGCTTCATCCCGGACATCGAGCGCATCTTCAAGATGACGCCGCCGAAGAAGCAGACCCTGTTCTTCTCGGCGACCATGCCGCCGGAAATCACCCGCCTGACCAAGCAGTTCCTCAAGGATCCGGTCCGGATCGAGGTGGCCAAGCCGGCGACGACCAACGCCAACATCACCCAGCTGCTGGTCAAGGTCCCCTCCTCCGATCCCAAGGCCAAGCGCCTGGCGCTACGGGCGCTGATCGAGAAGGCCCAGATCGAGACCGGCATCGTGTTCTGCAACCGCAAGACCGAGGTCGACATCGTCGCCAAGTCGCTGAGGGTCCACGGCTTCGACGCCGCGCCGATTCACGGCGACCTCGACCAGTCCCAGCGTATGAAGACCCTGGCGGACTTCCGCTCGGGCGCGCTGAAGATCCTGGTGGCCTCGGACGTCGCCGCGCGCGGCCTGGACATCCCGGCCGTCAGCCACGTCTTCAACTACGATGTCCCGCACCACGCCGACGACTACGTCCACCGCATCGGCCGCACTGGCCGCGCAGGACGGACGGGCATCACCTACATGCTGGTGACGCCGGCGGACGACAAGGGCTTCGACAAGGTCGTCAAGCTGATCGGCTCGACGCCCGAGGAAGAGAAGCTCGACCTCGACTACTCCAACGCCGTGACCGTCAAGCGCGAAGGCGACCGCGAACGCAAGCGTGGCGGCCGTGATCGCGACCGCGGCGAGCGCGGCGCCGATCGCGGCGAACGTCCGCCCCGCGCGCCGCGCAGCCGTGGCCGCTCGGAAGAGACCGCCGCCGAAGCGCCCGCCGAGGCCGTGGAAGCCGTCGCCGCCGAGGCGCCGGAAGCCGCCGTCTCCGAGGCGCGTCCGCCCCGCGAACGCAAGCCGCGCCGCGAGCGCGATCGCGCACCCCGCGCCGAAGCCGCTCCGGCGGCCGAGGCAGAACGTCCTGAGCGCCCTGAGCGTCCGGCCCGCGCCGAACGTTCCGAGCGCGCGGAACGCAGCGAACGTCCGGAGCGCGGCGAGCGTCCCGAACGCGCCGAGCGTCCGGAGCGTCCGGTGCGCGGCGTCCAGCCGGTTCGCGACCGCGATGACGACGATCGTCGCGTAGTCGGTTTCGGCAACGACGTCCCGGCCTTCCTGGCGCGTCCGCCGCGCGGCGGCCGCTAAGCTCTTCGATCATCGAACCAACGCGAAGGCGCCGGACGGAAACGTTCGGCGCCTTTGGCTTGTCCGGCCTAGTGGAACAGCCGGCCCTGCAGCCACACGATCGCCGGATAGACGGCCAGCCAGGTCCAGAAGAACCGGTTCAGCCCGAACAGGCAGGCATTGGCCAGGTGGAAGGTCCCCGCGACGACCAGGCCGGCGACCAGGGTCGGCCTCGACAGCAGGCTCAGCGGGAAGGCCAGCTCGAACAGCATCACCGCCCACGACATGGCCAGCAGCACACGCGGGCGTTCGGCCCAGCGCCGCAGGCCCTCGCTGACCGGATAGGCCGAGAACTGGAAGACATCGGCCAGCGCCCGGCCCGTCCGCCAGTCGGGGTTCACGATCTTCACCCCGCCGGAGATAACGTAGGACAGCACCAGCTGCGCGCCCAGATAGCCGAAGGCCAGTTCCTTCAGGGCCGGCATCGGCGCGAGTCGCGACAGGGTCAGGCACCACAGCGCCAGCAGCCCCATCCGGTCGCTGCCGCCGTTGTAGGGACCTTCGAACCGCCTAAGGACGACCAGCGAAAGCGCCGCCAGCCCGACCAGAGGCCAGGGCGAGGCGACGCCGGAGATCAACAGCAGGCACAGGCCGATCCGCGCCCCGAACAGCAAGCGCTCGTTCCGGAACCGGACCAGGTGCTCCAGGCTCTGTTGGACCAGAGCCAGCGCCAGCAGGACCTCGGTCAGGCGGGTGGCGGCTTCCAGGGTCATGCGACCACGATCTCCACCAGTCGGCGCGGCGCGGGCTGGAACAGCACCTCGCTGACCAGCGCATCGTCCTCGCGACTGACGAAGACCAGGCGGAAACACAGCCAGGGTCGTTCGTCGTCCCGCGGTTCAGCCGCGAGGTCCGCCGCGATGCGCCTGAAGATCTCGTCCTCGCTATGTGGCGTCGGGGTTTCGGTCAGGCGCTCGGCGCAACTGGCCAGGAACAGCGTCTCGTTCCAGCGCGGATTCCAGACCAGGCGCGTCAGCATGGCGATCGGGGAGACCCGCGGCGGCCGCGGTCGAAACTCGCGCCAATCGCCCGAGGCGTCGCCCACCGAGCGCAGCAGTGCGTATTCGATACGCGGCGACGGGGCGATCACGTCGAAGAAGTTCCAGGACGGGATCAGCGCCGGCGCCAGCAGCTGGAGGGGATTTGGCATGGATCACGCGGCGGCTGGGAATCGCGAGGATCAGCCTACGCGCTCCGCCCAACCTCGATAGCCACCATCGTGGAACGCTGTTATCGTTCGGACATTCTCGGCTTGATCGCGCCAGAGAAGGCCGGTCGCGCCCAACAGTTACAGGGAGGACTGCACTTGGCCGCCATCGAACCCGAACTCGACAAGCAAGCCGTTCTTATCGCGCACGAGAAGACCTACCACGCCTTCGCCGTCCTGCTGCGCTGGGCGATGCTGGGCCTGGCCTCGGTGATCAGCGCCTTGACCGTGTGGTTCGCCACGCCGGGCGGTTTCTGGGGCGGCCTGGTGGTCTTCATCCTGGTCTGGGCGGCCGGCTACTACGGCATGGTCCATCGCGAGGAGCAGCAGTCGTTGGATCCGTGGGCCCCGGGCCGCAAGGGCATCCTCTAGACCCCTATAGCGCCCGATCGACGAACGTCAGCAGATCGTCAAGCGGCGGCCTGAAGGCGAACTTGAAACCACGGCGGAACCTGGCCAGCAGCGGCGCTTCGCGCGCCGGGCATGGCGAGGCGCAGACATAGCCGCGCCAGTCGACCCCAACCTGGCGACAGGCCGCCCTCACCCACTGGCTGGTGAAGTTCAGGGGCTGGATCTCGACGACCCGGGCGCCGCGCGGCAGGAAGACGGCGTTGGCCAGGGCCGCGCCGCTGGCGCCGACCAGCACCTGCGCGTCGCGCATTAAAGCGACCTGCTCGGCCGCGCTCAGCGTCTCGGGCCGAACGATCGTGAAGCCCCGCGCGGCCAGGGCCCGCTCGAACGCCACCTCGCCGACCATCACCCGCATCGACTGGCCGCGCCGCGAAAGATAGATGCGCCGCGCCTCGCGCCCTGCCCCTTCCCGTGCAATGGGCGCCCGCTCCAATATCCGCGCCGCGACATCGGCCAGCAGGCCGTTCGGGTGGTGTAGGAAGTGGTCCATGCTGGTCGAGAAGATCGCCCGCCCTAGCCGAACGGTCGGCGCGTCGACCTCGCGAAGCTGGATCGACGGAAAGGCCATGGCGATCAGATCGCGCTGCCAGTCGCTCAGCCTGGGCGCCAGGACCGGCGTATCGGCGAGCAGCCCGGCCCGTTCCAGCGCCAGCAGCGACGGCAGGGCGTCGATCACGAAGTGGCCGTAATTGAATGTCGCGCCCCAGGGCAGGAAGACCGCTCCCGCCTCAAGCACGGGCGCCGACGCCGGCGGCGCGAAGCGCGCGGCCCCGTCCAGCACGCCCGGGATCGCCGAGAGGTCCTCCGAGCCGTGCCGCGCCTCGCCGATCGTGGCGTTATAGAGCGCGCCGTCGGTTCCGATCAGCCCGCCGAACCGCGGAAACCACCAGGCCTCACCGATCGCGCACAGCGCCGGAACATTGACGGGCGGCGCGACGGTGATGTCGTGAGGCCAGGCGCCGGCTTCGGGACCACCCAGGACGCCAAGCGGCGCGCCGGCCGAGGCGTCTTGCTCCGGCGACCAGGCGACGCCCGTCTCGCCCCGCGCGAAACGCTCGCGCAGCTGAGGCGTCTGCATGCGCGGCAGATCCTGAGCTTCGACGGTGGGGCGCAGGAAAAGCGGCGCGGTCATGCGCCGCTTGGAGCATGCAATCCGCCCATTGTCATCCCGGCCGGCGACCGGCGGCGCGCATGCGCGGCTTTTTGGCGCTGCCGGGCCTGGGCCATCGCCGCCCCGCAGGAGTCAGAAGGCAGATTCACGAGTGCGTTCAGGGCCTTGTTTCAGACTACGCGTTTCGGCCAGTCGGCTCGGAATGCGCTTTTTAAATGATCGTCATGAGCTAGCGCGCGACCATGCGTGAGCGAACATCGTTCGTTCTTAACGGCTCGTAAGAACTCTCGAGTTTAGGGTCGGGCTCCAGGCGATCGGCCTTTCCGCAAGGGGAATCGCCGACGGGGGAAGAGAAAATGTCGGACGTCGAAACCACGCTGCGCGGTCCCGAGGCTTACAAGATCGCCTCGCGCGCCCTGGAGCTCATGGAACGCCACCAGGTGTGGCCGACCGCGCTGAACTTCGAGCTGTGGACCCACTATGTGGCCGATCCCGACGGCGCGCTTGCCCGTGAACTGACCCGGCTGATTTCGCTCGGCGAACCGATGACCGAACTGGTCAGCGAGGAGCTGGCCGCCACCTACCTGCCCAAGGCGCGCCTGAACGAACAGATCCGCGACGCCGGCGACATCCTGTCCAAGGAGCTGGAAGCCGTCTCCAAGGCCATCCAGAACGCCCAGAAGTCGAACGCCGCCTTCGGCAAGGAACTGGCCGGCGCGACCAAGAGCCTGGACAAGTCGACCGACGTCGACGCCATCAAGACCGTGGTCGCCAGCCTGGCCGAGGCCACCCGCCGCGTGCACAAGGAAAACCAGTCGCTGGAAACGCGCCTGGCCGACTCTACCGCCGAGGTCGAGCGTCTGCGCGAGCACCTGGAACAGGTCCGCCGCGACGCCACGACCGATGGCCTGACCAACCTGGCCAACCGCAAGGCCTTCGACGAAGAGCTGGATCGCGCCTGCTCCGACGCCGACGACAGCGGCACCACCATCTGCCTGGCCGTGCTCGACATCGACCACTTCAAGGGCTTCAACGACACCTGGGGGCACCAGACCGGCGACCAGGTCATCCGCTACGTCGCGTCGGTTATCGGCCGCGTCGCCGCCCCGCCGCGCTTCGCCGCCCGCTACGGCGGCGAGGAGTTCGCGATGATCTTCCCGCGCGAAGCCGCCTCGGTCGTCGCCACCACCCTAGAAGAGATCCGTGTCGAGGTCTCCTCCCGCATGCTCAAGCGTCGCTCGACCAACGAGGACCTGGGCGCCATCACCATCTCGTCGGGCTTCGCCGAGCGTCGCCCGAATGAGAGCGGCCACTCGATCATGGAACGCGCCGACGCGGCGCTCTACGCCTCCAAGCGCGGCGGTCGCAACCGCGTCACCGCGGCGGAATCCATGCCGGCCTCGGCCAACGCCGCCTAATCCGTTCAGCTGGACTACCGACTTGAACGCCGCCGGTCGCAAGATCGGCGGCGTTTTCATGTGAAGATTCCACTAGCCTTCCCAAGGGGCAAAGGCGCCTAGACTTCTCCCGAAGATCAACGGGAGACCCCCAGGCCGTGGACTACCAGAAGATCCGCCTCGCGACCCAGGACGCCGTCGCCACCGTCACCCTCGCCGATCCCGCCACCTTGAACGCCGCCAGCCTGGAGATCGCCCGCGAGCTGATCCACGCCTTCTCATCGATCGCGGCCGGCAAGGTCGAGGCGCGCGCGGTGATCCTGACCGGTGAAGGTCGCGGGTTCTGCTCGGGCGCCAATCTCTCGGGCGGCGGCGCGGCCGGGCGCGAACTGGACGTCGACGGCAAGCCCGACGCCGGCTCGGCGTTGGAAGCCGTTTACAACCCGCTGATGACGCTGCTGCGCGACTTCCCGCTGCCGATCGTGACCGCGGTGAACGGCCCGGCGGCGGGGATCGGCTGCTCGATCGCGCTGATGGGCGACATCATCGTCGCCGGCGAGAGCGCCTATTTCCTGCAGGCCTTCCGCCGCATCGGCCTCGTGCCCGACGGCGGCTCGACCTATCTGCTGCCGCGCCTGATCGGCAAGGCGCGGGCCATGGAGATGATGCTGTTGGGCGACAAGATCCCGGCGGCCACCGCGCTTCAGTGGGGCCTGGTCAATCGCTGCGCGCCGGACGCCGAGCTTATCCCTGTCGCCCACGCCCTGGCCCTGGAGTTGGCCAAGGGGCCCGCGGCGCTGGGCGCGATCCGCAAGCTCGTCTGGGACAGCCTCGACAGTGACTGGACTGGCCAGCTGCACGCCGAGCGTAAGGCTCAAAAGGCGGCCGGCAAGACCGAGGACTTCATCGAGGGCGTCACCGCCTTCCTCCAGAAGCGCGCGGCGGCGTTCAAGGGGCGCTAGCGGCGAGGAGACATCATGTTCGCGACCTTTTCTTAAGCGCCGCGAACGACTTACGTCAGTCTTTCGATGTCGCGAGATAGGGCTTGTAGCTCTTTTCCTCGACAATCTCCGAACCGGCGGCCTCGTTGATGGCGCGCTTAATCGCGGCGCGCTTGTCGTTGTCGATGTAGACGCGGCGAGCCAGCGCCACGAAGTCCGGACCGAAGTCCTGCCGACGCTCGCAGTCGCGCTTGCCGTCCTCGATGTCCCAGAGGGCGGCGTTAACGTCGGTGAGCTCGGCGGTCAGGCGGGCGATGTCGGCGCTGTCGGGCAGGTGCTGGCGCGCGGTGGCCTCCAGCAGGGCCAGCTCCTTGCGGACATTGGCCTCCTTGGCCGGATCGCCAATGCGCTGGGCCTTGACCCGCAGGATGGTGATCTTGTCGACCAGTTCGCCCGCCGAGATCGGCGCGAGGATGGACATTCAGGGGGCTCCGGCGATCAGGATCTGCAGGGCGTCCCAGGCCGCGTCGACCGGCAGGGCGCCCATGCCGCTTCCGTAGTCCTCCGCGACCAGCATCTCAAGCCGCTGAGCAGCGGGACGGAACTTCACCGCCTTGCGACGGTCCTGCTGCAGCGACAGCAGCGGCGCGCCGCCGGCGGCCAGCATGTGGCCGGGGCCGGCGTCGTTGGCCACGCCCGCCGAAAGGCGTCCGGCCAGGGCGATGACCAGCAGCGGGCCCTTCACGCTGGCGAAGCCGTCGGTGCGGTCGCGCTCGGGCTGCAGGCCTTCCGGGACCTCGCGCGCGGCGACGGCGGCGTCTTCGGCCTCGTCGGGCCCAAAGAAGAAGACGGGGGTCCAGCCCCGGGCGGCCACACGACGGGCCAGCGCCAGATAGCGCTCCAGCGGCCAGCGCTTGTCCTGACCGCCCGCGCCCGGCGCCAGGCCGACATAGGTTGGACCGGTCGGCAGCAGGGCTTCGGCGGCTTTCAGCGCGTCGGGATTGTTCAGCGCCAGGGGACGCGGCGCGCCCCGCCCGTCCGTGGCCAGGGCCAGCAGGCGCGCCAGGCGATCGCTGACGGCCACCGGCCAGTCCTTGTCGCGGGCGTGGCGGGCGGCCGAGACGAAGCGGCCAGACGCACCGCGACGGGCGACGCCGCTGCGGCGCAGGTTCTCCTGGGTGTCGATGACGAGGTCGAACTTGCGGCCCCCGAACGGTTTGCTCCACGGCAGACTGTCTGCGAGCTTCGGGCCGTTGCGGCCTTCGACGATCACCTCGTCCAGATAGCCGACCACCACACTCTTCAGTGGTCCGGCATAGACGGTCTCGCCCTTGGCCGCGCACCAGCTGATGCGGGCGTCGGGAAAGGCCGCGCGCAGCCCGGCGATGAAGGGCAGCTTGATCAGGCCGTCGCCGATCACCTCGCCCATCGAATAGATCAGAACCGTCCGGACCATGGCCGTGTGTCGCCGCCCCTCCATCTTCGGTCAATCACGGAAATGTAAGTGAACACTCACTTGCATTGCGGCCGCGCCATGCGAAGCTTGTCCCATGAGCGCCAAGCCCCGCATCGAACGCGCAGCCCTCGAGGCCTTCGTCGTCGAGGGCGTCGATGCGACCACGACCAAGACCATCGCCGCCCGCGCTGGCGTGTCCGAGGGCGCGATCTACCGCCACTGGAAGAGTAAGGACGACCTAGCCGTCGGCCTGTTCATGGACTGCCACCGCCGGCTCTCGACGCTGATCGAGACCGAGGCCGCGGCCGCCGACGGAATCAACGCCAAGGCCGCCGCCCTGGTGAAGGCCTATTGCGCGGTGGCCGACGAGGACTGGTTGCTGTTCTCGTTCCACCTGCTGCAGCTGCACCACTTCCTGCCCTACTACCAAGAGGACGGCCGCGACCCGGTCACCCTGATCGAGGACGTGATCAAGCGGGCGATGATCAATGCCGAGCTGCCGCCCGGCGACCCGCGCGTGCTGGCCGCCATGGCGATCGGGGTGATCGGCCAGACCGCCCAGAACAAGGCCTACGGCCGCCTGGGCGGCGACGCCCTCTCGGCTCATGCGCCCCTGATGACCGCGGCCGTGAAGGCCGTGCTTTTCGCTCGTTGAAGGATCAGACGTCCATGCGCAGCGTGCTGTTCAACGCCTACTACTGGGTTCTGTCGATCGTCTACGGCCTGTCGGCGGCCTTGTCCGCCCTGCTGCCGGGGCGCAAGCCGGTGGCCTTCGCCCTGCGGCTCTACAGCCAACGGATGCTGTGGGCGCTGGCGTTCTTCGCCGACGTGAAGGTCGAGCTGAAGGGCCGCGAGAATCTGCCCGACGGCCCGTTCATCATCGCCGCCAAGCACCACAGCTGGGGCGACGGCTTCGTGATGTTCGCCCATATCGACAATCTCAGCTTCGTGACCGGCGACCACCTGGAGAGGTTTCCGCTGGTCGGGGCGATCCTGAAGAAGTTCGGCGCCATCGTCGTCGACAGCTGCGGCGGACCGGAGGCCCGCGAGGCCCTGTCCAAGAGCGCCGCCCAGGTCGCGGCCGAGGGCCGACGGATCCTGATCTATCCCGAAGGCCATCTGGCCGCGCCGGGCGAGCGGTTCCGCTACCGGACGGGCGTCTACCACATGAGCAAGGACTTCGGCCTGCCGGTCGTGCCGGTGGCGACAAACCTCGGCTGCTTCTGGAAGCAGACGGAGAAGCTGAAGACGCCGGGAACCGCCACGGTCGAGTTCCTGCCGCCCCTACCCCAGGGCCTGGAGAAGGCCGAGTTCATGGCGCGCATGGAGGCGGCGATCGAGGGCCGCACCAACGAACTGATCGCCCAGGCGCGCGGTGAGGCGGTCAAGCCGTCGGTGCTGGTGGAATGGAACGGGCGGAAGAACGTGGTCAGCGCGCCGACGGCGGCCACGGCCAATCTTCTCCCTATGGGAGAGGGGTTTCAGCCGCCGGCTGGATCGTGACGCTCTCGCCGCAGCCGCAGGCGTCGGTCTCGTTCGGATTGTGGAACACGAACTTCGACGACAGCTTGGTGATCTCGTAGTCGATCTCGGTCCCGATCAGGAACAGGACCGCCTTGGGCTCGATCAGGATGGTGACGCCCTTGTCCTCGACGACCTCGTCGATCGGCCCCTTCTCGGCGGCGTATTCGAAGACGTATTCCTGGCCCGCGCAGCCACCGTTCTTCACGCCCACCCGCAGGCCGGCATAGGGTTTATCCGCGCGGTCCATGATCTCCTTCACGCGCGCGGCCGCGGCGTCGGTCAGGGTGACGACCTTGGGACGCGGACGGCGGGGACGGACGGTGATCGCGGTTTCCATGGCTTTCGAACCGATCAGAACATGTTCAGTTGCAGCTTGGCCTCGTCGCTCATCCGCGAGGCGTCCCACGGCGGCTCGAACACCAAATCGACATTGCAGGACTTCAGGCCTGGGATCTCCATCACCGCGTCGCGGACCCAGCCCGGCATTTCCCCGGCCACCGGGCAGCCCGGCGCGGTCAGGGTCATGTCGATGGTCACGTCCTTGTCGTCGCTGACGTCGACCTTGTAGATCAGGCCCAGCTCGTAGATGTCGACCGGGATTTCCGGGTCGTAGACGGTCTTCAGCTTCTCGATCAGCAGGTCCGTCAGCCGGTTCAGCTCATCCTTCGAGAGGGCGGTGACAGGCTCGGAAGAGGCGGCGGCGTCGGTCATGAGCGGCTCAACTGAAGAAACTGCGGGCCTTGGCCAGCGCGTCCACGAACGCGTCGGCTTCGGCTTCCGTATTATATAGGGCGAACGAGGCGCGCGCGCTCGACGTGACGCCGAAACGGCGCATCAAGGGCTCGGCGCAATGGGTTCCGGCGCGCACGGCGACGCCGTAGCGATCCAACACCTGGGCGATGTCGTGGGCGTGGGCGCCCTCGACCGTGAATGACAGCACCGCGCCCTTGCCCGGGGCCTCGCCCAGGATCCGCACGCCGTTGACGCCGCGCAGCTGCTCGGCGACGCGGCTGTAGAGGGCGTGCTCGTGGGCGAAGATGGCGTCGCGATCCAGGCCGTTCAGCCACTCGATCGCCGCGCCCAGGCCGACGGCCTCGAGGATCGCCGGGGTGCCGGCTTCGAACCGGTGCGGCGGGTCGGCATAGGTGATCTTGTCGAGGCTGACCGAGCCGATCATCTCGCCGCCGCCCTGGTAAGGCGGCAGGGCCGCCAGACGCTCGGCCTTGCCATACAGCACGCCGATGCCGGTCGGGCCGTACAGCTTGTGGCCAGAGAAGACGTAGTAGTCGACGTCCAGCGCCTTCACGTCGACCCGGGTGTGAACCACGCCCTGACAGCCGTCCAGCAGCACCGGCGCGCCGGCCGCGTGGGCCAGGCGGACGATCTCGGCCACGTCGTTGACCGTGCCCAGCACGTTCGACATATGGGTCACGGCGACCATCTTGGTCTTTTCCGACAGCAGGCTCTTAAAGGCCTCCATGTCGAGGCGGCCGTCGTCCAGCACCGGGATGAACTTCAGGACCACGCCCTTGCGCTCGCGCAGGAAGTGCCACGGTACGATATTGGCGTGGTGCTCCATCTCGGAGAGCACGACCTCGTCGCCGGCGTTCAGCGACAGGCCGAACGAGGCCGCGACCAGGTTCACCGCCTCGGTGGCGCTCTTGGTCCAGACCACTTCGGTCGGCTCGGCGTTGATGAAGCGCGCGACGCTTTCACGGGCCTTTTCATAGGCTTCCGTCGTTTCGTTCGCCAGCGTGTGCAGGCCGCGATGGACGTTGGCGTACGAGGTCCGCGCCAGGTCCGTCATGGCGTCCAGCACCACGTTCGGCTTCTGGGCGCTGGCGGCGCTGTCCAGATAGACCAGCGGCTTGCCATGCACGGTCCGTTGCAGGATCGGGAACTGCTCGCGGATCGCGGCGACGTCGAAGGGGGCGTCAAAAGCCATTAGGTGGGGCTCCCCAGCTTGCGGGCCACCCAGGCGGCGGCGATGTCGCGCGCGCCTGGGTGCTCGATCCGCTCGACCACCTCGCCGACGAAGGCGACGGTCAGCATCGCCTTGGCCTCGGCTTCCGGGATGCCGCGTTGGCGGGCGTAGAAGATCGCCTCCTCGTCCAGCGCGCCGATCGTGTTGCCATGGGCGCACGAGACGTCGTCGGCGAAGATCAGCAGTTCGGGCTTGGCGTCGATCTCGGCCTTGTCGGACAGGATCAGGGCGTGGTGGCCCATCCGCGCATCGGTCTGGTCGGCGCCTTGCGCGACCACGATGCGGCCTTGGAAGACGCCGCGCGCCTGGTCGGCGGCCATGCCCTTGGTCAGCTGGCTGGTGACGCCGTCGACGCCGGCATGGGTGACCACGGTGGTCTGGTCGGCGTGGCGTTGGCCGTCCAGCAGATAGACACCGTCGAGACGGACCTGGGCGTGGGCGCCGGGATGGTTGACCCGTGTCTCGATCCGTTGGCGGCGCGCGCCGGAGGTCAGCACGGTCTGGGCGTAGGTCGCGCCAGGAGCAAGATCGACCTCGGCGGTCACGACGTTGATCGCCTCGGCGTCGTCCTCGACCAGGACGATGCGCTCTAGCGAAGCGCCCTCGCCCACGGCGATCTCGAGCGTGACGTCAGCCACATAGCCGGCCGCGCGGCCTTCGTGGCTTTCCAGCAGGACCAGGCGCTCGCCGGCCTCCACGACCAGGCTGTGGCTGGCGGTCTGCGAGGCCTTGTCGGCCAGGGCGACGAAGCGCAGGGCCACGACCCCCGAACTGGCCAAGGCGACCAGGCGGCCATTGACGAAGACCGTCTCGGCGTCCGTCAGCTGGGAGAACGGACCAGCCGGAACCTCACCGTCATGCGCCGGCGCGGCCGGCGGCAAGGCGCGCAGCAGGCCCCGCAGGTCGGTCCAGCGCCAGTCCTCGTCTCGCCGGGACGGCAGCGCGGTCAGGTCGCCGGTCTTGAGGGCGGTTAAAAGGGTCACGCCGCGACGCCCGCGTACTTGTCGTAGCCCTCGGCTTCCAGCTGCAGAGCTAGTTCCGGGCCGCCCGAGGCGACAATGCGGCCGGCGGCCAGCACGTGGACCTTGTCGGGTTTGATGTAGTCCAGCAGGCGCTGATAGTGGGTAATCACCAGCATGCCACGCTCGGGCGAACGCAGGGCGTTGACGCCTTCAGAGACGATCTTCAGCGCGTCGATGTCGAGGCCGCTGTCGGTCTCGTCCAGGATCAGGAATTTCGGCGACAGCATGGACATCTGGAAGATCTCCATCCGCTTCTTCTCGCCGCCCGAGAAGCCGACGTTCAGGCCGCGCTTGAGCATGTCGAAGTCGATCTTCAGCGCCGCGGCCTTCTCCTTGGCCAACTTCAGGAATGCCGGGGCCGCGATCTCGTCCTCGCCGCGCGCGCGGCGCTGGGCGTTGAGGGCGGTGCGGATGAAGGTCAGGGCCGGAACGCCGGGGATTTCAAGCGGATACTGAAACGAGAGAAACAGGCCCTTGGCCGCCCGCTCGTTGGGCTCCAGGGCCAGCAGGTCGTCGCCGTTCAGCTTGGCCGAGCCCTCGGTCACCTCGTAGCCGCCACGGCCGCTCAGCACGTAGGACAGGGTCGACTTGCCGGCGCCGTTCGGGCCCATGATCGCGTGGACCTCGCCGGCCGGCACGTCCAGCGTGACGCCCTTCAGGATCGGCTTGTCCTCGACGCGGGCATGAAGGTTCTGGATCTTAAGCATGGGTCTCGTTGAGTTTTCTGTATTCCGCGTCGTGGCCCGCGAAGGTTCCGGCGACGGCGATCTGGCCTTGGATGGCGGCGTTTAACAGCGAAAGATCCTCGGGCGGGATCCAGTATTCCTCGTGGCCGGGCGTGCCGGCGACCTTGTCGCGATAGGCGGCCAGAAAGTCCGCCGAAACCTGGAAGCGCACGATGTAGCCGCGCCGATAGGTGCTATGGACGGCGTTCCAGTCGCGGGCCTGCTGGGCGGCATAGGCCTCGTCGACCACCGGCCGGAAGATCGGCTGCTCCAAATCATGCGGCGGCAGCTCGGTCCAACCTGACGCCTTGATCGCCTGCAGCTCTTCCATGCCGACGGGCTGGTAGAGGGTGACGGTCGTCATCCCACAGAGCCTTCCAGGCTGATCGCCACCAGCTTCTGAGCCTCGACGGCGAATTCCATCGGCAGTTGCTGCAGCACGTCCTTGACGAAGCCGTTGACCAGCAGGGCCACGGCCTCTTCCTGGCTCAGGCCGCGCTGCTGGCAATAGAACAGCTGGTCGTCGGAGAGGCGCGTGGTGGTGGCCTCGTGCTCGAACACCGAATGGCCGTTGCGGGCCTCGATATAGGGCACGGTGTGGGCCGCGCAGGTCTTGCCGATCAGCAGGCTGTCGCACTGGGTGAAGTTGCGCGCGCCCTTGGCCTTGGGGTGGGCGCTGACCAGGCCGCGATAGGTGCTGGTCGACTTGCCGGCGCTGATGCCCTTGGCGACGATCCGCGAGCGCGTGTTGGCGCCCAGGTGGATCATCTTGGTGCCGGTGTCGGCCTGCTGGTGGCCGTTGGTCACGGCGATCGAGTAGAACTCGCCCGAGCTCCCCTCGCCCCGCAGCACGCAGGACGGATACTTCCAGGTGATGGCCGAGCCGGTCTCGACTTGGGTCCACGACACCTTGGAACGGTCGCCGCGGCAGTCGGCTCGCTTGGTGACGAAGTTGTAGATGCCGCCCTTGCCGGTTTCCGGATCGCCCGGATACCAGTTCTGGACCGTCGAATATTTGATCTCGGCGTCGTCCAGCAGCACGAGCTCGACCACCGCCGCGTGCAGCTGGTTCTCGTCGCGCATCGGGGCCGTGCAGCCCTCGAGATACGAGCAGTAGGCGCCCTTGTCGGCGATGATCAGGGTGCGCTCGAACTGGCCGCTGTCCTTGGCGTTGATCCGGAAATAGGTCGACAGCTCCATCGGGCAGCGCACGCCCGGCGGGATGTAGACGAACGAGCCGTCCGAGAAGACCGCGCTGTTGAGGCAGGCGAAATAGTTGTCCGAGGTCGGCACGACGCTGCCCAGGTACTGGCGCACCAGATCGCCGTGCTCGCGGATCGCCTCGCTCATCGAGCAGAAGATGACGCCGACGGCGGCCAGCTCTTTCTTGAAGGTGGTGACGACGCTGACGCTGTCGAACACCGCGTCCACGGCGTAGCGCGGCGCGCCCTCGACGCCGGCCAGAACCTCCTGCTCCTTCAGCGGGATTCCCAGCTTGGCGTAGACGGCCAGCAGCTCCGGATCGACCTCGTCCAGGCTCTTGGGGCCATCCTTGGTCTTGGGCGCGGCGTAGTAGTAGGTGTCCTGGTAGTCGATCTTCGGATAGCTGACCTTGGCCCAGTCGGGCTCGTCCAGCTCCAGCCAGCGACGGTAGGCGTCAAGGCGCCATTCCAACATCCAGGCCGGCTCGTCCTTCTTGGCCGAGATGAAGCGCACGATGTCTTCGGAGAGGCCCTTGGGGGCGAACTCCTGGTCGATCTCGCTCGTGAAACCGTGCTCGTACTTCTCGAGCGCGGCGACGGTTTCGACAGTTTCCTTGACCGCGGCCACTACGCCACCTCCCGGCGCCGGGCGCCGATACGCTTCCAGGCGGCGAGCCAGGCGTCGCCGCACTTGATCCAATCGTCTTCCGTGCTCGCCCAGCCGCCGCTGACCCGCAGGGCGAAGGGGGCGAGATCGGACCGGCCCATGGCTTCCACCACGCGGCTGGCCTTGACCTTGCCCGACGAGCAGGCGCTGCCGGCGCTGACCATGACCCCGGCCAGGTCCATGGTCATGACCTGGACCTCGGAGCCGAAGCCTTCGCCCGCGAAACACAATGTCTGGGGCAGGCGTTGCGCGCCCTCCCCGAGCACGACAGCGCCTTGGGCCTTGACCCGTTCGGCCAGGGCGTCGCGCCAATGGGACAGTTCGACCATCGACGCAAGGCTTTCCTGCGCCGCGCGAGCGGCCGCGCCGAACGCGGCGATGCCGGCGACGTTCTCGGTGCCGGCCCGGCGGCCACGCTCCTGACCGCCGCCGTGCTGGCGACGGACGACGGTGGCGCGCGTTCCGGCGACCAGGGCGCCGACGCCTTGCGGCCCGCCCAGCTTGTGGGCCGACAGCGCCATGGTGTCGGCGCCGAGGGCGGAGAAGTCGATCGCGATCTTGCCCGCCGCCTGGACGGCGTCGACGTGCAGCCAGCCGTCGGCGGCGCGGACCAGGACCGAGGCCTCGGCGACCAGCTGGATCACGCCCGTCTCGTTGTTGGCCAGCATCAGGCAGACCAGGGCCTTGCCCGGCGCTTCAAGCGCCTGGGCCAGCCAGCCGATGTCGGCGACGCCATCGGCGTCGACCGGCAGAATCTCGATCGGCAGGCCCGAGACCTTGGCCGTCTCGGTCACCGCGTCGTGCTCGACGGCGGAAAGGATGATGCGTTGGACGCCGGCGGCCTTGGCGCTTTCGATGGCCAGGGCATTGGCTTCGGTGCCGCCGCTGACAAAGGTCACCGAACCCGCCGGCACGCCGACCAGGGCCGCGACCTCGGCGCGGGCCCGCTCGACCATGTCGCGCGCGGCGCGGCCGGCGGCGTGGACCGACGAGGGATTGGCCGGGCTCTCCAGGGCGCGCAGCAACGCTTCCTTCGCCTCCGGGCGCAGGGGCGCCGTGGCGTTGTAGTCGAGATAGACCGATGTGCGACGGATGCTCACTCGGCCGCGATCTCCAGCGGGCGGGCGGGACGCAGCTCGCCGTTCAGTACGTCGGCGACCGACACGCTGGCCAGGTAGCCGTGGATCTGGCGGCCCATCTCTTCCCATAGGCCGTGGGTCATGCAGCGCTCGCCGCCGGCCATGCAGCCCTTGGCCTGGCCCTTGGTGAAGCCGCAACGGGTGGCGCGCAGCGGTTCGTCGACCGCCAGCACGATGTCGGAGATGAAGGTTTCGGTCGACGCCTTGGCCAGACGATAGCCGCCGCCAGGGCCGCGGGCGCTGATCACCAGGCCCTTGCGGCGCAGGCGCGCGAACAGCTGCTCCAGATAGGACAGCGAGATCTGTTGGCGCGCGGCGATTTCGGCCAGGGCCACGGCGCGACCCTCGCTTTCGTCCTGGCGCTTGGCCAGGTCGGTCATCGCCATGACCGCGTATCGTCCTTTGGTGCTCAGGCGCATCGCCTTACCCCTTGCAGATTCCGCGCGCATCGGCTTTTGCGTGTGCTACAAGCCGCGACTTCGCGCGCGGGCCCTCCAGCCCGCGAACTGGTTGCGATCTAGGAAGACCAAGCGCAGTAGTCAAGTATTCCGGCGAGCCAAATCGTCGGGGCACGGGCCGCTGGCGAGCTCAAGGGAACGACATGCCTGATGTGATTTTGACCGGCGCGTCCGGGCGGATCGAAGGTCGCTATTCTCCGGGCAAGACCGAGACAGCGCCGATCGCGCTGATCCTGCATCCGCACCCGAAAGCCGGCGGTCACATGAACCACCCAGTGGCCGTGCAGCTGTACCACCTGTTCATGAAGCGCGGTTTCGCGACCCTGCGCTTCAATTTCCGCGGCGTGGGCCGCAGCCAGGGCGAGTTCGACGCCGGCATCGGCGAGCTGGCCGACGCCGCGACCGCCCTGGACTGGCTGCAGACCAGCAATCCGGCCGCCAGCCAGACCTGGGTCGCCGGCTTCGACTTCGGCGCCTATATCGGCATGCAGCTCTTGATGCGCCGCCCGGAGACGGACGGCTTCATTTCGGTGTCGCCGCCGACCAACATGTACGACTTCAGCTTCCTGGCCCCCTGCCCGGCCTCGGGCCTGTTCCTGACCGGTTCGGCCGACACCATCACTCCGCCGGTCGAGGTGGAGCGCGTGGTCACCAAGCTGCGCACCCAGAAGGGCATCACGATCGACTACGAGGTCATCGACAAGGCCACCCACTTCTGGGCCGAGCACCTGCCCAGCGTCGAGAAAAGCGTCAGCGACTATCTCGACAAGCGCCTGGCGGCGGACCCGATCTAAAACGTCAGAAGGCCTCCCGCGCGGGAGGCCTTTTTCGCTGCCGCCGCTCGCCTTATATATTCATCGATTGATGAATAATGATGGAGACGGTGATGCACTACGACATCGTCATCGTCGGCGGGGGCGCCGGCGGGCTGGAGCTGGCGTCGCGGCTAGGCCGCAAACTCGGCGGCCGAAATGGCAAACGCCGCGTTCTGCTGATCGACCGTTCCAGCTTCCACATCTGGAAGCCGACCCTGCACGAGGTGGCGGCCGGCACGCTGGATGTCCATCAGGAAGGCATCTCCTACTCGATCCTGGGCCGCTCGAACGGCTTCAACTTCCTGCTCGGTGAGCTTTCGACCTTCGACCCGACCGCCAAGCGCCTGACCCTGAAGGCGATCATGGGCGACGACGGCCAAGTCCTGGCGCCCGAACGGGCCATCAGCTTCACCTATGGCGTGCTGGCGATCGGGTCCGGCTCGAACCTGTTCGGCACGCCCGGCGCCGAGCAGGCCCATCTGCTGGAGCGCACCGAGGACGCCGAGGCCTTCCACGCGCGTCTGCTGGCGGCCTTCACCAAGGCCTCGTTCTCCGACGACAAGATCATGCGGGTCGCCATCGTCGGCGGCGGCGCGACCGGGGTCGAGCTGTCGGCCGAACTGATCGAGGCGCATCGCGAGCTGCTGGGCAGCCTGGGCGACGAGCAGCGCTTTCGCCTGGACATCACCGTGGTCGAGGCCGCGCCGCGCATCCTCAATGGCCTGCCGCAGAAGATCGCCGACAAGGCCACGCTGGCCCTCGAGCGCAAGGGGGTGGCGGTCAAGACAGACGCCAAGGTGCTGGCCGTCCGCCTCGACCGGCTGGAGACCAGCCAGGGCGACGTTCCGGCCGACCTGATCGTCTGGGCGGCGGGCATCAAGGCCGCCGACGGCAATGCCGCCTACGGCCTGGAAACCAATCGCGGCAACCAGTTCGTGGTCAACGCCCGCCTGGAGACCTCCGCCTCCGACGTCTGGGCCCTGGGCGACTGCGCCGCCGCGCCGTGGAAGGACGGCAAGACCATCCCCGCCCGCGCCCAGGCCGCGCACCAGCAGGCCAGCTATCTGGAGAAGGCGCTTCTGGCCCGTCTGGCCCAGCGCCGAGCCGAGGCGCCGTTCGTCTATCGCGACTTCGGCTCGCTGGTGTCGCTGGGCGACAATAAGGGCGTCGGGGCGCTGATGGGCGGGCTGGGCGGCCCGAACTTTTTCGTCGAAGGCTTGCTGGCCAAGTGGGCCTACATGTCGCTGCACCTGGACCACCACCGGGCGATCCTGGGCGTCGGCCGGACGGTGACCCTGGCGCTGGCGCGGCTGCTGCAGCAACGGGTGTCGGGCAGACTCAAATTGCACTGAAAACAGGTGTCATCCTGCAGGGCCCGCAGCGCCGATCCCGGCGCTCCGCTTCGCTGTGGCCGGGATGACACAAAAGGTTATGGGGTTACGATCCTTCCGCCCGTCATCGGCGCCTTCACCCCCGTCGTGCCCGGGAAGCTGATCGGCAGGCCCCTCGCCGTCCTCGCCGCGAGGTACGCGAACGCCTCGGCCTCGATGCTGTCGCCGCGCCAGCCGTAGTCCTCGGCGGTCCTGACCGGCACCGGCGCGCGTTCGGCCAGCACTCGCATGATCTGTGGATTGTGCCGGCCGCCGCCACAGACGATCAGGGCGCTGGGCCGCGCGCCCAGCTCGAACGCCTTGACCACGGCTTCCGCCGTGAACGCCACCAGGGTCGCGGCGGCGTCCTCGGCCGATAGCGGCTCGACCAAGTCGAGCGGGAAATCGTAGCGGTCCAGCGACTTGGGCGCGGGGCCGGAGAAGTAGGAACTGTCAAGGAACCGATCGAGGATCGCCTGGTCCACCCGGCCCGACGCGGCCAGGCGGCCGTTCTCGTCGAACCGGCCCAGCCCCCGCTCCTGCAGCATCAGGTCGATCATGCCGTTGCCGGGACCCGTATCGAAGGCCAGCAGATCGTGGTCGTCGCCGATCAGGGTGATGTTGGCCACCCCGCCGATGTTCAGCGCGGCTACCGGCGCGGCCAGGCCGGAGGCCCGGGCGCGGGCGGCGTGATAGATCGGAGCCAGGGGTGCGCCCTGCCCGCCCGCCGCCACGTCGGCGGTGCGGAAGTCGAACGCCACGGGCCGGCCGGTGGCCTTGGCCAAGCGCTCGGCGTCCAGTAATTGCACCGTCCGGCCGATCCGGTCCGGCGTCGGGCGTTCATGCAGCACGGTCTGGCCATGGACGCCCAGCAGGTCGAAATCGCTCCAGGCCAGGCCGTGCTCGGCCAGGAAGCTCTCGGCGGCGTGGAAGTGTTCGTCGGCCACGGCCTGCGCGGCCTCGGTGAAGATCTCCGGCGCGGGCTTGTCGCGCGGCCAGCCTCGGGCGACCTCGGTGGCGACCAGCAAGAGATCGCGGGTCTCCTCGCGGAGCTTGCGTTCGCCGGCGGGTCCAAAGCTCTGGATCTCTTCGCCGTCCGTCTCCAGCACCGCCATGTCGACCGCGTCGAGCGAGGTGCCGGTCATGAATCCAAGAATACGCATGATCCGTTGACTGCCATGGTCGCGAAACGGTAGCTAGACCCCATGATCGACGCCCCCATCCTGTTGGGTAGCATCCTGGCCCGCCCCTATTACCGCCCGCTGCCATAGCGGGAGGCCGACCAGACACGTCGCCACCCCGTCTCGCCGGGGTCGCTCCATTTGATCGATCATGCGCTCCGGCCCTCGCCCGGAGTCACGAAATGAAGCCCTCACATTCAGACCTCGCCGTGCTAGACGGCGCGCCATCTCTTTCCAAGACCGCCCAATCAGAGAGTCGATCCATGTCCGCCGCGTCGCCCTTCAAGTCGGAGTTCCTGCGAACCCTGGAGGCGCGTGGCTACATCCATCAGATCACGCACCCCGAAGAACTCGACGCCGCTGCGAGCAGCGGGATCATCACCGCCTATATCGGCTTCGACGCCACGGCCCCGTCTCTGCATGTCGGCTCGCTGATCCAGATCATGATGCTCCGCCGCCTGCAGCAGGCCGGCCACAAGCCGATCGTCCTGATGGGCGGCGGCACGACCAAGGTCGGTGACCCGACTGGCAAGGATGAGAGCCGCAAGCTGCTGTCGGACGCCGACATCGCCGCCAACATCGCCGGCATCAAGCAGGTCTTCGCCAAGTTCCTGACCTTCGGCGACGGGCCGACCGATGCGATCATGGTCGACAACGACGAGTGGCTTTCGAAGTTCGGCTACGTGCAGTTCTTGCGCGACTACGGCGTGCACTTCACGGTCAACCGGATGCTGGCCTTCGACTCGGTCAAGCTGCGGCTCGAGCGCGAGCAGCCGATGACCTTCCTCGAATTCAACTACATGCTGATGCAGGCCACCGACTTCTTGGAGCTGAACCGCAAGTACGGCTGCGTGCTGCAGATGGGCGGCTCGGACCAGTGGGGCAACATCCTGAACGGGGTGGAGCTGACCCGTCGCGTCGACCAGAAGGCCGCCTTCGGCTTGACGACGCCGCTGCTGGCCACCGCCTCGGGCGCCAAGATGGGCAAGACCATGGCCGGCGCGGTATGGCTGAACGCCGAGCAGCTGAGCCCGTACGACTACTGGCAGTTCTGGCGTAACACCGAGGACGCCGACGTGGGCCGCTTCCTGAAGCTGTTCACCGACCTGCCGCTGGAGCGGATCGCGGAGCTGGAAGCCCTCGAAGGCGCCCAGATCAACGAGGCCAAGAAGGTGCTGGCCGACGAGGCCACCCGCATGGCCCACGGCGAGGACGAGGCCCGCAAGGCGCGCGACGCGGCCGAGAAGGCCTTCGAGCAAGGCGCGCTGTCGGCCGACCTGCCGACCTTCGAGGTGCCCGCCGCGGCCCTGGAAGCCGGTATCGTGCTGGCGGCCCTGTTCGCCGACGCCGGCCTGGCCGCCTCGCGCGGCGAAGCCCGTCGTCTGGCCCAGGGCGGCGGCGTCAAGGTCAACGACAAGGCCGAGGCCGACGCCAACCGGACGATCACCTCAGCCGATCTGGTCGAGGGCGTCGTCAAGCTGGCCGCCGGCAAGAAGAAAATCGTATTGGTCAAGCCGGTTTAGTTGTTGCCGGTTTAGTTGGTTGACTGTCATCCCGGCCGCAGCGTAGCGGAGAGCCGGGACCGCCACGAACGCCGAGCTTTTGGCGGTCCCGGATCGCGCTTCGCGCGTCCGGGATGACAGTTTCAAGGTGGAGAAGCGTTCGATGCTGCAACCCGGCGACAAGGCCCCCGATTTCGACCTGCCGACCGACACCGGCCGGGTCAGCCTGACGGGCCTGAAGGGCAAGAACGTCGTGCTCTACTTCTACCCGAAGGACGACACCGCCGGCTGCACGTCGGAAGCCCTGCAGTTCTCGTCGGAAGTCGAGGAGTTCCAGAAGCTGGGCGCGGTGATCGTCGGCGTCTCCAAGGACAGCGCCGCCTCGCACGCCAAGTTCCGCAAGAAGCACGACCTGACCATCGAGCTGGCCGCCGACCCGTTGGGCGACGTCGTCGAGGCGTACGGCGCCTGGGTCGAGAAAAGCATGTACGGCCGCAAGTACATGGGCATCGATCGCTCGACCTTCCTCATTGATCGCGAGGGCGTCGTCCGCGAAGTCTGGCGTAAGGTTAAGGTCCCCGGCCACATCAAGGCCGTGATGAACGCCGCCAAGGCGATTAAGTAGCCTCTCGCCAAGTATTTCGCCCGCTACGGGAACCGTTCGGTCGTGGCGGTGTTGTATCCGCGCCTCAACCTGTGACCTTTCCACGCTATCGCAGCCTTAACGGGTGACTTTCGCGGTCAGGAAACGTTAAGGATCGAGGCGCAATGTTACTTTTCGCGACTCGCGCTCACTTCGGGCGCGAAGAGTCTTGCGTGTTTCCGCTTTCTCGTAGCATATCGCCCAGACCTGAAACGGGGGGTTTCTTGGGCGATGGCGATCAAGCGCTTTAAGCGACTGCGGCACTCTCTCGAAGCCCTGTTTCCCGAACGGCACATCTATATCCGCTCCGGCGGCGAGATGCGCGGCTATGTCTTCTCCACCAACAAGCAACTGCTGGGCGCGACCGCCGTCGCCGCGACCGCGCTATGGATGGGCGTCTGCACCGCCTCGATGATGGTCAGCGCTCTGTCCGTCAGCTCGACCGACCAGCAGCTGGTCAAGCAGAAAGCCTATTACGAGCGCCTCAACGCCGATCGCCAGGGCCGCCTGAACAGCGCCGTGGCTCAGCTGTCGGCCACCAACGGCTCGCTGGAAGACCTGGCCGCCTCGGTCGAGAAGCGCCACGCCGCCCTTGCCCTGCTGGTTTCCGACTTCAAGGGCGTGCCCGGCGCCGCCGACGCGCTGAAGGTCGCCAAGCCCCGCCTGCTGGCCGCTAGCCCGGTGCAACGCATCCAGGCCACCCGCATGGATCAGGAACGCCTGATCGACGCCGCCGAGGGCTTTGCCAAGAGCCGCGCCGACCGCCTGCGCCTGGCCATGCGCATGGCCGGCCTGGACGCGGGCAACTTCACCGGCCGCGGCGCCTCGCTGGGCGGTCCGCTGATCGAGGCCAAGGATCCGCGCGCCCTCGCCGCCGTCCTCGACGTCGACGAGGAGTTCGCCAGCCGCATCCAGCACGCGGCCAATGATATGTCGGACATGCGTTCGCTGGGCGCGGCGGCCAAGCAGCTGCCTTTCTATCGTCCGACCAGCAATCCGGCCCTGTCATCCAGCTACGGCGTCCGCTTCGATCCGTTCACGCACCGGCCAGCCTTCCATTCGGGCCTGGACTTCCCAGGCGCCTTCTACACCCCGATCATGGCCACCGCGCCGGGTGTCGTGTCGTTCACGGGCGTGCGCTCGGGCTATGGCAACACCGTCGAGATCGACCATGGCGGCGGCTTCAAGACCCGCTATGCTCACCTGGCGACCATCGGCGCCCGCGTCGGCCAGCGGGTGGCCATGGGGGCGCGCATCGGCGCCATGGGCTCGACCGGCCGCTCGACCGGGCCGCACCTGCATTACGAAGTCTGGGTCAACGGCAAGGCCCAGAATCCCAATCGTTACTTGAAGGCTGGTGAGTATGTTCAGCAAGCAAGCTAAGTCGGCGCCCAAGTCTCAGGGCCGCATCGAACCGCTGCCGACGCCGATGGCGATCGCCCCGACCGAAGCCGCGCGCCGCGCGCCGCCCAAGGTGGCCAGCCTGCTGTCGGCCGACCTGACCATCGAGGGCAGCCTGACCGGCGAGGGCGAGCTGCAGATCGACGGCGTGGTCAAGGGCGACGTCCGCGTCGGCCGCCTGACCGTCGGCGAGACCGGCCATATCGAGGGCTCGATCTATGCCGAGGCGGTCGAGGTGCGCGGCCGCGTCGTCGGCGCGATCACCTCCAAGCAGGTCCGTCTCTACGGCACCTCGTATGTCGACGGCGACATCACCCACGAGCAGCTGGCGATGGAAACCGGCGCCTTCTTCCAGGGCCGTAGCCTGAAGTTCCAACGCCCAGCCCCGGCCGCCCAGCCGGCCCCGCACCCCGAGCAGCTGGCCTTGGCCAAGCCGGCCGCGGGCTGAGGTCTTCCGCGCTTAAGAAACACGAACGCCCCGGAGTGATCCGGGGCGTTTTTTGTTTAGCGGCTCGACAGCACGAACGTGTTGCCGTCCGGGTCCTTGAACTTGGCGAAGGTCCCCCAGGGCTGCTTCTCGGGCGGCCCCTCGAATTCCACGCCCTTCTCGGTCAGCTTGCGATAAGCGTGCTCGACGTCGTCACAGGCCAGCGAGCCGTTGAAGAAGCTGCCGATGCGGTTCTCGTGCCCCTCGGGGGTGAACAGCACCAGGCCGGTCTCGGCGCCGGGGATCGACAGCTCGATCCAGCGCTGATTGCCCATCGGCTGGTCGGTGGCCACGCGCAGGCCGACCTTCTCGGTCCAGAAGGCCAGGGCCCGATCCTGGTCGCTAACCGGGATGCTGACGAATTTCACCTTGCTGATCACGCTCATGGCGGTCCCCTTCCCTGCGAGTGATGCGACGGAGTAGCCGCCCAATCTTGCCTCGGTGAAGACGTGCAGGCATTGCTATAGCAATGGATACGCAGAGCTATGCGATCGACCGCTACGTCCTCGACACCCTGATGGCCGACCTCGCAGGACACGACCATCGGCCGTCCTCGTTCCTCGTCTATCTGGCCATCGTGGCCGCCCACGCCGACGGCCGCGCCAGCTTCAGCCACGCGGAGCTGGCCGAGCGCACGGGCCAGTCGCGGCGCACCGTCCAGAACGCTGTCGAGAACCTGAAGCGAAGAGGCTTGATCACGGTCAGTCGCCAGGGTCCGACCGAGCCGGCGACCTATGTCCCGCTGACGCCTTGGAAGCGCCAACGGGACTAGAGGCTTGTCAGGCGTCGCGCGTTGCGCCGACGCGTTGGGCCAGCGAGGCCCCCATGAAAGCGTCGAGATCGCCGTCCAGCACCCCTTGGGTGTCGGAGGTCTCGACGTTGGTCCGCAGGTCCTTGACCATCTGGTAGGGCTGCAGGACGTAGCTGCGGATCTGGTGTCCCCAGCCGATGTCGGTCTTCTGGTCCTCGAGCGCCTGCTGGGCGGCTTCCCGCCGCTGCAGCTCGGCCTCGTAGAGGCGCGCGCGCAGCATCTTCCAGGCTTCCTCGCGGTTCTGGTGCTGCGATCGGCCGGCCTGGCAAGCCACCGCGATGCCGGTCGGGATGTGCGTCAGGCGCACGGCCGAGTCGGTCTTGTTGATGTGCTGACCGCCGGCCCCCGAAGCACGGTAGGTGTCGGTCCGTACGTCGGCCGGGTTGATCTCGATCTCGATCGTGTCGTCGACCACGGGATAGACCCAGGCCGAGGCGAATGAGGTGTGACGGCGGGCGCTGCTGTCGTACGGGCTGATCCGCACCAGGCGGTGCACCCCGGCCTCGGTCTTCAACCAGCCGTAGGCGTTCTGGCCCTTGACCAGCAGGGTCGCGGACTTGATGCCGGCCTGGTCGCCGTCGGTCTCTTCGATCAGCTCGGTCGTCATGCCGTGGGCGTGGGCCCAGCGAGTGTACATCCGCAGCAGGATGCCGGCCCAGTCGCACGACTCGGTGCCGCCGGCCCCCGAGTTGATCTCGATATAGGCGTCATTGCCGTCGGCCTCGCCGGACAGCAGGGCCTCGAGCTCGGCGCGACCGGCGCGCTCCTTGATGGCCTTCAGCTGGGCGCGGGCGTCGTTCAGCGAGTCCTCGTCGGACTCCATGTCGGCCAGTTCGGCGTATTCCAGCGCGTCCTTGACGTCGCGCTCGATGCCCAGCACGGCCTCGACCTTGGCGGCCAGGGCGGCGCGCTCGCGCGAGACGGCCTGGGCTTCCGACGGACGGTCCCAGAGGGTCGGATCCTCGACCCGAGCGTTCAGCTCATCGAGCTTTCTAAGGGCGACATCCCAGTCAAAGACGCCTCCTGAGCAGTCCCACGGACTGCTCGATGTCAGCCGCGGCGGCCTCGACATCCGGTCGCATCACGTAACTCCGTGACAGTGTTGAAGGGCGCGGGAGATAGCGTGCGTCGCTCCACCGCGCAATGACATCTAGTAGAGCCCGCTGAGCGGATCGACCTTCTGGGGCGGCGGCTTACCGGGCTGGGCCTGTGGCTGCGGCACCGGAGGCAGGCCCTGCGGCAGCTCATTGTAGGGGATCGGGCCGGTCGGCGCGACCTGGACCTTGGGCTCGGTGCCCGGACGGAAGGCCTCGCGATTGCCGTGCACCATCGCGAACTTGGCGGTCTTCGGCGGCTTGAAGTCGACGACGGGCTGGCCGTCGAGGGCCACCTTCATGAAGTCGATGAACACCGGCACGGCGTCGGTGGCGCCGGTCTCGGCCTCGCCCAGCGAGCGGTTGTCGTCGAAGCCGACGAAGACCCCGACCACCAGGTTCGGCGAATAGCCGACGAACCAGGCGCTGCGGTATTCGTTGGTCGTGCCGGTCTTGCCCGCCAGCGGCCGGCCCAACGAGCTGACGGCGGCGGCGGTGCCGCGCTGGACCACGCCCTGCAGCATCGAGGTGATCTGATAGGCGGTGACCGGATCCATGATCTGGTCACCCGGCGCGGCGAAACGCGGGCTCTCGTCGCCGTTGAAGCCGGCGTCGCAGCGGACGCAGTCGCGTTTGTCGGCGCGGAAGATCACCTTGCCCTCGCGGTCCTGGACCAGCTCGATCAGATGCGGCTCGATCCGGCGGCCGCCATTGACGAAGGCGGCGTAGGCGGCGGTCAGCTTGAATGGCGTGGTCTCGCCCGCGCCCAGGGCCATGGCCAGCACCGGGTCCATGTCGCGAACGACCCCGGCGCGCTTGGCGAAATCGACGATCTTCTTCATGCCGACGCCCTGGGCCAGGCGCACGGTCATGGCGTTGATCGACTGTTCCAGGCCCTTGCGCAGCGGCTGAGCGCCGTAGAACTCCTTGTGGTAGTTCTCAGGACTCCAGTCCTCGCCGTTCGCGCCCTTGAAGGTGATGGCGCTGTCGACGACCACGCTGGCGGGCGTGTAGCCGTTCTCCAGCGCCGTGGCGTAGACGAACGGCTTGAACGACGAGCCCGGCTGGCGCATCGCCTGGGTGGCGCGGTTGAAATTCGACAGCGAATAGCTGTAGCCGCCGACCAGCGCGGTGATGCGGCCGGTATAGGGCTCCATGGCCACCAAGGCGCCGTTGACGATCGGCACCTGGCGCAGGCGGTAGCCGGCGTCCGTCTTCTCGACGAACACCAGGTCGCCGGCCTTCAGACCTTTGCCGGCCTTGGCCCAGGCGACGTCCTCGCCGACGATCTGACCCTCGCCTTCGTTCTTCACCAGGCGCACGCGGCCGTCGTTGGAAACCACCAGGGCCGGACGCCAGGCGTTGCGCTCCGACGGGATCGGCTTGGCCAGGGCGGTCTTCTCCCAGGCCAGGTCGGTCGATTCGACATGGCCCCAGGCCCCGCGCCAGCCGTGGCGCCGGTCGTACTTCTCCAGGCCGTCCATCAGAGCCTCACGGCCAGCGGTCTGCAGGCGCGGATCCAGAGTCGTGCGCATGTAGTAACCGCCTTCGTTCAGGCGGGGGCCGAGGGTTGCGACGCCGCGCTGGCGCACTTCCTCGACGAAATAGTCGGCGTCGCGATAGGCGGCGCGCTTTGGGGCGGCTTGCACGACCAGGTCCTCGGCCATCGCCTTGCGGGCGTCTTCCTTGGAAACCCAGCCCTGCTCGGCCATCTGGCCCAGCACCCAGTTGCGGCGGGCCATCGCCTTGGCCTTGTTGCGGATCGGGTGGTAGTTGTCCGGCCCCTTGGGCAGCGAGGCCAGATAGGCGCACTGGGCCAGGGTCAAGTCCGGCAACGACTTGCCGAAATAGTTGTAGGCCGCCGCGCCGACCCCGAACGAGCGGTAGCCCAGCCAGATTTCGTTCAGATACAGCTCGAGGATCTGCTGCTTGGTCAGCGACTGCTCCAGGCGGTGGGCCAGGATCGCTTCCTTGAACTTGCGACCGACCGTGGCGTCGCTGGTCAGCAGGACGTTCTTGGCGACCTGCTGGGTGATGGTCGAGCCGCCCTCGAGGCGCTTGCCGCGAATGGCGTTGCCGACATTCTTGATCATGGCGCGCGATAGGCCGCCGACGTCGACGCCGCCGTGCTGGAAGAAGTTGCGATCCTCAGCCGCCAGGAAGGCCTGGGCCAGCTGCGGCGGGATCTGGTCATAGGGGATGAAGATCCGGCGCTCTTTGCTGTACTCGCCGATCAGGGTGCCGTCCCAGGCGTAAACGCGCGTGGCGGTCGGCGGACGATAGTCCTGCAGCTCACCGGCGTCGGGCATGTCGTGGAACAGCCACGCGGCATAGATCGCGATCGCGAAACCCGCGACAGCAATGGCCGAAAGCACCGCCACGCCGGCGATGGCCATCCATCGTTCGGTGGGTTTCAGATCCACGCGACCTCCGTCGGGCAGGTCCCCTCGCCTGCCGCACACCCTTCACTAGATCGCTTGTCGCCGAACCGTAAACGGTTTTGCGGCCGCGTCATCTTGGGGAAACGCGAACGATCGTCCCTGTGATTAGAGCGCGACGAGGAAAAGGGGAAGCGCGGTCCCTAGAGCGTGGCAGCCGAAAGTGTGAGCGGTTTCGGCGCCTGCCACGCTCTACATGTTTGAAATAGAGCCTGTTTATCCGTTTCTGATGTCTCCATCAGAAACGGACAGGCTCTAGGACTTGCGCAGGCCCGCCGAGAAATAGGCCTCGATCGAGTCGCTGACGGCGTTGACCAGGCGGGCGCGGCTGGCCTTGGTGGTCAGGAAGGCCTCGTCGTCCACATTGGTGATGAAGCCCATCTCCAGCAGCACGGCCGGCACGTCGGGCGCCAGCAGGACGATGAAGCCGGCGTCGCGATGGCTGCGGCGCAGCAGGGTGGTCTCCTCGCCGACATTGGCCAGCAGCAGCTGGGCGAAGGCGGCTGAACGGTTCTTGGTGGCGCGCTGCGACAGGTCCAGCAGGATCTGGCTGACGGCCCGATCGCGCCCCGGCAGGTTGGCCTTCATCAGCCAGTCGTCCTTTTCCAGGACGCGGCCGACTCTGTCGGCGCCCTTTTCCGACAGGGTGTAGACCGACGCCCCGCGGGTGCCGGTGTCCGGACCCGAGTCGGCATGCAGGGAGATGAAGAGATCCGCGTCGGCGCGACGGGCGATCTGCACGCGCGATTCCAGCGGGATGAAAGTGTCGGTCTCGCGGGTCAGCACCACCTGGAAGCGGCCCGTGCGCTCCAGGCGCTCCTTCAGCGCCTTGGCGGCGGCCAAGGTGACGTCCTTCTCGTAGACATTGGCGCCCAGCGAGCCGGGATCCTTGCCGCCATGACCAGCGTCGATGACGATGACCTTCTTCAGGCGCAGCGGCGGGGCCTTGACCGGCAGGGTCGCCAGGGTCAGGCGCGGCGCGGCCGGAACCATGGGAACCGCGTCCACGGCCTTAAGGTCGATGACATAGCGATAGGCGGTGGCGCCGTCGCCCGGCGGCAGCAGAAAGCGGCGGCGAACCTCCGCCTTGCCGGCCAGATCCAGGCGCAGACGGGCGCCGCCCGCGGCCTCGTCGATCAGCCAGCGCTTGACCAGGCCCTGGCCCGCGCCCTGCAGATCGCCGGAAACGGTGACGTTCGGAAGCGCCATGACCAGGCGCTGGTCGTCCATGCCGTCGGCGATCAGCTTACCAGCGGCGGCCCGGTCCAGATCGATGACGACACGGGTTTCGGTGCGGTCGCCGCCGAAGCGGACCTTCTGCACGCCGGCGGGCGCGGCCGGCCCCTGGGCCGTGGCCACGGCGACGCCGGCCGTCGTGAGACCGCCGATGATCAGGACCGCCCTGACCCAGCCCATGCGGGCCAAACTGATAAGAAGCTTACGCATACCCGCCCGCGGTATCCGGAACTGGTGAACCGAACGTCAATATCGCTCGGGCTCGGTAGCGAAAGGGTTAAGTCGACATCGTCCGTCGAAAGCTTTTCTTTTGTGCGCCGATGTGGCTACAGTCCCGCCGCGCGCGAAGTCCGTGATCGTCACGACTCCGTGCGGGCCGCCCCCGCGTCGAAAGTGGTCCTGAACCTCTTCCGGAGCGGGAACGGCAGACTAGATAGTGTTCGAGACGCGGCCGACGGAGCAGGCAAGACGCCTACCGAGACGCTGGGTCGCGGGGCTCGCGTCGAGCTCAAACGCCCTTCCGGCGACGACGCGCCATCCAGTCCGCGCCTAGCGCGGTAGGGACAAACGAAACCTCAATGGGCTGCGCCGCACCCGTCCGCCTTTGGCATCCGACCTCTCGCAACCGCACTGGCGGAGCGACGGACGGTGACGCGCGCGCCCCTCATTCATATCGGCGACCGGGCCTCGCGCCCGCCGCGCGCCGTGGAGACTCCCTTAATGTCGAAGAAGATGCTGATCGACGCAGCACACGCCGAAGAGACGCGTGTGGTCGTCGTGGACGGAACTCGGGTTGAAGAATTCGATTTCGAAAGCCAGACCCGCAAACAACTCCGTGGGAACATCTATCTCGCCAAGGTGACGCGCGTCGAACCCAGCCTGCAGGCCGCGTTCGTCGAGTACGGCGGTAATCGCCACGGCTTCCTGGCGTTCAACGAAATTCACCCGGACTACTACCAGATCCCGGTCGCCGATCGTGAGGCGCTGATGCGCGACGACTCGGGCGACGACGACGACGACACCCCCGTCTCGCGTCGCGCCTCGGGCGGCGACGACGAGGACGACGTCAACGGCGGCGATCGCGCGGTCGACGACGACGATGACGACGTCGAAGAAGAGCTCGCGCGCCGCAAGCGCCGGCTGATGCGAAAGTACAAGATCCAGGAAGTGATCCGCCGCCGGCAGATCATGCTGGTCCAGGTCGTCAAGGAAGAGCGCGGCAACAAGGGCGCGGCGCTCACCACCTACCTGTCGCTAGCCGGTCGCTATGGCGTCCTGATGCCCAACACCGCCCGCGGCGGCGGCATCAGCCGCAAGATCACGGCGATCACCGACCGCAAGCGCCTGAAGGGCGTGGTCCAAAGCCTGGACGTGCCGCAAGGCATGGGCCTGATCGTCCGCACGGCCGGCGCCAAGCGCACCAAGGCCGAGATCAAGCGAGACTACGAATACCTGCTGCGTTTGTGGGAAAACATCCGCGAGAACACGCTGCACTCGATCGCGCCGGCGCTGATCTACGAGGAGGAAGACCTCGTCAAACGCGCCATCCGCGACATGTATGACAAGGACCTGGACGGCATCTGGGTCGAGGGCGACGCCGGCTACAAGGAAGCGCGCGACTTCATGCGCATGCTGATGCCGAGCCAGTCCAAGAAGGTCTTCAACTACCGCGATCCGACGCCGCTGTTCGTCAAGTACAAGATCGAAGACCACCTGGCCCAAATCTATTCGCCCGTCGTGCCGTTGCGTTCCGGCGGCTATCTGGTGATCAACCAGACCGAGGCCCTGGTCGCCATCGATGTCAACTCGGGCAAGGCCACGCGCGAGCGCAACATCGAGGCCACCGCCCTCAAGACCAACGTCGAGGCCGCCGAGGAAGCCGCCCGCCAGTTGCGCCTGCGCGACCTGGCCGGCCTGATCGTCATCGACTTCATCGACATGGATGAAGGCAAGAACAACCGCACGGTCGAGAAGGTCCTGAAGGACGCTCTGAAGGACGACCGCGCCCGCATCCAGATGGGCAAGATCTCGGGCTTCGGCCTGATGGAGATTAGCCGCCAGCGTCGCCGCACCGGCGTCCTGGAAGGCACCACCCACGTCTGCGAACACTGCGAAGGCACGGGCCGGGTCCGTTCGGTCGAGTCCAGCGCCCTGGCCGCCCTGCGCGCGGTCGAGGCCGAGGCCCTGAAGGGCAGCGGCGCGGTGATCCTGAAGGTCGCCCGCTCGGTCGGCCTCTACATCCTCAACGAAAAGCGCGCCTATCTGCAGCGCCTGCAGCAAACCCACGGCCTGCACATCACCGTGCTGGTCGACGACAGCCTGCACGCCGGCGATCAGGAGATCGAGCGCACCGAGCTGGGCGAACGTATCGCCGTGGCGCCGGCCCCATATGTCGAGGAAGACGACGACTTCGATCCGGCCGCCTTCGCCGACGAGGAAGAAGACGACGAGGATGTCGTTCTCGACGACGAGGACGATATCGAGCGCGAAGACACCGATGACGACGACGCCTCGAGCCGCAAGCAGGCGCGCGACGACGATCGCGGCGACCGCAAGGGCCGCCGTGGCCGTCGCGACCGGGGCCGCGGCCGAGGCGGTCGTCGCGACGAACCCGAGACGGAAACCGAAGCGGAAGGCGAGACCGACGAGGAGGAGGTCGACGGCGACGCCGAAGATCGCGCCGAATTCGGTGACGAGGACGAGGACGCCCGTCGTCGCCGTCGTCGCCGCGGCCGCCGCGGCGGCCGTCGTGGCGGCCGCGAGGACGGCGATCGTCCGGCCGACGCCTTCGTGTGGATCCGTCCGCGCGTCCCGTTCGGCGAGAACGTCTTCACCTGGCATGACCCGGCCGCCCTGGTCGGCGGCAACAGCGAGTCGCGCCGCCCGGCGCCGGAAGCCCGCGCGGAAGCCGCCGAAGTGGTTGAACGTCCGGAACGCGCCGAGCGTCCCGAACGCGAACGTGGCCGTCGCGGACGTGATCGCGGCCGCCGTGGCGAACGCGCCGAGACCGTTCAGGCCGAAGCCGCTCCCGTCGAGGCCGTCAGCGCCGAACCCGCCGAGCCGTTCGAAGCCCCGATCCTGGCCCCGCCGGTGATCGCCGGACCGCCGGCCGACGTCTGGGTCGAACTGCCGGAAGCCGAGGAAGCCCCGAAAAAGGCCAAACGCCCGCGCTCGCGCGGCAAGAAGGCCGTCGCGGAAGCCGAAGCCGTCGAGGCCGTGGCCGAGATCGTGACCGAGACGGTGGCCGTCGCGCCGCCCGAACCGGAAGAGGCGCCGGTCGTCGCGGCAGCTGCCGAGCCCGCTCCGAAGCCGACTCCTACGCCGGAACCCGAGCCCGTCCTCGAAGCGACGCCCGCCGCTCCGGCCCAGCCGGATCCGGCCGAAATCACCACCCCGCCCGAAAAGCCCCGCAAGGGCTGGTGGCGCCGGTAGGCTGATCTGATGACGGCCCGCGCGTCCTGACCAGCGCGCGGGCCGAAATCCTCGGGACGCGAGACGGAAACCCTTGTTCCCTCGCGTTCGACTTCCAAGTTAGACTGGTCAGGGTTCGCGGGGGCGCGATCTGGAGATCATGGGATGACCTCGCGTAACGGGCGTGCCGGGAAACGATTGGGCGTGGCGTTGTCCGCGCTGTCGATTCTGGCGTCCGGCGTTCCCAAGGTCGCGCTCGCCCAGGACGGCGGTCCGTCGCTGATCCGCGACACCGAGATCGAAGAGATTCTGCACCACGACGCCGATCCGATCTACGCGGCGGCGGGCCTGGATCCCAAGACGGTCCGAATCCTGATCGTCGGCGACAAGTCGCTGAACGCCTTCGCGACCCAGGGCCTGCAGATGGGCCTCAATACCGGCCTGATCCTGCAGACCGAGAATCCCAACCAGCTGCGCGGCGTCATCGCCCACGAAACCGGACACTTGGCCGGCGGCCACCCGATCCGTTCGGGCGAGATGATGAAGGCCGGCCTCAAGCCGATGATCCTGACCATGGGCCTGGGCGTCCTGGCCGCCCTGGCCGGCGCGCCCGACGCCGGCGCGGCTTTGCTGGGCAACGCGCAGTACGCCGGGGCGCTTGGAGCCCTCGGCTATAGCCGCGAACAAGAGTCACGCGCCGACCAGGCCGGCGCCGGCTTCCTGGAGGCCACCGGCCAGTCGGGTCGCGGCCTCGTCGAGTTCTTCGACAACTTCCGCTACCAGGAGGTCTTCGATCAGGCCCGCCGCTTCGAATATTTCCGTAGCCACCCCCTGTCGTCCGAACGGATCGAGGTGCTGCGCAGCCGTGTCGAGCGCCAGCCCCACTACAGCGCCGTCGATACGCCCGAAGACCTTGCCCAGCACGAGGTCATGAAGGCCAAGCTGGAAGGCTTCCTGAATCCGCAGGTCGCCTTGATGAAGTACAAGGAGACCGACACAGGCTTCCCAGCGCGCTACGCCCGCGCCATCGCCTACTACCAGATGAAAGAGCCTGACCGGGCCCTGCAGCTGCTGGACCCGCTGATCGCCGAGCATCCCGACAATCCCTATCTCTGGGAGCTCAAGGGCCAGATCCTGTTCGAATTCAACCGCATCCCTCAGGCGGAAGAGCCGCAACGCAAGTCGGTGGCGCTGAAGCCCGACGCGGCCCTGCTACGGGTCAATCTGGGCCAGACCCTGATCAGCCTCGACGATCCCAAAAAGGTCGAGGAAGGCGTTCAGGAGCTGAAGCGCAGCCTGCTGAACGATTCCGACAACTCCGTCACCTGGCGCCTGTTGGCCCAGGCCTACGACAAGCAGAAGAAGGACGGCGAGGCGCGCCTGGCGACCGCCGAGCAGTATTTCTCGCTAGGCGCGGTGCAAGAAGCCCGGGTCTTCGCCATGCGGGCCCGCGAACTGCTGACCAAGAACACCCCGGACTGGCGTCGCGCCACCGACATCGTCCTGGCCTCGCGCCCCTCCAACCAGGACCTCAAGGCCCTGGCCAAGGAAGGCGCCGTCCAATCCAACCTCGGGCGCTGAGCGCCCCTCCTCTCTCAGAGACATCGATGACCCTGCTTCGCCGCGCCGCGACCGTTGCCCTGCCGCTAGCTCTCGCCGGCCTGACCCTCGCCGGTTGTGACAAGGCCAAGCCCGACAAGGCGTTCGGCGAAAAGGTCCGCGCCTACCTGTTGGAGCATCCCGAGGTGCTGGTGGAAGCCAGTCAGAAGCTGCAGGAAAAACAGGCCGCCCAGCAGGCCGCCTCGGCTCAGAAGGCGATTGGCCAGTACCGCCAGGCCATCGAGCACGATCCGCGCGACATCGTCATCAACCCGGCCGGCGCGATCACGGTCACAGAATTCTTCGACTATCGCTGCGGCTATTGCCGCCGCGCCGCGCCCGAGATCGTCGAACTGGTCCAGAAGAACCCGGACATCCGCCTG
The DNA here is from genome assembly GCF_040545685.1 of Caulobacter sp. 1776. Classification (NCBI taxonomy): domain Bacteria; kingdom Pseudomonadati; phylum Pseudomonadota; class Alphaproteobacteria; order Caulobacterales; family Caulobacteraceae; genus Caulobacter; species Caulobacter sp. 1776. The sequence goes on from NZ_JBEPMI010000007.1 coordinate 343,452, forward strand.
GTGCTGAAGGACTTCGTGATCTTCGGCCACGACAGCGAGGCCGCCGCTCGGTTGGCGTTGGGGGCCAAGGACCAGGGCAAGAGCCTGGAGCTCTACAGGGCCCTGATGGCCGAAAACGCCCTCGACGCCGCCGCCGCCCTGCGCATCGCCCAGAGCCTGGGCATCGACATCGCCAAGGCCAAGTCGATCGGCGAGAGCCAAGCCGTCACCCAGCACCTGGCCGACACCGACGCCCTGGCCAAGACCCTGGCCCTGTCGGGCACCCCGGCCTTCATCGTCGGCGACACCCTGGTCCCGGGCGCCGACATCAACGCCCTGAAGCTAGCGATCGAGCAGACGCGGGCGGCCAGCGCGAAGGCGGGGTGACCGCCTAGATCAGCCCCGCCAGCGGCGAGCTCGGATCGGCATATAGCCGCTTCTGCATCCGCCCGGCCAGGTACGCCTCGCGGCCGGCGATGACGGCATGCTTCATCGCCTTGGCCATGCGGATCGGATCCTTGGCCTCGGCGATGGCGGTGTTCATCAGGATGGCGTCGCAGCCCAGCTCCATGCCGATTGCCGCGTCCGAGGCCGTGCCGACCCCGGCGTCGACCAGCACGGGCACCTTGGCGTTCTCGACGATGATCCGCAGGTTCACGCGGTTCTGGATGCCCAGGCCCGAGCCGATCGGCGCGCCCAGCGGCATGATCGCGACCGCGCCGGCGTCTTCCAGCTTGCGGGCGTAGACCGGGTCGTCCGAGCAATAGACCATGACCTGGAAGCCCTCCGCGACCAGCAGCTTCAGCGACCGCAACGTCTCTTCCATGTCCGGGAACAGGGTCTTGGGGTCGCTGAGCACCTCCAGCTTCACCAGATCCCAGCCGCCGGCCTCGCGAGCCAAGCGCAGGGTGCGCACGGCGTCCTCGCCCGTGAAGCAGCCCGCCGTATTCGGCAGATAGGTGAACTCAGTCGGTTTGACGTAGTCGACCAGCAGCGGTTGACTCGGATCGGTCAGGTTCACGCGGCGCACGGCCACGGTGACGATCTCGGCCCCGGCCGCGCGGGCGGCGGCGGCGTTGGTCGCATAGTCCTTGTACTTGCCCGTGCCGACGATCAGGCGCGAGCGAAAGGTGCGGCCGGCGACGGTCCAGGTTTCTTCGGAATCGGTCGCCGTGACGGAGTCGGGGGAAACGTGCGCGTTCATGCGGCTGGTTTACGCCCCTCCCCATTCCCTGTCATCCCGGGCGAAGACCCGGGACCGCGACAAACTCCGCGCTTCCGGCGGTCCCGGCTCGGCGTGCTTCGCACTTGGCCGGGATGACAGCGTCTAAAGTCAGCCGCCACCGATAAAAGTGACGATCTCGATACGGTCGCCGTCGGCCAGCGCGGTGTCGGCATAGGTCGAGCGCGGAGCGATCTCGAGGTTGCGCTCGACGGCCACCTTGCGGGCGTCCAAGCCCAAGGCGCTCACCAGATCGGCGATCGTGACGACGTCCGCCACGTCCCGTTCTTCACCGTTCAGCAGAAGCCTCATCTCACCTCCGAAGCGAGCCGTGCTTGTGACCCGGCGGAACCGGCTATACAAGACCTCCCGGAATCGACGGCGGAGCCGCATGGTAAAACCGATCCACGTGCTGAGCGGGCCCAATCTCAACCTGTTGGGGACCCGCGAGCCCGAGATTTACGGCAAGGACACGCTCGATGATGTCCGTACGCGCTGTGAGGCGCGGGCGGCTTCGCGCGGCGTTTCGGTGGTCTTCCGCCAGTCCAACCATGAGGGCGTGCTGATCGATTGGGTGCAGGAGGCGCGTGAGTCGGCCTCGGCGCTCATTATCAATCCGGCCGGGTACGGCCACACCTCGATCGCGCTTCTGGATGCGCTCAAGACCTTGAGCATCCCGGTGATCGAGTGTCACTTGTCCAACCCGGCGGCGAGGGAGGAATTCCGCCGCCACACCTTCGTTTCGCTAGCGGCCACCGGGATCGTCTCCGGCTTCGGCGCGGCGAGTTATGAACTAGCGATCGACGCCGCTCTCGGCCTGATCCGCGTTTAACAACGACATCGCCCGGCGTTTTCCGCCGCCGAGGCGTCTTGAAAGAACAAGGTAAGCTTCCATGTCGAACCCCAAGGCCCCCGCCGATCCGGTCGAAGCTCCGGCCATCGACGCCCGTCTGGTCCGCAAGATCGCGGACATCCTGAAGGACACGGGCCTCACGGAGATCGAGGTCGAGCACGCCGGCCTGACGATCCGAGTGGCGCGCGAACTGACCGCGGCCCCCGTCAACTACGTCCAGCAGGCCGCTCCGGCCTATGCCCCGGCCGCGGTCGCCTCTGCGCCGGCTCCGGCCGCCGCGCCCGCCGCCGAATCCGCTCCGGCCCCGGCCGCCGCGCGCGGCGACGCCGTGAAATCGCCGATGGTCGGCACGGTCTATCTGTCGCCCCAGCCGGGCGCCGACGCCTTCGTCAAGGTCGGCGACACCGTCTCGGCCGGCCAGACGCTGCTGATCGTCGAAGCCATGAAGACCATGAACCCGATCTCGGCTCCGAAGGCCGGCAAGGTCGTCGAGATCCTGGTTGAAGACGCGCAGCCCGTCGAGTTCGGCGAGCCGCTCGTCGTCATCGAGTAACGATCATGTTCGACAAGATCCTGATCGCGAACCGGGGCGAGATCGCGCTCCGGGTTCACCGCGCCTGCAAGGAAATGGGCATCGCCACCGTGGCGGTCCACTCCGAGGCCGACCGCAACTCGATGTGGGTGCGCCTGGCGGACGAAAGCGTCTGCATCGGCCCCGCCCCCGCCGCCAAGAGCTATCTGAACATCCCGTCGATCATCGCGGCGGCCGAGATCACCGGCGCGCAGGCCATCCACCCGGGTTACGGCTTCCTGTCGGAGAACGCCCGCTTCGCCGAGATCGTCGGCGCGCACGGCTTCACCTTCATCGGTCCGAAGCCCGAGCACATCCGAATGATGGGCGACAAGATCACCGCCAAACAAGCCGTGAAGGACGCCGGCATTCCAGTCGTCCCCGGCTCGGACGGCGGCGTCTCGACCGAGGAAGAGGCGTTCGCGGCCGCCGAGGAAATCGGCTTCCCTGTGCTGATCAAGGCGGCCTCCGGCGGCGGTGGTCGCGGTATGAAGGTCGCCCAGACCCGTGAGGATCTCGCCGAGGCCGTCTCGACCGCCCGTTCCGAAGCCCGCGCCGCGTTCGGCGACGACACGGTCTATATGGAGCGCTACCTCCAGAAGCCGCGCCACATCGAGCTGCAGGTTATCGCCGACAGTCACGGCAACGTGGTTCACCTGGGCGAGCGGGATTGCTCGCTGCAGCGCCGCCACCAGAAGGTTCTCGAAGAAGCCCCCTCGCCCGCCCTCGGCGCGGTCGATCGCGCCAAGATCGGCAAGATCGTCGTCGATGCGGTCAAGGCCATCGGCTACCTCGGCGTCGGCACGATCGAGTTCCTGTGGGAGAATGGCGAGTTCTTCTTCATCGAGATGAACACCCGCCTGCAAGTCGAGCACCCCGTTACCGAGGCCATCACGGGCATCGACCTGGTGCGCGAGCAGATCCGCATCGCCGCCGGCCTGCCGCTGTCGTTCACCCAAGAGGATGTCGTCTTCGAGGGTCACGCCATCGAGTGCCGGATCAACGCCGAGAACGCGCGGACCTTCACGCCCTCGCCCGGCACGATCACGGACTTTCACGCCCCCGGCGGCCTGGGCGTTCGCTTGGATTCGGCGATCTACACCGGCTACGCGATCCCACCCTACTACGACAGCCTGATCGGCAAGCTGATCGTGCACGGCCGCGACCGCGCCGAGTGCATCGCCCGCCTGAAGCGCTGCCTGGGCGAGATGGTCGTCGGCGGCGTCGAAACGACGATCCCACTGTTCCAGGACCTCCTGGTGCAGCCCGACATCCTGGCCGGCGATTACGACATCCACTGGCTGGAACGTTGGATCAAAGCTCAAGAGAGCTGATCCGAGGCTGGCGATGGACGACGCCTTCTCGGTCGACGATCTGATCGCCTGCTACAAGCGCGGCGTCTTCCCGATGGCGGACGCCCGCGAGGACCAGAGCGTCTTCCTGATCGATCCCGAGCGGCGTGGCGTCCTGCCGCTCGGGGACTTTCATATTCCCAAGCGCTTGGCGCGGACGGTGCGCAACGGCCCCTACGAAGTGCGCATCGACACCGCCTTCGACGCGGTGATCGAGGCCTGCGCGGCCTCACGCCCTGGCCGTCTCGAGACCTGGATCAACCATCCCATCCAGCGGCTCTACGGGCAGCTGTACGCCCGAGGCCTGGCCCACAGCGTTGAAACCTGGCTGGGCGACGCGCTGGTCGGCGGTCTCTACGGCGTGTCGCTGGGCGGCGCGTTCTTCGGCGAGAGCATGTTCTCGACCGCCCGCGACGCCAGCAAGGTGGCGCTAGTGCATCTAGTCGCGCGGCTGCTGGCCGGCGGCTATCAGTTGCTGGACACCCAGTTCCTCACCGAGCACCTGACGCAGTTCGGGGTGATCGAGATCGGCCGCGCGGACTATAGACGGCGACTGGCCAAGGCCCTGGCGGTCCAGGGCGACTTCTACGGCTTGGCGGGCGGCGCATCCGGGACCGACTGCTTGCAGGCGATCAGCCAGGCGTCATAGACCGGGTGTTGCAGCGGGTTCAGACCCGGCGAGCTGGCGTACATCCAACCCTTGTAGATCTGGCGTCCTGGCGGAGCCGCGCGGCCGGCCTGGGCCTTGGGCTGGGTATCCACGATGACATAGGCCGCGGTCTCCGGAGCGATCTCGTCGGCGGCCGCCGTCTCGCAAGCGCGGACGGTGAAGATCAAGGTCTTGTAGCGGATCGGCTGACCGACCGGGACCTCGAACCGCATCGTCTCGGTCGTGACCTTGTCCAGCGCCTGGAGGATGGCGATCGCGTAGCGCGGCCTCTTGGCGGGCTCGACCGGCTTGGTCGGCGCCACAGCGGCCGGCTTGGGCGCGGTCACGGCGGCGGGCGGCGGCGAGGCCGGCGGATTGGGATTGGTGATCGCGGGCGGGACCTGGGTCGGCTGGGCCGGACGCAGCTCTCCGGGTGTCGGCGCCGCGGGCGCTTGCGGCGCCGACGGCGGGACCTGCGCCTGCGGGGCGTTCTGGCGCGCGAGAGCGGCGCCCGTCGCGGCCAGGCCGGACAGGGCCGCGACGGCGGCGATCAGGGACGCCCGACGGGCCGTCATGCCTATTCCGGCGACCAGGGTTGGTAGTCGCTGGTGGCGGCCGCGCGCTCGCCGCCCCGGGTCAGCGAACCCTTCGGGCGCCAAGCGTGAACGGTGCCGGTCAGGTTGGGAAGATGATCCTTCTCCCATTCGCGGCGCTTCAGCGGCGCCTGGTCCGGCGTCTCGTCGAAGGTGTAGTGCAGCCAGCCGCTCCAGTCCGGCGGGACCTTCGAGGCTTCGGCATAGCCGCTGTAGATCACCCACCGACGCTTGCGCTCGTCATAGCTGTCGCTGTTGTCGCGGGCCTCGAAGTAGCGATTGCCGTATTCGTCCTGGCCCACGAAGACGCCGCGGCGGCCGATGTGGAAGCGCTGACCCAGGGTCGCACCGTTCCACCACGTGAAGATCGCTTTCAGCACTACGTTCGCACCCGAAATTGCAAGGGCTTAAAGGGGCCGCGACCGGCGCGGCGAAGTCGGCGGAACATAGCCTTCCGCGTCTCCAGCGTCCAGCGTCGGTCCGGTCGGCGCAATTTCAACATCTTGTGGATTAGCCCCCCTTGGACCCGCAACATCTATTGAGGCCGAGCGAACGAGGCTCTAGCTTGGGGTGCGACCTTACGCGCATCCCGGCGGCACGGAATCACCCGTTAGGAATTTGGTAAGGTATCACGACCGCCCGGACCCGGAACTCGCCCATGCGCACGCCCGCCAAAGCCGCCGGAGTTGTTCCCACCATGGAATGGCGCGATCTCGAGCGCGCCGACAGCGTGGTCGTGGTCTCGGCCCCGTCGTCCTGGAGCGACGCCCGCGTCGAGGCCTGGCTGGACTGGGCCGGCGAAATCGAGCCTAAGGCGCCACTGGGCGGCGGACCGGCCCGCTACGCCGACAAGGTGGCGCAGGCCGGCCTCGCGCGCGGGCTGTTCGGCGACAAGGCCGACGCCAGCGCCTTCCGCGACGCCTTGCTGGCCACCATGCTCTCGGGCCTCGCCACGCCGGCTGGCGGCCAGGTGGGGCTGGGGCGGCTGGCCGACATCGGCGAGTTCGAATTCGAAAGCGCGGTAAAGACGACCCTGGCCCAGCGCCGCGGCCGCCTCCTCGCCGCCCAAGCGGCCGCGCGCCTCGACGCCGCCCTGGTCCATGTCGCCGACGCCGTCCGCCGCTGCCAGGGCGATCCGCGCGCCTGCGGCGATGTCCGCAAGAACCCGGCTCTCGCCCGCGCCGCCCGCAAGGCCCGCGATCTGGGCGCCGACGACCGCACCATCCTCGACGCCATCGCCACGGCCGACGCCGCGCGTTCCGCCCTGATCGACGCCGCGCCGGACCGCGAACGCGTCATGGTCGCCTCGGCCTCGCGCCAGGGCGTGGCCGCTGGCGACGAAGCCGCCACCCTGGCCGCCCAAGTCGGCTGGGAGACCAGCGCCCTCACCCTGACCTTCTCGCCCACCGACGCCGAGCTCCTGGCGCGGGGCGTCGGGATCGGGGCGGCGATCGACGCCAGCGCCTTCCTCGACGGCGAGACCTTCGACGTCGAGCGCTTCACCTATGTCTGCCACCTTTGGGGCACCGCCCTGGAGCTGGACCGCGGCGAGCGCCCGGCGCGGCTGTCGCTGGCGGGCGTCGGCGACTGCCTGCTCAGCCAAGGTCTCTCTCAGACCAGCGTCGAGGGCCGCGACGGCGCCGCCGCGCTCTGGGCCCTGGCCGTCGGCGCGGCCCTATCGGCCAGCGCCGAGGCCGCCGCCGCTCTGGGCCAGGACGAGGCCTTCGCCCAGGACAAGCAGAGCGTTCTGAAGACCCTGGCCGAGCGCCGCGTCCGCGCCGCCGCCCTGCGCTCCGAGCTGGCCACCGAGGCCGCCGCCGCCCTGGCCACCGCCCACGCCCTGGGCCGCAAGCACGGCCTGCGCTCGACGGCCCTCGTCGGTCCGTTCGAGGACGCCGAGGCCGCCCTGCGTCTCGGCGGCGCCCCCCTGGGCCCCGCCGGCGCGATGGCGCCGGTCTCGGTCACCCAGACCGCCGACGGCTTCCTGCTGCCCGCCTTCAGCGCCGCCGCCTTCGAGGCTCTCTCTACCGAGAACGTCGATCTGGACGCCGCCCGCCGCCACGCCCTGGGGCACGGCTCGCTGGCCGAGAGCCCGGCGATCGACCACGCCATGCTGCAGGCTCGGGGCTTCACCGCTCACGAAATCGAGAAGGCCGAGCACGCCCTTCGCGAGCACCACGGTCTGCGCGCCGCCTTCGCCCCCGCCGTGGTCGGCGCGGGCTTCCTGCGTGACGTTCTGGGCGCTTCGGCCGAGGATGTGGCCCGCCGCGACTTCGACACCCTGGCCTTCGCCGACTTCTCCGTGACGGAGATCGCGACCGCCGAGCGCCACGCCCTGGGCGCGGGAACCCTGGGCGACTGCGACGCCCTGAACCCCGAACTGCGCGAAGCCTTCCGCTCGGTCGAGGCCCCGGTCTTCGCCGACCGCCTGGCCATGCTGGCGGCCGTCGAGAGCTTCGCCTGCCTGCCGGCGCCGGTCGCCATCCCGGTCGCCTTCGACGCCCGGCCGGCCGACGCCGTCCGCGCCCAGGCCGCCGCCGCGCGCTCGGGCATCCGCGCCCTGCGACTGCAACGCGCCGCCACGCCGGTCGACTTCAAGCTGGACCTGCCCGACGAGCCGGCCGCCGAGCCCGCCCGCGCCGCGCCTCGCGAACCCGTCGTCACCGAACGCGTGGTCGAGAAGATCGTCGAGCGCGACCGCTCGCGCCGCCGCCTGCCCGACCGCCGCAAGGGCTACATCCAGAAGGCGGCCGTCGGCGGCCACAAGGTCTATCTGCACACCGGCGAGTACGAGGACGGCGAGCTGGGCGAGCTGTTCATCGACATGCACAAGGAGGGCGCGGCCTTCCGCAGCCTGATGAACAACTTCGCCATCGCCGTGTCGTTGGGTCTGCAGCACGGCGTGCCGTTGCACGAGTTCGTCGACGCTTTCGTCTACACCAAGTTCGAGCCCGCGGGGCCGGTCTCGGGCAATGATTCGATCAAGTCGGCCACCTCGATTCTGGACTACATCTTCCGCGAACTGGGCGTCTCGTATCTGGGCCGCGACGACCTGGCCAATGGCGACGCCGGCCAATTCAACGCCGATGGCCTGGGTTGGGGCAAGTCGCCGCTCACCGACGACGAGATCGACGACGTCGGCCCTGATCCGGTTTTGGCCAGCAAGTTCATCTCCAAGGGCTTCTCGCGCGGCGTGACGCCCGACAACCTGGTGTTCGCCTCGTTCGGCCGTCGCCGAGTCGAGGGCGCGGAGCGCCCGGGCGCCGAGGGCGAGATGTGCCCGGCTTGCGGCGACCTTTCGCTATCCCGGCGCGGCGGCCTGACCGTCTGCGACACCTGCGGGGCGCAATCGGAACGTCCGGGGCCCGTCGCCTCGTCCTAACGTTCGGTTGGCGTTAAGCTTGCTACGTCAGGGTGGATGAGCCCTTTTCGCGTAGGACTTGCGCCAAAATGAAACCGTTCGCCCTGCTCGCCACCCTGCTGGCCCTGACCTCGGCCACCGCCGCCAGCGCCCAAAACGCCAGCCAGATCTCGGCCGTGCGCAACGGCGCCAGCTGCCCGCGATGCAATCTGTTCCAGGCCGACCTGGCGAACCTCGAGCTGAAGAACAAGAACCTCGCCGGCGCGCGCCTGCGCCAGGCCGATCTCTCGGCGGCGGTGATGAACCGCACCAGCTTCGCCGGCGGCGACCTGCGCGACCTCAACGCCTATGGCGCGGTGCTGACCGGGGCGAGCTTCGCCCGCGCCGACCTGACCAACGCCAGCTTCGTCGGCGCCTATCTGCAGGGCGCGAACTTCTCCGGGGCTAGACTGTCGGGCGTCAACTTCTCGGGCGCCGAAATGAGCCGAGCCGTGGGTCTGACCCAGGGCCAGTTGAACCAGGCCTGCGGCGACGACTCCACGTTGACTCCGCGCGGTCTCTCCATGCCGCGCTGCCGTTAAATCCCCGTCATTACCGCGATTTAAGTGGCTTCTGGGCGCCCCTCGGTCCAAACCGTAACTCACACAGTCGCGTATGGACTGCACGGAGAAGTCGATGTCCCGCTTGGGCGTTTCCATCGCCGCCTTGACGCTGAGCCTCGCGGCCCTGGCCGGCCCGGCCCACGCTTCGATCGAAGACAAGGACGTCGCCAAGCTGACGTCCTTCGGCGGGATGTGCGCCAATTGCGACCTGGCCGGCCGCAAGCTGATGAACGCCAAGTTCGCCGGCGCGACCTTCGTCAAGGCGATCCTGATTGGCGCGGACCTGCGCGGCGCGATGTTCTACGGCAGCAACTTCAGCTCGGCTGATCTGAGCCGCGCCGACCTGCGCGGCGCCGAGATGCGCGGCGCCAACTTCGTCGCCGCCAACTTCACCGACGCCCGGATGTCCGGCGTCGAGAGCAGCGGCGCCAACCTGCAGTCCGCCATACTGGTCCGTGTCGACCTGTCGTCATCGGAACTGCATGGCTCGCAGCTGATCGGCGCTAATCTGACCAAGGCCCGGCTGTCCAACGCGGAGCTGACCGGTTCGAGCCTGCAGGGCGTCATCGCCCGCGACGCGGACTTCTCGAACTCGGACATCAACCGCGCCAGCCTGATTGGCGGCCGGTTCGAAGGCGCCAGCTTCCGCAACGCCGACCTGACCGGGTCCAGCCTGCAGGGCGCCAACTTCTCGGGCGCGGACTTCCACAACGCCGACCTGACCATGGCGATCCTGACCGGCGCGGACTTCACCGGCGCGAGGGGCCTGGACCAGGACCAGCTGGACGAAGCCTGTGGCGACGGCGGCGTCCGCCTGCCTTCGGGCTTGACCGTGCGGCCCTGCAACGGCCTGAGGAACGCGCACTTCATGCTTCTGCGCGAGATGCCCAAGGCGCCGCCAGCCGCGCCGAAGCCGCCCGCCCCGCCAAAACCTCCGAAGTGGTGATCGCCGCGCTCGTCGGCTGATCCACGGATCAAGAAAAAGCCCTCCGATCGTAAAGATCGGAGGGCTTTTCCGTATCGGGCGCTTGCGCGCGCCTACACCTTGATCGGCGGCGCGGTGCGGATGTGCAACTCCTTGAGTTGCTTGTCGAGCACGTTGGCCGGGGCGTTCATGAGCAGGTCCTGGCCCTGCTGGTTCAGCGGGAAGGCGATGACCTCGCGGATGGCGACCTGGTCGGCCAGCAGCATGACGATGCGGTCGATGCCGGGCGCCAGACCACCGTGCGGCGGGGCGCCATAACGGAAGGCGTTCAGCATGCCGCCGAACTGTTCTTCGACCACTTCGGGGCCGTAGCCGGCCGTGGCGAAAGCCTTGAGCATGATCTCGGGCTTGTGGTTCCGGATCGCGCCCGAACACAGCTCGTAGCCGTTGCAGACGATGTCGTACTGATAGGCGCGGATGGTCAGCGGATCCTGGGTCTCCAGGGCCTCCAGACCGCCTTGCGGCATCGAGAACGGATTGTGCGAGAAGTCGACCTTCTTCTCGTCCTCGTTCCACTCGAACATCGGGAAGTCGACGATCCAGCAGAACTTGAACTGGTTCTCGTCGACCAGCTTCAGCTCCGTGCCGACTCGGGTGCGGGCCAGGCCCGCGAACTTCGCGAACACGGCCGGGTCGCCGGCCACGAAGAAGGCCGCGTCGCCCGCGCCCAGGCCCAGCGACTCCATCAGGGCCTGGGTCGGCTCGCCCAGGTTCTTGGCGATCGGACCGCCCCACGAACCCTGGTCTTCCGACCAGAACACATAGCCGAGACCCGGCTGGCCTTCGCCTTGAGCCCAGCTGTTCATGCGATCGCAGAAGGCGCGGCTGCCGCCGGTCGGCGCGGGAATGGCCCACACCTGGTTCTTGGCGTCGGCGCCAAGGATCTTGGCGAACAGGCCAAAGCCGCCGTCACGGAAGTGCGCCGAGACATCCTGCATCTTGATCGGGTTGCGCAGGTCCGGCTTGTCGCTGCCGTACCAGGCCATCGACTGGGCGTAGGTCAGGCGCTCGAAGCCCTTGTGCTCGAACGATTGGCCGAAGTCGTTGGTGAAGGTGTGGGTCCCGTCGATCGGCGAAACGGGCTTGCCGTTGCTGAACTCCTCGAACACGCCGTGCATGACGGGCTCAATGGCCGCGAACACGTCTTCCTGAGTCACGAAGCTCATTTCGACGTCGAGCTGGTAGAATTCCAGCGAACGGTCGGCGCGCAGGTCTTCGTCGCGGAAGCACGGGGCGATCTGGAAATAGCGGTCGAAGCCCGAGACCATCAGCAGCTGCTTGAACTGCTGGGGCGCCTGCGGCAGGGCGTAGAACTTTTCCGGATGCAGACGCGAGGGCACCAGGAAGTCGCGCGCGCCTTCCGGCGAACTGGCCGTCAGGATCGGCGTCTGGAACTCGTTGAAACCTTGCGCGAACATGCGGTTGCGGATCGACTGGATGACGCGCGAGCGCAGCACGATGTTCTTGTGCAGGGTCTCGCGGCGCAGGTCGAGGTAGCGGTGTTTGAGGCGGATCTCTTCCGGATAGTCCGGCTCGCCGAACACCGGCAGCGGCAGTTCGGCCGCTTCCGAGAGCACCTCGACGGCCGAGACGCGGATCTCGATCTCGCCCGTGGGCAGGTTGGGGTTCACCACGCTGGCGTCGCGCGCGACAACCTCGCCATCGATCTTGATCACGCTCTCGGCGCGCAGGCGCTCGACGATGCCAAAGCCCGGGGTTTCCGGGTGCAGGACCAACTGGGTCAGGCCGTGGTGGTCGCGCAGGTCGATGAAGACCAGCCCGCCGTGGTCGCGCTTGCGGTGGATCCAGCCCGACAGGCGCACCGAGGAGCCGGTGTCGGAAGCGCGCAGAGCGCCGCAGTTGTGGGTGCGATAGGCGTGCATGGAGGTCATGAAAGTCTTGAATACGCGGTGATTTGCAAGGCGCGGTAAGGCGCACGTGGGCGCCGTGATGTCAAGGATTCTGGGGTCGGGATGTCGGCTCAGGCCGCCTCGACGATGGCCAGGAAATCCTTGGCCTTCAGCGAGGCGCCGCCGACCAGGGCCCCGCCGACGTCGGGCGCGGCCAGGATCTCACGGGCGTTCTCGGGCTTCACCGAGCCGCCGTACAGGATCGGAACGCCCCGCCCCTGTTCGCCAAACAGGGAGATGAGCTCGGCGCGGATGGCCGCGTGCATCTCGACGATGTTGTCAATCGAGGCGGTGTGGCCGGTGCCGATCGCCCAAAGAGGTTCGTAGGCCACGTTGAACGCCTGCCCCGCCAGGCTGAGCGGCAGGGATTCGCGCACCTGATTCACGACGAACGCGACCGCCTGGCCCGACTGGCGCAGGTCCAGGGTCTCGCCGACACAGATGATCGGCTCCAGGCCCGCGGCCAGCGCCGCCTCGGCCTTGCCGGCCACCTGGGGGGAGGTCTCGCCGTGATCGGTGCGGCGTTCGGAGTGGCCGCAGATCACCAGCTTTCCGCCGGCGTCCGCCACCATCTCGGCCGAGATGTCGCCGGTATTGGCGCCGCTGGCCTTGTGGTGGCAGTCCTGGCCGCCGACCAGCACGAACGAACCCTCGACGGCCTGCGCGAGGCGGTGCAGCAGGGTGGCGGGCGGAAAGACGGCGACGCGGGCGGCGGCCGGCTGGCGATCCAGGCCCGCCGCGACGGCGCGGGCCTCGTCGAGAGCGGCCGAAAGACCGTTCATCTTCCAATTTCCGGCGATCAGCGGCCGGGGAGTCGTGCTCGAAAGGGTCATGACCGCCTTCTTGGGGTCACGCTCGCTTGGGAAGTCAAGTCCAGGCCGCTTGCCCCCTCGCCTACGGCTCTACTATATCGGCTGCTCTCGATCGCCTTGCCCATTCGTTTGGCGATCCGACTGGAAGGTTTTCGCACGCATGCTCGCCGGTTTCCGCACCTTCGCCAAATCGCCGTTCGCGGTGCTGTTGTTTGGCCTGCTGATCGTCAGCTTCGCCATCTTCGGCATCAGCGACGTGTTCAAGGGGCCGAAAGGGTCGGGCGTGATCAGCGCGGGCTCGCGCACCCTGTCCGCCCAAGACTTCAAGTCGCGCTTCGACAACTACCGCAAGGAGGTCGAGCGCCGGAACGGCGAGGCCCTGACGCCCGACCAGGCCGTCGAGCGCGGCGTCGACCGTCAGATCCTGCAGGAACTGGTCCTGCAGGAATCGATCGCCGCGGCGATCCGTGACATGGGCGTGGCCCCGTCCGACAAGCTGGTCGGGAATATCGTGCACGAACAGATGAGCCAGCTGCCGCCGACCCAGCGTCCGTTCAACCCGATCACCGGCAAGTTCGACTCGCAGGCCTATGCGGCGCTGCTGGCTCAGAACGGCCTGACGCCGCAGACCTATGAAGCCTCGCTGCGCGACGAGATCGCCCAGGCCCACTTCTTCTCGGCCGTCGCCGCCGGCCTGAAGGCTCCGCGCATCTACGCCGCCTTGCAAGGCGCCTATCTGCTGGAAGGTCGCGACATCGCCGCCTTCGCGATCAATCCGGCTTCGATCGAACGGCCCGCGCCGCCGACCGACGCCCAGCTGACCGCCTTCATGAAGGAAAACGCCGAGCGCCTGACGCGTCCGGAGACCCGTGTGCTGTCGATCATGCGCGTCAGCGCCAAGGCGCTCGAGCCGACCGTCGCGGTGAACCCGGCCGACCTGCAAAAGGCCTTCGATTTCCGCAAGGACAGCCTGGCCAAGCCCGAGACCCGCTCGCTGATCCAGATCGCCGCGCCGGACGCCAAGGCCGCCGCGACCATTTCCCAGCGCCTCGGCAAGGGCGAGGATCCCGTCGCCGTCGCCAAGGCGTTCGGTAAGACGCCGCTGGTCCTGACCGACAAGCCCAAGACCGCCGTGCCGGATCGCAAGGTCGCCGACGCCGCCTTCGCCCTGGCCGCCGGCCAGGTCAGCGGCCCGATCAATGGCGAACTTGGCGTATCGGTGATCAAGGTCACCAAGGTCACGCCCGGCGTCGTCGCCACGCTGGAAAGCGTCCGTCCGCAGCTCGAGGCCGAGGTTCGCGCCCAGACCGCCCAGAGCAAGGCGTACGACCAGACCCAGGCCTATCAGGACGCCCATGATGGCGGCGCGGACCTGGTGGCGGCCGCCAGCAAGGCCGGCGCCATGGTCGCCACGCTCGCGCCGATCACCGCCCAGGGTACGGACCAGACAGGCCAGCCGGTCCCCGGCCTGACCCCGGATATCGTCAAGACCGCGTTCGGCCTGAGCCAGGGCGGCGAAAGCGAGCTGATCGAGCTTGGCAAGGGCGAGTACTACGCCGTGAAGGTCGAGAAGGTCATTCCGGCCGCCATGCCGCCCCTGGCCGAGATCAAGCCGCAGTTGACCGCCGTCTGGCTGGGCCAGGAGATGGGCAAGCGCCTCAAGGCCAAGGCCGACGCCCTGGCCGCCCGCGTCAAGAAAGGCGAGAGCCTGGAAGCCGTCGCCGCCTCGGCCCAGTCGCAGGTGCAGAAGGTCGCCGGCCTCTCGCGCCAGAACGCCCAGCAGCACATGGGCCTGGGTCGCGAGTTCCTGGCCGCGGCCTTCACCGCCAAGCCCGGCGAGGCCTTCGTCGCCCGCGCCGGTCAGCAGGGCGAGGCCTTCGTGGTCGCCAAGCTGGAGGCGGTTCGCCCCGCCCCGACGAACGCCATCGCGCAAGTCGCCGCCTACACCCAGACCCAGGCCTCCAGCGGCCTGATGCGCGACCTGGGCGAGGCTTCGCGCAACGCCGCCAAGGTCCAACTGAAGACCAAGAGCAACCTGACCTTGGCCCGCCAGGCCATCGGCGCCGACACCGACGCCCTGGCCAAGGCCGAAGGCGCCAAGGCCGGAAAGAAAGCCGAGTAATGAGTCTGGAACCCGCGTTCGACGCCTTCTCGGAAATCTACGCTTCCGGGCGCCAGCAGGTCGTCTGGACCCGCCTGATCGACGATCTCGAGACCCCGGTCTCGGCCTATCTGAAGATCGCCCAGGCGCGTCCCTACAGCTTCCTGTTCGAGAGCGTCGAAGGCGGGGCCTGGCGCGGTCGCTATTCGATCGTGACCATGAACCCGGACCTGGTCTGGCGCTGCCGAGGCGACCAGGCCGAGATCGCCGAGGGCGAGGCCATCGCCGCCGGCCGGTTCACGCCGCAACCGGGCGGCGCTCTGGACAGCCTGCGCGATCTGGTCGCCCAGGCCCGGATGGAGCTGCCCAAGGGCCTGCCGCCCATGGCCGCCGGCGTGTTCGGGGCCCTGGGCTACGATCTCGTTCGGCTGGTCGAGCGCCTGCCGGACATCAACGAAGACAAGCTGGGCCTCCCCGACGGGATCATGACCCGTCCGTCGATCGTGGCCATCTTCGACGCCATCGCCCAGGAGATCATCCTGACGACCGCCGTGCGACCGCAGCCGGGCGTCTCGGCCAAGGACGCCCACGAGGCCGCCCGCGCGCGGATCGAGACGGTGATGGCCGACCTGCATCGCCCGCTGGCCCACGACGCGCCGCGCGCGCCGCGGGGTCCGATGGACTTCACGACGCCGGTCAGCCGCGCCGACTACGCCCAGGTGGTCGCCAAGGCCAAGGACTACATCGCCGCCGGCGACATCTTCCAGGTCGTGGCCAGTCACCGCTTCCGCAGCCCATTCGACCTGCCGCCGTTCGCGCTGTACCGGTCGCTGCGCCGGACCAACCCGTCGCCGTTCCTGTTCTTCCTGAACCTGGACGGCTTCAACCTCGTGGGCTCCAGCCCCGAGATCCTCGTCCGCCTGCGCGACGGCAAGATCACCATCCGCCCGATCGCCGGCACCCGTCCGCGTGGCGCCACGCCGGCGGAGGACGCGGCGCTGGAAGCCGAGCTGCTGGCCGATCCCAAGGAGCGCGCCGAGCACCTGATGCTGCTGGACCTGGGCCGCAACGACGTCGGCCGCGTCGCGATGCTGCGGGAGGCCGGCAAGAACCAGCCGAGCCAGATCCCGAAAGGTCCGCAGGTCCGCGTGACCGAGAGCTTCAAGATCGAACGCTACAGCCACGTGATGCACATCGTCTCGAACGTCGAAGGCAATGCGCCCGAGGGCGTCGATCCGGTCGACGTGCTGATGGCCGCCCTGCCCGCCGGCACGCTCTCGGGCGCGCCCAAGGTCCGGGCCATGGAGATCATCGACGAGCTGGAAGTCGAAAAGCGCGGCATCGGCTACGCCGGCGCGGTGGGCTATTTCGGCGCCGACGGCTCGGTCGACACCTGCATCGTGCTACGCACGGCGCTGGTCAAGGACGGCATGATGTACGTCCAGGCCGGCGGCGGCATCGTCGCCGACAGCGACGCGGACGCCGAATATGACGAGACCTTGCACAAGTCCCGCGCCCTCAAACGCGCGGCCGAGGAAGCCTGGCGATTCAGCTGAGCCTTAGGGCTGCCTTCGGAGCGTGACAGTCAAAAGTGGAAGCCGGTTTTGACGCCCGTCACGCGACCAAGAATCAAGGACCGCCCAACCGGTCGTCCGGAAGGTGCTGGGTGACCGTCGGCGGCGCCAGCACCATCACCGTGGCGAAGCTGAGCGCGCAGAACGCGGCGAAGGCCGCGGCGGCTAGCACCGGCGCCATCTTCTGGATGCGCGTCTTCGGCCGCAGCAGAGCGCGGACATAGGCGACAGCGACGGGGTCCAGGGCGGAATCACGCGGGTCCATGCCCATATGATGCTTGAAGACCGCGACCGCTGTAACCGTAACTGAAAGCCGCGCGCGAAAATGCCGCTACACATCGGCTCCGCCCGCGCTAGAACCGACCTCCGAAAGGCGGCGTCATGATCCTGGTCATCGATAACTACGACAGCTTCACCTACAACCTCGTCCACTATCTGAACGAGCTGGGGGCCGAGACGGTCGTCTACCGCAACGACGCCCTGACGGTGCAGG
Source organism: Caulobacter sp. 1776 (assembly GCF_040545685.1). Lineage (NCBI taxonomy): Bacteria > Pseudomonadati > Pseudomonadota > Alphaproteobacteria > Caulobacterales > Caulobacteraceae > Caulobacter > Caulobacter sp. 1776. The sequence continues at coordinate 360,509 of NZ_JBEPMI010000007.1, forward strand.
AGGCCCTGGGCCTGCGGCCCGCCGCCGTCCTGCTGTCGCCCGGGCCCAAGGCCCCGGACCAGGCCGGCATCTGCCTGCCGCTGCTGCGCGGGGCCCCAGCCGACCTGCCGATCCTGGGCGTGTGCCTGGGCCACCAGGCCATCGGCCAAGCCTATGGCGGCGAGGTGATCCGCGCCAAGCAGGTCATGCACGGCAAGGTCAGCAAGGTCCGCCACGACGACAAGGGCATCTTCCGGGGCCTGCCCAACCCGTTCACCGCCACGCGCTATCACAGCCTGGCCGTCCGCCGCGAAGACCTGCCGGCCGACCTGGAGGTCACCGCCTGGACCGACGACGGCGAGATCATGGGCGTGCAGCACAAGACTCGTCCGGTCCACGGCGTCCAGTTCCACCCGGAATCGATCGCCACCGAGGGGGGCCACCAGATGCTGGCCAACTTCATCGACCTAGCGGGCGTCAAGCGCGACGCGGCGGTCTGGGTCTAGGATCCGCGCCGTGTCCGACGCTTTCAAGCCGCTGCTGGCCAAGCTGGCCGACGGCCAGACCCTGGGCGACGACGACGCCGAGGTGTTCTTCGCCGCCTGCCTGCGCGGCGAGCCGACGCCGGCCCAGGTCGCCGCCGCCGTCACCGCCATGCGCCTGCGCGGCGAGACAGTCGGCGAGATCGCCGCGTGCGCCCGCGCCATGCGCCGCGCGGCCGTGCAGCTGGAGCATCCGTACGATGTCATCGATGTCTGCGGCACCGGCGGCGACGGTCTTCACACCCTGAACATCTCCACCGCCGTGGGCTTCGTGGCCGCTGGCGGGGGGCTAAAGGTCGCCAAGCACGGCAATCGCGCCATCACCTCGAAGTCCGGCACCGCCGATGTCCTGACCGCGCTTGGCGTCAACATAGACGCCACCCGCGAGCAGCAGCGGCGGGCCCTGGACGAGGCCGGGATCTGCTTCTTGTTCGCCCAGGCCCATCACGGGGCGATGAAGCACGTGTCGCCAATCCGCCAACAGCTGGGCTTCCGCACCATCTTCAACCTGCTGGGCCCGCTGACCAATCCGGCCGGCGCCAAGCGGCAGGTGGTGGGCGTCTCGGCCCCGCGCTTCGTCGAACCGATCGCCAAGGCCCTGGGCGCGCTGGGCGCCGAGCGCGCCTGGTCGGTGCACGGCTCGGGCATGGACGAGCTGACCACCACGGGCGAGACCGAGGTCGCCGAATGGCGCGACGGCGTGATCCGCCTGTTCAAGATCACGCCCGAGGCCGTCGGCCTGCCGCGCGCTTCGCTGTCGGACATCACCGGCGGCGATCCGGACTTCAACGCCGCGGCCCTGACCCGCCTGTTCGACGGCGAGCCCGGCCCCTATCGCGACATCGTGTTGCTGAACGCCGCCGCGGCCTTCCTAGTCGCTGACAAGGTCGAGACCCTGGTCGAGGGCATCGAACTGGCCGCCGACGTCATCGATGAAGGCCGCGCCAAGGCCGCTCTCGCCGGCCTGGTGACCGCCACCAACACGGACATAGCCGCGTGACCGATATCCTGGCGAAAATCGCCGCCTACAAGCGCGAAGAGGTCGTCGACCGCAAGCGTCGGCGCACCCAGGCCGCGCTAGACGCGGCCGCCCGCAACGCCTCGTCGCCTCGGGGCTTCAAGCAGGCTCTGATCGCTGGCCACGCGCCCGGCAAGCTCGCCCTGATCGCCGAGATCAAGAAGGCTTCGCCGTCCAAGGGTCTGATCCGCGCCGACTTCGATCCGCCGGCCCTGGCCCGCGCCTACGAAGCCGGCGGCGCGGCCTGCCTGTCGATCCTGACCGATAGCCCCAGCTTCCAGGGCGCCGATCCTTATCTGATCGACGCGCGCGCGGCGGTCTCCCTGCCCTGCATCCGCAAGGACTTTCTCGTAGACCCCTGGCAGGTGGCCGAAAGCCGCGCCCTGGGCGCCGACGCCATTCTGGTGATCCTGGCCATGATCGACGACGTCCTGGCCGCCGAGCTGATGTCGGAGGCCAAACGGCTGGGCATGGACGCCCTCGTGGAGGTCCACGACGAAGCCGAGATGGCCCGAGCCGGCGCCCTGGGTTCGGACCTCGTGGGGATCAACAACCGCGACCTGAAGAGCTTCGTCGTCGACCTGGCCGTCACCGAGCGCCTAGCCGCCCTGGCGCCCCGGGACGCTCTGCTGGTCACCGAGAGCGGCGTCTTCACTCACGACGACGTCGTGCGGATGGAGGCGACCGGCGCCAAGGCCATGCTGGTCGGCGAAAGCCTGATGCGCCACGCCGACGTCACGGCCGCCACCAAGGCCTTGCTGGGCTAGGCGCCACGATTTGGCCAAGCTTGCCGTCCTACGCTTGACGGAACCGGGAGACGGACGAATGACGACGAAACCACGCTGGGCCGAGGGCCTGATCGAGACCGCCAAGACCGTCGCCCTCGTGTTGATCGTGTTTCTAGTCCCGCGCACGGTGTTCTGCCAGCCGTTCACGATCCCGTCGGAGTCGATGCAGCCCACCCTTCTGGTCGGCGACTACGTCCTGGTCTCGAAATATCCCTATGGCTGGAGCCGCCACTCGATCACCTTGAGCCCGCCGGTCGGTCACGGCCGTCTGATGGGCAAGGCGCCCGAGCGCGGCGACATCGTCGTCTTCAAGAAACCGTCCGACGGCCGCACCGACGTGATCAAGCGGGTCATCGGCCTGCCGGGCGACCGCATCCAGGTGACCCAGGGCGTACTGCGCATCAACGGCGTCGCCGCCACCCAGACCCTGACCGGGATCGACGCCGACGGCGCGCCGGACGCCTATCCGATCCCCGTGCGCCACCTGCGCGAGACCCTGCCGAACGGCCGGACCTACGCCACCAACAGCTTCGGCGCCGACACCCCGGCCGCCAACACAGGCGTCTATACCGTGCCGGCCGGCTGCTATTTCGTGATGGGCGACAATCGCGACAACTCGGCCGACAGTCGCTTCAATCCGGGCTCGACCGCCAAGGGTTATGCCTCCTGTCCCTGGGACGTGGCGCGAGACGCCGACCTACCGCCGGAACTGGGCATGGGCTTCATCCCGGCCGAGAACCTGGTCGGCCGCGCCGAACGCGTGCTGTTCTCGTGGAACGGTCACGGCCTGCGGCTGGATCGCACCTTCCGCAAGCTGCCCGCGCCCAAGGTTGGCTAGAGCCCGGCGCGCCGCTAGGGTCCGGCCCGCTTCGGATCGAAAGGGAATCGGATGCGGGACGGCTCTTTCCTGGCGGCGCTGCGTAACGCCACGCCCGCGCCGCTGCGCCCGGTTCTGGGCCGCCTGCGCCGCGCCTTGAGCGGCGCGCCCGCCGTCGTTATCGAGCCGCCGGTCGACCCCAACGCGGTCGCCGCCCCGCAAGAGCTCTGGCACCTGGTCGGGGCCGCCGACGCCGACTTCGTCCGGGTCGGTCAGGAGTTCAAGCGGCTGTTCATCGAGGCCGGACTGCAGCCGCATCACGCCATTCTCGATGTCGGCTGCGGCATCGGTCGCGCCGCCGCGCCCCTGGTCGACTATCTGGACGAGAACGGCCGGTACAGCGGCTTCGACGTGATGGCCCAGGCCATCGCCTGGTGCAAAGCCAACATCGCCGTCGGCGATCCACGCTTCGACTTCATCCACGCCGACATGCACAGCGACCGGTACAATCCGGAAGGCTCGCAGCCGGCCAGCGCCTTCGTCTTCCCGTATTCCGACGCCAGCTTCGACTATGTCTGGCTAGGCTCGGTGTTCACCCACCTGCTGACCGAGGACAAGGACCAGTTCTCGCGCGAGATCGCCCGGGTGCTGAAGCCCGGCGGCATCAGCATCGTCTCCTGGTACCTGATCGACGACGAGGCCCGCGACAATACCGGCAACGGCCAGATCGCTTTCGATTTCGTCCACGCCCTGGACGGCTGCTGGACCGCGACGCCGGACCTGCCCGAGTCGGTGATCGGCTACGACCTTGAGCCGGTCCTCGTTCAGTACGACGAACTGGGTCTCGACGTGCTCAACCAGGCCCTGGGGGTCTGGCGGCGTCAGCCCATGCAGGACCAGGATATCATCGTGGCCCGCAAGCGCGCCTGAAAGCTTTCGTTAAGCTTTTGATTCTGGTGGCTATTTACCGCGTCGCCGGACGTAGCTGTTGATTTTACTGATCTTTCCGACCCGCCGTGGCCGTGACTTGACTTTGACGCGGAACGCCTAGAGAACATTCGCAAGGTTTGCGGTTTGTTCCGCGCTCCAGCCGAGGTCGCCATGCTCACCCGTAAGCAGCACGAACTGCTGATGTTCATCCACGAGCGGATCAAGGAGACCGGCGTCTCCCCCTCGTTCGACGAGATGAAGGAGGCCCTGGATCTGGCCTCGAAGTCGGGCATCCACCGGCTGATCACCGCCTTGGAGGAGCGCGGCTTCATCCGCCGCCTCGCCCACCGGGCCCGAGCGCTTGAGGTGGTGAAGCTGCCGCAGCAGGCCACGACCGCGGCGCCGCCCAAGGGACGGGGCGCCTTCCGCCCGCAGGTGTTCGAAGGCGGTGGCGCGCCGCCCCCGGCCCAAACGACCGCGGCCCCAGCCAACGACAGCCGCGAGCTGCCGATCCTCGGCAAGATCGCCGCCGGCACGCCGATCGACGCCATCCAGCACGAGCGCGAGCGCCTGCCAGTGCCCGAGTCGATGCTGGGCGGCGGCGAACACTATGTTCTCGAGGTCCAAGGGGACTCGATGATCGAGGCCGGCATCCTCGACGGCGACTACGTCATCATCAAGAAGGGCGACACCGCCACCTCGGGCGAAATCGTCGTCGCCCTGGTCGGCGAGGAAGCCACCTTGAAGCGCCTGCGCAAGAAGGGTGGCTCGATCGCCCTGGAAGCGGCCAACCCCAAGTACGAGACCCGCATCTTCGGCCCCGACCAGGTCGAGGTGCAGGGCAAGCTGGTCGGCCTGATCCGCCGGTATCACTAACGTTATTCTGTCATCCCGGCGAAAGCCGGGACCGCCGCAAGCTCGGCGTTTCCGGCGGTCCCGGATCGGTCCTTTAGACCGTCCGGGATGACACTTGGAACTAGGCCTTGGGCGTCAGACGCCCCTCCTCCGCCAGCAGCTTGGCCGTCTTGTCGAAGCCGGCCCAGGCGGCGGCGGCCAGCGAACCGCCGGTGCTGACCCGGCGCACACCCAGCGCCCCCAGGCTGTCGACCGACATCTCCGCCCCCCAGAACAGGACGTTGACCGGCTTGGGCGCGACGGCCTCAACAATGGCCTTGATCTCATCGGGATCGGTGACCGCCGGCGCGTAGAGAACATCGGCTCCGGCCGCCGCGTAGGCCTTGAGGCGCTCGAGCGTCGGAGCCAGGTCGCGAACGCCCCGCAGGTAGCCCTCGGTGCGCCCGACCAGCATCACGTCCTGGCCGGAGACGTCGATGGCGGCCCGGGCGGCTTTGAGGCGCTCCACGGCGACCGGAAGGTCATAGAGGCCGGTTCCCGACCAGTCCTCGATCGACAGGCCCGCGACGCCGGCCTCGATGGCCAGGGTCACATTCTCGCCGACGCCCTCGGCGGTGTCGGAGAAACCGTTCTCGAAGTCGGCATTCACCGGCAGGTCCGTGACGGCGCAAAGATAGCGCAGGTGTGCGACCACCTCGTCGCGGGTGACTTGGCCGTCGTCCTTACCCATCGCCCAGGCCATGCCGGCGCTGGTCGAGGCCAGGGCCTTGAAGCCCAGCTTCTGAAGCCGCTTGGCGCTGCCGGCGTCCCACGGATTGGGCAGGGCGAAGCAGCCTTCGGCATGCAGCGCGCGGAAGGCCGCGCGGCGGGCGGCGAACGGATTGGACATGGCTACTCCTCCGAGGCGCGTTGGCTCGCGCTCATGACGACGCTTAGCGTCAGGGTGTGACATGGGGTGTCAGCAGGCCGCTCCAAGGGCGGTCGCCGCGCAAGGGCTGGGCCCAGACGATGCGCCAGCCATCCGGGCGGCGATAGAGCTCCGCGGCGCCGCCTCGAGCGAAATCCTCGGCTGTCAGCAGCACCGCGTCGGCGCACAAAGGCGGGATCCGTTCCGGCGCAGCCGCGCGGACCACCACCACCTCACTGCGCACGCAAAGGCCTGACAGCGTCTCGGCGTCCGGCGTCTTGCGGCTCCAGGCGATCGATAGCCGGACCGGAGCCCCCAGAGCCGGGGCGCAGGTGCGCTTGTCACAGGCATAGAGGCTCCAGGTCGCTGGGGTCAGGCCCCGTCGCCGCGCCCACAGCTCGGCCCCAAACCGCTTGGCGTCGGTGCGCAGCAGCACGGCGGCGTCGCCCGAGCGCACCGCCGCTGTCGCCCCGTCGGCGGCGATCCAGGCGTCCGGCGGCGCGGGTCTTGGCCACAGGGCGACGGCCAGGGCCAGCGGCGCGCCGATCCAGCGCAGCTTGCCGCGCCACAGGCACAGGATCATCAGGCCCAGAAATGCGACCACCAGCACCTGTGGGGGCGCGCTTGCCACGATCCGTTGGGCGCCGTGCGCATCGGCGAAGCCGTTGGCGATCCCGACCATGGCGTCGATCCCCCAGCCGGCCACGGCCAGGAAAGGCGCGCCCAGGCCGAATGGCTCGAGCAGGGTCCCGATCGCCAGGAACGGCATGATCACGAACGAGGACAGGGGCGCGACCGCCAGATTGGCCGGCAGACCCCAGACCGCGACGCGGTTGAAGTGCTGCATGGCGAATGGCGCGGTCGCTAGGCCGGCGACCAGGCTGGCCGCGATGCTGGCCGTCAGCCACGCGATCCCGGCCTGCGGCCAGCGGATCCACCACGGCGTGGAGATCTCCCGTACGGGCTGGGGCCAGGCCTCGGCGAGCGCGACCAAGGCGGCGGTGGCGGCGAACGACATCTGGAAGCCCGGCTCGCCGGCCGTCTCGGGCTTCAACGCCAGGATCAGCAAGGCGGCCACGGCCAGGCCGTGCAGGGTGATCGCCCGGCGGTCGAACAGGATGGCCAGGAAGGCGACGCTGGCCGTGATCGCCGACCGTTCGGCCGGCGGTGGCGCGCCCGAGATGACGAGGTAGCCCAGGACCGCGACCAGACCCGCCACGGCCGCGATCTTCTTGCCGGGCGCTCGCAACGCCAGCCATGGCCACGCCGCCACGACGAGGCGCGCCAGCCCGAACACGAAACCGCCGACGATGGCCATGTGCAGGCCCGAGATCGACAGGATGTGCGCCAGGCCCGAGGCGCGCATGGCGTCGGTCTGGTCCTGGGTGATCCAGGCTTCGTGTCCCGTCACCATGGCCACGCCGATGCCGCCGCTGGTCGGTCCCATGCGCCGCAAGATCCGCTGGGCCAGGCTCCAGCGGAAGCTATTGACCGCCATCGTCAGCCACAGGCGCCAGGGTGGCGGATCCAGCTCGGTGACATCCACGTCGCCGATCGCGAAACCGACGCCGCCGACGGAATCGAACCAGGCGTCGCGGGCGAAGTCGTAGGCCCCCGGCGCGGCGGGCGGCGGCGGCGGTCCCAGCATCGCCTTCAGCCGCACCGCCTGACCCGGCGCGGGCGTTTCGTTCTCGCCGATCGTGACGCGGATCCGGCGGGGCGTCCGCTCAGGCGGCAGGCCCGACACCGCTACCGGCGCGATCAACAAGCGCGGGCCGCCGGCGCCGGGACTGACGACGTCGACGACAAGGCCGTCCACCCGCCGCACGACCCGCTCGCCCGTCATGATCGGCGCGGCTACGCGGTCGCTACGGATCTTGGCGGCGAGGCCGCCGGCCGCCCCAAACGCCGCCAGTCCGGCCAGGGCGAGTATGAGCGCTGGCGCGTTCCAGCGCCGCGCCGCCCACCAGAGCGCGGCCAGGACCAGGGCCAGTCCGCCCAGCGCCCAGAGCGATGGCTCAGCCCGCGCCTCCAGATAGCCGGCCGCGCCGAGGCCGAACGCGACGGGCGTCCACAGGAAGACGCGCTCCTGATTGACTCGCAGTTCGGCCAAAGCCAGTGACGCCAGCCCGCGCCACGAGAGCCGGACCTTGGTCGCCGGTGGCGCGATATCGACCGCTTCCGCGCCTAACATCCGGAAACCGTTGTATTTTTGACGGTTAAGCCAAGTTCGCGGCGACGCGGAAAACCGCTAGGCCCGGCGTGAACCGGCATGCTAAGACGCGCCGCCCAAGCCGCCTTGCGGTTCGCGCTCCTCAAGGCCATTTCGGCGTCCAGCCCCACAGTTTTGAAGCCCATGTCGAACCCCACTCCTACCGGCGTCGTCACGCGCTTCGCCCCCTCGCCCACCGGTTTCCTGCATATCGGCGGCGCCCGCACGGCGCTGTTCAACTGGTTATATGCACGGCATACGGGAGGGAAGTTCCTTGTTCGCGTCGAGGACACCGATCGCGAGCGTTCGACCGAGGCCGCCGTCGCCGCGATCTTCGAGGGCCTGAACTGGCTCGGCCTGGAATCGGATGACGAGGTCGTTTTCCAGCACACCCGCGCCCCGCGCCACGCCGAGGTCGTGCAGGCCATGTTGGCCAAGGGTCGCGCCTATCGCTGCTGGATGACCGTCGAGGAGCTGGAAGTCGCCCGCGAGAAGGCCCGCGCCGAAGGCCGCGCCATCCGCTCGCCCTGGCGCGACGCGCCGGAAGGTGACCTGTCGGTTCCGCACGTGATCCGCTTCAAGGGCCCGCTGGACGGCGAGACCGTGGTCGACGACCTGGTCAAGGGCCCGGTGACCTTCAAGAATATCGAGCTCGACGACCTCGTCCTGCTGCGCGCGGACGGCGCCCCGACCTACAACCTGGCCGTGGTCGTCGACGACCACGACATGGGCGTCACCCACGTGATCCGCGGCGACGACCACCTGAACAACGCCGCCCGCCAGAGCCTGATCTATCAGGCCATGGACTGGGCCGTGCCGGCCTTCGCCCACATCCCGCTGATCCACGGCCCGGACGGCGCCAAGCTCAGCAAGCGTCACGGCGCCCAGGCCGTCGGCGAGTTCGCCGATCTCGGCTACATCCCGGAGGGCATGCGCAACTACCTGGCCCGCCTGGGTTGGGGTCACGGCGACGACGAGGTGTTCAACGACGAGCAGGCGATCAGCTGGTTCGACGTCAAGGACGTGGTCAAGGCGCCGGCGCGCCTGGACTGGGCCAAGCTGAACCACATCAACGCCCAGCACCTGCGCAAGGCCGACGACGCCCGCCTGACGGACCTGGCCCTCGACGCCGCCCGGAAGCGTGGCGAGCCCCTGCCCGCCGACGCCCTCGAGCGCATCGCCCGCACGGTTCCGGAGGTCAAGGAGGGCGCCAAGACCATCCTCGAACTGGTCGATCACTGTGCGTTCGCACTGAAGGTTCGACCGCTCGCGCTGGAAGAGAAAACCCAAAAGCAGCTCACCGAGGAAACGGTCGAGCGGCTGAAGCGCTTGCGCGATCAACTGGCCGCCGCGCCGGCGTTCGACGCCGCCACGCTTGAAACCGTGTTGAAATCCTTCGCGGATTCCGAGGGCGTCGGCTTCGGCAAGTTCGGCCCGGCCTTGCGCGGAATCCTGACCGGCGGCGCTCAGGCCCCGGATCTGAACAAGACCATGGCGGCCCTCTCCCGCGAGGAGAGTTTGGGGCGCCTTGACGACGCCCTGGCGCCGCGCGCATGAGGCGCTATAACGCACCCGCGAAAAGCGAAAGTTGGACTGCTCGTTCCAATTATGAAGGGGTCTAAGTATGACCGATAAAGCCACGCTGACGATCGGCGACAAGAGCTACGACCTGCCGATCCTCAAGGGCAGCACGGGTCCGGACGTCCTCGACATCCGGAAGGTCTATGCCGAGAGCGACCACTTCACGTTCGATCCGGGCTTCACCTCGACCGCCTCGTGCGAAAGCAAGATCACCTATATCGATGGCGACGCCGGCGTCTTGCTGCACCGCGGCTATCCGATCGACCAGTTGGCCGAAAAGTCCTCGTTCCTCGAGGTCTGCCATCTGCTGCTGAACGGCGAGCTGCCCAGCGCGGCCGAATTCGCCAAGTTCGAGAAGAACATCACCTACCACACGATGCTGCACGCGCAGTTCGACGCCTTCTTCCAAGGCTTCCGCCGCGACGCGCATCCGATGGCGGTGATGACCGGCGCCGTCGGCGCCCTGTCGGCCTTCTACGCCGATAGCATCAATGTCGACGACGCCCGTGAGCGCGAGATCAGCGCTCATCGCCTGATCGCCAAGATGCCGACGATCGCCGCTCGCGCCTACAAGTACACGATCGGTCAACCGTTCGTGTCGCCGCGCAACGACCTGTCGTACTCGGAAAACTTCCTGCGCATGTGCTTCGCCGTGCCGGCCGAGGACTGGAAGCCGAACCCGGTGCTGACCCGCGCCATGGACCGGATCTTCATCCTGCACGCCGACCACGAGCAGAACGCCTCGACCTCGACCGTCCGCCTGGCCGGTTCGTCGGGCGCGCACCCGTTCGCCTGCATCGCCGCCGGCATCGCCTGTCTGTGGGGCCCGTCGCACGGCGGCGCCAACCAGGAAGCGCTGGAGATGCTGGAGACGATCGGCTCGGTCGAGAACATCCCGGACTACGTCCAGGGCGTGAAGGACCGCAAGTACAAGCTGATGGGCTTTGGCCACCGCGTGTACAAGAACTTCGACCCGCGCGCGAAGGTCATGCAGAAGACCGCGCACGAAGTGCTGGCGGAACTGGGCCACAACGACGACCCGCTGCTGCAGGTCGCCCAGGAACTGGAGAAGGTCGCGCTGAGCGATCCGTACTTCATCGACCGTAAGCTGTATCCGAACATCGACTTCTATTCGGGCATCACCCTGCGCGCGATGGGCTTCCCGACCAACATGTTCACCGTGCTGTTCGCCCTGGCCCGCACCGTCGGCTGGATCAGCCAGTGGAAGGAAATGTTCGAGGACCCCACCCGCAAGATCGGTCGTCCGCGTCAGCTCTATACCGGCGCCACGCAACGCGACTACGTGCCGGTCGAGAAACGCTAGGCGTTTCGTCTTTGGAACGACGGATCAGGCCCCGCTTCGGCGGGGCCTTTTTCGTTTAGCGCTTCAGCAGGAAGCTGAGGACCTCGGCCACGGCTCGATACAGGGCCTCGGGGATCTCTTCGTCGACCTCGATGGTCGACAGCGCCTGGGCCAGCACCGGATCCTCTTCGATCGGCACGCCGTGTTCGCGGGCCGTCTCGATGATCTTCTCACCTACCCAACCCTGGCCCGAGGCCACGACCTTGGGGGCGTTAGGCTCCTCGTAGAGCAACGCCACGGCGATGCGCGGCCGCCCAGTGGGCCCAGTGATCCCGCTCATGAGGCCTGGTCCACGAAATGGCCCAGCGGATTGACGCCGCCCTGCGTCGGCGGCGCGCCCGAATGGACGGCGACCTCGGGCGACAGCTCGGCTTGGCGCAGAGCGGCTGCCAGGCTTTCCTCGCCGGCTCGAAAACGGGCGATGGTCTCGGCGCGCTCGGCCCATAGCGATACCCGGGCCCGCGCGCCGGTCAGGGTGACCAGGGCGTGGACAGGCCCCAGCGGCTCGACATCGATCGAGAAGCGCGCCTTGTAGGTGCGTTCGGCTGACCCGACCGCGCCGCCGCCCGAACCGCCCCCGTCATGGCTGATTTCGAACTGGGCGACCGCCACGCCTTGGGGCGTCATGAATGGCAGGTCGAGATTGAGGCGCGCGGTTTGGGGCTTGGCCTCGGCGGTTTCGGCCTCATGCCCATGGGGTTCGGGCAGCGAGGCGATCTGCATCAGGTCCTGCCGCGCCAGGGCGGCGCTCGCCCCCTTGAGCAGGCCGCGCACCATGTCGGCGGTCGGGAGTTCGCCGAGCAGCATTGGCGGCGTCGGTTTCTGCCCCGCCATCGGCCCGCCGGCATAGGGCGGCGGTGGGACCTTGGGCCGCCCGGCTTCGGCGCTCGCGGGACCATAGCCCCGCGCCACCGGCGCCTTCGGCTCGGCCAGGAGAGCGGCGGCGTCATCCTCGTGGGCAGCCTCTTCGGCGAGCAGACCCAGTTGCACCAGAGCCGACACCGCCGCGCGGCCGATAGAGGCGGCGGGGGGCGAAGCCGTCTTGGGCGCGGCCACGAACGAGCCGAACCGCGCCGCGATGGCGTCGTCTTCGGGCGATGGGCCGGTTGGGCCGCGTTCGGGGGCCGGTGGCTTGGCGATGGATGGGGTGTCGCCCGCCGATTCCATCTGGATCGGCGATGAGACGGGCGCTGTCCCGACGGCCGCGTCCTCCGCGACAGGGGCGGTATTGGGCGGCGTCGGAGGCGCCGGCGTCGGACGCGCGGTCGTCTGGAGGATGGGTGTCGAGGTTGCGGGTATCGAGCCAGTGGGCTTCGGCGCTGGCCCGAATTCAGCCTCGCTGGTCGGTGTGGACGCGGCGTCGAGCGCGGCCTCGGGCGAAGACCGATCGCCGGCGATGGGCGGCGCGGCGCGGGCCAGCCAGGCGGACAGAGCGCCCCGGAACATCAGAAGCGCGGCCTTCATGTCATTGGACGGGATGGCCGCAGGCGCGCTCTCGGAGGACGGCGCGGCGGCGGCGCGGGCGATCCTGGCCTCCAGAAATACGCCGGAGTGCTCGACGGCGCGGCGCAGGCCTTGCGATGTGATGATTTCCGCCGCCTGGGGCGTGCGCGCCAAAAGCGCCCTGCCCGCCTCGCGCACCTCGATTGGCATGTCTGGACGATCGACGACGGCGCGGACATTGGCCATCAGCGGGGCCAGTCCCGCCTGGCGCGGCACGGCCTCGGCGGCGGCGGCGCGCACGACGCGCGCCATCCGAGTCTCGGACGGCGCCTTGGCGGCCAGGGCCTGTTGAATGACGGGCCCGGTCTTGGTTCCGGACGCGTCGGTGGTATGAGCCGCGTCCTGAGTCGAGGTCTGGCTGACCTGCTCCACCGGCGCGCCGGTCTTCGGGGCTTGGGCGGTGGGTCGGCCGACGATCTCACTCAGTTGAGCGGTCGCATTGGCTTGGGCCTGACGCGCCAGGGCCTGCAACACCGCGACCGAATCCGGCGCGGTTCCAGCCGGAAGGGATGGAAGGATTGGGGTCAGGGGCGTGGTCGGGTCGATGGCCACGACGACGGCTCCACGGCGACAGGTGTCATGAAGGTAGGCCGTGGAGCGTAAACCCCCGGTTAACCACCTTAACCATGGGTTTTAAGACGCGGCAGTCCCGCTTAGGAAACCCAGCAGAGCGTCGGCGGCGGCCTCGGAGGGGTCGGGCATGCCCCGCCCCATCTTGTCGAGCGCGGCGCTCTGCTCGGCCACCTGACGGGCGCGCAGAGCCGGATCATCCAGCAACCGCGCCACCTCTCGCGCCAGCCCCTCGCCTTCGCAGGCGTCCTGGATCAGTTCGGGCGCGACGGTCTTGCCGGCGGCGATGTTGAACAGGGTGATCCAGCGCGGCTTCATTAAGCGCTTCAGGATGGCGTAGGTGATCGCTCCGGTCTTGTAGCCCACCACCATCGGGCGACCGGCCAAGGCCAGTTCGGTCGTCACCGTGCCGCTGCAGGCCAGGGCGACATCGCCGGCCACGAAGGCGTCGTCTTTCAACCCGTCGTCCTCGATCACGTGCGCCCTGAACGGCCAGCCGGCGACACGCGCCTTCACGGCCTCGGCCACCGTGTAGGCGGCCGGGACGACGATCACGAGGTCGGGCCGGTCGGCCTTCAGGCGGCGCACCGCGTCCTCGAAGGCCGGCATGACCCGCTCGATCTCGGATGGCCGACTGCCAGGCAGGACGAGCAGGATCGGGTCGCTGGCCGAGGCTCCGATCGCCGCGCGCAATCGGGCGCCGTCGGCGTGGTCGAAGCGCTTGGCCAGGGCGGAGTTGCCGACGAAGACGCTATCGAGACCCGCGGCGTCGAAATACGGCTTGTCCATCGGCTGGATCGACAGCAGCAGATCGACGGCCTTGGCCAAGCTGCGCGCGCGGCCCTCGCGATAGGCCCAGACCTGGGGCGCGACGTACTTCACCAGCGGCAGCTTGGGGTCAAGCTTGCGCAGAGCGTGGGCCAGGCGGATGTTAAAGCCCCAGCTGTCGATCAGCACGGCCACGTCGGGCTTTTCCCGGGCCGCCAGGGCCAGGGTGTCCTTAAGCCGAGCCATGGCCCTCGGATAGGCCTTCAGGCTCTCCACGATGCCCAGGATCGACAGCTGGGCGATATCGAAGGGGCTCTCCACCCCCTGCTCGGCCATCTTGGCCCCGCCGACGCCCACGAAGACGACCTTGTCGCCCAGCCGCGCCCGCAGCGCCTTGGCCAAGCCTGCGCCGAGCGCGTCGCCAGAGGCCTCGGCGGCCACCAGCATGACTTTGAGCGGGGGCACTAGGACCGCCCCTGCGGATCGACCCCCAGCACGAAGAGGCCAAGGTCGTCGGCGCAGGCGATCACCGCCTCGCGGTCGACGACCAGCAGGCGGCCAACCTCGCCCACCACGCCGGCCAGGCCCGCGCGGGCGGCGCGCTGGATGGTCGCCACGCCGATGGTCGGCAGGTCAACCCTGGTCTCCTGGATCGGCTTGGGGGCCTTGGCCAGCACGCCCTTGGGACGCTCGGCCGAGCCCCGGATCGCTTGAGGAAGCTCCGCGACCCGGCGCAGCATGGCGTCGGTGCCTTCCTGGGCCTCCACGGCCAGGACCAGGCCATCGCAGACCACGGCGCCCTGCCCCACATCCAGCCGGCCGATCTCGCGCGCCACCAACAAGGCCTTGTCGATGTCGACCATGTGCTCGGGGCGCGGTGTCAGCTTGCCCAGGCGCCCCAGCGGCAGGGTCATCTCGCCCATCACCTCGTGAGCGCCCTCGATCTCGAAGCCTTCCTTTTCGAACTCGTCCAGCACGCGGCGCAGCAGGGCGTCGTCACCTTTGCGCGCGGCGACGATCAGGCCTGGCAGCACCTTCAGGCCCCGGGCGTCCGGCATCAGGGCGGAAAAGTCTGGCCGCTTGACGTTGCCGGCGAAACAGACGACCTGGCAGCCTTCGGCCTGCAGGGCCTTGAACACCTTGCCGAACTCGCCGAGGCCGAGCTCCTGGCCCGGATAGCGGCTCAGAGCCGGGTCGGCGAAGCCGCGCAGACGCATGACCGAAAAGGCCCGCCCAGCGGCCTCGCAATGGGCCGCCAGCTCGACGGGAAGCGCGCCGCCGCCAGCGATCAGACCAAGCTTACGCATCGGATGAGCCTAGACCTCGCGCTCGGGCAGGCAAAGCGGACGGTTGGCGTCGGCGCGGATGAAGTCGACGATCTCCATCACCTCGGGATTGCCCGCGTGGATCTCGGCCACGTCGTCGAGACGCTCCTGGAAAGTGCCTTCGTCGGCGAACATCAGGCGATAGGCCGCGCGTAGGGCGTTGATCGTCTCGCGCGAGAAGCCCCGACGCTTGAGGCCGACCAGGTTCAGGCCCTCGAGGTGGGCGTGATTGCCCCAGACCGAGCCGTAGGGGATGACGTCCTTGGTCACGGCGGCCAGGCCGCCGATGAAGCTGTAGCGGCCGATGCGCGAGAACTGGTGCGCGGCGGCCAGTCCTCCCATGAATACATAGTCGCCGATGGCCACGTGGCCGCCCAGGGTGGCGCCCTTGGCCAGCACCACGAAGTCGCCGACCGAACAGTCGTGGGCCACATGCGAGCCGACCATGTAGAGGCCGTCGGAGCCGATCGTGGTCACGCCCTTGCCCGAGGCCGTGCCCGTGTGCATCGTCACGTGCTCGCGGATGATGTTGCGCGGGCCGATCAGCAGCTCGGTACGCTCGCCCTTGTGGCCCAGGTGCTGTGGTGGGCCGCCCAGATTGGCGAACGGATGGACGACGCAGCCTTCGCCCAGCGTCGTCGCGCCTTCGATAACGACGTGCGACAGCAGGCGGACGCCGGCCGACAGGGTCACGTCGGGGCCGACGATGCTGTAGGGCCCGATCTCGACGTCCGAAGCGATCTTGGCCTCGGGCGCGACGATGGCGGTGGGGTGGATCGTCATGCCTTGGGGCCTGTCTCGACCACCATGGCCGCGAACTCGGCTTCGGCCGCCACCTTGTCGCCGACCTTGGCCACGCCCTTGAACTTGAAGATCGACGAGCGCGCGCGGACCACCTCGACCTCCATCCGGATCACGTCGCCGGGACGCACCGGATTGCGGAAGCGGGCATTGTCGACCGACATGAAGAAGATGGTCTTGCCTTCGGTATCGACCTCCAGCGACTTGCTCATCAGCACCGCGCCCGTCTGGGCCAGGGCTTCGATGATCAGTACGCCAGGCATCACCGGATTGCCCGGAAAGTGCCCCTGGAAGAAGGGTTCGTTGATAGTCACGCACTTGATGCCGACAATCGACTTGTGCGGTTCGTAGGCCTCGGCCCGGTCGACCAGCAGGAACGGATAGCGGTGCGGAATGCGCGCCAGGATCTCCGCGATGTCGATATCGGTCCGCACCGCTTGCTCGGTGTTCTGGCCCATACTCAGCCCCTCGTCCTTCGGCCGCCCGCCATGCGCGACAGCCATGCGGTCTCCCGGAGCCACCGCTTGAGCGGTCGCGCCGGAAAGCCCGTCCAAGTTTCACCTTCCGGCACGTCCTTGAACACCGAGGCGGCGGCCCCGATGCTCGCGCCCGAGCCGATGTTCAAGTGGTCGGCGACGCCGGCCTTGCCGCCAAACGCGACGCCGTCGCCGACGATCGTGCTACCCGATAGCCCGGTATAGGCCGCTAGTACGCAATTGCGTCCCACACGGACGTTGTGCGCGACATGCACGAGGTTGTCGATCTTGGTGTTCTCGCCGACCGTCGTGTCGGCGAAGGCGCCTCGGTCGACGCAGCTGTTGGCGCCGATCGTGACGTTGTCCTGGATCACCACCCGGCCCAGCTGCGGCAAGTCGACCATGCCGCGCGGACCAGCGGCCGCGCCGAAGCCCGCTTCACCCAGCACCGCGCCGGCCGAGATCGACACCCGATCCCCCAGCAGGGCGAAGCCGATCACGGCGTTGGGACCGATCACGCAATCCCTACCGATCAGCACGCCCGGGCCGATGACAGCACCAGGGCCGATCCGCGTGCCCCGCCCGATCCGCGCGCCTTGGCCGATCGTCACATTGGGCCCCAGCAGCACGCCGTCCTCGAGCTCGGCCCGCGGATGCACAGCTGGCGCGGATGGATCGTGACGCCGTGGCGCGTGCAGACAATTAGCCGCGGCGGCCCAGGCCGCCTGCGGGTGTTTGGTCACCAGGGCCGCGCAGCCGGACGGCAGGAAGTCACGATGCTCCGGGCGCACGAAACAGGCCCCGGCCTTGGTGGCCGCGGCGGCGTCCTTGCGCTTGGCGTCGGAAAAGAAGGTCACCGCCTCGGCGTCGGCCGTGTCGAGCGGCGCGGCGCGGACGATCAGGCGGTCGCCCCAGGCCGCGTCCGCCAGTTCGGCGGCGCCGGCCCGGGCCAGCTCGGAAAGCGACGCCGGACCCGGGCTGTCAAAGAAACGCGGGTCCGGCATGGCTCCTCACGGCGATAACGTTCCCTTAGGTAAGCCCAAAGGAGACGATTCGCTTACTTATTGGTCGGTTGCAGAGCCGCGGCGCCCGGGACCTGCTGGTCGAGGCGTTCGCGGTCGAAGGTCAGGGTCTTGATGCGGCCGTCGAGCGCGGTGACCACGGCGTCGGTGATGTCCATCGACGGGTTGGCCAGCATCACCGATTCACGGTCGAACAGGATGCTGCACTTCTGGGCCTGGTAGACCTGCTTGATCGGCGTATCGAGCTCCTGATAGACGCGCGCCAGCGCCTTTTGCTCGGTCGCTTCCACTTCCTTCTGGCGCAGCTGGCCTTTGCGCTGCCAGGCGTTGGCCTTGACCTGCAGAGCGCTGGCCTGTTGCTCCAGGGCGTCCTGAGCCAAGGTCGCCTTCTTGGCGTCGAGGGCCTTGGCTTCGTTGTCGAGGCCGGTGCGCTCGGCGGTCAGCTCGGCGTTGACCTGCTGGATGATGGTCTTCAGGCGCGCGTCGACGGCCTTGCCCACCTGCGAGCTGGCGACGGCGCGCGGGCTCGAGAAGATGCAGACGCCCGGCAGCGCCGGACCATGGGTGACGGCCGGAGCGGCCGGCGCCGCGGGAGCGGTCTGGGCCGAGGCGCTGGTCGCGATGGCGAGAGCGACGACGCTGGACGCGGCCGCGGACAGGAACTTGGACATGTTTATTGGAACCTTGTGGAGGTGGAGAACCGGAACGTTTCGGTTCGGTCGTAGCTTTCCTTGGCCAAAATGCGGCTGATATCGAATCGGATGGGGCCCATGGGGGACTTCCAGTCGATCGAGATACCGGCCGTCGCACGTAGGCCGAGGTTGTCCTTGATGTTCGGATCGAAGACGCCAGGCGACTTCTGACGATCCACATCATCCAGCAGACCGGCCGTGCCCACGTCGCTGAACAGGGCGGCTTTGATGCCGTACTGCTCGGGCAGGAAGGTCGGAACGGTCAGCTCGAAGGTGCTGATGGCGTAGAGCTTGGCGCCCATCGAGTTGTTCGTGCTCGAGATGTCGCGCGGACCGATACCGGCGATCTCGAAGCCGCGGAACGAGGTGCCGCCGCGATAGAAGCGGTCGTTGATGCGGACGTTGTCGCCGCCCCAGCCCTCGATATAGCCGAACGAACCGGTGGCGCTGAATACAAGGTCTTTGGTGAAGCCGTAGTACCAGCCGGCGTCGGCCTCGGTCTTCAGGTACTTCACGTCGCCGCCCAGGCCGGCCAGGTCCTGGTTCAGATCGGCGAACCAGCCGCGGGTCGGGTTGATCGGGTCGTTCCGCTTGTCGATGCGCAGGCCGTAGCCGATCATCGAGGTGATGTACGCGCCGCGCTGAAGGCAGAGGATCTGCGAGACCGAACCGCTTGCGCAGAGGCTGTCGGCGACGCTGACGTCATCCTGGCGGATCGTGTAGCGCAGGCTCATCGACGAGTCGTTAGTCAGCGGGAAGCCGAAGCGCACGTCGCCGCCGACCGACTTGGTGTCGTAGGCCGCGTAGTCCGACAGGTCGTAGCGGAAGGTGTACAGGTTGAGGCCCGCCACCAGGTTACGCCCCAGGAAGCGCGGCTCGCTGAACCCGAAATCGATCTGCTGACGCAGCGAACCGACCGAGGCGCGGGCGCGCAGGTTCTGGCCGCGTCCCCGGAAGTTGCGTTCGGTAATGCCGACGTCCAGCACCAGCTTGTCGACCGAGCTGTAGCCGGCGCTGAACGAGAGTTCGCCGGTCGGCTGCTCCTCGACCTTGACCTTCAGGCTGGTGCGATCCGGGGCCGAGCCCGGAGTGTCCTCGATGTCGACTTCCTTGAAGAAGCCGAGGCGACGGATGTTGTTCTTCGAGCGGTCGACCAGCACGCGGTTGTAGGCGTCGCCCTCGGCGACTTCCAATTCGCGACGCAGCACGTAGTCCAGGGTGCGGGTGTTGCCGACGATGTCGATGCGGTCGACATAGACGCGCGGCCCTTCGCGGACCTTGAACACGACGTCGACGGTCTTTGTCTCGCGGTTGGGCACATAGCGCGGCACCACGTCCACGAAGGCGAAGCCGGCCGCGCCCGCCGCGAAGGTCAGGGCGTCGGTGGCCTGCTCGATGCGCTCGTCCTCGTAGAGCTGACCGGTGCGGATCGGCAGGATCTGGGCCAGCAGGTTGCCGTCCAGCTTCTTCAGTTCGGTTTCGACGGTGACCTTGCCGAACTTGTACTTCGGGCCCTCGTCGAGGGTGTAGGTGACGGCGAAGCCGTTCTTGTCGGGCGCCAGTTCGGCCACCGACGAAACGACGCGGAAGTCGAAATAGCCGCGGTTGCGGTAGAACTTGCGCAGCTGTTCGCGGTCGTACTCGATCCGGTCGGGGTCGTAGTTGTCGTTGCTGGTCAGGATCTTGTACCAGTGACTTTCCTTGGTCACGACCACGTCGCGCAGGTCGTTGTCCGAGTACTCACTGTTGCCGAGGAAGTTGATCCCCAGTACGCCGCTCTTCGGGCCTTCACTGATTTCGAACACCAGGTCGACGCGCTTCTGCGGCAGCTCGACCACCTTGGGCGTCACGGTCGCCGAAATGCGGCCCGAACGGCGATAAAGTTCAATGATGCGCTGGACGTCGGCCTGGACCTTGGCGCGGGTGAAGATCCCGCGCGGACGGATCTGGACTTCGTCCTTCAGCTTGTCTTCCTTCAGGGACGAATTCCCCTCGAAGACCACCTGGTTGATGATCGGGTTCTCGACGACCTTCACGATCAGATCGCCGCCCTGCATCTCGATCTTCACGTCGGCGAACAGGTCCGTGCGAGCCAGGGTCTTCAGCGCTAGGTCGAGGCGCTGGGAATCGACGGTGTCGCCCGGCTGGATCGGCAGATACGACAGCACCGTGCCCTGCTCGATACGCTCGTTGCCCTGCACGACGATGCGCTGCACCTGAACCGACTGGGCGGCCTGGGCGAACGCCTGCTGCGGGGCCGTCAGGGCCGTCGAGCCGAGGAGTAGCGCCACACCGGTGGCGAACGCGGCGCTGTGGGCGCGAAGTTTGTTCATGTGACCAATCATGGACGGAGGGCGGGCGTTCACGTGAACAGGCCGCCGATGAATTTGAACACGTCGTAGCGGTTAAGGTCGTTCCACGCCGCGAACAGCATGAAACCCAGGATCAAGGCAAGCCCCGCGCGGAACCCGGCCGCCTGGAAATCCGCCCGTAGAGGCCGCTTGGCCACGGCTTCGTAGGCGTACATCAGCAGATGTCCGCCATCGAGGACCGGAATCGGCAGCAGATTCATGAAACCGATGCTGACCGACAGGCTGGCGATCAGCAGCATGGACGAGACGAAGACCCGCAGCGCCATGGTGGCGACGTTGGGCGCGCCCTCGGCGCTGGCCTTGGTCACCGCGCCGGCGGTGTGGCCGATGCCGATCAGGCCGCTGATCTGGTCGGCGGGCAGTTGGCCGGTGACCAGGCGACCCAGATAGAAGCCGATCGTCTTGATCATGCCCCAGACCTCGACGGTCGCGTCGGGAATGGCCCCGAGCACGGTCGAGCGCTTCAGATGGGTCATTCCGGCATTGCCGATGCCCAGACGGCTGACCTTGGTGCGACCCGAGAAGCGGTCCGTGGTCTCGATCAGACGCGGTGTCGCGTTCAGATGAACCTCGCGCCCGTCGCGCTTGACGGTGAAATCGACCGCCAGATTGGCGCGCAGGCCGATGTAGTTTTGAAGGGTCTGGAAGCTGTCGATCTTGCGGCTGTCGGCCTTCAGGATCGTGTCGCCGATCTTGAAGCCGGCCGCCTCGGCGGCGCTCCCGCGTTCGACGCTGGTGACGACGGGGGTCGAGCGCGGCGTACCGATCGTGACCAGGAAGACGGCCATGATCAGGATGGCCAGGATGAAGTTCGACACCGGACCCGCCGCGGCGATGATCGCGCGCTGCCAGACCGGCTTGAAATGGAAATAGCGGGCCTGCGCCCCCTCGCCTTCCCGCGCCACGATCGAGGCGCGCATGGCCTCCAGATTGTCCTGGTCAGGCACGCTGGCGGCGTTCTCGTCGCCGAGGAAGCGGACATAGCCGCCCAGCGGGATCGAGGCGATGCGCCATTCGACGCCGTGCTTGTCGCGCCAGGACAGCAGAGGCGGGCCGAAACCCAGCGAGAAGCAGTCGATGGCCACGCCGCAGGCGCGGGCGGCCCAGTAGTGTCCCAGCTCGTGGATGGTGACCACGACGGACAGCACGAAGACCGTGGAAAGGATGATGATCAACACGTCGGTCATTAGGTGGCCGGGTCCCCCGGATCAGAGCCGGCGATGCTTTTGCGCGACAACCTCGGCCGCAATACGGCGAGCGCTGGCGTCGATCATCATCGCGTTGTCGACAGCGTCGCTGCCAGTACCGGAGAGGCTGCCAAGACTATTCATACGCTCTAGGGTCCCCGCCACCGAGGCGGCAATATCGAGAAAGCCAATCCGCCGGTCAAGGAAAGCAGCGACGGCGACCTCGTTGGCGGCGTTCATGGCCGCTGGCGCGCCTCCAGCCAGGCGCAGCGCCTCGCGGGCGATGTCGATCGACGGGAAGCGTTCGAGGTCAGGCGATTCGAAGGTCAGCTGGCCGTAGGCGGCCAGATCCAGACGGGGCGCTGGCCACGGCAGACGGTCGGGCCACGCGAACGCGCAAGCGATAGGGCTGCGCATATCCGGCGGGCCCAGCTGGGCCAGGGTTGAACCATCGGCGTACTCCACCAGGCTATGAATCACGGACTGGGGATGAATCACGACGTCGACGCGGTCTTCCGGGGTTCCGAACAGGTAGGAAGCCTCGATCATCTCGAGCCCCTTGTTCATCATCGTCGCGGAATCGACCGAAATCTTGGCGCCCATCGACCAGTTGGGATGGGCGATCGCCTGTTCTGGGGTCGCGGCCGCCATGGCGGCCTTGTCCCAGGTGCGGAACGGACCGCCCGAGGCCGTCAGGATCAGACGAGCCACGCGATGGGCGCAGTCCGGCTGCAGCACCTGGAAGATCGCCGAATGCTCTGAATCGACTGGAATGATCGAGCCGCCGGCGGTCTTGGCGATGGCCAGCAGCGCCGGCCCGGCGCAAACCAAGCTTTCCTTGTTGGCCAGGGCGATGGTCGCGCCGGTGCGGGCGGCCGCCACGGTGGGGGCCAGGCCCGCCGCGCCGACGATGGCTGACATCACCCAATCCGCGCCCATGGCGGCGGCTTCGGCGACCGCGGCCGCACCGGCCGCGGCGCGCACACCGGTTCCAGCCAGGCCGTCCTTTAGCTGTTGGAGCTTCGTCTCGTCCTCGATCACCGCGACCTCAGGCCGCCAGCGCGTGGCCTGCTCAATCAGACGTTCGACGTTACGCCCGGCCGTCAGGGCCAGGATCTCAACCGGCGCGCCGGATTCCTCGAAGAGGCTCAGGGTCGAGAGGCCGATCGATCCGGTCGAACCCAACACCACCACCTTGCGGGGGAAGGTCAATGGTTCCAGCCCCAATGGTCGATCAGTCGGATGGCCGCGACCACGATCGCCGCGAACATCAGGCCGTCGACGCGATCCAGCACGCCGCCATGGCCGGGGATGATGTCGCCGCTATCCTTGACGCCGAACCGGCGCTTGAGGATCGATTCCCACAGGTCGCCGGCCATGGTGGCCAAGCCGCCCAGCAGGCCGATCAAGGCCGCGGCCGGCCAGACGAGCCGCAGATTGCCCAGCTCGGAGACCATGACCGCGCCGATCATCGCGGCCACCAGGCCGCCGATGAAGCCGGACCAGGTCTTGTTGGGCGAAATCTGCGGCCAGAGTTTGGGCCCCTTCAGCAGGCTGCCGACCACATAGGCGAAGATGTCGGCGAACCAGGTCACGACAAACAGCAGCAGTGTCCAGCGCAGACCGAACTCCAGGGAGCGGACCCAGACCATCGCGATGACGGCGGGGGCGATATAGACGACGCCGTAGGCCGCGTCGGCCCGGCGTTCGACCGCACCGCGCGCGATCAGGCCCGCCAGGAAAGCACCGGCCAGGACCACGCTCCAGGCGATGAAGAAGTGATGCAGGAACCCGGCCAGCACCGCGAGGGCGCAGAAGACGCCGACCACGCCGCCGACCGCGCGGGGCGCCTTGGGCGCGCTGATCTTGCCCCATTCGCGGGCCAGAAGGGCCACGCAGACCAGGGCCAGGGCCAGGAACCAGTAGCCGCCCAGCCAGACGGCGGCCACGACCGTAGGCACGAGCACGGTGGCCGAGACCACACGCATTCGAAGGTTGCCCCAGTTGAAGCGCTTAGCCGGCGACGGCGACGTCATCGGCCGCGATTCCTCCATACCGTCGATCCCGCCGGCGATAGTCGGCGATGGCCGCGGCCAGCGCCTCGGGGCCGTAGTCGGGCCACAGCACGTCCTGGAACACCAGTTCGGCGTAGGCGCAGTCCCACAGCAGGAAATTCGAGATGCGGCGCTCGCCGCTGGTGCGCACGATCAGGTCCGGCGGCGGAGCCGCGGCGGTCGACAGGAATCGCTCGAACGTCTCCTCGGTCAGGTCCGACGGCTGGGCCTCGCCGCGTTGAACCTTCTCGGCGAAGGCGCGCGCCGCATCGGTGATGTCGGCCTGGCCGCCGTAGTTGAACGCCACCTGCAGCGTGAACTCGGTGTTCTTCTCGGTGCGGCGCTCGGCCCGCTCGATCACTTCGGCGATATCGGCCGACAGACCCGAGCGGCGGCCGATGATGCGCACGCGCACCCCGGCCTTGGCCAAGCGCTCGAGGTCCGATTCGACGTAGGCCTTCAGAAGGCTCATCAGCTCGGAGACCTCGTGCGCCGGACGGCGCCAGTTCTCGGTGGAGAAGCCGAAGACCGTCAGCACGCCGACGTTCTGGCTCTGGGCGCCCTCGACGGTGCGCTTGAGCGCATTGACCCCGGCGCGATGGCCCAAGACGCGCGGCATCCCCCGCTGCTTCGCCCAGCGGCCGTTGCCATCCATGATAATGGCCACGTGCAGACGTTGATCGGACGCATCGCCCCCGGCGCGTTCCGAAACGTTCTGCAGACCGGTGGTCGCCGGCATTCGCTTCAACCTTCCCTCGTCGCCTCCCCACTAACTCCCGGGAAGGCGATTAGACCTGCATGATCTCTTGTTCTTTGATTTTCAAGGCCTCGTCGACCCGCTTGATGGCGTCGTCGGTCATCTTCTGGACCTCGGCTTCCATCTTCTTGCGCTCGTCCTCGGCGATGGCGCCGTCCTTCTCGGCCTTCTTCAGGTCGTCATTGGCGTCGCGACGGACGTTGCGGACCGCGATCTTCTGCTGCTCGGCGTATTTGCCGGCGATCTTGGAGAGATCCTTGCGGCGCTCCTCGGTCAGCGGCGGGATCGGAATGCGCAGATTTTGGCCTTCGACGACCGGGTTCAGGCCCAGGCCCGACGCCCGGATCGCCTTCTCGACCGAGACGACGACGCCCCGGTCCCAGACGCTGACATTGATCTGGCGTGGCTCGGGCACGCTGACCGAGGCCACCGCGTTCAGCGGCGTGGTCGAGCCATAGGCCTCGACCATCACCTGGTCGAGCAGGCTAGCCGACGCGCGGCCTGTGCGCAGGCTGCCGAACTCTTCCTTCAGAGCGGCGACGGCCTTGTCCATGCGATCGCGGTAGCGCGACAGGACGGGTTTTTCGGCGGCGGCCATGATGGGCTCTCCTCGCTAGTCTTGAGCTTTAGGCGGCGCGGTCTTCGGCGACCACGGTGTGGGTCCCCTCGCCTCGCAGGACGGTCAGCAGATTGCCGCGCCCCTTGATCGAGAAGACCACGATCGGAATGTTGCTGTCGCGCATCAGCGCCACGGCCGAAGCGTCCATGACCCGCAGGTCCTTGGCCAGGACGTCCATATAGGTCAGGCGGTCATAGCGCTGGGCCGACGGATCCTTCTTCGGATCGGCCGTGTAGACGCCGTCGACGCTGGTGCCCTTGAACAGGGCGTCGCATTGCATCTCGGCCGCGCGCAGGGCCGCGGCGGTGTCAGTGGTGAAGAACGGGTTGCCGGTGCCGGCGGCGAAGATCACGACCCGGCCCTTCTCGAGGTGACGCTGGGCGCGGCGGCGGATGTAGGGCTCGCAGACCGTGGCCATCGGAATCGCCGACTGCACGCGGGTCTCGACGCCGATGCGCTCCAAGGCGTCCTGCATGGCCAGGGCGTTCATCACGGTCGCCAGCATGCCCATGTAGTCGGCGCTGGAGCGCTCCATGCCCTTGGCCGCGCCAGCCATGCCGCGGAAGATGTTGCCGCCGCCGATCACCAGGCACAGCTCTACGCCGGACTTGACGATCTCGGCCACGTCGTCGGCGACCGATTGCACGGTGTTGGTGTCGATGCCGTAGGGCGTGTCGCCCATCAGGACCTCGCCCGACACTTTCAACAGGATGCGGCGATATTTCTGGGGTGCGCTGGTATCGGACATGGGACCGCTATTCCTGAGTCGTCGGCACGCACATTACGTGCGTTCTACAGAAGTGGGACGTGTTTTGCCAACCGGGGCTCGAGAGCCGCGTGGCAGGCGCAAAAAGGGCGCGGCGCGCGTCTAGACGCGCCGCGCCCTGATTGTCTGACCAAGGCCCGAGGGCCTCGGGTTCCGGCCTTAGGCTTGACCGGCCATGGCGGCGACTTCAGCGGCGAAATCGCCGGCCGGAGCCTTTTCCACGCCTTCGCCCAGACCCAGGCGCACGAAGCCCTTCACGGTCAGGGTCGAGCCCAGTTCCTTGCCCGTCTCGGCGACCAGCTGTTCAACGGTCTGGTCCGGGTTCATGACGAAGGCTTGCTTCAGCAGCACGACTTCTTCCAGGAACTTGCGGATCCGGCCTTCGACCATTTTCTCGACGACGGCCGCGGGCTTGCCCGATTCCAGCGCCTGTTCGGTGAAGATGGCGCGTTCCTTTTCGATCGCGGCCTGGTCCAGATCATCCGGCGACAACGACAGCGGCGAGGTCGCGGCGACGTGCATGGCGATCTTGCGGCCCAGCTCCAGGATCTTGGCTTGGTCGCCGGCGCCTTCGATGGCCACCAGCACGCCGATGCGGCCGAGGTCCGGCGCGGTGGCGTTGTGGATATAGGTCGCGACGGCGCCGGTGGCGACGCTGAAGCGCGCCGAGCGACGCAGGACCATGTTCTCGCCGATGGTGGCGATCAGGTTGGTCAGCACGTCCGACACGACTTCGCCGTCGGAGGTCTTGCCGGTGTTGATGGCGTCGACGCCCTCGGCGTCCAGGCCGACGGCCGCGATCTTGCGGACGGCATTCTGGAACAGCTCGTTGCGGCCCAGGAAGTCGGTTTCGGCGTTCACTTCGACAGCGGCGGCGGTCATGCCGGCGCCGTCGTTGCGGACGGCGATGCCCACGAGGCCTTCGGCGGCGACGCGGTCAGCCTTCTTGGCGGCCTTGGACAGGCCCTTGGCGCGCAGCCAGTCGATGGACGCGTCGATGTCGCCCGCGTTTTCTTGCAGCGCCTTCTTGCAGTCCATCATGCCGACGCCGGACTTTTCGCGCAGTTCCTTGACCAGCGCAGCCGTGATCTCAGCCATGGGAAATCTCCAGATTCAAACGGTTAGCGACCGGGCTTCGCAGCCCGCCATATTCATACGAGTAGCGACCGGGCTTCTAGCCCGGTCGCATGTCAGGGTCGCGACGGTCCCGCGTCCCGATCGAACGGGACGTAAGACACGTGGGAAATCAGCCTTCGGCCGATTCCGGAGCAACTTCAGCGGCTTCCGGAGCAGCCTCGACAGCGGCTTCCGGGGCGGCTTCGACAACCGCTTCCGGGGTCGGTTCCGGCGCCAGCGCGCGAGCCAGGGCCGGCTCGGTCGGGTTCACGGCGGCGCCCAGGTCGACGCCCGAGCCGGCTTGGCCAGCGGCCAGACCGTCGAGAACGGCGTCGGCGATCAGGTCGCAGTACAGCTGCAGGGCGCGGGCGGCGTCGTCGTTACCCGGGATCGGGTAGGTGATGCCGTCCGGATCGCAGTTCGTGTCGAGGATGGCGACGACCGGGATGTTCAGCTTGCGCGCTTCCAGGATCGCGATCGCTTCCTTGTTGGTGTCGATCACGAACATGATGTCGGGGATGCCGCCCATGTCCTTGATGCCGCCCAGCGACAGTTCAAGCTTGTCACGCTCGCGGGTCAGCTGCAGCAGTTCCTTCTTGGAACGGCCTTGGCCTTCGCCGGCCAGAACGCCTTCCAGCTCGCGCAGGCGGGCGATCGAGCCCGAGACGGTGCGCCAGTTGGTCAGGGTGCCGCCGAGCCAGCGGTGGTTCACATAGTACTGGGCGCAGCGCTTGGCGGCCGTGGCGACCGGGTCGCTGGCCTGGCGCTTGGTGCCGACGAACAGCACGCGGCCGCCGGCGGCGGCGACTTCACGAACCTTCACCAGAGCCTGGTGCAGCAGCGGGATCGACTGCGACAGGTCGATGATGTGGATGTTCGAGCGCGAACCGAAGATGTAGCGGTCCATCTTCGGGTTCCAGCGGTGCGTCTGGTGGCCGAAGTGGGCGCCGGCTTCCAGGAGCTGACGCATGGAGAATTCGGGAAGAGCCATCGGGCCTTGATCCTTTTTCCGGTTGAACCTCCGCGGACACCCCCGTTCCAGACCATTCTGGAGCGGGACCGGAACGGCGACGCCGGGATGTCTCCCCGGTCGCAACCGAACGTCCACGTGTGGAATGGGCGCGCAGATAGGCCCTGACGGAACAAAAAGCAAGCCCTGACCGCATTTGAGCGTCGGCGCGCACGCGTCGACCGCCTCCGGACGGTTTCTCGGCGGCGGCGTCGCGCGAAGCGGCCCGATCGCGCCGCATCGGCGTCGAAATACCGCCATCTCTCCACAGGAGATTGAGGCGGGCTTCGCCGGATCTACACATTGGCGTGGCCCAATGCCCTCGCCTTCGCGCTCGAAGGCGGGCCGGAGATCCTGGCCATGCTCGCCGTGTTCGACCTGGACGGAACTCTGTTGGACGGCGATTCCACGGCCTTGTGGCTCTGGGACCGCGTCCGCCGCTCCCCGCTCCGCGCCCTGGCGTTTCTAGCCGTCGCGCCGATCGCATGCCCGATGGTCGCGATCCCACGCACTCGCCGCGCCGGAGCCTCGATTCTGCTATGGATCGCCACCGTCGGCCTCTGCGAGCGCGGCCTTCGCGAGTCATGCGCCCGGTTCAGTCAAGCCTTTCGTGACGGCCAGAGCGCCCTGGCCTGGCGGGTCGGCGGTCTCGCCACCTTGCGCGAGCACCTAGAGAGCGGCGACCGCGTTGTCGTCGTCACGGCCGCTCCCGCCCTCCTCGCCGAGGCGCTGATCGGGCCGCTCGGCCATCAGATCGAAGTGTTGGGCACGTCGTTGAAGCACCGCGGCGGCGGCTGGGTCGCTGATGTCCATTGCCGCAACCAGCGCAAATGCCAGGCCCTGGCCGAGGCTGGCCACGGCGCGCGCTGGACCTACGCCTATACCGACAGTCTCGACGACTTGCCGCTGCTGCGCGGCGCCGAGAAGCCGGTCATCGTCAAGGGCGGCAAGGCCGCCGAACGTCGGCTATTCCGGGCGGGCCTGGCCAACGGCCGCGCGGCGGCGTGGTGAGGTGGACAGCTTGGGCGACCGATCTGGGATATCTCGGCAGCGTCGGGCCATCTTCGATCCCAATCAGAGGTTTGCTCGGTGCGTTCTTGGAGACGCGCTCAGGAGAGCGCTCCTTAGAAGAGGTGTCAGGGCTTTGCTGTCCTCATCCTGATATGAGCCGAGGCGAGCCTACGCACAGTCCTCCGCCATCCACTGATAGCCAGACCTATACCGGCCTCAATCCCTCAGAACGATTTGCCGTCGACCTGCTTCGGCTGGAGCGCGAAGACATCCACGTCGTCCAGGCAGCGAACATTGATCGCCACCATCGCCTGCCCGTTCGGCGCGACGCCACGCCCGAAAGACTGGATGCCGCAGGTCGCGCAGAAGAAGTGCGAGATCTTGTGGGTGTTGAACTGGTACTCGGTCAGGGCGTCCTCGCCCCGTTGCAGGTCGAAGGCGTCGGCGCCCGCGAAGCCCAGGATCGACCCCAGCTTGCCGCAGCGCGAGCAGTTGCAGGTGATCAGGTTGTCGAGGTCGATGTCGACCGCATAGCGGACGCGCCCGCACTGGCATCCGCCTTCATGATTGGCCATCGTCTCTCTCCCATCGCGGCCCGCGGAGGGCTCTCTTCAACCAATGCCGGCGCCCGGCCGATGGCCATTTCAAGGTGCCATCATAGGAATATATTCCTACACATCCTCTAGCAGCGCCACGCCCGGCGCGGTCTTCAAGGCCCCGCGCAGGGCGGCGTCGAGCGTGTAGCGGCCTGGCAGACGCAATTCGATCTCACGACCGCCGGCGATCGCGGCGACGAAGGTCACCTCCCCGCCCTTCTGGGCCTGGGCTGGCTCGAGGCGCCGCTTCAGTGCGTCGATCTCGGCGGCGCTGGGCGACAGATGCACCCGCAGGCCGGCCACGACGTTCTCGATGGCCTTCTCGATCGGCTCGGCGTCGTCGCCGAAGAAGCGCACCTCGCCGTCGCGGGCCTTGGCGCGGACCTTGATGGCCACGGCCTTCCCAGGTTCCAGAACGTCACGACACTTGCGCAGCGATTCCGGCGGGAACAGCACCTCGTACTCGCCGGTCG
The DNA here is from genome assembly GCF_040545685.1 of Caulobacter sp. 1776. Classification (NCBI taxonomy): domain Bacteria; kingdom Pseudomonadati; phylum Pseudomonadota; class Alphaproteobacteria; order Caulobacterales; family Caulobacteraceae; genus Caulobacter; species Caulobacter sp. 1776. Next base: position 390,618 of record NZ_JBEPMI010000007.1, read on the forward strand.
GGTCCGACAGCGAGACGAAGGCGAATTTCTCGCCGCTCTGCGAAGCGCGCTCCTGGCGGCGGCGGACGACGCCGCACATGCGGAACGCCTCCATGCCCGCTTCCGCCTGGACCATGGCCTCGGCCAGCATCACCGTGCGCCGGCGGCGCAGCATGCCGACCATGTCCTCGAGCGGGTGGCCGGTCAGGTAGAAGCCGACCGCCGACAATTCCTCGTCCAACAGATCGACCTGGTTCCAGTTCTCGGTCTTGGCCAAGCGCGGACGGCCCGCGCCCGGATCGGAACCGAACAGGCCGCCCTGCCCGCCCTGGCGATCGGCATGGCAGCTCTGGGCGTGGGCTGTCAGAACGTCGGCCGAGGCCACGATCTGGGCGCGGTTCTTATGGATCTGGTCGAAGGCCCCGGCCCGGGCCAGGTTTTCGATGGCGCGCTTGTTGACCTGCTTGGGGTCGATGCGCTCGACGAAGTCGAAGATGTCGCGGAACGGCCCGCCCTCTTCGCGGATCGCCACCAGGTGCTTCATGGCCTCTAGACCGACGTTGCGGATGGCGCCCAGGGCGTACAGCACCTCGCCGTTCTCGACTTCGAAGTCGGCGCCGGAGACATTGACGTCCGGAGCGCGCACCGTCACGCCAAACCGGCGGGCGTCCTGATGGAAGACGGCCAGCTTGTCGGTGTTCGACAAGTCCAGGCTCATCGACGCGGCGAAGAACTCGACCGGCGTGTTCGCCTTCAACCAGGCCGTCTGGTACGAGATGAAGGCGTAGGCGGCGGCGTGCGACTTGTTGAAACCATAGCCGGCGAACTTGGCCACCAGTTCGAAGATCGAGCCCGATTGCTCCTCGGGGACACCTTTTTCCTTGGCGCCGGAGACGAAACGGATCTTCTGGAGATCCATCTCCTCCTTCTTCTTCTTGCCCATGGCCCGGCGCAGAAGGTCGGCCTCGCCCAGGCTGTAGCCCGCCAGGATCTGGGCGATCTGCATCACCTGTTCCTGGTAGACGATGACGCCGTAGGTCTCCTTCAGCACCGTCTCCAGCGACGGGTGCAGGGTGTCGACGGGTTTGCGGCCGAACTTGCAGTCGACGAAGGTATCGATGTTGTCCATCGGGCCCGGTCGATACAGCGAGATCAGCGCGGTGATCTCCTCGATCGAGCTGCAGCGCATCTTGCGCAGAGTGTCGCGCATGCCCTGGCTTTCGAGCTGGAACACCCCGACCGTCTGGCCCGAGGCGAGCAGCTCGTAACTCTTGGCGTCGTCGAACGACAGGCGGCCCAAATCGACCTCCATGCCGCGCTTCTTCAGGTGCTTCACCGCCCGGTCCAGCACCGTCAGGGTCTTCAGGCCCAGGAAGTCGAACTTTACCAGGCCCGCGCTCTCGACCCACTTCATGTTGAACTGGGTGGCCGGCAGGTCCGAGCGTGGATCCTTGTATAGCGGCGTCAGCTGGGTCAGCGGCCGGTCGCCGATCACCACGCCGGCGGCGTGGGTCGAGGCGTTGCGGAACAGACCTTCCAGCTGCAGCGCCACATCCAGACAGGCCGAGACGTTGGCGTCCTCGTTCTTAGCCTGCTTGAGGCGTGGCTCCAGATCGATAGCCTGCGCCAGGGTGACGGGCGCCGCGGGGTTGTTCGGCACCATCTTGCAGAGACGGTCGACCAGGCCCAGCGGCAGTTGCATCACCCGGCCGACGTCACGCAGAACGGCGCGAGCCTGCAAGCTGCCGAACGTGATGATCTGGGCCACGCGGTCGCGGCCATATTTCTCCTGCACGTAGGAGATCACTTCTTCGCGTCGCTCCTGGCAGAAGTCGACGTCGAAGTCGGGCATCGAGACCCGCTCGGGATTGAGGAAACGCTCGAACAGCAGGCCAAAGCGCAGCGGATCCAGATCGGTGATGGTCAGCACCCACGCAACCAGCGAGCCGGCGCCCGAACCGCGCCCCGGACCGACCGGGATGCCATGCGACTTCCCCCACTTGATGAAGTCCGACACGATCAGGAAGTAGCCGGGGAAGCCCATCTTCTTGATGATGTCGAGTTCGAAATCGAGCCGCTTCCAGTACTCCTCCTCGGGCGCGGCCAGTTCCAGACCGTCGAGGCGCATCTTCAGGCCCTCTTTCGCCTGGTGCGTCAGTTCCTCGCCCTCGTCGCGGCCGTCGCCGGTCGGGAAACTGGGCAGGATCGGGTCGCGCTTGTGCACCATGAAAGCGCAGCGCCGAGCGATGTCGAGGGTGTTGTCACAGGCTTCCGGCAGGTCCGAAAACAGCTTGCGCATGTCGGCTGGCGGCTTGAACCAGTGCTCGGGCGTGACCCGCCGACGCTCATCCTGGCCGACGAACGAACCGTCGGCGATGCAAAGCAGCGCGTCGTGAGCGGCGTAGAAGTTTTCCTTGGCGAAATAGACGTCGTTGGTCGCGACCAGCGGCGCGTCGTTCTCGTAGGCCCAGTTCACCAAGCCGGGCTCGGCCGCCGCCTGTTTGGGCAGACCGTGACGCTGCAGCTCGACATAGAAGCGGTCGCCGAAGACCCGCTGCATCTCGGCCAGGGCCGCCGAGGCCTCGGCCGTCTTGCCGGCGGCGAACAGGGCGTCGACCGGACCGTCCGTGCCGCCCGACAGCAGGATCAGACCCTCGCTGTGCTCGACCACCTTGGCCCAGGGCACGATCGGCTCGGGCAGTTCGGCGCTGTCGAGATAGGCGATCGACGAGAGCTCGGAGAGATTGAGATAGCCCCGCTCGTTCTGGGCCAACAGCATGATCGTCGGCGCCCGAGCCCAACGCTCGGTCGGGCCGCCGCCGATGCCGGTGATCGGAATGGCGCAGCCGATGATCGGCTGGACTCCCGCGTCCTTGGCGTAGGACGAATATTCCAGAGCCCCGAACAGGTTGGCGCGGTCGGCGATCCCCGCGGCCGGCATGCCCGCCGCCGCGGCCAGCTTGCCGATCTGATCGGCCTTGATGGCCCCCTCGAGCAGCGAATAGGCCGAGCGGACCCGCAGATGGACGAACCCTTGTCCTTCCCCGTCCGCCATTGACCGACCTCCGCTAAACGACAGCCGCTTGGACGACTCAGGCCACCAACTGGGCGACCGTGCACATCATCCAGACGAAGCTGACGACCGATACAAGAGCCAAAGACTCACGCGCGATACGGATCATCGGAACCTCCACAGATTTCTTGTTTTGTTCCATATTCCGCTTTTGTTCTGTTCACAAGATGTTCCGCGACGTTCCACCGCATTTTCTTCGGGCGAGTCACTCGATAGGCCCCGCCTCCGCTTGAACGACTATGGCCAAGCGCGCCGGATCGGGGCAGATCCAGGCCATGCGCCTGATCATCGACACCGACACCGCCGGCGACGACGTCTTCTCGCTAATGCTGGCCCTCTCCCGTCCCGGCGTCACCGTCGAGGCCATCACCATCGCCCACGGCAATGTCGGCTTCGCCCAGCACGCCGAGAACGCGCTTGTGACGCTGGAGCGATGCGGCAAGGCGGGCGAGGTCCCCATCTATCTAGGGGCCGAGACGCCGTTCACGCGCGCGCCGCTCGATGCGGCCTATGTCTTCGGTCACGACGGCATGAGCGACAGCGGCTTCGCGCGGGCCGCCCAACGCCCCGCCGACGGTCACGCGGTGAACGAACTCGTGCGGCGGATCATGGCCGCGCCCGGCGAGATCGTCCTGATCGCGCAGGCCCCGCTGACCAACATCGCCCTGGCCTACCTGCGCGAACCGCGCATCGCCCAGGCCCTGAAGCATCTCTGGATCATGGGCGGCACGGACAACGGGGTCGGCAACGTCACCCCGGCGGCCGAGTACAACTTCTATGTCGATCCCGAGGCGGCCAAGATCGTCGTCAACGCCGGGTTCAACCTGTCGATCGCCACCTGGACCCTGACCTTGCGGGACGGTCTGTGGAGCACCGCCCAGCTCGCCGAACTGGAAGCGTTGGGCACCGAGAAGGCCCGGTTCTTCACCGACGTGAACCGCGCTTCCCTGGCCTTCGCCCGCGAGACCGAGGGGCTGGATGGCAGCCTGCACCCCGACGCCCTCACCTGCGCCATCGCCCTGGACGAAACCCTGATCCTCGAGGCCGAGGATTGCGTGGTCGATGTCGAGACGATGGGCGAGCTGACGCGCGGCTATCTTTCCGTCTCGCACGCGATCCTGCCGGACATCGAGATCGCCGATCCGGCCCTAAAGCGCCGCGCGCCCAATGCCAGGGTGATCAAACGGATCGACCAGGCCGGCTTCTTCGCGGCGATGAAGCAGGCGCTCTCTTAACCTATTCGCAGCGGTCTTCCCGCAGGCTTCCGGCCCATGGGGAAGCTGACTTCGACCGTTGTGGGGACGGCGCTGGTCTTGGCGAGCGCGAGTTCAGCGTGCGCGCAGGCGGAGCTGTTCGCCCGCGACACCTTCTCCGGCCTCGTCGATCTGCGCCTCGTCGCGGCCGACGGCGAGACCTCCTGGATCGACGGCCGCGTGGGCAAGGCCCGGTTCGGTGATGGCCATCAGGGCCTGCGCCTGGGTGAGGCCGCCCTGGTCTGGAATCCCCGCTTTTCCGACACCGTCTCGGCCGTGGTTGTCGGCGAGAGCCAGGACGGCCAGCGTCATCTGGTCGACCTCGGCGAAGGCTACCTGGCCTATCGCTCGCGCCCGGGTTCGGCGATGCGCCTGTCGGCTCGGGCTGGGGTGTTCTATCCGCCGATCTCACTGGAGCACGACGGCCTGGACTGGTCCGTGCCCGACACCATCACGCCCTCCGCGATCAACACCTGGGTGGCCGAGGAGACCAAGGTCGTCGGCGTCGAGGCCACGATCCGTCGCACCCTGGCTGGCCAGACGTTCAGCCTGACGGCCGGCGGCTTCAAGAACGGCGACACATCGGGCACCGAGCTGACCTTTCGAGGCTGGGCCCTGCACGATCTCAAGTCGCCGGTGTTCGGCCGTTTCCCGTTGCCGCCGCTCAGCCCCCGCATGGCGGTGCGTCAAGCACCGTCGACCACGCCGCTGGCCGAGATCGACGGGCGCGTCGGCTATTACGGGCGGGTCGAGTGGCGGCCATCGTCCGTCCTGACCTTCGACCTGTTCGGTTCCGAAAACGAGGGCGACCGGACCAGCGTCAACGACTATCGCGAATGGTCGTGGGAGACCCGATTCTGGAACCTCGGCATGCGGCTGGATCTCGACGCCGTCGCGGTGAAGGCCCAAGTCCTGACCGGCGAGACTCTGATGGGCTATTCGAACGCCCTGGGTCTTTGGGCCGACATGGGTTTCGAGGCGGCCTATGTCTCGGCCGGCAAGGCGCTGGGGCGGGGGTCAGCGACCGTGCGCTACGATCATTTCTCGACAACCGACCGGACCAACAAGGCCACCGACAACAACGCCGAGCACGGCTGGTCGGGCCTGGCCGCCTATCGCTGGGATGTCAAACCCAACAGCCAGATCGTGTTCGAGGCGCTGCACATCGACAGCTTCCGCCGCGACCGCGTCAGACTGGGGTTAGCGCCGCGGCAAAGCCAAACGGTCCTGCAGACCGCCTTTCGCCGCCAGTTCTGACGCCGATTAAAAGGTCCGCGCCTCCAAGTGGCCGTCCTTGAGGGCGACGACGCGGTCCATGTAGCGGGCCAGTTCCATGTTGTGCGTGGCGATCACGGCCGCGACGCGCTGTTCGCGGCAGACCTGATAGAGCGACTGGAACACGGCCGCTGAGGTCGCGGGATCGAGATTGCCGGTCGGCTCGTCGGCCAGCAACAGCTTGGGATGATTGGCCAGGGCGCGGGCGATGGCCACGCGCTGCTGTTCGCCGCCGGACATCTGGGCAGGCTGGTGGTTCATGCGGTGACCCAGGCCCAGACCCTCCAGCAGGTCCTTGGCGCGCGCTTCGGCCTCGCGGCGGCTCTTGCCGGCGATGGTCAGGGGCATGGCGACGTTCTCGAGGGCCGAGAACTCGGGCAGCAGGTGATGGAACTGGTAGACGAACCCAACCGTGCCGAGACGGATGCGCGTGCGGACTCGCTCGGACAGCTTGGAGCAGTCGCGCCCCTCCAGAGCCACGAGGCCGGCATCGGGGCGTTCCAGCAGGCCTGCCGAGTGCAGCAGCGAGGACTTGCCCGAGCCCGAAGGGCCGATCAGGCCGACGACCTCGCCCGGATAGACGTCGATGTCGACGCCGCGGAGCACCGGCAGCGGGCCGGCCTCGGTCTTGTAGACGCGCTCGACCCCGCGCAAGGCTAGGACAGGATCACTCATAGCGAAGCGCCTCCACCGGATCGAGGCGCGAGGCGCGCCAGGCGGGCGGCAGGGTCGCCATGATGCTCATCAGGGCGGACGCCGCCACGATGCCGCCGACCTCGGCCCAGTCGATCTTGGCCGGGATGTGCGAGAGCATGTAGACGTCGGCGCTGAACACGGCCGTGCCAGTGGCCCATTCCACGAAGTTCTGAATGGGGGTGATGTAGGCGCAGAACACCACACCCAGGGCTAGGCCGCAGATGGTGCCGGCCACGCCGATCGAGGCGCCGGCCATCAGGAAGATGCGCAGCACCGCCCCCTGCCCCGCGCCCATGGTGCGAAGGATGGCGATGTCCTTGCCCTTGTTCTTCACCAGCATGACCAGGCTGGAAATGATGTTCAGGGTGGCGATGGCCACGATGCAGAACAGGATCAGCCGCATCACCTTTCGCTCGACCTGGAGGGCGGTGAAGTAGCTGTGGTTCTTGTCCTGCCAGTCGGTCACGAGCGCGCCGGGACCGCTGGCCACCTCGACGGCATGCTTGAGATCCTTGGCCTTGTCGGGGTCGTCGAGCTTGATCTCGACATAGTCGATCGAGGTGTCGCGACCGAAGAACAGCTGGGCCTGCTCTAGCGGCATGTAGACGAACGCCTCGTCGAACTGGCTCATGCCGACGCTGAAGATCCCGCCGACGATGTAGTTCTTCTCGCGGGTCGAGGTCCCGAACGCCGTGGCCGGACCCGTGGGCGAGATGAGGGTAATGGCGTCGCCTGGCCGCACGCCCAGGGTCTGGGCCATGCGATCGCCAATCAGGACGATGTCGCCGCCGTATTCACCCTGGCCGAAGCCGTCCATGCCGCCGCTCTTGATGTTACCGGCGATCAGCGACATGTGCCGCAGATCCGTGGTGGTCACCCCGCGCACGATGGCGCCGGTCACCTGGGTCGGGCCGATGACCATGGCCTGGGCCTCCACCATCGGCGCGGCCTGGATCACGCCTGGCGAGGCCTTGATCCGCCGAATAATGGTGTCGCGGTCCGGACCATTGATCAGCGGCGATTGTGCGTAAAGGTGGCCGTTGAAGCCGAGGATCCGGCCCAGCAGCTCGGCTCGGAAGCCGTTCATCACGCTCATCACGGTGATCAAGGCGAAGACCGCCAGCATCACCGCGCAGAACGAAATGACCGAGATGAGCGCCACGCCGCCGTTCTTGCGCTTGGCGAACAGGTACCGGCGAGCGACGGAGCGCTCCCAGCGACTGAAGGGACCGGCGGCGCGGGCGTCTGGCATCAGGCGGTCTTGCTCTTGATCAGGCCGTCGAGGACCGACTCCAGCGAGGCGGTTTGGCGCTCGCCGGTCTTGCGATTCTTGATCTCGACCACGCCGTCGGCGAGGCCCTTGGGGCCGACGATCAGCTGCCAGGGCAGGCCGATCAGGTCCATGGTGGCGAATTTGGCGCCGCCGCGGGCGTCGGTGTCGTCATAGAGCACGTCCTTGCCGGCGGCCTTGAGCGCGGCGTAGGCCGTTTCACAGGCCGCGTCGCAGGCCGCGTCGCCCTGGCGCATGTTGACGATGCCGACGTCGAACGGCGCGACGCCTTCCGGCCAGATGATCCCGGCGTCGTCGTGGCTGGCCTCGATGATCGCGCCCAGCAGACGCGAGACGCCGACGCCGTAGCTGCCCATCTGCACCGGCGCGTCCTTGCCGTCGGGGCCCGTGACCAGGGCCTTCATCGGCTCGGAATACTTCGTGCCGAACGAGAAGATATGGCCGACCTCGATGCCGCGCGCCGACAGACGATCACCCTCGGGCAGCGCGTCAAACGCCGCCGCGTCGTGCATTTCCTCGGTCGCGGCGTAGAGCGCCGTGCGCTGGTTCACCAGCGGCTGCAGGTCGCCATACCAGTCGACGTCCGGCCCCGGGGGCGGCATCTCGACCAGGTCCTTGTGGCAGAAGACGGCGCTTTCGCCCGTCTCGGCCAGGACAATGAACTCGTGGCTGAGATCGCCGCCGATCGGGCCCGTGTCGGCGCGCATCGGCACGGCCTTCAGACCCATGCGCGAGAACAGGTTCAGATAGGCCACGAACATGCGGTTATAAGCCTTGCGCGCGCCTTCGGCGTCGAGGTCGAAGCTGTAGGCGTCCTTCATCAGGAATTCGCGGCCGCGCATCACGCCGAAGCGCGGACGGCGCTCGTCGCGGAACTTCCACTGCACATGGTAGAGGTTCTTGGGCAGGTCCTTGTAGCTGCGCACATAGGCCCGGAAGATCTCGGTGATCATTTCCTCGTTGGTGGGCCCGTACAGCAGCTCGCGCTCGTGGCGGTCCTTGATGCGCAGCATCTCGGGACCGTAGGCGTCGTAGCGGCCAGACTCGCGCCACAGGTCGGCCAGTTGCAGAGTCGGCATCAGCAGCTCGATGGCCCCGGCGCGATCCATTTCCTCGCGGACGATCTGCTCGACCTTGTTCAGCACGCGAAGGCCCAGCGGCAGCCAGGCATAGATACCCGCGGCTTCCTGGCGGATCATGCCGGCGCGAAGCATCAGCTGGTGTGAAACGATCTGGGCGTCGGACGGTGCTTCCTTCAGCACCGGCAGGAAATAGCGCGACAAGCGCATGCGCGTGGAAACTCCGGGGAATTCGAGGAGGCCTGAGATAGCCTCTCGTCCGACAGCTTGGCAACGCGCGTGACTAAAGTAAGGCTCCCGATCCGAATAAAAGAGAGGCCGCGCGGATCGCCGCGCGGCCTCATCAAGTCATCGTCGGGGAAGACGCCACAGAGCGAGACCGGCCAGGCCGATCTCCTGAAGACACCTTACCGACCGAACAGGTGTTGGGGCACGCCCATCCATGGGAAGCGCTGACAATGAGGCCGTTCGCCCAAGCCTTGGGCGATTAGGGGCAAATCGCTCGCCCCGCGCCCAAGCCTTGAGCATTCGTCCGTCAGGCGCCCGTCGGCAGGTCCGGCAGGGTCACGAGATGGAAGTGGATCACCGCGAAGAACACCGCGAACACGATGGCCGAGACCCAGGTCGTGGTGATGAACTTGCGTTTCAGGTTCGGATTGACCGGCGCTCCAGGATCCGCGCCCGGCGGCGGCGCGATCCCCGCCTCGTGAAAGCTGCGCGAGCCCAGCGGCAGCACGGCGAACAGCACCGTCCACCAGATGGTCAGGTAGATCGCGAACCAGGTGATCGGGCTCATGTCAGTGAGCTTCCCCTTCTAGGGTTTTTTGGGGTGTTTCCATGAGTTCGACCAGCAGGCCGCCCATGTCCTTGGGGTGAACAAAGATAATCAGGGTGCCGTGGGCGCCGATGCGAGGCTCGCCCAGCACGGTCGCGCCCTTGGCCACCAGATCGTCGCGGGCCTCGTAGATGTTCTCGACCTCGAAGCAGATGTGGTGCTGGCCGCCCTTGGGGTTCTTGGCCAGGAAGCCGTGAATCGGCGAGCTTTCGCCATAGGGTTCGATCAGCTCGATCTGGCTGTTGGGCAGGTTGACGAAGCAGACCCAGACCCCCTGCTCCGGCATCGCCCATTTCTCGGTCACCGAGGTGGCGCCCAAGAGGTCGCGATACATCTTCACCGAGTCGTCAATCGACGGCGTGGCGACGCCGACGTGGTTGAGCTTGCCGATCATCCTTCAAGAACTCCCGCTGCTTTTCTGGTTGTTGGCGATTGGCCTAGCACCAGGGCTGCAGCGCGGGAAGATAGGGCGACCGCGGCGTTTTCGCGGCCGCCCATCCATGATCAGATGCGTAGGACCGTGGTCTCGACGACCGGCTTGCGCTCCCAGATCCGGAACGCGGCCTTCTTCACGGCGCGGGAGATGGCGCTTTCGATCGCCTCGTCCAGCTCGCGGGCGTCGCCCTGGAGCTTCTTGTAGGCGCCCTCGGCTTCCTCGGCGAGATCGTCCAGCGCATCGTCCAGCGTGTACTCCTCGTCGCCGGTCAGGCCGATGCCGCGCACCTGCGGGCCCGAGACGATCTTGTTGCGGCCGTCCAGGACGATGGAGACGGCCAGCATGCCGTTGAACGCCGCGTGGCGCCGCTCGCGCAGCGCGTCGCCGTTCTCGGGCGTGACCACGCCGCCGTCGACATACAGACGGCCGGCCGGAACCTCGTCGATGATCTCGGGCACGCCCGGCGCCAGGCGCACCATGTCGCCGTTGCGCGGCGAGACGGCGTGCGGAACCTGCAGGTCCTTGGCGAAGGCGGCGTGCTCGATCAGGTGGCGGCGCTCGCCGTGGGTCGGCACGGCGATCTGCGGACGCACCCACGAGTACATCTGGCGCAGCTCTTCACGGCACGGGTGACCCGAAACGTGGATGCCGGGCGTATCGCGCTCGGTGTGCAGGCGCACGCCGCGGTCGGCCAGCTTGTTCTGCAAGTTGCGGATCGGGATCTCGTTGCCCGGGATGACCCGCGAGCTGAAGACGACGTGGTCGCCAGAGCCCAGCTTCACGTGCGGATGGCTGCCGTCGGCGATCCGCGACAGCGCCGCGCGGGCCTCGCCCTGACTGCCCGTGCACAGGAACAGGATCTCGTTCTCGGGCAGGTGCTTGGCCTGGTCGTCGTTGATGAACGGCTCGATCCCAGTCAGCAGACCGACCGACCGCGCCGCGGCGGCCATGCGGTGCATCGAGCGACCGGCCAGGCAGACCTTGCGGCCGCAGGCCTGGGCGGCGCGGATCACGGTGTCCATGCGCGCCACGTTCGAGGCGAAGCAGGCCACGGCGATCTTGCCGCTCAGGCTCCTGATCAGGCTCCCGAGCGCCTCGCGCACGTCGGCTTCGGACCCGGCAGAGCCTTCCACAAAGACATTGGTGCTGTCGCAGACCATGGCCAGCACGCCCTCGTCGCCGAGGCGGCGGATGGCGGCTTCGTCGGTTGGGGCGCCCAGTTGGGGCTCGGGATCGATCTTCCAGTCGCCCGTGTGCAGGATCGTACCCAATGGCGTCTTGATCGCCAGGCCGTTCGGCTCGGGGATCGAGTGCGTCAGGGTGATCAGCTCCAGCTCGAACGGACCAAGCGTGAACTTGCCGCCCAGCGGCACCTCGGTGATGTCGACCTCGTCCAGCAGATCGGCGTCGCGCAGCTTCTCGCGCAGCAGGAAGGCGGTGAACGGCGTGGCGTAGACCGGCGCCTTCAGGCGCGGCCACAACCAGTGCACCGCGCCAAGGTGATCTTCATGCGCGTGGGTCAGGACAATGCCGACGATGTCGTCGGCGTAGGGCTCGATGTACGACGGATCCGGCAGGATGATCTCGACGCCCGGCGTCGTCTGGTCGCCGAAGGTCACGCCAAGGTCGACCACGATCCACTTGCGATCGTGGGCCGGGCCGAAGCCGTACAGGTTGAAGTTCATGCCGATCTCGTTCGACCCGCCTAACGGCAGGAAGACGAGCTCGTCGTTCTTGGATTTTTTCATCAGGTCTCGGAAATGGTGTTTCGTCGGTAGATTTCGAGGAGACCCCGGATCGTCAGATCGGAGTCGAAGTGGTCGATGCTTTCGGTGGCGCCCTCGAACAATGAGGCGACGCCGCCGGTGGCGATAACGGTCATGGGCTGGCCGCGCTCGGCCTTGATGCGCGTGACGAGGCCCTCGATCAGGGAGATATAGCCCCAAAAGACGCCGGACTGCATGGCCGACACCGTGTCGGTTCCCACGATCCTGTTACCGGCGGGCCGCTGGATGGCGATCCGGGGCAGCTTCGCCGCCGCCTCGTGCAGCGCCTGCATCGACAGATTGATGCCGGGAGCGATGATCCCACCCTCGAAGGCGCCGTCGGCGGCCACGATGTCGAAGGTGGTCGCCGTGCCGCTGTCGATCACGATCAGCGGTCCTGGATAGATCATGGCGGCGCCGATCGCATTGACCAGGCGGTCGGCGCCGGCTTCGGAAGGTTTCTCGATACGGACGTCGATGCCGAGATTGGCGTTCTCGCCGATCACCAGCGGCTCAACGCCGAAATAGCGGCGCGAGAGGTTGCGCAGGTTGAAGATCGACTGCGGCACGACGCTGGAAATGATCACCGCGTCGATGGCTCGAAAGCCAAGGCCCTGCATCGACAGCAATTGCGAGAGCCAGACCACGTACTCGTCGGCGGTGCGAGTGCTCTCGGTGGCCGAGCGCCACTGCGCCACCCACGACTGGCCGTCGTGAATGGCGAACATGGTGTTGGTGTTGCCCTGTTCAATGGCGAGCAGCATCACGCGCCTCCGAAAAACACGTCGCCGGCGGTGATCCGGCGGACTTGACCGTCATCGAGACGAAGCCGCAACGCGCCATCCCCGTCGAGCCCCTCGGCGACCCCTTCGACCGTCTCGGTCCCTAGCCGCGCGACACAGGGCTCGCCCAGGCCGTGGGCGCGCGCGGTCCAAGCGTCGGCGATGGCGGGAAAGCCCAGGGTGGTCCAGGTTCGACACCAGCGCTCGAACGCGCCGGCCAACACCTCGATGGCCTCGGTCGGATGCGGCGGGGGGATGTCGCGATAGGTGGCGACGGACGTGGCCGGACGCTCGGCGTCGATCGGCTTGCGAGCCAAGTTCACGCCGATGCCGACGGCAATCCAGAGACCGCCCAACGGGAAGGCGCCGGACTCGACCAGGATGCCGCTGACCTTGAGCCCGCCCAGCAGCGGATCGTTGGGCCATTTCAGGCTGACCCGAGAGGCCGGCACGTACTCGGCCAACATGTCGGCCACGGCCAGGGCGGCGACAAACGAGACCTGAGCGGCCTCGGCGGGCGGCTTGTCGGTGCGGAAAAGATACGTCGCCGCGAGGTTGCCCTCGCCGGTCTCCCAGGCGCGACCGCGACGGCCGCGCCCGGCGGTCTGGCGAAGGCCCAGCAGCCACAGCGGCCCACCCTCGCCCGCCTCGGCCCGGCGTCGGGCCTCGGCGTTGGTGGAGTCGATCTCGCCCAGAATGACGACGGGTGGGACGACGACGGGCGGTAAGCCCGTCACGTCACGCGTGACCAAAGGCCGCTGCGGCGGCCTTGGCGGCGGGATCGAGCCAGATCAGGGCCACCAGCACGATCGGGAACGAGAAGATGGCGGCGGCGAAGCCGACGGCGCGCGCCGACGGCGACGGAGCGTCGACCGAACCGGTAGAGGCGTCGAACCACATGGCCTTGATCAGGCGCAGGTAATAGAACGCCGCGACAACCGAGCCGACCAGGCCGAGCACGGCGGCCCACTGCATCATCACGTCGCCCGTGCCAATGGCCGCCTTGAAGACGTAGAACTTCGACCAGAAGCCCGAGAACGGCGGCAGACCCAGGGCCGACAGCGAGAACGCGGTCATGGCTAGGGCGACGCCCGGACGTTCCTTGATCAGGCCCGCCATGTCCTCGATCGTCTCCATCGGCTTGCCGCCGCGGTTCAGCGCCTGGAGGCAGGCGAAGAAACCGGTGACGTCGACCATGTAGAGGGTCATGAAGACCAGCATCGAGTGCAGGCCGACCTCGCCGCCCGCCGCGACGCCCAGCAGGGCGTAGCCGACATTGGCGATCGAGGAATAGGCCCACAGGCGCTTCAGGTTGGTCTGGGCCAGGCCCGCGAAGGCGCCGACGAACACCGACAGCAGGGCCGCGATCACCAGGATCTGCCGCCATTGCTCGGTCGCGCCTGGGAAGGCGTCGCCCAGCACGCGGGCGAACATCATCATGGCGGCCAGCTTCGGCGCGGCGGCGAAGAAGCCGACAACCGGGGTCGGAGCGCCTTCGTAGACGTCCGGCGTCCACATGTGGAACGGCGCGGCCGAGACCTTGAACGCCAGGCCGCAGATCAGGAACACCAGCCCGAACAGCAGACCGACGCCGTGCGAACCGCCATGGGCCGCGGCCAGGGCGATCTGGCTGAAGTGGGTCGAACCGGTGAAGCCGTAGATCAGCGAGCTGCCATACAGCAGCAGACCCGACGACAGCGCGCCCAGCACGAAGTACTTCAGGCCCGCTTCCGACGACTTGGCGTCGTCGCGGCGCATGGCGGCGAGGACGTACAGGGCCAGCGACTGCAGCTCGACGCCGACATAGAGGCTGATCAGGTCACCCGCCGAGGCGGTGACGCCCATGCCGAGCGCGGCCAGCACGACCAGGACGGCATATTCGAATTTCTGGTCGCCGCGCTGGGCCAGCCAGCGGTCGCCCAGCACCACGGCGATGGCGCTCGAAAGATAGATGGCCACCTTGGCGTAGGTCGCCGCGGCGTCGGCCGCGTAGACCCCGTTGAAGGCGTGGCCATGCGGGCCGAACACCGCTGTGGCGGCGGCCGCGATCAGCGCAGCGACGGCGGCCAGGGTGAAGATAGCCCCGACCTTGCCCCGGAAGGCGCCGGCGACCAGCAGAACCAGCGCCGCGATCGCGAGAAGGACCTCAGGCAGGACGAGCGAGAAGTTGGCGGAAAAGGTCATAGGCTCCTCACCCGCCCACGGCGGCGCGCCAGGCGCCGACGAGCGCGTCGACGGAAGTCGCGGTCAGGTTGAACACGAAATTCGGATAGATGCCGAGCACCAGGGTCGACACGATCAGCGGGGCGAAGATCAGGATCTCGCGCTTGTCCAGATCGGTGATCGTGGCCAGTTGCGGGTTGGTGATCTCGCCGAACATCACGCGGCGGTACAGGGTCAGGGCGTACATGGCCGAGAAGATCACGCCCGAGGCGGCGACGATCGCGGTCCAGGTCGAGGCCTTGTAGGCGCCGGTCATGGTCAGGATTTCCCCGACGAAGCCCGAGGTGCCCGGCAGGCCGACATTGCCCATGGTGAACAGCATGAAGGTCGCCGCGTACCACGGCATGCGGTTGGTCAGGCCGCCATAGAAGGCGATCTCACGGGTATGCATGCGGTCATAGACGACGCCGACACAGAGGAAGAGCGCGCCGGAAATCACCCCGTGGCTCAGCATCTGGAACAAGGCGCCCTGCTCGCCGGCCGCGTTGCCGGAGAAGATGCCCATGGTCACGAAGCCCATGTGGGCGACTGACGAATAGGCGATCAGCTTCTTGATGTCGGTCTGACGGAAGGCGACCAGCGAGGTGTAGACGATGGCGATCACCGACATCGCGAACACCAGCGGCTGGAAAAGCGCCGAGGCGTTGGGGAACATCGGCAGGCTGAAGCGCATGAAGCCGTAACCGCCCATCTTCAGCAGGATGCCCGCCAGGATGACCGAACCGGCCGTCGGCGCCTCGACGTGGGCGTCGGGCAGCCAGGTGTGGACCGGCCACATCGGCATCTTCACCGCGAACGAGGCGAAGAAGGCCAGCCACAGCCAGGTCTGCAGCCACGGCGCGAACTTGAAGGTCATCAGGTCCGGGATCGACGAGGTGTGGGCGATGCCGATCATGGCCAGGATGGCCGCCAGCATCAGCACCGAGCCGAGCAGCGTGTAGAGGAAGAACTTGTAGGCCGCGTAGACCCGGCGCTTGCCGCCCCAGATGCCGATGATCAGGAACATCGGAACCAGGCCGCCCTCGAAGAAGAGGTAGAACAGGATCAGGTCCAGCGCGCAGAACACGCCGATCACCAGGGTCTCCAGGACCAGGAAGGCGATCAGATATTCGACGACGCGCTTCTCGACCGACTTCCAGCTGGCGATGATGCAGATCGGCAGCAGGAACGCCGTGAGCAGGACGAACAGCACCGAGATGCCGTCGATGCCCATGCGGTAATGCAGGCCCGCGAACCAGGCGAAGTCTTCCACGAACTGGAAGCCAGGATTCTTTGGGTCGAATTCGAGCGTGAGGACGATCGACAGGCCGAAGGTGACCAGGGTGGTCGCTAGGGCGATCCACTTGGCCAGGGTGTCGGTCTTTTCGCTGGCCCCGTTGAAAGCGCGCGCGGCGAGGATCACCGCGACGCCCACCAGGGGCGCGAAGGTCGTGAGGCTGAGAAGGCCGGTCATGAGCTCCGTCCCCCTCAACGGAAAGCGTACAGGGCGAAGGTCAGCAGGCCGGCGACGCCGAGCAGCATGACAAACGCGTAGTGGTAGAGATAGCCGGACTGCAGCTTGCCGGTGCGCTTGCCGACCTCGTACGAGACCGCGCTGACGCCATCGGGACCCAGGCCGTCGATGATTTTCTGGTCGCCGCCCTTCCAGAACAGGTCGCCGAGGAACTTGGCGGCGCGCACGAAGGTCGCGTCATAGAGCTCGTCGAAGAACCACTTGTTGTAGAAGAAGACGTACAGCGGGCCCTGGCGGGCGGCGAGCTTGGCGCCCAGGCCTTCCTTCAGGATATAGACGTAGAAGGCGACGAACAGGCCGATGATCGAGGCGATCAGCGGGCTCCACTTCACCCACTCGGCCACTTCGTGCGCCTGGTGCAGCACGTGGTTCGTCGGGGCGTTGTAGATCGCGCCGCGCCAGAACTCTTCCTGGTGGTGACCCACGAAGTAGTCGACGAACACGAAGCCGGCCGCGACGGCGCCGATCGACAGCGCGACCAGCGGGAACAGCATCACCCACGGGCTTTCGTGCGGCTTGTGGTCGTGGCCATGGGCGTGATCGTCGTGGGCGTCCGGCAGCGGCTCGTCATGGGTCTCGTGCGCCGCGCCGTGGGCGTGGTCGTCATGACCGTGAGCGTCGTGCGCGTGATGGTCGGCATGACCCCAGCGCGCGTGGCCGTTGAAGGTGAAGAAGGCCAGGCGCCACGAATAGAACGAGGTCAGGCCCGCCACCAGCACGCCGATCACCCAGGCGAACATGGCGATCGAATTGTGGCCGCCGGCGGCGAAGGCCGCCTCGATGATGGTGTCCTTCGAATAGAAGCCGGCGAAGCCCAGGTGCAGCGGCGGGAAGCCGAGGCCCGTGATGGCGATCGTGCCGATGGTCATGGCGATGAAGGTCACCGGCAGCAGCTTGGCCAGGGCGCCGTAGCGGCGCATGTCCTGCTCGTGGTGCATGCCATGGATCACCGAACCGGCGCCCAGGAACAGCAGGGCCTTGAAGAAGGCGTGGGTGAACAGGTGGAACATCGCCGCCTGATAAGCGCCGACGCCGGCCGCGAAGAACATGTAGCCCAACTGCGAACAGGTCGAGTAGGCGATCACGCGCTTGATGTCGTTCTGGGTCAGACCGACGGTCGCGGCGAACAGGGCCGTCACCGCGCCGATCACCGTGACGATGTTCTTGGCCACCGGGGCGTACTCGAACATCGGCGACAGCAGGCACAGCATGTAGACGCCGGCGGTGACCATGGTGGCCGCGTGGATCAGGGCCGAGACCGGGGTCGGGCCCTCCATGGCGTCCGGCAGCCAGGTGTGCAGGAAGAACTGCGCCGACTTGCCCATCGCGCCGATGAACAGCAGGAAGCAGGCGATATCCATCAGCGGGAACGTGTGGCCCGCGAACACCCAGGTCTTGCCGGCGTGCGCCGCGATCTGCGGGAACAGCTCGGCGAACTGGATCGTGCCGAACGCCCAGAAGGTGGTCATGATGCCGAGCGCGAAGCCGAAGTCGCCAACCCGGTTGACAACGAAGGCCTTGATGGCCGCGGCGCTGGCCGAGGGTTTCTTGAACCAGAAGCCGATCAGCAAATACGAGGCCAGGCCCACGCCTTCCCAGCCGAAGAACAGCTGCATGAAATCGGCGGCGGTGACCAGCGACAGCATGGCGAAGGTGAACAGCGACAGGTACGCGAAGAAGCGCGGCTTGCTGTCGTCCTCGGCCATGTAGCCCCAGGAGTAGATATGCACGAGGGCCGATACCGTCGTGACCACGATCAGCATGGTCGCCGACAGGGCGTCGATGCGGATCGACCAGTTGGCCTGGAAGTCGCCGATGTGGATGAACGGCAGCAGATGGACGGTGAAGGCCTCCATGTGCCCCCAGGTCCACTGGCTGAACGTGTACCAGCTAAGGCCGCAAGCCAGGATCAGCGCGCCGGTGGTGACCGACTGCGACGCCACGTTGCCGATGCGGCGACCGAACAGCCCGGCGATGGCCGCGGCGATGATCGGTGCGAAGAGGATAATGGTGACAAGCGTCTGCATGACGTCGCTTAGCCCTTCATCATGCTGGCGTCGTCAACCGCGATGTCGCCGCGGTTGCGGAAGAAGGTGACGAGAATGGCCAGGCCCACGGCCGCCTCGGCGGCGGCGACGGTCAGGACGAACATGGCGAAGATCTGCCCCGCCACATCGTGCAGGAAGGCCGAGAACGCCACGAGATTGATGTTCACCGCCAGCAGGATCAGCTCGATCGACATCAGGATGACGATGATGTTCTTGCGGTTCACGAAGATGCCGAAGACGCCGATCGTGAACAGGATCGCGGCGACGACGAGATAGTGCGGCAGGCCGATCATTCGGAGATCCCCTCACCCGGTTTGATCTGAACCAGCTCCATGCCGGTCTTGGGGGTGCGGGCGATCTGCTTGCCAATGTCCTGGCGCTTGACGCCCGGCTTGTGGCGCAGGGTGAGCACGATGGCGCCGATCATGGCGACCAGCAGCACCAAGCCCGCCAGTTGGAAGAAGAAGACGTAGTCGGTGTAGAGCACCCGACCGATCGCTTCGGTGTTGGGGACGCCGCCCGGCGAGGCGTTCGGCAGCGGGTTCTTGGAGGCCGCGCCATTGGTCGCGACCGTGGCGGCGACGAACACCATCTCCAGCGTCAGGACGCCGCCGACCAGGCCGCCGATCGGCAGGTACTGAGCGAAGCCCTGGCGCAGCTCGGCGAAGTCCACGTCCAGCATCATGACGACGAACAGGAACAGCACCGCGACCGCGCCCACGTAAACGACGATCAGCAGCATCGCCAGGAACTCCGCGCCCAGGAGGACGAAGAGGCCGGCGGCCGAGAAGAAGGCGGTGATCAGGAAGAGCACCGAGTGCACGGGATTCCGCGCCGACACGACGAGCAAGCCCGCCGCGATGGTCGTGAAAGCCAGCAGATAGAAAGCGATCGCCTGCAAGGCCATTGGCCCAGGTGCTCCCCTGAAAACAAAAGTCCAATCGCGGCCCGCCGGACGACGCGCCGCCTCACTCGGATTCGCGCCCGTCTTTAACGGTAGGGCGCGTCCAACTCCAGATTCTTCGCGATCAGGCGCTCCCAGCGGTCGCCGTTATCGAGAAGGCGTTCCTTGTCGTAGTAGAGCTCTTCGCGGGTCTCGGTCGCGAACTCGATGTTCGGACCTTCCACGATGGCGTCCACCGGGCAGGCCTCCTGGCACAGGCCGCAGTAGATGCACTTGACCATGTCGATGTCATAGCGGGTCGTGCGGCGGCTGCCGTCCTCCCGCGGTTCGGCCTCGATGGTGATGGCCTGGGCCGGGCAGATGGCTTCACAAAGCTTGCATGCGATGCAGCGCTCCTCGCCCGACGGATAGCGTCGCAGAGCGTGCTCACCCCGGAAACGCGGCGACTGCGGGCCGCGCTCGTTCGGGTAGATCACGGTCTTCTTCGGCGCGAGCATGTACTTCATGGCCAGGCCGAACGCGCCGGCGAAGTCCAGAAGGGCCGCGCCCTTGACCGCTTGAGTGATGCGCTGGAACACCAGAGCTCTCCTAACACGTTTCCTTGGGGAAGGGCTTTACAGACCTTCCCTGCTCTTTCTGCTGCCGCCGCACCTGCTGCTCCAGGACGCACTTCTTGATCTTGGCGTCTTCCTTGCGGCGCGCCTCGACCTGGTCCTCGAGCGTCCGCTGCGGCGGATGCTGAACATTCCGTCCCCAAGAACCACAGCCGGCCAACAGGCCAACCGCCGCGATCCCCAGGAGAGCCCGCTTCATTTCCCGGCTCGGGGAATGACGCAGGTGTAGTTCGACAGCTGGGCGGGATCTCCCCCGTCCTGCTTTGCCCGGATCGTCCCACCCGAGGCCTTGCACTTATCGCCCTCGCGCCGGAGATCGTCGTAGCTGACGATCCCGTCGCCCAGGGAATAGGACCGGTCCTGCGCCGCGACGGCGCAAGCCGTCAGGGCCAGGCCGGTCAGCCCCAGAGCGAAGAGAGCGATCCGGCGCATCAGGCCCCCGGACCGAACACGCGCCAGCCGGCGACCGCGGCGACCAGCACCAGCGAGGTCGGCAGGAACACCTTCCAACCCAGGCGCATCAGCTGATCGTAGCGGTAGCGAGGCACGATGGCCTTCGCCATGGCGAACATGAAGAACCAGAAGACGATCTTCGCGTAGAACACCAGAGCCAGGAACAGATTGCCCCACCAGCCCCAGCTCTTGAGGAAGTCGGTCGGGAAACCGGGGTTCCAACCGCCGAAGAACAGCACGCTGATCATGGCGCACATCAGGACGATGTTCGAATACTCGGCCACCATGAACAGCAGGTACGGAGTCGAGCTGTACTCGACCTGGTAACCGGCCACGAGCTCGGATTCGGCTTCGGGCAGATCGAACGGCGGGCGGTTCGTCTCGGCCAGGGCCGAGATGTAGAACATGCCCATGGCCACGACCATCACCGGGATGAGGACGATGTTCTTGAGGCCGCCGCCGAACACGTTCCAGTTCCAGAACCAGCCCGTCTGCTTCTCGACGATGGTCGAAAGGTTCATCGAGCCGGCCAGCAGGATCACCGTGATGATGATCAGGCCGATCGAGACTTCGTACGACACCATCTGCGCCGCTGAACGAAGAGCTCCAAGGAACGGATACTTCGAGTTCGAAGCCCAGCCGCCCATGATGATGCCGTAGACGCCCAGCGAGCTCATCGCCAGCAGGTAGAGGATGCCGACGTTCAGGTTGGAGACGACCCAGCCCGGCGCGAACGGCACCACGGCCCAGCCGACGAAGCCAAGGACGAGGCTGATCAGCGGGGCCAGGATGAAGATGATCTTGTCGGCGCCGGCCGGGATCACGATCTCCTTCAGCACGAACTTGAAGAAGTCGGCGAAGGACTGCAGCAAACCGAAGGGACCAACGACGTTGGGCCCTTTGCGCATCTGAACGCCGGCCCAGATCTTGCGGTCGGCCAGCAGCAGGAAGGCCAGGCTCAACAGAACCCAGATCACGACCAGCAGGATGCCGCCGGTCGTCAGGCCGAACCAGAGAAGCGGAGAGTTCGAGTCCACGATTTACTCCGCGGCGATCTTGGCGGCGCCGGAGGCCACGGCCGCGCATTCGGCCATGGTCACGCTGGCGCGCGCGACGGGGTTGGTCAGGTGGAAGGCCTTGATCGGGCTCTCGAACGGCGCGTCCGAGACCTCGCCGGCGGCGCCCAGCGCACCGACATCGAACACGGTCGGGATCGAGCCCGGCGCGTAGTCGATCTGGCCGAAGGTCGGATGGTCGGCGAACAGCTTGGCGCGCAGCTGGTCCAGGCTGTCGTACGGCAGCTTGTGGCCCAGCACTTCGGAAAGCGCTCGCAGGATCGACCAATCTTCCTTGGCTTCGCCCTTCGGGAACACGGCCCGCCTGCCCTGTTGGACGCGGCCTTCGGTGTTCACATAAAGCCCGTTCTTCTCGGTATAGGCCGCGCCCGGCAGGATCACGTCGGCCTTGTGCGCGCCGGCGTCGCCGTGCGTGCCGAGATAGATCTTGAACGCGCTCGAGGCCGAGGCCTCGCATTCGTCGGCGCCCAGCAGGAACAGGACATCGACGGCGCCGGGCTTCAGCATGTCGGCCGTGGCCAGACCGCCGTCGGTCGGGACGAAGCCCATGTCGAGGCCGGCCACGCGGGCGGCGGCGGTGTGCAGGACGTTCCAGCCGTTCCAGCCGTCGCGCACGACCTTCATGGTCTTGGCCAGGCCGGCGGCGGCCTTGAGGATCGCCGCGCCGTCGGCGCGAGCCAGGGCGCCCTGACCAACGATGATCGCGGGACGCTCGGCGGCCTTCAGCGCGTCGACGAAGTCGCCTTTGCTCTTGGCCAGACCCGACAAGGTCTTGGCGCCGGCGCCCAGGTAGTCGTAGTCGAACGTCAGGTCGGCTTGCTCGCCGATGACGCCGAAGCGGGTCTTGCCGGCGATCCACTGCTTGCGGAAGCGAGCGTTGAGCACCGGCGCCTCGAGGCGGGGGTTCGTACCGACGAACAGCACGACGTCGGCGTTCTCGATGCCGGCCAAGGTCGAATTGAACAGCCAGCTTTCGCGCGGACCGACGCCCAGCGCCGTCCCGTCCTGGCGGCTGTCGAGGTTCTTCACGCCCAGGGCGGTGAAGAGGTCCTTGGTGGCCTTCAGGCTCTCGGCGTCCTGCAGATCGCCGGCGATGACGCCAATGCGATCCGGCGCGGTCGTCTGGATCTTCGCGGCGATAGCGGCGAAGGCTTGCGCCCAGGTCGCCGGCTGCAACTTACCGCCGACACGAACGTACGGACGATCCAGACGTTGACGGCCCAGGCCGTCGACCGCGTAGCGGGTCTTGTCCGAGATCCACTCTTCGTTGACGTCGTCGTTGACACGCGGCAGCACGCGCAGCACGGCGGCGGCGCGGCTGTCGACCCGGATCGACGAGCCCAGGGCGTCCATGACGTCGACGCTCTCGGTCTTCTTCAGTTCCCACGGGCGGGCTTCGAAGGCGTAGGGCTTGGAGGTCAAGGCGCCGACCGGGCAAAGGTCGATCACGTTGGCGCTGAGCTCGGACGTCACCGCCGCACCCAGATAGGTCGTGATTTCAACGTCTTCGCCGCGAGAGATCAGGCCGATCTCCGGCGAGCCGGCGACTTCGGTGATGAAGCGGACGCAGCGGGTGCACTGGATGCAGCGCGTCATCACGGTCTTGATGAGCGGGCCCATGGCCTTTTCTTCGACCGCGCGCTTGTTCTCTTCGTAGCGGCTGTCGTCGCGGCCGTAGCCGACCGCCTGGTCCTGCAGGTCGCACTCGCCACCCTGGTCGCAGATCGGGCAATCCAGCGGGTGGTTGATGAGCAGGAACTCCATCACCCCTTCGCGCGCCTTCTTGACCATCGGGGTCTTGGTGAAGATCTCCTGGCCCTCGGCGGCCGGCAGGGCGCACGAGGCCTGCGGCTTCGGCGGGCCGGGCTTCACCTCGACCAGGCACATGCGGCAGTTGCCGGCGATGGATAGACGCTCGTGATAGCAGAAGCGCGGGATCTCCTCCCCGGCCAGTTCCGCGACCTGCAGAACCGTCATGCCGGGCTCGAACTCGACTTCGACGCCGTTGACCTTGGCGATAGCCATTCTTGTTACTCCGCCGCGATCAGCTTGGCGCCCTGCACGTGCAGGCGACCGCTACGATAGGAAGCGATCCGCTCCTCCACCTCGTGGCGGAAGTGGCGGAACAGGCCCTGGATCGGCCAGGCGGCCGCATCGCCCAGGGCGCAGATGGTGTGACCCTCGACCTGGGTCGTGACGTCCAGCAGGGTGTCGATCTCCTTCGGATCGGCCTCGCCGGTCGCCATGCGCTCCATGACGCGCCACATCCAGCCGGTGCCTTCGCGGCAGGGCGTGCACTGGCCGCAGCTCTCGTGCTTGTAGAAGTAGCTCAGGCGGGCGATGGCGCGGACCAGGTCGGTCGACTTGTCCATCACGATGACAGCGGCCGTGCCGAGACCCGACTTCAGGTTCCGCAGGGCGTCGAAGTCCATCGGCAGGTCTTCGCACTGCTCGGCCGGGATCATCGGCACCGACGAGCCGCCCGGGATGACGGCCTTCAGATTGCCCCAGCCGCCGCGGATGCCGCCGCAGTGGTCTTCCATCAGCTGACGGAAGGGGATGCTCATGGCTTCTTCGACGTTGCAGGGCAGGTTCACGTGGCCCGAGACGCAGAACAGCTTGGTGCCGGCGTTGTTCGGACGGCCGAAGCCGGCGAACCAGGCCGCGCCGCGGCGCAGGATCGTGCCCGCGACGGCGATGCTCTCGACGTTGTTGACCGTGGTCGGCATGCCGTAGAGGCCCGCGCCCGCCGGGAACGGCGGCTTCAGGCGCGGCTGGCCCTTCTTGCCTTCCAGGCTTTCCAGCAGGGCCGTCTCTTCGCCGCAGATATAGGCGCCGGCGCCGTGGTGGACGTAGAGGTCGAAATCCCAGCCGTGGACGTTGTTCTTGCCGATCAGCTTGGCCTCGTAGGCCTGCTTGATGGCTTCTTCCAGGACTTCGCGCTCGCGGACGTATTCACCGCGGATGTAGATGTAGCAGGCGTGGGCCAGCATGGCGCGCGAGGCGATCAGGCAGCCTTCGATCAGGAGGTGCGGGTCATGCCGCATGATCTCCCGGTCCTTGCAGGTGCCCGGCTCGGATTCGTCGGCGTTGACCACCAGGTAGTGAGGACGACCGTCCTTCACTTCCTTGGGCATGAACGACCACTTCAGGCCGGTGCCGAAGCCCGCGCCGCCCCGGCCGCGCAGGCCGGAGTTCTTCATGTTGTCGATGATCCAGTCGCGCCCGGCGTCCAGGATGTCCTTGGTGCCATTCCAGCAGCCGCGCTTCTTCGCGCCCTCGAGGCCCCAGTCGTGGAGGCCGTAGAGGTTGGTGAAGATGCGGTCCTTGTCTTCGAGGATACCGACCATGACTCAGCTTTGCGGATCGAATGGATGGGCGCGCACATAGCGCGTCCGACGAATGATGACATAGGCGAAAAGCAGCCAGCCCACGCCGATCGTGACGAGGCCGGCGACGACCGCCCAGAACGGCGCGCCTTCGACGGTGCGACCCCAGATCAACAGGATCGCGCCCACCAGGCACGCCACGAAGCCCACGCCGCGTTCACGGCGATACAGGCCCCGGATGGTGTCGGCATAGGCCGCGCGGCGCATGTTGAGGGCGCTGTCGTCGATCATGACGCGGCCCCCTCCCCCTTGGTCGCGCGCATCCAGCCCAAAATGAACCAGATCTGCGCGGCCACGCCCGCGGCGATGGCCAGGATAAAGACCGGCTTGGCCCACCCCAGACCCAGCGACACCGCGGCATAGATCGCCACGCCGGCCAGCACGAAGCAGACCGCGTCGATGGCGAGCATCGCGGTCAGGCGCTTCTTTTGCAGGGCGGCGTCGGCGGTCATGTTAGGCGGTCGGTTCCGGCTTCGTCTTCGTAGCCTTCGGCTTCTCGGGCAGGTTCGGGATTTTGATCTTCTTGGCGTACGAGCCGTCGTACAGCTTCGGATCGGTCAGGGTGTGGATCGCGCCCTTCGGCTCCGACGCCCCGCGCCCCTCGTAGCTGCCCGGCTTGGGCGACTTGCCGGCGGCGAAGTCGTCCAGGATCTGGGCCAGGCTCTCCGGCGTCAGGTCCTCGTAATAGTAATCGTTGATCGCGGCCATCGGGGCGTTGCAGCACGCGCCCAGGCACTCGACCTCTTCCCAGCTGAACTTGCCGTCGGCCGAGACGTGGTTTGCGTCGCCGATCTTCGCCTTCAGCACCGCCTTCAGGTCAAGCGCGCCGCGCAGCTGGCATGGCGTGGTGCCGCACAGCTGCACGAAGGCGACCTTACCGACCGGCTGCAGCTGGAACATCACGTAGAAGGTGGCCACTTCCAGCACGCGGATGACCGGCATCTCGAGCTGCTTGGCGATCTCCTGGATCGCCGGCTCGGAGACCCAGCCTTCCTGCTTCTGGGCCAGCCACAGCATCGGGATCACCGCCGACTGCTTGCGGGCGGCGGGATACTTGGCTTTCCACCAGTCGGCCTTGGCCTGGCTGTCCTTCGAGAAGGCGAAGCTGGCGGGCTGTTCCTTGGCGAGACGACGTACGCTCATCGGGCGAAATCCACGCGGGCGATCTTGTCGCCTTTGAAAGTGTAGATGGCGGCGACTTCGAATACCGGGTCGCCGTTGCCGCGGTCGACGCGCTCGTGATCGATCACGTTCGAGCCGACCACGATGCGGTTCAGCAGCTGGGCCTTGTTCTTCGGGAACTGCGCGAAGGCGGCCTCGTACCAGGCCCGATAGGCTTCGATACCGGTACGCGCCACCTCGCCGTTCAAGCCGCTGACGACCACGTCATCGGCGAAGTGGGCGCAGTGGGCGTCCAGGTCCTGAGCGTTGTAGGCGTCCAGTTGCGCCTGGGCGATGGCTTCCAGACTCACCGGTCGACCTCGCCGAACACGATATCGAGCGAGCCCAGGATGGCCGAGACGTCGGCCAGCTGGTGGCCGCGGTTCATCCAGTCCATCGCCGCCAGGTGCGAGAAGCCCGGGGCCTTGATCTTGCAGCGATACGGCTTGTTGGTGCCGTCGCTGACGACGTAGACGCCGAACTCGCCCTTAGGCGCCTCGACGGCCGCGTAGACCTCGCCTTCCGGCGTCTTGAAGCCCTCGGTGTAGAGCTTGAAGTGGTGGATCAGGGCTTCCATCGAACGCTTCATCTCAGCGCGGCGCGGCGGGCTGACCTTGTTGTCCTCGGTCAGCACCGGGCCCGGCGTGGCGCGCAGCATGGCGACGGCCTGCAGGATGATCTTCGTCGACTCGCGCATCTCCTGCATTCGGCAGAGATAGCGGTCGTAGCAGTCGCCGTTCTTGCCCAGCGGGATGTCGAACTCGAACTCGTTGTAGTTCTCGTACGGCTGGTTGCGGCGCAAGTCCCAGGCGATGCCCGAACCGCGCACCATCACCCCCGAGAAGCCCCACGCCCAGGCGTCTTCCTTGCTCACGACGCCGATATCGACGTTACGCTGCTTGAAGATGCGGTTGTCGGTGATCAGACCTTCGATGTCGTCGCAGATCTTCGGGAAGGCCTTCGCCCAGGTCTCGATGTCGTCGATCAGGCTCGGGGTCAGGTCCTGGTGGACGCCGCCGGGACGGAAATAATTGGCGTGCAGGCGAGCGCCGCAGGCGCGCTCGTAGAACACCATCAGCTTCTCGCGCTCCTCGAAGCCCCAGAGCGGTGGCGTCAGGGCGCCGACGTCCATGGCCTGGGTCGTCACGTTCAGCAGGTGATTGAGGATCCGGCCGATCTCGCAGAACAGCACGCGCACGATCTGGCCACGCTTGGGCACTTCGACGCCCAGCAGCTTCTCGATGGCCAGGCAGAACGCATGCTCCTGGTTCATCGGCGCCACATAGTCGAGGCGGTCGAAGTACGGGATGTTCTGCAGATAGGTGCGCGCTTCCATCAGCTTCTCGGTGCCGCGATGCAGCAGGCCGATGTGCGGATCGACACGTTCGACGATTTCGCCGTCCAGCTCCAGCACCAGACGCAGCACGCCGTGCGCGGCCGGGTGTTGCGGGCCGAAGTTGATGTTGAACTTGCGGACGGGGGTTTCCGGGATGGCCGGAGTCGTCGGTGCGTCACGGAAGAAGTCGGTCGCCGCGGCGGGCGAGTTCGTGCCGGTCATGTTAGGCGTCCCCTGCGCGCTTCTCGGCCTTTTCGTCGCCCGGCAGGGCGTACTTGGCGCCCTCCCACGGAGAGAGGAAGTCGAAGGCGCGGAACTCGGTAATCTTGACGGGTTCGTAGACGACGCGCTTGAGCTCGTCGTCGTAGCGCACTTCCACATAGCCCGTCATGGGGAAGTCCTTCCGCAGCGGATGGCCGTGGAAGCCGTAGTCGGTCAGGATCCGGCGCAGGTCCGGATGGCCTTCGAAGAAGACGCCGTACATGTCGAACGCCTCGCGCTCGAACCAGTCGGCGACCGGGAACACCGGCGTGGCGCTGGGCACCGCGGTGTCTTCATCGGTCTGGATCTTCAGACGGACGCGGGTGTTCTTCACCATCGACAGCAGGTGGTAGACCACGTCGAAGCGCGCGGCGCGCTCGGGGTAGTCGACCGCCGTCAGGTCCACCAACTGATGGAAGCGATAGTCGGGATGGTCGCGTAGGAAGGTCAGCGCCTGGACGATGCGCGGCGCCGAGCCGTTCAAGGTCAGCTCGCCGAACGCCACGCGATAGGTCGAGATCGCGCCGGCCGAGTTGGCGACGATCGCCTGGCCCAGGGCTTCGAGGTCTTGGCTCATCGCTCGATCGTCCCCGTGCGACGGATCTTCTTCTGCAGCTGCAGCACGCCGTAGACCAGCGCCTCGGCCGTGGGCGGGCAGCCCGGCACATAGATGTCGATCGGCACGATCCGGTCGCAGCCGCGCACGACGCTGTAGCTGTAATAGTAATAGCCGCCGCCGTTCGCGCAGCTGCCCATCGAGATGACGTAGCGGGGCTCCGGCATCTGGTCGTAGACCTTGCGCAAGGCCGGGGCCATCTTGTTGGTCAGGGTGCCGGCGACGATCATGACGTCCGACTGACGCGGGCTGGCGCGCGGCGCGAAACCGTAGCGCTCCAGGTCGTACCGCGGCATGGCCGAGTGCATCATTTCGACGGCGCAACACGCCAGGCCGAACGTCATCCACATCAGCGAGCCGGTGCGGGCCCAGGTGATCAGGTCGTCGGCGGCCGCGGTGATGAAGCCCTTGTCGGCCAGTTGCTGCGAGACGCCGTCGAAGAACGGGTCATGCAGCTTGGGGTCATAGCCCTCGACCGTCGAACGGCCGCCAGACAACGCCGGGACCGAAGACGAATTGGCGGGAACGATCACTCCCATTCGAGGGCGCCCTTCTTCCATTCATAGACAAAGCCGACGGTCAGGACGCCCAGGAAGGCCATCATCGACCAGAAGGCGAACTGCGCCACATCGTGCGGCAGCTTCATCAGCGTGACCGCCCAGGGGAACAGGAACGCGACTTCCAGGTCGAAGATGATGAACAGGATCGACACCAGGTAGAACCGGACGTCGAACTTCATGCGCGCGTCGTCGAAAGCGTTGAAGCCGCATTCGTACGCGGACAGCTTTTCCGGGTCCGGCGCCTTCGGCGCGAGCACGGCGGCGGCCAGCAAGAAGACGATGCCGATGGCCGCCGCGATCCCGAGAAAGATCACGATCGGCAGATACTGGAGAAGGAAGGCGGTCATGACAGCCCTTGGCTTGAATCGAGCGGGTTGTAGCCCACTGTCGCAGCCGCTTCAAACACCCCGGAACACATTGAGAAACGATCGCAACTAGACCTGTTCCCGAGAACGGCGATCTGTCGCGGACGGACCACCACACCTTTGCTTGGCGAGGCCAGTCCAGCGACTGCATTTGGTCTGGCGAGAACGAAACGGGCCATGCCTGGCGGGCTATTCGTCGCTTCTTCGAGATGTCCGTTGACACGAGTCTTCGCCCGACATATCAGACGCCCCTCGCCGATCGGCGGGTCGCACTTTCGCTTCGGCGAAGGGTATGCGGATGTAGCTCAGTTGGTTAGAGCGCCGGCCTGTCACGCCGGAGGTCGCGGGTTCGAGCCCCGTCATTCGCGCCACCCCTTCAAAGGTGGTAGCCTCCCCCTCTCGGTCTACGGACGACCGTCGCGCCTTGGCGCACGACGCGGATGTAGCTCAGTTGGTTAGAGCGCCGGCCTGTCACGCCGGAGGTCGCGGGTTCGAGCCCCGTCATTCGCGCCACCGTCCAGTGGTACTTCTCCTCAAATCGAGAATGGTTTCCGCAACGCCTTGAGTTGCCGATTTCGCGCGCCATCTTCCGAGGATGACCGCTTACCCGCCCTTCTCCGTCCTCGACCTCGCGCCTGTTCCGCAGGGAACCACGGTCGGCCAGGCTCTTCACAACAGCCTTGACCTGGCCCGCCACGCCGAGGCCCTCGGTTTCCACCGCTATTGGCTGGCCGAGCACCACAACATGCCGGGGATCGCCAGCGCCGCGACGGCCGTGGTCATCGGCCATGTGGCCGGCGGGACGAAGACGATTCGGGTCGGTTCGGGCGGCGTCATGCTGCCCAATCACGCGCCGCTGATGGTCGCCGAGCAGTTCGGCACCCTGGCCGCCCTCTATCCCGGCCGCATCGACCTGGGCCTGGGCCGCGCGCCGGGCACCGACCAAGCCACGATGCGGGCGTTGCGCCGCTACGCCGGCGCGGTCGATTCGTTCGCCCAGGACGTCGTCGAGCTGCAACACTGGTTCAAGCCGGCCGAGCCGGACCAGAGCGTGCGCGCCGTGCCGGGCGAAGGCCAGGACGTGCCGATCTGGCTGCTGGGCTCCTCGACCTGGAGCGCCCAGTTGGCCGCGGCCCTGGGCCTGCCGTTCGCCTTCGCCGCTCACTTCGCGCCCGACTCGCTGCTGGACGCGCTTCTTCTCTATCGCCGGCATTTCAAGCCATCGGAGGTCCTGGACAAGCCGTACGCCATGGTCTGCATCGGCGTGTGCGCGGCGGACACCGACGCCGAAGCGACCCGTCTGTCGACCTCGACCCAGCAGCAGTTCCTGGCCCTGCGGCGCGGTAGACCAGGCCTGCTGCCGCCGCCGGTCGACGACATCCGCGAGCACGCCTCGCCGGCCGAGCTGGCCGGCCTGGACCATACCTTCCAGTACTCGGCGATTGGCTCCCCCGAGACGGTGCGGCGCAAGATCGACCAGGTGCTGGAGATGACCCAGGCCGATGAGCTGATGGCCGCCTCGCAGATGTACGACCACGCCGCCCGCAAGCGCAGCTACGAAATCCTGGCGGATATCAGAAAGGCTTAGTGATCGCGGGCCTGGGCCAGGCCGCCGAACGCGCGGTGGCCGCTCAGGCCGCCATAGATGGCGCAGAGCTGGCGGAACACCGCGTCCCAGCCGTGCCGCTCGACCGCGCGACGACGAGCGGCCGCGCCGATCACCGCGAGATCGCGCGCGAACAGAGCCTCGATCGCCTCGGCGAAGGCGGCGGGGTCCGATTCCGTGGCCAGCTGCCCGACTTCCTCGTCGACCGACTCGGCCACGCCGCCGGCGGCGACGCCGACCACGGGCAGGCCACAAGCCATGGCTTCCAGCACGATCAAGCCGAACGGTTCGGCGTCATTGGCGTGGACGAAGGCGTCGCAGCTGGCCAGGACCCCGGCCAGCTCGGCCGGGTCGCGGACATAGTCCAGGCAGATCGCCCGGTCGCTGACCGGCGCCCCGCCGCCGGCCCCAACGAACAGCAGCCTATAGGGCGCGCCCAGTCGCTCGACCGCGCCGACCAGCACTTCCAGCTTCTTCTCCCGCGCGGGACGGCCGGCGAAGACCAGCAGGCGCTCATGCGGCGAGACGCCAAGGCGGCGGCGCAAGGCGTCGCGGTCGGCGCGCGAAGGGTGGAAGAGCTCGGTGTCGACGCCCAGCGGCAGACCAATGGCGTTGTGGACGCCAGCCTCGATCAGGCGGCCGGCGATGAAGCGGCTGGGGGCCACGGCCTGGTCGAACTGACGGTAGATCGCCGCCCAACGCTTCTGGACGGGTTTTTCGGCCCACTCGCCGATGTGCAGCGCGGCCAGGGCGCCGAGGTCGGTGTGGCAGAAGCCGACGACCGGCACGCCCAGGGCGTCTCCCGCTCGCAGCGCGGCCAGGCCCGGGGTGTAGGGATCGCCGGCCTCGATGATGTCGGGCCGCTGGCGGATCAGCCGCTCCATCCAGGCCTGCTTGACCACGGGCCAGCGATAGCCGGCTCCGAACGGCAATGGCGCGGCGTAGATCGAGACCCGCCCACGCCCATCATACGAATCGCGCGCGCCCGGCACCACCAGCGTGTGGCGGACGTCCGGACGATTGGCGGCCAGCCAGGCCCGTTTGGAAGAGAGATAGCGACGGACGCCACCGCTGCGCGGGGCGTACAGCATGGTCGTGTCGACGAGGCGTACGGTGTCGTCAGTCGGCGGAGCGATCTCGCGAGAAAAACCACGCAGGCCAAGTCGCCGGTCCGATCTCGTGTCCGTCACGCCGATTCCTCATCGATACCCCAAGCCGCCCCATTCGGCCTTGGAACGATAAAGCTTTTGCGACACTCACGGTTCCTCGCCGTTCCCGGACGATTTTATGGTCACGCCGCGTCGGCCCAAAGCCTCGCGTAGCAATACCTCGACTTGAGCATTCACGCTACGCAACTCGGCGCCGGCCAGCCTTTCGACGGCGGCCAACACCTCGGGGCGGACACGCATCAGGAACGCGCGCCGCCCCCCTTTGGCTTCATTCGGATCGCCCGCCACGTCAGCCGTACAGCGTGCCAGTGTTGACCACGGGCTGGGCCTCGCGATCCGCGCACAGCACCACCAGCAGGTTGGACACCATCGAGGCGCGACGCTCGTCGTCCAGGGTGACAACACCGCGCTCGCTGAGCTGAGCCAGGGCGCTTTCGACCATGTCAACGGCCCCGGCGACGATCGTCCGGCGCGCGGCCAGGACGGCTTCAGCCTGCTGGCGCTTCAGCATGGAGCCCGCGATCTCGGGGGCGTAGGCCAAGTGCATCAGGTGAGCCTCGTCGATGGCGACGCCGGCCACGGCGATCCGCTGCTGCAGATCCTTCTGTAGCCGATCGCCGACCTCCTCTGCGTGGGCGCGCAGGGTCGGCTCGCCCTCCTCCGCGTGATCATAGGCGTAGTGCGAGGCGACCTCCCGAAGGCCGGTCTCGATTTGGATGTTCACGAAGGCGACGTAGTCATCCACGTCGAACAAGGCCTGGGCCGAGTCCTGGACCCGCCAGACGATGTTCGCGGCGATCTCGATCGGGTTGCCGCGCTTGTCATTGACCTTCAGCATCTCGCTGGTGACGTTGCGGACCCGTAGGCTGATCTTCTTGCGGCCGTACCAGGGCAGGATCCAGCGCAGACCGGTCCTGCGATCAGTACCGATGTAGGATCCGAACAGCGTGATCACATAGGCCTCGTTCGGCTGCAGCGCGTAGAAGCCGCAGGCGACCATCGCGAACAGGAACACGAGCAGACCGGCCATCACCGGATAGGCCACGCCGTACTCAGCTTGCGTGAGCGCCCAGATCCCGGCGCCCAGCAGGAGCGGCAAGGACAGCAGCGGCAAGCCGCCGCCCATGCCGCCATGCGGCCGCTCGGCGGTCGGGTTGATCGTGCGGATCTCGGTCATGAGCGTCTCCAGCGTTGCTACCAAAGTGATATCACTTTGGTAGCAACTCGCAAGGAAAAGCGGCGCCGTAACGCTTACCAGTCGTCCCGTCCGTTGATGTATTTAACCGGCACGGCGCCCAGGTCGAAATCCTCGAACAGCCGCGCGTTGACGCTGACCCGCGGATTGTCGAAGTCCGGCTGACCGGTGCTGAAGTCGGGAAATTCGCTGTAGGTCCCGCAGCCACAGATCGCGCAGTGGTGATGCTGGCCGACATAGTGGCCCCACTGATAGGTCGAAACCCGGTCGCGCGCCGTCAGAAGCTTGAAGGTCTTGGGCGTATAATAGGCCCACAGTCCGCCCCGCTTGGAGCAGAACGAGCAGTTGCAGCTGGTCACGTCGGCCGGCGGCGTCTCGACCGCGAACTGGGTCGCCCCGCAATGGCATCGTCCCTTCAGGCTCATGACCCTCTCCCGCTTGGTTCGGGGCGAGCCTAGTCCTGGCCTGTGGTCACCCCTGTGTCAGCAGAACGCGGGACCGACCGATTGGTCATCGAAGGGATGGTGGGCAGTGAGGGGATCGAACCCCCGACCCTCTCGGTGTAAACGAGACGCTCTACCGCTGAGCTAACTGCCCTCTCCGGGCCTGTCCGTCTCGAATAGCCATTCGAAACGGATGAACAGGCTCGACCTCTAACATCTAGAGCGCGCTGGTCGCCGAAACCGCTGACACTTTCGGCTATCGCGCTCTAGGCCGGCGCTTCTAGCCGTCGCGAGCCGCCGCGCATAGCGCGAAAACGAAAAGACGGAGCGTCAGCCCCCCTGACGCCCCGCCTCCCGTTAAGCGGAAAACTGATTAGCCGTTCAGCGAGGACTTCAGGCCTTCGCCGACCTGGAAGCGCGCGGTCTTCGATGCGGGACGGTTGACCGTCTCGCCGGTGCGCGGATTTCGGGCGGTGCCAGCGGCTCGGGTCACGGCCTTGAACGTGCCGAAGCCGACCAGGCGAACGTCCTGACCCGACTTCAGCGAGTCGGTGACGGCGTCGATAAAGGCTTCTAGAGCGTCCTTGGCTTGGTTCTTGTTGATGCCCGCCTTCTCGGCGATCGCCGTAACGAGTTCGGCTTTTGTGGTCATGTTTTTCTCCCAGCCTGAGCGGCGACGCGTTCTTGTGCTTACGGCGCTCGCTCGGCGGGGATTATGGCGGTTGAAAATGCCTCGTCAAACGCGAGCGGCGCGGGAATCTCCCGCGCCGCCTAAGTTACCAACGATAACTTACGTCTAGTGGGTCAAGACAGCGTCGCTGTCACCCTCGTCTTTCTTCGCACTCGCAACAATCGGCTCCTCGGCTTCGTTCCACTCGACCGGAGTCAGGGGGCCCGTGAGGGCGTGTTTGAGCACTTCATCCATCGTCGAGACCGGGATGATTTCCAGCCCGTCCTTGACGCTTTGGGGCACGTCGACGAGGTCCTTCTCGTTCTCCTGCGGGATCAGCACGGTCTTCACGCCCGAGCGCAAGGCCGCAAGCAGCTTTTCCTTCAGGCCGCCGATGGCGGTAACCCGGCCCCGCAGGGTGATCTCGCCGGTCATGGCGATATCCTTACGGATCGGGATGCCGGTCAGCACCGAGACGATGGCCAGCCCCATGGCGGCGCCGGCCGAAGGACCGTCCTTCGGAGTCGCGCCGTCCGGCACGTGGATGTGGACGTCAGTCTTCTCGAAGATCGGCGGCTTGATGCCAAACTGCAGCGACCGCGAACGGACGTAGCTGTTGGCCGCCGAGATCGACTCCTTCATCACCTCCTTGAGGTTGCCGGTGATCGACATGCGACCCTTGCCCGGCATCTTCACGGCTTCGATGGTCAGGATGTCGCCGCCGAATTCCGTCCAGGCCAGGCCGGTGACAATGCCGACCTGATCGACCTCGTCGGTCTCGCCGTAGCGGTATTTCTTGACGCCCGAATATTTGGCCAGGCGCTCGTCATCGATGGTGATCGAAGCGACCTTTTCACGGACCAGATCACGCACCGTCTTGCGCGCCAGGGCGCCCAGCTCCCGCTCCAGCGACCGCACGCCGGCTTCCCGGGTGTAGTAACGGATCAGGTCGCGGATCGCCTTGTCCGGAACGACGAACTCGGCCGGCTTCAGGCCGTGGTCCTTGGCCAGCTTCGGCAGGATATGCCGCTTGGCGATCTCCAGCTTCTCGTCCTCGGTGTAGCCGGGGATGCGGATGATCTCCATGCGGTCCAGCAGCGGCTGGGGCATGTTCAGGCTGTTGGCCGTCGTGACGAACATCACCTGGGAGAGGTCGTAGTCGACTTCCAGGTAGTGGTCGCCGAAGGTCGAGTTCTGCGACGGATCCAGCACTTCCAGCAGCGCCGAGGCGGGGTCGCCGCGGTAGTCGCTGCCCATCTTGTCGATTTCGTCCAGCAGGACGAAGGCGTTGGTGGTCTTGGCCTTCTTCATCGACTGGATGACCTTGCCGGGCATCGAGCCGATGTAGGTGCGGCGGTGACCGCGGATCTCGGCCTCGTCACGCACGCCGCCAAGGCTCATGCGCACGAACTCGCGGCCGGTGGCCTTGGCCAGCGACTTGCCCAGCGACGTCTTGCCGACGCCGGGAGGGCCGACGAGGCACAGGATCGGCCCCTTCAGCGAGTTGGTCCGGGCCTGGACGGCCAGGTACTCGAGAATCCGTTCCTTGACCTTCTCCAGGCCGTAGTGGTCGGCGTCGAGGATTTCCTCGGCTTCCGGCAGGTCGATCTTCTTGGTCTTGGCCTTGCCCCAGGGGATCGACAGCAGCCAGTCCAGATAGTTGCGGACGACGGTGCTCTCGGCCGACATCGGGCTCATGTTGCGCAGCTTCTTCAGCTCGCTCTCGGCCTTGGTGCGGGCTTCCTTTGAAAGCTTGGCCTTCTTGATGCGCTTCTCGAGATCGATCAGCTCGTCGCGCGCGTCGTCTGGGTCGCCCAGCTCGCGCTGGATCGCCTTCATCTGTTCGTTCAGATAATATTCGCGCTGGGTCTTCTCCATCTGGCGCTTCACGCGCGAGCGGATCTTCTTCTCGACCTGCAGCACCGAGATCTCGCCCTCCATCAGGGCGAAGACCTTTTCCAGGCGCTTCACGACGTCAAAGATTTCCAGCAGGTGCTGCTTGTCGCCGATCTTCACCGACAGGTGGGCCGCGATGCTGTCGGCCAGCTTGCCCGGCTCGGCGATCTGGGGGATCGACGCCAGGGCCTCCGGCGGCACCTTCTTGTTCAGTTTGACGTAGTTTTCGAATTGCTCGACGACCGCGCGCGACAGGGCCTCGGCCTCCGGGCCGACGCCTTCGTCTTCGCTGACTTCGCCGATCTGGGCTTCGTAGAAGGATTCCTGGTCGGTGAAGGCCACGACCGCCGCGCGGCCCTTGCCCTCGACCAGCACCTTGACGGTGCCGTCGGGCAGCTTCAGCAGCTGCAGGACGGTGGCCAGGACGCCGACGTCGAAGATATCGCCCGGCGCCGGGTCATCATCCGCCGAATTCTTCTGGGTCACGAGCAGGATCTGCTTGTCGCCGCGCATGACCTCTTCAAGGGCGCGCACGGATTTGTCGCGACCGACGAAGAGCGGCACCACCATGTGCGGGAACACAACAATATCCCGCAGCGGCAAGACAGGAAGCGTACGTAGTTCGGACATGTGCTCAATACTCCCGGCCTGAGCGCCTCAGACGCTCGGCCATGCGGGCCGCCGTAACATCAGACGATGCGCCTGAGTCGAACGACCCGTCCGCCCGGGACTGGGCGAATGGTCGTTATTTATGTGGACGTTTTACAACACGGTTCAAGCGCGCTCGCCTCACAGCGGCGACAAGTCGCGCGTGGCCGGTAAAGCTGAAGTGGATATGCCCCCGAATGCCGAAGCTAGGGCAGGTTCATCCAAGCCCCGGGCTTTCCAGGCCTTTCGCTCGCTCAAGCTGGCCGTGGCGCCGAAGCCTCACTGGTCGTCTCGCGGCTTTACGAAACCGGCTTATCCACGAAAAAGGCGCGCCTTCGTTCAAAGGCGCGCCCCGATTTTCGCGGTGTAGCTCCGGTTTAGGCCGAAGCCGCCCCGCCCTTCTTTTCGGCATAGATCAGCAGAGGTTGAGCCCGGCCTTCGACGACCTCGGCATTGACCACCACTTCCTCGACGCCCTCGTAGTTGGGCAGTTCGAACATGGTCTCCAGCAGGATGCCTTCCATGATCGACCGCAGACCCCGCGCGCCGGTCTTGCGGGCGATGGCCTTCTTTGCGACTTGGTGCAGGGCGTCCTCGGTGAAGGTCAGGCCGATGTTCTCCATCTCGAACAGGCGCTGGTACTGCTTGACGAAGGCGTTCTTCGGCTCGGTCAGGATCTTCACCAGGGCGGTCTCGTCAAGATCCTCCAGGGTCGCGACCACCGGCAGACGGCCGATGAATTCCGGGATCAGACCGAAGCGCTGCAGGTCGTCGGGCTCGACGTTCCGCAAGATCTCGCCAGTGCGGCGCTCCTCCGGATCGGTGACCTTGGCGCCGAAGCCGATCGACTTGGCCGCGCCGCGCGCCGAGATGATTTTCTCGAGGCCGGCGAACGCGCCACCGCAGATGAACAGGATGTTCGTCGTGTCGACCTGCAGAAACTCCTGTTGCGGATGCTTGCGCCCGCCCTGCGGCGGCACGGAGGCGACCGTGCCCTCCATGATCTTCAGCAGGGCCTGCTGCACGCCTTCGCCCGACACGTCGCGGGTGATCGACGGGTTGTCGGACTTGCGGCTGATCTTGTCGATTTCGTCGATGTAGACGATGCCGCGCTGGGCGCGCTCGACGTTGTAGTCGGCGGCTTGCAGCAGCTTCAGCACGATGTTCTCGACATCTTCGCCGACGTAACCGGCTTCGGTCAGGGTCGTGGCGTCGGCCATCGTGAACGGCACGTCGATGATTCGAGCCAGCGTCTGGGCCAGCAGCGTCTTGCCGGTGCCGGTCGGACCGACCAGCAGGATGTTCGACTTGGCCAGCTCGACGTCGTTGTTCTTCGAGGCGTGGTTCAGGCGCTTGTAGTGATTGTGCACCGCGACCGCGAGCACCTTCTTGGCGTGACCTTGGCCGATCACGTAATCGTCCAGAACTTCGCAGATCTCGCGCGGCGTCGGGACGCCGTCCTTGGACTTCACGAAAGCGATCTTGTGCTCTTCGCGAATGATATCCATGCAGAGCTCGACGCATTCATCACAAATGAACACCGTCGGTCCCGCGATGAGCTTGCGCACCTCATGTTGGCTCTTTCCGCAGAAAGAACAGTAGAGAGTGCTTTTCGTGTCGCCGCTCGCGGCTTTCGTCATGATCGCTTCTCACACTATGGCGACTTACGGCTTAACGCCGCGACGCCCCTCCGAGCGCATACACCGCCACCGAAGCAGACAGGATATACGCCGGGAGTTGTCTAATCCTTGACATTCCCCGATCCGGGCTCGGTTCACAAGCCTTGGCGGCGCCTTTCCCGCCTCAAACGCTCGAACGCGCCCGATCGTGTCATGACCTCGTCATCTAAATTGGGCGATTGGCGCTCGGGCGCAAGCGCTGGACGTCTTGGCCCTTACGGCGACGGCGGGAAGACCGTATTACCGAACGGAGATTCGTAGGGAAAGAGCACGCGTCGCGCGGCTCGCATGGAAGGTCTATGGCGAAGCGTTCGTTGATGGCGATGGGTTTGAGCGCGTCGCGTCCGATGACCGGCGACATGGGCCATGAACCCGCCCTGGTGGCCTTCGATTTCGACGGCACCCTGACCGTCAAGGACAGCTTCAACGCGTTCCTGAAGTGGCGCGCGGGGCCCCG
Organism: Caulobacter sp. 1776; assembly: GCF_040545685.1. Lineage (NCBI taxonomy): Bacteria > Pseudomonadati > Pseudomonadota > Alphaproteobacteria > Caulobacterales > Caulobacteraceae > Caulobacter > Caulobacter sp. 1776. Next base: position 429,365 of record NZ_JBEPMI010000007.1, read on the forward strand.
CAAATGGACGCGCGGCGTCATCCGCCTGACCCCCGCCCTGATCACCTACGTGTTCGATCGCAACCGCGCGAAACTCAAGGCCGCCGCGGTTCGCGAGTTCATGAAGGGCGCCAGCGTCAGCCAGATCGAGACCGACGCCCGGGCCTTCGCCGAGGCTTTCGCCCCGTCCCTGCTGCGGCCCGACGCCCTAGCCGTCTGGCGCGGTTGGCGGGCCAAGGGCGCCAAGCTGGTCATCGTCACGGCCTCGCCTGAGATCACCGTCGCGCCGTTCGCGCGCGGGCTGGGCGCGGACCTGCTGATCGGCACGCGTCTGATGTGCTCGGAGGACGGCCGCATCCTAGGCGGCCTCGACGGAAACAACTGCCGGGCCAAGGAAAAGGTCGCGCGCTTGCGCGAGGTGTTCGGCCCCGATGTCCACCTGACGGCCGCCTATGGCGACACCTCGGGGGACACCGAGATGCTCGCGATAGCTGACGAGAAGGGCTATCGCATCTTCCGGGGCAAGCCGGCGACCTGAGTCGATTTGCCGCACGCGAACAGGCAAGAAAAAAGCCGCCGATTCCAGATCGGCGGCTTTCTCGTTTAGCGAAGCTTCGCCTTATTCGGCGATGTCCGGACCGTCACGGCTTTCGTTGATGTGGTCGATCAGACCCCAGGCCTTGGCCTCTTCGGCGCTCATGAAGTGGTCGCGGTCGAGCGTGCGCTCGACCTCTTCATAGGTGCGGCCGCAATGCTTGACATAGATCTCGTTCAGGCGGCGCTTGGTCTTGATGATGTCCTCGGCGTGACGCTCGATGTCCGAGGCCTGGCCGCGGAAGCCGCCCGACGGCTGGTGCACCATGATGCGCGAGTTGGGCAGGCTGATGCGCTGGCCGGCGGCGCCGGCGCACAGCAGCAGGCTGCCCATCGAAGCGGCCATGCCCATGCACACCGTCGAGACCGGGCTCTTGATGTATTGCATGGTGTCGTAGATCGCGAGACCGGCCGTCACCACGCCGCCCGGCGAGTTGATGTACATGGCGATCTCTTTCTTGGGGTTCTCCGACTCCAGGAACAGCAGCTGGGCGCAGATCAGGCTGGCCATGCCGTCCTCGACGGGACCGGTCAGGAAGATGATCCGCTCCTTCAGCAAGCGCGAGAAGATGTCGAAGGCCCGCTCGCCGCGGCTGGTCTGCTCGACCACCATCGGAACCAGGTTCATCGCGGTCGCCATCGGATCGTACATCATGGGGATCACCCTTTTCGTGTGCCTAGACACTTTGCGTATTTGGCGCGCGAAAACGAATCAGCCCCCGGCGCGCCGTCGCTCTCGCATATCGCGTGGCGCTTAACAGGTTGCAAGGAGCCGGCGGTTTCGTGGCGATACGAAAAAGGCGCGGCCCTCTCGGACCGCGCCTCGTTTCGTCAGGGCCTCAGCGCGCTTAGCCGCCGTAGCCTTCCGGCAGGTCGTCTTCTTCCAGGAGCTCGTCCTTGGAGACTTCCTTTTCCTCGACCTTGGCCTTGCCGAAGATCAGGTCGACGACCTTGTCTTCGTAGATCGGGGCGCGCAGGGCGGCCTGCAGGTCGGCGCGCTGGCGGTACATGTCGAACACCTGCTGGGCTTGCGCGCCGTATTGGCGAGCTTCGCGCATGATGGCGTCGGTCAGTTCCTGGTCGGTCACGACCACGTCGTTCTTGCGGCCGATCTCGGCGAGCACCAGGCCCAGGCGCACGCGGCGCTCGGCGATCTTGCGGTACTCGTCCTTCAGTTGGTCTTCCGACTTGTCGGCGTCTTCCGCCGGCAGGCCGCCACGGGCCTTGTCGGCCTCGACCTGCTGCCAGATGCCGGCGAACTCGGCGTCGACCATGCGCGGCGGCAGCGGGAAGTCGTGCTTGGTGTCCAGCACGTCCAGCAGAGCGCGCTTCAGCTTGAAGCGCGAGCTGTTGTCGTAGCGGCCCGACAGGTTCGAACGCAGCAGGTCCTTCAGCGCGGCCAGGTCCGACAGACCCAGACGCTTGGCCAGCTCGTCATCGGCCTTGCCGTCGACCGGCGCGCGGACTTCGGTCACCTTGGTGGCGAACTCGGCGTCCTTACCGGCCAGATCCTTGGCTTGATACTCTTCCGGGAACTTCACCTTGACGACGATCTCGTCGCCCGGCTTGGCGCCGACCAGCTGTTCCTCGAAGCCCGGGATGAACTGACCCGAACCCAGGACCAATTCGGCGCCCTCGGCCTTGCCGCCGGCGAACTCGACGCCGTCGATCGTGCCGACGAAGTCGATCAGCAGCTGGTCGCCGTCCTTGGCCTTCAGGCTCTTGCCGGTGCGCGGCTCGTAAGTGCGGGCCTGCTTGGCCAGCTCGTCCAGCGACTCGTCGACTTCGGCGTCGGTGACCTTGTAGACCGGCTTGATCAGCTCGATCGACGTCGGGTCGATCGGCTCGAATTCCGGCATCACCTCGACGGCCAGTTCGAAGGCGAGGTCTTCACCGCCGGCGATGACCTTGTCCATGTCCGACGACGGGTTCAGCTCGGGCTGACCGGCCGGACGCAGCTTGTTTTCCTCGAGGACCTTCTGGGTGGTCTCGTTGAGCGCCTGCTCGACGACTTCGCCCATCAGGGCCTTGCCGTACAGGCGACGGACGTGGGCGGTCGGCACCTTGCCGGGGCGGAAGCCCTTCACGTTCATCTGCGGCGCGACTTCGGCGATCCGCGCATCAAGGCGCGTGGCCAGTTCACTCGCGGGCACCGTGACGCCAAAAACGCGGCTGAGGCCTTCGCCCGACTTTTCAACGATCTGCATCGACATTCTTAAATTCTCGGGTCGAGGCGCCAAGCGCCCGATCTCCGCCCTGGGGTCCAAAAGATCGACGCCGCCCGCGAGGCCGGGGCGGCGAAAGAGCGCCCTTATGTCACGACGTGCGCGAGCATCCAAGAGCGGGATAAGTAAAACTCGTGACGGCCAGTCTTCGGCTGGCCGTCACGAGCTGTCTGGTGCGGATGAGAGGACTCGAACCTCCACGCCTCGCGGCGCTGGAACCTAAATCCAGTGCGTCTACCAATTCCGCCACATCCGCGTGCGACGGGGCTTACGGACTTCGATCCCGTCGCGCAAGTCCGCTCAGCGCCGCGCGTGCAGTTCCGCTAGCACCGCCGGGGCCAGGCCTGGCAGATCCTCGGCGATCAGGCCGGGGCCGTGGCGAGCGCCACACTCGGCGTGGATCCAGGCCCCGGCGCAGGCGGCCTCGAAGCTTTCCATGCCCTGAGCGATCAGGCCGCCGATGAAGCCCGCCAACACGTCGCCGGAGCCGGCCGTGGCCAGCCATGGCGTTCCATTCAACGACACCGCGGCGCGGCCGTCGGGCGCGGCGATCACGGTGTCGGGTCCCTTCAACAAAACAACGGCGCCGGCCAGCCTGGCCGCCTCGCGCGCGGCGGCGATGCGTTCTGGCGAGCGGGCCAGCAGGCCCGGAAAGATCCGCTCGAACTCGCCCGGATGCGGCGTCAGTACGTCATCTCGGTCGAGGCAGCCGAACAGCGCCGCCGGATCGTGTCGAAAGCTGGTCAGGGCGTCGGCGTCGACGACCAGGGCCGCTCCGGTGCGCGCCAAGGCCTGCAGGTTGCGGGCCGTCCCCTCCCCCACGCCAGCGGCCGGTCCGATGATCACGGCGTCGGCCTGTTCGGCGGCCGTGGCCAGATCGGCGTCCGACTCGAACGGCGCCAGCATCACCGCCTCCAGGTGGGCGGCATTCACCGCCAGAGCGTTCGGCGGCGACAGCACGGTGACCGCGCCCGCCCCGATCCGCAGCGCGCCTCGCGCGGACAGTCGCGCCGCGCCGGTGTTCCAAGCCTCGCCGCTGACCACCTTCAGCCGGCCCCGGCTGTGCTTGTGAGCGTCGAACGCTGGCCAAGGAAAGCGTCGCCCCCAGAGCTCAGGACCGTTCTCGAACAGATCCGCGCCGTCGATGGGCCACAGGCCGATGTCGGCGACAACGATCTCGCCGCAGGCCTTACGGCCTTCGGCCAGGACATGGGCCCGCTTGCGGCGATGAAAGGTCACGGTGAGCTCGGCCCCAAAGGCCGCGTCGCCCAATGCTCGGCCGGTATCGCCGTGGACACCCGACGGCGTATCGACCGCCACGATGGTCAGGGCCAGCGCCTGGCAAGCCTTGGCCAGGCGCGCGACGTCACCTTCGAGAGGCCGTGACAGACCCGCGCCAAACAATGCATCTATATAGAGTGTGCTGGGCGATAGGTCTTGCGATAGCGGTTGGATCCCGCCCTTCCACCGCGACGCAGCCCACTTGGCCGCGTCCGTGGCGGGCGGCGCGGCCGCCTCGACCACGACCTGCCATCCGCGCCGGCGTAGGTGACGCGCCGCGACATAGCCGTCGCCGCCGTTGTCACCCGGCCCGCACCAGATCACCACGGAACGGCGCGCGTAGCGCGCCCGCACGGCTTGAGCCACGGCCTCCCCGGCCCGCTCCATCAGGACCGGCGTCGGCGTTCCGCGCAGGACGGCGGCGCGATCGGCGGCGGCCATTTCGGCGACGGTCAGAATTTCTCGGGCCACGGGGTTTCTCTCAAAGCACCTGGCTTTGAGCTTCGCGTCCTTTGCCGATCAGGATCAAGCGGTCGTCGTCGACCTCGAAGACGGTGCGCGAGCAATGGTCGGGCCGGAAGGCCATGACCTCGGCCACGCCCGTGGCCACGGACACCGCCGCGTTCAGCGCCACGAAATGGCTGAACACCGCCGCGCCGGCGTGCTCTCGTAGGGCCGCGGCCACGGCGTTCGTCCAGGCGACGTAGTCCAGATCGCCGACCACCTGGTCCCAGCGACCGCCGAAGGCCTGGCGCAGCCATTCGGGTCGCTGCTCGGCGGACAGCGCCGCGGGTGTCGGGATTTCGCCGACCCGCGGATCGATCTCGATCGTCACGCCCAGGGCGTCGGCCAGAGGCTCCGCCGTCTCGCGGCAGCGGCGCAGAGGCGATGAGACGACCCGCGTGGGCCGCTGCTCCTGAGGCAGCGCCAGGATCTCCCGAGCCACCGTCATCGCCTGGGCCAGCCCCAGACCGTCGAGGCCGGGATCCTCGTCCTCGCCGCCCCACGTCGCGGCCGGTCGGCCATGACGGATGACGTGAACTCTATTCATGGCGCTCAATCCGGGATGAAGAGGTTGCGGACGCCGTCGGGATGCGGCCCGACCGAGCCGACCCGTCCGACGCCCTCGCGGCTTTCCAGGTCTTGCAACACGGCGGGATCGTCCGGTGTCTGGGCGACGAAGCGGCGGCCCTGGTCGTCGCGACCGATGACGATTCCCATCCGCGCGCCTTCGCGGCCGTGAACGACGGTGTAGGTCTCGATCGTCGCCCTGCCCCCCGGTCGCTCGACGATCTCGGGATGCGGCAGGGCGTCGATCTTCGCCTGGATGACCGAGGGCGGCTCCCGCTCCCATTTCCCTTCGATCGGCTTGGTCGAATAGATCCCGACCGACTGCTTGGTCAGGAACCAGCCGTTGGCGGTCGAGAGACCGTAGGCGTCTGGCCGCTCGCGCAACCTCGCGACCATCTCGGCGATGGCGTGCAGGGCGTAGTTGTTTCCTGGCCCGCCGAAATACGGCAGGCCGCCGGTCACCGTCAGGCCGCGCGGATCGTCGAGCGCCAGGCCCAGTTCTTCGGCCCCGATCCGCACCGCCGACGGGAAGCACGAATAGAGGTCGATCAGGTCGAGGTCCTCGAGACCGATCCCGGCCATCGTGAGCGCTCGCTCGCCGGTCAGGCGCATGGCCGGGCTTGAGTGATAGTCCTGGCGCTCCAGGGGATACCAGAGATCCGAGGCGTCGGCGCAGCCGTGCAGGAACACCCAGCGATCCTCCGGCACGCCCAACTCACGCGCCTTGCGCACGCTGGCGATCAGGACGGCTGCCGATTGATCGACCTCCATGATGGCGTTGAGGTACTTCGGGTACGGAAACCCGACCATCCGATTGCGGTCGGTTACCGTGACCAGGTCTTCGGCCGAGCGCGCGATCGGAAACCAGGCATAAGGGTTGGCGGCGGCGATCCGGGTAAAGGGCGCGAAGAGTTGGCCCAATTGCCGCTGGTGATCCTCGATCGACCGCCCGTCGCGCGCCCGCAACGCGTTCTCGAACAGCGGATAGGTGTTGACGGGGTAGCCCAGCCCGTGGGTGGCCTCCTGCGGCGTCACGCCTGGGCGTGGATCGCCGATACGCTTTGGCGTGCTGTCCAGGTCGTCGCCCCAACCGTCGAAGCCCAGGCCGCCTTTCAGCCGCTTCATCAACGAGCCCAGGAATTCCGCGCCTGCTACCAGGGCCAGGTCCGACTCGCCGTGGGCGATCCGTTCGCAGACGATGTTCACCGCCTGCTGCGGGCTGTTGCCGCCGGTTTCGGTGTAGACATTCCAGCGCGGCGCGGCCGAAACAGCCCTGGCCAGGGAGGCCGGCGGATCCGCCAGCCGGGGCAGCGGCAGTTTCGAAAGCCCGCCCGGAGCGTCGATGCTGAACGCCACGACCGCCAAAGCGTCGAGATCGGCAAGAACCGCCCCCTTCAGGCCCGCATCTAGAGCCGCGCGTTCCGCCGCAACTTTCAGCAGTTCCAGCGGAGAGGGTGAATTCGCCGTCTCACCCCGATACGTGAATTGGCCCGCGCCGATCAAAACCGGCGTGTCGTCGCGCATATCCACCCCCGTTCAAACGATCGTTGGGCGCGATCGTAGGCGCGAAACGGCGCGTCGCAAGGCCATTTGGCGGCCATTCCGAAAATGCACGATTGAAGGGCGCCAGATGCTCAAAATTTGAACACATGCCCGGAACTCAATCGTTCGGTCAGGTTTGTCGCAGGCCCTCGCTTGCGACGCTTTGGAGGGCGTGATGGTTGCGCGCTCAGTGAAGGCGGTTCGCCGCCGACGGGCCCGAAAGTGGAACCGATGAAGAAGATCGAAGCCATCATCAAGCCATTCAAGCTGGATGAGGTGAAGGAGGCCCTGCAGGACATGGGCGTCCAGGGCATGACCGTGCTCGAAGCCAAGGGTTATGGCCGCCAGAAGGGCCATACCGAGCTCTATCGCGGCGCCGAGTACGTCGTGGACTTCCTCCCCAAGATCAAGGTGGAGGTGGTCGTCGAGGACAGCCAGCTGGAACCCGCGCTGGAAGCCATCACCCGCGCCGCCCGCACGGGCCGCATCGGCGACGGCAAGATTTTCGTCTCGGAGATCGCGGAAGTGATCCGCATCCGAACCGGAGAAAACGGCCCGGCCGCTGTCTAGGCCGGTTCGTCTAACACTTAAGAGAGCCTACAAAGGGGATACGGAATGACCACCGCCAAAGATATCCTGAACCTGATCAAGGAAAAGGACGTCAAGTACGTCGACGTCCGCTTCACCGACGTGCGCGGTAAGATGCAGCACGTCACCTTCGACATCGACCTGGTCGACGATGACTTCCTGAACGACGGCACGATGTTCGACGGCTCGTCGATCGCCGGCTGGAAGGCCATCAACGAGTCGGACATGAAGCTGCGTCCGGACCTGTCGAGCGCGATCATCGATCCGTTCTATCAGCAGACCACGCTGGCCCTGTTCTGCGACGTCGTGAACCCCGACAGCGGCACCCCCTACAACCGCGACCCGCGCTCGATCGCCAAGGCCGCGCTGAACTATCTCAAGTCGGCGGGCGTGGGCGACACCGTCTATTTCGGTCCGGAAGCCGAGTTCTTCATCTTCGACGACGTCCGCTGGTCGACCGCGCCGAACAACACCGGCTATTCGTACGACTCCAGCGAACTGCCGGTGAACTCGGCCAAGGAATATCCGGAAGGCAACATGGGCCACCGTCCGGGCCCGAAGGGCGGCTACTTCCCGGTGAACCCGGTCGACAGCTGCCAGGACCTGCGCGGCGAAATGCTGGCCGTCATGGGCGAGCTGGGCATGAAGCCGGAAAAGCACCACCACGAGGTGGCCCCGGCCCAGCACGAACTCGGCCTGAAGTTCGACACCATGGTCACCATGGCCGACCGGATGCAGCTGTATAAGTACGTCATCCACAACGTCGCCGCGGCCTACGGCAAGACGGCCACCTTCATGGCCAAGCCGATGTTCGCCGACAACGGCTCGGGCATGCACGTGCACCAGTCGATCTGGCAGGACGGCAAGCCGCTGTTCGCCGGCGACAAGTACGCCGGCCTGTCGCAAGAGTGCCTGTGGTACATCGGCGGCATCATCAAGCACGCCAAGGCGATCAACGCGTTCTCGAACTCGACGACGAACTCGTACAAGCGCCTGGTGCCTGGCTACGAAGCCCCGGTGAAGCTGGCCTACAGCTCGCGGAACCGCTCGGCCTCGATCCGCATCCCGCACGTCGATTCGCCCAAGGCCAAGCGCCTGGAAGCCCGCTTCCCCGATCCGATGGGCAACCCCTATCTGACTTTCGTCGCCCTGTTGATGGCCGGCCTGGACGGCATCATCAACAAGATCGACCCGGGCGGTCCGGCCGACAAGAACCTCTACGACCTGCCGCCCCGCGAGCAGAAGAAGATCCCGGAAGTCTGCGGCTCGCTGCGCGAAGCCCTGGAGAACCTGGACAAGGACCGCGCCTTCCTGAAGGCCGGTGGCGTCATGGACGACGACTTCATCGACAGCTACATCGAGCTGAAGATGGAAGAAGTGATGCGCCTGCAGCTGCACCCGCACCCGGTCGAATTCGAGATGTACTACAAGTGCTAAACGCCTGATCTCAGGTGAGGACGAGGGCCGGAGAGCAATCTCCGGCCCTTTTTCGTTGCACCGCACAAGAGAGCCAGCGCGAAACTGGGGAATGACTTATTACTTAAGAGCAGCGACTGAACAAAAATGTCGCAAGTTCGCAACATAACCGACGTAATCGACCCACTCCGGCTGAAATCGCGTGGCGCGAGATATCCGCGGGCCCGAAACTTGGCCTATCGCAGCGCAAACGGAATCGCCGCCAACGCCCCTGCTCAGAACTCGGCGACGCGGTGCTTTAGATCACAACAGGATCTCTCCATGCCCCAGTTCAACCGCTCCCTTCGTCGCGCCCTCACGGTTTCGTGCGGCCTGACCGCCCTCGCCTCGGCCATGGCCGTCGCGCCGGCCGCCTTCGCCCAGGAAACCAAGGTCGGCGAAGTGATCATCACCGCCCAGAAGCGCAGTGAAAACCTGCAGGACGTCCCGGTCTCGGTCGCCGCCATCAGCGGCGAGCGCTTGCAGTCGACCTTCGCCGCCGGCGACGACATCCTGGCCCTTTCGGCCAAGGCTCCGGGCCTGTACGCGGAATCCTCGAACGGCCGCGTCGCCCCGCGCTTCTACATCCGCGGCCTGGGCAACGCCGACTTCGATCTGGCCGCCTCGCAGCCCGTGTCGATCATCCAGGACGAAGTCGTCCTCGAGAACGTCGTCCTGAAGAGCTCGCCGATCTACGACCTCGATCACGTCGAAGTCCTGCGCGGCCCGCAAGGCACGCTGTTCGGCCGCAACACCACGGCCGGCATCGTCAAGTTCGACACCGCCAAGCCGAGCGAAGAGTTCAAGGGTCGCGCCAGCGCCACCTACGGCAGCTACAATACGATGACCTTCGACGGCGGCGTCGGCGGCGCCATCGTCCCCGGCAAGGTCGCCGCCCGCGCCTCGCTCCTGATCCAGCATCGCGACAACTGGATCGACAACGCCTACACCAAGAAGAACGACGCCCTGGGCGGCTTCGACGAGCGCGCCGCCCGGCTGCAGGTGCTGTTCACTCCGACCGACGAACTGAGCGCCCTGTTCAATGTCCACGGCCGCGACCTGGACGGCACGGCCGCGGTGTTCCGCGCCAACATCCTGACCAAGGGCTCGAACAAGCTCAACGGCAACTACGACCGCGACACCGTCTACTTCGACGCCGGCGACAACAATCCGCAGAACTACAAGGGCTACGGCGCGTCGGCCAACGTTCAGTACGATTTCGGCGCCGCTAAGCTGACCTCGATCACCGCCTACGAGAACACCCACGGCTTCAGCCGCGGCGACATCGACGGCGGCAACCCGACCGGTCCGGGCTTCATCCCGTTCCAGTCGGACACCCAGGACGGCATCAAGAACCTGTTCCAGTGGACTCAGGAAGTCCGCCTGGCCAGCGACACCGACGGCCCGCTGAGCTGGCAGATCGGCGGTTTCTACTTCGACACCAAGTATGACATCCGCACCAACCCGTTCTTCGCCCCGGCCACCACCCTGCGCCAGAAGAACAAGGCGTGGGCCGCGTTCGGCCAGGCTTCGTACAAGGTCACCGACCAGCTGACCCTGACCGGCGGCCTGCGCTATACCGACGACGACAAGGACATGAACGTCGTGTCGGGCCCGAACCCAGCGGCGCCCGTCTCGGTCTCGGACTCCAAGGTCAGCTGGGACCTGTCGGCCTTCTACAAGGTCGACGAGGACGTCAGCGTCTACGCCAAGGTCGCCTCGGGCTTCCGCGGTCCGTCGATCCAGGGTCGCGACATCGCCTTCTTCTCGCCGGCCTCGGCCGCCAAGTCGGAGACGATCATGTCGTATGAGCTGGGCCTGAAGAGCGAGCTGATGGACCGTCGCGTCCGTCTGAACGGCGCGGTCTTCGCCTATACGATCGACGATCCGCAGTTCAGCGCCGTCGGCGGCGGCAGCAACTCCAACCGCCTGATCAACGCCAAGAAGGGCGAGGCCTACGGCCTGGAACTGGACAGCGAGTTCGTGGTCACCCCGAACTTCGTCGTCACGGCCGGCTACAGCTATGCCCACACCAAGATCAAGGACAGCTCGCTGGCCGTCGCGCCTTGCGCAGCCTGCACCGTCACCGACAAGCTGAACGCCGCCGGCCAGGCCCTCGTGGACGGCAACCCGTTCCCGAACGCGCCGAAGTACACCTTCGACTTCACCGCGCGCTACGCCTATCCGGTGGCCTCGGGCGAGCTGTTCGCCTTCACCGACTGGAAGGTTCAGGGCTATACGAACCTGTTCCTGTACCAGTCGAAGGAGTTCTACTCGAAGGGTGATTTCGAAGGCGGCCTGAAGCTGGGCTACGCCAACAAGGAAGGCGGCTGGGAAGTCGCGGCCTTTGCTCGCAACATCACCAACGAGAGCAACATCAAGGGCGCGATCGACTTCAACAACCTGACCGCCTTCGTCAACGAACCGCGCGTCATCGGCGTCTCGCTGGACGCTCGCTTCTAAGACCCTTCGGGATCCCAAGACTGGGAAAGGCCGCGGAGCGATCCGCGGCCTTTTCTTTTGCCCTAGCTCTTCAGCCCGTGACCGCCGACCGGGATGGTCTCGAAGTGTTGAGGAAAACCGGCGATGATCGGCCTGGCCTTGGCGATCGCCGCCTGAACCGACGGCAGTTTCAGCGACGCGGCATGGGCGTCCTTGTCGGTCCAAACCTCGGTGATCCACAGCGCGTCGGCGTTGGCCGGATCCTTGGCGATTACGTAACTGAGGCAGCCCGGCATATCCTCCGTGCCCTCGCCGAGGATCGCCAGCAGGTCATCGCGCTTGCCGGGCGCGGCGAGCATTTGGCCGATCAGTCCATACATGGGTCTCTTCTCCTGGGCTCGGACCGTGGACGCGACGGCGGCGAGCGCTATGCCGCCAGCCAGCGCGTTGCGTCGGTCGATCATCGTATCCGTCATCGGCCGGTTCCTTCTGGTCGAGCACTGTCGCCAAGCGCCGACCGGATCATGTCAGCATCCGCCGAGGCCAGCGCCGCGCCAAGCCCCAGCAGGTGCAGGGTGTTGACACAGAGCGGCAGGCCGAGCGGCCGGATGACCCGCACGCGCTCCCGCCAGGACGGGGCCGCGACGAGGTCCAGCGGCGCGATGATCGCCCCGCGCCCCGCCGCGCAGCTTTCCATCGCCTCCTCGATCTCGCCGGTGTGATCCAGGCGACGTAAGCTGTCGGGCTGACGGCCAAAGACGGTCTCGAACCAGTGGCCGAAGACGAACTCGTATTCGTCGTAGGTGGCGAAGGCCGTGGCCGTGATCACGTCCAGGTTCTCCGGCGCGCGTGCTTGCTTGGCCACCGCGAGGACGATCTCCTCCTGCGCCAGCGGTCTGGACTGCACCGGCGCGGCGGTGACCGGCCGGTAGGTGACGCCCAGGTCGGCCGCGCCGCTCGACACCGCCGCCAGCACGGCCTCGTGCGTGCCGAAGGTCAGTTCCAGCGGGCGGTCGGCCGGCAGCCCGGCCAGCAGCGCCGGCGCTAGCCGGTAGCGCCCGAAGGCCGAGACCGTGGCGATCCGCAGCGGCCGAAGGGTCGGATCTTCCTGGCTGAGCCGCCAGCGAGTGCGCTCCAGTTCGTCCAGCGCCCGTCCGACAGACTCGAACAGGGCTTGGCCCGCCGGCGTCAGGCGAAGCGCCCTGCCCGCCCGTTCGAACAGCGGCCGGCCGATCTCGGCTTCGAAACGCTTGAGGTCGTGGTGGATGGCCGGCGGCGACTTGCCCAGGCGCGGACTGGCGGCCGCGATGCCGCCCGCCGCGGCCACCGCGTGGAACACCGCCGCCCGACGCAGATCCGCGTGCCGCATGATTTCGAAATCCGGAACGATGAAGCCCTTTGTTCGAAATATCGTCGAACGCGGTTCGCGGCTAGCTCTTCCATGGCAGGCCCCCAGGAGGACCCCATGTCGCATCGCCATTTCTGGACCGTCCTGGCCGGCGCCGTTTCTCTGGCCGGCGCCGTTCACGCCCAAAGCCCGACCGCCGCCTTCCTGTTCGCCTACGACGTGGATCGCGGAAAGCAGGAGGCCTTCGAGGCCGGCTACATGGCGCACCTGGGCTGGCACGCCGCCCATGGCGACACCTTGCCCTGGTACGGCTGGTACGTGACCAGTGGGCCGCGCACGGGCGTGTTCGTCGATGGAACCTTCGGGATCCCGTTCCCCGCCATGGACCATCGCGTCGATCCGGCCGGCGATGGCGCCGACATGGAGGCCAAGGTTCTGCCGTTCGCCAAGGCGCGGACCTATTCGACGCTCGAACTGTGGCCCGAAGTCAGCACGGCCCGCACGTTGGAGGCGCGCGAGCCCAGCGCCATGCTCGACGCCTATACGGTCCAGATCGCGCCTGCGAGGGTCGCCGCGTTCGAGGCTGTTCTGACGCGCGGAGAACGAGGACGTCTTTCGCTCGCCTGGTATCGGCTGGTCAGCGGCGGTCCGGCGGGCGGCTATCTGCTGCTGGTTCCGCGCCAGGGCTGGGCGGACCTCGCCGGCCGACCGCGCGATCTCGCGGGCCTGCTGACGGCGACCTACGGCCCTGGCGCTGTAAAGGCCGTCGCCCTGATCGACAGCGCCGAGGTCGAGACTTGGTCATACCGACCCAAGCTTAGCCGCCTGCCCTAGCGGGATTTGCATTCGCCTTGCGCGGTGACGCTGACCCCGGCCCCCGCCGCCTGGCAGGCGTTGCCGTAGGTCTTGCCGTCGCAGCCGCAGACCGGCTGGTAGATCATCGGGCAGACCTGGGGCTTCTTCCGGCAGACGCCGGCGGCGTCGGCGACGCGGCCGCAGACGCCCGCCTCCATCTGGCAGGTCAGGCCCGCCTGGCACTGGAAGCCCGCGAAGCCGCCGCACATGCCGCCCTCGGCGACCGGCGTGCGCGGCGATTGAGCGGGCGGCGTTCCCTGTCCCGGCGCGGTCGATCCCGGCGCGCTACACGCGGTCAGCAGGATCACGGCGAAGCAGGCGAGCAGACGGCGCATGGACGATCTCCGATAGGCAGGGCTGACTTTTGAACGCACGGGCCGCGTTCGCGGCGCCGCGCAACGAAGTTGCGGACAAATGCGCCGAAGCCGCGCCGTTTAACTTGATAACGCGGTTCTTTTCGTCTGTCCTTCCCGCCTCTTCGAGAGTCGGGGTTTTTCATGATCAGATGGCGTAACGCGGCGGCTGCCCCTACCCTATTGGCAGCGAGCCTGCTCGCGCTGGGGCTTTCGGCCTGCGCGACGACTGGGGCCGGCGGTCCCGCCAAGACGGCGGCCGCGCCGGCTCAAAAGGACGGCAAGCCAGCGGAAAAGGCCGAGGCCAAGCCGCTGCCCAAGGGCCTGGACGGCCAGGCCTCGACGGGCTTCCCGTCGACCTACCAGCCGTTCCCGTCGCGCCCCACGGCCTTTGTCGGCGCCACGGTCCTGACCGCCACCGGCCAGCAAATCGAGAACGGTGTGGTCTTCGTCTCGGGCGGCAAGATCACCGCCGTCGGCGGCGCCGACACGCCGATCCCGGCCGACGTCGCGGTGATCGACGCCAAGGGCAAGTGGATCACCCCCGGCATCATCGACGCCCACAGCCACCTCGGCGTTTATCCCTCGCCCGGCGTCTCGGCGCGCTCGGACGGCAACGAGGCCACCGATCCGAACACCGCGCAGGTCTGGGCCGAACACTCGGTCTGGCCGCAGGATCCCGGCTTCAACCGGGCCCGGGCCGGCGGCGTCACCACGCTGCAGATCCTCCCCGGCTCGGCCAACCTATTCGGCGGTCGCTCGGTGACCTTGAAGAACGTGCCGGCCCTGACCACGCAGGGCATGAAGTTCCCCGACGCCCCTTACGGCCTGAAGATGGCCTGCGGCGAGAACCCCAAGCGCGTTTACGGCGGCAAGAGCCGTTCGCCCTCGACCGCGATGGGCAATGTGTTCGGCTACCGCAAGGCCTGGATCGACGCGGCCGACTACGCCCGCAAGTGGGACGACTTCCGCGCCAAGCAGCAGAAGGGCGAGAAGGCTGATCCGCCCAAGCGCGACCTGCAGTTGGAGACCCTGGCCGGCGTCCTGAAGGGCGAGATCCTGGTGCAGAACCACTGCTATCGGGCCGACGAAGAAGCCACGATGATCGATATCGCCAAGGAGTTTGGCTACAAGATCACGATGTTCCACCACGCGATCGAGAGCTACAAGATCGCGCCCCTGCTGGCCAAGGAAGGCATCTGCTCGGCCACTTGGGCCTCGTGGACCGGCTTCAAGATGGAAAGCCTGGACGGCATCGACGCCAACGCCGCCATCCTGTGGAAGAACGGCGCCTGCGTCGTGATCCATTCCGACGATCCGATCATGACCCAGCGATTGAACCAGGAAGCCGCCATCGCCATGACGGCGGGCGCCAAGCTCGGCTACGTCATTCCTCGCGCCGAGGCGATCAAGTGGATCACCGCCAACCCGGCCAAGGCCATGGGCATCGGCGACAAGACCGGCTCGCTCGAGCCCGGCAAGGCCGCCGACCTGGTGATCTGGAGCCGCGACCCGTTCAGCGTCTACGCCCAGGCCGAGAAGGTCTTCATCGACGGCGCGCTGATCTATGACCGCCAGGACAAGCGCTTCCAGCCCAAGTCCGATTTCGAGCTCGGCCAGCCAGGCCAGGGAGCGTTCAACTGATGATCCGGTCTCTGCTTCTCGCCAGCGCCGCCTGCGCGCTGGCCCTTCCCGCCGCGGCCCAAATGGGCGCATCGCAAACGATCGCTATCGTCAACGCCCGCATCGAGCCCGTCTCCAGCGCCGCGATCCCGAACGGGACCCTGGTGATAAAGGACGGCAAGATCGCCGCCGTCGGCGCCAGCGTCGCGGTCCCGGCCGGCGCCCGTGTCGTCGACGCCAAGGGCGGCGTCGTCACGCCCGGCCTCGTGGCCCCGTCCTCGAACCTCGGCGCGTCGGAGGTCAGCGGCGTCCGCGAGACCCGTGACGACGGCACCGGCAGCGCGCTCAGCGCCGCTTTCGACATCAGCTATGCCGTCAACCCGGCCTCGACCTTCCTGGGCCTGGCTCGCGACGGCGGCGTCACCAGCTCGGCCGTCACGCCTGTCCTGTCCGGGACCGGCGGCGGGGCCAGCGAGCACGCCGACGACGGCGTGGTCGAGGAGATGACCGCCGGCAAGAGCGGCGACGGCGACCCGCCGCTGTTCGGCGGCCAGGCGGCGTTCATTCGCCTGAAGGCCGGGGCGACCGACATCGTCGAGGCCTCCAAGCTGGCCGTCACCGTCTCGCTGGGCGAGAGCGGCGCGCGGGCGGCCGGCGGCTCGCGCGGCGCGGACCTGGTCCTGATCCGCTCGGCCCTCGAGGACGCCCGCGCCTTCGCCAGCCGCCGCGCCGCCTTCGAGCAGGGCGCGACCCGCGACTTCGGCCTCTCGCGCCTGGACCTGGCGGCCCTGATCCCGGTCGTGCAGGGCAGGACGCCCCTGCTGATCCGGGTCTCCCGCGCCGCCGACATCCGCCAGGCCCTGAAGCTGGCGGCCGAGGAGAAGGTCAGGATCATCCTCGAAGGCGTCGAGGAAGGCTGGCTGGTCGCGCCCGAGATCGCGAAGGCCGGCGTCCCGGTCATCGTCGATCCGCAGGACGACCTGCCGGGCAGCTTCGAGACCCTGGGCTCGCGCCTCGACAACGCCGCCCGCCTGAACGCCGCCGGGGTTTCGGTGGCGATCAACGGGGCGCGGGACTTCAACAACCTGCGCCAGGAGCGTCTCAACGCCGGCCTCGCGGTCGCCAACGGCCTGCCCTACGCGGCCGGCCTGGCGTCCGTGACCCTGGTCCCGGCCAAGATCTGGGGCCAGGATGGCAAGATCGGCTCGCTGGACGTGGGCAAGATCGCCGACGTCGTGGTCTGGAACGGCGACCCGCTAGAGACGACCAGCTGGCCGCTGAACGTCTTCGTCGGCGGCGTCGAGCAGCCGCAGGACAGCCGCCAGACCCAGCTGCGCGACCGCTACGCCAAGACCGACGGCGGCGGCTATCCGCCGGCCTATCGCTAAGCTTCACGGCCTCCGCCCCCAGTTCGCTGGGGGCGGATTTCGCTTTTCAGGGGAAGCGCGCGAGGCCATACGAGGCCCCCGCGTTCGAATCGCCTAAGACTCTCCCCGATGTCCTCCGATAAGACCCCCTCCCTGTTCGACGACGACGCCCTGGCGCCCGTCCCCGCCGCGCCGTTCCAGGCCAGCGTGGAGCCGCACGTCGAACCGACGCCGCGTCCGATCCCGCCGCCGCCGCCGTCCAGCAAGGCCGCCCCGCCGCCGGCGCCCGCCAAAGCCAGCGCGCCCGGCGAGTACTCGGCCGCCGACATCGAGGTGCTGGAAGGCCTGGAGCCGGTCCGTAAGCGGCCGGGTATGTACATCGGCGGCACCGACGAGCGGGCCCTGCACCACCTGTTCGCCGAAGTCCTCGACAACTCGATGGACGAGGCCGTGGCCGGCTTCGCCAAGACCATCGAGGTCAAGCTGGACGCCGACGGCTTCCTGTCGGTCAAGGACGACGGCCGCGGCATGCCCGTGGACCCGCACCCGAAATATCCCGGCAAGTCGGCTCTGGAGGTCATCATGACCGTCCTGCACGCCGGCGGTAAGTTCACCGGCAAGGCCTATGAGACCTCCGGCGGCCTGCACGGCGTCGGCGCCAGCGTCGTCAACGCCCTCTCGGAGCGCGTCGAGGTCACCGTCTGGCGCGACGGCTTCGAGCACCTGCAGGTCTTTTCGCGCGGCAAGCCGCTGGGCCCGATCCAGCAGGTCGGCCCGTCGCGCAAGAAGGGCACCATGGTGCGCTTCAAGCCCGACGACGAGATCTTCGGCGAGGGCGTCGGCTTCAAGCCGGCGCGCCTGTACCGCATGGCCCGCTCCAAGGCCTATCTGTTCCGCGGCGTGCAGATCAAATGGTCCTGCGACCCGTCCCGCATCCATGACCAGACCCCGCCCGAGGCCACGTTCCACTTCCCCAACGGCCTGGCCGACTTCCTGGCCGAGCGCACCAAGGGCCTGACCACGATCACGCCCGAGAGCTTCTCCGGCCGCATCGAGCGCCAGGGCGAGGCGGGCGCCGTGGAGTGGGCCGTGACCTGGACGCCGCAGGGCTTCGGCGAGCACGACGGCTTCATGCAGTCGTACTGCAACACCGTGCCCACCCCCGAAGGCGGCACCCACGAGAGCGGCTTCCGCGCCGCCCTGACCCGCGGCCTCAAGGCCTATGCCGAGCTGAAGGGCGAGAAGCGCGGGACGATCATCACCGCCGACGACGTCGTCGCCCAGGCTGGGGCCCTGATCTCGGTGTTCATCAAGAACCCGGAATTCCAGGGCCAGACCAAGGAAAAGCTCTCGACCTCCGAGGCCCAGCGCTTCGTCGAGGCCTCGCTGCGCGACCCGTTCGATCTGTGGCTCAGCTCCAGCCCGAAGAACGCCCAGGCCCTGCTGGAATTCGTCATCGAGCGGGCCGAGGAGCGCCTCAAGCGCCGCAAGGACAAGGAAGTCACCCGGGCTTCCGCGACCCGCAAGCTGCGCCTGCCCGGCAAGCTGGCCGACTGCGCCGGCGGCGCGGTCGACGGCGCCGAGCTGTTCATCGTCGAAGGCGACAGCGCCGGCGGCTCGGCCAAGCAGGCCCGCGACCGCAAGTACCAGGCCATCCTGCCCCTGCGCGGCAAGATCCTGAACGTGGCCTCGGCCAGCGGCGAGAAGTTCACCGCCAACAAGGAGCTGTCGGACCTGATGCTGGCCCTGGGGGCCCAGGGCGGGAACAAGTATCGCGAGGAAGACCTCCGCTACGACCGCATCATCATCATGACCGACGCCGACGTCGACGGCGCCCACATCGCCAGCCTGCTGATCACCTTCTTCTACCGGACCATGCCGGACGTGATCCGCCAGGGTCACCTCTATCTGGCCCTGCCGCCGCTGTACCGCATCGCCCACGGCGGCAAGAGCGAATACGCCCGCGACGACGCCCACAAGGACGAGCTGCTGGCCACGGTGTTCAAGGGCAAGAAGCCCGAGATCGGCCGCTTCAAGGGCCTGGGCGAGATGATGGCCTCCCAGCTGAAGGAGACCACCATGGACCCCAAGAAGCGCACCCTGGCCCGCGTGACCCTGCCGCGCTCGGAAGAGGCGGTGGAAAACCTGGTCGAGACCCTGATGGGCCGCAAACCCGAGCTGCGCTTCCGCTTCATCCAGGAAAACGCCGAGTTCGCGTCGGCGGATCTGGATCTGTAGGTCCGGCCACTGGCCCCCTCCGCGCTGCGCGCTCCTCCCCCGGAGGGGGAAGACGGTCGTTCCTTCCGCCCCCTCCGGGGGCGGACGGCCGCGAAGCGGCCAGGTGGGGGCAAGGGACATCGGCTTCACGCGGCCTGGCCGCTGAAGGTGTGTGGGGAGGCGACGGAGCGGCCGGGCGAACCCGGAGACCGTGGGTTTGATTTTACGTTTCGGCTCGGACGACCGCTCCGCCAGGCTGTTCTTGCCCGTGAGGATGGGGGGCGTGAGCGTATTTCAGCTCGGGACCCCA
>NZ_JBEPMI010000008.1:0-373549 GCF_040545685.1 Caulobacter sp. 1776
TCCTCCAGCGACAGCCCGAAGTTCAGATAGCGCTCCAGATAAAGCGCCGTCATGTCGATGTTGTCCGGATTGTCGAACCAGGCGCGCGAACGAAGGGCGCGGGGTGAAACGGAAGGAACGCTCATGACAATCCTTGAAGGCGACGGGGCCTTGGCGACGGCGGGAGGCGCGGCGACCGACGAACATCTAGGCAGGCGCGAAATTACGCGCCTGCCTGCTCGCGGCATCGCTTTATCGTATTTGTCTGACTATACCGCACCGCACGGAGCGTCAATCAGGCCGGGCGCGTCGCGAGCACGGGCTAGCCGCGACCAGGATGCCGATACACTGCTTTCCGAGGATCGCGCCTAGCGGTCGGGACGTCGTTCGATCGCCGCGCGGGTGTCGTCCAGCGCTAGATTGACCAGCCGCTCCATGGCCTGTCGCGCCTGGTCAGCGCGACCGGCGGCGATGGCGTCGAACACCTTCCAATGCTCGGGCATCGGATCGCGCGCCAGTTCGCGTTCACGCTGTTTGAAGATCGTGGTCCAGCGCACGGCCGCGCCGATGCTGCTGCTCAGCGTGAACAGCGGTGCGTTGCGGGTCGCCTCCAGCACGGTGTCGTGGAAGTCACGGTCGGCGGCGCGCCCGGCCTCCGTCGCGAGGGTTTCGTGCTGCATGGCCACCAGGGCCGCGCGCATGCGCTCCAGCTGAGCGTCGTCGCGGCGCTCGGCGGCCAGGGCGGCGGCGGCCGGCTCGACGATCATGCGCAGTTCGTAGAGTTCCCGCAGGAACGCCTCGCTGGGTTCCGATTCGAAGAACCAGGCCAGGACTTCCGGATCCAGCAGGCTCCAGCGGGCGCGCGGACTGACCCGCGTCCCGGTCTTGGGCCGACTCTCGACCAGACCCTTGGCGGCCAGGATGCGGATCGCCTCACGATAGGCGCTGCGCGAGACGTGCAGCTGTTCGCTGGCGTCGATCTCGTTGTTCAGCACGTCGCCGGGCTGATGCTTGCCGGAAACGATCGCGATACCCAGGGCTCGCGCGATCGACCCATGGATGCGGCCGGAGAAGCCATCCTCACGCTCGCCGTCGGCGCCAGCGCCCGCTTCCTTGGCCTTCGACACGCGCGCTTCGCTCCCGTTGCGACATCAACCGGCGCCCGTCGCGCGCCCTCGACAGGACTCTAGCGAGACCAATTGTCCGAGAACAAGCGAATTCGCCGCCGTGTCGAAGCGCGCCCCTCGGCGTCCTGAACGGTTCAAATGTACGATGAATCACACGTCCAAACGGGTCATGACCTTGGATAAGGGCCTTCAATGGCGAACGCCGCGCCATCTTCAATACGAAACGTGGTTTGACAGACCGGCGGGCCGCGTTATTTGTCAGACTATTATATAGCCTCAGAGGGTCGTTCGCCGTGGTGTTCCGGTTCGTGCAATTGAAGACCTCGAGCGGCGCTCGGCAACTCGCGGCGGTGGACGACTCGGGGCGGGCGCGCAAGGTCGAGGTCGCTGACACCCTCTATGATCTGGCCCAGATGGCGCTGCGCGTGGACGCCACCCTGGCCGAAGCGGCTCAAGCCAGCGCGCTGGGTGAAGACATCGACATCGTCGCGGCCCTGGCCGAAGGCCGCGTCCTGGCCCCGATCGACCATCCTGATCCCGCCCACCTGCAGATGACCGGTACGGGCCTGACCCACCTCGGCTCGGCCGAGGGGCGCGACAAGATGCACAAGGCCGCCCAGGCCGGTGAACAACTCACCGATTCCATGCGGATGTTCCTGATGGGCGTCGAGGGCGGCAAGCCCGCGCCGGGCCAGGAAGGCGTGCAGCCCGAATGGTTCTACAAGGGCGACGGCGGCCAGTTGGCCGGCCCCGGCCAGCCCCTCACCTCGCCCGCCTTCGCCAAGGACGGCGGCGAGGAACCCGAAATCGCCGGTGTCTATCTTATTGGGCCCGACGGGACGCCGCACCGCCTGGGCTTCTGTCTGGCCAACGAATTCTCGGACCACGTCATCGAGCGCGGCAATTACCTGTGGCTGGCCCACTCCAAGCTGCGCCAGGCGGCGCTCGGTCCTGAACTATTGACCGGCGAGTTGCCGGCCGACGTGCGCGGCGCCAGCCGGATCGTCCGCGACGGCGCGACCGTCTGGGAAAAGCCTTTCCTGTCCGGCGAGGCGAACATGTCCCACACGATCGCCAATCTCGAGCACCATCATTTCAAGTATGAGATCTTCCGCCGTCCGGGCGACGTGCACGTCCATTTCTTCGGCACCGCCACCCTGTCGTTCTCGGAGGGCTTTCAGACCCAGATCGGCGATATCTTCGAGATCGAGGCCGCGCCGTTCCGGTATCCGGTCCGCAACCCGCTGGCCCAAGCGGACGCCCAGCCGGTCGCGGTGAAGTCGCTGTGACGGTGACGCCGATCCGTCTGGCCCTGGTCGGCCTGGGTAAGATCGCCCGCGACCAGCACCTGCCGTCCATCGCCGCCGATCCGCGTTTCGAGCTGGTCGCCGTGGTCAGCCGCAATGCGGAACTGGATAAGGTCGCCCACTTCACCGCCCTCGCCGACCTCCTGGCCAGCGACGTGGCGGTCGACGCGATCGCGCTATGCACCCCGCCTCAGCCGCGCCATGCGCTGGCTCATCTGGCCCTAGCGGCCGGCAAGCACGTGATGCTGGAAAAGCCCCCAGGCGCGACGCTGAGCGAAGTCGAGGACCTGCGCCTGGCCGCCACCGCGCGAGGCCTGACCCTGCAGACCACCTGGCACTCGCGTTACGCGGTCGGCGTCGAGCCCGCGCGTGAATGGCTGACCGAGCGCGCGATCAAGGCCGTGCGGATCAACTGGAAAGAGGACGTGCGCGTCTGGCATCCCGGCCAGGATTGGATCTGGGAAGCCGGCGGCCTGGGCGTCTTCGACCCGGCCATCAACGCCCTGTCGATCGTCACCCGCATCCTGCCGCGCCCATTCTTCCTGTCGCGCGGCGTGCTGCACGTGCCGGAGAACAAGCAGTCGCCGATCCAGGCCGAGCTGGACTTCCGCGACGCGGCCGGCGCGCCAATCCGCGCCGAACTGGACTTCCTGCAGACTGGCCCGCAAAGCTGGGACATCGAGGTCGACACCGACGACGGCGCGCTGAAACTGACCAACGGCGGGGCCAAGCTGTGGATCGACGGCCAGTTGATCCAAGAAGGTCCCGACCGTGAATATCCGGGGCTCTACGACGCCTTCGCCAAATTGATCGCCGACGGCGCAAGCGACGTCGACGTCAGTCCGCTGCGCCATGTCGCTGACGCCTTCTTGCTCAGCGAGCGGGTCGCCGCGCCGGCCTTCGTCGAATAACGCGGGCCGAACAAAGAAACGACAAAGGGAGAGACACCATGAAGCTGAAGACCATCGCCCCCTACACGCTTGTGATGGGCAGCGCGCTCGCCCTTGTCGCCACCACGGCGAGCGCCGCCGAGCTGTCGCGCAAGCCGTTCGGCGCCATCTCGTCGGGGGAGGCCGTCGAGGCCATCACCCTGACCAACGCCAAGGGCGTCAGCGCCACGATCATCACCTACGGCGCGACCTTGCAATCGCTGATCGGTCCCGACCGCACCGGCAAGAAGGCCGACATCGCCCTCGGCTTCGCCGACGCGGCGACCTACGAAAAGAACGCCAGCTATTTCGGCGCCTCGGTCGGACGCTTCGCCAACCGCATCGGCAAGGGTCGCTTCAGCCTAGACGGCAAAACCTACCAACTGGCCCTGAACAACAACAAGGTCGCCGCCTTGCACGGCGGCGTGAAGGGTTTCGACAAGGTCGTCTGGAAGGTGCTGTCAGCTAAGTCCGGCCCGACCGCCTCGGTGACTTTCGGCTATGTCAGCCCGGACGGTGAGGAAGGCTATCCCGGAACCTTGACCGCCACGGCGACCTACGCCCTGGACGAGCAGAACAACCTGACGATCAGCTACGGCGCCACGACCGACAAGCCGACCATCGTCAACATGACCAACCACGCCCTATTCAACGTGGCCGGCGAGGGTGTCGCCGAGGGGGCCATGGGCAATGTCCTGACCATCCCGGCCGACGGCTACACGCCGGTCGACAGCGAGCTGATTCCGACCGGAACGATCACGCCGGTGGCCGGCACGCCCTTCGACTTCCGCAGGCCGACGGCGGTCGCGGCTCGGGTCCGGGACGCGCGCGATCCGCAGATGGTGATCGGCCGTGGCTACGACCACAACTATGTCCTCAATGGCAAGGCCGGCGGCGCGCCGCGCTTGGCCGCCCGCCTGACCGATCCGAAGAGCGGCCGCGTCCTGGAGATCCTCAGCGACCAGCCGGGCATCCAGTTTTACTCTGGCAACTTCATCGATGGGACCATGGTCGGCAAGAGCGGCAAGATCTATCGCCAGGGCGACGGGATCGCGCTGGAGCCGCAGCACTTCCCCGACGCGCCAAACAAGCCGCAGTTCGCGCCGGTCCGGCTGAACCCCGGCCAGAAGTACAGCAACACCATGGTCTTCAGGCTGACCGTCGCGAAGTAGCGACGCTTGGAGTTTGGTCAGATCGAGGGGCGCCCGGGCGAAAGCCTTGGCGTCCCTTGAGGCTGTGACCGACGCCCGAACAATTTCCAGACGGCCCAAAAGATAGCGGCCTGGTCGCATGACAACCTGATCGAGCATGCCAAGCACGCCAGCGGCGCCTGATTGGGCGCCCGGCGCCGCGATCGTTCGCACCCCGCCGAGAATATGATGCCTCCGGATCAATCCGCTTGATCCCCGATCCACGCGACCGCCTGCTGGTCCTTGCTCTCGCGGGAGAGATCGGGCCCAGCCCGGCGCTGAAGGCGAAACCACCCCGGAAACGCTCAAGCAAAAGGACCGCGAGAAGCTTCTGAACGCTGGAAAGCAGGGCGCTCGCGCCCTCGCCGAAGGAGCAAGGCGCCGCATCGAACGCGGTCGCTGAATCTCTCAGGCGCCAAGGACAGCGGGGGTGTGAAGGCGAGCCATCCTGGCGCGCCCTACCCCAGTGTGCGCCATGCAAAGCTGACCTGCCCCTCGCCTCCGAACAGACCTACATTTCGCACGCGATCGTCGGCACGACTTTCGCGAAATATACGTTGCCAATATCGATGGGTATGTTGCCAGTGTTCACAAATTGACCACGTATGCGCGCTGAGTTGACTTTGAAATTATATTGACACCCGTCCGACAAATTCTGAATTTACCTGTCATCGCATCATGGCGACGCTAACCCCAGTCAAGAAAAATCTTGGGGATAGCCATGACCTTCCGTACGCACCCGCGCGCCTCGCACCACTTGCGAGCGCTGCTTCTCACCGCATCGATTTTGGGCGGCGCGACCCCTGTCCTGGCCCAGGAGGCCGACAAGGCCGAGGTCGAGACCCTGGTCGTGACCGGCAAGCGCCTATCGGAGGCCAGCGTGGCGATCGGCACCGATCACGCCACCGCCACCGTGTCGATCACCCGCGAAGCCTTGCTGTCGGCGCCGGCGGGCATCACCGGCCTCAAGATGCTGGAGTCCCTCCCCGGCTTCAACGTTCAGGCCAACGACGCCCTGGGCATGTACGAGTTCGGCAACTCCGTGTCAGTGCGCGCCTTCAACTTCCAGCAGATCGGCTTCCTGCTCGACAACATCCCGATGGGCCGCAGCGACCAGTTCGGCGGCAGCCCGATCTATCGCTATGTCGACAACGAGAACCTGCTGCGCGTGACCGCCTCGGCCGGGGCCGGCGACGTCGCCCTGCCCAGCTACGCCTCGCTGGGCCCGATCGTCGACTATTTCACTCAGGCGCCGGCCAAGGACGCCGGCGGCGCGATCAGCCAGACCTTTGGCAGCGACGATCTGCGCCGCACCTTTCTGCGCCTGGAACTGGGCGAGCATGGCCCGCTTTCGGGCTATGTCAGCGGCTCGTGGATCAAGGGCGACCTGTGGCGCGGCCCGGGCGACATCGACCGCAAACACTACGAGGGCAAGCTGCGATACGCCCTGCCCAACGGCGGCGACATCAGCTTCCAGACCGTCCACAACGACTATTTCGACTATGACAGCCCGTCGATCACCCTGGCCCAGTACAATGGCGCCGCCGGAGACGTGTTCGGGCGCAAGGGCCGCTCCTTCGCCTATCTTGGCGCGGTTCCCTTGTCGGTCCCGTTCGGTACGGCGCTGAACATCCCGACCGCCAGCCTACCCGAAACGACGGCGGGGGTCCCCTACTCCAATTCGAACTACGCCCAGTACTACAAGTTCGCGGTCAACAGCCGGCAGGATCACCTCTACGGCCTGACCCTGAACACGCCGATCACCGACAGCTTCGACCTGACGACGACAGCCTACTACGAAGACAAGGGCGGCTATGGCGTCTCGCCCGAGGCCTATGCGACCTCGCTGGCCAGCTACAACGCCGAGCGCCTGATCGTGCCGGGCCTGACCGCGCCCAAGGGCATCCAATATGGCCTATCGGGCGTCGACGGCATCCGCCAGGGCGTCACGGCCAAGGTCGCGTGGCATCTGGGCTTCAACAAGATCGAGGCCGGCCTCTGGCTGGAGAACGACGACTATCATCGTACGCAGAACCGCTACAACGTGCAGAACGGCAATCCCGATGGCGCGCCATTGTTCAACGAGCGGGTCCACGCCCAGCGGGACTACAAGTCGCTGCGCGAAACCCAGCAGTTCTTCGTCAAGGACACCCTGACCCTGCTCGAGGCCAAGCTGAAGGTCGAGCTGGGCTTCAAGTCCACCGATATCGACTACAAGATCGCCGGTTATCGCAATCCGAACGACTATATCAACAGCCGCCACCCCATCTTGAAGGCCAACTGGAAGGATAGCTTCCTGCCCCAGGTCGGCGCGGTCTACAGCCTGACCGGCCGCGACCAGGTGTTCGCTTCCTACTCGGAGAACATGGCCCTGCCCCGCGGCGCCGATGACATCTTCTCGGCCGCCAGCCCGACGGTCACCGCGCCGGCGCCCGAGACCTCGACCAACTGGGAGTTGGGCTATCGCGCCAACCACCCCACGTTCAACGCCTCGATCGTGGCCTATCAAACCGAGTTCAAGAACCGGCTGCAGGCCTTCGCGGCCCTGGTGCCCGGCGGCGGCGGCATCACCGAGAGCTTCTACCAGAACGTCGGGGCGGTGAAAGCCAAGGGCGTCGAGTTCAGTGGCCAGTGGAAGCCGGAGCTGCTGGCCGGCAAAGCCTACTTCAACGCCAACGTCTCGTACAACAGCGCCAAGTTCCAGGATGACGTGCTGAACTACCGCGCCAGCACCACGGCCGCGGCGACCACCCTGGCGATCGCCGGCAAGAAGGTGCCCGACTTCCCGGCCTGGGTGGTTCAGGGCGGCGTCACGATCGAGCCGTTCGACGGCTTGCTGATGAACGTCTCGGCCCGCCATCTGGACGGCCGCTTCACCAACTTCATCAACAGCGAAAAGGTCGGCGGCTACACGATCGTCAACGCCTATGTCGATATCGGCGACGGCTTCTCGGCCGGGCCATTCAGCCAGGTCAAGGCGCGGGTCAACGTCGATAACCTGTTCGACAAGGACTATCTCGGCACGATCAGCACGACGGTGAACACCGCGGCCAGCTTCCGTCCGGCCCCGCCACGGACCGTTCAGGTCACGATCTCGGCCGACTTCTAGCCGAGACCATCCGGTCGGCTCGCGAGGGCCGACTGGATCCAGTTCTCACGGGCAAGCTTCACAGGCGACGGCCGGCGCGGGCGCGCGGGCCGCTCGTCGCCGCAGCGTCAGCACCAGGCCGACGGCGGCCAGGGCCGAGACCGCCGCGTAGGCCGGCGCGCTCAGCGGACCGAATTGGTCGACCAACAGGCCGCCGAACACCGCGCCCGCCGCGATCGCCACCTGGAAGGTCGAGGTCAGGAGCCCGCCGGCCAGCTCGGCCTGGTCAGGCGCGGCCGAGGTCGCCCATGACTGGAAGCCGACCGGCAGCATGGCGAAGGCGAAGCCCCACAGCGCCAAGGCGGCGGCGGTGACCAGACCGACCTGGCCCAGCACCACGATCGCCAGCGCGGCCGCCGCGACCAAAGCCGAACCGGCCAGCACCGACAGGCGCGGGTCCCGCCCGACCAGGGCCGCGCCGGCGATGTTGCCGAAGAAACCGGTGACGCCGAAAGCCAGCAGGCTCAACGAGACGGCGCGTACGTCCAGATGCGCCACCTGCTCCAGCACCGGCCGCACATAGGTGAAGCCGGCGAAGTGGCCCGAGATCACCAGCAGCACGCCCAGCAAGGCGGTGGCCACCGCCGGGCGTCGCCCGACCTCGATCAGGCCGGCCAGACGCGGCGTCGAGGTAGGGGCGAGCCGCGGCAGGGTCGCCAGCTGCGCCAGCAGGGCCACGGCGCCGACCGCTCCCGCGATGATGAACGCCGCGCGCCAGCCCAGGGTGTCGCTGACATAGGCGCCGATCGGCGCGGCCGAGACGGTGGCTACCGAGACGCCGGTAAAGATCAGCGACATCGCCCGCGGCATCTCGGCCGGCGGCGCCAAGCGCATGGCCAGGGCCGCGGCCATCGACCAGAATCCGCCCAGGCTCGCGCCGAGCAGGATACGCGCTGCCAGCAGCATCGGCAGGTTGGCCGCGAAGACGGTCAGCAGGTTCGAGACGCACAGCAGCGCCATCAGAGCCCACATCACGACGCGGCGGTCGAAGCGTCCGGTCAGCACGGGCGTCAGCGGCGCGGCGAACGCGCCGACCACGGCGGTGGCGGTCACGGCCTGGCCGGCGGCGCCGACGCTGACGCCTAGGTCCCGCGCCAAGGGCGTCAGCACGCTGGCGGGCAAGAACTCAGAGGTGACGAGCGCGAACACGCCCAAGGTCAGGGCGCCGACCGCGGCCCAAGCGGCGGGCCGTTCGACATCACCTGATGCCTTGCCCTCGACGCGTTCGGCAGGAAGAGAAGACATGAAAACCCTCCGGACACTGGAACTGGGAAACCGAGGACCAGCCCAGTCCCTCGGTCTTCCGCCCATTACCTAGGGTCAAGGGGCACGTCCCGCCCGGTCATCGCCGCGCAGATTTTCGGGTTGTTCGTTCAGAACTTTTCGATGAGCGTCGAACTATGAGGTTAGGCGCCCTGCACGCGACGGACGACTCGGACCTTGCCGCTAGATCCGCCGCCGCAGAAAAAGCGGCCGTCATTGCTCGCCTCCATCCCCGAGACAAAGACCCCGGACGGCAGCTCGAGCCGTTCTAGTACGCCGCCGGTCTCGGGATCCACGCGTCTCAGCGCGCAATCCTCACCGTCATGCGCGCCGTGCCACAGCTGCCCTTCGGTCCAGGTGACGCCGGTCACGAACCGGTTGGACTGAATGGTCCGGAGAACGGCGCCCGTTTCCGGGTCGATCTGGAAAATCTTCTGGTCGCGATACTGGCCAACCCACAACGAACCCTCGGCCCAGGCCAGCCCGGAGTCCCCGCCGCCACCCGGCGCGGGAATCGTGGCGAGCACCTCGCCCGTGGCGGGATCGATCTTCACGATGCGGTCCTCGGTCAGCTGGAACAGGTGCCGACCGTCGAACGCCGAGCCCGCGTGGCCGGCGATCTCGATCGAGCGTGCGATGGCGCCGGTCTCGGGATCCAGGGCGTTCAGCGCTCCGCCCGACGCGAACCAGACGTGTCGGCCGTCGAAGGTGACGCCATGGATCGTGTCGAGACCTGGAAAGGGCCCGTATTCGTGAACGATTTCGGCCGAGGACTTTTGCATGGCCGCACCCTAGGGCCGCGTCAGGGCGGTGGGGAGTAACAAGGTCGTCGTGTTTCCGACCAGCGCCGGGATCATCCAGCGCCGGGCCCGCCCCTCGCCGACCGCCTGCGCCTTGCCGGCCGCCGCCAGGGCGTCGAGCGCACGCTGGACCGTCCGCTGGCTAGCGTCGAGCGCGATCGCCAGGGCCGAGCTGGACCAGGCTTCGCCGTCCGACAGGAAGGCCAGCACAGCCGCGTGTCGCTCGTCGACGGGTCGCGCCAGGACGACGACCTCGGCGGCGCGCTCCGGCGTCAGGGCGAACCCCCGTTGAGTCGCGGGCACCTGGGCCAGTCCGCGGAGCATCGCCCGCAACCGGCCGATCTCGACCCGCAGCCGCGCGCGGTGGCTTTCGTCGATCTGCCGCGCGCCGAACGCCTTCGCCGCCAATACCTCTCGGGAGACGTCTCCAGGCCAAGCCTCGCCCAGGGCGCGCGCGAGCGCGAACAGCACCGGCCGGCGCGCCAGGGATACCACCTTCTCCCCGACGCGGACGCCGTGCCGACAGGCGTCCACGATCAAGGCGTTGGACGCCAGCAGCGCCTCGACCTCGACCAGACGCAACGCGCGGTCCGCGCCGACGCCGACCCGCCGCGCCGCCGGCGCGTCCAGCACCTTTCGGGCGGTCTCGACCTCGGCGGTCAGGGCCGGAATACCCGCTTCGCGCGCGCTGCGTTCGGCCTGATCCAGCGCTGCTCCCGCCGCGCCGGCCCGAAGACGCCGCATCGCGACGCCCGCCACGACCAAGGCATGGGCTGTTCGCAAGGCAGGCGGAAGCGAGGTCGGATCCAGGGCGGCCATCCGCTGCTCGGCCTCGTCGAACCGCCCGATCAGCACAAGCCTCCGGATCTCAAGATAGCGCGCATGCGCCGCATTGGTCTGATCGCCGTGCGCCTCAAGGACGGACCTCGCCGCGTCGAGCGTCTTCACGGGCCAGTTGAGATCGCGCGAGGCCAGCGCGATCTCGGCCTCCGCCACCACACACCGCGCACGCGCCACCGCTTCACGGGGACCGAAGGCGCGCGCGCCGGCGCGCAGAAGCGCCTTGGCGCGAGCGAAGTCGCCCAGTTGCGCCATGGCGACGCCGCGCAACGCCAGCGCGGGCGCGTCGTCGCGAAGGGCGATCCGCTTCAGGGCGCCGAGAGGATCGCCGGCCGCCAGGGCCCACGCCGCGGCGGTAATCAGCGAGTCCATCGAAATCCCGTCACACTTGTCACTCCCACCGCTCCGACCTCCGGCGCCAACCTTGCCCATCGACGACGGCCGGCGGTCCCAGCCCGTTCCGCCAATCCGCGTCGGCGTGAAACCGAAGGATCGCACAAGTCATGACGAAATCGTCCGCAGACGACCACAAGAACGGGGCCGCGCCGATACATAGGCCGCCCGTCGTCTCGCCCAAGGATTGGCAGGCCGCGTGGGAGGAGATGCTGGTCAAGGAAAAGGCCCTGACACGCGCCCGTGA
This sequence comes from Caulobacter sp. 1776, assembly GCF_040545685.1. NCBI lineage: Bacteria > Pseudomonadati > Pseudomonadota > Alphaproteobacteria > Caulobacterales > Caulobacteraceae > Caulobacter > Caulobacter sp. 1776. The sequence goes on from NZ_JBEPMI010000008.1 coordinate 11,224, forward strand.
CACCCTCGCCGCCGAACGCCGACGGATGCCGTGGATGGCGGTCGAAAAGACCTACGTTTTCGACGGACCGGCCGGCAAGGTCAGCTTGCTTGATCTGTTCGAAGGCCGCCGCCAGTTGATCGTCTATCGCGCCTTCTTCGAGCCGGGCGTCCACGGTTGGCCAGACCATGCCTGTCCGGGCTGCTCGCTGGGGGCTGATCAAGTCGCGCATCTGGCGCACCTGAACGCTCGCGACACCACCCTGGCCTACATCTCACGCGCGCCTCAGCCCGACATCGCCCGCCTGAAGGCGCGGATGGACTGGGATATGCCCTGGTACACGATCACCGACAGCTTCGACGCCGACTTCGGGGTCGACGAATGGCACGGCCACAACGTGTTCATCCGCGACGGCGATCGCGTGTTCCGCACCTATTTCATCAATGTCCGTGGCGACGAGGCCATGGGTACGACCTGGAGCTATCTGGACGCCACACCGCTCGGTCGCCAAGAGGTCTGGGAGGTGTCGCCCGAGGGCTACCCACAGACGCCGCCTTACCAGTGGTGGAACTGGCACGACGCCTATGTCGAGGGCGCCGCGCCCGACCAGCGATGGGTCGAGATCTCGGACGCCGGCCAGCAGGCCTGGAAGGACTGACACCACGATCAAGGCGCGGATGGTCCGCCGTCCGCGCCGCTTTCAGGACGATGCGCATGAGCAAGAACTCGGATCGCGCGGACGGCGCGCTCGACCTCTCCGGTTGGCTGGGCCTGGCGGCCTCACCGACCTTCGCGACCATGGCGCTCTGGAGCATGGCGTTCGGTGACGGCCAGAGCGCGATGATCTGCACGGCGGGCCGCAATGGGCCGATCGGCGGCATGACCCTGATGTATCTCCTGATGGCCGCCTTCCACCTGCCGAGCTGGCTGCGACTGGTCACGCGGCGACGGCTTGCTCGTCCCGCGGGCGGCGGTATGTGAGCCGCACGGCGCCGGTGTCCATGCGGTGGACATCCTCCAAACTCAGGGCGATCGGCGCATGGCGCGCCTTGAAGACCGAATGACCGGCGCCAAAGAGGTGCGGCATCAGCAGCAGTCGATATTCGTCGACCAGATCCCCGGCCAGTAACGTCGCGGCCAGGGTTACGCCGCCGACCGCGTTGATCTCGCCCGCGAAGCTCTGCTTCAATCGCCGGACCGTGTCCCCCAGGGAGTCCTTGGAAACGGTCGCGTTCCAGCCGGGAGCCGTCAGCGTTCGGGACACCACCACCTTCGGCAGTTCATTCATCGTCCTGGCCAGGGCTCGGAAGGCGACGGAATTGTTCTCGTCCCGCTCCATCGCCGGCCAGAGCGGAGCGTTCTGCTCGAAGGCGCGACGGCCGTAGAGCAGCAGGCTGTCCGGCGCGACGTTCGGAGTGGACCAGTTCCGCTCCATATCTTCCGACCAGTCGGGCCGGATCAGCCCGCCGCCCGGTGCTTCGACAAAGCCGTCGAGGGTCATGAACATGCTGAGAATCAGTTTCGACATGAGCTCTCCTTGAAGATGAAAGGCTTCAGATCCGTACGCCGCAGAGCCCGGCCGTGATCGCCGCCGACAACGCGGCGGCGCCGGCTAGACCCGCGCCCCAGGCGCGGTCGGCGAGTTCGCGCCGGACGCCGTGGGCCAACAGCACCTGGCGCAAGCCACAGACCAGGTGGACGACGACGAAAAAGGCGCCGAGGGCGTAGTGCGGCACGAGTCGGATGTTCCAGGCGCTCGCCAGTAGCCCCTCTGGCGCGCCGGTGGCCCAAGCCCAGTCGGTCTGGATTTTGTGGACGGCGCGCGCCGAGACGAATGCCGAGTTCATGTGGGTCAGGATAAAGGCGGCCAGATAGGCGCCCGAGCCGACCTGGATCGCCTTGGCCAGGTCCAGCGGGCGGGCGCTCCACCGCCAGGCTAGCTGCACACCGCCGCTCACCTGAAACAGCAATAGGATCACCAGCACTGGCTCTATGACTCGCGAGCGATAGACCACCCGGCCAAACTTCATCACCCGGGCGTGCACGTCGGGACCGATCAGGCCGGTCAGATGGTTGAAGAGATGGAACGCCACGAACAGCAGGATCAGCACCGCCGACACGCCGTGCGCGATCCGCAGGCGCGTCATCGGCTGGGTCTCCGGCGCCGGCTCGCTGGCCTTGCCGAAGCTCGCCGCCGTCCCGAGCGCGATCCACAACATCGGCCAGATCCAGATGTCCTCGACCGGCGAATGGAGCAGGCCCGCCAATACCCCGACCAGGACGAACAAGGGTGGCGCGGTCAGGCCGGCGAAGGCGAGCCGGCGCGCCGGCGCTTCGCTGCTGGCGCCGCCGGGCAGCGCCAAGGCCAGGCACGACAGCGGCAAGGCGAAGGCGACGGCCAACCAGACCACCGCGACGACCGTCCCGCCGCCGCCCGGCGCGACCGCGGCGTGGAACGCCCGCAGCCCCCAGGGATAGAGGATCGCCGCGACGACCGGGCTCCAGAGCGCCAGGCTAGGCGGCAAGATCCGATCTCTTTCCGTGGTCACGCCCGTCCCTCCATCGGCCGCCCGCCTCGGCGACCACCTGACTAGAGGTTGCGGATGGCCCATTGCCTAGGGCCGCTTTTGATGAAAATGACTGGACCATGGATCAGGCGTCCTATCTCGACGCGCTCGCGATCGATCGCGGCTCGGAGCAGTCGCTGCACGGGCAGCTCTATGACCGGATCCACGTCGCGATCCGCGAGGGTCGTCTGCCGCCGGGGGCGCGGCTGCCATCGACCCGCAGCCTCTCCATTCAGCTGGGCGTCGCACGCGGTACGATCGACGCGGTCTATGCGCGCCTTGCCGGCGAAGGCTGCCTGATCGCACAGCGACACAGCGGCACGATCGTCGCGCCCGGCTTCCGCGCCGCGGCTGATACGAGCGTGGCGCCGCCCCGCGCCAACGCCGCCGAGCCCTGGTTGCCGCTGCAACTGGGCCTGCCAGCGCTGGATCTCTTCCCCCGCAAGCCCTGGACCCGGATTCTCGCGCGGCAGGCCCGCCAGTTGCCGATCGACGAGATGATCGCGCCCGCCGCTATGGGCTTGCCAGCCTTGCGCGAGGCTATCGCCGCCTATCTGGCGGTGTCGCGCGGCGTCACCTGCGGCGTCGACCAGATCGTCGTGACCCATGGCTTTCAGGACGCCCTCAACCTGACCGTCGACCTGGTGCTGGCCATGGGCGACACGGTCTGGATCGAGGATCCGGGCTACGGTTTCGTCCAGCAAACGTTGTCCGCCCGGGGCATGGCGATCGCCCCCGTTCCTGTGGACGAGGAAGGGCTGTGCGTCGATCAGGGACGCGCGGAGGCCCCTGCCGCCAAACTGGCGATCGTCACGCCCGCGCACCAATTCCCCCTGGGGATCACTTTGTCGCCCGCCCGGCGTCACGCGCTTCTGACCTGGGCGGCTGAGGCCGGGGGCTGGATCCTGGAAGACGACTACGACTGCGAGTTCCACTATAGCGGCCACAAGCCGGCAGCCCTGAAGGCCATGGACGTCGACCGGCGTGTCTTCTACGCGGGCAGTTTCAGCAAGTCGCTGCTGCCGTCGCTGCGCCTCGGCTATCTCGTCGTGCCGCCGCAGCTGGCCGAGGCCGCCCGGACGGCCCAGCAGCTCCGCCATCGCGGCGTCGCGATGTTCGAACAGTTGGCCGTGGCGGAGTTCATGCGCCAGGGCCACTTCGCCCGCCACCTGCGCCGGATGATGGTGCGCTACAAGGCGCGCCGGAACGCGCTGGTCGCCGCGCTCGAGCGCCAATTCGGCGATCGGATCGTCCTGACCCATCGCGCCGGCGGCCTGCACGTCTTGGGACGTTTTCCCGGCCTGGGTGACGACGCCGACTTGGCGCGGCGAGCGTTGAAGCACGGCCTGAAGCCGTCGCCGCTGTCGGGTCAATATCTCAAGCCCGGACCGGACCAAGGCCTGTTGATGAGCTTCACGAACGTTCCAGAGGAAAAGGCCGACGAAGTGGCGGCGACCTTGTCGCGGGCGATCGGCTGAACGGCGCTAGGGACGCGAACTCGGCGTCTCCAGCACCAACAGCGACACGCCCTGGCGCGGCAGCTGGAAGGTCAAGGTCAAGCCGTCCTTGCCGCGCGACGGCGGCGCGGTGTCGATCGCCGCCAGACCGCTGGCCTGCTCCAGCGAGTCGTACTGCGCCTTGGTCGGCGCCATCGGCGAGCCCATCCGCCGCCAGGCGCCGTAGACATTGCCGTGGTCCTCGTCGACCCGATACTGGACCAGCTTGGCGCCGGCGAAGGCGCGCGGCAGATTCTTGAGGACCATCGTCACGTCGGCCGCGGGTCCTGGCACGTCGTCATCGTGATAGTTCCAGACCATGATCGCTACCCGGTCCGCGCCCAGGCTAGCCAGCGCCCCGATGTCGGGACGGTCGCGCACACCCTTGGCGATGATCTCGTCCAGCGGGATCTGGCCCGAGCTGACCGCCTCGATCCGTTCGGGCCCCATCTGACTGAACATCCGGAACACATTGACCACCGCCAGATCCAGACCGTTGCTGGACAGTTGCCGGAAACCCGCGAAATAGGGCTGGTCCTCGAACTCGAAGGCCCACGTCAGGGCGCCATCGAGCGTGACGCCGCGTCGGGTCGCCAGGTCATGCTTGCGGGCGAAGACGGCGGCGGTATAGCTGGAATAGACCGTGCCGTTGCGGTAGCCGAAGCTAGGTCCCTGACAGGCGGCGCACCCTTCCGGGTCTGACTCGCCGATGACGATCGGTTTGGCCTTGAGCGCCGGCCGCGCCGCGATCATGCTGAAACCCTTGTCGATCCCGGCCAGCTGCGTGGCGATCCCCATCTGCACGTGCCCATCGACAAACCGCGGCGCGCCCTTGGCGTGGAAGGCCAGGAAGTCGGTCGGCGTGCCCTTCTGCCCCGTCGCGTAGTTGGTTCCGTCCGTGATGTGGGTGAGGAAGTCCTCCATGAACTGGCCGCCGCTGCCAGCCACGTCCGGACCGCCGACCTTCGCGGTCGGCAAGGCGCGGCGGACCCCGGCGACGGCGTAGTCGTGCAGCTTGTGGAACTCCTCCGGCGTGCCCTTCCAATAGGCGGGGCCGTTGGGCTCGTTCCAGACCTCGAAGTACCAGGTCTCGACCTCGGCCCGGCCGTATCGGTCGACGCAGTGGCGGACCCACTGATAGGCCAGCTCCGACCACTTGTCGTAGTCCTTGGGCGGATAACCCCAGCCGCCGCTGATCAGGTTGTAGTCGAAGCCCGGCCGCCAGGCGTGCTGATAGGGTTCCGGATGGGTCGATAGCGCCTGGGGCATGAAGCCGATCTGGACATAGGGCCGGACCCCGTTGGCCAAATAGGTGTCGAACAGTCGATCGAGGATCGTCCAGTCGTAGATCGGACGGCCGTCGGCGTCCTCGGTATAGACGTTGGTGCTGCCCCACTTCAGCGCCGGCGCGCCATCGCCGGTATTCAGCAGGTTATGAGTGCGGAAATAGACGGACTTGGGCTTCAGCGCGCCCAGGTGGCCGAGCAGCTTGCGGCCGTCCTTCATGGTCGCGTAGTTGGGCTCGTCGGCGCCGAAGAACCGCCAGATCGGTCGCAGTTCTCCGATCGGCTTGGCGGCGTCGACGGTGATGGCGACAGGGATCGCGGCGGGCGCCTGAGCGAAGGCCGGCGATCCCAGGAGAACAAGGGCGGCTAGTCCGACGCCGATACCTTCGCGCATGTCCCGTCCCGCTTCGACTTATTAGTCAGACAAATAGCAGGCAGGGCGGCAAACTCAATCGCGATCGGTGGCGGCCGTCGCCCTAACGCATCGCCCAGGCGCGGCCGATCTCCGCCAGAGGAACGCAACCGTGATAGGCCCCGGGCACGGGTTCATATATCAGCGCCTTCGTTGCCCCGAGCTCGGACGTGAAGTAACCCACCGTCACCAGATCCTCGATGACCGGGAAGAAGTGGGCTTGATCCGGCGTCTGGTTCCGGGCGGCCTCGGCCTCTTGGTCGTAGCGGGTCAGGAGCTCAACCTGCTGTTGCGGCGTCAGCGAAACGAAGATGTCGCCGTACGCCCCGCGGGCGTCGACGTCCATGCGCGCGAGCCCGGCCAGGAAACGTTCCGCCTGGCCCTTGTCGTAATAGGTGGCGACGGTGCGATCGACGAATTGTGGAACGCCGGCGTCCCGCGCGCCGGGGGTGTCGGTGGCCGGAATGATCAGCTCGGCGACGACGTCGACCAGGCGCGCCTGGTCCGCGGTCAGGGCCGTGGGCGTCCAGCTCAAGGTCGCGGGCGCGGGCGCGGCCGCCATGGCCCGCTCGGCCCAACCGCTGGCCGCGAGCCCGACCGTCAGGGTCAGGCCGCGGATCGCGTCGCGTCGGCTCAGCATCACAGCTCTCCCCTCTTGCGCGCCTGAACGGCATGGTCGGCCGCCCGCGCGGTCAGCGCCATATAGGTCAGCGACGGGTTCACGCAGGACGCCGAGGTCATCGCCGCGCCGTCGGTGACATAGACGTTCTTGCACTCGTGGACCTGGTTATGCGCGTTCAGCACCGAGGTCTTCGGATCGCGTCCCATGCGAGCGGTGCCCATTTCGTGAATGCCCAGGCCTGGCGCATAGCCGCCATCGCGACCCTGCACATTCTTGAAGCCCGCCGCCTCCAGCATCTCGGCCGCCGCGGTCTGCATGTCGCGGCGCATGGCCAGCTCGTTCTCGCGGATCGTTACATTCATCGACAAGGTCGGCAGGCCGAACTCGTCCTTGACGTCGCGGTTCAGGGTGATGCGGTTGTCGGCATACGGCAGGATTTCGCCAAATCCGCCCAGCCCCATGGTCCACGGACCAGGCTGGCTGAGCGCGGCCTTGCGCGCCGCGCCAAAGCCCCTGCCGCTGGACCCGTGGCTCGAGAGATCGCGGTCCCAGCCCGAACGGGAGGCGCCGCCCTGGTAGCCAAAGCCGCGCAGATAGTCGGATCGCTTGGTGGCCGCATCGCCCAGGTTGCGGAAGCGCGGCACATAGATGCCGTTGGGCCGGCGGCCCGAGTAGTACATGTCGGCGAACTCAGGCGCCTCGCCGACCGCGCCGACGCCGAGATGGTGATCCATGACGTTACGGCCCAGTTGGTCGCTGCCGTTGCCGAACCCGTTGGGGAACCGCGAACTGGTCGAGTTCATCATGATCCAGGCAGAGTTGAAGGCTGAGGCGCACAGGAACACGACGTCGGCGTAAAACTCTTCCTCCTGGCGGGTCGTGGCGTCGAGGATGCGCACGCCGGTCGCCTTGCCCGCCTTCTCGTCATAGATCAGCGAGGTGACGATCGAGCTAGGCCGGATCACCATATTGCCGGTGCGCTCGGCCGCGATCAGCCCGCCCGAATTGGAGCTGTAGTAGCCGCCGAACGGACAGCCACGGATGCACATGTTGCGATACTGGCACTTGGTGCGACCCAGGCTGAGCTGCTCCTCGGTCGGCTCCGTCAGGTGCGCGGCCCGACCGATCGTGACCCGGCGTTCGGGGAAGCGCGCCTCGGACTTGGCCTTGAAGGCTTTCTCGACGCAATTCATCTCCATCGGCGGCTGATAATGACCGTCGGGGAAATGAGCCAGGCCCTCAGGCTGGCCAGAAACGCCGATGAAGCGCTCGACATGCTCGTACCAGGGCGCGAGCTCCTCATAGCGGATCGGCCAGTCGACACCGATGCCCTCGCGGGCGTTGGCCTCGAAGTCGATGGGGCTGTGGCGATAGCTCTGCCGCCCCCAGGTCAGCGATCGCCCGCCAACGTGATAACCGCGAATCCAGTCGTAGCGGCTTTCCTCGACATAGGGGTTCTGGTCGTCGCGGACGAAGAAATGCTTGGTGTATTCGGTCAGCGTATAGCCGGTGCGCTTCTGGACCGGATAGTGAGCGTTGAGCTCGTCCTTCGGCAGCTGGCCTTGGGGATATTTCGCCTGCCAAGGATCGAGGGTGGCGGTGGGATAGTCCTCGAGATGGCGAACCATCGGACCGCGCTCGAGCACCAGGGTCTTGAGGCCCTTCTGGGTCAGCTCCTTGGCCGCCCAGCCGCCGGTAATTCCGCTGCCCACCACAATCGCGTCATACGTATTCTTTCGGCGCGCGCGACCGTTGAGATTGGCCATGACTACTCCCTAATCGCACGCTCACTGGGGCACGCCGGCCGATTTCCAGCTCGGCGCGCCGACCTCGGCGAACCCTTCGTTGTTGGCTGGAAGCTTCCATGAAATGGGTTACATTGCAAGAAAGCTCGGCATTTCACCGGAAAAACACTGAGCGCCTGGGACGGAGACGAAGAGCATGATCAAACCGAACGTGACCGTTCGCGCGCGCCGCGCCGCCTTGGCCGCCTTGATGGGCTGCCTGGCGCTGGGGAGCGCGACCCAGGTCAGCGCCGAGGACGTCAAGGCCGGGCCCTGGCGCCCGCTGTTCGACGGCAAGACGTTGGACGGCTGGACGCCGAAGGTCGCCAAACATCCGGTCGGCGAAAACTACGCCAAGACCTTCGTGGTCGACCACGGCGTGATCCGCGTCTCCTATGCCGGCTACGACAAGCTGGACGGCCAGTTCGGCCATCTGTTCTACAAGACGCCCTTCAAGGCCTACCGGCTGCGCCTGACCTATCGCTTCCTGACCGAGGGGGGCCTGGCCGACACTCCCGCCTGGGCGCGCAGCAACAGCGGGATCATGTTCCACAGCCAAAGCCCCGAGAGCATGACGGTCGATCAGCTCTTCCCGGTATCGGTCGAGTTTCAGCTGCTGGGCAAGGACGGTGACGCGCCCCGCCCCACCGGCGCGGTCTGCACGCCCGGAATCACCATCACCATGGATGGCGCTAAGGTCAAAGAGCACTGCACCCCGCCGGCCAACGCCCCGACCGTTCCGAACGGAACATGGGTCAAGGCCGAACTGGAGGTCCTGCCCAATGGCGAGGTGACCCAGAAGATCAACGGTGTCGCCGTCCATCACTATGCGGGCATGACCCTCGATCCCGACGACACGGTCGCCGGCGGCGCCAAGCCCTACATCCTCGCGCACGGCGCCCAGCCCGTCACGGAGGGCTATATCGCCTTACAGAGCGAAGGCCACCCGATCGAGTTCAAGGATGTCGAGATCCAGGAGTTGACGGCGCGCTGAGCCGGAGCGGGCTCGCTTGGGAAGCTACTTCTTGAGCGAGCCCAGATACTGGATCACCGCGGCGCGTTGTTCGGCGTCCGGCGCGCCAAGTAACATCTTGGTGCCGGGGACCGTCTTCCCGGGAGCCTTGACGAAGGCGTCAAGCGCCTCAGGCGTCCAGGTGACACCATAGGCCTTCATCGCGCTGCTGTAGGCGTAGCCGCTGGCCGTCCCCGCCTTGCGACCGACGACGCCGGCCAGGGGCGGCCCCATCTTTCCCGGTGCGGGTTGCAGCGAATGGCAGATCGAGCAGCGCTGCTCGAACACGGCTTGTCCCGAAGGCGGCGCGGCGGCGGCGCTGGTCGCCGCCCCGATCAGAGCGGCGGCAAGCATAAGCGATTGCTTCATTGGAGCATTTCCCTCGAAGGTTAGAGGCCCAGGAGCCGTCGGTTGCGCCCCGCGTCAGGCGCGCTGCCGGCGAAATCGTCGAACGCGCGGTCCGTCACCTGGATGATGTGGTCGCGAATAAACGGCGCGCCTTCGCGGGCGCCCTGTTCGGGATGCTTCAGCGCGCACTCCCATTCCAGCACCGCCCAGCCCGCGTAGTCGTACTGGGCCAGCTTCGAGAAGATCGCCTTGAAGTCAACCTGGCCGTCGCCCAGCGATCGGAAGCGGCCCGGCCGGTCGACCCAGCCCTGATAGCCGCCATACACGCCGGAGCGAGCCGACGGGCGGAACTCGGCGTCCTTGACGTGAAAGGCTTTGATCCGCTGGTGGTACCGGTCGATGTAACCGAGATAGTCCAGCTGCTGCAGCACGAAGTGGCTGGGATCGTAGAGGATGTTGGCGCGCGCATGGCCGCCAACCTCGTCCAGGAACCGCTCGAACGTGGCCCCGTCGTGCAGATCCTCGCCCGGATGGATCTCGTAGCAGACGTCGACGCCCTCGGTCTCGAAGGCGTCGAGGATCGGCTTCCAGCGGCGGCCGAGCTCGGCGAAAGCCTCTTCAACCAGACCCGCCGGCCGTTGCGGCCAGGGATAGAAGTACGGCCAGGCCAGCGCGCCGGAGAAGGTGGCGTGAGCGTTCAGGCCCAGACGGCGGCTGGCGATGGCGGCGGCCTTCAGCTGTCCAACCGCCCAGGCCTGGCGCTCCTGGGGCTTGCCGCGCAGCTCTGGCGGCGCGAAGCCGTCGAACAATTCGTCATAGGCCGGATGCACGGCCACTAGCTGCCCCTGCAGGTGGGTCGACAGCTCGGTGATCTCCAGACCGTACTCGGCCAGCAGCCCGGCGATGTCGTCGCAATAGGTCTGGCTTTCGGCGGCCAGGGCCAGGTCGAAGAACGAGTCCGCGCCGCCGGTGGGCATCTGCACGCCGACATAGCCGAGGTCGGCGACCCAGGCGGCCATGGTCTCCAGCTTGTCGAACGGCGGCTTGTCGCCGATGAACTGGGCCAGGAAGATGGCCGGGCCCTTGAGCGTCTTCATCGCCCCTCTCCTTCCAGCGTGACCCAGCCGGAATCGGCCCGGCTGGCGGCCACGGCGCGCTCGACGAAGGCCATCCCGCGCACGCCCTCGGCGATGTCGGGCACCAGCCCACCATCACGGCCTTCGATCGCATCGGCGAAGTCGCGATAGATGTTGGCGAAGGCCTCGATGAAACCCTCGGGATGCCCCGTCGGCAGCCGCGTAACCGCGCGGGCGGCCGCGCCCAGATAGCCGGATCCGGCGTGTAGCACGTGGCTCGGACCGTCCAGCCAATCCAGGATCAGTTCGTTGGGGCGTTCGTGCCCCCAGGTCAGGCCGCCCTTCTCGCCATAGACGCTGATCTTCAGGCCGTTGCGCGCGCCCGCGGAGATCTGCGAGGCGATCAGGACGCCCCGTGCGCCGCCGTCGAAACGCAGCAGCACGTTGCAGTCATCGTCTAGGCTGCGTCCGGGAACCACGGTGGCGACGTCGGCGCACAGGCGCCCGACACGGTCGCCGGTGATGAACTCGGCGATGTTGAACGCGTGGACGCCGATGTCGCCGATGCAACCGCCGACGCCCGACTGGGCCGGGTCCGAGCGCCAGTCCGCCTGCTTGTTGCCTTCCCGCTCGAGCGGTCGCGAAAGCCAGCCTTGCGAGTACTCGACGACGACCTTGCGAACCCGCCCCAAGTCGCCCCGCGTCACGATCTCACGCGCCTCGCGGACCATCGGATAGCCCGTATAGGTATAGGTGAGACCATAGCGCTTACCGGACGCGGCGACGATATTGGCCAGGTCCCGAGCTTGGGCGAGGTTCAGCGTCGCGGGCTTGTCGCTGATCACGTGCAGCCCGCCCCTCAGGGCGGCCGCAGCGACATCGAAGTGCAGGTGGTTCGGTGTCACCACTGAGACCAGGTCGACACCGTCGTCCCGCGCCCGCTCGGCCGCGAACATCGCGTGATGGTCCGGATAGACCCGGTCGCGCGCCACGCCCCAGCTGTCGGCGGCGATCGCGTTCTTGCCGGGATCGCGGCTGAACACGCCGGCGACCAGCCGGATACGGTCGTCCAGCTCGGCGGCCATCCGATGGACCGGCCCGATGAACGAGCCGGGACCGCCGCCGACCATGGCCAGCCGCAGGGGCGCGGAATCGCTCATCAGCCTTTCACGCCCGCCAGATAGTCGAAGCTGATCTTGGCCGACTCCAGCCGGGCGTGGGCGAACGGCGCCTCCTGCTCATAGTAAAACCCTCGGACCCCGGCGTCATAGGCCGCGCCCAACAGCCTCGGCCAGGCGATCATGCCGCCGCCGACCTCGGTCGGATCCTGCCGCAGCTCGAAATTGGCCTTGGTCGTGGCCTTGATGTCCTTGACGTGCATCTGAGTGAACCGGCCCGGGTGCTTCTTGAGCAACGCGAACGGATCCTGCCCCGCCGCCGTGACCCAGCCGGCGTCCATCTCGAAGGCGACGAGGCTCGGATCCGTGCCCTTCAGCAGGATCTCCATGCCATTGGTGTCGCCGAGCGGCGCGAACTCGAAATTGTGGTTGTGATAGCCGGTCGCGATGCCGGCCTTCTTCAGAACGGCGGCCTTCTCGTTGAGGAAGTCGGCGTTCCACTTCCAGTCGTCGGCCGTCATCTGCGGGCCGGCCGCGCGCAGGTCGGCGCTCCCCAGGCGATCGGGAATGTAGAGGATCGGCATGATCGCCGACTTCACGCCGATCACGTGCAACTCGTCGGCCAGCTTGGCGAGGTCACCGCTGAAGCTGGGGCCATTGGCGCCCTTGGGTGAGATGTGGGCGCTGGGGCAGATCAGACCAACCCGGTCGAAGGCGGCGCGCAGCTCGGTTGGGGTGCGCCCCAGATAGCCAGCCAACTCCACCGACTTGAAGCCGATCTTGGCGACCGTGGCGAGCTGGACGTCCAGCTCCTTCGCGAGATCCGGGCCCAGGGTGTAGAGCTGGATGCCGAGCGGCAGCTTGTGGCGCTGGAAGAACGGTTGCTCCGCAGCGCTCGCGCCACCGGCGAAGGCCATGCCAAGGCCCGCGGCCAGGAGTCCGCGTCGGGAAAGATCGGCGTCGACCGACGGATTGCCGAAAGCTGTGAAGCGCACGGGGCTTTCCTTGTATTGGATGGACATGGGTCAGACCTGCGCCGGGCTGGCGGCGGCGGGCGCGACGGCGTCGCCCTCGTCGACCGGTCCGCGCGTCGGGGGTTTGAAGAAGAGGGCCAGCAGGCAGACGGCCGCCAGGGCCAGACCGGTCGGAACCAGGAACAGCGTCGTATAGTCGACCACCGCCGCGCCATCGGCGCCGGTGTGGCTCAACTTGCCGATCAGGGTGGGGAACAGGAAGCTGGCGACCACATTGCCGACGCCCAGGATCAGCAGGTTGAACAGGCCCTGAGCACTGGAGCGGACGTCCTTGGGGAACACCGCGTCCACGAAAATGTAGACCGTGGCGAAGAAGAACGCGTAGCAGATCCCGTGCAGCAGCTGCACGGCCACGATCACCGGGATGCTATCGGCGAAGAAGGCGAACACCGCGAAGCGCGCGGCGTGGCCCAGCACACCGACGATCATCGTGACCTTCCAGCCCAGCTTCGCCAGCACCCGTCCCAGGAAGAACATCGTCAGGATCTCGGCCACCTGGCCCAGGCTCAGCACCACCATGCTGAGATTGCCCGCGATCCCGACCCGGTTGGTCAGGAAGGCGTCGGCCATTACGAAGTAGCCGTTGTGGATCACGGAATCGATGAAGGTGACCAGGAACAGCACCAACACGAACGGCGCGGCCAGCAGCTTGAGCGCGCGTCGCCAGGCCAGCTTGTCGACGCCCGCGGCGTCCTTGCGCGCCGGCGTGTGCGGCAGGGTCAGGGCGTAGGCGGCGAAGGCGAATGAGATGATCGCCGCGACCAGGAAGATCCATCGCACCTGCTCGGCCGTGGCGTGCGCGCCCAGCAGGAAGATGAAGGGCCAGCTGACGAGCACCCAGCCCACCGTGCCGCCCATCCGAACCGCGCCGAAGTCCGCCGCCGGGTCGCGCAGATTGGCGAAGGCGATCGAGTTGGTCACCGACAAGGTCGGCACATAGACCAGGCTGAAGATGAGATAGCAGGCGAAAAACGGCCAGAAGCTGGTCGAAAGCGCCGTTCCGACCAGGGCCAGGCCGCCGATCAGGTGGCTGACCGCTAGGAACCGCTCGGCCGAGAAATTGCGATCGGCGAACTGGTTGGAAAAGAAGATGCCGACCAGGGCGGCCACGCCCCAGGCGCTGCCGACCAGCGATTGCTGCCACGGCGCGAAGCCCAGCATGCCCATATAGGGGAAGATCTTCGGCGCCCAGGCGCCCCAGATCGCCAGCTGAAGCACCATCATCAGGAAGAGCCGGAAGCTCGTCTTCATGGTTCTGGCCCTCCCCGACCAGCTTGGGCGGCGTTTCGGCCCTTTTGGGCCGCATCCGCTCCGATGTAATCGAAATCATCGATAACAGGGGTCCGCTAAACCGGCAACCCGGCTAACGTCATCGGTCGCCGCGAGCTGCGCCTTGCAAAGCGGGCGGCTTGTCGCCAGTGTCCCGCCAATGGCCACTATTCAAGATGTCGCGCGCGATGCAGGCGTCTCCACGGCGACGGTTTCACGCGTGTTCAGCGCGCCCGAACTCGTCCTGGAGCCGACCCGGCTAAAGGTGATGGAGGCGGTCAACCGCCTCGGCTACGAGCCGAACTTCGCCGCCAAGAGCCTGCGCACCTTGCGGACCGAAAAGATCCTGGTCACCGTGCCGGACATCTCCAATCCGTTCTTCTCCCAGGTCATCCGGGGTGTCGAGGAAGCCGCCCTGGCGGCCGGCTATTCCGTGCTGCTGGGCGACACCCGCCACGAAGAGGCGCGCGAGGAGCAATACGCGGCGATGTTCCGCCGCAAGGAGGCCGACGGCCTGATCTTCCTGGGCCACCGCCTGCCCGATGTCCTGGCCGACATGGTCGCGGCCAAGGGCGCGCGCACGCCGATCGTCAACGGCTGCGAGTTCCGGCCCGGCCTGGCGGTGTCCAGCGCCCACATCGACAACGAACGCGCCGCCGCCGAGGTCATGGAGCATCTCTATGACCTCGGCCACACCCGGGTGGGCGTCGTGACCGGTCCGCTGGCCAGCCCGATCAGCAGCGACCGCCTGGCCGGCGTGCTCGCGGCCGCCCAACGGCGCGGTCGCGCCAGCGCGCTGCGCATGGCCATCGGCGACTTTTCCATCGAGTCCGGCGTGCGTCAGACCGGCGAACTGCTGGACGAGCCCGGTCGCCCAACCGCCGTCTTCTGCTTCAGCGACGAGATGGCCATGGGCGCGCTCGAGGCGATCCGCCAGCGCGGCCTGCGATGTCCGCAAGACGTCTCACTGGTCGGCTTCGACGACATCCGCTTCGCCCAGTACTTGCATCCGCAACTGACCACGGTCAGCCAGCCCACGGAGCAGATCGGCCACGAGGTCGTGCGGCTGTTGCTGGACATCCTGGCGGACCGCGCCAGCGCCCTGCAAAACGTCACCCTGCCCCACCGCCTGGTCGTGCGGGCGAGCACGGCGCCGCCGCCGGCCTAGGACCGCGGGGCCAGCTCACGCACCCAGATGTTGCGGAAGCTGATCGGCGCGCTGGGATCGCCGTGGGCCTGCAGCTTGATCGGCGCTGGACCGTGCGCCTTGTAGGCCGGCTTGCCGATATAGACGGTCTCGCCGGACAGGGTCGCGTTGTCCTGCACCAGGACGCCGTTGTGAAGCGCGGTGACCGTCGCCGGCGAAACCAACGCGCCGTCCGCGCCGAACACCGGCGCCCGCCAGATCACGTCGTAGATCTGCCACTCGCCCGGCTTGCGGCTAGCGTTCGCCAATGGAGGATGCTGCTTGTAGAGGCTGGCGGCCTGACCGTTCACGTAGGTCGCATTGTCGTGGGAATCGACGATCTGCAGCTCGTAGCCGTGATCGCCGGGACCGGTGGAGGCCAGAAACACCCCGCTATTGCCTCGCGCCTGGCCCGTCCCCGTGATGTCGGCCGGGATCCGCCATTCCAGATGAAGCTGATAGTCGCGAAAGCTGCGCTTGGTCTCGATGTTGCCGCGCGTCTTGTCGACGGTCAGCACCCCGTCCTCGACGCGCCAGGCGGCCGGCGACTTGTCCTGGGTGGAGACCCACTGCGCGAGATCCCGGCCATCGAACAGCACGATGGCGTCGGACGGCGCGCCGCCGATCTCGCGCGCCGGCGCGACCACTGGCGGAACCGGCTTCCAGACCTCGGTTTCTTCGGGCTTGGTCTGGGCCAAGGCCAGGGAACCGATCAGCAGTCCGCCCAAGGCGAGCGCCAGCGTGAGTTTCTTCGGCTTCATGTCGGTCGTCGCTCCGTGGTGAAGGCGTCGGCACCATAGACGCACCGCCGCACCCCGCTAGAGCCGAAAAACAGCGCCGTCATCGATACGCATAGGGTCTCAGGCGGTCCCCCAGCTGTGGACCTTCAGCACCGCGTCGGCGAAGGCGCCAGGGGCCTCTTGCGGAACGTTGTGGCCGACGGTCAGCGTCCGATGCTCGTGAGGGCCGCTGAAAAGTCGGGCGTGATCGGCCGTTCCTCCTGGCTTTAGGGGGTCTTCCGTTCCGTCGATTGTCACCGTCGGAACGGCGATTGGCGGTCGCCGCGCGAGTCTGTCTTCCAGCGGCCGCAACTCAGGATCGCCAGCGTCGCGCCCGTGCATGAACCGGTAGGCATGGATGACGACGTCGACGAAATCCGGGTTGGAGAAGGCCTCGGCGGTCCGCGCGTAGGTCGCTTCGTCGAACGCCCAACCCGGGGACCATTCGCGCCACAGCATGCGACCGATCTCGACACGATTGTCTCGCAGGCAGGCGCGACCGCGTTCCGACTGGAATAGATGCTGATACCAACACACCCGTTCGAGCGACGGGGCGCTGGCCGAACGCTGCGCGTCGACATCGATGATGTCATAGCCGGCGTAGGACACCAGTCCGCCGACCTGCTCGGGCCAAAGCGCGGCGGCGACGCAACTGGCGTTCCCACCCCAATCGAACCCGGCCAGAATCGGCCGGTTCAGCCGAAGGACCTCGGCAAGCTGGATCAGGTCCCGGCCTCGAGCGGCCTGCTGACCGTTGCGCATCGCCTCGTCCGACAAGAACCGCGTCTGACCGTAACCGCGGACATAGGGCCGGATCACCCTTGCCCCTGCCGCCGCCAGGAGCCGCGCATCGACCTCGAAGGCATGAACATCGTAGGGATAGCCATGCACCAGTATAACGGGCCAACCGCTTCGCGGCCCATCCTCCAGGAAGGCGACGCGGAGAAGTGGCGTATCGACGAAATTTATCGGCTGCTGCGGCATGATCCTGTCCGGGTTCCCGTTGGGCAGTCTCGGGAACGCGCGCAGCGCCGTGGCGGCTCAATCCATCGATAGAATTTGCCTGGTGTTATGACGCTGCGTTTCAGACATGGCGTCCGCCACGCAGCACGCGCATGAGTCTGGTCGGCGAACAGGTTCAGCCCAAACGCTGAACCTCCGTCCGAGTGTGTGAGCCAAAGGCCAGTTACTTTTTAGAAGCCATTTTCTCGGCGCAGGCCTTGTGCATCTGCTCCATCTCGGCCGCCGTGAGAGCCTTGCCGTTCGGCCAGGTCGGCGCGCCCGTCTTGTCGCGGCCGTGGTCGTGCGGGGACTTCGGGTTCATGGCCTTTCCCATCACCGCCTTGCACATTTCGTGCGTCGGCGGCGGCGCCGCGGTGTCCTGGTGAGGGGCGGCCTGGCCTTCCTGGGCCACGGCGGCGCCCGATACAGTCATGGCGAAGATCGAGGCGATAGCGAGCACGCGCATAGGCGTTCCTCCGTTTCTGGATACCTCGAATGACGCGCTCGGTCTCGCTCGCCGCCTTGACCCAGGTCAATGCCGAGCGTGGTTTTACGTCCGACGGTTCCCGCAGGTCGGCCCACGCGCCTGACGGTCAAGGGACGATCGCCGACGCCGCGTATTGTTCCAGATGACCGAGCGGCCGGAGCGTCAGATGTCCCCATCGTCCGAACATCCTCACCACAATGGTCATGCCCAAAGCTCGGGTTTGGGCGATCGCCATTCGACCAAGGCGATCACCGCCGCGCCGCCAGCGCAAGAGGGCGTGGTCTATACCTGTCCGATGCATCCGCAGATCCGCCGCCCTGGGCCAGGCGCCTGCCCGATCTGCGGCATGGCGCTCGAACCACTGAAGGCGACCGCCGACACCGGGCCCAATCCTGAACTGCGGAGCATGACGCTACGCTTCTGGATCGGCCTCGCGTTGGCGGCGCCGGTATTCGTCCTCGAGATGGGCGGGCACATGGGGTTGATGCGGCTGCACCTGTCGCCGCACATCTCGAACTGGATTCAATTCGCACTCGCCACACCCGTGGTGCTGGGTTGCGGCTGGCCGTTCTTCGAGCGTGGCGCGCGCTCGCTGGTCACGCGGCGGCTCAACATGTTCACCCTGATCGCCATGGGCGTCGGCGTGGCGTGGGCCTATAGCGTGGTCGCGACCCTGGCGCCGGGCCTGTTCCCGCCGGCTTTCCGTCGCCCAGACGGCTCGACGCCGATCTATTTCGAGGCCGCCGCGGTCATCACGGTGCTTGTCCTACTTGGCCAGGTGCTGGAGTTGAGGGCGCGCGAGAACACCTCGGGCGCCATCAAGGCTCTGCTGGACCTGGCGCCGAAGACCGCTCGCCGCGTGGTCGACGAGGGCGATGTCGAAATCGCGGTCGAGGCGATCGAGGTCGGCTTCGAGTTGCGCGTGCGTCCGGGCGAGAAGATCCCCGTCGATGGCCAGGTAGTTTCCGGCGAGGCCTCGGTGGACGAAGCGCTGGTCACGGGCGAATCCATGCCGGTCCACAAGGCCCCCGGCGACAAGGTGATCGGCGGCGCGCTCAACAAGACCGGATCGTTCGTGATGCGAGCCGACAAGGTCGGCGCAGACACTCTACTCGCCCAAATCGTGGCCATGGTCGCCGAGGCTCAGCGCAGCCGCGCGCCGATCCAGCGGATGGCCGACCAGGTTTCGGGCTGGTTCGTCCCGGCGGTGATACTCGCCGCCCTTGCCGCATTCGCGGCATGGGCGGCGTTCGGCCCGCCCCCGAGCATGGCCTTCGCCCTGGTGACGGCGGTCTCGGTGCTGATCATCGCCTGTCCCTGCGCCCTGGGCTTGGCCACGCCGCTCTCGATCATGGTGGGGGTCGGTCGAGGCGCCAGCGCCGGGGTGCTCATCAAGAACGCCGAGGCCCTGGAGCGTTTCGAGAAGATCGACACCTTGATCGTCGACAAGACTGGAACCCTGACCGAGGGCCGCCCCGCGGTCACCGCCATCAAGCCCCAGTCCGGCTACACCGAGGACGAAGTGCTGCAGTTGGCCGCGAGCCTAGAACGCGCCAGTGAACACCCCTTGGCCGAAGCGATCGTACGCGCCGCCGCGAACCGGCACCTGCCGCTGCTCGCCGCCGAGGATTTCGATTCCCCGCTCGGTAAGGGCGTGGTGGGCAAGGTCGCGGGCCGCACCCTCGCCATCGGCTCGGCCCGGTTTCTCGATGAGCTGGGCGTATCGACCGATGTCCTGGCCGGCGAGGCCGACGCATTGCGGCGCGAGGGCGCGACGGCGATCTTCGTAGCCGTGGACCAGGCCGTGGCCGCCGTCCTGGCGATCGCCGATCCAATCAAGCCGACCACCAGGAACGCTGTCGCCGCTCTCAGGGACCAGGGCGTTCGCATCGTGATGCTCACCGGCGACAACCGCACGACCGCCCAAGCCGTGGCGCGCGGCCTTGGCATCGACGAGGTCGAGGCCGATGTCCTGCCAGAGGAAAAGGCGGCCGTGGTCAAGAAGCTGCGCGCCGAGGGCCGCCGGGTGGCCATGGCCGGCGACGGGGTGAACGACGCGCCCGCCTTGGCCGCCGCGGAGGTTGGCATTGCGATGGGGGCCGGATCCGACGTCGCCATCGAGAGCGCTGGCGTCACCCTGCTGCATGGCGATCTGGAGGGTCTGGTCAAGGCCCGACGGCTCTCTCGGGCCGTCATGGGCAATATCCGCCAGAACCTGTTCTTCGCCTTCGCCTACAACGTCGCGGGCGTGCCCCTCGCCGCGGGGGTCCTCTACCCGGTGTTCGGTTGGCTGTTGTCGCCAGCGATCGCCGCCGGCGCCATGGCGCTGTCTTCGGTCAGCGTGGTAGCCAACGCCCTGCGCCTGCGGGCGATCAAGCTTTGAACGGTCCGCCGCGGGCATGGCGAGGGGCATCGAGGCGGGCCGCGTAAGGATCTAGGCAAACCTTCCACGAGAGCCACGCCCATGTCCCTACGCTCTGATATCTTGATCGCCGCCACTATGGCGGCCCTGGCGCTTTCGGCTGGCCAGGCCAGCGCCCACGCCAAGCTGGTCTCGTCCGATCCGGCGGCAAACGCCACGGTCGCGCCTCCCAAGGCGATCCACCTGACGTTCAACGAAAAACTGGCTCCGACCTTCTCCAGCTTCGAACTCGCGATGGCCGACGGTCTGAAATCGCCTGTGAAAACCTCGCTGTCCGCCGACCGCAAGACCATCAACGGCAGGCCCAAGGCCCCTCTTGGGGCGGGCGTCTATAAGCTCACCTGGCACGCGGCCGCCGCCGACGACGGCCACCGCATGGACGGCGCGATCACCTTCACGGTGAAGTAGCCATGGAGACCGCGGTCGTCCTGCTGCGTTGGGCGCAATATGCGACCAGCTTCGTCCTCGCGGGCGGCGCCCTGTTCACGCTCTACGCCTTGCCGGCCGCGGGCGCCTTCAGCGCCGCGGGCCTTGGCTGGCCTCGGCGACTGCTCGCCGGCGCGGCGGCCGCATTGGCCCTCGCCACGCTGGCCGGCTTCCTGCTGCAGACAGCCGTGCTCGCCGGCTCGCTCCCCGCGGCCCTGGATCCAGCCACTTTGGTCTCGGCGCTGACCGAGATGGACATGGGCGCGGCCTCGGTGGCGCGCGCCGCGGCCGCGACGCTCGCGCTCCTGGTCCTCCTGCCTTCGCCGCCACGCCGCGTGACCTTCCTGATCACCGCCCTGCTCGGCGGCGTGGCGGTCGGAAGCATGGCCTGGATGGGCCACGGCGCGGCCACGGAAGGCCTCGCTGGCGCGTTGCATCTTGGCGCGGATATCGCCCATCTGATCGCCGCCGCCGTTTGGATCGGCGCCCTGGCGTTCTTTCTGGCCTTGGCCGGCGACGGCTGGCGCGGTGGCGCGGCCGCTCCAGTCCTTTACTCGGCCTTGACGGGCTTTTCCGGTGTTGGCACGGGGGCCGTGGCCGCGCTGGCGGCGACCGGCCTCATCAACAGCTGGTTTCTCATCGGCCTGGCTGGCGCGCCGGCCCTGGGCAGCACCCTCTATGGCGAACTCCTGCTCCTGAAACTCGCCCTGTTCGGAGCCATGATCCTGCTGGCCGCCGCCAACCGGTTTCGCCTGACGCCCGCCCTCCGCCAGGCCCTGAGGGATCCGGCCGACCACAGCCCCGAGGTCGGGGCCCTGCGCCGCAGCCTCGCGCTGGAGCTGGGCGCGGCGCTCGCGCTCCTCGCCGCCGTAGCCTGGCTGGGCCGGCTCTCCCCTATCGTCGCACAGTAGGCGACCAACGACTTTGGGGTCGCTTGGATCGAAGGTTAGAACCAGGCCCGCAAACCGAGGACGAAGCTGGTCTCGGAGACGTCGTCGCCACGAAGGCGGGCGAAGTCCGCGGTGCGTCCGAAGCGTCTCGACCAACTGACGCCGACATAGGGCGCGAACGTCCGGCGGATCTCGTAACGCAGCCGAAGGCCCAGTTCTCCATTCGACAGCCCTGAACCGGTCGCCGTGGCGGGAACCTCCTGGGCGGCGAAGTTGAGCTCGGTGCGGGGCTGCAGGATCAGGCGCTGGGTGAGGCGCCAGTCGATCGCCCCTTCGGCGCGCGCCAGGACGTCGCCCTTGTTGGAGACGAACACCGCGCCGCTCGCCTCGATCCAATAGGGCAAGAGGGTCTCGAACCCGACCGTAGCGTAGGTTCGCGACTTGGGCTCGACATCCTGCCGCAGGCCGACTTGGAGGTCGGTATAGACGCCCACGGGTCGCGAATAGAGCGCCTGGATCTCGCCCGTCTCGACGCCGTGGCGGTCGCCCTCGCCCTCGGACTTGATCACCAGGCGATTGAAATCGCCGCCGAACCAAGCCTCGCCGTCCCAGTGATAACCGTCGCCGCCCGACTGGGCTCGATATTCGAGGAGATTGGCCATGACCTGCGAGGCTCGGGCGCCGCCGTGCTCGCGGCGCAGCTGCGCGCGAGCACGCTCCATCTCGGCCGGAGAAAACACCTTGTCGGCCAGATAATCGGTCGGCGTCGTCGGCGGAGCGGTCTGGTGATCGGGCAGCGGTGGCGGTCCCATGGCTTCAGCGCCCATGCCTATGTCGTGACCGGCGTGCGGGTCGGCGGCGGAGGGCGGCTTCGCCGTTGGCGCGGACATGCCCGGCATGGCGCTCATGTCGTGGTCAGGATGACCAGCATGCTGGGCCAAGGCGGGCGCGGCCCATAGCGCCGGCAGGAGGGCGAGCAGCGAGGCCTTCATCGCGCACCCTCCCCTTGGGCGTCACGCACGCTGAAGACCTGAAACATCCCCGCGTGCATGTGGTAGAGCATGTGACAATGAAAGGGCCAATCGCCGACCTCGGCGGTGAAGTCCACGCTCACCCGTCCGCCGGGCAGGACGATCACGGTGTGCTTGCGCGGCATCTGGCCAGACGGGCCGAACGCCAACTCGAAGAAGTGTCCGTGCAAATGGATGGGGTGGGCCATCATGGTGTCATTGACCAGGACGAGACGGACGCGCTCGCCCGTTCGGAAGGCGTACGGCGCGGGTCGCTCGTCGAACTTGCGTCCGTCGAACCCCCAGATAAATCGCTCCATGTTGCCGGTGAGATGGATCTCCAGCGAACGCTCGGGCGGGCGCGTATCCGGATTGGGGGTTAGGGCCACGAGGTCGCGATAGACCAGCACCCGGTGGCCCACGCCACCCAGGCCCTGGCCAGGTTCGCCGGTCCGATCCATCGGCATCGGCGCGATCGACTGGACGCCCGGGCCAAGCTTGACCTGGGGTGCGTTGTCGGGGTTGCGCATGGACATGTCCATGCCCCCCATATCCATCTTGCCCATCACGTCGCCGCCGCGCTGGCGCGGCGGGCCCATGCCCGGCGCGGGAGGGGCGGCCATCGCGCCGCTCCCCGCGGCCGTGTGGTCCATGCCCTCCGTTTTCATGCCTCCCATGTCCATGCCCATGTCGCGCATAGTGGACAGCGGCCGTTCACGGACGGGCGGGACGTCGGCGCCCATCCCCGGACGCGGCGCCAGGGTCGCGCGGCCCAGGCCCGAGCGGTCGACCGACTCCGAGACGATGGTGAAGGCCCGGTCCCCGGTGGGCTGGACGATGACGTCGTAGGTCTCGGCGTTGCCGATCTGGAACTCGTCGACCTCGACGGGGCGCACCAGTTGGCCATCGGCGGCCACCACGGTCATACGCAGGCCGGGAATGCGGACGTTGAACATCGATTGGGCCGCGGCGTTGATGAACCGCAGACGCACGCGCTCGCCCGGCGTGAAAAGACCCGTCCAGTTGTCCTCGGGCCCATGGCCGTTGATCAGGAAAGCGTAGGCCGCGGCGGTCACGTCCGAGATGTCCGTCGGGTCCATCAGCATTTTCGCCCAGTCCAGGCGCTCGGCCAGGGTTTGGTCCTTGCCGGCAAGCAATCCGCTCACGGTCTGGCGCTGATAGTTGAAGGCGCCGCTCTGCTGCTTCAGCCTCTTGAAGATCTGGTGCGGATGCAGATGGCTGAAGTCCGAAAGCACCACCACATGCTCGCGATCGAAGGCGACCGGATCCTCGCCGGCCGGGTCGATGATGATGGGGCCATAGTGGCCCATCTGCTCCTGCAGGCCCGAGTGACTGTGATACCAGTACGTGCCCGACTGGCGGACCTGGAACTGGTAGGTGAAGGTCTCGCCTGGCTTGATGCCCGGGAAGCTGACGCCGGGCACGCCGTCCATTTGGAAGGGCACGAGAAGACCATGCCAGTGGATCGAGGTGTCCTCGTCCAGCGTGTTGGTCACCGATAGGCGGACGTGCTGTCCCTCCTTCAGGCGGATCAGCGGACCGGGCACGGCGCCGTTGACGGTCACCGCGTGGGCGCTCCGGCCGTCGACGCTGACCAGCGTGTGGCCGACCGTCAGCTTGATCTCGGATCCCGAAACTCCCTCGGGCCGCGGGGCGCCCTCGCCCGCCGCTCGCGCCCAACTGGGCAGGAGGCCGGCCAAGGTCACGCCCCCGCCGACGACAGCGAGGGATTGCAGGAAGCGACGGCGCTCGAAAGCCTCATCGGATAGACGCATCATAGTCCTTTGCCGATCGCGCGGCGACGGCGCGTCCGACAGGACGCAGCGCGATCTCGAGGGATGCTACGCGACCCGCGTTCGCTCCCCTCGTGCTTCCGCGAAAAAATCAGACGTCGGCGAGCCAGTCGGCTAAACGTTTGCGGGCGCGATAGGCGCGGGTCTCGATGGCCTTGACACTGACCCCAAGCGCAGCGGCGGCGTCCTGCTGGCTATAGCCTTCGAGATAGGTGAGGATCAGCGGCTCCTTGAGCTGGTCGGGCAGTCGGGCGATCGCCATTTCCAGTCGCGCCAACTGCTCGCCGCGGAGGCTCGCCGCTTCCGGCCCCGGCGCGGGATCAGCGTAGTCCGGCGCGCCGGGCGCATCGATCGAGCGGTCGCCGAGAACCAGGCGGCGCACCCGAAGGCGCCGCCCCCGATCACGGCACTTGTTGAGGACGATCGTCCGCATCCAGGTTCCGAACGGCCGCGCCGTGTCGTATCGACCGAGCGCCTTCCAGGCGGCGACGAAGCCCTCCTGAACCACCTCCAGCGCCGCTTCGCGATCGCCGAGGTGGCGACGCGCCAAGGCGTGCAGCGGCCCTTTGTAACGGCGCATGAGCTGGCCGAAGGCGCGTTCGTCGCCCCGCGCGGCGCGGCGGGCCAGCGCGCTGTCCTCCTCGTCGTCGGAGTCGGCGGTCACGGCTGCTCGCTTGTGAGGGCCTCATTCACGCGTCGATCAAACTTGGCCGCCTGCTCGGAGGTCAGCACCTTGCGCATCGCCAGGACATGCTGAACCGTCTCCAACTGCAGCGCGCCCATGGCGGTATGGAAGCGCTCGACGGCGGCCTCGACCTGCGGATCATATGCGTGGTGGGCCTGGATCGCCGCCGCCAACTCGGCGTTGGCGGCCCGAAGCTCGGCCTCGCGCGCCTGACGGCGGACCGCGAAGTCCTGCTCCAGCGCCTCGATCTGGCGGGCCTGGGCCGGGCTCAGCTCCAGCTCATGATGCACCATCTCGTGCAGTGGCCGATTCCGGTGCTGAAGCCATGGGCGCTCGGAACCGAGCCATCCGCCAGCGACGCCCGCCAGCAGAGCCAGCACCACGGTCAGGATCGCGCCGCGCGAGATTCGGCGCATCTCAGCGGCCCATCAGAAGAGTTGACGGCGCCAAGTGCGCGTCAATCGCAAAGGCCGAGACTTCTAGAGGCTTGCGGGCCGCGTGGTCGGCGAAGCTGCCGCCAGCCACGCCCAGGCCCAGCGCCGCCACAATCGAAGCGGCGCGAAGGGGCGCCAGCGCGTGTGACGCGCTGCGGCGGCTGCGCCAGACGTCGATGCTGGCCCAGGCGCGCGCTTCCAGGCCGGGCAGCGCTTCCCGCGGCTGGTCGCGCAGCACCGCCAAAAGGTGATCGAGCTTGTCGCTCATCGCTGGTTCCCCTCACTCCATGCGCCCACATACGCGGTTCGCGGCCCGAACCCTCGCGAAGCATGACTCTGCTCCGCGACCAAGGACGGGAAGCGGCATGTTGAGGTCGGCCTGGCCGGTCCGCAAGCCGGAGAACCATGTGGTTCGAACGCGGTCGATCCGCCCCGCCCATCGGCGAAGCGGATCGATTGTCGCCCTAGAAGTCGAGCCGCAAGCCGACGCGGAATGTACGGCCGTTGGTGTCGTAGAGGCTGCGGTTAGTCTGCGGATAGCCCACCGTGTTCTCCGCCCCCAGGTTGCTGGGATTGCCGACCAGCACCGGGTCCTTGTTGAACAGGTTCTTGATCGAGATGAAGGCCTCGCCCGACTTGGAGGCCACCTCGAACTTGTAGGTCGTCGACAGGTCGAGATAGAGCGCGCCCTTAACGCTGTTGTCGTTGATCGTGTAGTACGGGGCGACGCTGGCCGGGCAAGCGCTCTGGCACTCGGTATAGGCATTGCTGACCACGCCGTCACTGACGCCGCGGGCCGTCAGGTTGAAAGCCCAGTGGTCGAGATTGTAGTTGGCCGTCAGGCGATAGACCCAGTCTGGCGTGCTGCCGGTGTTGGCGCCGGCCAGGTCGATGTGGGTGACCCCGTCGTCGGTGACGTTCTCGATATAGTGGGTGAACATCCCGCGCAGGGCGAGCTGGCCGGCGCCCCACGAGACCAGGTCGCTCAGGTCGGTCCGGTACGAAACTTCGACGTCCAACCCCTTGGCGGTCATTTTATTGAGGTTGGCGTAATAGAGGTCGATCGTGTTCAGCACCCCGCCGACGAACTTCAGGTTGCTGCAGTACGAGGTGACTTTCTGGATGTAACAGTAGTCAGTCACCTGCTGGGCGGTGACAAAACTGATCACCCCTTTGACCTGGATGTCGTAGTAGTCGATCGAGGCCTGTACGCCGGGCAGGAAGCGCGGCGACACGACCATGCCGACGCCGTAACCGTCGGCGACCTCGGGTTTGGCGTCGGGATTGCCCTGTAGGTTCTGGACGAAGGGGGTCGAGACGCCGTTGATATTGACCGAGTTGCTGCGCGCCGTGCCCGCGTCATAGAGCTCGCTCATGTTGGCCGCGCGGATGTCGCGCGAGGCCGAACCTCGGAACTTGATGTCTGGGATCGGCGCGTAGGTGACGCCGGCCTTCCAGGTCTTGACCGTACCGGAGGTGCTGTAGTCGGTAATGCGGAAGGCGCCGTTGAAGTCCGCGCCCTTGAACAGCGGCACCACGGCCTCGGCATAGGCTTCGGCGACGTCGTACTTGCCGCTGGTGGCGCGGAAGTTGCCGTACTTCCAGCCGCTGCTCTGATATTGCGCCTCGACGAAGCCGCCCATCTCCTCCTTGCGGTACTCCGCGCCGGTCGCCAGCGAGATCGGGCCCGCCCAGCCCTGGATGTCGTTGGTGCGGAGGTTGAAGGCCGCGACGTCCTGCGTGAAGTGCTGGTCGCGATAAGGCGCGCCCAGCACGTAGGCCAGGGCCGCCTTGCTGGCCACGCCCTGGCCGAAGCGGTTCAGCGGCACGCAGCCGTTGGTCGGATCGGCGATCGTCGAGCGGCAAACGATCTGGCCGTTGCTGACCACGGCGTCGGTGGCCAAGGCCAGGCGCGCGTTGTTCCAAGTGGGTGTCAGCTGTTCGTGAGTCTTGGTCTTGCCGTGCTGGTAATAGCCGTCCCAGTCGATCCCCAGGCCGAAGACCGAGAAGTCGCCCTTCCCGCCGACGACATAGCGCTCGGTCTCGCGCTCCATGGCGCTGCCCGAGGCCGGCATGTCGATATTGCTGGTGCCCATCGTGAAGGAACTCAGGCCCAAGGTCGTCATCTGGGCCTTCACCGACGCCGGCAGGAAGGCGTTGTCCGAGCGGATGACGATGCCGGTCTGGGTAGGCGAGATGTAGTAGCTGAGCCCCTCGTACTTGGCGTAGGACGCTTGACCGAAGACCTCGATATTGGGCGTCAGCTCATAACTGACGCGACCGAAATAGCTGCTGCGGTCCTCGTCCGGGATCAGGGTGTTGGTGCCGTTTATGCCGGAAGAGGAATAGTCCCAGTCGCCGCCAACCATCCATTGGCCCGACACCGCGCCATAGGCCAGCTGATTGACCGCGCCGTTGACGCCGAAATACGTGCCCTTCAAGGGACCGGCGGTGATCAGGCCACCCGGCGTATAGGTCGAGATGCCGATATGGTTGGCGACAATATAGTAGGGCGCGCTCGCCGAGGTGTCCGGATTGCGGATCGCGAAATAGCCGGTCCGGTTCCAGTCGCGGTCGATCGTGTGCACGCCTTCCTGGTGAAACCACTCGGCGCTGGCCAGCACGTGGCCCTTGCCTCCGGCGAAGCCGCCACCGGCGGTCAGGTTGTACTTCCAGTTCTCGCCATCGCCGTAGGTCGTCTCGCCGTACTCCACGGACGACTTGATGCCGGTGTAGTTCTTGTCGAGGATGAAGTTGACCACCCCGCCGATGGCGTCCGAGCCGTAGGCCGAGGAGGCGCCGCCCGTCACGACCTCGACACGCGAAATCAGCGACTGCGGGAAAGTGTTGGTGTCGACTTGGCCGGTGGACGCCGAGACCACCGAGCGCTGGCCATCGAACAGCACCAGCGTGCGGCCCGTGCCCAGCGAGCGCAGGTTCAGCGCGCTGATGCCGGCCGCGCCGTTGCTGAGCGCGCCGGATGAGTTGGCGGCCGTCGAGCTGCCGGCCACGGATGGCAGGGTGTTGACGAAATCGGCGATGTTGGCCGGAGCCGACGCCTTGATCTCCTCCAGGCCCAGGACATTGACGGGCGTAGGCGCATCGAAGCCGTCGCGCGCCACGCGCGAGCCAGTGACAATGACGGCTTCGACGATCTCCGCGGCCGGCGCGGCCGTCTCGGCGGAGGCCGCTTGAGCGAAAGCTGCGTGCCCCGACGCCAGGAGCGCTGCGGCGCTGGCCGTCGCCAAAGCATATCGGCGCGCGCCCATCAATGGTGAGCCAATGTTCCCGATCTTCATCCCATCCCCCGTCAAATTGATAAACTATCGCCGCGATCGTCATCGAGAATAAACTGATGATTTCGGGCGCGATAAAGCACGACTACGCGAAGCTCGCCAAAGTACTGGCAAGACAAATCTACATCAGGCTCTCAAATCATCTCGACGGGTGTTAGTTGAAACGTATCAACTAGCCCGTCGCTTAGGCATTACACCCAACACGCCTCGATGCGATCTTGCCGCCGCGGCGATCTCTGCTTGTTTCCACCCCATGGACCACCCCTTAAGAGTGGTGTAGAAGAATTTCACGCCCAGCGTGTCCGCTGCTGAAGCCGCATCGCCTGCAGATCGCGATGAACATAAATTACCAATTTATTCTTGGATTACTTTATAAAATTGGCTTTCCAGCGCTGAACTGTATTTTTGCTACTGATTTATGCACGGAGTTGCGAACTCGATGTCGAAATCCGAACACATCGACCTTGATAGCGTCGATTATCAGATCCTGAAGGAGCTTTCCGTAGACGGACGAGCTTCGGACGTCTGGCTGGGCGAGCAGATCAACCTCTCGAGCACCGCCGTGGCGCGTCGCCGCAAAAGCCTGGAAGAGCGCCAAGCGGTGCTGAGCTATTCCGCGAACCTGAACTTGCCGATGCTTGGCTATAGCGTGGTGGTGTTCGTCGCGATCGAGTTGAGCTCTCAGGCCGAGCGAGCGCTAAACGAATTCGAGCGCGAAGTCGTAAAATGCCCATCCGTTTCCTACTGCGGCTTCGTTTCCGGAGACACGGACTTCCTGATCATGCTCAACGTCGAGTCTTTCGAGGACTATGACCGCGTCTATCGTCGCGAGCTGTCGACCTTGCCGCACGTGGCCAAGATCCGCAGCAGCTTCGTGATGCGCGAGGTCGCTCGACGCGGCACGCCACCGATCGTCTTCCAGGAAAAGGCCATGGCGCGCGGCAACGAGCCACCCTCCCCGCTCCCTCCCGGAGGCAGCTCGGGGAGGCGCTAGGCCTCCCCACCAAAGGTCTCCGGGCGCCACCGGCCCAGTCTCTATTTCGCAAGTCCGTTCGGGTATTTGACGCCCAGCTGCTCCAGGTAGGAGCCGTACTTGCTGGAGTCGTAGTAGAATGGCTCCATCTTCGGGCGCATCTTGGACATGATGTCCTCGTTCAGCCAGATCGCCGGCTTGTCGTCCTTGGTCAGCACCGGATCATACTTCGTGTCCTTCAGCTGGACGTTCTGGAAGTAGGCCTTTGCGTCGGCGACCAGTTTCGGCGTCGTCATCAAATCCAGCACGGTCAGGGCCACGGCCTTGGCGCCGACCTCGGTCCCCTTGTGTGCGATCGGCGTCGCCATCGCCATGGCCGAGGTCACGTTGTGGCCGATCGCGCCGGGGATGTTCGAAGGATAGCGAATGGTGATCGTCGGCACTGTCCACATCACATCGCCGATGTCGTCCGAACCACCGCCCATCGATACGCCGCGGCTGTCTGGCGTCGAAAGCGGCGCGACCTCGGTGGCCAGCGGCTGCAGCTTGAACTTCTGCGCGACCTGCACCGACTTGGCGAATGCCTGGTCGTCGGCGGTCCACTTCGGCATGCCGACGGCCTTGATGTTAGCGTAGGCGGCCTCGGCCAGCGGCTTGTTGCTATAGTTGGGCGCGGCATAGCCCAGCACGCGATGCTCGACAGTGGTGCCCGTGGCCATGGCGGCCGCCTGCGAGATGGTGTTGCCCAGCTCGTAGAGCTCGCGGATCGAGTCGAAGGTGTTCTCGCGGAAATAGTACCAGACTGTGGCGACGCCCGGGACGATGTTGGGCTGACCACCGCCGTTGGTGATCACATAGTGCGAACGTTGGGTCAGCGGCAGGTGTTCACGGCGCATGTTCCAGGCCATGTCCATCACCTCGACGCCGTCGAGGGCCGAACGACCGTCCCAAGGCTGACCGGCCGCGTGAGCGGTCTTTCCGTGGAAGGTGTATTCCACCGAGACCATGCCGTTATTGCCGCCCGGGCCCCAGCCGGTGCTGAAATCCTTGCTGACGTGAGCGAAGATCGAGGCGTCGACGCCGCTGAACATGCCGGCGCGCACATAGTAGGCCTTGGTGGCGAGCAGCTCCTCGGCGACGCCCGGCCACAGCATCAGACGGCCCGGGATATGGTTCTTCTCCATGACGTCCTTGGCCGCGAGGGCCGCGACGATCATCATGGGCATGCCCGAATTGTGGCCCTCGCCGTGACCGGGCGCGCCCTCGACCATCGGCTTGATCTCGGCGACGCCGGGGTATTGGGACAGTCCCAGCAGGTCGTCGATGTCGCTGCCCAGCGCCACCAGCGGGCCGCCCGTCCCCCAGGTCGCCGTCCAGGCGGTGGGAATGCCCGCGACGCCGCGCGTGATCTTGAAGCCGTTCTTCTCGAGGATGCCGGTCAGGTATTCAGAGGTGCGGAACTCCTGAAAGCCGGGCTCGGCATAGCTGAACACCTGGTCGATCATCTGCTGATTCAGCTTGGTTCGCGCATCGACGCCCGCGATCGCCGCCGCCTTCATGGCAGGCGTGGTCTCGGCGTGCGCCATGGCCGCCGGCGCCGTCATAGCGCTCGCCAGCAGCAGGGCGGCCAGTGTCTTGGTCTTCGCGATCTTCATCATTCCAGTCCCCACTATGTGACACTTGAAGGCTTTGCAGCGCGACGGCGACCGTGCGCCGCCTCGGACGGCCCCGCCTTCCCAAACCGCCCCCCGAACCCGGCGACAAAAAGATTTTTCGTCACTTTCCGGCTCGAAATTGAAATATCACGACGAAATCGTGCGCCGTTAGATATAACCCTCACGATATTCATCGATCTTAAAGAAAATTGCGCCAGAAACCTCCGGCCACCTCGCAAGTGAGCGATCTCGAAGCGATTTCTTGAAGTCGCGGCGCCTGACTGCTGCTTTGATGATCTGAGCCGCTTGCCCCATCCGCGGAGGCCCGCCGTCCGCAAGCGATTTGGAGCCTGGATCCGTGGGAATTCAGCGCGATCCTGTGGACAACCCGATCG
The DNA here is from genome assembly GCF_040545685.1 of Caulobacter sp. 1776. Taxonomy (NCBI): domain Bacteria; kingdom Pseudomonadati; phylum Pseudomonadota; class Alphaproteobacteria; order Caulobacterales; family Caulobacteraceae; genus Caulobacter; species Caulobacter sp. 1776. The sequence goes on from NZ_JBEPMI010000008.1 coordinate 42,681, forward strand.
ATCAAAACCTGCCGGAAACCAAACCGCGATACGTAGCCAGCCTATCGGATTGAGCCGAGAGGTTTGGTCATGGACTTTCAGGAACAAGCACACCAACACACCCAAATCCGCGAAGCGCTCGTCGCGGCCATTATCGAGCGCCAGCCGATCGACCCGGACGCCTTGCGATCGGATCGACAATGCCCCACGGGCTGCTGGTTGCACGGCGACGGCGCCAGACGCTGGGCTGGCAATCATGCCTTCCTAGGCTTGCTCGAGACCCACCGCGCCTTCCATCAGCAGGCCGCCGCCATCGCCGATCAGATCGGCCGTGGTCATTTCGCCGAGGCCCAACGGGCGCTGCGCCATGGAACGCCCTTTGCTCAAGCCTTGGCGGATCTGACCGCATCCCTGCGCCGGATGAGGGCGGCGGCCTCTTCGCTGGCCGCTTGAAGCTGGCGGGCTCCCTTGGAATTAAACTTCTGACCAGGAACCGCCCGAGGAGAACGAGACCTGCGCGCTCCCCAAAAGCGCGCTAAGCTCTTCCCGCTTGGCGAACCCCTCAAGATCCGCCACGAGGTCGCCCGCTCGTTCTTCACCGATGACGGGCTTCATCAGGTTCAGACACTTGGCTCGCAACCGGACCTTCCGCCCCCCCAGATCGCCGCACGGTCTAGATACGTCGTGCCGTTGGACCAGCACGCGGCCGTCGGTCGTCTCGATCCTCACCTCGGTCACGTCTTCAGGCCATCCCGCCGGCGCGAGTTCGACCGTGGTCCGTCGCCGTATCGCTTCCAGGTCTGGGCGGCGCACCACGGAGTCATCGTAGGTGGCCACGTCGGCGGTATCGACGCCTTGCAGCGCCAGGGCGGCGTTGAACCGAAGGCTAAACTTGGCTTCGAGCCCCGTGCGCGGCGCGGCGATGTTGCACATGGCGTCGGCGCCGGCGTCGACCTTTAGGCGGATCGCCCGCGCCGCCTCCGGAGCCAGACCCTGACGGCGCAAGGCGCCAATGGCCTCGAGGGCGCCGTGCGTACCGAAACAGGCCGCGTGATACTTGAACAGGTTTCGATCAAGCGCGTAGCTGCCCCAGGGCATGATCCCGCCCGGCAGGCCGTCGCTCTGGGTGGCGGCGAATCCGCGGGGGTGCTCGAGAATGTCGGTGCGGGCGCTGACGCCGGCTTGAGCCCACAGCGCCGACATTACCCCCGCCTCGGCCGCGCGGCCCGCGTGCAACGCCTTGGCCATCGTGCCGAACTGCGCCTTGAGGCCCGACGCTTGCGACCCGGCCAAGCCGTAGGCGCGCGCCGTAGCCTCCTCGTCCAGCCCTAGAAGATGGGCGCTAGCCGCCGTCGCGCCAAAGGCGCCGATCGTTCCGGTCGCGTGGAAGCCGCGCGCATAATGGCTGGCGCTGATCAGCGAGCCGATCATGCCCGCCGCCTCGTAGCCTACGACGAAGGCGTCGATCACCGAGCGTCCCGACAAGCCCCGAGCCTCCGCCAGGGCCAGCAGACCCGGCAGGATGGCGGCCGTAGGATGCACATGCATGGCCAGGTTGACGTCGTCGTAGTCCAGCGCGTGACCCGCCACGCCGTTGATCAGCGCCGCCTGCCGGACACTGAAACCTCCGCCCGCTCCGACCACGGACGCCGCCGACGCCGCGCCTTCCGCCATTGCGACGTCACGAACCCATTGAGTCACCGGTTCCTGCGCTCCGCGGATCGCCAACCCGAACCAGTCCAGGACGCAAAGCCCGGCCATCTCCAGTGTCGCGGGTGGAATATTGGCCGCCGCCGCGCGACTCTGGCGAATGATCGTCGCGGTGAGACCCGTCGCGCTCATCGAGGGAAGACGGCCGGCTCGGGCCAGGCGGTCGTCGCGACCAGGGCGTCGAACGCCGCGGGCCATTCCGCGCGCCACCTGGCCTTCTGATCGTCATCGACCCACGCCCCGTCCACCCCGTTCAGCATCATTTCGCGGAGATCGGCCATGTCGTAGCCGAGATGGCTGTGCATCAGCTCCCACGCGCCGCCCGGCGTGACATTGTGCAGGGTCGGGTCGTCGGTGTTGGGATGCAGCTTCAGGCCCAGCGCCGACATGGCGCGGATGGGATGGTCGAGCGCCCAGCGCTCGGGTTCCAGTGTGCGCAAGTAGTACGAATTGGTCGGCACGATGGTGAACACCAGGCCCCGCTCGGCGTAGCGCCGGGCCAGATCGGGGTTGTCGACGATGGTGTAGCCGTGGTCGATGCGATCGACCTTCAGCAGATCGACGGCGGTCTGGACGTTGGTCCAGGGCATGCCGAACTCGCCCGCATGGGCGGTCGCCTTCAGGCCGTGGCGACGCGCCAGGGCGTAGGCTTCGTGGAAGAGCTCGGGCGGGCGGTCGTTCTCGCGATAGTCAATGCCGATCCCGGGAACAGCCGGATCGCGGCAGTCCAGTATCAGCTCGACCATCTCTAGCGCGCAGGCGGCCTCGGCCTCGCGATCGATACTGGGAATCAGCAGCGCGCTGACCCCGAGGTCGTCGCGCGCCTCGCGGATTCCCATCAGAATCCCCGCCTGCGCCTCCCGATAGGCTAGGCCCGTATCACGGACGGTGGCGGTCGGGTTCCAGAAGAACTCGGCGTGACGAACGTTTTCGGCCGCCGCGTCCTGCAAATACTCGTAGGCGATCCGGCGGAAGTCGTCGGGCTCCAGCAGCAGATGACGCTCCAGCGCCCGCAACACGCGCAGCACGCCGACCGGCTTCGAGCCCCGTTCGTAGAACGCGGCGATCTCGGCTTCGGTGATCGGCGCGCCGCGCCGGCGGACCAGGTCCGTGAAGGTCTCGCGGCGGACCGCGCCCAGCAGGTGGCAGTGCAGCTCGACTTTCGGGATGGCGCGAAACACCGCGCGCTGTGCGTCGGTCGTCTGGCGTCCCAGCGTGGTCGCGGGGACGGCTCCGATGGATTGGACAATGTCGGTCATCAGTGGGTGGCGGCCGTGTAGAAGTAATAGCCAAGCGGGATGGCCAGGATGAACAGGCCGACTGGGATCTCCCGCGCCTTGCCAGCCAGGACCTGGACGATCACGTGAACCAGCAGGCCGCCGGCGATGCCCGTGCCGAAGCTGTTGGAGATCAGGGTCAGCAGAACCATGGCCATGGCCGGAAACAGATCGGTCACCGCCTCGCTGCGCAGGTGGCGAATGGTGCCCAGCATCGAGACGCCGATCAGGATCAAGGCGGGCGCGGTGGCCTGTTTCGGGATGGCCATGGCCAGGGGAAGCAGACACAGCGCGCCCAGGAACAGCATGGCGGCGGCGACAGGCGTCAGGCCGGTGCGGCCGCCGGCCTCGACCCCGGCGGCGGATTCGACGAGGGCCGTGCCGGCGGGGATCCCGATCAGCGGCCCGAGCGCGGCGGCGACGGAGTCGACCAGGAACGGCCGTTCGATGCCGGGCAAGTTGCCCTCCGCGTCGGTCAGCCCCGCCTTGGCGCCGATCGCCAAGGTGGTGCCCAGGGTCGAGAAGAATTCGCCGGCGAAGAAGGCGAAGACATAGGGCAGCGACGCCAGGGTGAAGGCGCCCACGAAGTCGACGTGCAAGGCGATGGGCGTCAGAGCGTGGGGCGCCGACACCACGCTGGGCGGAAGCTTGGTCAAGCCCAGCGGAACGCCCGCAACGGCGGCGGCGGCGATGCCGGCCAGCACCGCGCCGGGGATCCTGCGGGCCTGCAGGGCCAGTGCGACGGCCAGGCCGATCAGAGCCACCACGGGTCCGGGCTGGGAGAAGTCGCCCAGCTTCAGGGCCATGGTCTTGGCGTTGACGGCGACCATGCCGGCGTCGCGGCAGCCCAACATGGCGATGAACAGGCCGATCGACGCGCCCAGACCCAGCTTGATCTGCGGCGGGATCATCTTGACGACCAGCTCCCGCGCGCCGGTCAGGGTCAGGACCAGGAACAGCAGGCCGGACGTCATGGCGATGGCCAGGCCGGTGGCCAGGGGCACATGCTCGGCGTGGGCCAGCGTGACGCCCAGGATCACCGACCCGCCGATGCCGGGCCCGACGATGAACGGCAGGTTGGCGTAGACCCCCATGGCGATGCTGCCGATCGCCATGACTAGGATCGCCGCCGTGGTCGCCGCGCCGCGATCCATGCCGCCGGTCGAGAGTAGCGAGGGGATAACAACGATCAGATAGGCGGCCGCCAGGAAGCTGGTCAGGCCCGCCATCAACTCGCGGCCGACCGTCGTCTCGCGCGCCTCCAGGGCGAAGCGGCGGTCGAGGAAGGTCTGCAGACGGCTCATTTGGAAGCCTGCGCCACGAAGGTTTCGACGAAGCGGGGCACGTCGATCGCCCGTACGATATGGACCTCGCGCTCGCCGCTGTTGGGCGCCATGTCGCTCTTCCAGACGACCGGCTGGCCGTAGGACGGGCCGGCGAAGGTGTCGACGTCCATGCGCGCCACCAGTTCCTCGGTGACCAACGAGCGGTCTATGGCCACGGCCACGGTGATCTCGTCCCACAGGGGCTGACCGATGCGAGCATAGGTCTTGACGTAGGTCGCCACCGGCGTGCCGGCGGCGCCGATGCGATCGACCACCTGTTGCGTCGCCTTGGCCGCGGCGGTGACGTTGCCCATGACCGTGATCTTCTTCCAGGGCGCGGTCAGCACGATGTGGGCTGCCTCAGGGTCGAAGATGAAGTTGAAGTCGGTGGCGTAGTCGGTGTTGCCGGTCACCCGCGCCACGGCGGTGTCCAGCTTGCCCGGCTCGATGACGATCTCCTTGGCCAGGGGCGCGATGTCGGGCGCGATGCGGAGGGCCAGGGCGATGTTGGTCAGAGGACCGGCGCTGACGATCGTCACCTCGCCCGGATGGGCGCGGACGTTGCGGATCAGCGCGTGGACCGCGTCTTCGTCCGACGCCTTGATCGAGGGCTCGCCCTCCGGCATCGGCGGGATCAGGTCGGGATCTTCGGGATGGTAGGTGCGGCCCGGCCGCGGGGTGCTCCAGGCGCCCTTGAACGGCACCTTGCCATAGCGCGCCTCCCAGTTGGCCATTTCGGCCTGGGTGCGGATCAGTGGCGTCTGAGCGCCCAGGTGGACGGGCGCTTCGGGGCGCTTGGCGATCTCGAGGAAGCGCAGCGCGTGGGCGGCCTCTTCCTTCAGCCACGCGTCGCCGGTGACGACGCCGATCCCCAGCAATTTGACCCGGTCGTCGCGCAGCAGCGGGATCAGCGACTGGATGTTGCTCTGGCCAGGGCCCAGGAAGTCGTTGTCGAAGAAGATCGTGACCTTCTCCGTCGAAGGCGACGAAGTCGTCTGGGCGGTCGCGCCGCCCGCGAGCGACAGGCTCGCGAGCAGCGCCGCCAGACCAAGGGCTGCTGGGCGCAAACAAGGGGGAAAGCGACAGGGCAGCATGGGAGATCCTTGGCCTGGACGCGGGAGGAAGTACGCCCCTCCCCCGTTCGGTTAGAAGCGGGCGGTCGCGCCGACGAACATGTAGCGGCCCAGCGAGTCGTACATCCCCGCGAAGAAGGCGCCGTTCGAGGTCTGACCGCCCGTGCTGGCGGTCAGCGGCGGGTCCTTGTCGAAGGCATTGTTGACCCCGACCCGCACGGTGACCTTCTCGGTCACGTTCGCCGAGGCCGCGAAGTCGACATAGCTGATACTCGGCATCTTCAGGTCGTACGGCTGGTAGGTTCCGGCCAGATAGATCGACGTGCTGGACTTGTCGTTCGTCGCACCGCCGATGTAGCGCCAAGTGGTCGACAGGTTCACGCCGCCCCGCGAGGTCCAGTCGGCGACCAGGCGGTGACGCCATTCGGGGATCGGCTGACCGCAGGTGACGCCGAAATGGCCGTCGCAACGATACGGGGCCAGTCCAGGCAGGATCTGGACCTCGTACCGATTGGTCTTGGTTCCGGCGAAGCTCAAGCCGAGACGACCCATGTCCTTGCCGAACAACTCGGGCAGCGCATGCGAATAGCTGGCCGCGAAATCCAAGCCCTTGGTCTTCAGATAGCCGGCATTGACGCTGGTGGTGATGACGTAGCCGCTGGTGACCAGCGAGCCGGTCGCCGCGTTACGCTTAATTAGGTCGCAGGCGATGCCGGCGTTGATGCACTGGTTCAGCTCGATGCTGGCCGGCACCGTGGTGATCAGCTTCTTCACGTCGATGTCAAAATAGTCGATCGACACGCTCAGGCCCTGCAGGAAGCGCGGCAGCAGCTGGACGCCGAACGACTTGGTGTTCGAGGTTTCGGGATCCAGGTTGGGATTGCCGCCGACCATGGCGCCGGATTGCTGGCCCGCCGCCGGGGCGATCGCGCCGTACTGCGTCGCCGTCACGCCCGACAGCGCGCACTGGGCGGCGGTCGCCTTCGGCGCCGCGCCTTCGCACGGGTCGGTGATCGCCGCGGTGACGACCCGTTGCGGGCCGAACAGTTCCACCAGATTGGGGGCGCGCACCGCGCGCTGATAGCTGCCGCGCAGGCGGATGTCGCTGATCGGGGTCCACTCGCCGCCGGCCTTATAGGCCCAGGTGTCGCCGGCTGTGCTGTAGTCGGAGTAGCGCAAGCCGCCCTCGACCGACAGGCTCTTGAAGAAGGGCTTGCCTTCCACCAGTGGAACCCGAATTTCGCCGTAGGCTTCCTTGACGTCGAACGACCCGGCGATCGGGAACTCGCCGCCCGAATTCCCCGCGACGTCGCGGGAGCTGTAGAAGGTGTCGGGCCGGAAGCTGATCTTCTCCTTGCGGTATTCGGCGCCGATGGCCACGCCGATCGCATGGCCGGCCAGCGGGCTGGTCAGCCCCAGGTCGCCGGTCACGGCGCCGCTGAGGATGCTCTCCTCGGTGTAGCCCTTCCGGCGGACGACGTTCTGCACGTAGTTCAGCGCCGCTGGGGTAATGCCGCCGACCTGGAACAAATTGATCGGCGCGCAGGACGGATCGGTCCCGTTGACCACGGACTCGCAAACGATCTGACCGCTGCTGTTGGTCACCGCCCGCAGAGCCTTGGCGAACTTGGCCAGCGAGTAGTCGCCGGTCAGGCGCGAGCTGTAGTCGGTGCGGCCGTATTGGGCATAGACGTCGTATCGCCAGCGGGACGTCAGGTCTCCGCGCAGGCCCGCTACGCCGCGATACGAGGTGTGGCCGGTGTAGTCGTGGCGCGAACCGCCCAGAGCGTTGCGCTGCGAGACGATGACGTTGGCGCTCTGCGCATCGGTCAGTCCGACCGAGGTGCAGATCAGGGTCTTTTCCTGAGCCGACATCAGCGGGTTATCGCAGTTGATCTTCTCGGAGACCGTGAACACGGCGGTCGGCGACAGTTTGATGTCGGCCTCGTCGTGCATGTACATCAGCTCGCCATAGACATCGGCCTTGTCCGAGATCTGGTAGTGACCGAACAGGTCGGCGTTGTAGCGCTTGTCCGGCGACTGGAGATCGTAGGTATTGCCGTTGTTGAAGCCGTCCGAGGTGCGATAGGTCCGCAGCGTATTGCCCTCGAGGGCGTAGCTGCCGCGGGTCGCGCCGGTGGTCGGATTGGTTAGCTGGAACTGCACCGGATAGGTGGCGCTGGACAGCGAGCACGCGTAGCCGGCCGCCGTGGCCGACAGGTTGCAGGTCGAGAAATCCCGATCCTTGGTGCCGACGCCGTCGATCTCCTTGTAGCTGAAGAAGCCCGTGATGTTGCCGCGGCCCTCCGCGAAGTTCTTGCCGGCGGCGATCGAGTAGCTCTGCTGCTCGCCGTCGAGTTCGCGACCAAAGGCCGGCGTCTGGCCCGCCGCCTTCGCCACAGAGGCGATGGCGTTGCGGTTCTCGTGCATGTACAGGCCGCCCTGCACGTCCAGCTGCACGCCCTCGAAGTCGCGCTTGAGCATGAAGTTGACGACGCCGGCCAGTGCGTCGGAGCCGTAGACCGCCGAAGCCCCGCCCGTCACCACATCGATGCGCTGGATCAGGGCGGCGGGGATATTGTTGATATCGGCCGCCTGGGCCGCCGAGCGGGCCGGATCGCCTTGCATCAGGCGGCGCCCATCGATCAGCACCAGGGTGCGCTGGTTGCCGAGGTTGCGCAGGTTGATCGTCGCCGTGCCGCTGGCGCCGACGGTGCCGCCGCGGTTGCCGCTGCCCTGGTCGGCGAAGGCCTGCGGCAGGGTGTTGATCAGGTCCTCGACTCGGACAACGCCGCGCTGGGCGATTTCCTTGCCGCCGACCGTGCTGACCGGGCTGACGCTGGTCGCGTCGGGGCTTTTGATGCGCGAGCCGGTCACGACGATCGCCTCGACCTGGTCGCTCGGAGCGTCTTGGGCGGCGGCGCCGCCGCCGCAGGCCAGGGCCGCCAGCACGGCGGTGGAGGCGATGCCCAGCCAGGACGCCTTGGAGTGACGGCGGACGAAAACACGATCAGGCGCGAAACCGGCGAAGGACGACATCGAAGAACCCCCTTGGTTGTTGGCGCGCTTCGCCGACAGCCCTCCCGGCCTTTTCTCTTTATCGTTGTTCACCCCGATAAGTAGAGATGATCAAAATTCGCACTCCTTTGAGCACGACTTCGATCTTCCCTGCCCTTTATTTATACTGCTGGGTGGAAGCGCGATGAAGCCACGCTAGCGAGCCCTCTTAGAAAGGGAAATTCTTTGTAATTATCTCGCTATAGATTGCGCTTATAGCCATTCGAGCGGCGCGATCCAGCCCTTCTGGAAGCCCGCCGTGCAGCCCCTTTCGAACGCCACGCTCCCCCGCCCCTCGGCCCGCATCCAGGCCATTTCCCTCCGCCAACTGAGGTTCTTCACCGCCTTGGCGGAGTCGGCCAACTTCAGCCGCGCCGCCGAGCGGATGACGGTGTCGCAGCCTGCGCTCAGCGCGGCGATCCGACAGATCGAGGAGCATATGGGCCTGCGCCTGTTCGACCGCAGCACCCACCACGTCGCCCTGACCGAGGCCGGCGCGGCCTTCCTGCCGCACGCACGTCGACTTCTGACCACGGCCGACAACGCCTTTGTCGACATGAGCGACGCCGCCACACGTGGCAAGGCGGTGGTGCGGATCGGGGCGATCCCCTCGGCGATCCCCGCGGCCGCCGACGCGGTGGCGAAGCTGGGGTTGGAGCGCGCCGACCTCTGCCTGCATCTCTGCGACGGCAAGAACGACGCGCTGATGGCGGATCTGCGCTCGGGCGCGCTCGACCTCGTCATCGGCGTGCTCGGACGCGCCGAGGACGATCTCGAGGCCACCCTGGTCATGGAAGACGAGATGATGCTGGTCGCGCCGGCCGATCACCCCTTGGCCGACATGACCACCCTGCCTTGGAGCGCCTTGGAGGGCGGCGAAATCGTTCACTTCACGGGCGGCAGCATCGGCGAGCTGAGCTCGGCGGCCATGCGCCAGAACAACCTCTCGCCGTCGCAACGCTTTCGGGTCGACCAGGTCGGCTCGCTTTTCGGTCTTGTCGGCGCAGGCCTAGCCCTGGGCGTGATCCCGCGGCTTTACGCCCGGGGCTACGAGACCGACAGGATCAAGCTTATCCCACTGATTGCCCCCTCGATCCGCCGCAAGCTGATGCTGTTCCAGCGCGTCAAACTGCGTCAGGAACATCCCGCCGCGTGGGAGCTCGGCTCGGTCCTGGGGCTGGCTTTGAGCGGGATCCTGAGCCCGAAACCCTAGACAAAGGATTGTCGTCGGCGAGCAGACGGACGCTGTGTAGATCGCGACGAAACCGGCACCTCGACCGCTCTACATGAGCTCGGATATAACGCCACGGCCGGCCATTCGACGTCAGGAAACCCGCACGTGACCGACGCAAGCCCAATCTATCTCTTCTCGTATGGCACCCTGCAACTTCGCAGCGTCCAGATCGAGACCTTCGGGCGAATGTTGGAAGGCGGTCCCGACGTCCTACCCGGCTATCGCCGCGAGATGGTCAGGATCACTGATCCGCAGGTCATCGCCGCGAGCGGCGTCGATCACCATCCCATCGTCTTGCCTAGCGACGATCCGACAGACGCTATTGACGGCGCGGTTTTTGAAATCACCGCCGCTGAACTGGCGGCGGCCGACCAATACGAGGTCTCGGACTATAAGCGCGTGGCCGTGCGGCTAAAGTCGGGCAAGAACGCTTTCGTCTACGTTCAGGCTTAGACAGCTTCACAGAAGCAGATTTTTTGTAGACCCAGAACGGTCTAGTCGAATGACCGCCATGCCCGAACTTCACGTCATTTCGGTTTCCAGACGCTCATCCGGGCAGGTGTAATGGATTCGTTGGCGCGCGCAGATGAATAAAACAGAGCCGAGATCAACAATTTGCGCATGGACTTTCTCCGTTGAAATCCGGAGCGGGCGCTCCTTAATCGCCAGGCTGACTGCGGCGGCTGACGAAAACCTGACGGACGCCAATTTTACGATCGCCTGGCCTGTCAGGTTTTCGTCAGGCCGCGGGCGGAGGTTGGCGGAGCGCGAACTGCGCGCCCTCGGAGACTTTCCATGACCCTGACCAAGCTTCTGGCCGCCGTTGCGCTGGCCGCCATCGTCTCGACCGGTCCAGCCTTCGCCGCCGACACTCTGTCGCCCCAGACCCGCGAGAACCTGCAGGCCGCCATGCACGGCGAGGCCTTCGCCAACCTCAAGTACCGTCGCTACGCCGAGGTCGCCCGCGAAGGCGGCAATGAAACCCTGGCCAAGCTGTTCGAGGACTCGGCCAATGTCGAAGCCAACGAGCATTTCGCGCGCGAGGCCGACGCCCTGAAGCTTGACGGCACCAACGCCGCCAACCTGCTCGACGCCATGGCTGGCGAAAAGTACGAGAACAAGACCATGTATATCGGCTTCGCCGATCAGGCGCAGAAGGCCGGCGACCTGAAGACCGCCGCCCTCTTTCGTCAGATCGCCGCCGACGAGGGCGACCACTATGCCCGCTACAAGGCCGCTCACGACCAGCTGGCCGGCAGGTAACGCCAAGCGCCTCGGGCAGATTGTGGCCGAGGCGGCCGCTGGCGCGGAACGTCCCACGCCCCGGCGAATTGACGTTATCTAGGCGGCCATTCCAGACGGCGATCTTATGCGAGACGCCAGGCGGTCGGACCCGAAAGGGGTCTGATCACTGGCAGGCCGTTGGCGGCGCTCGGACAGTATCCGGCCGCCGACGCATCGCCTTCCCGACAGTCTCAAGGATCGCGCGCCGCTTGCGGCTCTTGGCGCGACCGTATCGCTTCTCAAACGCTTAGAAAGGGCTGGCCATGCCGGTCATGACGCGCCTTCGGGCCTACCACGCCGTGCTCGCCGTCTTGGTGCTAGCGGCCTATTTCAGCACCGAATGGGGCGCTGTTCATGCCTGGCTGGGCTATGGCGTCGCGGTTGTGATCCTGGTGCGGGTCGTCATGGCCCTGACGGGGGCGCCGCAACTGGGGCTCATGCGGTTCTATCCGCAGATTCATGGCCTCAAGCTCGACAACGCCTTCACCCATCCGGCCATCAGTCGGGTCCTGCTGCTTGGCATCGCAGCCTGCCTGATCGGGGTAACCGCGACAGGCATTGCGATGGATCGGGGACGAGCCCTCAAGCCAGCCTCGATCGACACAACCGCCCCTGCCGTGGCGCAAGGGGACAGGCGCGGAGAGCGCGAAGGTGGTGAAGAGGATGAGGACGGCGAGGAAAGTCCTTTCGGCGAAATCCACGAACTGTTCGGCAACGGCCTGATGCTTCTGGTTGCCGGTCACGTCACCTATTTGCTGCTCTTCAAGCGTCCCCTGGCCCGCTTCATGATCCTGGGCGCGCCCAAGTCACCGCCGAAATGAATCTAGAGGCGCGGCAGATCGCTAGCTGCGCCCCAGGTCGTAAAAGCGTTACTCCAAGCGGAGAAGTGTGGATGCACTTTTCCGTTCACGACCTGGAGGCGGCTGGCACCAGGAGCGGACGTCGGTGCACCTCCAGCTAGGCGACATTCAAGGCGCGAACCGGCGACAGCTTTCGCCCCTTCCGAGACCTCAGATGCGCGAGCTTTGCGGCGGGCGCGAGCGGCGGCTGGACGACAACGATCGCTTCTGCCTTGCCCGTAGCCGCACCGTTCAGGAACTGGCGGAAGGGGCTGTCCGCGGTTGGTTCGGACAGGAACAGCCTTGTATCAGCTCGCGCCAATATTATCTAGCGCACTAGATAATATTGGCTTTGGAGTTGGCCGTGAGCCGGAGCGTCGGACAGCAGCTATCGTTCGCGCTCTACAGCGCGGCGAATCGCATGGCGCGCCTGCACAAGCCGGTCCTGGAGCCTCTGGGCCTGACCTTCCCACAGTACCTGGCCATACTTGAGCTGCTCGACGCCGCTCCGCTCAGCGTCGGAGCGCTCGGCGCGCGCCTGGACATGGACACCGGTACCATCACCCCCCTGGTCAAGCGGCTCGAGGGCGAAGGCCTGGTGAGGCGTCGGCGCGACCCTACCGACGAGCGACGCGTCCTGGTCGACCTGACGCCGCGCGCCCGGGCCATGGATAACGACGTGCGCGCCGTCACGGGCCAGATCCAGACGGCTTGCCGCCTCACTGACGAGGACCAGGAGGCGCTGCGGGCCACGCTTGATGATCTGGCTCACCCGGCGCCGGCGTCGGCGCCGAACAACCAAGATCACGAGGAACATTAGGCATGAAGATCGCCATCATTGGCTTTGGCCAAATCGGCAAGACCCTCGCGGGAAAGCTCAGCGCGGCGGGTCACGAGATCAGGGTCGCCGCGTCCCGTGACCCCGGGACAATCGCCGCGGAGGCCGTTCAACTGGGCGCCCAGGCTTTCACGGCCACGCGGGTGGTCGAAGGCGTCGACGTGCTGATCCTTTCGACGCCCCTGACGGCCGTCACCAGCTTGGCGGCGACCGTCGCGAGCCTTCCGGTTTCGACGGTCGTCATCGACACGTCCAACTACTATCCCTTCCGGGACGGCGCGATCGCCGCTCTCGATGGTGGGGTCCCAGAAAGCGTCTGGGTCAGCGAGCAGCTCGGCCGCCCTGTGATCAAGGCCTGGAACGCCGTGCTCAGCTACACGCTCGCCCACCACGGTAAGCCCGAAGGCGCCGATGATCGCCTCGCTGTGCCCGTCGCTGGCAATGCCCCCGCGGGCAAGGACCTTGTCAGCCAGCTGGTCAACGCCACTGGCTTCGACCCGGTCGACGCTGGCCAGCTGTCGCAGTCTTGGCGCCAGCAGCCTGGCAATCCGGCCTACTGCACCGAGCTTTCCGCCCCAGTTCTGCGTGCGGCGCTCGCCGCCGCAGACGCCGCGCAGGCCGGCAGCCGCCGCGATGCGATCTTGGCGAACCTGATATCCCGCCGCCCCCCTCCCACGCATGCCGAGATCGTTGCGACGAACCGGTCGATGTCGGCCGCTTAATCCGCCGTCTCGGGCGGCGGCGACCAGGCCTCTTCAAGTCCGGTCGCCGCCCGCCTCGGCAGTGAGCGGCGTCAGCTTCAGCGGCGGCCGAGCGCCAATTCCAGACCTTGGCCTACGGTCAGGCAGCGGACATTCAGACGCTGTTGCTTGACGCAAGTTGGCGCTGGTCCCGCGCCGCTGCTAGCAACCTGACTTACCTCGCCGATCGGATCAGTTCGCCAATCGCGGCGTCATGGCGAGAAAGCATCGGCGCCGCGCGGGCGATGATCGACGCGATATCGTTCAGTTGCCGCAGGTTTTGCGCGGGATCGAGCGTGTCGGCCAACGGCGCGTACCCTTGGGCGGAAACGCCCTGGCCTTCCAGCACAGCCAGCCAGCTGGCTTCGCGGAAGAGCTCGTCGGGCGTCAGCATCAGGCGGCCTGAGCGGCGATAATGCGCCAGTTTGTCGATCAAGGTGTCAGGCAGCGCCATGGCGCGAGCCTGCCGCCATAGAGGCGCGTCGTGCCCTTCGGTCGCGTGATAGTGCAGGATCAGAAAGTCGCGAATTCCATCCATGTCGCGGGCAAACAAGGTGTTGAACTGGCGAGCCAGGCGGGGGTCGCAATCGCGGTCGGGAAAAAGCGTGATCAGTTTTGCGATGCCGCTCTGGATCAGATGGATGCTGGTCGACTCGAGCGGCTCCAGGAAGCCCGACGACAGACCGATCGCGACGACATTGCCCCGCCAGCTTTCACGCCGAAACCCGGCCTTGAAGCGCAGGAAGCGCGGATCGGCGAGCGGATCGCCGTCCAGGCTTCGCAACAGCGTCGCGGCCGCCTCGTCGTCGGACACCAAGGCGCTGGCGTAGACATAGCCGTTGCCGGTGCGATGCTGCAGGGGAATGCGCCATTGCCAGCCCGCCGGGCGTAGGGTCGACCGGGTGTACGGCGTGGTCTCGGCGACGCGGGCGCAGGGCGCGGCCACGGCGCGGTCGCAGGGCAGCCAGTGCGACCAGTCCTGGAACGCGGCGTCCATCGTCTCGCCGATCAGCATCGCCTTGAAGCCCGAGCAGTCGATGAACAGCTCACCCTCGATCCGCGCGCCCTCTTCCGTCGCCAACGCGGTGACAAAGCCGCTTTCCGGATCACGCTCCACCGTCGCGACCTTGCCCTCGTGACGGATCACGCCGGCGGCCTCGGCCAGGCGGCGCAGATGCCCGGCATAGAGCGTCGCGTCGAAGTGATAGGCGTATCCCAGGGTCGAGAGGATCGAACGGGGATCGGCGACGGGCTTGGCGAAGCGGTTGGCCTCGGCCAGCGCCGTGGCCAGCGAGAACGCCGCCAGGGGGTGTTGGCCGCCGTCCGCACGGCCCTTCAGCCAATGCTGATGAAAAGGAACCTGGTCCAGCTCGACGCCGTAACGGCCGAACGGGTGGAAGTAGCGATGTCCAGGACGCCGCCAATCGACGAACTCGATGCCGAGCTTGAAGCTGGCCTGGGTCGCGCGCACGAACGCCGCCTCGTCGAGGCCGACCAATTCGTTGAACCAGTGGATCGTCGGTATGGTCGCTTCGCCGACGCCCACCGTGCTGATCGCATCCGACTCCACCAGGTCGATGCGCAGCGACCGACCAAAGCAGCGCGAGAGCGCCGCCGCGGTCATCCATCCGGCGGTTCCGCCGCCCAGGATCACGACCCTTGCGATGCGGTTCATGCGACCTCTCTTCCCGATGGAGGCTGGATGGAATTCGCCGGCCCGCCGCCTCGCCTCTACCTCACGCCCGCGGCCTTGCCCGCCGGGGTCGGCTCGTACCGAGGGCGAACCCGCGCCGCCGGCGGCCGCACCGCCAGATAGACCGTGCTCCACAGCTGCGCGGCGTTTGATTCATCGGCGTCGGCCTTTCCGGCGCCGAAGGGGGCCACGATGTAGCGCCCCTCGCGGAACGTCCAGGACCAGAGTTCGGAACTTTGCACGTCGCGGGTGGCGATGATCGCGCGCCAAAGCGCGCCTTGGGCGGCCGTCAGGCGACCGCGCGTGGCCGCGGGAAGGTCGCGGCGGGCCAGTTGTCGTTCGATCCCCGCCGCCAGCAGCGCCTGCTGCCAGGACCAGACCACCGCGCCGTGATAGGCGGCCGGGGTGAAACGCGGCCGGACCTCGGGGCCGGCGAACGCGGCGTTGGCCACCACCAGGCCGACGTCGGTCATCAGGCCGGCCGGGAAGGGGCGCATGATCGCGGTGACGTAGGTGTCGAGATCCGCCGCCGACGGATGGCCGAACAGCAGCGCGAAGCCCTCGTCGGAGTTCATGATCGGCACGGGCTTGCCCGTGGCTTCCAGTGACAGGGCGTGGAACACGAGCGGTTTCTGATCCAGGGCCCGCAGGGCCGGGCCCGCGGGAAGGCCCAGGCTGTCGGCGTAGGACCGGATCGACGCCGCCGCCTCGGCGGCTGGCAGTTCGAGCCGGAACAGGGGCGGCGCCTTGGCGCGCCAGACCCCGGCCATACGGCCGGCGTCGCCGAACAACACGCGATCCTCGACCGAGAGATAGGAATCCAGCAGGCCGGCGCGGAAGAGGCGGTCGGCCGCCTCGAGCGCCGCCGGGACCAGGACGGCGTTGACGTCATAGGGGTAGACGCCGCCGCCCAGCCCCTCGTTGCTGTCCCGCCATTCTCCGGTCGTCCGACCCGGCTTGATCGCGATCAACGTGCTGGCGGCGGGGGCGTCGGCGAAGCCACGGCTCTGGTGCAGCACGAAACGCAGGTTGCTCACCAGCATGGCGCCGGTCGCCGCGCGGACCCCGGGCTGGCTCTCGCTCGCCAGGGGCTGGGCCAGCCAGGTCCGCGCCCGTGCTTGCCCCGGCCCCCGCAGGTAGTCCGCCACGACCGCGCCGAGCATGTAGTCGTCGTCGACCATGCCGTAGTCGAGCTCGGCCGCGTCGCCGTCGCGCCCGGCCTTGCGGTTCTGGATGACGGCGAACTCGCCGATTCCTTCCTCGTGCGCCACCTCGCCGCCGGGCGACAGGCGGGCCAGCACGGCGTTGAGGCCCGCCTCGACCGCCGCCGGCCGCAGGGCGGGCGCCAGCAGCCGCACCGACATCAGGGTGTCGCGGCCGAAATAGGTGTTGAAGCGCCAGGAGCCGGCGAGGAACTTCTCGCGATAGCTCAAGAAGGCCAGGGCGCTGCGCGCCGCCGGGTCCGCCGCCGCCTCGGCGTTCAGCAGTTGGGCGATCGGCAGCGGCGTCAGCGGGGTGTCGCCGGTCAGCGCCGTGATCTCCAGCGCGATCCGCCCGTCCGGCCCGGCGACGATGGCGCCCTGGTCGACGCGGCCGCCGATGACCCGGACGACCAGCTCATAGCCGGGCCCGCCATCCAGGCGTGGACGCCGCCAGGTGAGGGTGTCGCCGTCGATCTTGGGCTTGACCGCGACCTCGGCCGGAAAGTCGCCGACCGCCTGGTAGTCCCGCAGATAGCGCACATTCGACAGAACCGCCTGCTTGGCGACCAGCCGTGGCGCGTCGAGGCTGGCGCGGACGACCACGCCGTTGAGCCCGCCGCGACGGACGGGCCGGGGCGGCTGGTCCAGTCGCCAGGTGGCGGGATGGGCCGTGCGCTCGAACCACAGGCCTGCGCCGCTGTTGCCGGCCGGGAAGGCGACGAGGATGCGGGGGTCCTCGCCGTTGCGCAGCAGCAGGTGGGCGGCGACGGTGTCTTCCCGGACAAAGGCGTTGAGGTTCTGGCCCTCGGTCAACTGGTAGGCCAGGTCGGGCGTCGCCAAGGCCTGGCCCGAGGCCGTCAGCGAGAGCACGGCGCCGACGACGGCCCATCGAAAATCTCTGAACATGCAGCCTCTCCAACCGCCCAAAAGGGGGCGGCGGAACGCTTTGCGCGTCCGCCGCCTTGCTCCTAGTCCCGCGCTCTAGAAGCGGAGTGTGAGCGAGCCGCCATAGGTCCTGCCCACGATGCCGCGGGCGTAGAAATAACCCGAGGAGGCGTTCTGGGTCTGGCCCTGACGGGGATTGCCCTCGGTCAGGCCGATGACGTCGAAGATGTTGTCGACGTTGAGATTGACCTGCAGATTGTCCTTCAGGTTCAGGGTGACGCCCGCGCTAGTGACGCCGTAGGACGGTAGCGCCACCCCATTGCCGGCGTCCGCGTAGATCTTGCCGACGTACTTGTACCGCGCATAGATCTCGCCTCGGTCGTTGGGCAGCTTGATGGCCGGGGTGATCGTGAACAGCCGGGCCGGCGTCCGCTCGGGGCGATTGCCGTCATAGGTCGGCTGGGCCACGCCGTTCAGGCTCAGATTGTTGAGCGTCGGGTCCTGCAGCACGCCCGTGACGTTGACCGAAAGCCAGTCGACGGGCCGGACGAGGGCGTCGATTTCCACCCCCTTGGTCCGGAGGTCGGCCAGATAGCTGGTCTGCTTGGTGGGGTCGGACGGGTCGATGAAGTTGTAGAACTGGTTGTCGAAATTGGTCCGGAACACCGTCGCCGACGCGCTGAGGACGCGGCCGTATTCGAAGCGCACGCCCGCCTCGTAGAGTTCGATCTTGGTGATCGGATCGGTGTTGTTGGTCTGGAAGCCGTTGGCGTAGCGGCCATAGACCGAGAAGTGCGGCGTGAGCAGATAGCTGGCGCCGACGGTCCAGGCGACCTTGTCCTGCGTCTTGCGCTTCTCGGTATACCTGCCGTCGAAGGTCGAGCCCACGGTTCGCACCACGCCGATCACCCCGGGCTGCACCGGCTGGTTGACGGCCGCGGCGTTGCCCTCGAGGTATCGGGCCTTGTCGCTCTCCCAGCGCACGCCGCCGTCGATGTGGATCTTGTCGCCGATCGCCAGTTCGTCGTTGGCGTAGAGCGACACCGACTTGTCGGTGCGTCGCCGCATGCCCGCGCCCCAGTCCCCGTACGACACCAGTCCGTTGTCGCTCAGCACCCCGATGACCTGGTTGTTCGCGTCGAGCGAGACGATGTCGTAGATGTCGCTGTTGGTGCGGACGTCATTGACCACGGTCGCCACCGCCGACTGGTTCTGGCTGCGGCTGACGTCATAATATTGGACGCCTCCGGTCAGGGAGTTCTTGAATCCGTCGCCCTGATATTCCCAGCGCGCTCCGATGTTGGAGCCGAAATCGTGACCTGACTGATAGTCGTGGTTGAGCGTCGTCTCCTGCAGGAAGCCATTGCCGTTCAGGGCGTTCAGGGTCGCGACGTCGCTCGACGGGATGACCACGCCGGTGCGCAGGTTCTTGGCGCCGAAGCGCACCGTGGCGGGGTAGGCGGCCAGGCCCGCGGTGAGCAGGTTGTTGATCGGCGAGGTCGCGCCGGGGATCAGGTAGTTCATCGCGCTCGTCAGGCCCGCATTGCCCGTGCCCGAGCCCGGAAAGAGGCCGTTGAAGTCGTCCTTCAGGTCCAGGTAGCGGGCGCGGGCGAAGATCTCGACGCTGTCGCTGAGCGGCCTTTCGAAGTCGACGCGCAACTGCTTGGTCTTGACCCGCACGCCCTCGCTGAGCCGGAAATCGCGGAAGCCGTCGTTCTCGACGAAGGTCGACACCGGCACGGAGATACGGTTGAACGCGTCGCCGCCGATATTGCCGAACTGTGTGTCCAGGCCGGGAACGCCGCGCGGCTTGCCGTTGCTGTAGGCGTAGGGTTGGTCGGCATAGTAGGCCGCCTTCATGTCGCCGATCTTGCCAGTCACCCGCAGGTATCCGCCCCCATCGAAGCGGTATTCCAGCATCGCCTTCAGGCGGTAGCCGTCATAGTCGAAGGTGTTGTCGCGCACGCCGGGGCTGCTCTGGACATAGCCGCCGACATTGAACGCCAGGTTCTGGGCGATGGGCGCCGAATAGTAGAAGTCGCCGCGCTTGAGGCCGTAATTGTATCCCGTGGCCCGCACGATCCCCTCGGGCTTGTCGAAATTGGGCTTGCGCGAGATGAAGTTGACCGTCGCGCCGGCCCCGTTGACGGTCAGGATCCCCGAGGTGCCGCCCTTGACCGCTTCGAGCCGGTCGATCGTGGCGTCCTCCGAGAAGAAGAAGTCCGCCCCGCCGCCCTGATAGATGATCGGGAGGCCGTCCTCTTGCAGCTGGATGAAGCGCTGGCCGCCGCCCTGCAGGCCGCGCACTGAATAGTTGTTCGACAGCTCGCCGGCGGTGCCCTCGACGAAGATGCCGGGTACAAGCTCCAGCAAGTCGGCGGTCGAGCGCGGCGCCTTGCGCTCGATGTCGGCGCGTGTCGCCAGGGTGATGTCCGCCGAGGCCGTGATCAGCGGGCGATTGCGCGAGGTTAGCCCCGTGACCACGACTTCCTGGACGACCGTCTGGTCCTGCGGAGGCGCCGGGTCGTTGGCCGGGTTCGCCTGTGGGGACTGATCGAGCACCACCGTGCGGCCGTTGTTGGAGGCGACGGCGAGGCCCACGCCGTTCAGCAGGCGCGTCAGTCCCTCCTCGGCCGTGTAGGCGCCGCGCACGGCGTTGACGCGCTTGCCCTGAACCGCGGCCTGAGGCGCCAGGATCTGCAGGTCCGCCTGCTGGCCGAACTGGGGAATGCCGGTGACCGCCGGCTGGGCCGGGACATCGAACTTGCGCACCTGGGCCTGCGCCCCGGCGGCGGCCATCAGGGCCGTCGCGCCGGTCGCGAGCATCCAATAGGACCTGTTGTGGCTATCACGCGTCGCCCGCATGCGCCCCCTCCCTCTGTATCGGTTCAAACGACGCTTCTTGGAGCGCCTATTTGAAACGATGCGCGGCCCCCTGGCTTCCGTCAGAAATCGCCGGTTTTTCTTTCCGAGGGTCTCAGCCGCCCCGAAGGACGATCGCGTCGTCACTGACGCTGACGCTGCCCTTGAACGTGGTCGCCGCCGCCTGGGCGAACCCCTCGGGATCGCTCGTGCGAAACCAACCCACGAAGCGCGCGTCGGCCAGTCGCACGTCGGCGATCTCGATCTTGCGCCTGTTATAGCGGTTGAACTCGGCGGCGGCCTCGACCAGAGTCTGGCCATCCAGGACGATCTGGCCATCGCGCCAGGCCAGCTGCCGATTGAGGTCGACCTCGGCCTTGGGCGGCGTCAGGATGCCGAGGGTGTTGTCGGCGAACACCCGCTGGCCGGCGGAAACCCGACGGGGCGGGGTTTTGCCGCCCTTCGTCCAGACCTCGACAACGCCTTCGGTGACCAGGACGTCGCTGCCGGCCTCGCGCCTGCGCACGGAGAAGGCCGTGCCGACCGCCCGCACGCGCACCGGCCCGCTCTCCACCACGAAGGGGCGCTCGGCATCCTTGGCCACCTCGAACCAGGCCTCGCCGCGATCCAGTCGCACGGCGCGCAGGCGAGGGCGCATGGCGACCTCAAGCGCGGAATCAGTGTTGATCGCGGCCATGGAGCCATCGGCCATCGGCAGGTGGCGGATTTCGCCCAGCGCGGTGCCATAGCGCCGGAAGAGCAAGCGTGGCGCGACCACGGCGACCGCGACGCCCGCCGCCAGAATCCCGAAGCCCGCCATCACGCTCCGGCGCGTGCCAGACTTCCCGGCGGGTTGATCCGGCGCTTCGATCGCGAAGACCTGGGCTCGATCAAGATGAAGCCACGCGGCCTCCGCCCGCGCATAGGCGCCCACGCGCCGCCGGTCGCCGGCCCACCAGCTTTCCAGGTCGGCGCGGACGGCGGGATCGTCTCCGTCACGATCGACGCGGACCACCCATCGGGCGGCGTCCGCCTCGATGTCAGCGGCGCTTTCGCGTTCGACCATCGGTCTTCTCTTTCGGTCCCTTGGCCCCGGAGGGGCGCTCCTGTTCGGTCATTGCCGCGAGAATGGCGCGAAGCCCCCTCACCGACTCGTTCTCCACGACGTGTTCGGTCACGCCCAGTCGTCGGGCGATTTCGCGCTGGGACACGCCCTCGATCTTGCGCATCTCGAAGATGCGTCGGCAGCGCTCGGGCAGTACGGCGATCAGCGAGCGGACTCGCTCGAGTTCCCGCCGTCCCGAAATCACGCGTTCGGCCGAGGGGGCGTCGTGCATGAGATTGAGAGAATCCATCTCGCTGACGGTCTCGATCCGGATCACGCGCGCGCGCCGAATTTGCTCCAGCGCGACATTGCGGGCGGTCTGGAAGAGATAGGAGCGCGGCTGATCGACATGGTCGACATGGGTCAGGCCGGCCAGGCGGCAATAGGTTTCCTGAATGATGTCGTCGACGTCTCCAGCAACGGCGAACGAGCGCCGCAGCCAGGCGCGCAGGTCTCCTTCGTGGGGGAGAATCTCCCGCCCCAGCCAGGCCACGACACGCGCGCGTCCCTCCGACATGCTCCCTCGCCCATTGCTCGGTCTTCACTATCAGCGATGCACGGGCGGAAATTTTCCGTCAAACATCCATCTCGGTGAGCGAGGGCTGCAAATACCGAATTTCTGCGACTCTAGCGTGCCGGATCGTACTGTGGCGTACAAACGGCGGTGGCGCGCCCTGCAGGATTCGAACCTGCGACCGCTCGCTTAGAAGGCGAGTGCTCTATCCAGCTGAGCTAAGGGCGCGCGCCGAGCCGTCCGCGAAAGTCCTAGTGGGTCCAGGGCTGCTTGCGGGTGGCCGAGAAGTTGTCGGCATAGGCCTTGATGATCCGCTTTGGGGCCTTGGTCTCGAACAGCTGGAACGCGATCTCGTGGCGCTGGGCGTAGGCCACCGCCTCGTCGCGGGTTTCAAAGGTCAGGCGGATCTGGCCGTTCATGTCGCTAGACTGGGTCCAGCCCATCAGCGGATCGGGCTTGCGGGCCGAGGCAGGTTCGAACTCCAGCACCCAGTCCTTGGTCTTGGCCTTGCCGGACTGCATGGCGTTCTTGGCGGGGCGATAGATGCGGGCCAGCATGGACCTCTCCCAAATACCTTGCCGATGGTCGGAGCGGCAGGATTCGAACCTGCGACATCCTGGTCCCAAACCAGGCGCGCTACCAGACTGCGCTACGCTCCGAAACATCGGCAGGCGCGTGCTCTACAGGGGTTCGGCGCGCGGATCAACAAAGGCCGCGCCCCAACTTCGAGTCTTGATCACCCCTTTGGAAAGATCCGGTGCAGCACGCGATCGCCCGGCAGGATCCCCAGCTGCGCCGCGCGGCCGCCGGCGATCTCCAACACGCCCAAAATTAGGCCGCCGGACGGCAGCGGCGTCTCGTCGTGCGGACGGGCGTTGCGGACGATCGACAAGATCTTCCCGTCCGGTTGAATATAAATGATATCCAGCGGGATCAGAGTGTTCTTCATCCAGTAGGCGGCCGGTTGCGGCCGCTTATAGGTGAACAGCATCCCTCGATCCGGCGCCAGCGCCGTGCGGAACATCAGTCCGCGCCTCTGCTCGCCGGGAGTGGCGGCGATCTCGACCTGAAAGCGCACGCGGCCACGGCCAGTGACGATCTCGACCGTCTCCGGCTTGGGCGCGGCCAGGGCCTCTCCGCCCGCGCAGACGCCAAGCATCAGCCCGGCGAGCAGGCCCCGCCTATCGATCATTCGTTCAGCCACGCGCGCCTCGGTGAAAACCAGTTCTCGACGAGACTAGCTTCCGGGCCGAGGCGGCGAAAGTCAGGCGTCGCCGGCCGTGATTTCCGCAACCACCAAGCCCTTGGGCCCCCGCGCGAACCGCACCAAGACGTCATCGCCTGGCTGCAAGTCCTCGAGCCCGCCCCGACGGAGCGTCTCGATATGCACGAAGATGTCACCCGGCTCGGCGTCGCGAATCACGAAGCCATAGCCTTTGGTGCGGTTGAACCACTTGACCTTGGCGTGCTCGGCCGGTCCCTCGGGCGTCAAGGCATGGCGCCCGTGCCCCTCCCGCAGGAGATCGCGGCGCGGCGGGCCGTCGGCGAAGGTCCGTTTCTGACGCTCGAGCGGCGCCGGCGCGGAGCTTTCGTCGAGATCGACGACCTCGCAGACCTGCCAACCTTTCGGCCTTCGCACCACGTCGCACACGATCACCGCCCCCTCCATGGCGGTTTCGCGGCCGCAGTTACGCAGCGACGTCACATGCAGAAGTACGTCCTTCAGCCCAGTCTGGCCCGGATCATCCGGTACGATGAACCCGTAACCCTTGCCGGCGTCGAACCACTTCACCCTCCCACTGATGCGCACGAACTCTTCGTGCGCCGCAGCGTCCTCGAAATCATAACCAGACATCCCACCCCTCTGGCTCGCCCAATCAGCCCATCGGAGCGAGCACTACGAGAACAGTGTTCTCGCGTAACGAGAGCCGTCAATGACGAAATCACGTCAAAACGACGCGCGGAGGCGATCCGCGACATTTCGTCGCGGCCACACTTGGAAACAATTCTGAAATACAGCCGAAGATGGCAGTCCCTAGGGGAGTCGAACCCCTCTCTCCAGATTGAAAATCTGGCGTCCTAACCGATAGACGAAGGGACCACGTCACGCCGAAGCGGAACATCGTCGAGATATTGGCCTCGCGGGTGGCAGTCCCTAGGGGAGTCGAACCCCTCTCTCCAGATTGAAAATCTGGCGTCCTAACCGATAGACGAAGGGACCACGGCCCCGCGAGGAAGCGGGTGTATAGCCGCGTCGTTTGGGGTGCGCAACCCGCTCGAAGCCGTTTTTTCAGTCCGCCCACATCGCCGGCCAGATCCCGGCCCGAAAGCCTTCAGAGCGCGTAGCGCGCCCCTTGAGCCAAACAGCGTTTGGCTCAAGGATATCAAGATCTAGAGCGCGTAGCGCGCTCTGGGATCATGGGCGTCCTCGATCTCCAGCTGGACGCCGTTGCGGCCCATGTAGTCGTCCGGTTTCAGCTTGCCCACGACGTCCAGGGTTCCGCCGCCAGCCAGCAGCCGCTGGCCGAGCGGGGTCTCGGCGCTGCGCCAGCTAACGGCCTTGATCCGGTCGCCGGTGGGACCGACGAGGTCGAGGCGGACGTGCCCTCCCTTCAAAGCCGACACGCGGTCGGGGCGCACCTGGGTCAGGGCGAACATCGGCTCGGGATTGCCGGGCCCGAACGGCGCCAGGCGCTGGAAGTCGTCCAGCAGCGCCCGCGTCGCCGCGCGCGGCTGGACCAGGGCGTCGATCTCGACCGATTCGACGCCGACCGCTTCCATCTCCTCGGCCAGGCGCTCCTCCAAAAAGGCGCGGAACTCGGGAATCATCTCGGGACGGATCGAAAGGCCCGCCGCCATGGCATGGCCGCCTCCGGCCATGAGCAGGCCCGATTCGAACGCGGCCTGGATGGCCTTGCCGAGGTTCACCCCCGGCTGCGAGCGGCCAGAGCCCTTGCCGACATTGGCGGCGCGGTCGACGCCAATCACCACCACCGGCTTGCGATAGCGCTCGCGCAGGCGGCCGGCGACGATGCCGATCACGCCGGGATGCCAGTCCTCGCCGGCCACGACGATCACCGGCGCTTCGGGATTGAAGTTGCCACGCTCCAGCACGGCCGCGGCCTCCTCGACCACGGCGGCCTCGACGGCCTTGCGCTCGGTGTTGAGGCTATCCAGCTCCTGGGCCAGGGCCGCCGCCTCCAGCGGATCGTCCGTCGACAGCAGGCGCGCGCCAAGGTCGGAGCGTCCGATGCGGCCACCGGCGTTGATCCGAGGACCAAGGATAAAGCCGGCGTGGAACACTGACGGATCGCCCGAACCCTTGCCGACCGCGAACAGGGCCTTCAGCCCCGGATTGGCCCACGCGCCCATGGCCCGCAGGCCCAGCGCCGTCAGGGCGCGGTTGAAGCCAACCAGCTGGGTGACGTCGCAGACCTCACCCAGGGCCACGAGATCCAGCCATTGGCGCAGATCCGGCTGCGGACGTTCGTCGGTGAACAGGCCACGCTTGCGGGCTTCGCGATTCAGAGCCGCGAGCAGGACAAACGTAACGCCGGCGGCGGCCAAGACCCCCTGCCCGCTCTGGCAGCCGGGGCGGTTGGGGTTGACCACGGCGGCCGCGGCTGGCGGATCCTCGCGCATCAGGTGGTGATCGATGACCACCACCTCGAGGCCGATCTCGGCGGCGCTATTGATGGCGTCGTACGCCGCGGCGCCGCAATCCAGGGTCACGACCAGCTCGGCCCCGCCCTCACGGATCGTGCGGAACGCCGCCGGGCTGGGGCCATAGCCTTCTGTCAGGCGGTCGGGAATATAGATCGGCAGCTCGACGCCCATGTAGCGGAACCACCGCACCAACTGGGCGGCGCTGGTGGCCCCATCAACGTCGTAGTCAGCGAACACCATGGTCGGTCGCCCGCGCTCCAGGGCGTCGATCAGGATCTCAGCCGCTCGGTCCATGTCGGTGAAGCTGGACGGATCGGGGAACAACGCCTTCAGGGTCGGGCGCAGATAGTGCTCGGCGTCGTCCAGCAGGACCCCGCGCGAGACGAGGGCCCGGGCTAGCGGCTCGATCAGGCCATGGCGCTGTTGGATGTCGCGCACGACCGCGAGATCCGCCGGGCGCTCGCGCCAAGCGCGACCGCTCAGCGAGCGTTCGACGCCCAGGAAAGCGTCGGAGACAAGATTGGAAACACCGTCAGCGGCCATCCGCACAGACTATCCGTTAACGCGGATTCGCTCCATGCGACGTGGCGACGACAGTCCCGGACGTCGGGACGCCCTCAGGCCTGCATTTCGGCCCGGACGGCCTCGACCTCGTTGGCCGAGCCCAGCACCACCGGCACCCGCTGATGCAGCTTGGTCGGCTGGATGTCCAGGATGCGGGTGACGCCGTCGGTGGCCTTGCCGCCGGCGCGTTCGACCACCAACCCCATGGGGTTGGCCTCGTACATCAGACGCAGCTTGCCGGGCTTTTCGGGCTCCCGAGCGTCCCACGGATACATGAAGACCCCGCCGCGCATCATGATCCGATGGACGTCGGCGACCATCGAGGCGATCCAGCGCATGTTGAAGTTCTTGCCGCGCGGGCCGTCCTTGCCTTGCAGGCAGCCGTCGATGTAGCGGCGTACCGGCTGGGCCCAGTGACGCTGGTTCGACATGTTGATCGCGAACTCGGCCGTATCGGCCTTCACGGCCAGCGCCGGATGGGTCAGCAGCCAGCGGCCGTCGGCGTCAAGCGTGAAGGCGTTGACGCCGCTCGACAAGGTCAGGACCAGCATGGTCTGTGGTCCGTAGACGGCGTAGCCGGCCGCGACTTGGTTGCGGCCCGGCTGCAGGAAGTCGCCTTCCGTCGGCGCATGGCCGGCCGGCGCGGGCAGCACCGAAAAGATCGTGCCGACCGAGACATTGACGTCGATGTTGCTGGAGCCATCCAGCGGATCGAAGGTCACCAGATAGCCGCCGACGCGGCCGGTGGGCTCGATCTCTTCCAGCTCTTCCGACGCCAAGCCCGCGACGGGCGCGCAGTCCTTCAAGGCCTCGCTCAGCATGTCGTTGGTGATGACGTCGAGCTTCTTCTGCTCCTCGTCCTGCACGTTGGTGCTGCCGGCCGCGCCCAGGCTGCCCGACAGGGCGCCGGAGGCGACGACGCGGCTGATCTGGGCGCAGGTCGCCGCGACGGTCTGGACGACATCCTTGAGGGCGGCGTCCGCCGGCTCCGCCGCGAGCCATGCGGCCAAGTCGACAAAGGAAGTCATGAACACCTCGAAACCAGAAAGCAGAACGGCCGCCTCTACAGGACGGCCGTGACAGGAAGGTTTCAGAGCCTGTCCGTTTCTGCCAGCAGAAACGGACAGGCTCCGTCTCAAACATATGGAGCGTGGCGGCCGCCAAAACCGCTCACACTTTTGGCTGCCACGCTCTACACCTTCCGCTTCATGCGGACCTCGCGGACGGTGCCCGTCGAGGAGTTCATCACCAGGGTGTGCGTGTGGACGCAGCCGTCGCGATAGACGACGCCATCCAGAAGACCGCCGCGTGTCACGCCGGTAGCGGCGAAGATCGCCTCGTCCCGGACGATCTCATGCAGGTCATACTTCTTGTCGAGATCGGTGATGCCCCACTTCGCGGCGCGCGCGCGTTCGTCGCCGTTGCGGAACAGGAGGCGTCCCTGGAACTGGCCGCCGACACACTTCAAGGCCGCGCAGGCCAGGACGCCTTCCGGCGCGCCGCCCGAGCCCAGATAGAGGTCGATGCCGGTTGAGGGATCGGTGGTGTTGATCACCCCGGCCACGTCACCGTCCGTGATCAGATGGATGCGGGCGCCGGCGGCACGGACATTGGCGATGATCTCGGCGTGGCGCGGGCGATCCAGCACGCAGACCGTGATCTCGCTCGGCGCGACGCCCTTGGCCTCGGCCAGGGCCTTGATGTTGTCGGCCGGCGACTTGTCGAGATCGATCACCCCGGCCGGCAGGCCCGGACCGCAGGCGATCTTGTCCATATAGGTGTCGGGGGCGTTCAGCAGCGTGCCCTTCGGCGCCCAGGCCATCACCGTCAGGGCGTTGGGCTGTGACTTGGCGGCCAGGGTGGTGCCTTCCAGCGGGTCGAGGGCGATGTCGACCTTGGGCCCCTTTCCCGTGCCGACCTTCTCGCCGATGTAGAGCATCGGCGCCTCGTCACGCTCGCCTTCGCCGATGACGATCTCGCCATCGATGTTCAGCTCATTCAAGGCGTTTCGCATCGCGTCGACGGCGGCCTGGTCGGCGGCCATCTCGTCGCCGCGCCCCAGCATCGTCCACGAGGCGATCGCGGCGGCTTCGGTTACGCGAACGGCGTCCAGGACCAGCGATCGGTCCAGGGTGTTCGAACTCATCCGTCTCTCCCGGCCTCCCCGGAAAAGGAGACCTTGTTCCCAATGTCGCCTTCGGCGCCCGCCTCCCGGCTATTTTGGAGCGTCGCAAGGCGACGATCAAAATAGCCAAGATTTAGTTCTCAGAGCCCTTTTGCCCGATCTGATCAAATTGATCGGATCGGAAGGGCTCTGCGGCGGGTCGTTAGATGCGCGCGACGCGCAGAAGGCGGGGACGCTCTAGCACGGTCTGCAGCTTTTCGATGCGGCTAATCGCGTCCAGAAGCTTCGATTCTGGCGTCGCATGGGTAACGAGCACGATCGGCACGCCGCCCGCGCCTTCGACGGGCTTTTGCAGGAAGCTGTCGATCGAAACGCCGCATTCGGCCAGGGTTTCTGAGATCGCCGCGATCACGCCCGGCTGGTCCTGGACCATGACGCGCAGATAGGCCTTGCCCACGGCGCGGGCCGGGTCGATGGAGGTGAACGAGGCCAGCTCGCCCGCCGGGGTCTGGAACACTGGACGCACGGCGTTGGTCATCACGTCGGCGATGTCGGCGGCCACGGCGGCGGCGGTCGGCCCCGCGCCCGCGCCCGGGCCCTGGACGAAGATCCGGCCGATGCGCTTGCCCTCGATGAACAGCGCGTTCAGCGCCCCGCCCGCCTGGGCCAGCGGATGGTCCAGCGGGGTCAACGACGGATGCACCTTCACCGCGACGCCGTCGTCGGTCTTGGCGGCGCTGGCGACGAGTTTGATGCGATAGCCCAGGTCCTTGGCCAGCTTGATGTCGAGCAGTTCGACATCGCTGATGCCTTCGATCTCCGCGGCGGCGAAGTTCGGGGCGCAGCCGAAGGCCAGCGCGGCCAGGATGCTGATCTTGTGACCCGCGTCGAAGCCGCCGACGTCCATGGTCGGGTCGGCCTCGGCATAGCCCAGGCCTTGGGCCTCGCGCAGCACGTCGGCGAACGAGCGCCCCGTCTTCTCCATCTCCGAGAGGATGAAGTTGCAGGTGCCGTTGAGGATGCCGGCCACCGAGACGATGTCGTCGCCCACCAGGGCCTCGCGCATCATCTTGACCGCGGGCACGCCGCCCATGACCGCGGCCTCGAACAGCAGCGGCGCGCCGTTGGCCTCGGCCAGCGCGGCCAGCTCGGCGCCGTGCTCTGCGATCAACGCCTTGTTGGCGGTGACCACGGGCTTGCCGGCCTTCAGCGCCGTTTCGACGGCCGCCTTGGCCGGGCCATCTGAGCCGCCGACCAGCTCGACGAAGATGTCGACGTCCGGTGAGGCCGCGAGCGCCACCGGATCGTCGAACCAGATGAGATTCGAGATGTCGACTGTACGCGGACGCGATTTGGACCGGGCCGAGACAGCGGTCACGACCGCCGTATCACCGGCCGGCGCGAAATTCGGGCGGTCGGCCAGGAACTGCAGAAGGCCGCCGCCAACGGTGCCCAGGCCCGCGACGCCGACGCGCCAGGTCTTGTTCGTCATCTTCGAATCCTCGTTACGCCGTCCGGACGAGCCTTGTTCAGGCCTGTTCCATCTTGTTGTGGGCCTTGGCCAGGATGGAGTCGGCGTTGGCGATGAATTTCTTCACGTTGCGCGCAGCTTGGCGGATGCGGTGCTCGTTCTCGACCAGGCCGATCCGGACATAACCTTCGCCGTATTCGCCGAAGCCGATGCCCGGGGCGACGGCGACGCCCGCCTCTTCGATCAGCAGGCGCGAGAACAGCATCGAGCCGGCCTCGCGATACTGTTCGGGAATCTTGGCCCAGGCGAACATCGAGGCCGGCGGATTGGGAATGTCCCAGCCCGCGCCCTTCATCGACTTGATCAGCGTGTCCCGACGGCTCTTGTAGATGCCGCGGATCTCGTCGACGCAATCCTGCGGACCATTCAGCGCTGCGGCGGCCGCCACCTGCACCGGCGTGTAGGCGCCGTAGTCCAGATACGACTTCACGCGGGCCAGGGCCGCGCAGATGCGAGCGTTGCCCACCACCATGCCGACGCGCCAGCCGGCCATGGCGTAGGTCTTCGACAGCGAGTTGACCTCGACGGCGATGTCCTTGGCGCCCTCGACCTGCAGGATCGACGGCGGCGGATTGTTGTCGAAATAGATTTCGCCATAGGCCACGTCGCTGATCACCAGCAGGTCGTGCTTCTTCGCCAGGGCGACGGCGTCCTTGTAGAAGTCCAGGTCCACCCACTGGGCCGTCGGGTTCGACGGATAGGACAGGATCAGCACGCTGGGCGGTGGCACCGAGTGCTTCACCGCGCGGCTGATGTTGGACAGGTACTCTTCGGGCGACAGGGCCGGCACATGGCGGATGATGCCGCCGGCCATGATGAAGCCGAAGGCGTGGATCGGATAGGCCGGGTTGGGGCAGATGATGACGTCGCCGGGACCGGTCAGGGCCTGGGCGAGGTTGGCGAAGCCTTCCTTCGAGCCCAGGGTGGCGATCACCTCGGTGTCAGGGTTCAGCTTCACGCCGAAGCGGCGGCCGTAGTAGTTGGCCATCGCCTTGCGCAGGCCGGGGATGCCCTTCGAGGCGGAATAGCGGCCCGCCTTGGGATCGCGCGCCGTCTCGATCAGTTTGTCGACGATGTGCTGGGGCGTGGGCATGTCCGGATTGCCCATGCCGAAGTCGATGATGTCGGTCCCCTCGGCGCGGAGGCGGGCCTTGATCTTGTTGACCTCTTCGAAGACGTACGGCGGCAGGCGGCGGATACGATGAAAATCGGTGCTCATTGGGGGCTCTATGCGCCTCTTCGGCGCGTCGGGAGCGAAAGTCGGGCATGGATAGACCCCAAGCGGGGTCGCGCCAAGCCAGTTCAAGGACGATTATGCCTTCGTCGGCCTATTTAGGCTGCGACGAAGGCGCGCTAGCTCGGCCACGCGCTGCGCGCGCGAAGGCTTCGGTGTCGGCGCGATCGGCGTCGGTCGGGGCTTCGAAGGCCGGCGCTCTGGCGTCGCGGCGCGCCTTCGTGGCGTAGCCTTCGCTGTCCTTCAGCTCCCAAGTGCCCGGTGCGACGGCCTTGGTCAGAGCCGCGCCGGCGGCCTGCTGCTGGACGACGGCCGCGCGGACCTGGTCGGCGGTCGGCACGTCGGTCGGGATCGCCGGAATGTCCGAGAACTTGCGATACGACGCCTTGGTCTTGGTCGCGGCGGTCGCCGCGGCGGCGACGGGCGAGCCGGGATCGACCTTGGCCGCCGTGAACGGACTGGCGACGCACGCGGCCGCGCCGGCGGCGAGGCCGACGATCAGAGCGACACGTACGATTTTGCGGGTTTCGCCGTTCATTGGTTCTGGTCTTATGCGATGATCGCGGCGAGCGAAAGGCGTTCGGCGCCGCTTTTCGTGAACTGGCTTTGGACAACCGGAGGAAACCTCATGCCCACGGCGAAGGCGGCTCCCAAGCCTAAGAAAAAGGCCGCCCCCAAGGTCGAGACCGCCGAACCCAAGGCCAAGGCCCCGCCGAAGAGCGCGAAGTCCAAGGCCAAGCCAGAGACCGTCCAACCGCCGCCGAAGACCGAATCGGCGACCTCGCCTCAAGGCTCGCACGCGTCCGGAGGTCCTGGCGCCCCGCCGTTCGAAGCCGTACTGTCGCCCGACCAGCTGAAGATGGTCGAGACGCTGTCCGCCAATCTGGCCCGCGCCGCCGTCACCGCCCAGGGCGCGATCGCCGAGGCGGCTCTGCGGCAGGCCGACCGGCCGGCGGCATTGTCCCCCGATCCGTTCCACGTCGCCCCGGCCCTGAACGAGGTGATGACGCGGCTCGCCGCCCAGCCCGACCGGCTGATGCGCGCCCAGGCGGATCTGTTTGGCCAGTACGTGGACTTGTGGCAATCCACCGCTCGCCGCGCCGCCGGCGAGGAGGTCGCGCCGGTGGTCGCCCCGGCCGCCGGCGACAAGCGTTTCAACGACCCCGACTGGGCGTCGAATCCGATGTTCGACCTGATGAAGCAATCCTATCTGCTGTCCTCGAACTGGCTGAACGGCCTGATCGCGGAAGTGGAAGGCGTCGATCCGGCCGCGAAGCGCCGGGTCGAGTTCTTCACCAAGATGCTGACCGACGCCTTCTCGCCGTCGAACTTCCTGATCTCCAACCCCGCGGCCCTACGAGAGGTGGTGCAGACCCAGGGTCAGAGCCTGGTGCGCGGCATGGAGAACTTCGCCGCCGACCTCGAGCGCGGCGGCGGCCAGCTTGCGATCAGCCAGACGGATCTGGCCAAGTTCAAGGTCGGAGAGAACGTCGCCACCGCACCCGGCAAGGTCGTCTACCAGAACGACATCCTGCAGCTGCTGCAGTTCAATCCGACCACCGAGACGGTCTGCGAGATCCCGCTGCTGATCTTCCCGCCGTGGATCAACAAATTCTATATCCTGGATCTGCGCCCCGAGAACTCGATGATCCGATGGCTGACCAGCCAGGGCTTCACGGTGTTCGTCGCCTCGTGGGTCAATCCCGACCAGAAACTCGCGGCCAAGACCTTCGAGGACTACATGCTGGAAGGCGTCTATGACGCCACCCAGCAGGTCATGACCCAGTGTGGCGTCGATAGGGTCAACACGGTCGGCTACTGCATCGGCGGTACCTTGCTGTCGGTCGCCCTGGCCCACATGGCCGCGCGCGGCGACAAGCGGATCAACTCAGCCACCTTCTTCGCCGCTCAGCAAGACTTCGCCGAGGCCGGCGATCTTCTGCTGTTCACCAACGAGGAATGGCTGCAGTCGATCGAACAGCAGATGGACGCCGCAGGCGGCTTCCTACCCAGCCAGTCTATGGCCGACACTTTCAACGCTCTGCGCGGCAACGACCTGATCTGGTCGTTCTTCGTCAGCAACTACCTGATGGGCAAGGAGCCGCGGCCCTTCGACCTCTTGTTCTGGAACGCCGACCAGACGCGGATGCCCAAGGCGCTGCACCTGTTCTATCTGCGCAATTTCTACAAGGACAACGCCCTGACCACGGGCAAGCTCAGCCTGGGCGGCGAGCATCTGGACCTGTCGAAGGTGACGACGCCGATCTACGTCCAGTCGTCGAAAGACGACCACATCGCCCCGTACCGCAGCGTCTATCGCGGCGCCAAGGCCTTCGGCGGACCGGTGACCTTCACCATGGCGGGTTCGGGCCACATCGCCGGCGTGATCAACCATCCGGACGCCAAGAAGTATCAGCACTGGACCAACGAGGGCCTACCTGGCGACGTCGGAGAGTGGATCGCCGGCGCCCAGGAGCATCCGGGCTCGTGGTGGCCGCACTGGGCCACCTGGCTGAAGGCGCGCTCGGGCGACCAGATCCCGGCCCGCGATCCGAGCAAGGGACCGTTGAAGCCCCTCGAGGATGCTCCCGGCAGTTTCGTGATGGTGAAGTCGCAGCCCTGACGGGCCGCGACCTCGTCAGGGTCAAATCACGCCGATTTCATAGGCCAGCTCAAGCGGCAGGGCCTCGCTGCTCTCGATCATCGCGCCGGCCAGGTCCAGGTGCTCGCGGAAGCGAGGGTCCTGACGGAAGCGCGCGCCATCCTCCGCCGTCTCGAACGCCGAGAGCATGAGGACTGTGTTCTTCTCGGCCGACTTGAACAGGCGACCGCCGCGCACCCCGGCGACCGTGCCGCGGATACGCTCCAGGTGCGCCGTCTGCAGCGCCATGAACTCCTCGAAGTGACCCGGCTTGACCCGGATCACGCTGACGCTGAGCACCGGCTTGCTTGGTTGGGCGTCGGCGGCCAGGGCGGTGGCGACAGCGAGTTGGTCGGGAACGGCGAGGGTCATGGAAGCTCCTTGAAGGCTTGCGAGGTCAGGAGCCTCTCCTGTAAAACCTCAACCATAGTTGAGGTCAAGCGCCGATGTCGAAATCCTTCTCGCCCCCGACTTTGAGCATCGGCGAGGTGGCCAAGCGCAGCGGCGTGGCGGTCTCGGCGCTTCATTTCTACGAGGCGAAGGGGCTGATCCGCAGCCTGCGCACCGACGGTAACCAACGGCGCTATCCGCGCGGCGTTCTGCGGCGTGTGGCGGTGATCAAGGTGGCCCAGCGCACCGGCATGCCCCTGGCCGAGATCAAGGACGCGCTGGCCGCTCTGCCCGACGACCGCGCCCCCAGCGCCGACGACTGGAGGACGCTATCGACCAATTGGCGCGACGAGCTGGACGCTCGCATCCTCCGCCTCACGCAGCTTCGCGACCAGCTGGGCGACTGCATCGGCTGCGGATGCCTGTCGCTGACCGCTTGCCCATTGCGCAACCCGGGCGACGCCCTGTCCGCCGAAGGTTCAGGTCCGCGGCTGCTGGAGCGCAAAAATGGCTAAGGCCGCGCCAAAGATCCGCGTTCGCCTAAATCCCGCCAGGATCGCGGCGAAGCTTCCGCCCATGCTCACGCTCGACCGTCGAACAGCCCTGGGGATGTTCGCCGCCATGCCCATGTTGGCGGGCGGCGGCGCGAGCCATGCCTTGATCCCGAACGCTGGCGCCAAGCTGGCCGCCGCTGCTCGTCGGCAGATCGGGATCACCGTGGACTACGACCCCAGCTACCGCTCGATCGACTATCCGAACGGAGACGTACTGCGCACCAGCGGCGTCTGCTCGGACGTGCTGATCCGCGCCGCTCGCGACGCCTGGGACATCGACCTGCAGACGCGCGTGCACGAGGACATGGAGCGGGCCTTCGCCGCCTACCCCTCGCGCCGGGAATGGGGCCTGACGTCACCGGACGCCAATATAGATCACCGGCGGGTGCTGAACCTGGAGACCTTCCTGGCGCGTCAGAACGCCCGCCTGCCCCTCCCCGGCGCGCGGCCGTTCGGAGGTGACGCCTTCGACGCGCCTCAGCCCGGCGACGTGCTGACCTGGCGGCTGGCGGCCGGCGCGCGACCGCATCTGGGCGTGGTGGTCGACGGCCCTCAGCGCGTGCGCGTCGCCCACAACATCGGCGACGGCGTCCACGAGGAGCCGCTGTGGATGTTCAAGCTGCACAAGCCCGCCGGCCACTACCGCTGGCGGGTCTAGAACGAGGGGCTAGAGGCCCGCGTCTTCCTTGAGGCCCAGGGCGATGTTCAGGTTCTGCACCGCCGCGCCCGAAGCGCCCTTACCCAGGTTGTCGAGCAGGGCCACGAGGCGCGCCTGACCGCTGGTGTCCGAGCCGAACACGAAGAGCTTGAGACGGTTAGTGCCGTTCAGTCCCTCGGGATCCAGCGTCGTCAGACCCTTGGCTTCCTCCAGCGAGGCGACCTCGACGAACTTCTCGCCCTTGTAGTGCGCGCACAACGCGGCGTGGATATCGCCCAGCGACGGTGTCCCGTTCAGGCACGAGAAGTGCAGCGGCATCTCGACGATCATGCCCTGCAGATAGCGCCCCACGGCCGGCATGAAGATCGGCCGGTTCAGCAGGCCGCCGTGCTTCCGCATCTCCGGCACGTGCTTGTGGGCCATCGACAAGCCGTAGATCCGGTACGGGACATCGGTATGGTTCGGAGCGCTGGCGTCCTCGAACTCGGCGATCATCGCCTTGCCGCCGCCGCTATAGCCCGAGACGGCGTTGTAGGAGACCGGCAGTTCCGGCGGCAGGATGCCGGCCGAGACCAAAGGCCGGGTCAGGGCGATCGCGCCCGTCGGATAGCAGCCCGGATTGGAGATGCGCTTGGACGCGGCGATCTTGCCCCGCTGCGCCTTGTCCAGCTCGGCGAAGCCATAGGTCCAGCCTTCGGCCGTGCGATAGGCGGTCGAGGCGTCGATGATCACAGTCTCGGGATTCGAGACCAGCGACACGGCTTCCATGGCCGCATCGTCGGGCAGGCACAGGATCACGGCGTCTGCGCCATTCAGCATCTCGGCGCGGGCGGCGGCGTCCTTGCGCTTCTCCGGATCGATCGAGACCAGTTGCAGGTCGGTGCGGCCGATCAGGCGCTCGCGGATCTGCAGGCCGGTGGTGCCGACTTCACCGTCGATGAAGACCTTGGGGGCGTTCGCCATGGCGGACTCCGATCCAGACAAGAGATGGAATGGACAAGAAAAAGGGCGCTTCGGATGACCGAAGCGCCCTCTTCCAAACGCGTACGAACCGCGTTTAGCGCTTCGAGAACTGGAAGCTGCGGCGGGCCTTGGCCTTGCCGTACTTCTTACGCTCGACCACGCGGCTGTCGCGGGTCAGGAAGCCGTGCGGCTTCAGGACCGGGCG
Organism: Caulobacter sp. 1776; assembly: GCF_040545685.1. Lineage (NCBI taxonomy): Bacteria > Pseudomonadati > Pseudomonadota > Alphaproteobacteria > Caulobacterales > Caulobacteraceae > Caulobacter > Caulobacter sp. 1776. Next base: position 78,829 of record NZ_JBEPMI010000008.1, read on the forward strand.
CAGGCCGGGCTCGTAATAGGTCAGGGCCTTGGACAGGCCGTGACGGATCGCGCCGGCTTGGCCCGAGAGGCCCGAGCCTTCCACGGTCACGACGACGTCGAATTGACCGAGGCGATCGGTCACTTCCAGGGGCTGGGCGATCATCATGCGCAGCACCGGACGCGCGAAGTAAACTTCCTGGTCGCGGCCGTTGATGGTGATCGAACCCTTGCCCGGCTTGATCCAGACGCGAGCGATCGCGTTCTTGCGCTTGCCGGTCGCGTACGAGCGGCCTTGGGCGTCGATCTTGGGCTCGGCCGGGGCGGCCGCTTCCGGGTTGCTGGACAGGCTAGCCAGCGCGTCAAAGCCTTGGGCGTCGGTCATGGCTTAGAGGCTCCGGGTGTTCTTGGCGTTGCGCGAAGCGAAGTCGATGACTTCCGGGCTCTGCGCTTGGTGCGGGTGCTCGCCGTTGTTGTAGATGAGCAGGTGGGTCAGCTGCTTGCGGGCAAGCGGGCTTTCCTTCGGCAGCATGCGCTCGACGGCCTTCTCCAGAACGCGTTCCGGGAACTTGCCGCCCAGCACCTTGCGCGGGGTGGTCGACTTGACGCCGCCCGGGTGACCGGTGTGGCGATAGTAGACCTTGTCGTCCAGCTTCTTGCCGGTGAACTTCACCTTGTCGGCGTTGATCACGACGACGAAGTCGCCGCAGTCGACGTGCGGGGTGTAATCAGGACGGTGCTTGCCGCGAAGACGCATGGCGATGAACGTCGCCAGACGGCCGACAACGGCGTCCTGGGCGTCGACCACGATCCACTTCTTCTCGACCTCGGCGGGCTTCAGGGAAGCCGTGGTCTTTTGCATGGGATTGATCCGTAATTTCTGGGCGTCCGAACCCGAGAAAGCCGGTTTCGTCCGTGTGAGGCGCGGCATGTACGGGAGGGTTCGCGGACTGTCAACAACGGCGCGCCAAGAAACTTACAAAATCCATACAAAACAAATAGATACAGTATGTGGTAGTATAATACCTCATCGCCGTGTTCGAACCGTCATCAACGGCGGGCATAGCCAGGGCAGTCAACGCACACACGGGCGCCAACCATGTCCTTTTCCCGCAGAAGCTTCCTTGGCGCGACCGCCACCAGCCTGGCCTTCGCCGCCTTCTCCGCCCGCGCCCAGGACGAGGCGGTCGAGGCCGAGAGCTATCTCAACGAGGTCGAGGGCTATGGTCCGCTGGTCGAGGATCCCAAGGGGATGCTCGATCTGCCAGCGGGCTTTCGCTACCAGGTCATCGCCCAGGCCGGCGAGACGATGAGCGACGGCTTCCTGCTGCCCGGCAAGGCCGACGGCATGGGCTGTTTCTCCGTCGACGCCGAGCGCGTGCTGCTGGTGCGCAACCACGAGCTGTCGGTCGGCGATTTGCATCAGGGCGCGTTCGGCCTCTCCAACCACCTGGTCGACCGCATCGACCGTGCCAAGGTTTGGGACTTCCACAACGGCGAGCGTCCCCTGCCCGGCGGCACGACGACCCAGCTCTACAATCTGAAGACCCGCCAGACCGAGCGCCAGCACCTCAGCCTGGCCGGCACCATCGTCAACTGCGCCGGCGGCGTGACGCCCTGGGGCTCGTGGCTGACTTGCGAGGAGACCACGCTGGAGTCGGGCCTCGAGGTCGGTAAGAGCCACGGCTATGTGTTCGAGGTTCCCAGCGCCCATGTCGGTCTGGTCCAGCCGGCGCCCCTCACCGCCCTCGGCCGCTTCAAGCACGAGGCCGCCTGCATCGATCCGCGCACTGGCGTGGTCTACATGACCGAGGACGTGGCCGACGGCCTGTTCTACCGCTTCCTGCCCAACGACCGGCGCAACCTGGGCGCCGGCGGCCGCCTGCAGGCCCTGGGCCTGGTCGACGCGCCGGGAGGCGGCGACACCCGCAACCAAGAGGAAAAGACCTTCCCGCCCGGCGGCTGGAAGGCCGTGCGCTGGATCGACCTCGACGGCGTCGACAATCCTTACGATGACCTGCGCCGACGCGGCTTCGCCAAGGGCGCGGCGGTCTTCTGCCGAGGCGAAGGCGTGTTCTTCGGCCGGGGCGAGCTCTATTTCGCCTGCACGGCCGGCGGCGCGGTGGGCTCCGGCCAGCTGTTCCGCTATGTCCCGAGCGCCGTCGAGGGCCAGGCCGGCGAGAAGGACCAGCCTGGCAAGCTGCAGCTGTTCGTCGAGAGCCAGAACGACCGGGTGCTGGACTATGCCGACAACCTGGTCGTCGCGCCCTGGGGCCACGTCATCGTCTGCGAGGATCGCTATTCGGACACGCTGCGCAACCACCTGCGCGGGGTGACGCCCCAGGGCAAGGTCTACACCCTGGGCCGCAACGTCTTCGTGGGGAATTCGGAGTTCGCCGGCGCCTGCTTCTCGCCCGACGGCGGCACGATGTTCGTCAATATCCAGAACCCCGGGATCACCCTGGCGATCACCGGGCCCTGGGCGACCGTCAAGGCCTAGGGCCGATCGACATTCAACATTGGCCGCCCTTCTTAATCCGCTCATCCCCGCGAAAGCGGGGACCCAAGCGGACTTTCGGTGCGTGGCTCGGTCCTGAATCCATCCGCCGACTCGGCTTGGGTCCCCGCTTTCGCGGGGATGAGCGGTGTTTGGGGTTGAATGTCGATCGGCTCTAAAAGCGTTCTTGAAGGTCATGCGTCGTCGTCCTCACGCGATCGCTCGCTGAAGGTGTGGGGAGGCGACGGAGCGGCCGGGCGAACCCGGAGACCGTGAGTTTGATTTTACGTTTCGGCTCGGACGACCGCTCCGCCAGGCTGTTCTTGCCCGTGAGGACGGCGGGCGTGAGCGTTATCTGCTCGGGCCTCCGTTACCCCCGGACGGGCGTGGACCAAGTCGATCGGCTACATCCGTCTCGACCCCGACGATCCACGATAGGCGGCTTGTACGATCACCGCCCTGTCGCTCCGCGCTCGGCTAACCCCTCGGCCTTCGTGTGGTCCCGGATCTATCCACGAACAGACCACCACCCGAACCGAGGCGGCGCCCACGCGGCCCCGCTCAACCTATCCCCGCCGCCGCTTTGGGCCGGATCCAAGCGCCCTCCCCTTGCGACGGGGACAGCTCTGAGTATGGGGCGGGTTTGAACGCGGATCATTCAGACGCGCGTAAAAGTGAGAAGTGGTTGAATTCGTGGGGTTCGATCTCGCGAACACCGGGGATAGAGGCGGCTCAATCCCCGTACTGGCCCCCTCCGCGCCTGCGGCGCTCCTCCCCCGGAGGGGGAAGAAGGTCATCCTTCCGCCCCCTCCGGGGGCGGACGACCTGCGTGAGCAGGTCAGGTGGGGGCCAGCGGCGTTGGCCGGCTCCCCTGCTCCGCCCGCTTCGCCCGCCCCAGCCGCTCGACCGCCGCCCTAGAACAGCCAGCGCTTCTTCTTGACCTTGGCCGTCCCCGCCGGCGCGGCGGCGGCCGGGGTCAGCGCTTGCCCGTCGAAGCCGAAGGCGTGGCGCATGACCTGGAAGATGTAGCTTTCCTCGACCACGCCACGCAGCAGATAGGCCTGCGGGCCGTCGGCGAAGATCCCGACGTCCTCGCCGCCGTGGGCGGCGCTGGGCAGGTTCACGGCCGCCTGCTGGTGGTAGTCAATGTCGTCCAGGTCTTCCTTGGTCGGATCGGCGCGGGTGTCGTTGCCCAGCGGACCGCCGGGGCCGGTGGCGAACATCAGGGTGGTGTAGGCCTTGCCGTCGGCGGCGATGGCGGGCTCGCCTTCATTGCCCGCCACGCCCAGGATTGGCGCGTTGCGCGGGGCATAGCCCGAGATCACCAGGCCGTGGCTATGGTCGGCGGTGACGACGACCAGGGTGTCCTTCAGGTCGACCTTGGCCAGGACGGCGGCGATGGCCTTGGAGAACTCCACCGTCTCGCTGAGCGTGCGCTTGGCGTTGCCCAGGTGGCTGCCCATGTCGATCTTGCCGCCCTCGACCAGCAGGAAATAGCCGTTCGGGTTCTTGGACAGCACGTCGACGGCCGCGGTCGCCATCTCGGCCAAGGTCGGCACGCCCTGGCCCAGCACCGCGCGCTCCACCTCGTAGGGCAGATGCTCGGGCGCGAAGAGACCCAGCACGTGGCGCGTGTCGGGTCCAAGGGCCTTCAGCTGGTCGACGGTGGTGACATAGGACGAGCCCGCCCCTTCGGCCTTCAGCCATTCGGCCGTCAGGTCACGGCCGTCGGCGCGCTTGCCGTCCTTGTCCTCGGGCAGGAAGCGCGACCGACCGCCGCCCATGACGACGTCCAGGCGCAAGGCGTCCGGCGCCTCGATCAGCTGACGGGCGATGTCCTTGCAGCCGCCCTGCAGGGCCTCGACCGGCATGTCGCTGTCGCCTTCCCAATCGCGATAGGCGGTGTGGGCGTAGGCGCCGGCCGGGGTGGCATGGGTGACGCGGGTCGTGGTCACGACACCGGCCGCCAGGCCCTTGGACTTGGCCAGCTCGGCTAAGGTCTCGACGCGATGGCCGGCCTCGGTCTCGCACTTCTCGCCCAGCGCCGCGCCGGTCAGGCCGATGATCTTGTTGCGCGTCTTGACGCCGGTCATGATCGCCGTGATGCCGGCGGCGCTGTCGGTGACCTGAGTGTCGTGGCTATAGGTCTTGGAGAGCGCCGCGTAGGGCAGCTTTTCGAACGCCAGCGAGTTCGACTCGCCGTCGACGCCCTTCAGCTGACCATCATAGATGCGGCCGGCCGTGACCGTCGAAATGCCCATACCGTCGCCCAGGAACAGGATGACGTTCTTGGCCTTGCCGGTGTTGGGAACCACGGTCAGCTGACGCGCCAGGGCGGCTTCGCCCGCCTTGTAGTACGGGTCGGCGGCGCTGACCGAGGGCGGCGTCGAGGCCGGAGCCTGAGCCAGGGCGAACGCGGGAATGGCGACGGACGCAACGAGGGCGAGAACGACAGGCGAGAAGATGGGGGGGCGGATCAAGGCCAAGCTCCATGAGGAATCGGCCCGATTTGCGCTCGACGTGTGACAGTTGTTCCGGGCTTTTGTTTCAGCCCGAAAAATCAGGGTCTGCGCACCCGCCAGGCGAACACGGTCGCCGTGGCCAGCAGCAGCGCGGCTCCCGCCTGGTGCAGGACGCCCAGGGCGATCGGCACGCCCGCCATCAGGGTCCAGACGCCCAGGCCCGCCTGCAAGGTGACGACGAGAGCGACCGCCAGGGCCACGGCCTTGCTGCCGGCCGCTAGCGGGCGATCCCGCCCCGCGACCACGCCGATGACGATCCCGGCGATGAACAGGAGATAGGCCATCAGTCGGTGATGCAGCTGCACCGCGCCCTGACTGTGAGCCAGCGTGCCCCAAAAGCCATGGCCCGCGTACTCGGCGGGGAACAGATGGCCATTCATCAGCGGCCAATCGTTGTAGACCAGACCCGCGTCATTTCCGGCCACCAGCGCGCCCAGCAGGCTCTGGAAGAACACCGCGCCCAGGAAAGCCAGGGCCCAGCCGCGCCACGCCGAACGCTCCTCGACGCGGGGCGAACCGCTCCAGGCGTCCAGGGCGGTCCAGATCAGGACCACAAACAAGGCCAGCGCCAAGCCGAGATGGAGCATCAGCCGCTCGGGGGCGACCGAGACCCGCTCCGACAGGCCGCTCGACACCATCCACCATCCTACGAGCCCCTGCAGGCCGCCCAGGCCCAGCATGACCGCGCAGCGCCAGATCAGGCGACGCGGGATATCCCGGCGGATCAGGAAGACCACGAACGGGATGGCGAACACCACGCCGACCGTGCGCCCCAGCAGGCGATGCGCCCACTCCCACCAGAAGATGCCTTTATAGCCCTCCAGGGTCATGTCGGGATTGACCAGCTGGTACTGGGGGATCTTCTTGTAGAGCTCGAAGCTCTCGCGCCAGGCCTGGTCCGACATCGGCGGCAACGCGCCCATGATCGGTTTCCACTGGGTGATCGAGAGACCCGAGTCCGTCAGGCGGGTGGCCCCGCCGACCACGACCATGGCGAAGACCATGGCGGCGACGATGAAGAGCCAGATCGCGACGGTGCGCGAACGGTCTGAACGCAGGAAAGACGTCATAGGATCGGAAAAGCGTCACTTATGGGCCGAAATGCGGCGAGACTTCCCTACGCCCGCAACTTGCGCGCATCAACGTTTCTGTGGCTGAGCATGACGGGCCCGGCGCTTCATGCGAAAATGGGCCTTCCGGGGGCGGAGAAGACGATGAGCGGCATGGGCGTTTTCGCGGCGGCGGTGATCGGCATCCTGGCCGGCTGGGTCGCCGACCTGGTGCTGGGCCGGCGCCACTCGCTGTTCATCAAGCTCTTGATCGGCGTGATCGGCTCGTTCATCGGAGCGTTCATCGCTTCGCGCATCGATCTGCACTTCGCCGGCTTCGTCGGTGAGCTGGTCGTCTCCAGCGTCGGCGCGATCCTGTTCCTGGCCGTGCTCGGCCTCTTCCGGAGAACCGCGTGAGCGCCCCTTTGATTCCGGCCCGCCAAATTCCGGCAAAATGGCGCAAGCTGATCGGCTCCATCGGCGTGATGGTGATCCTGTTCGCCTGGATCTGGGCCTTCACCAGTCTCTATGACCGCCTGCCCCAGAACCGCTTCGTGCACCTCGTCTATTTCGTGGCGCTGGGCATGGGCTGGATCCTGCCGATCATCCCGATGATCTCGTGGATGGGCAAGGCCGACAAGCCGCTCTAGCCGCTCACTCGATGACGCCCCGCCTGATCTCCGGCCGAGCATAGGGATCGAACCGAACCGCCGATCGAGACGCCAGGGCCGAGGCCGGTGGCGGGGTTTTGACCGCTGAACCCTTGAGACGCGCCGCCTGAATCTTTCGCGGAGCCTGCCGCTCGCGCAAGGCCGGAACAAATGGCAGGGTTTGAAGGCCCTCGGCGGTGTCGAAACGCGCCGCCGCCGCCACGCCGCCCAAGGGCATCAGCACCCCCCGTCGGGCGATCGCCAGTCGGAAGGTGTGCCCCTCCCCGCCGAATTCGACATTGACCGCCAAGGTGCGGACGCGATCGTTCAGCCAAGGCTTTTCCAGCACGACCAGCCCGGTCACCATGTTCCGGGGATCGATCGTCGTGGTTCGCAGGACGCCCAGGGTCTCGGGCGCGGTCGGACGACCGTACGAATCGATGATCGCGGTCGCATCGACGCCATAGTTGATCGCCGAAACCGCTCCGTTCGCCGCGGAGCCTCCGATGCGGGCGCGCTCCCTGGCTTCGCGCTGCAAGGTCTGGACAGGGATCAGCTTCGCGGCTCCTCCGTCCTCGTAGACCGCCCCGACGTTCTCGTATCCGAAGTTCACCGGCGCGCCGCCGATGTTGATCGCCGTCACCGCCAGAACGATGCGATCCTCGAACTCCAGGGCGACGGGGGTGATTTCGACCACCCCCGCCCTGGCTCTTGAAATCAAGGTTGGTCGGCCACTCTGGTAGTGCGCCAGGCTGGCGCCGCTGGGCGCCGCGCCGACGCTGTAGGGCGTCGTGGCGCAGCCGCCGGCCAACAAGATCGAAGCTAGAACGCCACTCAGGAACATCCTGCCCATGCCCGGTCCCCCAACCGTAAGCTTGAGCTAAGCCTCTGCCCTTATTGGTTAATTCTTTGACACCGATGACAAAAACGAAAAAGGGCCGCCTTTCGGCGACCCTTTCCAGCTTCCGCTTTCTCCCGAAGGAAATGGTCGGAGCGACAGGATTCGAACCTGCGACCCCTTGACCCCCAGTCAAGTGCGCTACCAGGCTGCGCCACGCTCCGACGCGGAAGGAGCGCCCTTATAGGCGCCGCTCCGGCCTTGGGCAACACCGATTTCGGACCAATTTGCGAGAGCGCGATCAGCGCGCCAAAAGTCCGTCCAGCCGCGATTTGATGGCGGTCAGATCGTCCAGCGCGAAGGCCAGGCGGTCGCGCGCCTCGCCGCCCAGACGCTGGGTCCGCGCCTTGGAGGATTCGTAATCGATATCGGGATCCAGGCTCGCCGAACCGTTCGAGCCGAGGCCCGCGGCGATCACCTGGGCCAGGCCCTGGTCGCGATGCAGCTTCTGCACGCCCTTGATGGTCAGGCCTTCGCTGTGCAACAGGGTCCGGACGCCGTTCAGCACGGCCACGTCCTGCGGACGATAAAAGCGCCGCCCGCCCGCCCGCTTCATCGGGCGAATGAAAGAGAACTTGGTTTCCCAGAAGCGCAGGACGTGCTGCGGCACGCCCAGCTCCTCGGCGGCCTCGGAAATCGTGCGGAAGGCGTTCGGCCCCTTCGCCACCGCATCGAATCCCTAGTCGCCCAGGGCGCGGTCGATTCGCGCCTTCATGACCTGGGAGGCGCGGAAGCCGATCACCCGACGGGGCTCGATCTCGGCCGGCTCGCCGGTCTTGGGATTGCGGCCCATGCGGGCCCGCTTGGCGCGGACCTGAAAGACCCCGAAGCCCGAAAGCTTGACCGTCTCGCCCTCCTCGAGCGCCTCGGCCACGAGGTCCAGGGTGCGCTCGACAAGGCCGGCGCAATCCTGACGGGTCAGTCCGACCTCTTCATGAACCGCCTCGCACAGGTCGGCCCGGGTCAAAGTAGCGCCCTTCATGCAACCCCCTTCACGCGTATCTTGGCGGCCATTGAGACAGCCTCCGATGGAGCACTCGTGGTGAACTCGAGTTTTTCCGCGACCGCCCTCAACGGATCGCGCTCAGGTCCACCGACGACCTCATGCCGTGATTATCGCATGAAGTCAAAGACTCAACGTCAGGAGTTCATGCCCGGCGACAAGGCCGGGCAAGCTGCGCCTCAAAGGCGCAGAACGCAGGCGCCCCAGGTCAGACCGCCGCCCATGGCTTCCAGCAACAGCAGGTCGCCCGGCTTGATCCGCCCATCCTTCACCCCATGGGCGAAAGCCAGCGGAATCGAGGCGGCCGAGGTGTTGGCGTGGATGGCGACCGTCGAGATCACCTTCTCCTCGTCGATGCCGCAGCGATGGGCCACCCCCGCCAGGATGCGCTGGTTGGCCTGATGCGGGATGAACCAGTCGACGTCCGCGACCTCGACGCCGGCATTGGCGGCGGCCGCGTGAATCGCTTCGGAAATATTGACCACCGCGTGCTTGAAGACCTGGTTGCCCAGCATCCGCAGCTTGCCGACCGTGCCCGTGGTCGAGACGCCGCCGTCGACATAGAGCAGGTCCTGCTTGGTCCCATCGGCGCGCAGGGCGAAGCCCAGCATGCCGCGATCGGCCGTCGTTCCCTCGCCTTCGCCAGGCTCCAGCACGACCGCGCCGGCCCCGTCGCCGAACAGCACGCACGTGCCGCGGTCGCTCCAGTCCATCAGGCGCGTCATGGTCTCGGCGCCGATCACCAGGGCGCATTTGGCGTGACCGCGCGCCACGAAGCCGTCGGCGACGCTCAGCGCATAGACAAAGCCCGAGCACACGGCCTGGACATCGAAGGCGATGCCGACCGGCGCGCCCAGCTTGCGCTGGACGATGGTGGCGACGGCCGGAAAGGTCAGGTCGGCGGTCGTGGTGGCGACGATGATCAGGTCGACGTCGGCGGCGGTCTTGCCGGCGGCGGCGAGGGCTTCCTTGGCGGCCTCGGCGGCGAGGTCGGAGACGGGCTGATCGTCGGCCGCCTGGTGGCGCTGACGGATGCCGGTGCGCTCGACGATCCACTCGTCGCTGGTGTCGACGAACTTGGCTAGGTCCTCGTTGGTCACGACCTTGGGCGGAAGATAAGCGCCGACGCCGGTCACTACGCTGCGGGTTACGCTCACTCGGCCGCTCCCTGGGCATCCACGCCGGGACTTTGCGAGTCCGGGGCCGCGACGGCGGTCAGGCGTTTTAGATTTCTGTCGATCTCGGCGCGAAAGTCGCTGCGCGCGAGGTTGGTCGCGACCCGGATGGCTGAAGCGAAGCCGCTCACATCCGCGCCGCCGTGGCTCTTCACCACGATTCCGTTCAGCCCCAGAAGCGGAGCCCCGTTCACCCGGCTTGGATCCAGCCGCTGGCGCATCTTGTTCAGCGCGCCCGAGGCGATCGCCGCGCCCAGCATGGCCAGCGGCGTCGAGGTCAGGGTGGTCTTGATCTCGTTGGAGAAGAACCGGGCCAAACCCTCGGCCGTCTTCAGGGCCACGTTGCCGGTGAAACCGTCGGTGACGATCACGTCGACCGTGCCGTAGGCGATGTCGTTGCCCTCGACAAAGCCGTGATAGTCGAAGTCCAGCTTGGCCTCGCGCAGGATAGCGTGGGCCTCCCGTACTTCCTCATGGCCCTTCTGCTCTTCCGAGCCGACGTTCAGCAGGCCCACGGTCGGGCGCTTGGAGCCGTGCACCGCGTGGTGGAAGGCCGCGCCCATGATGGCGAACTCGACCAGCTGGGCCGCGTCGCTCTCGACATTGGCGCCGACGTCCAGGACCGCCGTGATGCCTTTCAGGGTCGGCCAGTTGGCGACGATCGCCGGGCGCTCCAGGTCCGCGCCCATGCGCAGGATCAGCTTGGAGATGGCCATCAAGGCGCCGGTGTTACCGGCCGACACGCAGGCTTGAGCCTCGTTCTCGCGCAAGGCCTCGATCGCATTCCACATGCTGGAGCCCTTGCCCCGGCGCATGGCCTGGGCGGGCTTTTCGTCCATCCCGATGGCCTTGTCGCTGTGGCGAACCTCGCTGACGGCCTTGGCGGCGGGATGCTTGGCGAGCTCGGCCTGGATCTTCTCGCCGTCCCCGTGCAGCAGGAACCGCACTCCGGGCAGAGCCTGGGCCGCCTGGGCGACACCGGGCACGACGACGGAGGGGCCGTGATCGCCGCCCATGGCGTCGACGGAGATGACTACGGATTGGGACACGTGGCGCTGTGAGCTCCGGCAGGCGGTCGCGCCGCCCTCAAGGCGGCGGACGATACATCCGCGTGAATATCACGCAAGCGGTCGAGTCGGGCATCGGGTCTGCCTGAGCAGACCCGACCTCTTAGAAGGAGCGTGACGATCGCCGAAACCGCTCACACTTTCGGCTGTCACGCTCTAGCCCTCGTCGTCCTTCGATTTTAGGCTCCGGAGCGCGGCGAACGGGGAAAGTTCGACCGGCTCGGGCGGCTGGACGAACACCGCGCCCGGCTTACGAGGGAACGGATCCAGCTCCAGCGCCAGATGCTCGATGACATAGCCCGAAACGTCGATCGTCTCGCCTTCCAGGATGTCGGGTGGATCATCGGCGTCCGGGTCGACGCCAAGGTCGCCACTGTCCTCGTCCTGCGGCGCGTTCTTGCTGTTGGCCGGCAGCACTCGCAGGTCGAAGCGCGCGTCGATCGGGGTTTCGAAATCGTCCGCGGTGGCGCTGCAGGTCTGGACGACGCGGGCGCGCAGCAGACCCGAGACTTCCGCGCCGTCCAGCCACGACGTCAGGAACACCTCGGCGCTGAACTCTTCCAGGCTGACGAGATCCAACTGCTTGGCGATGGCCTTGCGCTGCTCGGCCGTCGGCTCCAGGCGCAGTTTCACGGCGCCGCGGTCGACCTGGGCCAGCGGAATCTCGCAAGGCCAGGGGGCGGTCACGGGTTCGGCCACGTCACGTCTCCTTGCAGCAGGGTCTCCAGCGGCTGTTCCGCCAGCGCCGCGCGCGTCTTAATCACATAGGCGCTCAGGGCCGCCACGTCGCCCTCGCCACGTTCCTCGAACGCGGTGCGGGCCAGGAAGTCGGTGACGGCGGCCGTATCCTGCAGGGTCGCGAGCGCCTCGTCATAGGTCTTGAGGCGGCCATAGAAGGCGCCGGCCAGCTTCTTCATCTTCTTGCCGACCGCGGTGTCGGACACGCCGATCTCACGGAAGGCGTCGTCCAGACCCTTCACGTACGAGTCGAACACCGCCTGCGAGGTCTCGGCGGCCGGCTCCCCCTGCCCCTTCAGCCGCTCGATCAGGAAGATCACGTGCAGGCTGAAAAGCTCGAACCGGCCCTCCAGCGAGTCGCGAACGCCAAAATCGCGATAAAAGGCCGCGGACCGCGCCTGCCCGACCGCCGAAGCGTACAGCTTGGCCCCCGCCGCCTTGGCGGGCCTGGGCTTGAGCAACCTGTCCAGAAACATGAAACGCCTCGATTTCGCCGCGACATCCCGTTATGCGCGGGGTCCGCTTTCACGCGGGCATTGAACTAAGCTCCCGCGGGCGATAGGTCAAAGTCTGCATTTTTCCGGTTCCGGAGCCTTGATGTCTCGCCCTGCCGTTTTCGCCGCCGCTGTCCTGGCCCTGGCGTTCGCTACCTCGGCCTGCACGCCGTTGACGAGCTATTCCGGATTCCAAGCGATCGAGGCCAAGCCCGCCGACATGAAGGTGGGCGAGGACAGCAAGTCCACGCTGATGGAAAAGCTGGGTTCGCCGTCGGCTGTTTCGACCTTCGACCAGAACACTTGGTACTACATCTCGCAGACCACCGACCGCGTGGCCTTCTACATGCCGCGGGTGATCAAGCGCGACGTGGTGGCGATCAAGTTCAACCCGGCCGACGAGAAGGTCGCGGCGGTGAACACCTACACGCTTAAGGACGGCAAGGTGATCGCCTATAACGGCCGCGAGACGCCGACCCGCGGCCGCGAGATGACCATCCTCGAGCAGCTGCTCGGCAACGTCGGCCGCGGCGGCATGCTCCCGCAGGACGACGAGGCGCCGGGCCAACGTCCGGGCGATCGCCGCTAAAAGCCAAGGTCGACACTCCGGCAGTTTCGAAAGCCGTCCGCCGCAAGGCGGGCGGCTTTTTCGCGCGCCGGTTTCAAAGCGAAAATATCCACCACCCGGAAGGGTAAGTAGAGCACGCGCGTTTACTGTGAATTTGAGATTGACCCTCTTGAGGTGAGAGGATCGTCGCAGATTAAACGCTTCTTAAACCCAAATTGGGTGAGTTTAGGGCTCAGATCGCCTGAGCTTTGGCGAAATGAATTCACGGCGACGGTGGGAGGCGCACTGTGGAGGGCATGGATCTTCGCGATGTGGCCGTCCTGCTTGTGGACGACAACGTCAACATGCGCAAAGTCGTGCGCGAGATCCTGAAGGCCGCCGGCGTTCGCAGGATTCGCGAGGCCAACGATGGCCTTGAAGCGCTCAAGATCTTCCAGGCGGAAGAAATGGACATCATCTTCACCGACCTGATGATGCATCCGGTCGACGGGCTGGCGTTCATTCGCTGGATCCGCACCTCGACGGCCAGCCCCAACCCCTATGTGCCGGTCATCATGATGACCGGCCATGCCACCCAGCGCAGCCTGAACGACGCGCGCATGGCCGGGGTCACCGAATTCCTGGCCAAGCCGCTGACCGCGCGCGGAGTGATGCACCGCATCAACGAGATCGTGAATAACCCCCGCCCCTTCGTGCGGGCGACCGAGTATTTTGGCCCCTGCCGTCGCCGGCGGATCGACCACGAATTCGCCGGCGTCGAGCGGCGCGGCGCTCCCGAGGTTCAGATCCAGGACGCCCTGGCCGAGATGGATCCCGAGGACGTCTACTGAGATCCAGTTCGGAGCAAACCGCCCGAAAACAAAACGCCCCGGAGTTTCCTCCGGGGCGTTCCAGTTTCAGCCTTGCGCCAAGCGTCAGGCGCCGTGGGCCAGCACCGCCAGCAGCAGCAGGGCCACGATGTTGGTGATCTTGATCATCGGGTTCACGGCCGGACCCGAGGTGTCCTTGTAGGGATCGCCGACGGTGTCGCCGGTGACGGCGGCCTTGTGGGTCTCACCGCCCTTGGTGTGCAGGACGCCGTTCTTGTCGGTGAAGCCTTCCTCGATCACCTTCTTGGCGTTGTCCCAGGCGCCGCCGCCGCTGGTCATCGAAATGGCGACGAACAGGCCGGTGACGATCACGCCCATCAGCATGGCGCCGAGCGCGGCGAACGCATCGACCTTGCCGGCGATGGCCTTGATCACGAAGAACAGCACCACCGGCGAGACGACCGGCAGCAGGCTGGGCACGATCATCTCGCGGATGGCGGCCTTGGTCAGGATGTCCACCGCCCTGCCGTACTCCGGCTTGACCTCGCCGGTCATGATGCCCGGGTTCTCGCGGAACTGACGACGCACCTCGGCGACGACCGACTCGGCCGCGCGGCCGACGGCGGTCATCGACATGCCGCCGAACAGGAACGGCAGGAGGCCGCCGAACAGCAGGCCGACCACGACGTACGGGTTCGACAGGTCGAAGGTCACCGGGCCCATGCCGTCGAAGAAGCTGCCCGGGGCCGCGTGGGCCGAGAAGAACTTCAGATCTTCGGTATAGGCGGCGAACAGCACCAGGGCGCCCAGGCCGGCCGAACCGATGGCGTAGCCCTTGGTGACGGCCTTGGTGGTGTTGCCCACGGCGTCCAGGGCGTCGGTGGTGACGCGGACTTCCGACGGCAGGCCCGCCATCTCGGCGATGCCGCCGGCGTTGTCGGTGACCGGGCCGAAGGCGTCCAGGGCGACGATGAAGCCGGCCAGCGACAGCATGGTCGTGGTGGCGATGGCGATGCCGAACAGCCCCGCCAGGTTATAGGTGACGACGATGCCGACGATGATGGTCAGGGCCGGCAGGGCCGTGGACTCCAGCGACATGGCCAGGCCCTGGATCACATTGGTGCCGTGACCCGAGACCGAGGCCTGGGCCACCGACTTCACCGGGCGGAAGTTGGTGCCGGTATAGTACTCGGTGATCATGACGATGGCGGCGGTGACCGCCAGGCCGACCAGACCGCAATAGAACAGGCCGTCGGCGGTGTAGGTGCGTGTGGCCGTCATCACCGCGGTCGGGATCAGGTCGTGCAGCACGTACCAGACCGCCGGGATCGACAGCACGCCCGTCACGATCAGGCCCTTGTACAAGGCCCCCATGATGTTCTGGCTCTTGCCCAGGCGGACGAAGAACGCGCCGATGATCGAGGTGACGATGCAGACCGCGCAGATGGCCAGCGGCAGCAGCATCATCGCGCCGACGGCTTCCGTGCCGCGGAAGAAGATCGCCGCCAGGACCATGGTGGCGACCGTGGTCACCGCATAGGTCTCGAACAGGTCGGCGGCCATGCCGGCGCAGTCGCCGACATTGTCGCCGACATTGTCGGCGATCGTGGCGGCGTTGCGGGGGTCATCTTCCGGGATGCCGGCTTCCACCTTGCCCACCAGGTCGCCGCCGACGTCGGCGCCCTTGGTGAAGATGCCGCCGCCCAGACGGGCGAAGATCGAGATCAGCGAGGCGCCGAAGCCCAGGGCGACCAGGGCGTCGACGACGCCGCGGCTGGTCGGCTCGAAGCCGAGCACGCCGGTCAGCACCCAGTAGTAGCCCGCCACGCCCAGCAGGGCGAAGCCGGCCACCAGCATGCCGGTGATGGCGCCGGAGGTGAAGGCCAGCGACAGGCCCTTGGCCAGGCTTTCCGAGGCCGCCTGGGCGGTGCGGACGTTGGCCCGGACCGAGATCAGCATGCCCGCGAAGCCGGCCGCGCCCGAAAGCACCGCGCCGACCAGGAAGCCCAGGGCGGCCCACTGGCCGATCAGCAGATAGACGACGACGAGGATGACCACGCCGACGATCGAAATGGTGAGATATTGCCGACGCAGATAGGCCTGAGCCCCTTCCTGGATCGCCGCGGCGATCTCCTGCATCCGCGCATTGCCGGCCGAGGCCCGCATCAGACTGGCGGCTTGCACGGCGCCGTAAAGCACCGCCAGCAGCCCGGCCCCGATGGCCAGATAAAGCCAAAGACTCATTAGTTCTTCGCCCCTTCGCGCTTCCAAATCACGAGGGGGACGCCGGTCCCGGCGACGGGAGGCATGACGACGCCACACCACCGCCCGGATCGACGGGCGGGCCTCTTGGCCTCATGCCCCCTCGATGCTCCCTTGAATGACGCTCGCACGGCGTCATGCGAATGAGACTGTCAGATGGCCGGGAGGCGCGCAACCCGTGTCGGCGCAAGCCTTTTCGAAGGAAAAGCTTAGCCGTTACAGCGGAATCAGGGGTTCAGACCGGCAGTCGGCGTCGCATTCGCGGTATTCGACTTAGGCGGCATCAGTTGTTGACGGGGGATCTGCTTGACGATCTCCACCGAGGCGACCTTACCCTTGCCGAACAGGTTCGCGCATTGGCCCATGACGAAGCCGGTCAGGCGCGGACCGTCCACTTCCTTCCAGGTGTCCACGCGCGTGAACGGGGTTCTGTAGGCCGCCCGCACGATCGCGTCGCGCAGGGCCGGCTCCTTATCCTTGAACGCGCTCACCTCGGCGCCGGACGCCAGTTTCAGGGTCATGGCCACGAAGACGTAGTTCACGATCCGACCATTGTAGATGATCGGAATGGTCATCGAACCCAGCTTGTAGGTGGGATCCAGCGCCTGTTCGCCGCCTTCCTTCTTCTCTTTCTTGGCGTTGGCCAGGGCCGGGCTTGCCACTAGGGCGCAGGCGGCGGCGAGCAGGAAGCGGCGCGAGGGCGTGTGGCGGTCGATCATGGCGCTCTTCCATAACCGACAGGCCTTGAGATTGACCTAACCGCCTAACCCTAAAGTCAGACTGGCGCGGATCAGCCGTGCAGCCAGCCCAGGCGCGAGGGCGTCACGTCGCGGCCCTTGTAGTAGGCCGAGACCCCCTCGCCTTCGACGAATTCGCCGATCTCGCTGACCTTCACCCCCGCCGCGGCGGCGGCCACGCGGAAGGCCCAGGCCTCGTTGGGATCGACGGCGCAGACGATCTCGTAGTCGTCGCCGCCGGACGCCAGGGAGATGCGGCCCTCGACCTGTTCGGGCTGTTGATCCAGCCAGGCCTGGCCGCCGGGCGACAGCGGCAGGCGCTCGAGGTCGACGCGCACGCGGCAGCCGCTGGCCTTGGCCAGGTGCGCGCTATCGGCCAACAGACCGTCGGAGACGTCGGCGGCGGCCTTGGCGTGGACGCGCATGGCCTCGCGCAGCTGCACGCGCGGCTCGGGCTGGCGATAGTGGCGCAGCAGCGCCCCGTCGGCGTCCATCACCTCGCCCCATTGGGCCAGCAGGCCCAACCAGCCGTCGCCGATCGTGCCGGAGACCATCAGACGATCGCCAGGCTTGGCGCCGCGGCGCAGGATCGCGCCACCGGCCGGGACCCAGCCCAGCAGGGTCGCCGAGACCACCAGCGGGCCCGAGGTCGTGACGGTGTCGCCGCCCAGCAGCGAGATATCGAACAGCGCCCCGTCCTCGGCCAAGCCGCGGGCGAAGGTCTCCCGCGACGCGACGTCCGAGCCCGACGGCCAGCCGACGGCCAGGAAATAGCCGTACGGCTCGGCGGCCTTGGCGGCGAGGTCCGAAAGATTGGTGCGCAGCAGCTTGCGGGCGACGACGTCCAGGGCCTCGTCGGCCAGGAAATGCACCCCGGCGACCATGGCGTCCTTGGTGACCACCAGGTCATAGCCCGGACGCGACGGCAGCACGGCCGCGTCGTCCAGCAGGTCCAGCGCCACCGGATCGCCGCGCGTCAGCGGCCGCAGCAGGCGCGCGATGTGGTCGAATTCGGTCGGGGCCGCGACCGCCGCCGCGGGCGCGGCGTCGTCGTCTTCGGCGAACCAATCGTCTTCGTCAGTCTCTTGCATCACGGGCGATCGCGTCGAGGGCGCCATTGATGAAGCCTGACTCGGGTCCTTCGAAAAAGGATTTCGCGATTTCGACGTACTCATTGATGACGACTTCGGTCGGAACGTCCGGCCGGTACATCAATTCGAAGGCCCCGGCGCGCAGCACGGCGCGGGCGGTGGCGTCCAGGCGCTCCAGCCGCCAGCCCGAGGCCAGGCGCTTGACGATGCCCTGGTCGACCTTGGCCTGGTTGGCCACCACGCCCTTGGCGAGTTCGGCGAAGAAGGCCTCGTCGGCGGCGGCCAGTTGCTCGCCCTCGACATCGCGGTCGAAACGATGCTCTGAGAATTCGCGGATCACCGAGTCGACGCCCGCGCCCGAGACTTCCATCTGGTACAGCGCCTGGACGGCGGCGAGACGCGCCACCGAGCGCGGTTGGATGCGGTTGCCGCTCATCGAGCCTGTCCCAGCAGTTGGCGCTTCAGAGCGATGGTTTCGAGGCAGGCCTTGGCGGCCGCGCCGCCACGGTCGCCTTCGCTGACGCGAGCGCGGGTCCAGGCCTGGTCCTCGTCGTCGACGGTCAGCACGCCGAAACCGATCGGCAGGCGCTTGCCGATGCCCAGGTCCTGGAGGCCTCGGGCCGTTTCGTTGGCGACCAGTTCGAAATGGTAGGTTTCGCCGCGAATGATGCAGCCCAGCGCCACGAAGCCGTCGTAGCGCACGCCCACGGGGCGGTGACCGGCTTCCTCGGCCAGGGCCACGGCGGTCGGGATCTGCAGGGCGCTGGAGACCGTGATCACGTCGTATTCCGCGCCATAGGCCTCGATCGCCTGGGCGGCTCCGCGCAGCAGCTCGTCGGAGATCCCCGAATGGCTTCGGCCCTCCACGACCAGCAGGCGGATGTTGTCTTCAACCATCTAACTCGAATCTCCACGGCCACGCTCGCGGCGCGACCAGAAACACACATCAAGGATTAACGGACTATAGCTCGTCCTCGGCGCCGTCGCTCAGACCTTCTTCACCCAGGAACTTCGCGAAGTCGCTCGTCTCCTTGAAGTCCCGGTAGACCGAGGCGTAGCGGACATAGGCCACGTCATCGAGCGATTTCAACGCCTTCATGACCATTTCGCCCACCGTCGACGACGGCAGCTCGGTTTCGCCCATGCTTTCCAGCTGTCGGACGATGCCGTTGATCATCCGTTCGACCCGCTCGGCCTCGACCGGACGCTTCTGGGTGGCCAGGGCGATCGAGCGGACCAGCTTGTCGCGATCGAACGGCGAGCGCCGGCCCGAGCGCTTCAGGATGATCAGCTCGCGCAGCTGGACGCGTTCGAACGTGGTGAAGCGGCCGCCGCACTCCGGGCACATCCGGCGACGACGGATGGCCGCGCCGTCTTCCGACGGGCGGCTGTCCTTGACCTGGCTTTCGGCGTGTCCGCAGAAGGGGCAACGCATGATGTGGCCCCTCCCGCGAGCCCAGGCTCCATTAGTTGTAGATCGGGAAGCGGGCCGTCAAGGCCAGGACTTCCTCGCGCACCTTGGCCTCGACCGCGGCGTTACCGTCGGCGCCGTTGGCCGCCAAGCCGTTGACGACCTCGCCGATCAGCTCACCCACGCGGGTGAACTCGGCTTCCTTGAAGCCGCGCGTCGTCCCGGCCGGCGTGCCCAGGCGGACGCCCGAGGTGATCGTGAACGGCGCGGTGTCGAACGGCACGCCGTTCTTGTTGCAGGTCATGTGGGCGCGCTCGAGGCTGTGCTCGGTGTCCCGGCCGGTCACGCCCTTGGGCCGCAGGTCGACCAGCATCAGGTGGCTGTCGGTGCCGCCCGAGACGATGTTGACGCCCGACTTCAGCAGGGCTTCCGACAGCGCCTTGGCGTTGGCGACGATCTGCTTGGCGTATTCCTGGAACGACGGCCGCAGCGCCTCGCCGAACGCCACGGCCTTGGCCGCGATGACATGCTCCAGCGGACCGCCCTGCAGGCCCGGGAAGACGGCCGAATTGACCTTCTTGATGATGGCTTCGTCGTTGGTCAGCACCATGCCGCCGCGCGGACCGCGCAGGGTCTTGTGGGTGGTGGTGGTGACGACATGGGCGTGCGGGATCGGGCTGGGGAACACGCCACCGGCCACCAGACCCGCGAAGTGGGCCATGTCGACCATCAGATAGGCGCCGATCGAGTCGGCGATCTCGCGGAACCTGGCGAAATCGATCTCGCGGCTGTAGGCGCTGCCGCCGGCGATGATCAGCTTGGGCTTCTCGCGCTGGGCGATCTCGGCCACGCCGTCGTAGTCGATCAGCTGGTCTTGCTGGCGGACGGTGTACGAGATCGGCTTGAACCACTTGCCCGACTGGTTGGCGGGCGAGCCGTGGGTCAGGTGACCGCCGGCGGCCAGATCCATGCCCAGGAAGGTGTCGCCCGGCTGCAGCAGCGCCATGAACACCGATTGGTTGGCCTGCGAGCCCGAGTGCGGCTGGACGTTGGCGAAGCCGGCGCCGAACAGCTGCTTGGCGCGCTCGATCGCGATCGTCTCGATCTCGTCGACATATTCGCAGCCGCCGTAGTAGCGCTTGCCGGGATAGCCCTCGGCGTACTTGTTGGTCAGGATCGAGCCCTGGGCTTGCAGGACGGCCTTGGAGACGATGTTCTCCGAGGCGATCAGCTCGATCTGGTTCTGCTGACGATCCAGCTCGCGACCGATGCGGTCGAAGATGTCTGCGTCCGCGGTGGCGAGGTCCGCGCCGAAAAAGGCGCTGGTGTTGGCTTGGGTCATGACGCTCTCCAGGCGTTACGGGGAGTCAGCAGAGGCGCCCTCTTTAACGGGATAGGCGCGGCGATCAATCTCGGAACCACATGCACAGCTGTGCGTTGCAGTGGCGCAGGGCGGCTCTCAACCCCCGCGGCGTAACGACAGCAACAACGGTAATGGGGTATCTCATGGCGTCTCAGGGCGGCGGCACGGACACGGCGAACGGCAGCGACGTCGATATCCTGGGGCTCAGCGCCGAGATCGTGGCGGCCTATGTGGGCCAGAACACGGTTTCCCAGACGGCCATTCCCGACCTGATCCGCACGGTTCACGAGGCGCTCACCTCGCTGAACAGTGGCGGCGAAGCCCCCCGCCCGCTCGAAAAGGCCAAGCCGGCGGTGCCGGTCGGCCGCTCGGTGCAGCACGACTACATCGTCTGCCTCGAGGACGGGAAGAAGTTGAAGATGCTGAAGCGCTACCTGCGCTCGCATTACGACATGAGCCCCGAGGAATACCGCCGCAAATGGGGCCTGGCGCCCGACTATCCGATGGTGGCGCCGGCCTATGCGGCCCGCCGCTCGGACTTCGCCAAGAAGATCGGCCTGGGCAAGGGCGTTCGGCGCGGCAGCTAGTCCGCCGACGCCTTCCAGGCATGCGAACGCCGCCGGATTCCGGCGGCGTTTGTCGTTTCGGCGATGTGACGCTTGGTCGAAGTTGAAGTGCGTGTCGTCCCCTGAACATGGCGAAAGCCACGTTCAAAATGTTTGAGATAGAGCCTGTCCATTTCGGATGACATCCGAAATGGACAGGCTCTACGCCGCGTGTCCGCCCATGCGGGCGACGTTGCAGTGAGCCCACAGCTTTTCCATCGCCGAGACCAGCTTACGCATCATGTCATCGGTGTGGAACGGCGTCGGGGTGAAGCGCAGGCGCTCGGTGCCGCGCGGCACGGTCGGATAGTTGATCGGCTGCACATAGACGCCGTGGTCGGCCAGCAGCATATCGCTGATCATCTTGGTGTGGATCGGATCGCCCACCAGCACCGGGACGATGTGGCTGTCGTTTTCCATGACCGGCAGGCCGGCGGCCTTGAACATGGCCTTCAGGGTCGCGGCGCGCTCCTGATGGATCTCGCGCACTTCGGGGTGCTGCTTCAGCCAGCGGACGCTGGCCAGGGCCCCGGCGACCAGGGCCGGCGGCAACGAGGTCGTGAAGATGAAGCCCGAGGCCATCAGGCGGATCGCGTCGACCACCTCGGCGTCGCCGGCGATATAGCCGCCCATCACGCCGTAGGCCTTGCCCAGGGTGCCCTCGATGATGTCGATCTGATCCATCAGACCTTCGCGCTCGGCGACGCCGCCGCCGCGCGGGCCGTACATGCCGACCGCGTGAACCTCGTCCAGATAGGTCATGGCGCCGTACTTCTTGGCCAGGGCCACGGTGCCGGCGAGGTCGGCGATGTCGCCGTCCATCGAATAGACGCTCTCGAAGGCGACCAGCTTGGGCGCGTCGGCCGGAGCGGCCGCCAGAAGCTCCTCGAGGTGCGCCAGGTCATTGTGGCGGAACACCTTGCGCGGACCGCCGCCGTTGCGGATGCCGGCGATCATCGAGGCGTGATTCAGCTCATCCGAGAAGATGATCAGGCCGGGCAGGATCTTCTGCACGACCGACAGGCTGGCTTCGTTCGAGACGTAGCCCGAGGTGAACAGCAGCGCCGCTTCCTTGCCGTGCAGATCGGCCAGTTCGGCCTCCAGCAGGACGTGGTCGTGATTGGTGCCGGAGATGTTGCGGGTGCCGCCCGAGCCCGAGCCGTGCTCATCGACGGCGGCCTTCATGGCGTCCATCACGACCGGGTTCTGGCCTTGGCCGAGATAGTCGTTGCTGCACCAGACCACGACCTCGCGCTCCGAGCCGTCCTGGCGGGTCCAGACGGCCCGCGGGAACGCACCGCGCCGACGCTTCAGATCGGCGAAGACGCGGTAACGGCCCTCTTCGCGGATCTGGTCGATGGCGCTGCGGAACGCGGCTTTGTAGTCCATGTCGATCTCTAAACCGGCGGTCGATTGGTCCGACGGTCCCCTAAATCCAGGCTCGGCTTTTCGCACCAAGCGCCCGCAGTGTCCATCTAAGGGCGTTTACCTAGGAAATTGAATTACGCGATTGGACGCATCGATTTCGTCAATCACCACTCATCCGGACGCCCGGTTCTTGGACGATTCAGTTCAGGTCCGCCAGCTTCCCGCGCAACAACTGGATGGCGGCCGAGAAGTCCTTGCCGCCGAAGCCGTTGCCGTCCAGCAGCGCGTATAGCGCTTCGGCCTGGGCCCCCATCGGCGTGCTGGCGCCGGCCTTGGCGGCGGCGTCCTGGGCTAGCTTCAGATCCTTCAGCATCATGGCGGTGGCGAATCCGCCCTCGTAGTGGCGGTCGGCGGGTGTCTGCGGGCCGACCCCGGGCACGGGGCAGTATGTAGTGATCGACCAGCACTGGCCCGACGACTTGCTGGCGATCTCGAAGAAGCGGTCGGCGGCCAGGCCCAGCTTCTCGGCCAGGGCGAAGGCCTCGCAGGTCCCCAGCATCGAGACGCCCAACAGCATGTTGTTGCAGATCTTGGCCGCCTGCCCCGCCCCGTGATCGCCGGCGTGGATGGTCGCCCGCGACATCGGCGCGAGCGCGGCTTCAACGGCGGCGAAATCAGGCGCGTCACAGCCGACCATGAAGGCCAGGGTTCCAGCCTCGGCGGCCATGACGCCGCCCGACACCGGCGCGTCGGCGAAGCGAAAACCGGCCTCGGCCGCCTGTTTGGCCACCGCGCGGGCGCTCTCGACGTCGATCGTCGAGCAGTCGACCAGCAGGGCCGTCTTCGGCGCGTTCGCCAGGATTTGTTCGCCATAGACCGCGCGCACGTGCGGCCCGGCCGGCAGCATGGTGATCACCACCTCGGCGTCCGCCACCGCCTCGGCGACCGAGGCCGCCGCGTGGCAGCCGGCCGCCACGGCCCGCTCGACCGCCGCCGCCGACAGGTCGAAGGCGCGGACGTGGTTCTGGGCCTTGGCCTGGTTGGCGGCCATGCCGCCGCCCATGTTGCCCAGGCCGATGAAGGCGATGCGCGTCACGTGAAGCTCCCTGCAAATGCGAACCGCGCCTCATGGGCGCGGTTTCGTTGAAAGCTGTCATCCCGGCCGCACCCCGGCGAAAGCCGGGGGAAGAGCCGGGACCGCCACGAACTCGGCGCTCCCGGCGGTCCCGGCTCGGCGCGCTACGCGCTTGGCCGGGATGACAGATCTGATTGTCAGCGCGCCGAGGCCGGCTTGCGGAATTTGTAGACGAATTGGTCGGTCTTGCCCCGGATCGAGGCGTCGAAGACGTTGGCCTTGCGGCTGTCAGCGGGATCGCGCAGCACCCTGCTCTCGCCCTCGAAGATGAAGCCGGCGGCCGTGACCTCGGACTTCACCACCGCCGAGTCGATACGGTGCAAGGTCTCTGTGTCGCGCAGGCCCGAACCCGGTTCGGCCGAGTGGTCGATGACCAGGAAGACGCCGCCCGGCTTCAGGGCCCTGAAGATCTGGCGGTTCACTACCGACAGGTCGGCCGGGCCCATGAACTTGTCGTGCATGTCGTGATAGTTCTGGGCGGTGAACACCAGGTCCAGCTTCTCGGGGGCCGAGAAGTTCGGCAGCTTGTTCAGGATCACCGTCACGTTCGAATAGGCCGGGTCGCGGGCGATGGCGTTCACCGCCGGCTCGCGCTTGGCCAGCTTGGTCAGCTCGTCCGGCACATAGGCGTAGACGTGGCCGCGAGGGCCGACGGCCTTGGAAAAGATGCGGGTGAAATAGCCGCCGCCGGGAATCAGGTCCGCGACCTTGGCGCCGGGTCGCACGCCGGCGAAGGCCAGGACCTCGCCCGGGCTGCGGTCCTTGTCGCGCACCATGTCGGCGGCCGGGCGCGACGGATCGCTCAAGGCGGCGGCCAGGTAGGGCGGCAGCGCGATGGCGACCGGGCCTGACGGCGGCGGCGGCGGGGGCCCCATCGGCTGCGTCGCGCAGGCGGCCAGGCCGAGCACTGCGACGAGACTGAGAAGCGGCTTACGCATGGCAATCCTTCCGAACCGACGTGTTCTTGTTGGTCGCGACGTTAGCGCACGAGTTCGCCTACGTCAGCGGTCTCCATTCCTCGCCGCGCGGAAGCGGAGCGAAAATTTCGTCCAGCATGGCGTCGGTGACGTCCTCGAGGCGCGCCGGCTTCCACTGAGGCGCGTTGTCCTTGTCGACGATCACCGCCCGGACGCCCTCGATGAAGTCGTGCTTGCGCACGACGCGCGAGCCGATCCGGTACTCCATCACCATGTTATCGGCGAAGTCGGTCATGGCCGCGCCGCGTTTCAGCTGCTCGAACGCGACCTTCATCGTCTGGGGTGACTTCGTCCGCATCACCGCCAGCTGAGCCTTGCCCCAGTCGCTTGAGTCGAGGGTCAGGAACTCGACGATCTCCTCGACGCTGTCGCCGACGAACAAGCGGTTGAGGTCCTGTTCGAAGCCTAGCAGCGCGGCCTTGCCGGCGTCGGCGCGGTACTTGCGCAGCGTCTCGTCGATCCGACGCGGGTCGGCGATGATCGCCTTCTTCAAGCCCTCGACGGCGCCGAACTCGACGAAGTGGGTGGCGATCCCGAGGCGCATGCAGTCCGCGCCCTTGATCCGCGCGCCGGTCAGGGCCAGCCACAGCCCCGCCTTGCCCGGCAGGCGCGGCAAATACCAGCCGCCGCCGACGTCCGGGAACAGGCCGATGCCGGTCTCCGGCATGGCGAAGGTCGTGCGCTCGGTGGCGATCCGCACGTGCGCCGGCATCGAGATGCCGACCCCGCCGCCCATCACGACCCCGTCCATCACCGCGACCACCGGGGTGTCGTAGGTGAACAGCAGATGGTTCAGCTGATACTCGGTATGAAAGAAGCGGCGCGCCGCCTCCCCGTCCGCCGCCCCGCTCTCGGCCAGCATGCGGATGTCGCCGCCGGCGCAGAAGCCGCGCTCGCCCGCGTGGTCGATCAGGACCATGTAGATCTCGGGATCGTCCCGCCAGTCCAGCAGCGCGCCGATCATGGTCTCGCACATGGCGAGGGTCAGGGCGTGCAGGGCCTTGGGGCGGTTCAAGGTGATGCGGCCGACGTTCTTTTCGACGCGGATCAGGACTTCGGGCTCTTCGGTCATGTCGGTCCGTGATCTAGGCGGGTTCGGCGACGGGCGCGCAGCTGAGGCGGTCAATCTGGCCGTTGCTCAGGCGGAAGATGGCGTCCTGCGGCACGTCCTGGCCGATCACGTCGGCGCGCGACAGGCCCGCATAGGCGCCGCGCAGCATCCAGCCGGCGATGCCGTGGCTGACCACGATCAGCCTGCGCTCGGGTTCCGGCGCCTGTTCGGCCAGCCAGCCGGACACGCGGCCCATGATGTCCTCGTAGGTCTCGCCGCCAGGCGACTTGAACGCCCATTCGGGGTCGGTCAGCAGGGCGGGGTTCTCACGCTTGACCTCGTCGCGCAGGCGGTTCGACCAGTCGCCGACGCTGATCTCCAGCAGGCGATCCTCGAACGCGACCGGCAGGCCCAGGCGCGCGCCGATGATCTCGGCCGTGTGCCGCGCCCGCCGCAACGGGCTGGCGACGATGCGCCATGCGACAGGAGAGGCGGCCGGCGGATCACGCCGGATCAGATCGAACAGCAGATCGGCCATGGCCGCCGCCTGCGCCCGGCCCAACGGCGTCAGGTCCGACTCGGTCTGGCCCTGCATCCGCCCTTCGCGATTGTGGAAGGTCTGGCCGTGGCGACAGAGATAGATCACTGCCTGAACATCTCGCGGGCGATGATGACGCGCATGATCTCGTTGGTCCCTTCCAGGATCTGGTGCACCCGCAGGTCGCGCACGATGCGCTCCAGCGGATAGTCCTGCAGGTAGCCGTAGCCGCCATGCAGCTGCAAGGCGTCATTGGCCACCTGGAAGCCGGCGTCGGTCGCGAAGCGCTTGGCCATGGCGCACAGCTTGGTCGCTTCGGGGTGGCGATTGTCGAGGGCGTGGGCGGCGCGGCGCACCATCAGGCGGGCGGCCTCCAGTTCGGTGGCCATGTCCGCCAGCTTGAACTGCAGCGCCTGGAAGTCCTTCAGGGCTTTGCCGAACTGGTTGCGGGTCTCCATGTAGGCCTTGGCGGTGTCCAGGGCGAACTGGGCGCCGCCCAGCGAGCACGAGGCGATGTTCAGACGTCCGCCGTCCAGGCCCATCATGGCGAAGCGGAAGCCTTCGCCTTCCTGGCCGATGCGGTTGGCGACCGGCACGCGGCAGTTGTCGAAATTGACCTGGGCCGTCGGCTGGGCGTTCCAGCCCATCTTGCGCTCGTTGGCCCCGAAACTGAGGCCCTCGGTCCCTTTCTCGATCACGAAGGCCGAGACGCCCTTGGCGCCGTCGCCGCCCGTACGGGCCATCACGACGTAGACATCCGACACGCCGCCGCCCGAGATGAAGGCCTTGCCGCCGTTCAGGACGTAGTGGTCGCCGTCCAGCTTGGCGGTCGTGCGCATGTTGGCGGCGTCCGAGCCGGAGCCCGGCTCGGTCAGGCAGTAGCTGGCGATCAGCTCCATGGTGGTCAGGCGCGGCAGGTAGCGCTTGCGCAGGTCGTCTGCGCCGAAGCGATCGATCATCCACGAGGCCATGTTGTGGATGGTCAGGTAGGCCGCCGTCGGTACGTCGCCATAGCTGAGCGCTTCGAAGATGATCGAGGCGTCCAGGCGCGACAGGCCCGAGCCGCCGACGTCCTCGTTCACATAGATGCCGGCGAAGCCCAGCCCGGCGGCCTCGCGCAGCACGTCGACGGGAAAGTGCTTTTTCTCGTCCCACGCCGCGGAATGAGGGGCAAGCTGTCCTTCGGCGAAAGCTCTAGCGGCGTCCTGGATTGCGACTTGATCTTCGTTCAGCGCGAAATCCATGCGCGACATCCTCCCGTTCGGGGCAGAACCGCCCTCGCCTTCTTGGCGGTTGACGTGCCGCGCTCGGAGCCGCCTGTCAATCAGGCCCCATGGGGCGTCCGCGCCGTTTCCATTCGGTGGCGATGAGTGTGACCTGAAATCCTCCGTTACACGGTGTGAATCGGCAAGAAGGCCACACCCTCTTGATAACCATGGTCATTCGCTCCAAATGCGTGGTCCGAGGATGGGTGTCCTTCAACACAAACATTTGCATCGACGATTATGCGTTTCGTGAAACTTGCACTGGCCGCTCTTGCGGCGGCCCTGGGAATGGCTGCGGTCTCCGCGCCGGCCTTCGCGGCCGACGGCGACATCGCGCGTAGCTACGGCGTGTGGCGCAACCCGCACAACACCGTGCACCTGGAAATCAAGGACTGCGGGCCCAGCACCTGCGGCGTGGTCGTGTGGGCCAGCGCCAAGGCCGAGGCCGACGCGCGCAAGTCGGGCACGGACACCTTGGTCGGCAAGCAGCTGCTGCGTGATTTCGAAGCTCAGAACGACGGCTCGCTGAAGGGCCGCGTCTGGGTTCCGACCCTGAAGGTCACGCTGGTCGGCTCGGCCAACATCATCGACCCCAAGACCATGCGCGCCAAGGGCTGCGTGATCGGCAACTTCCTGTGCAAGTCGCAGCTGTGGACCCGCATCGACGGTTCGTCGGTGCTGGCTTCGCGCGCGGCTCCCTAAACTTCCCACTTAAGGAGGCGGACGTCTTGCCTCGCGCGGCCGCCCGCGCGACACCAGCGGCATGACCGTTCCGCCTCTCGCCCCCTATCCCGCCACCCGTCTGCGTCGCGTGCGCCAGGCCGACTGGACCCGCCGCCTCGTCCGCGAGACCGAGGTCCGGCCGTCCGACCTGATCTGGTCGATGGTCGTGCACGAGGGCGAAGGCGTGATCCCGGTGGCCTCGATGCCGGGCGTCGAACGCCTGTCGGTCAAGGAAGCCGCCAAGGCCGCGGTCCGCGCCCGCGACCTGGGCATCCCCGCCATCGCCATCTTTCCGCACATCGACGGCGCGCGGAAAGACGCCGCCGGCTCGATCGCCGCGGATCCGGACGGCGTCATCCCCCGCGCCGTCAAGGCGATGAAGGACGCCGCCCCCGAGGTTGGGATCATGTGCGACGTAGCGCTCGACCCTTTCACCGACCATGGCCATGACGGCGTGATCGAGGGCGGCAAGATCCTCAACGACCCGACCATCGAGCGCCTGATCGAACAGGGCCTGATGCAGGCAGAAGCTGGCGCCGACATCCTGGCCCCGTCCGACATGATGGACGGCCGCATCGGCAAGCTGCGCGCGGCGCTGGAAAGCGCGAATTTCCAGGACGTGATGATCATGTCCTACGCCGCCAAGTACGCCTCGGCCTTCTACGGCCCGTACCGCGACGCCATCGGCTCGGCGAAGCTCGCGGGCGGCCAGGGCGACAAGAAGACCTACCAGATGGACCCGGCCAACACCGAGGAGGCCATCCGCGAGGTCGCGCTCGACATCGCCGAAGGCGCTGACATGGTCATGGTCAAGCCGGGCATGCCGTATCTCGACATCCTGCGCCGCCTGGTCGACGAATTCCGCATGCCGACCTACGCGTTCCAGGTGTCGGGCGAATACGCGATGATCATGGCCGCCGCTCAGAACGGCTGGATCGACAAGGATCGCGCCATCCTGGAAAGCCTCACGGCCTTCAAGCGCGCCGGCGCGGCGGGGATCATCACCTATTTCGCCCCCTGGGCCGCCGAGACGCTGGGCTAGGATGGCCGGGCCGAGAACCGCCTTCAGCCAGGGCCGGTTCTACGGCGCGCCAACCGTCGAGCGCCGCTTGCCCGGCGTGCGCCTGGCGCATCTGGAAGCCACCCAGAGCGCCGAACATGTTCACGAGCACAGCCACGCCGACGCCCATTTCGTGCTGGCCACCCACGGCCGCTACCTGACCACCGCCGCGGGTCCCGAGACAGAAGGCCCCGTGTTGGTCTTCAACCCGCCCGGCGTCGTCCATCGCGACCGGTTCGTCGAGACCGGCGGCTACTTCCTGGCCGTCAGCTTCGAGCCCGCCGACTGGCGGGGCCTGGCCGACGCCGGGCGCGGCGCGGCGATCGACGCCTTGCGCCTGACCGGTCCCGACGCCCGTCGCGCGGCCCTGCGCCTGACCCGTTCGCTGCTGGCTCGCGACGCCGAGCCGCTGTCGCTGGAAAGCCTGAGCCTGGAGCTGGCCGCCCAGACCCTGAACACGACCCACGACAGCGAGCGGTTCCCGTCCTGGCTTGAACGCGCCGAGACCTATCTGGCCGACGCGTTCGATCAGCCGATCGGCGTCGCCGATCTCGCCCGCGTGGCCAGCGTGCATCCCGTTCACCTGGCGCGCGGCTATCGCCGCTGGATGGGCGCGGCGCCGGGCGATCGCCTGCGGACGCGGCGCCTGGAGCGCGCCGCCGACCTCTTGATGCGCGGCCGCGATCCGATCGGCGACATCGCCCTGGCGTCGGGTTTCTGCGACCAGAGCCACCTGAACCGCCAGTTCCGGCGCGCCTATGGCGTCACGCCCGGTGAGTTCGCCCGGCTGTGTGGCCGCCGACTGGATGTTGCGCGCGTCCAAGACGAGGCTCTCGACGCGGCCTAGAGCTTGGGCGTCTCCGTGGAGTTTCCATCCTTGAAAGCCTTCGCGTTCGCCGCCGTCCTGGCCCTTTCCCCGCTGTCCGCCGCCCAAGCCGCGTCCGATCTGCCCGTCTCGACGCCCGCCGCCGAAGGCCTCTCGGCCGCCAAGCTCGACGCGATGTCCGTCGCCATCAAGGCCGGCCAGTTCCAGCAGATCACCAGCGTGCTGATCGCCCGCCACGGCAAGCTGGTGTTCGAGACCTATTACGACGCAGACAAGCCCGACGGCGGTCCCGAGGCGCGGCGCAACACCCGCTCCACCACCAAGACCGTCACCGCCATGCTGGCCGGGGCCGCGATCGCGCGGGGCGCCCTGCCCAGCGTCCAGGCGCCAATCAGGGCCTATCTGAAGGACCGCCCGCCGGCCGCCAATCCTGATCCACGCAAGGACAAGGTCACGGTCGAGGATCTCCTGACCATGAGCTCGATCGCCGAATGCGACGACGACAACCAGTTCTCGCGCGGCAACGAGGAACGGATGTACCTGATCGAGGACTGGGTCGGCTTCTATCTGGACCTGCCGGTACGCGGCTTCCCGGAATGGAGTCCCAAGCCCGAGGCCTCGCCCTATGGCCGCAGCTTCAGCTACTGCACCGCCGGGGTCGTCACCCTGGGCGCGGTCGTGCAGAACGCGGTGAGGAAGCCCCTGCCCGCCTTCGCCGACGAGGTGCTGTTCAAGCCGCTCGGTATCGAGGCGCCCCACTGGCAGATGTCGCCCAAGGGCCTGGCCATGGGCGGCGGGGGCCTTGGCCTGCGCAGCCGCGACCTGCTGAAGCTGGGCCAACTCTACGCCAATGGCGGCCAGTGGAACGGCAAGCCAGTCTTGCCGGCGGGTTTCGTGAAGGCCTCCGTCGCGCCGCACGCCCATGCGCGCGAAAACACCGACTATGGCTATCTGATCTGGCTGCAGACCTTCCAAGGACCGGACGGCGCCGGCCACAAAGCCTGGGTGATGAGCGGTACGGGCGGCCAGAAGGTGACGGTCGTGCCGGACCTCGATCTGGTGGCGGTGATCACCACCACCAATTTCGGCGTCCGCCAGCCGCACGCGATCTCCGAGAAGTTGATCGCCGAGCACATCCTGGCGGCGGTCGAGAAGTAGCGACGCGAATCTGGGGCGCGGCTACCCTGCCCCGCATGAGCCGCGTCCTCGACATCGTCACCGCCGTGATCCGCGACGCGGACGGCCGCATGCTGCTGGTCCGCAAGCGCGGCACGACCACCTTCATGAAGCCGGGCGGCAAGCGCGACGGCGGCGAGGATGACCTCGCCACCCTGGCCCGCGAGCTCGAGGAGGAGTTGGGCTGCCGGCTGGTCCACGCCGAACTGCTGGGCCGCTATTCAGCCCCCGCCGCCAACGAGGCGGGCTTCACGGTGCAGTCGGCGACCTATCTCACCTCGGTCGAGGGCGACATCGCCGCCCGGGCCGAGATCGAGGAACTGGCCTGGATCGATCCCGCCGCGCCGGGCGACCTGCGCCTCGCCCCGCTGTTGACCCAGGCGGTGCTGCCGGCCCTGCTCGCCCGGGCGTAGGGTCCGGACTCAACAAGCAGCAAACTCTTCAGTGTCATCCCGGCCGGAGGACCGCCTAGCGGGCCGTAGAGCCGGGACCCAGGGGCCACCGCACCGGGCTTGGCCCCTGGGTCCCGGACAGCCTCTACGAGGCTTCCGGGATGACACGGATTTATAGCTTTGAGATCCGTGGAAGATCTCAAGGCATTTGAGTACGGAGCCTACGCCTTCGTCCCCATGGCGGTGATCCGCCCCTGGACCATCTCCAGCGCCAGCTCGCGGGCCCGCTGGGACGGCCGGCCCAGGAGTTCGCTCAAGGTCGGGCCGAACAGGCCGACGCCGATCGCCAGGACGATGTTGACCAGGATGAAGTCGACGATCGTGTCGCGATCGACGCCGACGTCCTGGGCCAGCCGCGTCTGAACCACCTCGTCGACCACCGCGCGAACCAGGGTCATCCGCCGCCCCTCACCGGTCAGCTCCAGCCAGGCGGCCAGGCGCGCCGCGCCCTTGGCTTCGAAGGCGTCGAACAGGGCCTGGGCGCCGAAGCCGGGCGCGGCCCCCTCCTCGTTGAAGCCGGCGATGATTTTGTCGGCCAGCTGCCGGATCATCCGCTCCATCAACGCCGTCTCGACCCCGGCGATCGAGCCGAAATGGTGGATGACGTTGGCGTGGACCACCCCGGCGGCCTTGGCCACGTCGGCCAGCTTGATCGCCTGCGGGCCATGCTCGACCAGCAGCGCCTCGGCGGCGGCCAGGATGTTCTCGCGCGCCGCCTCGGGCGAGCGGCGCACACGGGGTTTCGGAGAAACGATGGGAGTCGGCGCCTCTATTGACATTTTTGTCAGTATAACTCACTCTGCGTCACAAGACAGGCCATAGAGCCGTAGACCGGCAGAGCGCGGAACGCCATGACCGAGACCAAGAGCACCCCCGACGACCTGAACGTCCAGCCGCGCGACATCCGGTTCGCGATGGAGGACGCGCGCGCCGGCCACTGGCTGGGCGGCGACCCAGTCGGCACGGCGGTGTTCAACGCCCTGTCCCTGACCTTCCCGGACGGCGAGCGGCTGTTCATGGACGCGGTCAAGAACTACCGCCACAAGCTGAGCGGCAAGCTGCTGGAGGACGCCAAGGGCTTCATCGCCCAGGAGGCCATCCACTCGCGCGAGCACCATCAGCTGAACAGCCTGATCGATCGCGAGCGCTATCCGGTCGCCGAGATCGAGGCGCTGGTGCGCGGCCGCGTGAAGATGGCCCGCGAGCGCGGCAAGATGGCCATGCTGGTCTCGACCATCGCCCTGGAGCACTTCACGGCCATGATGGCTGAAATGCACGCCCGCCACCGCGACCTGTTCGACGGCGCCCCGGCCGGCGTCGAGCAGCTGTGGCGATGGCACGCGATGGAAGAGACCGAGCACAAGGCCGTGGCCTATGACGTGTTCCAGGAAGTGACCAAGGACTGGTCGCCGCGCCGCCGCTACTTCATCCGCTGCCGGGCGATGTTTTTCGTGACCATCATGTTTACCCGCAACATCAGCCGCTACGCCGCCCGCTTGCTGGAGGCCGACGGCTACGCGCCCAAGGCGGCGCTGAAGGCGGTGAAGCGGTTCGTGTGGGGCGACCCCGGCATCTTCCGCCGCGGCTGGAAGACCTACCTGGCCTGGTACCGCCCCGGCTTCCATCCGTGGGACCAGGACGACCGCGAACAGTTCGCCGACTGGAAGGCGGAGTTCGACGCGGCGGTGGCTTAGCCCACCGCCTCCACCCGCTCTCCCCGGCGAAAGCCGGGGCCCAGATTCATCCTGAGGGTCAGCCGTGAATGCGAAAGAGCGCCGCGCGAAACCGCACGGCGCTCTTGATCTGGACCCCGGCTTTCGCCGGGGAGAGCGGATCGTGGGGTTACCCCGCGATCAGCCCGAAGTCCGCGACCTGCCCCATCGCGTCCCGCACCGCGGCCAGCGTCTTCAGGCGGTTATCCCGGTGCTCCGGATCATTGACGAACACCCCGTCCAGATAGGCGTCGACCGGGCCGCGCAGGCCGGCCAGCTGGGCCATGGCGCCGGTGAAGTCCTCCTTGGCCAGGGCCTCGGCCAGCGGGGCCTTCAGCACGCGCAGGGCGTCGAACAGCTGGACCTCGGCGTCGCTGTCGGCCGCCGGAGCTTGCGGCTCACCGGTCGGCAGAGCACCCTTCTTCTCCTCGGCCTTGAGGATATTGGAGGCGCGTTTGTAGCCGGCCATCAGGGTCTTGCCGTCGTCGGTCTTCAGGAAGCCATCCAGCGCCTCGACCCGCGCGACGATCCGCGCCAGATCGTCGTCGCCCAGGGCGAACACAGCATCGACGAGGTCGTGGCGCTTGCCTTGGTCACGCAGCGTGACCTTTAGGCGGTCGGCGAAGAAGGCTAGAAGCTCCTTGGCTGCAGCTACAGATTTTTCGCGCGGTTCCTTCGAAGTCTCGCTTTTGATCGCAGGGGCAGCCAGCACTTCGGCAGCCACATCGAGACTATCAAGTTCACCGATAACGCCACCGATGGCCTGTCTCAAGCTACGGGCGCGAATATCGAGTGAAGCGTTGGAAGCTTGCAGCCAGGCGATCTCGCCATACCGCAAGAGCGGAACCTTGTACCCGCCGTCTAAGAGAATGCGGATTACCCCGAGCGCCGCTCTTCGTAGCGCGTAGGGATCCTTGCTCCCTGTCGGCTTCTCTTCGATGGCGAAAAAGGCCGCAAGCGTATCCAGCTTATCCGCCAGCGCCACCGCCACACTGACCGGCGCGGTCGGCACCGCGTCTGAAGGCCCCTGCGGCTTGTAGTGATCCCGCACGGCGTCGGCGATCTCGCCGTCCAGGCCGAACTTGCGAGCGTAGTAGCCGCCCATGATCCCCTGCAGCTCGGGGAACTCGCCGACCATCTGCGAGGCGAGATCCGCCTTGGCCAGGCGCGCGGCTTCCTTGGTCTTCTCGACGTCCGCGCCGACCAGCGGGGCGATCTCGCCGGCCAGGGCGACGATGCGCTCGACGCGCTGGGCCATGGTGCCCAGCTTAGCGTGGAAGGTCACGCCGTTGAGCTTCTCCAGCCAGGGCTCGAAGCCGACCTTGACGTCCTCGTCCCAGAAGAAGCGGGCGTCGGACAGGCGCGAGGACAGCACCTTGGCGTTGCCGGCCGCGATCACCGCGCCGCCGTCGGCGGCCTGGATGTTGGCGATGGTGATGAAGTGCGGGGCCAGGCCCTCTTCGCCCGCCTTGCGGACGGCGAAGTACTTCTGGTGCGTGCGCATCGAGGTGCGGATCACTTCGGGCGGCAGGCTCAGGAACACCGGGTCCATGTCGCCCAGCACCGGCGTCGGCCATTCGGCCAGGCCCGCGACTTCTTCCAGAAGCCCTTGGTCCTCGACCAGTTCGAGATGACGCGCGAAGCACAGGGTCTTGCAGCCCTCGAGGATGCGCTGCTTGCGCTCCTCGACGTCGAGCACGACGTAGTGGGCTTCGAGGCCGGCCACGTACTCGTCGAAGTCCCGCGCCTGGAACGGTTTCGCGTCGCCCATGAAGCGGTGGCCTTCGGTGATGTCGCCGCTCTCGATGCCCTCGATGGCGAACGGCACGACCTCGCGGTCCAGCACGCACAGGATCCGCTTCAGCGGCCGCACCCAGCGCAGCTTCTTGGTCCCCCAGATCATCGACTTGGGCCACGGGAAGCCACGGACGATGGCCTCGACCATCTCGGCGACGATTTCCGGCGTCGGGCGGCCCTTCTTCTCGATGAAGGCCATGTAGACGCCGTCGCGCTCGACCAGCTGGTCCTGGGTCAGGCCCGCCTTGCGCAGGAAACCTTCCATGGCCTGCGGCGGGGCGCCGACGCGGGGCCCTTTGAGCTCTTCCTTGCGGTCGGCCTGGGCCAGCGGCAGGCCTTCGGCCACCAGGGTCAGGCGGCGCGGGCCGGCGAAGGTCTTCAGGGCCTCGGGCAGGAAGCCGGCGGCGGCCAGGTGCTCGCGCGCCATGCGCTCCAGGTCCTTGGCGGCCTGGGCCTGCATGCGGGCGGGGATCTCTTCCGAGAACAGTTCGAGGAGAAGTTGGGGCATCTAACTTACGCGGCTTCCTGCTGATCGACCCAGGCGCTGGCGCACAGCTTACAAAGGTCGCGGATGCGACCGATGTAGCTGGCGCGCTCGGCAACGGCGATCGCGCCGCGGGCGTTCATCAGGTTGAAGAGGTGGCTGGCCTTGAGGACCATGTCGTAGGCGGGCAGCACCAGGGCCTTGTCCTGGTACGAGCGGGCCAGCATCAGCGGGACCTGCGCTTCCATCTGCTCGAACTGCTGCTTCAGCACCGAGACGTCGTAGCCGTGGAAATTGGCTTCCGATTGCTGGCGCTCGTTCTCCAGGAACACGTCGCCATAGGTCGTCGCGCCCAGCGGCGAGTCGGGGTCGTTGAACGGCAGGTCATAGACGTTGTCGACGCCGAACACGTACATGGCCAGGCGTTCCAGGCCGTAGGTCAGCTCGCCGGCCACCGGCGAGACGTCCAGGCCGCCGACCTGCTGGAAGTAGGTGTATTGGCTGACTTCCATGCCATCGCACCAGACTTCCCAGCCCAGGCCCCAGGCGCCGACCGTCGGGTTTTCCCAGTCGTCCTCGACGAAGCGGATGTCGTGGGTGCGCAAATCGAGGCCGATCGCTTCCAGCGAGCCGAGATACAGGTCCTGCATGTTCTCGGGGTTCGGCTTCAGGATCACCTGGTACTGATAATAGTGCTGTAGGCGGTTGGGGTTCTCGCCATAGCGCCCGTCACCAGGGCGGCGCGAGGGCTGCACATAGGCCGCGTTCCACGGCTTGGGGCCCAGGGCGCGCAGAACCGTGGCCGGGTGCAGAGTCCCCGCCCCCACCTCCACGTCGTGCGGCTGCAGGATGATACAGCCCTGCCGGCTCCAATAGTCATGGAGCGTCAGGATCAGGCTTTGGAAGGACTTGGGTTTTTCGCGCGACATCAATCGAAGCAGGCCTAGAAAAAAGTCGGCGGACCATAGGGCCCGCCGACTGCTGCTTCAAGCGATGTCCGGAGCGCGTCAGGCGAAAGTGTGAGCGGTTTCGCCGCCCAACGCGCGACCAGCAAGAAAGCCGAAAAG
This sequence comes from Caulobacter sp. 1776, assembly GCF_040545685.1. Classification (NCBI taxonomy): domain Bacteria; kingdom Pseudomonadati; phylum Pseudomonadota; class Alphaproteobacteria; order Caulobacterales; family Caulobacteraceae; genus Caulobacter; species Caulobacter sp. 1776. Next base: position 115,377 of record NZ_JBEPMI010000008.1, read on the forward strand.
GCCGGCCCGTGAATTAGTTGCCCTTGGGCGCGGTGCGCTTGCCGGCGTTCGACATCGGCGCGCCGTACTTGGCGCGGTTCTCGCGGGTGTCGGCGACCGGGGGGTTGGAGACGACATTGGGGTCGCCCGCCTTCAGCGAGGCCTGAGCGTCCGGCGACTGCGACGAGACGGGCACGACGCCCGACGAGTTCACCCCGGCCGCCGGGGCGGCGGTGGCCGACGGCGAGGCGGCCGGATCGGCGGCCATGTCGGTGGTCGAGGTCGGCGCGGCCGTGGTGGTGGTCGCCGTCGTGGTTTGATCCGCCGGCGCGGGCGGCGCGGTCTGCTCGTTGGCAGCCACGTTCATCGTCGCGCCGGCGTCGGTCGCTGACGGGGCCGCCAAGGCCTGCAGGCCCGGGACGTCCTTGGGCAGCAGCACCTTGTCGACGACGTGGAGGACGCCGTTGCTGGCCATCACGTCGGTCTGGGTGATGGCGGCGCCGTCGACCATCGGGGTGGCCCCGCTGCCGTCGAGCAGCAGCGAGGAGCCCTCGACGCTTTTCACTTCACCCTTGGCGCCCTTGATCTTGGTGGAGTCCACCTTGGCGTTGATCAGGTGATAGGTCAGCACTTTCTGCAGCAGCGGCCCGTTCTCGGGCAGCATCAGCTTGTCCAGTTCGCCGGCCGGCAGGGCCGCGAAGGCCGCGTCGGTCGGGGCGAACAGGGTCAGGTTCTGATTGGTCTTCAGGACGCTGGTCAAGTTCACGGCCGAGACCGCCTTCAGGAAGGTGGTGAATTGGCCAGAGGCCGTGGCGGTGTCGATCAGGTCGCCCTTGGCGACGACGGGCGAGGCCGCCGCCGGCGCCTGCGTGGCGGGCGCCGAGGCGGTCACGGCTTGAGCATGGGCGGCGCCAGCCAGCAGGGCGATGGCCGCGGCGGCGGTCAGGAGACGCTTGGTGGACATGGTCGAGTTCCTCTCGGTTCGAGCGGTGTACGCCCGGACCGGGGACTCGGTTCCGTGATCACGGCGTCGTGATCACATCGAAGCTTCACCTGAAAAAGAACACCAGCGCCACGCCACAGACGATCAACGCGAAACCGGCAAGCGTAGACCACTTTATCGCCTCGCCGAGGTAGAAATATGAGAACATCGTGAAGACCAACAAGGTGATGACCTCCTGCCCTACCTTCAGCTGCGCTGTCGAATACATGTGATGCCCGATCCGGTTAGCCGGGACCGCCAACAGATATTCGGGAAGCGCGATCAGCCAGCTGGACAGGATCGCCACGGGCAGCGCCATCGGCTTGCCCTTCAAGTGACCGTACCAAGCGAACGTCATGAAGACGTTCGACATGACCAGCAGCAGCCAGGGCGCGATCTTCATAACGAGAGGCGGCATGTCGGGGAACTCCGGCAGGGGGCGATGGGGATTCTCGCAACCTAGGCAAAGGGGCGCCCTCGCGCCACCACCGCCCCGTGGGGCGGAATCGCCCGTTTCTGACGCAAATGCAGCGCTGTTCGCACAGATTTTAGGCGCCTTGCCTATTTCCTTTCCAAAACCTTGCCCGCAAGCCCCGTCATGGAACCGTCGCCGATAGCGTGGCCGCTGCCGGGGAAACGATGCAGCGCGTAGCGGCGGCGTCGGCGGTGATCAAACTGGGGGCGGTTTTCCGCTTCTGACAACCAAGCAAAGCAAGCCCGTGCTTCAGCGGGTCGGAGCAAGGCGGATGAAACTGATCATAGCGGTCGTCAAACCCTTCAAGCTGGATGAGGTGCGCGAAGCGCTCGTCGCCGCCGGCGTCGAAGGTCTGACGGTTTCGGAAGTGAAGGGCTACGGCCGCCAAAAGGGCCAGACCGAGATCTACCGGGGCGCCGAATACCAGGTGAATTTCGTGCCGAAAGTGAAACTCGAAGCGGTCGTCGACGACGCGTCCGCCGCCAAGGCCGTCGAGGCGGTCAAGGCCGCCGCGGCCACCGGCAAGATCGGCGACGGCAAGATCTTCGTGCTCAACGTCGAGGAAGCCGTCCGCATCCGCACCGGCGAAACCGGCTCGGCCGCTCTGTAACGCATCGGGAAAAGGGGATACCGACGATGAAACTCACCTTCAAACCGCTGGCTGGGCTTATGCTCGCCGCGACCCTGGCGGGGGCTCCGCTGGGGGCGACCGCCTTCGCCCAGGAAGCCGCGCCCGCGCCGGCCGCCGCCGCCGCCGCGCCCGCCGCCGCCCCGGCCCCAGCCGCGACGCCCGCCCCCGCCGCGGCTCCCGCGCCCGCCATCGTCGACAAGAACGACAAGGGCGACAACGCGTGGATGCTCACCTCCTCGCTCCTCGTCCTGCTGATGATCCTTCCGGGCCTGGCCCTGTTCTACGGCGGCCTCGTGCGCGCCAAGAACATGCTGTCGGTCATGATGCAGGTCTCGACGGTCGCCATCATCGGCTTCGTCGCCTGGGTCTTGTGGGGCTATAGCTTCGCCTTCACCGATGGCGGCAGCTGGGACAGCTTCGTCGGCGGTCTGGGACGCCTGTTCCTCAAGGACGTGACACCCGCCAGCAACGTGGCGACGTTCTCGACCGGCGTCGTGATCCCCGAATTCACCTTCATCTCGTTCCAGTCGACCTTCGCGGCCATCACGGCCGCCCTCGTGGTCGGTTCGCTGGTCGAGCGCATGAAGTTCGCCGCCATCGTCGCCTTCGCCGTTCTGTGGCCGCTGCTGTCGTACTATCCGATCGCCCACATGGTCTGGTGGTGGCCGGGTCCCGACGCCGTCGCCCTGCTCCCGGCCGGCGCGAAGATCCAATCGGGTCTGCTCTGGGGCTTCGGCGCCCTGGACTTCGCCGGCGGCACCGTCGTCCACATCAACGCCGGCATCGCCGCGCTGGTCGGCGCCCTGATCCTGGGCAAGCGTCAAGGCTACGGCAAGGAGCCGATGCCGCCGCACTCCCTGACCCTGACCCTGGTCGGCGCTGGACTGCTGTGGGTGGGCTGGTTCGGCTTCAACGCCGGCTCGAACCTGGAATCGAATGGCTACGCCTCGCTGGCCATGATCAACACTTTCGTCGCCACCGCCGCCGCGGGTCTGTCGTGGATCGTCGTCGAGTGGGTCACCCGCAAGAAGCCGTCGGCCCTCGGCCTGGCCTCGGGCGTCGTCGCCGGCCTCGTCGCCGTCACCCCCGCGGCTGGCTTCGCCGGCCCGATGGGCTCGCTGATCCTGGGCCTGATCGTGTCGCCGATCTGCATCTTCTTCTGCTCGATCGTGAAGAACGCGCTGAAGTATGACGACAGCCTGGACGCCTTCGGCATCCACGGCATCGGCGGCATGGTCGGCGCCCTGGCCACCGGCCTGCTGGTCAACCCCGCCTGGGGCGGCGCCGGCATCGTCGACTACACCACCTGCGGCAAGGACGGCGACCTGTCGACCTGCGACGCCCTGGCCTCGTACGAGCCGATCGCCCAACTGCTGATCCAGGCCAAGGCCGTCGGCGTGACGATCATCTGGTCGGCCGTGGCTTCGGCCATCGTTTTCTTCCTGATCAAGCTGGTCATCGGCCTGAAGGCTTCGCCGGAAGCCGAGGAAGAAGGCCTGGACATCTCGGAACACGGCGAACGCGCCTACCACAGCTAAGGCTGGCGTAGTTCCCATTGAAAGACGAAGGGGCGCGGAAGGGAAACCTTCCGCGCCCTTTCCATTTTCACCGCGAGGTCGTGTGGTTCGCTGGCAGCCGCGTGGCTGGCACGGTGCGAGCCCAGCTCCTGCTGGCTCCGGCCGCCAGCGGCGTGGCGCTGCTGGCGCGGACGATACTCTAGAGCCGACGCGCGGCGACGATCGGAACCACCGGATCCAGCATCTGGCCCTGCATCACCGGATTGATCGCCGCGCCCGGCGTCGGCAGGTTCAGGATCTTGCGGACCACCTCCATGCCCTTCACCACCTGACCGAAGGCGGCGAACCCCAGGTTGTCGCCCTGCGCCGCGGGGTTGGCGTCCAGGTACGAGGCCTCGCCGATGCAGATGAAGAAGTCGGAATCGCCGGTCCCCGGCTCCCGGCGGGCCAGGGAGATCGTCCCGTCGACATGGCGCAGGCCGGTCTGGGTCGTGGGTTCGTGGGCGATCGGCGGCAGCACCTTCTTCGGATCGCCCTGCAGCCCGCCTTCGATCAAGCCGTAGTCGACGGAGCTGGGCGCCTTGGCGGCGCGCCAGAACGACGACCCGTCATAACGCTTGTCGTCGACGTAGCGCAGGAAGTTGGCCGTGGTCACCGGCGCCTGCTTGACCTTCAAGGCGATGACGATCGCGCCGAGACTGGTCTCCAGGCTAACGAGCACGTCGCCGGCCCCGGGCACAATCGGAGCCGGCGCGAGATTCAGGACCTGGGCCTGCGCTACGCCCGGCGCGGCGGCCAGGGTCCCGAGACCGGCGAGAACATCACGGCGCTTCATCCAGAACTCCTAGCTCAGGCGGCAGCGCCGCACCCACCAGTCCGGCCGCATCGCCTCCAGGCGCTCGACCAGACCCTCCGCCTCGATATCGCCGGCGCAGAGGGCGAAGCAGGTCGCCCCCGAACCCGACATCCGGACAAGCAGACTTTCGGGCTCGTCGCGCAGGACGTCCAGCACTTCGCCGATCAACGGCTCCAGAGCGACCGCTGGCGCCTCGAGGTCATTCCGCGTGGCCGCGGCCAGCCAGCCGGCGACCTCCTCGGCGCTCTCCAGGTCGGACGGCAGGAACGGCCGCGCCGCGCCGTCCGGATGCACGGCCGCGTCATAGGCGCGATAGACCGCGCCGGTTGGCGACGGCGCGCGGGGATTGACCAGCACCGCGTGCAGCTCAGGCAATCTCGGCGCGGGCGACAGGATCTCGCCGCGTCCCTCGGCCATCAGCGCCGTGGCGCGCAGGCAGGCCGCGCCGTCGGCGCCCAGGCCGGCCGCGATCGGTTCCAGATCGGCATCGGACAGATTGGGCGCCAAGGCGTCGCGCAGCAGCTTCAGGGCCGCGCCGGCGTCGCTGGAACCGCCGCCCAGGCCGGCCGCGATCGGCAGGCGCTTGTCGAGGATCAACCGATACGGCGGGACCGGCCCGCCCAGCCTGGCGTGAAAGGCCCCGGCCGCGCGGACGACCAGGTTGTCTCCGTCGGCGGGGATCGCGCCGCCGAAGGGGCCGGCGGTCTCGAAGGCCGGCGCGTCGCTAGGCTGAATGACTACGTGGTCGCCGACATCGGCGAACACCATCAGGCTTGAGATCGGGTGATAGCCCTCGGCGTCCGGCCCGCCCACGTGCAGGAACAGATTGACCTTGGCCGGGGCGAAGGCGGAAAGCCGCATGGATCTCGAAGCTCAGCTGGAAAAGGCTAGAGCGCGTTGGGCGAAAGTGTAAGCGGTTTCGCCCTTAAACGCGCTCTAAACTCTTGAATCTAGAGCCTGTTTATCGAGTCCAGATGATTCCATCTGAACTCGACAGACTCTGGGGCTCGATAGCTCAGTTGTGGACGACCGTCGACTTGACCGCCGCCGCGCCGGTGGGGGCCAGGCCGTTCGTCAGCTTGGCCTCGGCCTCGGCCTTCTGCTTGTCGTCGGGCTCGAGGCTGAGGACCCGCCGCCACTGGAACTCCGCCTCGGTCTTGCGACCGATCTTCCAATAGGCGTCGCCCAGGTGGCCGTTCACGTCGGGATCGCCCGGCTCCATCTCGACGGCCGCCTCCAGCTTTTCGACCGCGGTCTTGTAGTCACCCAACCGGTAGTAGGCCCAGCCCAGCGAGTCGAGCATGGCCCCCGACTGCGGTCGCGCGTTGACGGCCTTCTGGACCATGGCCAGCGCCTCGGGCAGGTGCTCGTTGCGGTCGATCCAGGAATAGCCGAGGAAATTCAGCAACTCCGGTTCGTCGGGATTGATCTTCAGGGCCGATCGCAGATCGCGTTCGGCCTCGGGCCAGCGCTTGGCCTGCTCGAGGGCCACGGCGCGCAAGTACAGCAGCCGCCAATCGGGCGTGGTCGTTTCGCGGGCGATGATCGGGTCCAGCACGGCCACGGACTCGCTCCACTGGCCGCCGGCGCGCAGCAGGTCGGCCAGCGCCACGCCCGCGTCGCGGTCGTTCGGCGCGGCCGCGGCGGCCGAGCGCGCCACCTCCAGCGCCTTGGCTTTGTCGCCCAGGTCGTTCCACGCCCAGGCGCTCTTGCTCTGGGCCGAGGCGTAGTGCGGCGAGCCGGGCGGCACGTGGCCGTAGGCCTCGATCGCGCCTTGCCGGTCGTCGCTCTGGTTCAGGAGATCGCCGACCAGGACCCAGGCCTCGTCGCGCGTGGGATCCAGCCGCAGAGCCAGGCGGAGATAGGCCAGGGCGAACTGAGCTTGGCGTTCGCCGGCGAAGGTGGCGGCGCAGGCGACCAGCCCCTCGGCCGCGCCCTGGCGGATGCTTGGCAACGGCGGCGGCGCGCCCTTGGCGAGGGCGCGGGCGCGGGCGCGCTGCAGGCCCATGTCGTTCGGCGCCGAACGCAGGGCCGTGTCGTAGAGGGCCACGGCGTCGGCATGGCGCTTGCGGCGCTCCAGGAACGCGCCGTAGTCGAGGGTGAAGATGCTGGCCGTCGCCGTCGTGGCGGTCAGGGCCTTGTAGTCGGTCTCCGCCTCGTCATAGCGCTTGGCGCGCTCGAACAGGCGCGCCTGGCCCTGTTGGCCGAAATACTGGACCAGCTTGTCGGTGCGCAGGCTCGGCTGAACGATCGCGCCTTCCGCGTCTCCGGCCGCGGCGGCGGCCCAGGGCGCCAGCAGCGCGGCGGCCTGCTGGTGCGGGAAGCCGAGCGGATCACCCTTCAGGATCAGCTGGGCGTCCTTGCCCTTGCCGACGGCGATGGCTTCCACGACGCGGGTCAGCACGCCCAGGCGCTTGATCGCTTCGTTGGCGTCCGGACCGGTCGGGGCGGCGAGCGCGGCCCGGCTGATGTCGCCGGCCAGCAGCAAGGCCGTGAACGAGCGCTCGCCAATCACGCCAGGATCGTCGCCCAGCACGGCGGCCGTGCCGAAATAGGTGGCGGCTTCCTTCGACTTGCCGTCGCGCAGGGCCGCCTGCCCCGCCAGGAACTGGCCGTAAGAGGTGCGGGTGTCGAACAGGGGCGAACCGGCATTGACCGGCCCTCGCAACATCACGTCCCCGGGAGCGGCGGCGCAGGCGGCCAGGACCGAGACGGAAACGCAGGCGAGCAGGACTTTGATACGCGTCATCCCGTCACCCTCGGAGGTTTCGAGACGGTCCGCAAGAAAAAGCCTCCCGGACGGGACCGAGAGGCCGTGATCGTCACATGTTGGGATAGTTCGGTCCGCCGCCGCCTTCCGGCGTGGTCCAGACGATGTTCTGCGACGGATCCTTGATGTCGCAGGTTTTGCAGTGGACGCAGTTCTGGGCGTTGATCTGGAAACGCGGGTCCTGTCCCTGCTCGTTGTAGAGCACCTCGTAGACGCCGGCCGGGCAGTAGAGACGCGCCGGCTCGCCATACTTCGGCAGGTTGACCGCGATCGGGATCGACGGATCCTTTAGCTTCAGGTGCGCCGGCTGGTCTTCCTCGTGGTTGGTGGCCGACAGGAACACTGACGACAGCTTGTCGAAGCTGATCACGCCGTCGGGCTTGGGATAGACGATCGGCTGGAAGTCCTTGGCCAGGCCCGTCGAGGCCGCGTCGGTCTTCTCGTGCTTCATCGTGCCGAAGAATGAGAAACCGCCGAACAGGTGCGTGCACCACATGTCGAACATGCTGATCGCGCCGCCAAGCGCCGTGCCGAACTTGCCCAACATCGGCTTGGCGTTGCGGACGACTTTGAGTTCCTTGGCCACCCACGACTTCTCGTAGGCTGTCTGGTAGGCGATCAGTTCGTCGCTGGCGCGGCCTTCCTGCACCGCCGCATAGGCGGCCTCGGCGGCCAGCATGCCGGTCTTGACCGCGTTGTGGCTGCCCTTGATGCGCGGCACGTTGACGAAGCCGGCCGAGCAGCCGATCAGCGCCCCGCCCGGGAAGGTCAGCTTCGGCACCGACTGGTAGCCGCCCTCGGTGATGGCCCGCGCGCCGTAGGCGATGCGCTTGCCGCCTTCCAGATAGGGCTTGACGCCCGGGTGCTGCTTGAAGCGCTGGAACTCGTCGAACGGCGAGATCCACGGGTTTTTGTAGTTCAGGTGCACCACGTAGCCGATGGACACGTAGTTGTCCCCGAAGTGGTACATGAAGCTGCCGCCGCCCGTGTTGTTGTCCAGCGGCCAGCCGGTGGTGTGCTCGGCCAGACCCGGCTGGTGCTGCTCGGGCGGGACCTGCCACAGCTCCTTGATGCCGATGCCGTACTTCTGGGGTGACTTGCCCTCATCCAGCTTGAACTTGGCGATCAGCTGCTTGGCCAGCGAGCCGCGCACGCCCTCGGCGATGAACACGTACTTGCCGTGCAGCTCCATGCCCGGCTGGAAATCCGGCTTGTGATGGCCGTCCTTGGCGATGCCGACCACGCCGACCACCACGCCCTTGACCGAACCGTCGTCGTTCCAGACCAGATCCGAGGCGGCGAAGCCCGGATAGATCTCGACGCCCAGCTCTTCGGCCTTGCCCGCCAGCCAGCGGGTCAGATTGCCCAGCGAGGCGATGTAGCAGCCGTGGTTGTGCATGAACGGCGGCATGGCGAACATCGGCAGGGACAGTTCGCCCTGCGGGCCCAGCAGCTTGAAGCGGTCCTTGGTGACCGGCGTCTCCAGCGGCGCGCCCTCTTCCTTCCAGTTCGGGAAAAGCTCGGCTAGGCCCTTGGGATCGATCACCGCGCCCGACAGGATGTGGGCGCCGACTTCCGAGCCCTTTTCCAGCAGCGCCACCGAGATCTCGGTCCCGGCCTTGGCGGCCAGCTGCTTGAGACGGATCGCCGCCGAAAGACCCGCGGGACCGCCGCCGACGATGACGACGTCGTATTCCATCGACTCGCGTTCGAGGTCTTCGCTCATGGGGTCTCCCGGCTGGGCCCTTCGGCCCCTCTTATGACTGTTTGAATCACAGCTTATCCGAACGTGACGCGATGGCGGTCAAGCACCTGATCCTATTTTTTTGCTGCGTCGCAGCGTAGAGCCCAGTGCCGTTCCGCGCCCAAGCCTGCCGCAGGCAAGCTCGGCCTTTTACTTTTAGAGCGTGGCGAGCGCCAAAACCGCTCACACTTTTGGCCGCCAGGCTTTAATTACGGTGTCATGAGCCTCGCCGTCGATCAACGCGCCGTCGAAAGCCTGCTGGCCTTCTGGGCCGACGCGGGCGTCGACGTTTCGTACGTGGACGCGCCGATCGACCGCCTCGCCGAGGGCGCGGCGATGTTGCGGGCCAGAAGCCAGCCCCCGCCTCCCCCGCCGCCGGTCTCGCGCCCCGGCCTCGCCATCGCGCGCGGGCCAGACGTTGGCTCGGCGATCGTCGCGGCCAGGGCGGCCGCCGCCGCTTGCAATGACCTCGAAAGCCTGGCCGCCGCCATCGCCGCCTTCGACGGCTGCCCCCTCAAGACCCAGGGCGCCAAGCAGGCCGTCTTCTCGCGCGGCGTCGCCGACGCGCCGCTGATGGTGATCGGCGAAGGCCCTGGGGCCGACGAGGACGCTCAAGGCCAGCCGTTCGTCGGCCGGGCCGGCAAGCTGCTGGACCGCATGCTGAAGGCCGCCGGCCTGGAAGAGCGCGTCTTCATCACCAACACCGTCTTTTGGCGCCCGCCCGGCAACCGTACGCCGACGCCGCAGGAACAGGCCGTCTGCGCTCCGTTCGTCGAGCGCGCCATCGCCCTGGTGAAGCCGAAGATGCTTCTGCTGGCCGGCGGGGCCTCGGCCAAGGCCATGCTGAAGCGCGACGAAGGCATCCTGTCGATGCGCGGCCGCTGGTTCGAATGGACGTCCGAGGACAAGACCCTCGAGCTGCCGGCCATGCCGACCCTGCACCCGGCGTTCCTGCTGCGCACGCCCGCTCAGAAGAAGAAGGCCTGGCAGGACCTTCTGACGCTGACCGAGCGACTTGATCGCCCGGACCGTCCGAACTAAAACAACGTCCGACCAGTTGGAACGGGGGACGCGCGCCTGTGGGGGAGCGCGAAACGTTTTTGCAGCTTTGGGCACGCCCTCTGGCCGTTCTTTCGGCCCTTTTGCTGTGCGCGACCGCCTTGGTCGCGCGCGCTGGCGCCCTCGACCCTTTGAGCCCGGATGACGTCCGCTCGTATCGCGCCGCCTTCGCCGCGAGCGATCGGGGCGACTTCGACGCCGCCGAGGCGGCCTTCGCCAACGCCCGGGACCACAGCCTGGCCGGCCGCCTGGCCTTCGCCAAGATCATGCATCCGACGCGGTACTCGGCCGGATACGACGACCTGACCCAGTGGCTGCGCGCCTACGCGGACGAAGCCGGCGCCGACCGCGTCTACGCCCTGGCCGTCAAGCGCAGGCCGGCCGGCAAGCGCGTCGCCGCGCCGCCCGTGCCGGAACTCTTCATCGGCGACGAAAGCGCCCCGCCGCCCGCCGACAAGGGCCGCGCCGCCCGCGAGGCCTATTATTCCGGTGACGTGCAGAAGGCCCTGACCCTGGCCGTCGCCGGCGGCGAGACCTGGATCGCGGGCCTCTCGGCCTACCGCTTGGGCGACGCCCGCACGGCCCAGACCTTTTTCGAACAGGTCGCCCACGACGAGCACGAAGACGAGTGGCTGCGCGCCGCCGGCGCCTTCTGGGCCGCCCGCGTGGCCAGCCAGGCCGGCCGCGGCCGCGACGCCCAGGCTCTTCTGAGCGAGGCGGCGCGTTCGCCCCACACCTTCTACGGCATGATCGCCGTGCGCCAGCTCGCCATGACCGGCGCGACGGTCGCCGAAGAGAGCTACGACCCGATCGCCAGCCTGCTGACCCGCGCCAGCTATGTCGGCCCCGACAGCGCCTCGCTGGAGCGGCTGGTCCGCGACGATCCCCGCGCCCGCCGCGCTTCGGCCCTGGCCCAGATCGGCCGCTGGCGTGAAGCGGGGATGGAATTGCGCGCCGGCCTGTCGCTGGCCGACACCCAGGAACTGCGCGACGATTGGACCGCCCTGGCCCTGGCGCTGAACGCCAACGCCCCGCTGAACGCCGGACGCCCGGTGCGTCGGGTCGGCGGGGAGGACTACCCCCTGCCCCCGCTGGATCCGGTCGGGGGCTTCACCATCGACAAGGCCATGGTCTATGCGCTGGTGCGCCAGGAGAGCCGCTTCGATCCGATGGCGGTCTCGGCCGCCGGCGCCATGGGCCTGATGCAGGTGCGTCCATCCTCGGCCGCCGATGTGGTCGGCGACGACAAGCTGCTGGCCGACAACAGCCCGCTGTTCGACCCAGCCTATAACCTAAGGGCCGGACAGGACTATTTCACCTGGCTTATGGATCGCGGCGTCAAGAGCCCCGACCTGCTGCGCGCCGTGGCGGCCTACAATGGCGGCCCGGCGACGCTGAACCGCACGGCGGCCCAGCTGGGCGCGGACTGCGACACCCTGCTGCTGATCGAGAGCCTGCCGTACAAGGAGACGCGCAACTACGTCGAGAAGGTGATGGCCAGCTATTGGACCTATCGCCAATTGATGGGCGCCGAGAACAAGACCCTGGACGCCGTGGCCTCGGGCGCGCGGACGGTGGATTTCCGGCTGGACCCGCAGGTGGCGGCGCCGACTTCGATTGATCAGCTGATGACCCAGCTGGCGCAGGCCCACCCCTGAACACGCCATCTCGCTATCACGAGGATGGGCGGATGAGGTGTTCTCAATAGTCGAGGCGCTTGGCCTTGAGGGCCTTCACGAGCGCCTTTTCGTCACGACCGCCGGTGGGCCATTCCAGACGTCGCACCAGCACGCCGTGCAGGCGCGGCGATAGCTTGCTCAGCAGACCGCCCGGAGCGGTCAGGCAAGCCGGCGCCCCCGCCCCGCCCGCCAGGTGCTTCTCGATCGGCTCACGCCAGCCCTCCCGGAGCGCGGGAGCCGACCTCAGGGTCAGGATCCAGTCACCGCGCGCCACGGCCGCCCCAGCCGACAGCCTCGCGCCAATGTCATCCGATGTCGTCACCAGGCGCGCGCCGCTGTCCTCGGCCAGGGCCTCGACACCCGGCTCGCCGCTCCCGACCAGGATCACCTCCTTGACGAGGCCGTCCACGGCGGCGGGCACCAGCATGGCCATCTGGGCGGCGAGGCCCGGCAGGTCTTCGGAAGCGACGAGAACGACGGAAATCATGGCTCTGCTTGGCGAGGCGGCGACGCCTGGTCAAGGGTTCGCGCGCCCACCACGACTACCCGAACAGATCCATCTGCGCGCTCCGTGGCCTCGGCGGCGTGAACTGGCTGGCGTCCAGCGGCGCCCAGGGTTGATCCAGGCCGAACTTCTTGACCGCCAGGTGGAAGCGTTGGCGCAGCACCTCGGCCACCGGCCCGTCGCCGACCATCCGCTCGCCCCAGGCCGCGCGATAGACCTCGCCGGAGCGGATCTGGCGCACCAGGGACATGACCTTGCGGGCTCGGTCCGGGTGATCGGTCTCCAGCCATTCCTGGAACAGCTGAGCGATCTCGCGCGGCAGGCGCAGGGCCACATAGCCCGCCCCGCGCGCGCCAGCCTTGGCCGAGGCCTCCAGCACCGCCTCGACCTCGTGGTCGTTGAGGCCGGGAATGGCCGGAGCGAACATCACCGTGACCGGAATTCCCGCCTCGGTCAGGCGTCGGACCGCCTCGATCCGCTTGCCCGGCGTCGCGGCGCGCGGCTCCATGCTGCGGGCCAGCCGCCGGTCCAGCGTCGTGATCGAGATTGCCACCCGGGTCAGCTTCCGCGCCGCCATGGCCCCGAGCACGTCCAGATCGCGCAGGATCAGGGCCGACTTGGTGATGATCGTGAACGGGTGGCTGTAGCGGTCCAGCACCTCGATGATCTGCCGCGTCACCCGCAGTTGCTTCTCGTCGGGCTGATACGGATCGGTGTCGCCGCCGATATGGATCGTCGCCGGCTTGTAGCTAGGCTTGGCCAACTCCTTCTCCAGCAACTCGCCGGCGTGCGGCTTGAAGAAGATCTTGCTCTCGAAATCCAGGCCTGGGGACAGTCCCAGATAGGCATGGTTGGGCCGCGCATAGCAGTAGATGCAGCCGTGACTGCAGCCGCGATAGGGATTGATCGAGCGATCGAAGCCGACGTCCGGGCTCTGGTTGCGGGCGATGATCGTGCGCGACTTCATCGGCTGCAGTTCGGTTTTCAACTGCTTGGGTTCTTCCTCCTCGCCCCAACCGTCGTCGAAGGCTTCGCGGGCCTGCGCTTCGAAACGCCCGGTTCGATTGGACTTCGCGCCGCGCCCCCGGGGCGCCGGCTTCAATTTCGCGGTCTCGACCATGCCGCGACTATGCATCGGCGATCAGAACATAACAAGAACATACTTCGCCCGATGCGGCGCGCCGCGACGACCAAAGGCTCGATCGACGAGATCATCCTGGACCGATGCGTGACGACGCCGCGCGCCGCCACGCCCTTGGTCAGGCTTGCTTTTCGGCGGCCACCTTCATGTTGGCCAGGCCGGTCTCGAAGTCCTTGCCGATCATCTTGTCCATGTCGAAGAACAGTCCCATCAGCTTGGCGATGTAGGGGTTCTTGCCCTCCATGGACCAGACGACCTTGGTCCCGGTCGCCTCGGGTTGGAATGTGAAACGGCCCAGGTTGTCGGCCTTGAACGGCTTGACGAAGTGCAGGCCGAAAACGACCTCGCGACCCGGCTCGACCCTTTCGATCTTCATGCTACCCGAGCCGACCTTGTCGTTGCCCACCCAGGCGTAGGACGCCCCCACGCCCTTGGCCGGACCGCCATAGGTCCGCTTCATGGCCGGATCCATCTTCTCCCAGGGCGACCAGGCGCCCCACTGGTGGAAGTCCTCGACCATGCCAGACAGCTTTTCCGGCGACGCATTGATCACGGCGGTCCGCGTCACCACGAAGTCGCTCGGCCGCGTGGCCGCGTAACCCAGCACGCCCACGATGGCGACGACGATGACCAGCAGTACGATCTTCAACATGAGCCCTCTCCCTTTGTTGTTCTTACGCTTTGGGCGTGGTCGCCAGCGACCAACGCACGCCGAACTTGTCCTTCAACTGGCCGTAGCGATCACCCCAAAACATCAACTGGATCGGCATGACGACCTCGAAGCCGGCTTCCACCGCCCGCGCCCAGGCGGCGTCCACGTCGGGGACCTGTAGGTGCAGGGTGTAGCCCTGCGGCTTCTCCGGATCGAACCCGTGTTCCGGGAAGAAGTCGCTGATCATCAGGTTGCCGCCATTGATCTCCAGGTGGCAATGGATCAGCCGACCGTCTTCGTCCTTGTAGGGCATGCGCACCAGTTCGCGCGCGCCCAAGGCGCGCTGGTACAGGGCCGACGCCTCGGCGGCGCCCTCCAGATTGATATAGGCGACGACCCCGGTCAGTTGCGGCGGTTGTTCGGTCATGACGGTCCCTTTTCGTGTGGCGATGACCGCGTCCCGCGGCCTCGAAGCAAGGACGGACCGGACGTCCGCTTCCCGACATTCAGATCGACGATTTTTCGGCGTCGGCCGAAACGCGGTCCAGATACTGGCGGATATTGGCCGCTTCGGCGGCGGTGTTGGCCAGCGAGATCGACTTGTCGAACGCTTGGCGCGCCTCGTCCCTGCGGCCGGCCTGCAGCAGGAACGCCCCCCGTGCGCCGTGATAGTGGAAATAGCCGTCGAGGCGCGCGCCCAGCGGCTCGATCATCTCGAGCGCGGCCTCGGGACCACGCACCTTGGCGACGGCGACCGCGCGGTTCAGCGTGACCACCGGCGACGGCTGCATGACCTCCAGGGTCGCGTAGAGAATGTCGATCTGGGCCCAGTCCGTATCCTCGGGCTTCGCGGCCCGGGCGTGGAGGGCGGCGATCGCGGCCTGCACCTGATACGGACCCGGAGCGCGCTTGAGCATGGCCTTGTCGATCAAGGCCAGGCCCTCCCCGATCATCTTGCGATTCCAGAGACTTCGGTCCTGCTCCTCGAGCAGGATCGCGTTGCCGTCCGCGTCGAAGCGGGCGTCCGAACGGGCGTGCTGCAGAAGCAGCAGCGCCGTCAGCCCCATCATCTCCGGTTCGGCCGGGAAAAGCCGCAGCAGCAGGCGGGCCAGGCGGATGGCCTCGTCGCAGAGCCCGCCCTTGGCTTCGAGCGCCTTGCCGCTGGCCGAATAGCCCTCGTTGAACACCAGATAGATCATCGCGGCCACGGCCGCGAACCGCTCGGCGCGCTCGATCGGCCCCGGCGCCTCGAACGACGCGTCGCCAGCCCCGATCTTGGCCTTGGCGCGGGTGATCCGCTGCTCCATGGCCGCCTCGCCGACCACGAAAGCGCGGGCGATCTCCTTGACCGACAAGCCCGAGACGATGCGCAGGGCCAGGGCGATCTGCTGGGTGGCCGGCAGGTCCGGATGGCAGCAGATGAACAGCAGACGCAGGACGTCGTCGCGATAGTGCGAACCGTCGAGGCGCTCAGCGGCCTCCGCCTCGGCGTCCTCGAGATCGGACAGCAGTTCCTCGGGCGGCAAGGCCGTGTTGCGGCTGGACTTGCGCACCGCGTCGATCGCCGCGTTGCGGCCCACCATGATCAGCCAGGCGGTCGGATCGCGTGGCGGCCCGTTCTTGGGCCACGCCTTCAAGGCGCGCAGGCAGGCGTCCTGGAACGCTTCCTCGGCCGCGTCCATGTCGCGGAAGTAGCGCAGCAGCGCCGCCATGGCCTGAGGCCGGGCGGCGGTGATGGCGCCCTCGATCCAACCGAGATCGGTCACGCGCCAGCGCCTCCGGCCTCGCCGGGCTGAAACAGCGCGATCGGTCGGATCTCATAAGAGCCGCCGGGATTGGCCTTGCCCAGGTCCTTGGCGATCTCCAACGCGCCATCCAGCGAGTCGCAGTCGACGACGTAGAAGCCCAGCAGCTGTTCCTTGGTCTCGGCGAACGGGCCGTCCAGCACCAGGGCCGGCTCGCGGTCCTTGCGCAGGGTGGTGGCGGCGGTGGTTGGCATCAGACGCGCCACGGGGCCAAGGCGCCCCTCTCGGCTCAGGCGCTGCTGGACCGTCATCAGCTTCTGCATCACGCCGTCCTTGTGCTCCTTCGACCAGGCGCAGATGACGTCTTCTTGGTTGTAGCAAAGTATGGCGTAGAGCATGGGCGATCCTCTCTCCCGTTCCAAGGACGGCGGACTATGCCCGCATCCGACATGGCGCCGCGATTTTTTTAGAGCGCGCGCAGCCGGCGGCGAACGGGCTCGTCATAGACCTTGAGCACCGCCCAGGCGCCCAGGACGATGACCAGCATCGAGACGATGGCGAAGGGCCACGGATAGCCCTGGCCGCCGACCGCCTTGTAGAGCCGCAGCATCAACTCCCAGCCCACCCAGTGCAGGATGTAGAGCGGGTAAGAGATCGCCCCGCTGACCCGACAGATCTTGCCCAGGAGACCGTCGGGATCGCGCCGACCGGCCAGCACGATCAACGGAAAGGCCAGACTGACGCAGGCGAAATCATAGAGCCAATTCAACGGCGTCCACGGAAAACTCAACACCACCGCCAGCACGATCGCCAGCGCCCAGACCGGGACGGTCGCGGCGACGTGGCTTCGGATCCGGTAGCAGCCGAAGCCGAGCAAAAATGGCAAGGCGGTGCGGAGCAGGCCGATCCAGAAGGTGGCGCGATCCCAGCCCGTTTGCACGCCGCCCATGCCGTGGCTGATGAAGGCCATGGCGCACCCGAAGCCCACGACCAGCAGCACGTGGCCCATGACGCTGATCCGCCGCAACGGGAACCACAGGGCGCTGGCGGCCAGTTCTAGGAACAGGGACCAAGTCGGTGGGTTCAACGGAAACAGCGGCGAGAACATCGCCTCGTCCGGCCACACCCTGGGGATCATCAGCAGGCCGAGCGCGATCCAGCCTGGCACGCGCTCGCGATGCTCGATCGTCACCGCCGCCCCGGCCAGCATGGTGATGGCGATCAGCGGCCATAAGCGGATCAGCCGGGCGCGCATGTAGCCCAGCCAGCCGATCTCGCGCCGGCCGTAGGCATGGGCCAGCACGAAACCCGACAGGCAGAAGAAGAAGTCGACGGCCAGGTAGCCATGCGCCGCCAGCCAGGGCCGGCCGGTCCAGCCGCCGATGTGGTACAGCATGACGGCGATCGCCGCGACGCCCCTCAGGCCGTCCAGCGCCTCGTACCGTCGTCCAGCATCCTGATCGCGCAAGCGCTTCGTCCCCGCCCCCGGTCCTTGCTTGCCAAGGCGGAGCGGCCAACGCAACTCAGGTCTCGGGTTTCTCCAGCAGCAGCGCCTTGGTCAGGAAGGCGCGCTCTTCGCCGATCAGCCGCAGCCCGGTTTGCCCGAACAGCGCCGGCAGGTCGATTTCGGCGTAGGTCGCGTAGTACGGCTCGTGGAAATAGACCGGGAAGGCCTCCAGCAGCCGCGCCAGGTCTGGCGTGTCGACCGGCTGGATCGAGTCGACGAAGACCAGCACGCCGCCGGGTTTCAGCACCCGCGCCAGGCTGGCCGCCACGACGGGCCGCACGCGCGGCGGCAGTTCGTGGAAAAGGTAGACGCAAGTCACGGCGTCCAAAGAAGAATCCGCGAATGGCAGAGCTTCGACATTCGCCTGGATCCCACCGACGCCCGATCGCTTGCGGGCTTGGGCCAGATAGGCCTCGGAGAGATCCAGGCCCGCGACCGCGGCGCGTGGGAAGGTCGTCTTCAGGTCCTTGAGGAAAGCGCCTGAACCACAGGCCGCGTCGAGGATTTTGGCGTCGCGGTGGTCGCGGCCGCGCCAGTGTTTCGCCAGCAGCGATAGACCTCGCCGCCGCATTGCTCCCGCCGTGCCGGAGAACAGCGCCTCGACCTGAGCGTCGTAGCGCCGCGCGCTTTCGGCCGTGAACCAGCCGCCGGACTGATAGTGGAAGTTCTGGCGATAATAGTTTGGATAAGCTTGACTATTGATGGCGGCGCGAACCTCGACGCCGTCGCCGCGTCGCCGGCGTTGATCCACTTCGAAGGCGTCGGCGATGAAGTCGGCGGCCTCGCGCAAGGCGGCCGAAGGGCGAACGGGACCGTCCTCGGCGGCCGGATAAAGACCGGCGGCGATGTCGCGGGCGTCCTTCTCGAAGGCCTCCAGATAGGCGCGGCGCAGGCTTGTTTTGACCGTCGGCGCGGACTTGGGCGCGAAGCCGCGAGCCTGCTGGCCCTTGGTCGGCTGAGTCAGGGAGCGCGCCAGCGAACCCGTCGCCGTCCACCAGGCCGCCTTGACCGCGGCCCTGGCGCGCTGGCTCGCGGCGTCGACCGCGAAAGCCCCTCTCGTCCGTCGCTCATCCATGCTGGCCTCAGCGCGAGAACACCCCGACGAGTTCAATATGGGGCGACCAGACGAACTGGTCCACCGGCAGCACCTTGTCGAGACGGAAGCCGGCGTCGACCAGGACGCGGGCGTCCTTGGCGAAGGTCGCCGGATTGCACGACACGCTGACCACCTTGGCGACCTTGGAGCGGGCGATCTCGACCGTCTGCTCGGCGGCGCCGGCGCGCGGCGGATCGATGACCACGACATCGGTCTTGGCCAGTTCCGTGGTCAGGACCGGGCGCTTGACGAGATCGCGGGCCTCGGCGGTGATCGGCTTGAGGCCGGAGACCGACCCGATCGCGGCTTTCAACGCGGCCACGGCCGGCCCGGCGCTGTCGGCGGCGTGAACCGCCCCGATCTCGGCCAGGCGGAAGGTGAAGGTGCCCGCGCCGCAATAGAGGTCGGCGATACGGCTCGCGCCTTGGGACTCGGCGACCGCGAAGTCGACCATGGCCCGCTCGGCGGCCGGCACGGCCTGCAGGAAGCTGCCGGCAGGAAGAGCGACCACCGCCGGCCCCAGCTTCACGAGCGGCTGGCGCGCGCCATAGACCGTCTCGCCGGCCAGGGTGACCCGGGCGAAGTCGCCCTCGCCCGCCGCCATGGCCGCCCGCATCCGAGCGTCGGCCGACAGCCCGCCACTCTTGCGCTCGACCCCGGTGACGTCGATGTCCAAACCCGTGGCGGTCAAGGTGACGTGCAGGGTCGGCGCCGATTTCGGATGCTCCAGAAAGGGCTCGGCCAGGCGCGCCAGCGCCGGCAGCGCCGCGACGATGCGCGGATCGGTGACCGGGCATTCCTCGATCGGCACGAGGTTCCAGGAACGACGCGCCTTGAAGCCCAGGTTCGCTCCGCCCTTCACCTTGCGCGCGTGCAGGGCGACCCGCCGGCGCGAGGCGGGCGGGGCGGCGAAGGTTGGCAGGATCTCGGTCTCCAAGCCTTCCATCGACAGCTGGAGGCGAACCTGTTCGGCCTTCCAGGCGCGATAGGGCTCGGCCGCCCAATGCTGCAGGGCGCAACCGCCGCAATGGCCGAAGTGCCGGCAAGGCGGCGTGACGCGATCGGCGCTGGCCTTGATGATCTCGGCGACCTCGCCCCGCGCGCCGTCCATCTGGGCCAGGATCGTCTCACCCGGCAGGGTCAGGGGCACGAAGACCGGCTTGCCCTCGCCGGTGCGCGCGAGACCGTCGCCCTGGGCGCCGACGGCGTTGATGGTCAGTTCTTGCATTCTGGATCCGTTTCGCACGCCATCCGGCCTGCTCAGGCGCCGTCCATACCGCAAAAGTGGGACCCCGGCGCGCGCCGTGAACGATTTTCCCCGCATGTCAGTGAAGCTGAATAGTCCGGTCAGGCGCTGTTCATGTTCGCCGCGTCATTCCTACATCAACGGATGGACTAGGGCGGTCGTCGCCGACGCGGCGGACGCCCACAAAAAGACAAGCTCTCTCATGACCCTCCCTCGCAAGACCGCGACCGCCTCAACGAGCAGGACTCCGATGATCAAGACCGTTCTGGGCGTGACCGCCGCCCTCGTCTGCGGCGTGCTGACGCCGACCCTGGCTTCGGCCCAGGCCTATGGCTCGCAGAGCTATGGCGGCGCCTATGACAACCGGGGCTACTACTACGACCCCTGCCAGCGCTCGACGACCAACCGCACCACGGGCGGCGGTCTGGCCGGCGCCGGCATCGGCATGGCGCTGGGCAGCGGCATCGCCGCGCGCGGCCACCGCACCGATGGCGCGGTGCTGGGCGGCGTGCTGGGCGCCGTGGTCGGGTCCATGGCCGGCAAGAGCTCGGCCGCCTGCCGTCCGGGCCAGGCTCCGCCGCCTCCCCCGCCGCCGGCGGCGTACAACGGCTCCTACGAGGATCCGGCCTATCGTCGGGGTTCGTACGAAGACGTCCGCCGCGACGCCGATCGCGACAGCTATTACGAGCGCAGCTATGAGCGCCGTGAAGGTTATCGGGTCACCGACCGCACCGGTGAGGCCGACATCAATGGCTGCACCCTGGCCGAAAGCCCGATCTATCTGCCGGATGGCCGCGTCCAGAAGCGCTTCGTGCGCGTCTGCCCGGACGCCAACGGCAAATATCAGGTCGTCGACTAAGTCCGACGCCTCAAGCCTTGTGGAACACGGATCGGCCGCCCCTATCGGGGCGGCCGTTTTCGTTCCTAGCGTTTCGTCGCCCAGACCAGGCGCTCGACCTGGCCGTCGCCGCCGGTGATGGGGCTTTCGGCGAGGCCCTTCACCGACCAGCCGGACGCTTCCAGGAATTCGACGACCTCATGCTCGACGCGGGCGATGGTCTCGGGGTCCCTCACGAGGCCGCCCTTGCCGACATGCTCGCGGCCGGCCTCGAACTGCGGCTTGACCAGGCTGACCAGGTCCGCGCCCGCTTCGGCCAGGCCCAGGGCCGCCGGCAGCGCCTTGACCATCGAAATGAAGCTGACGTCGCTGACGATCAGATCAGGCGGCGTCGGAATGAGATCCGCGTCCAGGGCGCGCGCATCGACGCCCGACAGCTCCACCACGCGCGGGTCGTCGCGCAGGCTGGGATGCAGTTGCTCCCGGCCGACATCGACGGCGAACACCTGGCGAGCGCCGCGCGACAGCAGCACCTCGGTGAAACCGCCCGTCGACGCGCCGACATCGATCGCGATCCGCCCCTCGACCGCGACGGGCCAGTGGTCCAGCGCGTGAACCAGCTTCAGCGCTCCGCGTCCCACCCAGGGATGAGCGGCCGAAGCGATGATCTCAGCGTCCCTGTCGACCATGTCCGAGGGCTTGGAAAACACGCGGTCGCCGACACGGACTAGGCCGGCCTCGACCGCCGCGCGAGCCTTGGCGCGGCTGTCGAACACGCCGCGCTCCATGAGCAGGACATCAATACGTTTGCGGGTCATCGAAGCCCTCTAGCACGGGCTTGCGGCCAAGGTCTCTTCGGGTTCAACTGAACAGTGATCACCGGCGCGCCAGACGTCGGCCCATTGGGAGGGACTTCAATGCGTTTCAGCCGCCGCGGCCTGATGGCCGCCTCCGCCGCGATCGCGGCCGCGCCATCGGCCTTCGCCAAGCCCAAGACCTCGGCCGCGCCGCCGCCCTGGACACCCGACGCCACCGAGATCGCCGGCCGCATCCGCCGCAAGGAGATCAGCGCCGTCGAAGCGGTCGAGGACGCCATCCGCAAGGCCGAGGCGCTGCAGCCCCAAGTCCAAGCCTTGGTCGATTCCGACTTCGACCGCGCATTGGCCAAGGCCAAGAACGGTCAGGTCTCGGGTCCGTTCGCCGGCGTGCCGTTCCTGGTCAAGGACCTGGATCCGTACAAGGGCGTGCGCACCCGCTACGGCACGCGCGCCAGTATCGGCGCCAAGCCGGAGACGACTCAGACCGCCTATATCGACGCGTTCGACGCCGCCGGTTTCGTGACCATCGGCAAGTCGGCGACGCCGGAATACGGCTTCCTGCCGACGACCGAGCCAATGGGTTTTCTGCCGACCCGCAATCCCTGGAACACCACGCATTCCTCGGGTGGTTCGTCCGGCGGGGCGGCGGCGGCCGTCGCGTCCGGCATCGTGCCGATCGCCCACGCCAGTGACGGCGGCGGCTCGATCCGCATCCCCTCGTCGAACTGCGGCCTGTTCGGCCTGAAGCCCTCGCGCGGCCGGATGATCCTGAACCGCCCCGCCAACCGCGGCATCGACCTGTCGGTGTCGCATTGCGTCGCCCACAGCGTCCGCGACTCTGCCATCTTGTTCGCCGCCACCGAGCGCACCGACACCGGCGCGCCGTTCAAGCCGATCGGCGTGATCACCGAGCCGCTGAAGAAGACGCTGAAGGTCGGCCTGGTCATGAACACCGGCACGGGCCTGACGCCCCATCCGGAGGTTCAGGCCGCCGTCAACAACGCCGCCAAGCTGCTGAAGGACCTGGGCCACAAGGTCGAGCCGACGACCTGGCCGATGGACGGCGGCCAGTTTGGTCAGGACTTCACCGTGCTGTGGGCCAGCGGCGCGGCCGAGTTGGTCGACGGCATCGGGAAGGCCATCGGCCGCAAGCCCGATACGAGCGTGCTGGAGCCGTTCAGCCTGGGCATGGCAGACCTGGTCAACAAGCTGCCGCAAGGCGCCCTGCCCGCCGCCCTGCAGCGCCTGAACGCCACCATCGGCGCCTACGACGCCTGGCTGGCCAAGTACGACGTCATCCTCTCGCCCGTGCTGGGCCTGCCGCCGGTCGAGCTGGGCTATGTCGCCGGCTGGGTTCCGTTCGAGGAACTGCAGGCCCGGCTGATGGCCTATGTCGGCTACACCCCGGTGCAGAACGTCGCCGGCGCTCCGGCCATGAGCGTGCCGCTACATTGGACGGCCGACGGTCTGCCGGTCGGCGTCCAGATCGCCGGCCGCGCGGGTGGCGAAGCCACGCTGCTGGGGCTGGCCTATCAGCTGGAGGCGGCCGCGCCGTGGGCCCACAAGAGACCGCCCGTCAGCGCCTGATCCGCTTGTCATCCCGGACGGCCGAAGGCCGATCCGGGACCGCCGGAGGCGCGGTGCCCGTGGCGGTCCCGGCTCTTCGGCCGGGATGACAACTTTCGAGGCCTTACCCCTCGACGAACACCTTCTTGAGTTCGTTCTTCATGATCTTGCCGTTGGCGTTGCGCGGCAGCGTCTCGTGCCAGAACACCACCTTCACCGGCACCTTGAAGGCGGCCAAGCGGTCAGCGACGAAGGCCCGCAGTTCGGCCTCGGTGGCCTCGGCGCCCGGCTTCAACGTCACGACCGCCGCCGGCTCCTCGCCCAGCGTCTTGTGCTCGATGCCGACCAGGGCCGCATCCATGACCGCCGGATGGTCGTAGAGGCAGTTCTCGACCTCAATGCAGTAGATGTTCTCGCCGCCGCGGATCAGCATGTCCTTGGCGCGGTCGATGATGAAACAGAAGCCCTCGGCGTCGAGACGCGCCAGGTCGCCCGTGCGCACCCAGCCGTCGATGAAGGTCTGGGCCGTGGCCTCGGGCTTGTTCCAGTAGCCGCGCACGACCTGCGGTCCCTTGCACCACAGCTCGCCGACCTCGCCGATCGGCAGTTCGCGGTACGGCGCCTCGACGGTCATGATCTTCAGGTCGGTGACCGGCACGGCGGGGCCGCAGCTGTCGGGACGATTCTCGTAATCCTCGGCAGAGTTCGAGGTGGCCGTGGCCGAGGTCTCGGTCATGCCCCAGCCGTTGCCCGGCGAAGCCTTGGGCCAGATCTCCTTGATCTTGCGCACCAACTCCGGCGCCGACGGCGCGCCGCCATAGGCCACGGCCTCGATCGACGACAGGTCGTACTTCTCGCGGTTGGGATGCTCGATGATCTGCCAGGCGATGGTCGGCACCCCGCCCATCTGGGTCAGACGCTCATCCTGGATCAGCTGCATCGCCTTTTCCGGGTCCCACTTGCGGATCATGGCCAGCTTGGCCCCGCCGAACAGCGAGGGGTTCAGGACCGCGAAACAGCCGGTGGCGTGGAAGAAAGGCACCGAGATCAGCGAGCCCTTCTGAGGCAGGCTGGGATCGGGCTGGGGCGGAGCCTCGCCGCGGCGCAGGAAGCTGCGGGCCCCGGCGGCGGCGGCGGCGAAGATGTTGCTGTTGACGTTGCGATGGGTGCCGATCGCGCCCTTGGGCTTACCCGTGGTGCCCGAGGTGTAGAAGATCGTCGCGTCGTCGTCCGGAGCGATCGCCACGGTCGGCATCGGCTTCTCGTCCAGCTTGATCCAGTCGTTTGGACAGCCGATCACGGTCTCGAGACGGGTGACGTAGGGATGAGCGATCTCTTCCCGTGAGCGACTGACATAGACGCGCTCTAGTTCGGGACAGTTGTCAAAATGCTCGGTCAACCGCTCGTAGCGCTCTACGTCGACGACCAGCGTCTTGGCCCCGGAATCGATCAGGCCGTACTCCAGCTCAGGACCCGTCCACCAGGCGTTCAGCGGCGTGACGATCGCGCCGAGCGAGGCGGCCGCGTAGAAGGCCACCGGCCATTCAGGCAAGTTGCGCATGACGATGGCGACCCGGTCGCCCTTCTGCACGCCCTTGGCCGCGAGTTCGGCGGCGAAGACGGTCACGGCGCGATAGAACGCCTCGAAGCTGACCCGCTCGTCCTCGTGCACCAGGAAGATCTTCTCGCCATGGGCCCGGCCGATCAGGACGGTGTCGCGCAGGGTCGGAGGCGCGTTCTTCCAGGTCCGGGTCTTGACGCCCCGGATCTCGACCTCCTCCATCTCGCCGGGCGTTCCGGGGGCGGTGATCAGCGCGTAGGCCTGCTGCACGGACATCGCCGGCCACGGCGCGGGCTTGGGCGCGGCTTGGGGGGCGGCCTGGGTCATGTTTACTCTCCCGGTATGGTGTCGCGCCTTGTTGAGCGAGCGCGTTCGATGAAGACAGAGCACAGCCGGAAGCTGGATGCAAACGTACGTTTGATCCAAAGAGAACATTGATAAGTTAGAGCCGTGGATAACGAAGTTACGCGACGTCACGACCACCGCTCTTGCGCTGGCGCTCGGCGATCTCACATGCCCTCACGGGCGCGGTTCGTCCGCGATTCGAGGAATAGAATCGATGCGTCTCCTGTTCACCGGCCTGGCTAGCGCCCTCACCCTGACCCTGGCCGCGCCCGGCGCCGGCGCCGCGCCCCAGGCCAAGGCCGCTCTTGCCGTCGCCCCCCACGCGGCCCTGAAAGCGCGGATCGACAAGGTCGTCGACGCAGCGATCGCCGAGCAGCGTCTCGTCGGCGCGGTCGTGCTGGTCGCCCGTGACGGCAGGCTGGTCTATCACCGCGCCGCCGGTCTGGCCGACCGTGAGGCCAACCGGCCGATGACCGAGGACGCGGTCTTCCGCTTCTCGTCGGTGACCAAGCCGTTCGTCAGCGCCGCCCTGATGCGGCTGGTCGAGCAGGGCAAGATCAAGCTGGACGATCCGGTGACCAGGTACCTGCCGGACTTCAAGCCGAAGCTGGCCGACGGAACCACGCCAGTCATCACCATCGGTCAGCTTCTGGACCATACCGCCGGCCTGACCTACGGCCTGGCCGAGGCGCCGTCGCACCCGTACCACGCGCTCGGTGTCTCCGACGGCATCGATCTATCGGGCATCAGCCTCGACGAGAACGTTCGCCGCATCGGCCAGGCGCCGCTGGCCTTCGCGCCGGGTTCGGCCTGGCGCTATTCGGTCGCCATCGACGTGCTGGGCGATGTGATGGAGAAGGCGGCCGGCAAGCCTCTGCCGGAGGTCGTCGCCGAGACCGTGACCTTGCCTCTGGGTCTGAAGGACACCGGCTTCCTGGCCAAGACTCCCGCCCGCCTCGCCACGCCCTACGCCAACGCACAGCCAGCGCCGAGCAAGATCACCGACAATCAAGAGGTCCCGCTTGGCCCGACCGCCGTACGCTTCGCCCCCAGCCGCGCGACGCATCCGGAGGAATTCCCGTCTGGCGGCGCGGGCATGGTCGGCACGGCCGGTGACGTGCTGACCTTGCTGGAGACGATCCGGAAAGGCGGCGCGCCGATCCTGAAGGCTTCGACGGTCGCCGAGATGATGAAGGACCACACCGGCCCACAGGCCGCCACCCAAGGGCCCGGCTGGGGCTTTGGCTATGGCTGGGCGGTGCTGGACGATCCGGCCGTCGCCAAGACCCCGCAGGCGGCCGGCACGCTCGCCTGGGGCGGCGTCTATGGCCACAACTGGTTCATCGACAAGAAGAACGGCCTGACCGTGGTGCTGATGACCAACACCGCCTTCGAGGGCATGAACGGCCCGGTGACGACGCAACTGCGGGACGCGGTGTACGGGCGGTAGAAAAAAGGGCGGCGCTCAGAGGAGACGCCGCCCTTTCCTTTTTCCAGGTCGCGAGCGTTTAGCCCACCGACTCCAACCGCCCCAGCGCCGCTTCGAGCTTGGCCTTGGCGGCTTCCGCGTCGGCGAGCCGTTCGCGGTTTTCCTCGATGACCTCTTCCTTGGCGCGGGCCAGGAAGTCGGGATTGCCGAGCTTCTTGTTGGTCTTCTCGATCTCGCCGACGTGGCCGGCGATCTCCTTGGTCAGGCGCGCCTTCTCTGCGGCCAGGTCGATGAAGTCGGCGATGGCCAGCGCGCCGGTCGCCTCGCCCATCACGATCGGGACCGATCCCGTCGGAGCGGTCTCGGCCTCGCGGAGGCTGTCCAAGCGCGCCAGGGTCAGCAGCAGGTCGCGGTGACGGGCCAGGCGCGCCTTGGTCTCCGCGCCGGCGCCGACGATGCTGAGGCCCGGCTTGGCCGACGGCGGCACGTTCATCTCGGCGCGGATCGAGCGGATCTCGCCGACGGTCTCGACCAGCCAGCCGATCTCGGCCTCGGCCTCGGCGTCGATCCAGCTTTCCGGCAGCTCAGGCCACCGAGCCGAGATCAGCATGCTGTCGCGGGCCGGACCGAATTCGGCGGTCTTGTCCCACAGCTCCTCGGTGATGAACGGCATAACCGGGTGCAGGAGCTTCAGGATCACATCCAGCGCCCAGGCGGCGGTGGCGCGGGTCTCGGCCTTGGCCGCCGCGTCGTCGCCGTTCAGGATCGGCTTGGCCAGCTCCAGGTACCAGTCGCAGAACACGTTCCAGACGAAGCGGTACAGCGCGCCGGCGGCCTCGTCGAAGGCCGGGGCTTCCAGAGCCTTGGTGACCTCGGCGACGGTCTTGACCGTCTCGCCGCGGATCCACTTGTTGATCGGCTGCTGGACCGTCGCCGGATCGAAGCCCTCGACGCGGACGCACTCGTTCATCTGGGCGAAGCGCGAGGCGTTCCACAGCTTGGTGCCGAAGTTGCGATAGCCCTCGATACGCTGCTTGGAGAGCTTGATGTCGCGCGCCTGACCCGACATCGCCGTCATGGTGAAGCGCACCGCATCGCAGCCCAGCTCGTCGATCAGGATCAGCGGATCCATCACGTTGCCCTTGGACTTGCTCATCTTGGCGCCCTTCTCGTCACGGACGAGGGCGTTGATGAACACCTGCTTGAACGGAACTTCGCCCATGAAGTGGATGCCCATCATCATCATCCGGGCAACCCAGAAGAAGATGATGTCGAAGCCCGTGACCAGGGTGCTGGTCGGGTAGAAACGCGCGACGTCCGGGGTCTTTTCAGGCCAGCCCAGGGTCGAGAACGGCCAAAGGGCCGAACTGAACCAGGTGTCGAGGACGTCTTCGTCGCGGTTCAGGACGACATCGGCGCCGAACTTGGCGCGGGCGGCGGCATAGGCTTCTTCCTCGGTCTCCTCGACGAAGATCGAGCCTTCCGGACCAAACCAGGCCGGGATGCGGTGCCCCCACCAGAGCTGGCGCGACACGCACCACGGCTCGATGTTGCGCAGCCATTCGAAGTAGGTCTTTTCCCAGTGCTTGGGCTCGAAGACCGTGTCGCCGGTCTCGACGGCCTTTAGGGCCGGCTGGGCCAGGGTCTTGGCGTCGACATACCACTGGTCGGTCAGGAACGGCTCGATGACCACGCCCGAGCGGTCGCCGTGCGGGACCATGTGCTTGGTCTTCTCGATCTCCTTCAGCCAGCCCTCTTCCTCGGCGCGCGCGACGATGGCCTTGCGCGCGACGAAACGGTCCATGCCGACGAACTCGGCCGGAACGGTCTCGTTCAGCTTGGCCTCGGCCGTGAAGATGTTGATCGCTTCCAGGCCGGCGCGCTTGCCGACGCCGAAGTCGTTGAAGTCGTGGGCCGGGGTGATCTTCACCGCGCCCGAGCCCTTGGTCGGATCGGCGTAGTCGTCGGCGACGATCGGGATCCGACGGCCGACGATCGGCAGGGTCACGAACTTGCCGACCAGGCCCTTGTAGCGCTCGTCCGTCGGATGGACGGCGACGCCGGTGTCGCCCAGCATGGTCTCGGGGCGGGTCGTGGCCACGACGACGTAGTCGCGAGTTTCGAATTCCGTCGGCTTGCCCTCGTCGTCGAAGGCGACCGGGTGCTGGTAGGTCACGCCGTCGGCCAGCGGATAGGCGAAGTGCCAATAGGCGCCGTCGACCTCTTTCTGTTCGACCTCGAGGTCGGAAATGGCGGTCTGGAACTGCGGGTCCCAATTGACCAGGCGCTTATCGCGGTAAAGCAGGTTCTGCTTATAGAGCTGGACGAACACCTTGCGGACGGCGGCTGAGAGGCCCTCGTCCAGGGTGAAGCGCTCGCGCGACCAGTCGCAGCTGGCGCCCAGGCGGCGCAGCTGATTGGTGATGGCCCCGCCGCTCTCCGCCTTCCATTCCCAGACCTTGTCGACAAAGGCTTCGCGGCCCAGGTCGCGGCGGCCGATATTGCCGGCGGCGGCCAACTGGCGCTCGACGACCATCTGGGTGGCGATGCCCGCGTGGTCGGTGCCCGGCAGCCACAGGGCGGCCTTGCCGCGCATGCGGTGAAACCGGGTCAGCACGTCCTGCAAGGTGTTGTTCAGCGCGTGGCCGATGTGCAGCGAGCCCGTCACGTTCGGTGGCGGGATCACGATGACGAACGGTTCGGCGTTCGGATCCTCGCTGGGCTTGAAGGCCCCGGAGGCCTCCCAGGCGGCGTACAGGCGGGGTTCGACGGATTTGGGATCGAAGGTCTTATCGAGCATGGCGGAGCGGATATGCCATCTGCGGCCCCGGCGCGAAACCGCCGGGCCTTGGTTTTCTGAAGGATTCTGGAACGAAAAAGGCGGCCGCCGCGGCGACCGCCTTGATTTTCCGGGTCTGGAAGAGCGCTTAGACGCCGCGGCCGCGAGCGATCCGCTGCACTTCTTCCTCGACCTTGGTCTCGACGATGCGCGGCAGGTTCTGGTCCAGCCACTCCTTGAGCAGCGGGCGCAGCAGCTCGCGCACCACGTCTTCCAGGGTCCGAGCGTCCTTGGGCATCAGCAGCGCCGAGCTCAGGCTGCCGAAGGCGCTGGCGGCCAGGGTCGAGGCGTGATCACCAACCAGCTTGTCCGCCACATCGTCACGGTCGAAGACTGGCGGCGGCGCGGTATGGGCCGGTTCCGGCTCGGGCGCCGGCGGCGAATAGACGTCGATATCGCCGACGCTTTCCAGCGGCGGCAGCTCGGGTTCCGGCTCCGGCTCAGGCGCGATCGGATCGGTTAGTTCCAGGACGTCGTCCTCGAACGCCTCGGGCTCAGGCTCGGGTTCGGGCGGCGGCGGGGCCGCCTCGGCCGCAGGCTCCGCCGGCGCGTCATCCTCCGAGATGATGCGCCGGATGGAGGCGAGGATCTCCTCCATCGTCGGTTCTTGAGAGCTCTGATCGGACATGTGCGGGGCCGTCGTAAAGAGGTACGAATCCTTGCGCGCCCGGGGGCACGCTTCGCCGCGATGGTGCAGACTTGCGCGCGTTAAGCAAGCGCAAGTCCACGCCTGGGCGGAATCGACGCGGCGCGAAGCCTATTTCGAGCCGCCGCGCGGGGCGGTCGAGGGCGCGCCGACCTTGTCGATCGCCTGAACCACCGGCTCCCACGGCACCCAGCCAATGCTGTGCGTCACGCGGCTATAGGAGACCTTGGGATCGTAGGCGGTCGTGGTCGAGGACAGCTTGTTGACGTCCAGCTGGCCCATGGCCTGCAGCACCACGGCGCTGGCCACGTACTCGTCGCGGCGGGCGGCGACCAGGGCCAGTTCGGCGTTCGACAATTCCAGCTGGGCGTTCAGGACGTCCAAGGTCGTGCGCAGGCCGACTTGCTGCTCCTGACGCACGCCTTCGAAGGCGATGCGCGTGGCGCGGACCTGCTCCTCGTTCGAAATCAGACCGGCGCGCGAGGCCAAGAGATTGCTCCAGGCGTTCGAGACTTGCTGGATCGCCGTGCGCTTGGCGCCTTCGGTGGCGCTGCGGGCGGCGTTCTCGCGCTCGTTGGCGGCGCGGACCTGCGACGTCGTCAAACCACCCGTGAAGATCGGCACGGACGCGGTGATTCCGCCCGACAAGGTACGGCTGTAATCGTCG
Organism: Caulobacter sp. 1776; assembly: GCF_040545685.1. Taxonomy (NCBI): domain Bacteria; kingdom Pseudomonadati; phylum Pseudomonadota; class Alphaproteobacteria; order Caulobacterales; family Caulobacteraceae; genus Caulobacter; species Caulobacter sp. 1776. Next base: position 145,670 of record NZ_JBEPMI010000008.1, read on the forward strand.
AACTGGCTGCCCACGCCGGCGGTGCGATCCGCGCCGTAGCCCAGCGAGGCGCGCGCCGAGACCGTCGGGCGGTAGCCGGCCTTGGCCACGGCCACGCGGGCGGCGGCGGCCTGCTCGCTGTACTTGGCCGAGGTCACGCCCGGATTGGTGGTCTGGGCGGCTTCGAAGGCCTGGTCGACGGTGCTCGGCAGCAGGCCCGCCAGGGTCGGCTCCGGCGCCAGTTCGCCCGGCGTTTGCCCGACGATGGCGGCGTAGCCGGCGCGGCTGACTTCCAATTGGGCCTGGGCGGCCGACAGGCCGGCCTTGGCGGCCGCCAGACGCGCCTGCGACTGAGCGACGTCGGTGCGGGTGATCTCGCCCACATCGAAGCGCGCGTTCGACTCGTCAAGCTGACGCTGAAGGACCGCGACGTTTTCCTTCGCGATGCGCAGACGTTCCTGGTCGCGGCGAACGTCGACATAGGCCTGAACGACATTGACCAGCACGCTCTGCTCGACCGAGCGCAAACCCTCGCGGGCGGACAGCACGTCGGCCTCGGCCGCGCTCAGATTGGCGCTGGCCCGACCGCCCGTATAGAGCGGCTGGCTGATCGAGACGGTGGCGCTGCTGCCCGCGACCTTGATGTCCGGGCCCGTTGGCGGATTGGTGTTCGAGCCGGTGATGTCGGCCACGCCACTGACCGTCGGGCGGAACCCGGTCTTGGCCTGGACCACGCCTTCGTCGGTGATGCGCGTGCTGGCGCGCTGCTGCTGCAGCGTCGGATTGGTCTGGTAGGCCAGGGCGATCGCGTCGGCCAGAGTCTCCGCGTGGGCGGCGGAAAACACGCCGGCCATCAGGCTCGCGCTGCACGCGGCGGCCAGCAATCCGGCCCGTCGACGGTTCGACATCAAGATTCTATCCCCAATCACGCGAAGCTCGCGCCTGCCACAATATGATCGCGTGTAAGTCGGACCGCCAGACGCCGCCAGTTAAGCTTTTTTCACGCAGACGTTGCGACGGGCGCCAACGGACGACGCTTAGAAGCTGAACCCGGTCTCGGCCTCGAAGCCCGCCAGCAGCGGCGGCGAAGCGTCGAAGGCCTGGCGACGGCCGACGCCGTCGTCGGCGCGCAGATAGATCGCCGCGCGGCCCACCGGGCCAGTGCGTTCGACGACGCCCAGCCGGCCGCCAACGGCCAGGGCGTCCTGCCAGGCCTTCGGCGCCAGCGCCACGGCCCCTTCGCAGATAATCACGTCATAGGCGCCGGCCGGAACGGCCTTCAGATCGTCGCCTTCGAGGCGGGTGACCGACAGGCCCATCGTCTCCAGCACGGTCGCCGCATAGGGCGCGGCGATGGCCAGGGCGCGCTCGCCCTCCCGCGGCTTCAGAGCCTGGAGCAGCTTGCCCACTTCCCGCGGACGCAACAGCCAGCGGCCGGGAGCGTATTCGACGTCGGCGTCGGCATAGGCCAGATAGGCCTTCGAAGCCGGAACGACGCTCTCGCGCGCCACCACCCGCAACGCGTCCTGCAACGGCAGATCGGTGACATCGGCGGTGCGAATTTGGCTCTCGACCATATTCAGCCGCGCGGCGGCGAAGTCGGTGCTCATGGAATCCCTCGAAGGACTGGACTTTCGAGCAGGCTTATAGGTCCGCCGCTCGGGCAAACGCAATGCGATCGGAAGGCGCGAACGCCCGCCAAGGGGCGCCATAAGGCCTTAGAAGCGTCATCAACTCACGGCCGCATGCTGAAAAAGACCAAAAGCATGGCGATTAGACTAGGGGGAAGCACTGTCACGTAACGTCGATTGATCGAGGCGGGCTTATGGTGAATATGCGGATATCGCCGGTGAAGCTGGCGGTGGGGGAGGAAGCCCGAACAGTAGGCTTCGTGGGGAATTGCAATGCATAGCGCGGGAGTGGTGATCGCGGGCGCGATCGGCGTCTTGGTGCTGATCTATTTATTGCCTTGGTTCGACGAGCGCGTGCGCCGTGCGTACAGCCGCTGGCGTCGCAAGCAGCGTGACCAACGCGAGGAACGCGAACGCCAAGAGCGCCTCGCGCGTCGCTCCGCGTCCCAATAAGGCCGGACCAAGGCGATCTGCGGAACCAATCACGGCCGACGGAACTGATTTGGAGCGGACCCGCGCCGCGTTCCAGTCCAATCCGTAAGGTCCGTCCATGAAGATCGCCCAGGTCACCCCCCTCTACGAGGCGGTTCCCCCGCGCCTCTACGGCGGCACGGAGCGTGTCGTCGCGCACCTGACCGACGCCCTTGTCGGCCTCGGCCACGACGTCACGCTGTTCGCCAGCGCCGAAGCCCAGACCAAGGCCCGACTCATTTCCGTCCGCGACCAGGCCATTCGCCTGGATCCCGCGCCGCTGAAGTCGGACCTGGCCGCCCACCTCACCCAGATCGCCGAGGTGCGAGCCCTGGCCGACGAGTTCGACGTCGTCCACTTCCATACCGACATGGTGCAGTTCCCGTTCTTCGCCGATCGCGCCGAACGCACCCTGACCACGCTGCACGGACGCCTCGACCTGAAGGACCTACCCGACGTCTACCGACGTTGGCCGCAGTTTCCCCTGGTTTCGATCAGCGACGATCAGCGCCGTCCCCTACCCTTCGCCAACTGGGCCGGCACCGTCCATCACGGCATGAACGCCGACATCTACCAGTTCTCGGAAAAGAGCGACGGCTACCTGGCCTTCCTGGGCCGCATCTCGCCCGAGAAGCGGCCGGACCGAGCGATCAAGTTGGCCAAGCGACTGGGCAAGCGCCTGAAGATCGCCGCCAAGGTCGACCCGGCCGACAAGGCCTATTTCGAGGGCAAGATCGAGCCGATGATCAATGGTGATCCGCTGATCGAGTTCGTCGGCGAGATCGGCGATCATCAGAAGTCGGCATTCCTCGGCGGGGCGGACGCGCTGCTCTTCCCGATCGATTGGCCCGAACCGTTCGGCCTGGTGATGATCGAGGCCATGGCCTGCGGCACGCCCGTGGTGGCCTATCGCTGCGGATCGGTGCCCGAGGTGATCGACGACGGCCTGACCGGCTTCATCGTCGACAACGACGATCAAGCGGCCGACGCCATTCTTCGCGTCCAAACCCTGGATCGAAAACAAGTCCGCGCGCGTTTCGAGGAACGGTTCTCGTCCGAGGCGATGGCCCGCCGCTACGTCGCGCTCTACGAGCGGCTGTGTCACGGCGGCGCTGTCTACCCGTCCTTGGTCGATTTCGCGGCAAGCGCATGACTTGAAGGAGGGGCTATGGAGAATCTCGCGCCGGCGCTGGACGCACCGGTCGACTACGGCGTGACGGCGGAAGTCCGCGCGCCGCAGAATCTCTATGCCCTCAAGGACAAGGATACGTTCATCGTCGCCGACCAGTTCGGCGACATCGCCGGCCAGGGCGACGGGCTCTTCCATAACGACACCCGTATCCTGTCGTTCTATCGCCTCAGCCTGGGCGGTCGCGCGCCGTCCCTGTTGTCGGCGGCGGTGGCGCACGACAACGTCTTCTTCACCTGCAACGGCACCAACCAGGCCCTACCCTATCCCGGCGGGCCAATGGGACCGCCAGGCGTGCTGCACATCGAGCGGAAGCGCTTCCTGTGGGGCGAGCGCCTGTTCGAACGGATCCGTTGCGTCAACTACAGCCGCGACACCGTGCTGTTGCCGATGACCCTCGAGTTCGACGCCGACTTCCGGGACATGTTCGAAGTGCGCGGCACGCATCGCGCCAAACGGGGCGTCAAGGGGCCGCCGCACGTTGACGGTCGGCGCGTGGCCTACAGCTATATCGGCCTGGACGGCGTGGAACGCTCCTCGTTCATCGCCTTCTCGGACGCGCCCTTCCGTCTGGGCCCGCACAAGGCCGATTTCATGTTCTCCCTTCAAGCCGAGGGCGAGACCGAGCTCTATATCGAAATCGGCATCACCGACGGCCACACGCCTAGCCGCGAGCGCTTCCGGGACGCCGCCGCCCACGCGCGTTGGGACATGCGCGCCCGCCGCAGGCACGGCGCGCGCCTGCACAGTTCCGGCCGGCTGTTCAACGAGTGGCTGGGCAAGTCACGAGCGGACCTGGCCCTGCTAACCACCAAGATGGAGACCGGCCCCTATCCCTATGCCGGCATCCCCTGGTTCTCGACCGCCTTCGGGCGCGACGCGATCATCACCGCCTGGCAGATCCTGTGGTTCGAGCCCTCCCTGGCCAAAGGCGTCTTGCGCTATCTCGCCGCCCATCAAGCCCAAGAGCGCTCGGCCTTCCGCGACAGCGCCCCGGGCAAGATCATGCACGAGACCCGCAAAGGCGAGATGCCGGCGCTCGGCGAGGTGCCGTTCGGCCGCTACTACGGCGGGGTCGATACAACGCCCCTGTTCGTGGCCCTGGCTGGCGCCTACCAGGAACGGACCGGCGACGACAAGCTGATCGACGAACTGTGGCCCGCGCTGGAGCAGGCCATGCACTGGATCGAGAACGACGGCGACAGCGACGGCGACGGCCTGATCGACTACGCCCGAGGCCAAGACAGCGGCCTGTCCAACCAGGGTTGGAAGGACAGCGAAGACTCGGTCTTCCACACGGATGGCCGGTACCCCTCCGGCCCCATCGCCCTGGTCGAGGTGCAGGGATACGCCTTCGCCGCCTATCGCGGCATGGCCCGCCTGGCCGAGCGGCGGGGCGAGAATGTCCAGGCCACGGTCTGGCGTCAAAAGGCCGACGCCTTGCGCGAGAAGGTCGAGAAGCTCTTCTGGATGGAAGACCGGGCCTTCTACGGCATCGCCGTCGACGGCCAGGGTCAGTTGTGCCGGGTGCTGTCGTCCAATCCCGGCCACCTGCTGTTCTGTGGCCTGCCCTCGCCAGAGCGCGCCCGCAAGGTCAGCGACCAGCTGCTTTCGGCCGGCTTCAATTCTGGCTGGGGCGTGCGCACCCTGGCCACGGGCGAGGCGCGGTTCAATCCGATCAGCTATCACAACGGCTCGGTCTGGCCGCACGACACGGCGCTCTGCGTCATGGGCCTGTCCCGCTACGGCGAGCGCGATGGCGTCGTGAAGCTGACCGCGGATCTGTTCGAGACCGCCAGCCGCATGGGCATGCGTCTGCCCGAGCTGTTCTGCGGCTTCCCGCGCTCGCCTGGGGAGCCGCCGGTGGCCTACCCAGTCGCCTGCCTGCCGCAGGCCTGGGCGGCAGGGTCGGTGTTCATGATGCTGCAAGCTTGCCTCGGCATCACCATTGACGCCGAGCGGGGCGAAATCGTGCTGGTGGATCCACGCCTGCCTATCGGCATCGACCGGCTGCGCGTCGAGCGTCTACGGGTCGGCGCGCAGACCGTCGATCTGATCTTCGAGCGCCAGGGCGAACGGGTCGCGGTGCGCGCCGAAGGCGACGTGCCCCTGATCATTCGTTCGCGGCCATCGTGGGATTGAGGACGCATCGTCGCGCCGTATGGCCAGGCCAAGTTCCGCTGAAGTTTTGGATCGGGTCTCGAACCCACGAGACTTGCGATAGCCTGTCTAGGCCAATCGCCGTCTGCAGAGAGAGTGGCTCCGCGGGTAGGATTCGAACCTACGACCAGCCGGTTAACAGCCGGCTGCTCTACCACTGAGCTACCGCGGAACAGGTCGCTCTCAGAAGAGGCCGCCTAATAGCCGCCCCGTCGAGTCGATGCAAGCCAAGACGCCCCTTGCCTGACGATCCGTCGCACGGGCTGGCGAGCCGACGCCATGGGCCGGCCGTCATGGTCAAGGTCTCTGGAAATTTTGGATTAGATCTCGCACCCGCGAGATTTGCGATAGTCACGTCTAGACCAATCGCCGTCCGAAAGAGAGTGGCTCCGCGGGTAGGATTCGAACCTACGACCAGCCGGTTAACAGCCGGCTGCTCTACCACTGAGCTACCGCGGAACAGGTCGCTCTCAGAAGAGGCCGGGTGATAGCCGCCTCCCCGGGGCGATGCAAGCACCGAATTTCAAAAAAACAGCCCGGCTTGCGACCGGGCTGTGGAAAGTCAGTGATGGTGGTGCGCCTTCAAAGAAGACACCGGGAAAATCGGCGATTTATGGTTAATCAGACCTTAATTTCGCGCATGGGCGCCAAAAGGTCGCAGGCGGCGCGCGCTATCTTCAGGGGCGCTTGGGAATCTCCAGGCCGCGCTGCACGGCCGGCCGGGCCAGGCCGGCTTCCAGCCAGCGTGGTACGTGCTTCAGCGACGCCCACTCGACCAGTTCGCCGGCGCCGTAGAAGCCCACGAGGTTGCGCACCCAACCCAGGGTGGCGATGTCGGCGATGGTGTAGTCGTCGCCCATGATCCAGGTCCGGTCGGCCAGACGGCCTTCCAGGACGCCCAACAGGCGCTTGGATTCGGCGACGTAGCGATCGCGCGGCCGCTTGTCCTCGTAGTCCTTGCCCGCGAACTTGTGGAAGAAACCCACCTGGCCGAACATCGGGCCAATGGCGGCCATCTGGAAGAACACCCACTGCAAGGTCTCGTAGCGCGCCGCCGGGTCGGCCGGTAGGAACTGGCCGGTCTTCTCGGCCAGATAGACCAGGATCGCGCCGGACTCGAACAGGCCCAGCGGCCTGCCGCCCGGACCGTTCGGATCGATGATCGCGGGGATCTTGCCGTTCGGGTTCAGCGACAGGAATTCCGGTCCCCAGGTCTCGTCCTTGCCGATGTCGATCATGTGCGGCTCGTAGGCCAGGCCCGTCTCCTCCAACATGATCGAGACCTTCACCCCGTTGGGCGTCGGCAGCGAATACAGCTGGATCTTGTCGGGATGCTGGGCCGGCCAGCGCTGGGTGATCGGGAAGACGGACAGATCCGGCATGCGGGAACCCTCGTTTTCAACGCGCGCAACGGCGCCGGTTGCATTTGGAGTGTCCGGTCGTCGATTTCCAGGACCGTCGCGCGCTCAAATCGGGGAAGCGACAATTCGTGGGATTGATCCGCGCGCGAACATCGCTATCCGGAGAGCTACAAGACGCCCGGGGGGGCTAGAGGCTTCATCATGACCACCGCAGACGACCATTGGCCGGAAACGCTGCAACGAGTCGTGGCGGCGATGGACTTCGAACTGACCGAAGAAAAGGTCGGAACCGGGACCACCAAGCCCAGCTTCCTGATGCAGACGACCTCCAACGCCGACTTCTCGAACCTGCCCGCGCTCGTGGCCACCGCTGTTCACGCCGGACTGGAGATCGACCGGAAGATCGCCGCGCCAGGTCCCGCCTACGACGCCCAGGCGCGTAGTGTCCGTCAGGCCCTGGTCGACGCCTTGAACAGGGAGACGCCCGGCAGCGGCCGTTCGCCGTTCGTCACCGGCTATGCGACGGCCTACCGCATCGAGCTGGCCCGCGTGCTCTGGGCCGCCATCGCCGACGCTCCCCGCCGTCGCCTGCAGGAGCTGGCGGGCGAAACACAGGGCTGAGCGCCTCTACCAGGCGCCGATGTTGGGCATCGAGATCCACGGTTCGGCGGGCGGCAGGTCGCCCTCCTGCAACAGCTCGATCGAAATGTTGTCCGGCGAGCGGACGAAGGCCATGTGACCATCGCGCGGCGGGCGGTTGATCGTCACGCCCATGTCCATCAGGCGTTGGCAGGTCTCGTAGATATTGTCGACGCGATAGGCCAGGTGACCGAAGTTGCGGGCGCCGCCGTAGTCCTCGTCGTCCCAGTTGTAGGTCAGCTCGACCATCGGGCCGCGACGATCCTTGGCCAGGTCGACGTCGTCCGGCGCGGCCAGGAACACCAGGGTGAAGCGCCCCTTCTCGTTCTCCATGCGGTACATCTCCTGGAGCCCCAGGCCCTCGCAATAGAACCGCAGCGAGGCGTCCAGATCGCGGACGCGGACCATGCTGTGCAGATAGCGCAAGACGAAGCTCCTCGGAAAGGTCGCGATCGATATAGCCGCCCGTCCGCGACCAGCAATCCCCTAAACCGGCTCGCGCTCGCGGGTCTGGCGCCGCCACAGTGCCGCATACTCGCCACCGGCTTCCAACAGGGCCTCGTGGCGGCCCCGCTCGACCACCTTGCCGCGCCGCAGGACGACGATCTCGTCGGCGTCGGCGATGGTCGACAGACGGTGGGCCACCACTAGCGTCGTGCGGCCAGCCCGCGCGCGCCGCAAGGTCGCCTGGATCGCCGCCTCGGTGCGGCTGTCCAAGGCGCTTGTGGCCTCGTCCAGGATCAGCACGCGCGGCTCGGCCAGCAGGGCCCGGGCGATGCCGACCCGCTGACGCTCGCCGCCGGAGAGTTTGAGCCCGCGTTCGCCGACCTTGGTGGCCATCCCCTCGGGCAGGTTGCGAATGAACTCGCCCAGCTCCGCCGCCTCGGCCGCCGCCCAGACCTCGGCCTCGCCGACCTCGGGCCGCGCGAAGGCGATGTTGGCGGCCAGGGTGTCGTTGAACAAGGCGACGTCCTGCGGCACCAGGGCCACCGCTCGACGCAGCGAGGCTTGCTTCAGGTCGCGCAGGTCGTGGCCGTCCAGGGTCACGCGACCGGCCTGCGGGTCGATCATTCGCAGGGCCAGGCGCACCAAGGTGGTCTTGCCCGCGCCCGAGGGGCCGACGATGGCCATGGTGGTTCCCGGCGCGACGGTCAGGGAGACGTCGGCTAGACCTTCCGACCGCGCGCCGTGGCGGAACGAGACGCCCTCGAAGGCCACCGCGCCGCCGCGCTGGTCGGCGCAAGGCGGGAGGTCCCGGGCGTCCGGCGCGTCGGCGATGTCGGCGGTCTGGCGACGCAGCTCCAGCATCGCCTCCATGTCGATCAGCGACTGGCGGATCTCGCGGTAGGCGAAGCCCAGGATGTTCAGCGGGGCGTAGAGATTGATCAGGATCAGCACGACGGCGGTCACATCGCCCGGGCCGATCTTGCCGGCCGCGGCCTCGGCGCCGGCCAGTACGGCCATGCCGCCCAGGCCCAGGCTCATCACCGCCGACTGGACGACGTTCAGGAGGTTCAGCGAATTGGTCGCCTTGACCTGCGCCTGGCCATAGATGTCCAGGGCCCGCCCATAGCCCGACACCGCCCGCGCCTCGCCGCCGAACGACTTGACGGTCTCGTAGTTCAGCAGGGCGTCGACCGCGCGACCGGCGGCCTCGGCGTCGGCCTCGTTCAGGACGCGCCGGTGACCGATCCGCCAGTCCGAAATGGCGAAGGTCGCATAGCCATAGATCGCCACGGTCACCAGGGCCACGGCCGCGAACCGCCAGTCATAGGCCTTGGCCAGGACGATCGCGGCCATGATCAGTTCGACGCCGGTCGGCGCGACGTTGAAGACCAGACCGCGCAGCAAAAAGTCCATCGACCGCGCGCCCCGGTCGATCACTCGCGATAGCGACCCCGTGCGTTTGGACTGGTGGAAGTCGATCGACAGCGACAGCGCGTGCGAGAAGGTTTCGACGGCCGCCCGGTTCTGGGCCGCCTGGGCCACCGGCGTGAAAACCGCGTCGCGCGCCTGCGGGGCGGCGGCGGACACGAAGCGGATCAGCGCCCATCCTCCCGCGAGGCCCGCGAAGGCCCAAGTGACGGCGGCCGCGGCGCCCTGCCCGGCCGACAGCTGGTTGACCGCCTTGCCCAGCATCAGCGGGGCCAGCACGCCCAGCGCCTTTCCCGACAAGGTCAGGATCAGCGCGACGGTCACCCGCCAGCGCAGGCCGGGCGCCTTTGAGCGCAGGACCAGTTGGATCAAGTCCCCCATCGCGCTCCAGAAGCGCACCGGCTGGTCGGACTTGGCGACCGCGCCGGGCGTGGCGGCGCGGCTGGCCGAGGACGCCGCCCCCATGCCCCTCATCGACTCGCCCCCATCGTGCTGGGGCCGATCAACAGGGTGGTCTGGACGCCGCCGCCTGGGGTCATCCAGTCGATCCGCCAGCCCATGGGCGTCCGGTCGGCCCGGACGGGTCCATAGACCAAAGGCGCGGCCGGCGAGGTGACGATCGTCACCCCATCCTCGCCGCCGTCGCCGCCGACCTGAATGTCATGCGGACCGTTCGAGAGTGAGTCGCTCAGCGAAATGAAGAAGCGGCCGTCATCATCGGTGCGGCCGCCGCCCCGCGTGACGCGGTCGACCCGGATGTTCAGGCCAGCGCCCGGCGCGGCCACGCCCGACACCACGGCCCCGCCTTCGCGGTCGACATCGACGGCCAGGATGCGTGGCGAGCCGGATCCTGCCGCGAGACGCCGCGCCCCGCCACCGGCGCGCAACAAGGCGACCTCGCCGCTCTCGGCGACCATGACATAGCCCTCGGCCTGGACGGTTCGGCCGTCCCGTGTCGTCGACAACCCGAACAGACGCGCGCCCGGCTCGTTGGGGACGGCGAGACTCCAACGCCCGAACGCGTCGACCCGGCCGATCACCGCCTCGCCGGTAGGCGAGCCTAGGCGAATGTCGGAGTCGGGCGCGCCCTGGCCGACCAGGACGATTCGGTTGCCGGTCAGCTGGGCGCTTTCCAAGGCGGGCGGCGCCAGATAGCCGGCTTCGGCGCTGTCGAGCTTATCGGCGGCCTTGGTCGCGCCCGGCGCGTCCGGTCCGCAGGCCGCGAGCACCGAGGCGGCTAGTCCCGCCACGAGTATCGGCGCCTTGAAAGCCCGGAAACGAATCCTGATCATGCCGCCTCAAATAGGGATAAACCCGAAGCGCGCGAGCCCGCGCGCCTTAAGTCTTGTGTGGAGTGGACGACGATGCCCGACGAGTCTAGGCGCCTGGCGTCCGTCTGCGTGTACTGCGGCTCGTCCAACGACGCTGATCCCCGCTACATCACCGACGCCCACGACATTGGCGCCAGCTTCGCCCGCGCGGGCCTGAAGCTGATCTATGGCGGCGGCGGCGTCGGCCTGATGGGCGCGACGGCGCGCGGCGCTCACGCGGCCGGTGGCGCGGTGCTGGGCATCATCCCTACTTTCCTGCGCGGCCGCGAGCAGCCGTTCGACGACGTCGAGACCGTCATCGTCGACAATATGCACGAGCGAAAGATGATGATGTTCGAACGCTCGGACGCGTTCGTCGTCCTTCCCGGCGGCATCGGTACGCTGGAAGAGATCGTCGAATTGCTATCTTGGCGCCGTTTAGATCTTCACCAGAAGCCGATTGTGTTCCATAACCCCGGCGGCTTCTGGGACCCGCTGTTCGAGCTGATCCGTCACACGATCGACGCGCGCCTGACGCCGCCTACGCTAGCCGACGCCTGGCGGGCGGTGGAAAAGGCCGAGGACGTCACCCCCACCCTGCTGGCCTGGGATGAAGAAATCTACCAGACAGGCGCTCCAGCCGCGCTTCGACAGTTGACTTAGTTTTCAAAAGAGACGCACTATCCCTTCGAGCGCACGGTTCATCGAACCCTGTGCGCTCATGCGCCGGAACTCCCATCCGGCGCGGGGATAGGAGACTAAGGAATGCGTACCGCTTTTAACGCGGGCCTGACGGCCTGCGCCCTGATGGCTGGCCTATTGGCCGGCCCCGCCTTCGCCGCCGACAGCGAAGGCGCCTGGCTGAAGCTGAAGACCCCCGTCTCAACGGATCATTTCATCCAAGACGGCTCGGTCTGGCGCTGCAAGGCCGATGTCTGCACCGCCACCAAGGTCCGGGCCCTGCCCGTGGGTCGCGCCTGCCGCAAGCTGGCCGGCCAACTCGGTGAACTGACCGCGTTCAACTATCGCGGCGAACCGCTGGAAGACGCCGCAATCGTCGACTGCAACACCGCAGCCAAGCCGAAGAGCTGAGCTCTCAGCAGCGGCACAAGCAAAGGCCTCCGCCAGTCGCCTGGCGGAGGCCTCTTTTTTCGGGGCGTGGGACCCTTACGCTTTTACTTCCGTCCAGACTTCGCGGACGACGACTTGGGCGGCTTCGAGCTCGGCCGATCTCCGACCAGCATGCCGCCCAGCAGGGCGAACGAGAACATCGCGTGGTTCATCTTCGATACGTTCATGGCGGCGTCTCCCAGATATAGCCGTTAGGACCAGGAGACGCGCGCGGCTTACAGGGGCTTGCACCCTCTTAGTCGTCAGCGCGTCATGGCCAAGCATGCGCTCATCGCCCCGCCATGCAAGCCAAAATAATCCGTATAAGGATCATATCAGCCTGCGGACGATCCGGTCGCAGCCTACTGAATTTGCTGAATATTTTAATCCGTATACGGCGCACTTTTCCGCAAACCGAAACGCTGCAAGGCTTTGCGCGGCCTGGCCTCGCCACCGCAACCCCTGAGCGCGTTCCGCGTCCCCGCTCCCGCCGGCCGCGCAAGAAAAAGCCGCCCGCGTCGGCGTGACGCAGGCGGCTTGTCCATCTTGACCCGGTTAGTCCGTGCGCCGACTAGAGCGTGGCAGCCGAAAGTGTGAGCGGTTTCGGCGCTCGCCACGCTCTAAATGTTTGAGATAGAGCCTGTTTATCCGTTTCTGATGGTTCCATCAGAAACGGACAGGCTCTACGCGGCGGCGTCGAACGACAGGGATTCGTAGCGCTTCAGATGGTGATCGACCGAGCCGAACAGGCCTTCGATCAGGCTGGCGCGCTTGAAGTAGTGGCCGATGGCCAGCTCGTCGGTCATGCCCATGCCGCCGTGGATCTGGATGGCGTTCTGGCCCACGAACTTGCAGGCGCGGCCGATGCGAACCTTCATGGCCGAGATGGCCTTGGCGCGCTCGGCGGCGCTCTCGTCGACCTTGATGGTGGCCATATAGGTCATCGACACCGACTGCTCGACCTCGATGAACATGTCGACCATCCGGTGCTGGAGCACCTGGAAGTTGGCGATGGTCGTGCCGAACTGCTTGCGCTGCTTGGCATAGTCCAGGGTGCCTTCGTGCAGCTTGCGCAGCACGCCCACGGCCTCGGCGCCGACGGCGGCGGTCGCCTCGTCGATCACCTGGTTGACGAGGGCGAGGCCATCCTCGGCGATCAGGGCGTCGGCCGGAACCGAGACGTTCTCGAAATAGACTTCCGAGGCGCGGTTGCCGTCGACGGTCGGGTAGTCGCGGGTGACGACGCCGGGCAGGTTCTTGTCGATCAGGAACACCCCGACACCGCCGGCGTCGCGCTGGGCGCCGCCCGTACGGGCCGTGACGATCAGGTGCGACGCGAACGGCGCGCCGACGACCACGGCCTTGTGGCCATTCAGGGTCCAGCCCGCGCCGTCCTTCTTGGCCGTGGTCTTCAGGTCCTGCCAGGTGTAGCGAGCCTGCGGCTCGGCATAGGCGAAGGCGATGGTGGCGGTCCCGCCAACGATACCTTCGATCACAGAGGCTGCCCCCGCATAGCCCGAGTGCTTCATGAAGCCGCCGCCGATGACGACCGTGCCCAGGTAAGGCTCGATGACGAGCGCCTTACCGAACTCTTCCATGATGATCATGTTGTCGATGGCGCCGCCGCCCAGGCCGCCCAACTCTTCCGAGAACGGCGCGCCCAGGATGCCCAGTTCCTCGGCGAAGGCCTTCCAGTAGTCGGCGCGCCAGCCGGCGTCCGAGCTGACGATCTTGCGGCGGGTCTCGAAGTCGTACTTGTCCTGCAGGAAGCTCGCGACCGTGTCGCGGACCATCGACTGCTCTTCGGTGAAGTTGAAATCCATCCCTGGGTTTCCGTTCTTTTCTTTGTCATCCCGGCCGCAGCGTAGCGGAGAGCCGGGACCTTCAAGGTCGATGAGTTTGGCGGTCCCGGATCGCGCCTCCGGCGCGTCCGGGATGACAGATCAGGCCCCCTAGAGCCCCAGCACCATCTTGGCGATGATGTTGCGCTGGATCTCATTGGAGCCGCCGTAGATCGACGTCTTGCGAACGTTGAAATAGGTCGGCGCGGCGCGGTGGGCGAAGTCGGGGCCAATCGGATGGGCGTTGTCGCCGTCTTTCGGGAAGCCCCGGAAATACGGCGCGCCATAGTGGCCGGCGGCCTCGAGCACCAGCTCCGTGATCCGCTGCTGAATCTCGGTGCCCTTGATCTTCAGCACGCTCGATTCCGGACCGGGCCCCTTGCCGGCCGCTTCGCCGGCCAGGGTGCGCAGCTCGGTATATTCCAGCGCGGTCAGGTCGATCTCGAGCTCGGCGACCTTGCGCTTGAACATCGGGTCCTTGATCAGAGCCTCGCCGTCGTCCGACAGCTCGGCCGAGGCGATCTGGCGGATGCGCTCGATGCCGCGCTTGGAGCGGGCGACGCCGGCGATGCCGCTACGTTCGTGGGCCAGCAGGAACTTGGCGCACGTCCAGCCCTTGTTTTCCTCGTAGATGCGGTTCTCGACCGGCACCTTGACGTTCTCGAGCCAGACCTCGTTGACCTCGTGCTCGCCGCCCAGGGTGATGATCGGGCGCACGGTCACACCGGGCGACTTCATGTCGATCAGCAGGAACGAGATGCCTTCCTGGATCTTGGCGGTCGGGTCGGTGCGGACCAGGCAGAAGATCCAGTCGCCATGCTGGGCCAGGGTGGTCCAAGTCTTCTGACCGTTGACCAGGTAGTATTCCTTGCCGTCGTCGCCGGTGAAGCGTTCGGCCTTGGTCTTCAGGCTGGCCAGGTCGGAGCCGGCGCCCGGCTCGCTATAGCCCTGGGCCCACCAGATGTCGCCCGACAGGGTCGGCGGCAGAAACCGCTCCTTCTGCTCCGGCGTGGCGAAGGTGTAGATCACCGGTCCGACCATGTTGATGCCGAACGGCAGGATCGGCACGCAGTCGGCGCGAGCGGTCTCTTCCGACCAGATGTAGCGCTGCACCGAGGTCCAGCCTGGGCCGCCGTACTTCTCCGGCCAGGCTGGGGCCACCCAGCCCTTCTTGGCGAGGACGCGGTGCCAGGAGAGGAAGTCCTCCTTGGCCATCTCCTCGCCCTCCTCCTGCTTCTCCCGCAGGCCCGCCGGATAGTTCTCGGCGATGAAGGCGCGGACCTCGTCGCGGAAGGCGAGGTCCTCGGGCGAGAAGTCGAGATTCATGGCGAGCTCCCGTTCAGCCGACCTCTCTGAAGGAGGCCGTTATTTGCGTTTCGGCGGCCACGATAGATGTCGAACGGGCGTTTGGAAAGATGACGTTAGCGTCAACGGAAGTGAATATGATCTATGTTCACTTACACCCTCGAAATTCCAACTAGCGGACCTCGCAGGCCAGCTTGACGAGCGCCAGGGCCGAGGCGCCGCCGACCCCTTCCTCGTCGACCGTATCGAGCGCCAGAAGCGGCCGCTTGTCGAGGATTTCGAGCACGCGGGCGTGGCCCTTCGTGGGGGTGACATGCGCCGCCAGACAATGCTCGATCGCGGCAGGCTCGATGGCGCGAACGATCGCGGCCGCGGCGCAGGCGGCGTAGCCATCCAGCAGCACCGGCACCTTCTGGACGCGGGCGGCCAGGATGGCGCCGACCACGGCGGCGGTCTCGCGGCCGCCCAGCTGGCCCAGGATCTCGAGCGGATCTTCGCCCATGCCCTCTGATCTGGCCCGCGCGACGGCGGCGGCCACCGGCTCGGGGTCGTCGGACCAGTCGGAGGCCTCGCCGCCGAAAAGGGCCAGACAGACGGCGGCGGCGGTGCGAGCGGGCTCGGCGGTGATGACGCCGGGGATCAGCAGGTCAGGCTGCTTGGCCAGGGCCTCCATGCCGAAAGCGATGGTGGCGGCGGCTTCCTTCTCGCTCATCGAGGCCTTGGCGACGGAATCGGGCGACGGGCGGTCGATGGCCAAGTCGAAGGCCTCCAACCCGGCGCCCTGCACGCCGGCCAGACGCGAAACCGTGGCGCCGCCCGAAGCGATGACCTCCAGGCGATCACGAGCATAGCCGCGCGGGCCGACACCCTGGCGCGCGCCGGCGTAGAGGGCGATCACCGGCCGATTGACGGCCGGCGGGGTCTTGCCGCTCCAGGCGGTCAGCCAGGCCGAGATCTCTGCCAGCCGCCCGCCCTGCTCCAGCGTCGGGGATGGCCCCGGCGCAGGCGGCGAGACGGCGAGTTGACGGATATCGGCGAACGGGGAAGCGGTCTCGAAGGTCATGGGGCGCGGACTTAAACCCGTCCGCGCTCAAAGCAACCCCAGAACGCCTGAAGGCGACGCCTTACGACGCGGCGACTTGAGTGGTCAGGTAGGTCTTGCAGACGCCTTCGCGCTCGGCCAGCAGCTTGGCCCTGCGGATTTCGTCCTTGGTCTTGCTCTGCCGGGACGCCTCAGCCTGCAGCGACGTTCCGCGGTCGGTGATGTTGCTGCCGCGACCGAAAGTCTGCGACTTGATCTGGGCGGCCAAGTCATCGGCCGGCAGCGCGCCCAGCGCCGAGGACTGGGCCAACGCCAGGCAACGATTGGCCTGTAAAAACTGACCGTCGGTCCAGCGCTCGCTGGCGGCCAAGGCTGGCGCGGCCACCGACACCATGAGGGTGGCGGCGAGGGTCGAGAGGACGAACTTGCGCATGGATCTCTCCTGATTTTAGAGCGCGAGCGCTCGCTTCGCCGACGCTTGCGTGTCGGCGACGGAACGGGGATGCTTGAAACGATGAGTACTGAAGCGACCAAATCGGACGCTGCGCCGCCCCGCCCGATCGTCACGCCCTGTGTGAAGGTCTGCGCGGTCGACGGGACGTCGGGTTACTGTCTGGGCTGCCGTCGGACCCTGCCGGAAATCGCCGGCTGGGCCCGTCTGAGCGACGCGGAGCGGGCCGCCGTCATGGCCGCCCTCCCCGATCGCCCCGACCCGATGGTCGCCTTGATGGCGACCGCCAGTCGGCGCTGACAGGCCTTACTTGGCGCCGCCCAGATAGGCGCCGCAGCTCGATTCCCGCTCGGCCAGGAGCTTGGCTTTCTTTTCGCCGGCGGCGCCCGCCGCGTCCTTCTCGGCGGACGACATCTTCTTCATGGCCGAAGTCTTTATTTCGGGGGAGCGAGTGTCGCTTTCCGTGCGCAGGAAGTTGTCGACCGCGGCGGTGTCCAGCTTGCCTAGGTTTTCCGAGGCGGCCAGACCACGGCAGCGCGCGGCTTCGAGATATTGCAGGTCCGACGCGCCAGCATGGGCGATTCCGGCGAACGACGCGACGGCGGCAGTAGCGATGATCAGCAACTTCATGGCGATATTCCCTCGATAAGCCACTTTATTGTTGCCGAGAGAAATAACGCCGACGCGAGGCTATCCGAAGTTAATTCCAGGACATGAAAAGCATTACGGCGATGTAATGAAGACTATTAAATTCATGTAATATGTACATTGTTCAGTACAGATATGTACTTGTTACGATATAGGTAACCATGGCGCGAAAATCCCCCGCCCGATTCACGCCTTGAAAACGCCTGCCTGCTAGTGATTTAGACAAGGGCCGCAGAAGCGGTCTCAAAGCCGGTATGGCGAGGTGTCTTCTATGTTGAGGTTCGCGGCGATCGCTTTCGTGGGCGCCCTGTCGGCGGTGGGCGCGGCCAAGGCCGTCGTCTCGCTGGACGACCTGCGCCGTCCGGAACTTCGCGCGCCGACGGCCGCCTCGGCCACGCTCGGCGGCGAAGGCGGCGCGGCCCAGATCACCAAGGACCGCGACGGCCACTTCTGGGCCCAGGCCGCGGTCGACGGCCATGCCGTCCGTTTCCTGGTCGATACCGGCGCCACCGCTGTCTCCCTCAGCATGGCCGACGCCCAGCGCCTGGGGATCGACACCAGCAAACTGACCTACGACTACAACGTCATCACCGCCGACGGCCGCACCCGCGCCGCCTCGGTGCATCTGGCCAGCGTCTCGATCGCCGGCGCCAAGGTTCGCGACGTCGACGCCCTGGTCATCGAGAAGGGTCTCGAAAATTCGCTGCTGGGCATGAGCTATCTGGGCCGCCTGTCGCGGTTCGAGGCCACTCCGAACTCGCTGATCCTGCACCCTTAGTTTAGGCGACGGGCGCGGCCCGCTCCTCGCGAGCGGCGAGCGCCACGCGCACGGCCTCTAGGGCGCGATCCACCACGTCCAGGCCCGCGCCCGACTTGACGCCCTCGACCGTCAGGATGCGCCGCCACGCCCGCGCGCCCGGCAGGCCGTGGAACAGACCGAGCATATGCCGGCTCATGGCGGCCAGATGCGTTCCCGCCGCCAGCTCGCGCGCCAGGTAGGGTCGATAGCGCTCGACCGCCTCGAAACTGTCGATGTCGGCGACATCCAACCCGAACACCCGCCGGTCGACCTCGCCCAGCAGGCCCGCCTCGTGATAGGCCGCCCGGCCCAGCATCACGCCGTCGACGCCCCGCGCCAGATGCTCCAGCGTCGCGTCGATGCTCGGCACGCCGCCGTTGACAACGATCGTCAGGTTCGGTCGCTCACGCTTCAGTCGATAGACCAGCTCGTAGTCCAGCGGCGGGATATCCCGGTTTTCCTTGGGCGACAGGCCCTGCAGCCAGGCCTTGCGAGCATGAACCACGAAGCTGTCGATCCCCGCCGCCGCGCAGCGGTCGACCAGGCCGAACAAACTTTCTTCCGGATCCTGGTCATCGACCCCGATCCGGCACTTCACCGTCGCCGGGACCTTCACCGCGTCCTTGATGGCGGCCATGCATTCGGCCACGAGGTCGGGCTCGCGCATCAGGCACGCGCCGAAGCGGCCGCTTTGAACCCGGTCCGACGGGCAACCCACGTTTAGATTGATCTCGTCATAGCCATAGTCCTCGCCGATCCGCGCGGCCTGGGCCAGCTCGGCCGGATCCGATCCGCCGAGCTGCAGCGCCACCGGATGCTGGCTAGAATCGTAGCTCAACAGCTTTTCGCGATCGCCATGAACCACCGCGCCGCTGGTCACCATCTCGGAATAGAGCAGCGCGCGCGACGACAGGACCCGGTGCAGCGACCGGCAATGCCGGTCCGTCCAGTCCATCATCGGCGCGACTGAAAATCTATGTTGCTGATATTTAGGCATTTTATAGAAACACTGATAGATCAAATCGTCTGATTACGTATCAATTCCTGGATCAGGTCTCGCGCCTATTCTCGCGAATTGATCGCCGGCTGCGCGTATAGACCACACGAAATTGCGCCACCATCGTAAAACAGAAATCCGGACGCTGACGTCCAGGATCGTCGACGGGTCGCGATCGGGGCGAGACGCCGAATTGACGCAGATCAAGCCTTCGGAATCCACAGCGCCCCACATTGGCCCCGACGATCGCAGCCTCGGGTCACGACCATGCAAAAGCGCTCCCGTCCGCTTCATTTCCGCGGCCGTACCAGTCTAGCCGCAGGCGCGGTGGTCATCCTGGGCCTCCAGGGATGCGCGATACTGGGGGCGACCTCGCCAGCCGAACACGCGCGCCAACGCCAGGTGGAGATCGGCAGGGCTTTTGCCCGAACCCAATGCGCCGCCTGCCATCAGATGAACGGCGTCGGCGCGGCGGATGAACCGCCGCCGTTCACCGAAATCGCTCGCCGTTATGAAGAAGCGCGGCTCGACTGGGAACTGGAGACCATTGCTCAGGTCGGACACTACCGCATGCCGCGCAAGCCGCTGTCGGCGGCCGAAATCACCGCCCTGACCGCCTACATTCGGTCGCTGGACGCGCCTGCCTCGGAAACCCCGGGACGCGCTCGGCCGCGAGGAGGTCACGATTGATCCGTCTTCACGACAAGGGAAGCGACGGCGCGCAACGCGGCGACGGCGGATCAGGTCGCGGATCCAGGCCACGCAAATAGGTCGTCAGGCTGTCGCGCTCGTCGTCATCGAGCGTGGCCATGGGCATGCGTGGATGCCGTCGCGGACCGCCCTCCTCCGGCGAACGCTGCGGCGCCAGCATGCCCTCGGCGAGCACGGATCGAAGGCAGCCTGGCGCATACCGATGATGCAGCGATGCGAAAGGCGGCGCGTCGGGGAGCGGGCTAGGCCCCTTGCCGACGGCGTGGCAGCTCCCGCAGAGCCGCTTCGCCAGGCCGAGCCCGGCCGGGACGCTCGTCTGAGCGACGGCCGGCGGCGAGGGCCGAAAGCCGACCGCCAGCAAGACGGCGACCAGCAGAACGCCGACAATGCGGATCACGGCGTGGCCTCGAGGTCCATGACCGCCCGCCCCTCGATCTGGCCCTTGGCCATTCGGTCCAGGATCGCGTTGATCTCGCCCAGCCCGACATGGCGCTCGATATGCGCGCGCACCTTGCCGTCGGCGGCGAAGGCCAAGGCTTCCTGCAGGTCGAGGCGCGTGCCCACGATGGATCCGCGCACCGTGATGCCGCGCAACACCGTGTCGAAGATCGAAAGCGGGAATTCGCCGGGCGGCAGGCCGTTCAGCGATACCGTCCCGCCGCGCCGCACCATGCCGAGCGCCTGAGCGAAGGCGTGGGTCGAGACGGCGGTGACAAGCACGCCATGGGCGCCGCCGATCTCCCGCTGCAGCGTCTGGACTGGGTCGGCGGCCGAGGCGTCGACGACGATCTCCGCGCCGAGGGATTTGGCGAGATCCAGCTTACCCCTGTCGATATCGACGGCGGCCACCTTGAAGCCCATCGCGAGCGCGTACTGCACGGCCAGGTGCCCGAGCCCCCCCACGCCCGATATCACAACCCAGTCGCCGGGCTTGCCGTCCAGCACCTTCAGCCCTTTGTAGACGGTGACGCCGGCGCAGAGAATTGGCGCGGCCTCGAGAAACGATAGGTTCTCCGGCAGCCGCCCGACATAGTCCGCGTCGGCGACGACATAGTCCGCGAAGCCTCCGTCGACCGAATAGCCCGTATTCTGTTGGGCCGGGCACAGGGTCTCCCAACCCGACAGGCAATACTCGCAGCGGCCGCAGGCCGTGTGCAGCCAGGGAACGCCGACACGGTCGCCGAGCGCCAGGTGATCGACGTCGGCGCCGATCTCGACAACCGTACCGACGCCTTCATGCCCCGGCACGAAGGGCGGCGCGGGTTTGATGGGCCAGTCGCCATGGGCGGCATGCAGATCCGTGTGACAGACGCCGCAGGCGGCGATCTTGACCACGACCTGGCCGGGACCAGGCCTGGGGCGGGGCCGTGTTTCGAGCACCAGCGGCTGGCCGAAGGCGCGCACGACGGCGGCGGTCATCGAGGTTTCCATGGTGAACTCCGGATAAGGATCACCCATCGCTAGGCCAGCCGTCTCGCCGGCGCATTTGGGATTTCTACCTAGATCGGGTCGCCGGACGCCTTGGCGGCGTTGCCGACGCCGCCGTCGTCCAGACCTGGCCTGGTGAAACCGGCCATCAGCAAGGCCGGCGCACGCCGCCCGGCTACTCTAAGTACAGTTCCCAATGGGAAGCGCTCAAGCGGCCCTTTAGTCTGCGAGGGTTCAACAGGAGCGTCGCCATGACCGTCACAGCTCCCCTGCCCTTGCCCGCCGCTTTCACACCGCCCCCGGCGCTGATGGAGCGCATCACCGAAATCCTCCGCGGACATCGGCTGATGACGGTGGCGACGCTTCGCGCCGACGGCTGGCCGCAGGCGACGGTGGTCAACTACGCCGCCGACGGGCTGCGGCTCTATTTCGTCGTGTCGACCCAGAGCCAGAAGCTCGCCAATCTGCGGCGCGACCCGCGCGCCTCGATCGCGATCGGCGGCCTGGCCGGCCCGCCGCTGGGCCTGTCGATGGCTGTTCGAGTGCGCGAGGTGAGTGAAGCACCGGAAATCGCCGCCGTGGGCGGCAAGTTCTGGTCCGAAAGCCGAGGCGAAGGCTTCACGCCTCACCCGGCCACTTCTGGTTCGGTGTTGTTGATGGCCGAGCCCTTGATCGTCTCCCTGGTTGACTACGACGGCCCCGACGCCTGGCCGCGTCTGTTCCGGGTCGAGCCAGACTGGCGTCTCATTCCCATCCAGCCGGACCACGCCCAGAAGGAAGCCCAGCCATGAAACACGCGGTGATCCTCGCCCATCCCAAGCCCACCAGCTTCTGCGCGACCATCGCGCGCACATGCGTCGAGCACCTTCGCGCGGCCGACCAAGAGGTGGTGTTGCGCGACCTGTACGCTCTCGACTTCGATCCGCGCCTGAAGGCCGAGGAGATGCCGACCCAGAGCGGCGCGACCCCCGCCTCGGACGTCGCGGCCGAACGGGCGTTGCTGAAGGACGTCAAGAGCCTGATCTTCGTCTATCCGTTCTGGTTCAACGCCCCGCCGGCGATCCTAAAGGGCTACGTCGATCGCGTGCTGAGCATGGGTTTCGGCTACGCCTCGATCGGCGGCCGTATGGAACCGTTGCTGGATGGCGTGACCTTGATGAGCTTTTCGACCTCGGGCGCGCCTGAGCACTGGGTCAACAGCACCGGCGCCCTCAAGGCGCTGATGACGGTGTTCGACCTGCATCTGTGCGGCGTTTGCGGCCTGCGCCTGCTCGACCACAAGCATTTTGGCGACGTCGTGTCGAACATGACCGAGGAGTGGGCGCAGGACATGCTGCATCAGGTCCGCGGCGAACTGAACGACCTGTTCGATGTCGCCTATGCCTGATCGCGGGCCCTGAGCTCGGCGAGGTTTCAGGCAGGCTCTTCCACGGAGTCGTCGTCGAAAAGCGGACGCTCGAGACGAGCCTCGTCGGGACCGTTGGGATTGCAAAGCCGCAGGACCAACACGCCCAAAAGAGCCGAGGCCAGGGACCCGATGAGCACGCCAATCTTTGTTTCGTCGATCAGATGGGCTTGGCGAAACGCCAGGTTGCCGATGAACAGGCTCATGGTGAAGCCGATCCCGCAGAGGGCAGCCACCCCATAGAGCTGACCCGCCGAGGCGCTTTTGGGCATGTCGGCCCATCCGAGCTTCACGATGGACCATGCCGTGAGGAAAATCCCCAATTGCTTGCCGACGAAAAGGCCCAAGGCGACGCCAAGCGGCACGGGGTCCAGGAGGCTGGCCAAACTGATGCCGGCGAACGACAGGCCCGCATTGGCGAAGCCGAAGAGCGGTACGATCACGAAGGCCACGGGCTTGTGAAGCGCGTGTTCCAGCCGATGCAAGGCGGACCTGGCCTCCTCCGGACGGGCTGGGCTTTTGCGTAGCGGGACGACCATCGCCAGCGCCACGCCCGCCAAGGTCGCATGCACGCCCGACTTCAAGACGAACAGCCACAGAAGCAGGCCCCCCAGCAGATAGGGCCAGAGCGCCGTGACGCCACGCCGATTGAGAAGGACCAGACCCATCAGCAGCGCAGCCGATATCGCCAACGCGCCAAGGTGAAGCTTAGCGGTATAGAAGACGGCGATGATTAGAATGGCCGCGAGATCGTCCATGATGGCGATGGCGGTCAGGAAAATCTTGAGTGACGTCGGAACCCGATCGCCCAGCAAGGCCAGGACGCCGAGCGCGAAGGCGATATCGGTCGCCGAGGGAATGGCCCAGCCCGAACGGCTGTCGGCATTCGCGGCGTTGAAGATCAAGTAGATCAGCGCCGGCGCGGCGATCCCGCCCAGCGCCGCCAGTCCTGGCAACACGATCCGCGATGGCCTTGAAAGCTGTCCGTCGAGAACCTCCCGCTTGATCTCGAGGCCGACCAGCAAGAAGAACACGGCCATCAGACCGTCATTGATCCAATGCAGGACGCTCTCGTCGAGCGAGACCGGGCCAATGGAAAAGCCGAGGTGATAGCCAAGAACGGAGAAATAGCGCCCCGCTAGCGGGGAGTTGGCGACGACGAGCGCCAGCGCCGCCGTGGCCATCAGCACGTAACCGCCTGACGCCTCATGATGCAAAAACGCCCGTAGGGCCGACATCGGGCGAGCCCGGTATTTCTGAGAAAGCGCCACGGCGGCCTCCAAACGTGGATCAAGCTGTCGTGGCGTCAGGTTATCGACGGACGCCGGACCGAATTCGCCAAGGGACGCGGCCTGGCCGCTTGGAGCGACCTGATATCTGGCGTGAAATTTATCGGCCTCGCCCCCACGGTCAAGAAGGGTTGCTCAGCGTCGGCGCGCTCTCGCGAAAAAACTTTCGCTGAGCGATGTAACCGAAGCCTGGCCGGCTTCGTATCTCCCGGTGTCAGGCCGATGGACGGTCCCGACGGAAACCTCAAAAGCCCCCAAAGGAAACCCCATGACCAACCTCAAATCCGCCACGATCGCGTCGGCCGCCGCCCTGTTCGCCCTGACCAACATGGCCGTCGCCACCCCGGCCTCGGCCGCCCCCAAGGCCAAGGCCGAAACCGTCCACTGCTACGGTATCAACACCTGCAAGGGCACGTCGGACTGCAAGACGGCCAAGAACGACTGCAAGGGCCAGAACGACTGCAAAGGCATGGGCTTCAAGGCCACCACCGCCAAGGCCTGCGCCAAGGCCGGCGGTTCGCTGACCGCTCCGCAGTAGCGCCGTTGCGCGCGGCCAGCTTCCCATACCCGGCCGCGCGCCTTCCTCTGCGCCTCACTCAACCCGGACGCCCCCATGCCCGACCTCGCCATTCCGGCCTTCCAGGGCTTCGGCCTGGGCCTGCGCCCGCCGCACTACCAGCAGTTCCTCGAGACCGCCGCCCTCGTCGATTTCGTCGAGGTGATCTCCGAGAACTTCATGGTGAAGGGGGGGCGACCGCTTTACGTGCTGGACGCGGTGCGCGAGCGCTATCCGGTCGCCATGCACGGCGTGTCGATGTCGATCGGCTCGGCAGACGGGGTCAAGCTGGACTATTTGCGCCGTCTCAAGGCCCTGGCCGACCGCGTCGACCCGCTATGGATCTCCGACCATCTGTGCTGGACCGGCGTCGAGGGCTTCAATTCGCACGACCTCTTGCCACTGCCCTATACCGAAGAAGCGATGGCGGTCGTCTGCGCCAACATCAACCTCGTCCAAGACGTACTGGAGCGGTCGATCCTGCTGGAGAATCCCTCCAGCTATCTGACCTTCGCCGACGACGAGATGACCGAGCACGCGTTCATGGCGCAGATGTGCGCCAACACCGGCTGCCACCTGCTTCTGGACGTCAACAACGTCTATGTCAGCGGGACCAATCACGGCTTCGATCCGCAAGCCTATCTGACCGGGATCCCGGCCGAACGGGTGCGCCAGATTCACTTGGCTGGCCATAGTGCCAGCCAAGGCCTGTTGATCGACACGCACGACCAGCCGGTGCCCGATCCCGTCTGGGCGCTTTACGAGCGGGCTTGCGAATTGTTCGGCCCCGCGGCCACGATGATCGAGCGCGACGACGACATCCCGCCGCTGGAAGACCTGCTAGCCGAATTGGACGTCGCTCGCGCGCGAGCCGCCCGCTGGGGCCGCGCGGCATGAGCCTGCTGGCCCTGCAGCGCGGTCTGCGCGATCACATTCTGGCGGAAGCCGGTGAGGCGCCGATGGGCGTGGCTTCTACGGCCGGGCCTGGCTTGGCGGTCTATCACCACGCCTATCGTGCTCAGTTGGTCGCCTGTCTGCGCGACACCTTCGAAAAGACCTGGGCTTGGCTGGGCGATGATGGCTTCGACGCCGCCGCCCTGGCGCATATCCTTGCCCATCCGCCACATGGCTGGACCCTGGCGGCCTATGGCTTCGACTTTCCAGAAACCCTCACCGAACTCTATCCGGACGATCCGGAAGTCGCTGAGTTGGCGTGGCTGGACTGGGCCCTGCGGCGCGCCTTCGACGGCGCCGACGCCGCGCCGATCACCCAGGAAGAGCTGGCCGAGATGAACTGGGACACCGTGGTCCTGGCCTTGACCCCGACCCTGGCCGTGCGCGAGGTCAGCACCAACTGCGCCGCCCTCTGGACCGCTCTGGCCGAGGAAAAGGCCCCGCCGCCGATCGAGCAGCTGCCGGCCGGCGCAGCGATCCGCGTTTGGCGTCAGGACCTGTCGCCCCAGTACCGCACCATCGACGGTTTAGAACTGGAAGGGTTGAGCCTGGCCCTGCAAGGCGTCGCCTTCGCGGTGATCTGCGAGACCATGGCCCAGGGCCAGGATGACGCCGCCCAGCGGATGGGCGGTCTTCTGGGAGCCTGGCTGCAAGATCGATTGATCGTCTCCGCGCGCTGACGAATCAGAGCCGTCGTCAATCGCCGGAACGTGCGTGTTCAACCGATCGAGCGCGTCTCGACAAAAATGCTTCCTACCTGCCTATCCAGTCGACGAGACGTCACGTTCAGGTGCTCACGGTTCGGGACGCCGAGGCGGCCTCGCGCCTGGTCGGTGGCTTGAGCCCAACAGAACCGCGCTCCCCCTCGCGCGTTCGACCGCAATGGAACCCCTCCGCGCCCTGATCGGTCCGGACACAGGCGACGCTACGGTCGCCCAGCTCTGCGCTCGCGCGGCCATCCTGTTTCTGTTCGGCGTCGTCTGCATTCGCATCGCCGGCCGGCGCACCTTTTCCCAGATCACCCCGCTCGACATCATCGTGGCCATCATCGTCGGCTCGAACATCAGCCGGGCCATGACCGGCAAGGCGCCGTTCTTTGGCGGCCTGGCCGCCACCCTGGTCGTTGTTGTCCTGCACCGGCTAATCGCCATGGCGACCCTGCATTGGAGCGCGCTGGCCCAGCTCTTCAAGGGCGCGCCCGTCACGCTTGTCCAGGATGGCGTCGTCGATCGGACAGCGATGCGGCGTCACGCCATCGGCCAAGCCGACCTCGAGGAAGGCCTGCGCATGGAGCAGGTCGAATCCGTCGGTGACGTGCGCCTCGCCACTTTGGAAGCGGGCGGCAAGATCAGCGTTATAAGGCGGCGCGACGCGGACACGTAATGCTTTGCTCTTCACATCAGCAAAAGCGTGACTGGTATGGAAAACCCCGCTCTTGGCGGGGCTTTCCAGTCTCGGGAGATTTCAGCCGTCGGTATCGTCGTCCGGGCCGTCGTCTTCACCCCCAGGCGGAAATCCGCACGCCGCCTTCCAAGTCTGTAGCCATTGGCCGTAGCTCATCCCCTCCGGCGCTTCGAGGAGGTAGTGCACGTAGGCGCTTTGGGCCTCGCCAAAGGCTCCATGTTCGCGATCGCCGCCGTTGGAGTTGCGACTGGCCCGTTCGGCCCCGAGGCAGCTGGACGGGTTGTCGTGGGTCAGGGTCGGACTGTTCGCCCCGTTTGCCGGTGTCGGCTTTGCGGGCTCGGACGGGGCCGCGACGGCGGTTCCGACCAGCAGGGTCGCTGCCGCCGCGATCGTCGCGGTACGGCATAAGGCGGTGAGAGTGCTCATGTCAGGTCTCGCTCCAACATAGCCCCGACCATGGACACCCAAACACCGAGCGTCGGACTCCCGTTCCTGGGTTTGGGCGCGCCCGCAAACTTGCAACCCTAAGAAGGCGAGACGGCCTCCGCCAGGGTGGCAAGAACCACCATGGTCGCCCGCGGAGAGCAGGCGGCTCGAGCGGCCCTACCCTCCCGGGTGCAGCCCCGGCGCTTCCTGGCCCGTGCGGGCGACATATTCCGTATAGCCGCCGCCGTACTGGTGGACGCCCTCGGGCGTCAGCTCCAGCACGCGGTTGGACAAGGCCCCCAGGAAGTGGCGGTCGTGCGAGACGAAGAGCATGGTGCCCTCGAAGTCCGCCAGGGCCGCGACCAGCATTTCCTTGGTCGCCATGTCGAGGTGGTTGGTCGGCTCGTCGAGCACCAGCAGGTTCGGCGGGTCGAACAGCATCTTGGCCATGACCAGACGCGCCTTTTCGCCGCCGGACAGGACGCGGCAGGGCTTTTCGACGTCGTCGCCGGAGAAGCCGAAGCAGCCCGCCAGGGTGCGCAGCGCGCCCTGCCCGGCCTGCGGGAACGAGCGCTCCAGAGATTCGAAGATCGTTTCTTCGCCGTCCAGCAGATCCATGGAGTGCTGAGCGAAATAGCCCATCTTGACGCTTGCGCCGATGTGGACCGAGCCTTGGTCGGGCTTGGTGTCGCCGGCCACCAGCTTCAGCAGCGTCGACTTGCCGGCCCCGTTGGCGCCCAGAACGCACCAGCGCTCCTTGCGGCGCACCAAGAAATCGAGGCCCTCATAGATCGGCTGGGCGCCATAGCCCTTGCGGATATTGCGCAAGTTGATCACGTCGTCGCCCGAGCGCGGCGGGCTCTGGAACTCGAACTGGACCGCCTGGCGACGGCGCGGCGCCTCGACGCGTTCGATCTTGTCGAGCTTCTTGACCCGGCTCTGGACCTGGGCGGCGTGCGAGGCGCGCGCCTTGAACTTCTCGATGAACTTGATTTCCTTGGCCAGCATGGCCTGCTGGCGCTCGTACTGCGCCTGGCGTTGCGCCTCGCCGAGCGCGCGCTGCTGGTCGTAGAAGTCGAGATCGCCCGAATAGGTGATCAACTGGCCGCCGTCGATCTCCACCACCTTGCCGATGATGCGGTTCATGAACGCGCGGTCGTGCGAGGTCATCAGCAGGGCGCCGTCGTAGTTTTTGAGGAAGGCCTCCAGCCAGATCAGGCTTTCCAGGTCGAGGTGGTTGGAGGGCTCGTCCAGCAGCATGCCGTCGGGCCGCATCAACAGGATGCGAGCCAGGGCCACGCGCATCTTCCAGCCGCCGGACAGCATGCCGACATCGCCGTCCATGCGGTCCTGGCTGAAGCTGAGGCCGGCCAGCACTTCGCGCGCCCGCGCTTCCAGCGCATAGCCGTCCAGTTCCTGGAAGCGCTCCAGCACCTCGCCATAGCGCTCCATGATGACGTCCAGTTTGTCGGCCTGATCCGGATCGACCATGGCCGCCTCGAGCGTGGCCATCTCGGCCGCCAGCGCGCTGACGGGACCGACGCCGTCCATCACCGCGGCGACCGCGCTCTGGCCCGACATCTCGCCGACGTCCTGGCTGAAATAGCCGATACGCATCCCAGGATCGATCGCGACCAGCCCGTCGTCGGGCTGCTCCTGGCCCGTGATCATGCGAAACAGCGTCGTCTTGCCGGCGCCGTTCGGGCCGACAAGCCCGACCTTTTCCCCCTTCTGGATGCCCATCGACGCTTCGATGAACAGGATCTGGTGGCCGTTCTGCTTGGAGATATTGTCGAGGCGGATCATGGGGCGGTCTGCTAACGCGGACGGCAGGAGAACGCCAGCCTTAGAGCCTTATCAATTCCAGGCGCGACGATTGGCCATCACCCGCCCCCCGGTAACTTACGCGGCGAGAGGCCCGACCGCTCGTCGCCTCAGGCCGCCAGATAGCGATCGGCGGCCGTCACCAACTTGTCGCTGGTGACGGGACCCGAGATCAACGACCCGAGCCATGGATCCGGATTACGGGCGGTGTCGGTCACCGGGATCACCAGCTGGATGGAGCCGCCGGCATAGGATCGCCGCGTGGCGCGCCCGCCCCGATCCTGTTCGGCGGCCGAAACCTTGGGCTGGAACTTGGTCGCGCCCCAGCAGGCCGGAACGGCCTGACCGCGCGGCACGTCCATGAACCAGACCAAGCCCTTGTCGCCCCAGTCGTCGCAGACGGCCCATCTCTGGCTCACCTCCTTGACGAGATGCTTGCCCGATGGGCCGGCGGCCAGGATCTCGGCCACCTCGCTGCCATAGAGCCAGAACCGGCCGAAACGACCGTTCGCGCCCCGGCCGGAGTCACTGAACCTCACCAGGCGTATCGGCCCGCCGATGGTGGTGAAGCGGAAGAACCCGCCTTCGAACGACTGGGCTTCCTGGACGCTGATGTCGAAAGGACTCAAGGGCAGCTCCCTGGAGAAGCGATTGGACGGATCAGACCTTCAGGGTGACGTTGACGCCCTGGGATTTGAGCTGGCCGTTCATCCACTCGGCGACCGCCAAGGCGCAGGCGCGATCACCGACGACGTCG
Source organism: Caulobacter sp. 1776 (assembly GCF_040545685.1). Lineage (NCBI taxonomy): Bacteria > Pseudomonadati > Pseudomonadota > Alphaproteobacteria > Caulobacterales > Caulobacteraceae > Caulobacter > Caulobacter sp. 1776. The sequence goes on from NZ_JBEPMI010000008.1 coordinate 175,232, forward strand.
GCCCACGGCACGCCGCCGGCGGCCCCGTGCGTGCCGACGAACTTCTTCTCTTCGAGGACGCCGTCACCATCCAGCCAGCGACCGGTGTTGTAGAAGTAGAACCGCGACTTCACGGGATTGCGGATCCAGAATCCCAGGCTTCTGGCCGTGCGCGCGTGTGCGACGAAGTCGACATTGTCGGGAATGGTCTGGGACAGGCCGAGTTCGCTGGTCTGCATGTCGACGGCGTCGAACAGGAACATCGCCTTGACGCGCTTGCCCTGGGCCTTGAGCCGCTTGGCGGTGATGATCGCCGTACAGCCTCCGCGACTGTAGCCCACCAGCATGATGGGGCCGGACCCGCCTTGCGCGGCGCCGACAGCGCGGTCGGCGATCTGCGACACCTCGCTACCGGTCAGCGAAGGCCCCCGGAAATAAACACTTCCAACGACCTGCTTGGATATCTGGCTGGGGAAGGAGTTCCCCATCTCCTTGGCATACTCCTTGTCGTCGCTCGGTCCGGTTCCATCGATGATGACGATCATACTCTCTCTCGCTGGCCAGAGGTCGCGGGAGCCTAGCGTCAGCACTCAACGTACTCAATACAGATCAACCACCTTTTGTTGTATTTTAGACAAATCCCTTACCGATCAACCAGATGATATCTGAATAGTTACAGCAGAGCTTGCTTTCAATTTCGACGAACTGTCTTGGAACCTTTCTGCGACTTACCCGTTTTGCGCCGCCCTCAAGCCGTCAATCCTGTCACGCTCCCGCCGGAAAGCCTCCAAAGCTTGGCCATTGAGGGAACGCCCCTGGCTCAGCTGGAAACTCATGGGATCGACCTGGGCGCCATTGACGATGACTTCGTAGTGCAGATGCGGCCCCGACGAGAGGCCGGTATTGCCGGAGAAGCCGATCGGCTGCCCCTGGCGCACCGCCGCCCCGACGACGACGCCGGGTCCGAACCGCGAAAGGTGGGCGTAGGCGGTTTCCAGGTCGGCCTTGTGGCGGATACGCACGAAGTTGCCGTGCCCTCCGTGCGGACCGACGAATTCGACCACCCCGTCACCCGATGCATAGACGGCGGTTCCCACCGGAACAGCGAAGTCGGTCCCCTTGTGCAGACGCGTGTAACCCAGCACCGGATGCAGGCGAGGTCCGAAGCTGGAGGTGATGCGCGCGCCGTTCACCGGGGTCCGCATCAGCCCGCGCACGACGCTGACACCATTGCCGTCGAACCAGCTGGGCTGGGCGTCGCCCGGCGGCTGGAAGGCGTAGAGGGCGCGGGACTTGGTTCCCGTCTGCAGCGACACGTAGACGAGCCGCTCGCTGCCCGCCACGGCGCCCTCGCTGTCGACCTGACGCTCGAACGCGGCCTCGAAGATATCGCCCGGCTTGATTTCCCGCTGGAAGTCGAAGTCGAACGCGAACGCGGCGGCGAAGTCGTCGATCAGCGAGTCTCTTACGCCCGCCGCCACGGCGGACGAATAGAAGCTGTTGGCGTCCATCTCACCCCGTACGACCTTGATCTCGACGGTCCGATCCGAAGCCAGGGATTTGGCGTCCACGCTGCCCGCGCCGTCGCCTCGCAGCAAAAGGCCCGAACCGTCGGCGCGGCGCAGCTCGATGCTGTCGACGCCCCCGGGCTGGCCCGGACGGAAACGCAGCGACACGCGAAGTTCGCCGGGCGCGGCGTTCAGCTTTTCGTTGGCAACCAGCCCCAGCCGAACCGCCCGCTCCATGGTCACGCCCTCGGCGACCAGCGCGGCCGCCAAGTCCTGGACTCGCGCGATCACGAACGTCCTGCGTAGGCCTTCGGCGCGCGCGGGCCCCGCCGGGCCGGCTGTAGCTGCGGAGGACATCGGCCGCGACGGCTTCGCGGGCCCGCGCCAGAGAGCCCAACTCACCGCCAAACCCGCCGCCACCAGCACCGCCGCGCCGAACATGACGAGATTACGACGGCGTATGGTCAAGCTTGAACGTGACAAGCTTGACTGTTCGGCGGAGGTCTCGGCGCTGAAAGAAGTCTTTCTCACCCAACTGCGGGGATCGAAGGAAACTTCATCATCGGAACGGCGATGCATCCGCTTGCCTTTGCTTGCGTTTCCCAAAGCATAGCTATGCGTGGCGGGCGAACCAGGGTCAAAATGCCGGAAATCCGACTTCCGTAGCTCTACCGACTAGTGTTTAAGTGCAACTCCCAGGGGAACGAAGGGAAGCGTATGCAGAGCGACAGCCGCGTCGCGTGGCGCGAGGGTCTTTTCCTTCGACAGCAGCACTTCCAACAGCAGGATCGCTATCTGGAGGCGCTGATTACAGCCCGGGCCAGCGGCCTGCGCCCTTATCCCTGGGGCGTATCGCAACTCAAGATCAACGCCGACCTGGCGGCCTTGGGCAAGTTCGCGGTCGAGGCGATGTCGGGCGTTCTGCCGGATGGATTGCCGTTCTCGATTCCCGGCGACCTGCCGCCGCCGCCGCCGCTCGACATCCCCGCGGACGCCAGGGACGTCATCGTCTATCTGACCCTACCCGCACGCCAGGCCGGCGCCGTCGAGTTCAAGGGACGCGAGGAGCGCGACACCGCCGCCGTGCGCTATCTGGTCGACGAAGAGGACGTCACCGACGCCTTCTCCGAGGAACGCGGGCAGGAGCCTATCGAGGTCGCCCGCCCCAACCTCGCCTTCGGCGTCACCCAGGACCAGACCTATGGCCGTGTCCTGCTGGGCTTGGCGCGCATCCGCGAGGTCCACAACGGCGGGCTGGTGTTCGACGAACGCTACATCCCGCCGACGCTGGACATTCAGGCCAGCCGCCGTCTCTCGGGCTTCCTGGCGGACATCATCGGTCGGGCGTCTCAGCGCGTCGACGAGCTGGCGTTGCGCGCGGTCGAGGCCACCGACGGTGGGGCCGAAACCTTCGCCAGCTTTCTGCTGCTGCAGGCGCTGAACCGCTGGACGCCGCAGCTGCGCCACCTGGCCGCCCTGCCCGGCGTGCACCCCGAGCGCCTCTACGAGACGTTTCTGGGCATGGCCGGCGAGTTGGCCACGCTGACCCGGGCCGATCGCCGACCGCCGCCATTTCCCGACTACGTCCACGAAAAGCTGCAGCCGACCTTCGAGCCGGTCTTCGAGGTGCTGCAGTCGGCGCTGTCGGCGGTGTTCGACCGCTCGGCGATCCAGCTTCCGCTGCAGATGGCCGGCCTGGGCGCCTACACCTCGCGGATCACCGACCACAATCTCTACAAGAACGGCTACTTCTATCTCGCCGTGAACGCCCGCGCGTCGCTGGACGACATCCGCGGCCGCTTCCCGTCGGTGGCCAAGATCGGCGCGGTCCAGAAGATGCGGGAGATCGTCGATTCCGCCCTGCCCGGCGTACCGCTGCGCCACACGCCGACGCCGCCGCCCCAGCTGCGAGTCATTCCTGGTTACGTCTATTTCGAACTCGACCGCTCCGTTCCCGATTGGCGCGACTTCGCCAGCGCCGCGGCCTTGGGCTTGCACGTCGCCGGCGACTGGCCCGAGCTGAAGCTTGAACTGTGGTGCGTGAAAGGAGCCGGCCGATGACCGGCGACGAGGATCCGGAGAACCCGAACAAGACCGTGTTCCGGCCTTCGCCCTTGCAGAATCTGCGCGCGGCGAGCTCGCCGCCCTCGCCGTCGTTCACGCCGGCCTTTGCCGGAAACCTCTCGCCCCCGACCGCCGCGTTCCGGCGTCACCAAGCGGCCAGTGACGACGACATTCCCCTGCCGCCGCAGGCCGCCCGGGCGCGAAACCCGATGATGCTGGCGGCCGCGCCGGTGCTGTCGCTGATCATCGGCGTCCGCTCCGGGCGCGTGCGAACCGACCTGCCGGAACTGCATCGCAATGCGTCCGCCGGCGTGGCGGCGTTCGACAAGGCGCTGCATGCGGCGAACTATGACGCCGAGACCCGGCAGCGCGCGCTCTACGCCGTCAGCGCCACCGTCGACGACGTCGCCCAGAATCTGCCCGGCCAGGCGGCCGACGGCGCCGAATGGGCGCGCCGCAGCCTGGTCGTCCAGGCCTTCAACGAGAACATCGGCGGCGACCGTTTTTGGCGCCTGCTGGAAGACATGTTGGCGCGTCCCGCCCAGTTCGCCGACCTGATCGAGCTCTACCACGCCTGCCTGGCGGCTGGTTTCGAAGGCCGCTATCGCGTTTCGCCGGACGGCAAGCGCCAGCTGCACGAGATCATGGCCAGCGCCTATGCCGCCCTGGACCACACCCGAGGCCTGTCGCAGACCGAGTTGACGCCACGCTGGCGCGGCCATCCGACGCCCGCCGCCCGGGTCAGCTTCTGGGCCAGCCTGGCCCTGGCGGGCGCGATCGCCTTGGGCCTCCTGCTGACGGCCTTCATCCTGTTTCGCGTCATGCTGATCCAGACCGGGCAGCCGTCGCTGGCCGCGCTGAAGGCCATCAATCCCGATCAGCCTCTGCGCATGTCGCGTCTGGCCGCGCCGCCGCCGACGCCGACCAGCACGCAGCTCGAGCGGATCCGCGCCTTCCTGGCCCCCGAGATCGCCCAGCATCTCGTCGCGGTCGAGCAGGATAGCCAGTCCATCCGCGTCCGCACGACGATCGGCGCTTTGTTCAAGTCGGGCTCCGACAAGCTCGAACCGAACGCCGACAGGCTCTTCGCGCGGATCGGCGCGGCCATCGAGTCCGAGCGCGGCGCGGTGCGCGTGGAGGGACACGCCGACACCGACCGGCTGGCCAGCATCAGCTTCCCGGACAACTTCGCGCTGTCGAAGGCCCGCGCCGAAGCCGCCGCCCGCATTGTTCGAGACCAGCTGACCGATAAGGCGCGCGTCAGCACCGAAGGCTTCGGCGACAGCCAGCCCATTGCTCCAAACGCCACGGCGGCCGGCAAGGCGCTGAACCGCCGGGTCGAAGTCGTCATTCCGCGCGGTGAACAGGCGCCATGAAGCGTTTCTTCCTGAACTGGTGGTTGCTGACCGGCCTGGCCGCGGTCCTCACCATCGTCCTGTTCGTCCTGGTCCTGCCGCTGCTGGCGCCGTTCCTGCGGCCCTGGTGGGTCCGACTGCTGCTGGCCTTGGGCGTCGCCACCATCTGGGGCGTCTTCGCCACGCTGCGCGTCCTGCATGCCCGCAAGGCCTCGGCGGCGATCGTGGCCGAGCTCTCCGCTCCCTCCCCCGGCGATGTGGAGGCCGAGGCGCTGTCCGGCCGCATGCGCGCGGCCCTGGCCAAGCTGAAGACGGCGGCCGGCAGCCAGCGCGACTATCTCTACGCCCGGCCCTGGTACGTGATCATCGGGCCGCCCGGGGCCGGCAAGACCACCGCCCTGCTGAAGTCGGGCGTGCGGTTTCCGTTCGCCGACGCGGCGCTCAAGGGCGTCGGCGGCACGCGCAATCTGGACTTCTGGTTCGCCGACGAGGCCGTGCTGGTGGACACCGCCGGCCGCTATACCACCCAGACCTCCGACGCCTCTGTCGACCAGAAGGGCTGGGAGAGTTTCCTCGCGCTGCTGCGCCGAACCCGCCCGTTGCAGCCGATCAACGGCGTGCTGGTGGCCATCGGCCTAGATGAGATCCTGCACACCGACCGGGCGGGTCTGGACGATCACGCCGTGGCCGTACGCCGGCGCCTGGACGAGCTGCGTCGAGTCCTGGAAGTCTCCGCGCCGGTCTATGTGCTGTTCACCAAGGCCGATCTGCTGGCGGGCTTTGGCGAGTTCTTCGAGGACCTGGACGTCGAAGGCCGCCGCGCCGTGCTCGGCGCGAGCCTGCCGCTGGATCAGGCCTACACTCTGGAAGGCTTGCTGGCCGAATTCGACGCCATCGTCCAGGCCCTCTCCGACCGCGTCGCCAAGCGCCTGCAGGAGGAAACCGACCCGCATCGGCGCAGTCTCATCCTCGGTTTTCCGGCCCAGGTGGCGTCGCTTCGCGCGCGCCTCGCCCGCTTCCTCGATGGCGCGCTGGTGGCCGAACAGGACACTCCGGCCAAGATGCGCGGCTTCTACTTCACCAGCGGCGTCCAGGAAGGCGCGCCGCTGGATCGGATCCTCGGCGACGTCGCCGCCGTCTACGACGCGCCCGCCGCCCTGCGCGCCGGCCAGGCCGGACGGGCCTATTTCCTCAATCGCCTCCTGAAGGAGGTGATCTTCGCCGAGGCCGGACTGGTGCAGGCCTCGCCGCAGGCGCGCGCGCGTCGGCGCGCGGCCCTGATCGGCGGGATCAGCGCGATCGCCCTGGTCTCCGTGGCGGTTCTGTCGCTGTGGACCGTCAGCTATGCGCGCAACCGCGCCCTGCAGGATCGGTTGCTGTCCGGAGCCCAGAACATCAGCGCCGAGGTTCGGGAAACGGGGATCGACCTCGTGGAGGTGCGCGACAGCGACCCCGACCTCGAACAGGCCCTGTCCCTGATCCGGGCTCTACGTCAGTTGCCGCGCGGCTATGGCGACCAAGCCAAGGGCGGCCCGCCCCTGATGACGCGCTGGGGCCTCTTCCAGGGCGGCCATGCCAAAGCAGCCAAGCAGGCCTATCTCGACTCGCTGCAGCGCATCCTGCTGCCACGCCTGCTTCTGCGCCTCGAGCGCTACATGCAGGAGCACGCCCAGGAGCCGCTCAAGGTCTACGAACCGTTGAAGGTCTATCTGATGCTGGGCGGACTGGGTCCGCTCGACGCCAAGACCGTCAAGGCCTGGGTGACCGAGGACTGGGAAGAGACCGTGCTGCCCGGCGACGACCGGGCCGAGGTGCGCGCCGAACTGGCTTCGCACCTGGACGCCATGCTGGCCGACCCGCAGCTGGGCCGAGTGTGGCCAGGTCGCGAAGCGCCGCTCGACGGGGCGCTGATCGAGTCGACGCGCGCCTCGGTCCAGACCCTGTCCCTGGCCGACCGGGCCTACGCCATTCTGCGTCAGAAGGCGTCGGCCAGCGACCAGCCCGACTGGCGCGCCGACACCGTATTGGCCAGCGGCGACCGACAAGCCTTCCTCAACGGCGACTCGGTGCTGCAGGCCAGCGTTCCCTACTTCTTCACGCGGGCGGGTTTCGAACGCGCCTACCAGCCGGGCCTGCAGACCGTCGCCTCGGACCTCGAGAAAGACCTCTGGGTCATGGGCGGCGACGCCAATAAGGCGGCGATCCGCAGCCAGATCAGCCAGGTCCGCCCCGGCGTGGCCGCTCTATACGCCAAGGAATATATCGCCGCCTGGGACGGCGTCGTGCAGAGCCTCAAGCCCGCCGACTACTTCTCGAACCCCGCCGCCCTCGGCGCCTTCACGCGCACCCCGTCGCCCCTGAAGGTGCTGCTGCTGGAGGTGCGCAAGAACACCACGTTCAGCAAGCCGCCGCCGATCCGCGCGCCCAGCAAGTTGAAAGCGGCCGCCAAGATCGTCGGCGCGACGGTGCTGGACACGGGCGGCGTCGACGCCGGCAAGACCATCACCGGCTACTTCCGTCCGCTGGCGGACTATGTCGGCGACGGCAAGGGCGCCGCGCCGATCGACGAGTTCCTCGCGGCGGTGAAACAGGCCGCCTCCGCCAACATGGCCGCGGGCGTGGCGGGGGGCGGCCTGGGCGGCGTCTCGGCGCAAGGCCAGCTGGCCTCCGCCCTGGGCCAGGTCGCCACCGCCAGCGTGGTCGCGCCGCCGCAATTGCAGGGCTTCGTCACCGAGGCGACCCGGACAGGCAAGGGCGCGGCGGTGTCGTCTGCCCAAAATGCCATCGCCCAGGAATACGCCTCGAGCCTGGCCGGCGCGTGCCGAAGCGTCAGCGAGAACCGCTATCCCTTCTACGGCGCGGCGCGCAACGACGCCACGACGGGTGAGATGCTGCAGGTCTTCGGCCTGAACGGCCAGTTCGACAGCCTGGTGCGCGATCGTCTTCAGCCGCTGCTGGTCACCTCGGGGCCGGTGTGGCGTTGGCGAAGCGAGGACCCGATCGCGGCCACCTTCGACCCGATCAGCGCCGAGCAGTTCCAGAAGGCCGCCCAGGTTCGCGATCTCCTCACCTCGGGCCTGCCGCTCAAGGTCGAGGCCGCTGGCTTCGGCGGCGCGATCAGCGCCGCGGAGTTCTCGGCGGCCGGGACCACCTATCGCTTCGAGCCCAGCACCGTGGGGGCCAAGCCGGTGATGTGGTCGATCTCAAGCCTGCCGGAAGCCCGCCTCGTGCTCTATTCCGGCGGCAAGGAAGTACGGCGCTTCGAGGCCCAAGGCCCCTGGGCCTTGTTCCACCTGATGGACGCCGCCCAGAAGGAGAATGCCGGCCCCGCGACGCTCAAGGCCACCTTCGGCCAGGGCTCGCAGTACTTCTCGCTCAAGGTCAGCCTGCCGTCGGACAAGAACCCGTTCGGGCGCGGCGGTCTGTGGTCATTCCGATGCCCCGGGAAACTGTGAGCGCGCCGCGCGTCTTCGCGTTCGGCAAGCTGCCGGCGCATGGCGACTTCGTCTCGCGCGGCCTCTCGGCCGATGAGCGCGAGGCCTGGGATGCCTGGTCGAGCGCCGGCCTGGAGGCGGCTCGCACATCGCTCGGCGATGCGTTCGAGAGCCGTCACGACACCGCGCCGCCGATCCGCTTCGCCTTCGGGCCGAGCGCCTTCGGATCCGGCTGGAGCACCGGGGCCCTGACCGCTTCGATCGACGCGGCGGGGCGGCGCTTCATCGTCGTTCTTGGCGTCCGCACCGAGGCCGCGCCGTCGGCGCGCGAGCGGATCGCCGAGGCGGCGGAAGACGAGATCTATCGCGCGTTCGAAGCGGGCGCGGACATCGACGCGATGGTGGCCAAAGCGCAAGATGTCTTTCAAACTCTGGAATCAGAAGGCGAGCCGGACGCGCATGGACGCTTCTGGCGACCGGTTTCGCCATTCGATATCTCCGCCGGCCAACCGCCCGCCGACCTGATCACCCGGGCCTTGACGATATAAGGAGCTGTCATGGATGACGGAAACCTGCGGTTCCGCGACGCCGTTCTCACCCATCCCGGTCGGGTGCGCAGCGACAATGAGGACCACGTCCTCGCGCGGCCCGATGAGGGTCTGTGGGTCGTGGCCGACGGCATGGGCGGCCATGCCAACGGCAAGTGGTCGTCGAGAACCATCGTCAACGCGCTGGAGGCGGCCGCCCTGCCCGCCGATTTCGACGCCGCGTCGGAGGCGGCGGCCGCGGCCGTGCACAAGGCCAACGAACGGATCTGGCTGAAGGCCGGCGGCCAGCCGATGGGCTCGACCGTGGTGATGCTGCTTTTGCGCGGCCAACGCTTCGCGGTCTTCTGGGCCGGCGACAGCCGCTGCTACCTGCTCCGCGCCGGCCAACTCTATCAGCTGACCGTCGATCACTCCCAGGTTCAGGAAATGGTTGCCGCCGGACGGCTGACGCCCGAGGAAGCGGAGAACCATCCGATGGCCCATGTGCTGTCGCGCGCCGTCGGCGTCGGGCCGCGCCTGGAATTGGACGCGGTGTCGGACGAAGCCAGGGTCGGCGACGTCTTTCTCGTCTGCAGCGACGGCCTGACCCGCGTGATCCCGGACGACGAACTGGCGACGATACTGACCCGGGGCAATCCCGGCGCCATGGTCGACACCCTGGTCGCCACCTGCCTTGAACGCGGCGCTCCGGACAATGTCAGCGTGGCTGTCGTGGCCTGCGACGAGACCACCCTGCTGGCCCTAGCCTAGCTCCGGGAAGACGACTTGGCTTTCGCCTTGGCCTTCATGTCGGCGGCGATCCGCTCATAGGCGTCGCGGAACTCCTTGGCGAAGACTTCCATGAAGGCTTCATCCGATCCGCGCGTGACCCCCTCGAATTCCCGCTCATAGGCCTGCCACAGCGCCGCGTCGCGCGCGCGCGGCAGGATCTTGGCCAACAATCCCTTGTTCTCGGCCCGCCCCCGAATGGCCGACGGAGAAAAGCGGTCCAGCGTCGCGGCCAGCGCGCCCTGCATGGCCGACAGCGTCGCCATCTGGTGGGCCTGAAGATCGCGGAAGGCGTCCTCCACGGCCCGGTCCGAGGGCATGAAACCGCGATCCGGCCGGTTCAGCATCTGGGCCAGCGCGCGATCGGCCGAGCGTGTGAATTTCAGCGGATTGTTGCCGTCGAACTCCAGAGCCGTGCCCTGGGCGCCCAGTTGCGCCTTCGCCCGGGCGCGGGCTTCGAGCATGACGACCAGACCGCCCATCAGCCGCCGCAACAGTCCGCCAGCGGTCGCCAGCACCTGCTGCGGAGACTCCCTAAAATCCTCGGCCTCCAGGCCCGCCCCGCCCAAGAACGCGTTCCAGTCCGCGCTGCTCCCGGACGCTGGCTGGGGCCCCCGCGGCGGGATCGGCGCGGGGGCGGCGCGAGCCTGGGCCGGCGTCGAGGGAGCGGTCGTCCGCGGGTCCCAGGCCGGAGCCGCGGGTGATGGCGCGGCGACAGGTGAGGCCACCGGCGCGGGCGCGAAGCCGCGATCCCAATCGACCTCGTTGGTCACCGCCAGCCGCCCCCAGACGTCGTCGGCGGTCGGCGCGGCGGGCGCTGACGGCTCGCTGGACCAGGCCGAGGGCGGCGGCGCCTGCGGCGCCTCGACCGCCCAGGCGGAGGCCGGTTGAGGCTCGGCCTGTACGCGCGGCGGCGCCCAGGCGCCCGCCGCCGCGCCTTGCCCCGTGATGGCGGCCCTCGGCGCGGGCTGGTCCCAGCGACCGGGATCGCCCACGACCTCGCGCCCGCCGTGACTGTCCCAGCCGCTCCAGGCCTGGGGATCGCGCGCCACGTCGTTGGCCGCGGCCTGGTCCAGCCGGGCCTCGATCTCGTAGTGCCCGATCAGGATCACGTCGCCGTCGTCGATGCGGTGCGGCGCGGACAGCCGCGCGGTCGAGCGGTTGACGAAGGTGCCGTTGGTGCTGCGGTCGACCAGCAGGTAGGCGCCGTCGTGGTACTCAATCTCGCAATGCGAGGAGGAGATGTAGCTGCGCGGATCCGGCAGGCACCAGTCCATGTGAGGCGAACGGCCGATGCGCGCGCCGTGGCGATCCAGCGTCAGACGCGCCGACTCGCCATTATCGAGCCGATCCAGGGACTTGATGGTGAGGACGAGGGTCATGGACGTCCGTCTTCGCTGCCGACGGCCAGAGCCTCGCCGAGGGTGAGCGCCTTGCGCAAGCCCTCTTCGCGTTGGCCATGGCGCGTGACGGCGGTCAGCACGGCGCCGGCGGCGAACTTGCCGGCGGCGTCCTTGGGCGCCAGCAGCGGTTCCAGATCGGGCGGCGCCATCGACCCCCCCGAAAAGAACACCGCCAGGGCGCACATTCGCTGCGGACTGGCGTCGCCGGCCTCGGCCGCCGCGTCGAACGCCGCGCGCCGCCGGCTGTCGCTGGGATCGCGCAGCCATTGCACCGCCGCGTTCAAGGCTTCCGCGTCCCGCGGCGCCAGGTCGGGCGGCGCGAGGTCGCGAACCGTCTGGACGGCCCAGGCCACCACCTCGTAACGCGGCAACGCCTGCCCCAGGAACATCGCCGCGTCGTCATCGCGTCCCTCAGCCCGCAGGCGATCGAACACGGCTTCCGGAGGTTCCGCGTCGTGCGCGGACGCGGGCCATCCCAGGATGGCGGTCACTTGGCCCGCCTCCGTCCACCGAACCTGCTTCCAGCGCTTCATCGCAATCCTAGTTGATTTTCACGGTGCCGCCCGTGATCGTGGTCGAGGTCTTGCCCTCGATCTCGGTCATCGTGCCCTTGGCCTTCTGAAGGACGTCGGCGTCGCTGATGATGGTCAGCGACTTCAGGGTGATGCTCGAAGGGTCCATCACGATGGTGCTCTTGCCGACCTTCAGGGTGATGCTCTTGGCGGCCTCGATGGTCACCATCCCCTTGTCGACCTTCACCGAATAGTCGCCCGAGCGAACGGTCGTCGCATCGTTCTGCTCGATGGTCGTCGTCCGTTTGCCCTGACTGACCTCATGGGTCTGATCACCCGTCTCGACAGTCGTGGTTTCGTGCCGTTTGATCGCCGTCACCCGGTCGCGCCCCACCCGCGTGGCGCGGTCGCGCTGGACCGTCAGCCGATCGTCCAGCAGAACGTCGCGCACCATCTCGCGCTGGGCGTGGATGTAGATCTCCTCCGACCCGCCCTTGTCTTCCAGGCGGATCTCGTTGAAGCCGATGCTGTTCGGAGGGGGCGTCTTTTCCGCGCCGGCATAGTCGCCCAGGCGGCCGACGGTCTGGCTCTTCCACAACGACCGGGTCTTCTGGGCCGGCAGGTCGTAGGCGTGCTTGCGCTGGCCGTTGTAGACGCGGCCGGTGATGATCGGGCGGTCGGGATCGCCGTTCAGGAAATCGACGATCACCTCCTGGCCGACCCGCGGATGGTCGACATTGCCGAAACCCTCGCCAGCGGCGTGGTGCGAGACGCGCATCCAGCACGAGGTCTTGCCCGGCTGGTCGGGAGAGCGGTCCCAGTGGAACCGCACCTTCACCCGGCCCCATTCGTCGACATAGATCACCTCGCCGGGCGGTCCCGTGACGGTCGCGGTCTCGACCCCCGTGGACACCGGCTTGACGGCCGCCAACGGCGGGCGGAACAGGGTCTCGCCGGGAATGGCGACAACGTTGACCCGCCGCGCCTGACGATCGTCGCCGCTGCGGTGGCTTTCGGCCTCGATCACGTGGTTGAGGCCGGTGATCAGATATTCCTGGTTGAAGCGGTCCACCCCCGCCTCGGTCAGCGTGAAAAGCCCTCCGCAGGCCAGGCCCAACACATCGCCGCCGCCGGTGTAGAGGCGGCGCGGCGCGCGGCTCGCGGCCAGGCGCGACTTGCCTCGCGTCTCGCCATCGGCCTGTTCGGTGAAGTCGCCGAGATATTCATATACCTCCAGGGCGTCGCCCGGATGCTGTTCGGCGCTATTGGCGACGGCCTCCACCGCGCTCTGCGGCTTGGTGAAATCGAAGCTTCGCAGGGTCACCTTAGCCTGGCTGACCGAGCTGACGCGCTCGTTCCATTCCGACAGGGTATCGGGCGTGGTCGCCTCGTCGCCCGACACCGGCAGGAAGCGGATGGTCTCATAGCCCGGCGTGGGTTGGTGCGCCGACTTGCCGTCGCAGAGCACCAGCTTGTGGGCCGCTTCTTCGTGGCGGAAATAGTAGTAGACCCCCTCGTCCTCGAACAGGCGCGACAGGAAGTTGAAGTCGCTCTCCTTGTACTGAACACAGTACTCGCGAGGCTTGTACGACCCGGTCAGCTTATCGAACTCGACATCCTTCATCCCCGTATCGGCGAAGACCTGCTTGGCGATGTCGATGATGCTCTTGTCTTGGAAGATCCGGTAGTTCCGGTTCTGGTCGAGCAAGGCGAACCACGGCTTCACCGTCAGGCGGTAGTGCGCGCCGTTGATATCGACCTTGATCAGGACGGCGTCCGTCAACAACCCATGGAAGTAGCGGACGTGGTCCATCTCGTCGCCGACGTCGAACGAGACCGGCTTGCCGACATGGGGCAGGAAGTCGATCTCGTCGATCGAAAACCCCTCCGCAATAATGACAAACGGCTCACTCAGACGCTCAACGCACTCAAAACGTTCAAGGTTAAGCTTAGCCGTACCGAGAGAGACAGATATGGCTGCCTGCCGATCCATTAGTCGCTCCCGTTACTAAGCTCTACCATACGATTAGCGAAGTTCTGCAACTAGGTGTAGCCGCTAAATATCAAATCTCAATCGGATGCACTTGCCAAATCCGTTTCTTTGGCCACACTCCGCGCTGCCCATCGACGCCGCGCCCTCTCAAGCCGAGGTTGAGGTGCGGGCTCGGAATAACGGTGACGGCTTCGAACATGGCGCTTGATCTCGGTCGACTGTTGGCGCCGGTCTCCGACGAGGATCCAACGGGTCCCGACCTCGCCTACGACCCGGCGCGCTACGAGATCGAGCAGGCCTTTGAAACCGAGGTCTCGATCGACGCCTCGGGCGTCGAAAGCCAGCCGTCCGAAGTCGACTGGCGCACGATCGTCGATCGCATCGTCGAGCAGAGCGACCGGACCAAGGACCTGTGGCTCGCCGCCTATCTGTGCCGCGCCGGCGCTCGCGCCGGCCAACTCGAGACGGTCGAACTCGGAACTCGGAACCTGTCGGGCCTGCTGGAGACCTACTGGCCCAGCGTCCACCCGAGGCTGGAAGACTACGGGTTCCAAGGCCGCAAAGGCCCTTGCGACTCCCTGGTCAGCCAAGCGCAATTCCTCGCGCCGCTGCGCAAAATCACCCTGATCAATCATCCACGCCTTGGCCGCTATTCGATCGACGACTTCGAACGGTTCCGCTTGAGAGGTGAAAGCGAGGAAGGCTACGGAATGTTCCGGGCCGCCCTCGAGGATTTGCAATACGAAGGACTGGACGAGATCATCGGACGGCTGGACGCGATCGAGGACAACCTCCGGCGCGCCGATCTGGTGCTGACGTCAAACGCCGACGACGCGGGCGGGACCAACTTCAAGGCCGCCTACGAAGCCCTGGGCCAGATGCGCCGCGCGGTCCAGGCGTTCGCCCCCGAACCCCCGAAGCAAGAAAACGCGGAACCACTCGTGCAGCCGCACGTTGCACCGTCAAGCTTTTCAAACGTTGCCGTCGTGGCGACGCGGATCGAGACGCGGGACGATGTCGTCCGGGCCCTCGATGCGCTCAGCGACTACTACCAGCGCAAGGAGCCGGGACATCCCATCCTGACTTTGATGCGCCGCGCGAGGGAATGGGTGGGTCAGGACTTCATGACGATCCTAGAAGATATCGCTCCCGGCAGCCTCGATGAGGCCCGATCGGTTCTACAGTCTCGCAAGCAACGCGAGCAGTCTTGAAAGATTATTGGAACATCGCTTGACATCTCAATGAGATCGAACAAGCCTTGGAATATCCACGTAAGCTCTAATTACGGGTGACTAATCATGGCGTCAAATAAAGGCGGGCAACGGTTTATCAAAGAAAACCGCGCGCCTCGTGTCCATATCGAGTACGAAGTCGAGACCTTCGGCTCGCGCCAGAAGATTGAGTTGCCGTTCGTGGTCGGGGTGATGTCCGATCTTTCGGGCAAGTCCAACGTCGAGAAAAAGCCGATGGACAAGCGCGACTTCGTCGAATTCGACATGGACAACTTCGAACAGAAGATGGAGGCGATCGCGCCGCGCGCCGCCTTCACGGTCGACAACACCCTGACGGGAGAGGGCAAGATCGGCGTCGATCTGACCTTCAAGTCGATGGAAGACTTCTCGCCCGGCCAGGTGGCCAAGAACGTTCCGGCCCTGGCCAAGCTTCTCGAGGCCCGCCAGCAGCTCAACGACCTGATGCTCTATATGGACGGCAAGGACGGCGCCCAGGATCTGCTCGACAAGGTCCTGAAGGACCAGGAGCTGATGAAGGCCCTGGCCGCGGCCAAGCCGCCAGCCGCCGACAATGCCACCGACAACAACGCGTAGTCCTGGGAGGCCTTGATGGCAGAGACCCTTCAACAAACGGTCGCCCCGGTCGCCGACGAGACCGTCACGACCGATGACTTCGCCGCGCTGCTGCAGCGAGAGTTCAAGCCGAACACCGACGCCAAGCAGGCGCGGATCGAAGAGGCGGTGCGAACCCTCGCCCAGCAGGCGCTGGAAGACACTCAGGTCATCGGCGCCGACGTCTTCTCGACCGTCGACGCCCTGAAGGCCGCGATCGATCGCAAGCTGACCGAGCAGGTCAACAAGATCATCCATCACGCGGAATTCCAGAGGTTGGAATCCGCCTGGCGCGGCCTGTGGTACCTGGTCGGCAACACCCCGACAGGCAAGGACCTGAAGGTCCGCGTGCTGAACGTGTCGAAGGACGAAACCCGCAAGATGCTGCGGCAGTTCCGCGACGCGGCCTGGGACCAGAGCCCCCTGTTCAAGAAGATCTACGAGGCGGAGTTCGGCCAGCTGGGCGGCCAGCCCTATGGCGCTTTCATCTGCGACTACGCCTTCGACCACACCGCCCCCGACATCGAGGTGATGAAAGGCCTGGCCAAGATTGGCGCGGCGGCCCACGCCCCGTTCATCGCGGCGGCGGACTCCGAGCTGCTGGGCATGCAGAGCTGGCAGGAGCTGGCTAATCCGCGCGACATCGCCAAGCAGTTCGACGCGACCGACTACATGGCCTGGCGCTCGTTCCGCGCCTCGAATGACAGTCGCTACATGGCCCTGACCCTGCCCCGCTTCCTGGGCCGGCCGCTCTACGGCGCCAACAGCGAGCCGGTCGAGGAGTTCGCCTTCGAGGAGGACACCGACGGCGGCCAGCACGACAACTATCTGTGGCTGAACGCATCCTATGCGCTGGGCGTGCGGATCACCGAGGCCTTCAAGACCTACGGCTGGTGCACGCGGATCCGGGGCGTGGAGTCGGGCGGCACGGTCGAAGACCTGCCGACGGCGATGTTCCCGACCGACGACGGCGCCCTGGACGCCAAGTGCCCAACCGAGATCGCCATCTCGGACCGGCGCGAGGCCGAGCTCTCCAAGGCTGGCCTGATGGCCCTGGTGCATCGCAAGAACACCGACCAGGCCACCTTCATCGGCGCCCAGACCCTGCACGCTCCCAAGGCGTACGAGGACGCGGACGCCACGGCCAGCGCCAATCTGTCGGCCCGCCTGCCCTACATCTTCGCCAGCTGCCGGTTCGCCCACTACCTCAAATGCATGGTGCGCGATTGGATCGGCAGCAGCCGCGAGGCCCCGGCCCTGACCAGCGACCTGCAGTCCTGGATCATGCAGTACGTGGACATGCAGCCCGACTTCTCGACCGAAGAAGACAAGGCTCGCAAGCCCCTGAAATCCGCCTCGGTGGATGTCATCCCCGACCCCGAGAACCCCGGCTACTACCGCGGCATCTTCCGCATGGTGCCGCACTACCAACTCGAGGGGATGGACGTGTCGCTCAGCATGGTTTCGCGCCTGCCCAAGAGCGCGAACTAATCATCAGTAATCATTTCTCGTGAGGAGAGCGCCTTATGGCCGTGGATATGTTCCTGAAACTTGAAGGCATCAGTGGCGAGTCCAAGGACAGCACCCACAAAGGAGAGATCGACGTCCTGGCCTGGAGCTGGGGCATGACGAACTCGGGCACCGCCCACGTCGGCGGCGGCGCCGGCGCCGGCAAGGTCAATGTCCAGGATCTCTCGTTCACGAAGTACGTCGATCTCGCCTCGGCTCCGCTGATGCTGGCGGCGGCCAACGGCAAGCACATCAGCAAGGCCACCCTGGTGGTGCGCAAGGCCGGCGAAACGCCGCTGGAATATATCACCATCACCATGACCGACGTCCTGGTGACTTCGGTCTCGACCGGCGGCAGCGGCGGCGAAGACCGTCTCACCGAGAACGTCTCGCTGAACTTCGCCAAGGTCGAGGTCTCGTACAAGGAGCAGTCGCAGGCGGGTAAGGCCGCCGGCACCGGCGACTTCAAGTGGGATATCGCGGGCAACGTGAAATTCTAACGGCTCGCGCCAGTCCTCGGCGAGATCATGAAATCAATGACGATGAACGCCGATGACCTGCTGCGCGCCGGTGATCTGGACGGCGCGCGCAAGGCCCTTGTCGAAAGGGTCAAGCGCGCGCCGGACGATCAGCCGGCCCGCATGTTCCTGTTCCAGTTCTTCTGCGTGCTCGGCGAGTGGGACAAAGCCCTGGCCCAGTTGAAGGCCCTGGCCCAGCTGTCGCCCGAAGCCCAGATGCTGGTGGTCGCCTACAACACGGCGATCAAGGCCGAGATCGAACGCGAAGAGGCCTTCGCCGGCCGCGCCCCACCCGCCCTGCTGGTCAGCGGCGAGGCGTGGACGGGCGATCTGGCCACCGCGCTGGGCGCCACGATCCAGGGCCGCGAGGACGAGGCAAGGGCCGCGCGCGATCGCGCCTTCGACGCCGCGCCCGACACCCCCGGACATTTCAACGACCAGCCCTTCGACTGGATCGCCGACGCCGACCCGCGCTTCGGCCCGTCGTTCGAAGCCTTCGTCCGTGGCCGTTGGGGCCTGATCCCGTTCGAGGCCGTCGCCAAGATCACCAGCGACGGCCCCGAAGATCTGCGCGACCTCGTGTGGCTGCCCGTCGAGATCGAGTTCAAGACCGGTCAGTCGGTCGGCGCCCTGCTGCCGGCCCGTTATCCCGGCACGCCCCGCGAGGCGGACGCCAATCTGCTGCTGTCGCGCGCCACCGACTGGCGCGACGCCCCGCTCGGCGCCCAGGCCGTCGGCCAGAAGCTTTGGTCGCTCGGCGGCGACGACGAGGTCGGCGTCCTGGCCCTGCGTCGGCTGGTCTTCGCGTGATGGCGACACGGATCAACCCCACCCTGTTCGACAAGTTGGTCGCCGACCTCGACATCGACGGCCTGCGCGACGATCCCAAGATCGAGGCCGGCCAGGTCAGCCGCGCGTCGACGCTGCG
The DNA here is from genome assembly GCF_040545685.1 of Caulobacter sp. 1776. Classification (NCBI taxonomy): domain Bacteria; kingdom Pseudomonadati; phylum Pseudomonadota; class Alphaproteobacteria; order Caulobacterales; family Caulobacteraceae; genus Caulobacter; species Caulobacter sp. 1776. The sequence continues at coordinate 193,595 of NZ_JBEPMI010000008.1, forward strand.
GCTCTACCCGGTCATGAAATTGGAGCGCTTCAACGAGTCCGCCCTGCGGGCCACGGTGCTGCGCGAACTGAACTGGATCCTCAACACCACCCATCTGGGTTCGGTCCAGAACCTGAAGGCCTATCCCGAGGTGGCGACCTCCGTGCTGAACTATGGCGTGCCGGATATGGCGGGCAAGCTGCTGCAGCGCGGCGCGATCCAAGCCCGGGCCCGCGAGATCAAGGAAGGCATCCGCCGCTACGAGCCGCGCATCGCGCCGCGCCGGCTGGAGGTGACGGTCGCCACCGCCGCCGCCAAGCCCAACGCGGTCACCTTCGTCATCCGCGCCGACGTCACCAGCGCCGTGAAGGCCCTGCCGGTCGAGTTCAAGACGGACGTGGAGATCGACACCGGCTCGGCGACCCTGCGGGAGTAGCGCATGGATCCCCGGCTGCTCAGGGCCTATAACGAGGAACTGCTCTATCTTCGCGAGACAGCGCGCGAGTTTGGCGAGGAGTATGAGTCCGTCGCCGGGCGCCTCGGCCTGAACGCCCCGGCCGACACCGACCCCTATGTCGAGCGCCTCTTGGAGGGCGTGGCCTTCCTCGGCGCCCGGGTGAAGCTGAAGCTGCAGGACCAGTTCCCGGACTTCACCCAGCATCTACTGAACGCCATCCAGCCGCACTACCTGGCGCCGACGCCGTCGATGTGCGTCGTGGCGCTGGAGCCGCGCGAGGGTGATCACGCCATCGCCGCGGGCTTCAAGGTGCCGCGCCTGACCGAGATGTCGGCCACGGGCCGCGACGACGCCTCGACGCCGGTGACCTTTCGCACTGGTCAGGACGTCACCCTATGGCCTCTGCGGATCACCGAGGCGGAGTATCTGCCGACCCGCGCGGCCGTCTCGCCCTATGCGGGCGCGGCGGGCGTGCGCGCGGAGGCGGGCCTGCGCCTGAAGTTCGCCGGCCTGGGCGGCGTCCCGCTGTCGGCCTTCGCGCCGGACGCCCTGCCGATCTATCTCGACGGCTCCGAGGTCGTGCCCGGCGAGCTCTATCGCCAGCTGATCGGCGACGCCGTCGCCACCGTCGCTCGTTCGGTGGACTCCGCGGCCGGCGCAGCGGCCTGGGTCAAGCTGCCGCTGGCCGAGCAGCATGGCTTCGAGGAGGAGTGCGCCCTGCTGCCCAACGGCCGGCGCTCGTTCCGGGGCTATAGGGTGTTGTCCGAATATTTCGCCTGCCCCGAGCGCTTCCTGTTCGTGCGTCTGCGCGAGCTGGGCAAGGCGTTCGCCGGCTGTCAGGGCGAGTGCGAGGTGGTGCTGCTGTTCAATCGCGCGGCCAGCGCGCTGGCCGGAGCGGTGTCGCCCGCGAACTTCCGCCTCTTCGCCACCCCAGCCATCAATCTGTTCGAGAAGCAGATCGATCGCGTCGCGATCAACGAGTTCGATCACGAGCATCAGCTGATCGCCGACCGCACCCGGCCACTGGATTTCGAGATCTATCGCGTCCTGGACGTCACCGCCTATTCGCAGAAGAACGGCGACGCCCGCCCGGTCGCGCCGTTGCACGCCTTCGGCAGCCTGCTCTACGACTGGAGCGAGGCGCTGTTCTACATCACCCGCCTACGTCACCGGCGTCTGTCGACCAAGGAGCAGCGCCTGCGCCGCCGGGCCGACTATCTGGGCACCGAGACCTGGATCAGCCTGGTCGCCCCCGGTGAGCCCAAGCGGCTGGAAAGCATCTATGAACTGGGCGTCCGGGCTCTGGTCACCAATCGCGAGCTGGCCGAGAATCTGCGGGTCGGCGGGACCACCGACTTTCGGATCAGCGGCGTGCCGGTCAAGGCCGCGACGATCGTCCGCGCGCCGACCAAGCCGCGCCCGCCCATGGGCATCAGCGACGGGGCCTGGCGGGTCATCGGCCATCTGACCCCGAACTACGCCGCGTTCGCGCTCGACAACGACGACGATCCGTCGGTGTTGCGCGACCACCTGGCGCTGTACGGCCGCACCGACGATCCGCACCTGCGTCGCCAGATCGACGGCGTGCTGGCGATCCGCTCCGAGCCGGTGACCCGCCGGGCGCCCGGCGCCGGTCGCGGCGCCTTCGCCCGCGGCCAGCGCCTGCGCGTGAAGCTGGACGACGCCCCGTTCGAGAACGGCCGGATGTTCCTGTTCTCGGCGGTGCTGGAGCGCTTTCTCGGCGAATTCGCCACCGTCAACGCATTCACCGAAAGCGTCTTCGACAGTCCCCAGGAAGGAACCTTCGCGCAATGGCCCCCGAGAATGGGCGAACGTCGCAACATCTAGACTTTCTTCGCCGGGCGGCGGAGCAGGCGCGGCGGTTCGGCCTGTTCGGGCTGCTGCGCGCGGCGGAGGCGCGCGCCGCCGACCTGCCCCGCATCGGCGACGCCCGCCTGCCCGCGCAGAACCTGGTCGACCTGGCCCAGACCCCGGCCCTGGGTTTCCCAGGGTCGACGCTGGACAGCATCACGGTCAATGGCGGCCGCGCCCGGGTCCAGGGCTACTGGCTCGGCCTGACCGGGCCGATGGGGCCCCTGCCTCTGCACATGACCGAGTTCGCGCACTACGAGCGCCGCTACGCCAAGAAGCACCCGTTCGGCCGGTTCCTCGACGTGCTGGCGGGGCGCATGCTGCAGTTCTTCTACCGCGCCTGGGCCGAGTCCAACCCGGCCGCCAATGCCGACCGGCCGCGCGACGACCGCTTCGCCTCGTATCTCGCCGCCTTGACCGGCGCCGCCGACGGCGTACGCGAAGACGCGGCGTTCCCGGCCCGCGCGCGCCTTTACTACGCGGGCCTCTACGCTTCGCGGCGCAGCGCGGCGGGGATCGAGGATGCGGTCGCCGATCTGGTGGGCTCGCCGGTTCGCCTGATCGAGTATCAACCGCGCTGGCGCGACATCGAGCCCGCCGACCAGACGCGCCTTGGCGGCGCTTTCAGCCAGCTGGGCGGAGACGCGGTCTGCGGCCGCCGGGTCAGCACCGTCAGCGACGCCTACCGCATCGCCGTCCACGTCGACACCTATCGCGCCTACGAGGATCTGATGCCCGGCGGCCCGCGCTTCGCGGTCGTGGCCGAGGCGCTGGACTCGTTCGCCCCCTCTCACCTGGAATGGGACCTGGAGGTCGAGGTCAGCGAAGCCGCGATGCGTCCCACCACCCTGGACGGCCGCGCCCGCCTGGGCTGGACCAGCTGGATGAACCCGCCGCTCGGCTGCGGCCCCCGCGCAGAGACCCGCCTGGGGCCCAGCGCCCGCCGCATCGCTCGAAACGCCACCAAGAGTACGACCGTGAGAAGAGGCGCCGCATGACCGAGATCAACCGCTCCGCACTGTTCGGTCGCCTCAGCCCCACCGGTCTCAAGAGCATCGAGACGGCCACCGGTTTCTGCAAACTCCGGGGCAATCCGTATGTCGAGCTGGCGCATTGGATCCACATCCTGCTGCAGGATCCGCGCAATGACGTCGGCGTGATCCGCGCCCGCTTCGGTCTGGACGAAGTCAAGCTGGTCCGCGACGTGGTCGCCGCCCTGGACGCCCTTCCCCGCGGCGCCACGGCGATCTCCGACTTCTCGCCGCAGATCGAGGAGGCCATCGAGAAGGGTTGGCTCTACGCCTCGCTGATGTTCCAGGCCGGCAAGGTTCGCACCGGGCACTTGATGTTCGGCATGCTGAAGACTCCGACCCTGCGCAACGCGCTGTTCTCGATCTCGTCGGAGTTCCGCAAGATCGCCGCCGACGCCCTGGCCGACGGCTTCGATCAGATCGTGGCCGGCTCGGCCGAGATCGGCGGCGCGCCGATCGCGGAAGCCGCGGCCGAAAGCGCCGGAAGTTCCGCCGATCCGTTCGCCGCCGGCGGCGAGACCCTGGCCAAATATTCGGTCGACCTCACCGCCAAGGCCCGTTCGGGCGAGATCGACGCCATCGTTGGCCGCGACGCCGAGATCCGCCAGGTCATCGACATCCTGCTGCGCCGCCGCCAGAACAACCCGATCCTCACGGGCGAGGCCGGCGTCGGCAAGACGGCGGCGGTCGAGGGTCTGGCGCGCCGCATCGTCGATGGCGACGTGCCGCCGGCGCTGAAGGACGTGACCCTGCGCGCGTTGGACATCGGCCTGCTGCAGGCCGGCGCGGGGGTGAAGGGCGAGTTCGAAAAGCGCCTGCGCCAGGTGATCGACGAGGTGGAGTCCTCGCCCAGGCCGATCATCCTGTTCATCGATGAAGCTCACACCCTGATCGGAGCCGGCGGCCAGGCCGGCTCGGGCGACGCGGCCAATCTGCTGAAGCCCGCCCTGGCGCGCGGACGTCTGCGCACGATCGCCGCCACCACGTGGTCGGAGTACCGCCAATATATTGAGAAGGACCCCGCGCTGACCCGCCGCTTCCAGACCGTCCAGGTCGGCGAGCCCGAGACGGATGTCGCCGTCTCGATGCTGCGCTCGGTCGCGCCGGCCATGGAAAAGCACCACCAGGTCATCATCCTGGACGAAGCCGTCGAGGCGGCGGTCAAGCTTTCCCAGCGCTATGTCCCGGCCCGTCAACTGCCCGACAAGGCCGTCAGCCTGCTCGACACCGCCGGCGCGCGCGTCGCCGTCTCGCAGCACGCGACGCCCGCCGCCGTCGAGAACCGTCGGCGGCGTGTCGAGCTGCTAAACGTCGAGTTGGAGATCGCCACCCGCGAGGCCGAGGGCCACTATACGAACGGCGGCCGCGTCGATCGGCTGCGGGAAGAGATCGCCGCGGCCCAGTCGGAGCTCGATCTGATCGAGACCCAATGGGCGGCCGAGAAGGACGCTATCGCCAGGCTCAAGGAAGCTCGCCAGGCGCTGGCCGAGGCCAAGGCGGCCGGCGCGCCCGACCTCGTCGACCGCAAGGCGGCGCTGGACTCGGCCCTGCGCGCGGTCGCCGCCGTCCAGCGCGACAACCCGATGGTCTTCGCCGAGGTCGACGCCGACGCCGTCGCCGCCGTGGTTGGCGATTGGACCGGCATCCCGGTCGGACGGATGGTCAAGGACGAAATCGCCTCGGTCCTGACCCTGGCCGACCAGCTCAAGCGTCGCGTGGTCGGTCAGGACCACGCGATGGACGCCATCGCCAAGCGCATCCAGACCAGCCGCGCCAAGCTGGACAATCCCAACAAGCCGGTCGGCGTCTTCATGCTGGCCGGTCCCTCGGGCGTCGGCAAGACCGAGACGGCGCACGCCCTCTCGGAACTGCTCTATTCGGGCGACGACAGCCTGATCGTCATCAACATGAGCGAGTTCCAGGAGGCCCACACCGTCTCGACCCTGAAGGGCGCCCCGGCCGGCTATGTCGGCTACGGGCAAGGCGGGGTCCTGACCGAGGCCGTGCGCCGGCGCCCCTACTCCGTGGTGCTGCTGGACGAGGTCGAGAAGGCCCACCCGGACGTCCACGAGATGTTCTTCCAGGTCTTCGACAAGGGCTACATGGACGACTCCGAGGGCCGTCACATCGACTTCAAGAACACCCTGATCCTGCTGACCTCCAATGTCGGCTCCGACCTGATCGCCTCGCTGTCCGAGGACGAGGAGATGAAGCCCGAGGCCGAGCCCCTGGCCCAGGCCCTGCGGCCTGAGTTGCTGAAGGTCTTTCCACCGGCCCTGCTGGGCCGCCTGATCGTGCTGCCCTACTACCCGCTGTCGCCGGCCATGCTGGAAGGCATCGTCCGCCTGCAGCTGGACCGCATCAAGAAGCGGATCGCCGAGAACCATGGTATTGTCTTCGCCTACGATCAGGCGGTCACGGCGCTGATCGTGTCGCGCTGCACCGAGGTGGCGTCGGGCGGCCGCATGATCGACGCCATCCTGACCAACACCATGTTGCCGGAATTGTCGGTCGTCCTGCTCGAGCGGCAGATGGCCGGCGAAGAAATAGCGAAGATTACCGTCTCGGTTGAGAACTCAACCTTCACCTATGCGTTCGAACAGGTGGAAGCGTCACCACAGATCGACGCCGCTGTGATCCAGGAAGCCGTGGCCTGAGCATGTCCGACGACCCCGCTGACGACGTGGCCTCGACCACCGGCTTCACCCAGTCCTCGCTGGGCCCGTCCTCGGGCAAGCGCGGCTCCCGAAAGGCCGGTCGACAGGGCATTCTCCCGATCGGCTTCGTCCTGAACGGCATCTACGAGGTCAAGCGCTTCATTGCTCGCGGCGGCATGGGCGAGGTCTATGAGGGCGTCAACGTCAACGCCGACGAGCGCGTGGCGATCAAGGTCATCCTGCCCCACCTGGCCGCCGACCCGAAGGTCCAGGCCCTGTTTCGCAAGGAGGCCAAGACCCTCATCAGCCTGGCGCACCCGGCGCTGGTCCAGTACCGCGTGCTGGCCCGCGAGCCGCGCAAGGACCTGCTCTACATCGTCACCGACTATATCGACGGCGCGCCGCTCACCCAGCTGATCGGCAAGGGCCCGCCGCCCGCCACGGCGGAACTGGTGCGCTTGACACGACGCCTGGCCGAGGGCCTCGAGGCGGCCCACAGCCATGGCGCCATCCATCGCGACATCTCTCCGGAAAACATCCTGCTGCCCGACGGCGTGCTCAACCGCGCCAAGATCATCGACTTCGGCATCGCCAAGAGCATGGAGATCGGCGCCCAGACCGTGGTCGGCGACGGTTTCGCGGGTAAGCTGGGCTACGTCGCCCCCGAGCAGTTCGGAGACTTCGGACGCCGCATAGGACCCTGGACCGACGTCTACAGCCTTGGCCTGGTAGCCCTGGCCCTGGCCGGCGGCAAGGCGCCGGACATGGGCGCGACCCTGGTCGACGCGATTGATCGTCGCCGGGCGGGCCCCGACATCGACGCCGTGCCGGCGGTCTTGCAACCGTTGTTCGCGCGGATGTTGAGCCCCGATCCCCGCGACCGTCCCCAGACCATGGCGGCGTTGATCACGGCCCTCGACGCCCTGGACCTGTCGAACGAACCCTCGGTGACTCCGACGCCGTCCTGGGTCCCCGCCCACGACGCGCTGGCGTCGGATCTGGCGGCCGACGGCGAGCGGACGGTCGTGCATTTTGGCTCTGAGCCGCCATCGTGGCTCAGCGCCGAACCGCGCGCCGAGACCACGCCGCCGATCGCCGCCAGCCCCGAACCGCCGGAAGACACACCGGAGGAGCTTCCGCAGAGCCGTACGGTCTTCGCGCCGTCTCCGGTTTCAGAACCGAAGGACATCGTCCCACCCGTCGCAGCGGAGCCGCCTCTCCTCGTCACACAGGAAGAGGCCTCGCTTCCTGAGCCCACCGTCTTCTCGCCCGCGGCTGACGTTGATCCCGAACCCGCGATCGAGGATGAGGACGCCGCGCCCGCGATCGGCCGTGCCGACGACGTCTCGCTCGACGAAAAGGCCTTGCTCGAGCCTTCGGCGACCTTCGAGGACGACGAGGACGCCGTCTCGCCCGCCCCGCCCGCGATGGACTTCGCTTATGGCGCGGGTTCGAACGACGCCGAGACGCCCCCGCCACCGCAGGAACCTCCCCGCGCGCGCGCTCGACCGAACGGCAAGCTGATCGCGGTCGGCGCCGTGGCGGCCGTGGTTGTCGCGGGGATCGGCGTCACCATCCTGACGTCCCAGAACAAGGGACGGCTGCCCGCCCAGACCAGTCCAGCGGCCCAGGCCCCGCCTGCCTCTCCGGACGTCGTCCACGCCGAGCAAGCCATCGCGACCGCCCTCCCGAGCATTCCCTGTTCGTGGCTGACGGTCGGGCACGGCCAGGCTGGCGACGGCTCGACCAGCATCCAGGTCTCCGGCGCGGCGGGCGATCCGGCCGCCGTAAATCGCGCTGTGGCCTCGGCCGCCCGTCAAGCGGGCTCGGCGGGCCTGCAGATCGATTCCACCGGCGTTCTGGCGGCCGACCAAGCCGCTTGCCCGATGCTCGACGCGGTTCGCGGCGCGCGCGACCCGAAGGCCGTCGCCACGCCGACCGTCGTCGCCCTTCAGACGCGCTTCGAGATCGATCGCGGCATACAAGGCTGTCCCAAGGGTCTGTGGGCGCAGCCGGTCATCAACATCGCTCCCGATCCGTCGAAAAACTACAGCCTGGTCGCTGTCCAACCTTCGGGGCGCCTGGAGCAATTCGCCGCCAGCCGCGAGCAGCTGGACAGGCTCGCCGCCCGCAATCCCAATCTGTATCAGGACCTGGGCAATGGTCGCCATCGCGTCTCGATGTGCTTGAGCGAACCGGGCTTGGCGGGACTTCTGATGGTCGAGGGCTCCGGCCCATTCGATCTCGGCCTGCGCCCCGGCGCTGCCGCTAAGCCGCCACGAGATTTCGCCCAGCGCCTGAGCCAGCTTGCCAAGTCCAAAGGCTGGACGATGCAGATGGCCTGGTTCCAACTGGCCAACGATCAGCCGGACCAGCCCGACCTCCCTGGCTTGGACCCCGCCGCGCTTCGCGCCCAGAAGCAGGCCGAAGCCGCGCAGAAGGCCGCCGCCGCCGAAGCCGCCGCCAATGCCGCGGCGCCGGTCGTCGCCGCTCCGGCCCCCGAGCCCGAGAAGCTTCCCGCCGACTACGTGGTCTGTCGCCGTTTCGCCAACGGCGCCTGGGAGGAGCTGGGCTACGCGGCCCGCGCGACGTGTGTCGAGCGGGTGTTCGCCGGACGCTGCGACGTCCAGACGGGCCGCTCCGGCGACATCGAGCTGCGTCGTAGCGGCGACAACCTGCAGGCCAAGACCGGCAAGGGCTTCCGCAAGTGGCAAAACGTCGGCAAGTCGGACTGCAAGGGATAGTCGAACCGCGCATGTCAGGGCGCCGCGAGGTCCGGCGCCCGCTTCGAATGAGCCCTCGGTGCGCCATTTGGCGGCGAACCGCCGCCGAGCGGCTCTGGCGTCTTGCCTGCCACTAGCTGTCACAAAGGACTGGTAGCAAACTCGGCCCATGACCTTAGCCACCCACGAGCGGGCGATCTGGCTGGCGCGCAACGCGTTGCCGCACGAGCCGGCTCTGCGCGCCTGGTTGGCCCGCCGCCCGCTGGCCGGGCTGGAGGTCGACGACATCGTCCAGGAGACCTATGCGATCCTCGCCGCCCTGGAGCGGGTGGACCATATCCAGACCCCGCGCACCTACATGTTCGAGGTCGCCAAGTCGCTCGTGCTGCGCGCCCTGCGCCGTAGCCGCATCGTCGCCTTCGAAACCTTGGCCGAGGCCGAGAGCCTCGAGCCGCCTTGCGAGGCCCCCTCGCCCGAAACCGTGGCGGCCGATCGGCAGGACCTGACCCGCATCGCCGCCCTGATCGCCGGCCTTCCGACCAAATGTCGCGAGGCCTTCACCCTGCGCAAGGTTCTGGGTCTGTCGCAGCGCGAGGTCGCTCAGCGCATGGGCGTTTCGGAAAACACGGTCGAGAAGCATGTCGGAAAAGGCATCGGCAGGCTGATGGACGCACTGGGACGTGGCGGAAACGAACGCTTCCAGGCATCTAAGGACCGTATCGCCCTGGACCCGAGTGAAGTTGACCACGATCCGAGAAAGCAGCGCCGACATTGACGCCGCCGCGGCCGCCTGGGCCGCGCGCGCCGATCGAGGGCCGCTGTCGGACGAGGACCAGGCTGCCCTCGAGGCCTGGGCGGCGGAAGATCCGCGCCGGGCCGGCGCCTACGCCAAGGCCCTGGCCGTCAGCGTCCACCTCGACCGCGCCCGGGGCCTGGGCGCCGACTTCACGCCCGCCGCTCACCCCGTCGCGCGCGCCGCGGCCAAAGCCACGGAGCGCCGCCGCCTGCTCGCCACGGGCGGGGCTCTGGCCGCCGCCTCGGTGGTGGGCGCGATCGGCTATGGCGCGATGAGCTTCAAGGGCCGGATCACCACCGCCAAGGGCGACATCCGCCGCGCTCCGCTGGCCGACGGCTCGGCCGTGACCCTGAACACCGACACCGCTATCCGCGCGGCCTTCGACGGCAAGATGCGGCGCGTCGACCTGCTGCGCGGCGAGGCCTTGTTCGATGTCGCCAAGGACCCCGCTCGGCCCTTCGTGGTGGTGGCTGGCGACGTGCGGGTGCGGGCCGTGGGAACCAGCTTCACCGTGCGAGCCCATGCCGACGGCCAGGTCGGGGTGATCGTGCGCGAGGGCGTGGTGGAGGTCTGGCGGGGAGCGGAGGGCAAGCCCGTGCGCCTGGCGGCCGAACGCGCGATCCAGGTCGCCGCCGCCGGCGCCTTGACGCCCGCCACGGTCGGCGCGGCGGCCGTCGATCGGGCCATGGCCTGGCGCCAGGGCCAGCTCGACCTGGACGGCCTGACCCTGGGCCAGGCGGCGAGCGAGTTCGCCCGTTACTCCGACCGCCGCATCGTCATCGATGACCCCGCCGTCGCGAAGCTGAAGATGACGGGCCTGTTCTCGGCTAGCGACCCCGACGGCTTCGCCAAGGCGGCGGCGCTCAGCCTGGGCCTGACGGCGACCCCGCAGACCGACGGCGTGCGCCTGAGCCGCGGTTGAACTTTTTTCGGAGCGGGCATGGCGGGAGTTTCGTCATCGAGGCTCCACCCCGATGAGGCCGGCGCGGGACCGGCGACATTCGGGGCGACATCATGATGCTGAAGCGAACCCTGGCCGGCGGCGCGGCGGCCCTGGCCTTGATGGCCTGCGCCTTGCCGGCGGCCGCCCAGCAACGCGCGTTCGACGTGCCCGCCCAGAGCGCGGTCTCCGCGATCTCGGCCTTCGCCCGCCAGGCCGGCCTGCAGGTCGTGGCTCCGGCCGACGGCCTGGAAGGCGTGCGCACCCAGGCGCTGAAAGGCGCGATGGACGCGCGGGCCGCCCTGCGCAGACTGATCGAGGGCACGGGTCTCGAAATTGTCTCGGACAGCGGCGGCGTCATCGTCCTGCGTCGCGCGACCACCAAGGCGGGCGAGACCGTCGAGATCGAGCCCACCGCGCTCGACACCATCATCGTCACCGCCCAGAAGCGCGAGGAGGCCGCGCAAGGCGTGCCGATCTCGCTGACCGCCTTTTCCGGCCGTGCGGTCGAGACCTATCGCCTGGAGAGCCTGCGCGACATCTCGCGCCTGACGCCGGGTCTGCTGGTCTCGGCGTTCAGCCAGAGCAGCCCGACCATCGCCGTGCGCGGCGCGACCAACACCTTCACCCAGATCGGCGCCAACAAGCCGGTGGCCGTGGTCATCGACGACCTGTTCATTCCTCGCAACAGCGCCGCGACCTTCGAGCTCTATGGCCTGAACTCGGTGCAGGTGCTGAAGGGCCCGCAGGGCACCCTGTTTGGCCGCAACGTCACCGGCGGGGCCATCGTGCTGGACACGGGCAAGCCGGTCTTCGGCGACGCGTCGGGCTCGGTCCGGATCGGCGGGGGCGATTTTGATCTGAAGCAGATCGATGGTCGGGTGGATATCCCCGTAGGCGACGCCCTGGCCCTGCGCTTCGCCGGCTCGCTCAAGCAGCACGACGGCTATGGCAAGGATCGCCTGACCGGCCGCGAGCAGGATGACCTCGACAGCCGAAGCGTCCGCGCCCAGGCCCGCCTGCGCGCCAAAGACGGCCTCGAGGTGCTGCTCGGTGCGGACTACGCCGAGGATCACAACGGCGGTCGCACCCTGTCGTCCAAGGCCGCCGGCGCCGATGGCGACCGGCGCACCTCGGAACTCGGTTACGCCCAGGACTTCGCTCGCAATCAGTGGGGCGCGTCGGCCCGGATCTACTGGAGCGCGCCGGTCGGCCAGGTCACCGCCATCACCGGCTATCGCTGGTCGCAGTCGGGCGAGGACTATTCGGGGGTCGGGGCCAGCTATCGCTTCCTGACCGGGACCAACACCCAGAGCGTCAACCGCGATGTCGACGACGTGGGTCTCTTTTCGCAGGAGGTCCGCTGGGCCAGCCCGAAATGGTCGCGCGGCGACCTGGTGGCCGGCCTCTATGTCGCCGACGAGGACGCCAAGCGCCAGCTGCGCACGCGGGGCCTGGCGGCCGTCACCGGGGCGACGTCTTCCGACGTCCTGACCGACCAGGCGGTGAAGACCAGGAGCTACGCCGCCTTTGTCGACGGCACGGTCCACCTGCCGGCCGCCTTCGACCTGACGGTCGGGGCCCGCTACACCCACGACGAGAAGACCGCCTCGCTGGTCCGCACCGACTTCGTCCGCCCGGCCACCGGCAGCTTCGCGGCCCACGGACTGAAGGCCGATTGGAGCGAGGTCACGCCCCGCGCCGTCCTGAGCTGGACGCCGCGCGAGGACTTCAAGCTCTATGGCAGCGTCACGCGCGGCTACACGGCGGGCGGCTTCAACACCGACGCGGCGACGCTGACGGCCCTGACCCAACCGTTCGATCCCGAGACCGTCACCAACTACGAACTGGGCATGAAGTCCCAGTGGCTGTCCGACACCCTGCGGGTCAACGCCTCGGTTTTTCACATGGACTACAAGGACAAGCAGGAGCTGTTCTTCAACAACCTGACCCGGGTTCTCACCATCACCAACGCCGGCCAGGCCACGGTCGAGGGCGCGGAGCTGGAGGTGACCTGGCGCCCCCTGCCCTGGCTGAACCTGATGGGCAACTACGGCCTGCTGGACACCGTCTACGACAATTTCGTCATTCCGGGCGGGGCGGTGAACACCGGCAACCCGCTGGGCTCGTCGCCACGCGACAAGGGCGCCCTGGCCGCCGACGTCCGCATCCCGCTGAACGGCGCCGGATACCTCACCGGCGCGCTGAACTGGGCCTATACCGACGGCTACTATACCGGCGCGACCAAAGACCCGAACCTGCACATCGAGTCCTACGCCCTGACCAATCTGTCGCTCGGTTACGAGAGCCGCGACGGGCGCTGGATGCTGACGGCTTGGGCCAAGAACCTGGGCGATGTCGACTACCTGCTGACGCCGTCCACCCAGGGCGTGCTCGCCGAGTATCTGGGCGAGCCCCGTACGGTCGGCGTCATGCTGTCGGCGAAGTTCTGAGGCCGTGGCCATCGCGTACACCCGGCGCGGCCTATTGCTCGGCGCCGCGGCGCTGGGCGCGGCTGGTTCGCTCGCGGACGAGGACGTGGTCGGCCAGCCGCTTCGTCCCTGGCGGCGCGGTTGGCTCGACATCCATCACGTCGCCACGGGTCGGGGCGACTCGACGCTGATCATCGGGCCGGACGGCTCCAGCCTGATGATCGACGCCGGCGCCTCGGCGACGCCGCCGCCCGCCGGCCTGGACATCCGCCCGGGCCCGGAGCGGCGGGCCGGAGAATGGATCGGTCGCTATGCCCGCCGCCATCTGGCCGCCGCACGCTCGGAGCCCCGGCTGGACGCCTTTTTGGTCAGTCACCTGCATCCCGACCATATCGGCGACGTAGGACCCGACACGCCGCCGGCGCCGAGCGGAGCCTATCGGTTGACCGGGGTCAGCGACGTCGCCGCGTCGCTGCCGATCGGCCTGCTGGTCGATCGCGGCTATCCCGACTACGCCTATCCGAAGCCCTGGGACGCGCCCTTCGCCCGCAACTACGTCGCCTTCGTGCGTGAGCGGATCCGCGCCGGCGGTGGGGTCGAGCGATTTCGGGTCGGCGCCGCCGACCAGTTCGCGCTTCCCGACGTCGAGCTCCGCAACCTGGCAGCCAATGGCGAGGTCTGGACCGGACGCGGGACCGAGACGCGCCGGCTGTTTCCCCCGATCGCCAGCCTGGCCAAGGACGATCTCCCCGATGAGAACGCCTGCTCCACCGCGATCCGCCTGCGCTACGGCGCATTCGGCTATTTCGCGGCCGGCGACCTGACCAGCCACGACTTCTACGGCGCCCTGCCCTGGCGCGACGTTGAAACGCCCGCCGCGGAGGCCGCCGGTCCGGTGGACGTGGCGGTGGCCGCCCATCACGGCATGTTCGACGCCACCGGCGCGGCCGTCGTGCGAGCGCTCAGACCGCGGGCATGGATCATCCAGGGCTGGCACGCGGCCCATCCCAGCACGGACGCCCTGGAGCGGATGCTCAGCACCCGTCTCTATCCTGGTCCGCGCGACGTCTTCGCCGCCGGGCTCTCGGCGGCCAATGAACTGGCTCACAAATGGCTGACCGACCGGCTGGCCGCGCGACAAGGCCACCTTGTGGTACGGGTGGCGCCGGGCGGCGAGCGCTATCGGATCGTCGTCACGGACAATCGCGACGAAGCTGATCGCGTGCTGTCGATATGGGGCCCTTGGTCCGCCTAGGAGATCACGCTCCCCGCTCAATAAATCGCCCGAGCCACGGAAGGGCTGAAAGCCGATCCGGGCCCGGGCGTCGCCGTCCAGGGGGGAGGTGGAGTAGACGGCTCCGAGTTAGAAGCTGTAGCGCAGGCCGACGTGGTAGAAGCGGCCCAGCAGGTCATAGAGCGCCGGGTTGGCGTCCAGGCCAGTGTTGGTCTGGGGCGACGGGGTCGGATCGCGGTTCAGCAGGTTGTCGACCTTGCCGTAGAGCTGCAGGCCGTTGCCGAACTTGTACGAAGCGCTGACGTCGACGTAGGTCGCACCGCTCATGTGGTTGTAATCGATGGTCGGTCGGCTGCCCGTCGAGATAGGGCAGCTGCCGGGCTTGCACTCGACGTATTCGGTGGTCGTTCCGCCAAATCTGCCGTCGCTGAACCAGCGCTCTTGGACGCTGAGGGCGAAGCGGTCGTTGTCCCAAGACTGGATGGCCAGGAATTTCCAGTCCGGCGTGGCGCCGGAGTTCTGGCCGGCCGAGTCGACGGCGACCGCTCCAGGGATGCCGGGATTGGTGACGAATTTGTGCGTGTTCGTCGCCAGGCCCCGGACCGCGAAGCGGCCGGGCACGCCGGGCAACTCGAACCGGTAGCTGCTCTCGATGTCGAAGCCGCTGGTCTTGATCGACGCCAGGTTAAACGTCTGAGAGTTCACGAAGGCCGACGGCGGGTTGAGATTGAAACCGCCGCAGAACTGGGTGAGGCCCGCATAGCAGAAGTTGACGATCTGCTGAGCGCCCAGGCTGGAGATGCCGCCATTGAGGACGATGTTGTACCAGTCGACCGAAACGCTGAAGCCCGGCAGCCATTGCGGGTTCGACAGCACCGCGCCGATGGTCACGTTCTTGGCGATTTCCGGCTTCAGATTCGGGTTGCCCACCACATTCTGCAGAACCGTCAGCGAGCCGCTGGAGGGCTGGCCGGCTGGCGGCGAGCCGTTCGAGGGAACGGTGAAGTTCGGCAGCGTGGTCGTCACCGGGGCGGCGAACAGTTCGGACAGGTTCGGCGCGCGGACGTCACGCGACGTGACGGCCCGCAGGCGGACGCCGTCAATCGGCGTGTCCCAGGTGGCGCCGACCTTCCAGGTGTAGACGGTGCCCGAGGTGCTGTAGTCGGTCCAGCGGCCGGCCATGTTGAGGTTGGCCTTGCCCGCCGCCTCGGAATTGAACAGCGGCAGGTTCACTTCGGCATAGGCTTCCTTCACCGAGTACTTGCCGGCGCCGGAGTGATAGTTGCCCGCGAACCAATTGGCGCCCGACGCATTCAGGATCGGATCGGCCGGGTAGTCGGCGGTGTTGGGCGAGTCCGTATTGCCGTCGCCGTAGGGGTCGCCTTGGACGTGGTATTGCTCCTTGCGCCACTCGCCGCCGAACGCCAGGGACACGGGGCCAGCCCACAGCGAGAAGGGCTCGCCGCTGAAGTTGATGCTGGCGACGTCCTGCTTCTGCACCGAGTGCTGGTAAGGGCCGTTCTTGGGCGCGATGTAGGCCAAAGCGGCCTCGCTGGGCCGCTGCCCGCCGAAGATATTGATCGGCACGCAGCCGTTGGCGCGCGCTATGGGATCGGCGCAGACGATCTGGCCGTTCACCGTCGTCGCCTGGACGGCCGCCCGATAGCGGGGCGTCAGCAGGATATCGCGAACGTGGATGTTCGTCGTGTTCTGCCCGTGGGTGTAATAGGCGTCGTAGCGCCATTCCTTGCCTAGGGCGTTGAACTTGCCGTCGGCGCCGATCACCCCGCGGAACTGGGTCCGCGTCGGATGAACGCTGATGTTGCGGGGCAGAAGCGCGTTGCTCGTGCCGAAGGTGAAGGTGGTGATGCCGTTGGCCGCGCAGGCCGCCACGATCGACGCCGGCAGGTAGGGATTCGAGCACGACATCGTCAGGCCGGTGGTGGCCGCGCCCGGATTGGGCTGGTTGCTGCTTTCCACGCGGGCGGCGTTGAAGGTGCCGTAGATTTCGTTGTTGTCGTTAATGTCGTAGCCGACGCGCGTATAGGCGTTCATCCGCTTGATGCGCGACTGCAACGACGTGCCGACGCCGACATTGCCCGACAGGTCGCCGCCGACGCAGAAGCCGCCATTCGAATAACAGCCGGTGACCGCGCCGTTGGCGGCCTTGGTCGGCGTGCCGCCGCCGTACTGGAACGTGAATGGATTGCCGGCCTGGTCGAAGGCCGTACCTTGCAGCGGGCCCGCGCTGATCAGGCCGTACTTAGTGTACTGATAGGCCTGGGCGTGCTCGCGATAGAGGTACTGCGGCGAGCCGTCGTTGGTGATCCCGCGGTTGACGAGCGTGGCGGTCGTGTACCAGTCGCGGCTGCCTGGCGCGTCTTCGCCGAAGCCGCCAGCCGGAACGCCCTCTTCCCAGTCGTATTCGCCGCTGACCTGCACGTGCAGGCGGTCGTCCATGAAGTTCTTGCCAGCCGCGACCTGGGCCAGCCACTGGTGGTTGTCGCCATAGGTCGTGACGCCGGTCATCACGTTGGCCTTGAGGCCCACGAACTTCTTGTTGGTGATGAAGTTCACCACGCCGCCGACCGCATCCGAGCCGTAGGAGGCCGAGGCGCCGCCGGTCACCACGTCCACGCGCTCGACCAGGAGTTGGGGGAAGAGGCTGATGTCGGGAACGCCGGTGACGTTGGCGGGCACGACCCGCTGGCCGTCCAGCAGGGTCAGGGTGCGAATGGTGCCCAGGCCCCGCAGCGAGAACGAGCTGAGGCCCTGCTGGCCGCTCGAGGTGCTGAACGTGCCCGTGGTCGCGCCGCTCGACCCCTGCAGTGACGGCAGCTGGGTGATGGCGGTGAAGATGTTGGGCTGGGCGGCCCGCTCGAGCTCCGCCTGGCCCAGGACCTGCGTCGGCGTCGGGGCGGTGAAGCCGGTGGACCGGATCCGTGTGCCCGTGACCACGATCTCCGTGACCACGCTGCTATTGTCCGACGCCGCCGGCGCCGGCGCTTGCTGAGCGCTGGCCGCCCCGGCCGCGAAAATCGTTACGAACGCGCTCGTGGCGAGCAAAGCGTTCAAGAAGGACGAACCCCCGCGCGTGCTACCGACAGCACTCATCCTGCAACCCTCCCAGTTTTTCATTGGACCACCTTCAGTGACCTCTCTGGAATTTGTCAGACGATGGGAGCGCTAACTATACGACCATGGTCGTAGCCCCCGCCGGCGCGTCTCTTGCTGTGAGGCTACTTGGCGCGCACCGCGTACAGCGCATGGTGCGTCAGTACGAACAGGGTCCGCTTGTCGGGGCCGCCAAAGACCAGCTGCAGCGGGCGTTCGGGAATGTCCACGCGCCCCAGTTCCTGGCCGTCCGGGCCATAGACGAACACCTGGCCGTTGGCGACGTAGACCCGCCCTTCCCCGTCCGTCGCGACGCTCTCGCCCCCTCGGTCGGCGAACGGCTTCAAGTCGGTGATCGCGCCTCGGCTTCCGATCAGACCGCTGTAGGTCTTGTTCTCGGAGCTGTTGGCGATGAAGACCCGCTGACCGGGCCTGGCGGCGACAAAGCCGTAGGTGTCGAGGGAGTCGGAAAAGCGAAGCCCTCGGTGGTCCGGCGGGCCGTTCTGGAAGACGCGATAGGCCGGCAAGACCAGGCTGCCATCGGGCGACACATATTCCCGGGGCTTCGGCAAGGCCATGTCACGGACGAACCGCTCGGCCAGGGTAGTGAACTCATAGGTCTTGAGGTCGAGCTGATCCTCGAACTCGCCGGTGTTCCACCAGTTGACCGGCGTCACCGTCGCCGCGGCCGGATGGTCGACCGCCTCGGTCGCGGCGATCACCTTGACCTCGGTGTCGGGACGGCCCGGTTTGAAGCTGTAGACCGAGCCGTTGCGGCCGTCCGACGACAGCACCAGCAGGTCGCCCGAGGCGTCGACGGCCAGGTTGACCGGGTCCAGCGTGTTGTCGCGCACGATCGACAGCTTGCGCGCCTGCGACCAGCTGTAGATGCGCTGATGGCGGCGGTCGGTGAAATACAGCGTCCCGGCCTGGTCCACCGCGCCGCCGCCCAGCGAATAGAAGCCGTCGGCGAGCTTTTCGACCCGCGCGCCGGCGGGGAAGACCGACGGGATCACCGGCGCAGGACTGGCGACCAGGTCCAGCGCCGCGAACTGGCGCTCGCGCGCCTCGAGCCCGCTGGTGACGTCCTGGATCGCGTTCTCGAACGGGTACTTGGTCAGGCGCGTGAAGGTCGCGCAGCCGTTCTCGTCGCAACCGCCGTAGCCGCTCTCGCCGTTGACCGCCACGTTGCGGAACCGGATGTCCCGCGAGTTGTAGATCTTGACCGCCGCGGCCGCCGGCCTGCGCGTTCGGGTGACGCGATAGCCATGATAGTTGGCGACCAGGATGTCGTGGGAATCGCGGATCTCCAGCGAGACGGTGTCCTCGCCCTCGCCAGCCTCCTCCTCGGTCTGCGGCGCCAAGAACTCCCAGTTGGCGACCCGGTTCAGGCTGATCTCGGTGCGCACGTGATGCTCGACCGAGGCCTGATAGACGTGGCCGGGCGTATCGGTGTCCGACACGTAGAGGCCCGAATAGGCGTAGGTGCTGGGGCTCCAGACGTTGGCGAACGTGCCGCCGCCGCCGTTCGTCACCCACAGGCTGGGATACTGGCCGGCCCAGCGCTTGGCCGGATCGGCGTCGGCCGTGGCGTTGGCGTTGTAGGGCGAGAACCGGGTCCCGTCGTAGAGATTGGTGCCGTGCCCGCCCTGGAACTTGACGTCGTCGACCAGGGAGTTGGCCCCGGCCGTCCACAGCAGGGCCGTGGCGCGCGGATTGATCCCGCCGGTATGCAAGCCCATCCCCGACACGATGTTGTCGCCCTTGTCGGCCGAGGCGACCAGGGCCTTAGGCGCGCCGACGCCCTGGTAGGCAGGCGTGCGGTCGGGCAGCACGATCTGGGTCAGGCTGGGGTGCAGGCCGATCAGCACGGTGTCCGGCCGCAGCCGCAGCGTGTCGGTGACCTGATAGAAGCCGGCCGGGAAATAGACCACGCGATGGGTGTCGATCGCCTTCTGGATCGCGGCGGTGTCGTCGGTAGCGTTGTCGCCCTTGGCGCCCAGCGTCCGCACATTGACCCAGTCGGCGACGGCTGGCAGGGCCCGGATCGCCGGCGGACACGGGGCCGGCAGGCGGGGGATGACCTCGGCCTTCATCTCGGTCTTATAGGCGCCCATCTGGCCCAGGCCCGGCAGGGTCAGGCCACGGGTGAACGACGAGACGCGATAGGTCCGGCCCCGGCCGGGCTCGGTCTTGCCGCTGTCGCGGAAGCGCGCGAACACCGGCGTGTTGAACGCCACCGCGTTCTCGAACCCGACCTGGGTGTAGACATTGGCCTCGTTGGAGATGACGACGGCGGCCTTGGAGACGTTCTCGAAGCGGACGTCCTTGCCCCACAGCCAGTCGCCGTAGCCGCGGTCGATCTCGATCCCGACCGGCGTGTCGCGCAGGGCGACATTGACCAGGGTCAGGCCGGCCTCATGCTCGCGGATCGCCGCGTCGCGCTGCCCCTCGAAGGTCGAGTCCAGCAGCACGAAGCCCCAGGCCGGCGACGGCTTCTCGGCCAGGATGCCGTAGCGACCGCCCTTGAAATGCAGGTCCTCGGCCTCGTTGGCGACGTGGTACAGGCCCGCCAGGCCCGAGCCGATGTCGAAGTCCATGTGGCTGAGATAGGCGTGCTGGGCGGCGTGGAAGCGGATCGCCGTCGCCGCCGGATTGCCCTTGCCGATCCTGAAGTCGATATTGTTCATCGCCGAGTAGAAGGTGGCCGGATTGCCGTCGGCGATGTCCTTGTTGAACGGCACGCTCCCCGGCGGCGGGAAGGCGATCCGTCGCGCCGGATCGGGCTTGGCGCCGGCGAAGATCAGCATATTGGCCAGGCCCGTCTGGAAGCCCGGCGTGGCGTCGCCCAGCAGGATCAACGGCCGTTTGGGCCCGACACCGAACACACGGACGCCGGGCCACAGGAAGATCGTCCTGCTGATCCGATAGCGCCCCGAGGGTAGGAAGACGAGACCTCCGCCCGGCTTGGCCGCTGCGGCGTCGATCGCGGCCTGGATCGCGCCGCTGTCGTCGGCGCGGCCGTCGCCTATGCCCTTCACCACGACGGCAGTGGGATCGTCGGGCGCCGTCGCGAAGACCGAGGTCGAGGCTCCAGCTGGCCGCCCCGCCGCCGACGCCAACACGACCAGAGCCGCGCCCAGAACGACGAGCCAACGCTTCATACTGAAACTCCCCTGCCCCACGGCGGACCGGCCGATGTCGGGCCGCTCACCCTTTAGGGCGTCACCGCGTACAGCGAATGGTGCGTGAGGACGAACAGGGTCTTCCCGTCCTCGCCGCCGAAGATCAGCTGCAACGGGCGCTCCGGCACGTCGATCCGACCGGCCAGCTTGCCATCCGGGCCGTAGTGGAAGATCTGGCCGTTGGCGACGAACACCCGGCCCTGTCCGTCAACGGCGACGCTCTCGCCGCCCCGGTTGGCGAACACCTTCAGATCGGTCAGCGTCCCGCCGGGGCCGACCTGGCCGCTGTAGGTCTTGTTCTCGGAGCCATTGGTGACGAACACCCGCTCGCCGACCGCGCCGCCGATCAGGCCGTTGGCTTGCAGGCTGTCGGCCCAGCGCCAGCCAACGTGATCCGGCGGACCTTGCTGCCACACCCGGAAGGCCGGCAGCGACACGCTGCCGTCGGGCGAGACATATTCCTGGGCCTTGGGCGCGGCGACGTCGCGGGCGAACATCTCGGCCAGGGTGGTGAAGTGGTCGGTGGCCGGATCGTATTGATCCCTGAACTCGCCGTTGTTCCACCAGTTGACCGGCAGCAGCGTCTTGCCGCCGGGACGCGAGGCCGACGGCGTCGGCGCGATCATGGTCATCGCGTCCTTGGGACCGTTGGGATCGATCGAATAGACCGAGGCCTGCGGACCGTATGACGACACCACCAGCAGCTTGCCCGAGCGGTCCATCGCCAGGTTGGTGGGATCCAGCGACTGGTCGCGCACGACCTCGAGGCCCTTGGCCTTGGTCCAGCGATAGATCCGCTGGAACCGCTTTTCGATGAAGTAGAGCGCCCCGTCCGCGCCCACGGTGGCGCCGGAGATCGACCAGAAGCCGGTCTCCAGCTTCTGGATCTTCGGGTCGGTGGTCGGCATGACGGGCGTGGTCGGGCCGGTGACGTCCAGCACCGCGAACTCGCGCTCGCGCACCTCCTGCTTACGGGTCTTGTCCTGGATCGCGTTCTCGAACGGATACTTGCTGGCCCGCAGATAGGTGCCGCAGCCGATCTTGTCGCAGAGGGCGACACCGCTTTCTGCGTTGATATGGACGTTGCGGAAGCGGATGTCGGACGAGTTGAACAGCTTCACCGCCGTCTCGGCCGGATGGTACGACCGCGTGACCCGGTAGCCGTGATAGTTGGCGAACAGGATGTTGCGCGAGTTGCGCACCTCCAGCGAGACGGCGTCGGGTCCGTCGCCGACCTCCTGCTCGGTCTGCGGCGCCAGGAACTCCCAGTTCTCCACGTTGTCGAGCACGAACTCGTTGCGGACGTGGTGCTCGACCGAGACCTCGTAGATATGGCCCGGCGTCTTGGTGTCGGAGATGTAGAAGCCGGCCGAGGCGAAGGTGTTCGGGCTCCAGACGTTGGCGAACGTGCCGCCGCCGCCGTCGGTCACCCAGATGCTGGGGTACTGCGCGTCCCAGCGGCCGTCGGCCACCGGATCGCCGCTGCGGGCCTGGGCCGCGCCCAGCGACTTGCCATCGGCGGTAGGCGTGCCGCCGCCGCCCATGATCTTGACGTCGGTGACCTGCGAGGTCGCGCCCGACCGCCACAGCAGCGCCGAGGCGCGCGGGTTGACGCGCCCGGTGAAGATCCCCAGCCCGAACAGGATGTTGTCGCCGCCCTTCGGCGATTCCAGCACCGGTTTCACCGGTCCGATCTCGGCGTGGCCCGGATTGCCGTCAGGAATGACCAGTTGCGTGACCGCCGGGTGCAGGCCGATCAGTACGGTGTCGGGCCGCAGCTTCAGAGTATCGGACACCATGTAGAAGCCGGTCGGCAGATAGAGCACGCGATGGGTGTCGATCGCCTTCTGCAGGGCGGCGGTGTCGTCGGTCTGACCGTCACCCTTGACGCCCAGGGTCTTGACATTGGTCCACTCGGCGACCGGCGGCAGGCCGCGAAGCGCCGGGGCCGACGCCGCCGGCAGGGCCTTGAGCGGCGTCACGTCGGCTTGCGTCTTGTACTCGCCCATCTGACCTAGGCCCGCCAGGGTCAGACCGTAGGTGAACGAGGCGACCTTGTAGGCCTTGCCCCTGCCGGCCACGGTGTTGCCGCTGTCGCGGAAGCGGGCGAACACTGGCGTGTTCGCGGCCACGGCGTTCTCGAAGCCGATCTGGGTGAAGACGCTGTCCTCGGCCGAGATCACGACCCCGGCCTTGGAGACGTTCTCGAAGCGGACGTTCTTGCCCCACAGGCTGTCGCTATAGCCCCGGTCGATATCGATGCCGACCGGCGTGTTCTTGATCGCCACATTGACCAGGGTCAGGTCGACCTCGTGCTCGCGGATCGCCGCGTCGCGCTGACCGTCGAAGGTCGAGTCGATCAGCGTGAACTGCCAGGCCGGCGAGGTCTTCTCCGTGACGATGCCGTAGCGGCCACCGTGGAAATGGACGTCCTCCATGACGTTGCCGGCCTGGTAGACGCCCGCGAAGGCCGAACCCAGGCGGAAGTCCATGTGGCTGAGGAAGGCGTGCTGGGCCATGCGGAACCGCACGGCCGCCGCGGCCGGATTGCCGTCGCCGATCTCGACATCGACATTGGCCATGGCCGAATAGAAGGTGCCGGAATTGGCGTCACGCACCTTGGCGGTCTCGGGCCTCACCGTCGGCACCGGCACCGGGATGTCGCCGACCTGGTACTGGTCGCCGCCCGTGAACACGATCATCGTGCCCACGCCCTTCTGGAAGCCCGGCGTGTTGGGCGCCAGCACCAGGACGGGCCGGGTCGGTCCGACCCCGAAGATGCGCACGCCCGGCGGCACCAGGATGCTGCGGCTCAGCCGATAGCGGCCCGACGGCAGGAAGACGACGCCATGGC
Source organism: Caulobacter sp. 1776 (assembly GCF_040545685.1). Lineage (NCBI taxonomy): Bacteria > Pseudomonadati > Pseudomonadota > Alphaproteobacteria > Caulobacterales > Caulobacteraceae > Caulobacter > Caulobacter sp. 1776. Next base: position 216,869 of record NZ_JBEPMI010000008.1, read on the forward strand.
CGGTCTTGTCGCGCGCGGCGTCTATGGCTTTCTGAACAACCTCGGTGTCGTCGGCGCGGCCGTCGCCGACGCCCTTCACGGTGACCGCGCGAGGATCGTCTGGCGCCGTCAGAAGAACGGAGGGCGTGGCGGCCGCCACGGCGGCGGGACTGGCCGCCATCAACAACGCCGACAACAGGACCGCTCTCATGCCACTCACCCAACTGTAGTTTCAGTCAGTGATAAAACGGCCGAGCGCAGCCACCATCCTCGACCATGGTCGTAGTTACGCCTCGGCGCGACCCCGATAGAAATCGGCTCCAACCTTGGCGCCCTCGCGCGCCAGCCGACCCGCCAGTTTCGGGGACACCGCTTGCCGCCGCCATCCAGCCTCGCACGCCCCGCTGGGTTCGCCGTCATCGCCATGGGCGTGAGCGGCTGCGGAAAGTCGACGCTGGGCGGTTTGCTGGCCGGCCGGCTCGACTGTCCATTTCTGGAGGGCGACGACTTTCACGACACGCGCGCCGTCGCCAAGATGAGCGCGGGTCAGCCCCTCAGCGACGACGATCGCTGGCCTTGGCTGGATCGGCTGGGCATGGCGATCGGCGAGGCGCTCACGCCCGGCGGACGGGTCGTGGCGGCCTGTTCGGCGCTGCGGCGCAGCTATCGCCAGCGCCTGCGCGAGGCCATTCCAGTTCCCACGCGCTTCGTCCTGCTGGACGCCAGCTATGACGAGCTCCTGCGACGGCTCACGCTGCGCGCTGGCCACTACATGCCCGCCAGCCTGCTGGACAGCCAGCTGGCCACGCTCGAACGACCCGGCCCCGACGAGGATGTCTTCACGCTCGACGCCGCCACGCCGCCCGAGCGGCTGTGCGAGATCACCCACACGTGGTTGGAAGACGACGCGCGCCAGGCCGCTGGCGGCCTGCGCGCCTCAGGGCATTAGCCGCTTTCGCCCGCAGGACAGGTGCCAGCGCATGGCCAGGGCCGCGCCGTCGCCGTCCTGCGCTCGGATCGCCTCGACGATCATCTCGTGCTCGCGCATCATCGCCTCGATCGCCTCCGGCGGCCGCGAGCGCGAGATGTCGACGCCCGCACGCATGATCTTGTCGACATCGGCCTCCAGCGCCTCGAACGCGACGAGAAAGGCCGGGTTGGCGGTGGCCAGCACGATCTGGCGGTGCAACTCCATGTCCTCGGCGTGGGCCGGGGCGCTCGACAGCAGCGCCGCGCGCAGGTTCGACAGCGCCTCTTCGATGCTGGCCATCTCCTCGGCCGAACGCCGGACCGCGGCCAGCCGGGCCGCCTCGGCCTCGAGCACGAAGCGCACCTCGTAGCTGCCCATGGTCGAGGGCAGCTCGGACAGCGGCATGTAGGCGCCCAGCTTGTCGGACGGCCGGTTCTTCACATACGAGCCGGCCCCTCGGCGGGCCTCGGTGATGCTGTCGGCGGCTAGCCGGACAAGGGCCTCGCGGACGATGGTGCGCGACATGCCGAACATCTCGGCCAGGCGCGCCTCGGACGGCAGGCGGTCGCCCACCTCGAGCCCGTCGGTGTTGATCATCTCGACGATGCCCGTATAGGCCCGATCGGCTAGGCGGCCCTGGTTCATCCGAAAACTCCCCCATCGACGTCCGGACGGCTCTCCAGGGGCCAGAATCTCGGAACGGCGACGCGCGGGCAGAATACCGAAGCCGTGCGACGTCGCAAACCTGTATGACAGATTTCGATCTCGTTCGAAAAATTCGCAATTGTTTCCGCTAACATTGACCATTTCACTTGAATCTGTCCAACTAATATCACTACGTTCACGGAACGCGAACCGCCCGCCGGCGAAGACCGGCGCCTTGAGAAAGCGGGATCCAGTCGTTTCAGGACGGCCGTCAGGGACAGGAGATGCAGGGGTGAACATGATGACGAAGCACAACGACATCGAAGCGGACGCGCGGGGCGGATTTTGCGACCTCACGCCGACCCAGCTGAAGGTGCTGGAGGGTGTCAATTCCGGGCGGCTCAACAAGCAGATCGCCTTCGACCTCGGCATCGCCGAGGCCACGGTCAAGGCGCACATGACCGCCGTGATGCGCAAGCTGAACGTCCACAACCGCACCCAAGCCGCGATCGCCGCCCAGCTGATGATGGGTCTGCGCCCCCGCGTCGAAGCTCAATAGGCCGACATTGCCCTAGGTGACGCCCCTTTAGCGGCGGCGGACCGTGATCATCGGCGCGCGAGCGGCTCACACGTGTCGCCGAGAAGGGTTGCAAGTCGCCGGGGGATCGTCGACAAAAACCTATCAGTTTGATAGGTTTTTGTATGCCGCATCCGTCAGCGCCTGTCATCGCCGTGATCGGCGCGGGGTTCAGCGGCGTCATGACCGCGCTCAACCTCCTGCGACGGTCCCCCGAGGCGAAGGTCATCCTGTTCGAGCGGCGCACGCCCGTCGGCCTCGGCGCGGCCTATGCGACCCACAATCCGGGCCATCGCTTGAACGTCCGCGCGGGCAATATGAGCGCCTGGCCGGATGATCCAGCCCATTTCGTGACCTGGCTGCGCGCCCGCAACTTCGGCCTCGGCCCGGCGGACTTCGCCACCCGCGCCGACTATGGCCGCTACCTGCAGGGGCTGGTGGCCGAGATCGCCGAAGGGCCCGAAGGCGCCGGCCGCCTGGTGGTCACGCCCGACGCCGTCGTCGGGATCGAGCCGGGCGGCGACGGCTGGCGGCTGCGATGCGCCATGGGTCGATCCGTCACCGCCCATGCCGTCGTCCTGGCCCTGGGCAACCCGCCGCCGGCCCGGCCGCCCGGCGTGGACGAAGCCTTCGCCGCCTCGAACGCCTATGTCGCCGATCCCTGGCGCTGGAACGCGGCCGAGTTGCCGCCCGGGCCGGTGATGCTGATCGGCACGGGTCTGACCATGGTCGACGTGGCCCTGTCCCTGAACGACGCCCAACACGGCCGGCCCATGCTGGCCCTGTCGCGGCGCGGCTTGGCCCCGCTGCAGCACGACGGCGCGCCGCCGCGGATCCTGCCCGCCCCGCCCGCCAACGACCTCTCGCCCCTGCAAGCCTTCGCCTGGTTGCGGCGCGCGGCGGACGAGCACGGTTGGCGCACGGCTATCGACGCCACCCGGCCCATGACCCAGGCGCTGTGGCGCGGCTGGTCGCCCGCTCAGAAGCAGGCCTTCCTGCGCCACGCGCGGCCGTTCTGGGAAATCCACCGCCATCGCTTGGCGCCCCAGGTCGCCCGCCGGATCGCCGCCATGCGCGCCACCGGCCAGCTAACCCTGGCCGCCGGCAAGATCCGCAGCTTGACGCTCGAGCCCGACGGCTTCGCCCTGTGCCGCTGGCGCGGGCGCGGCGAACACGGCGGCTATGTCTTCCGCGCGGCCTCGGTGATCAACTGCACAGGCCCGACCGGCGACGTGCTGGCCTCGACCGATCCGCTGATCCAGGACTTGGTCAAGCGCGGCCTGGCCCGGCCCGACCCGCTGCGCCTGGGCTTCGACGTCGACGACAGCGGCCGCGTCCGCGACGTCTCCGGCCAGGCCTCGCCTACCCTGCTCGCCGTCGGCCCGGCCACGCGCGGCGCGTCGTGGGAGATCACCGCCGTGCCCGACATCCGCGGCCAGACGGTCGCGGTCGCCGAGACGGTCCTGGCCGCGCTCCGTCCCTAAGGCGGCCCCGCCCCCGACCGCCCCGCCTGGAACAGCGCTATCGCATGGTCGGGATGACAAAGCTCTGGTCCAGCACCGCTCCGCCCTTGGGCCAGCGCTGGGTGACGGTCTTGGTCCGCGTGTAGAACCTCACGCCGTCCAGGCCGTATTGGTTCAGGTCGCCGAAGCCCGAGCGCTTCCAGCCGCCGAAGCTGTGATAGGCGACCGGCACCGGGATCGGGACATTGATCCCGACCATGCCGACCTCGACCTGATCGGCGAATTCACGGGCGGCGTCGCCGTTGCGGGTGAAGATCGCCACCCCGTTGCCGTACTGATGGCGAGAGGCCAGACCGACGCCCTCCGCCAGGCTCTCGGCGCGGACCATCTGCAGCACCGGGCCAAAGATCTCGTCGTGATACGAGCGGCTGGTTGGCTTGACGTGGTCGAACAGGGTCGGACCGACGAAGAAGCCGTCCTCGTGGCCCTGCAAAGCGAAGCCGCGACCGTCGACGACCAGCTCGGCGCCCTCGTCGACGCCCATCTGGATGTAGCTCTCGATCCGCGCCTTGTGGGCGGCGCTGACCACCGGGCCGTAGTGGGCGTCCGGGTCGGTGCTGACGCCGACGCGAAGGCCGCCAATCGCCGCGACCAGCTTCTCGCGCAGGGCGACGGCGGTCTTCTCGCCCACCGGCACGACGACCGGCAGGGCCATGCAGCGCTCGCCGGCCGAACCGTAGGCCGCCCCGATGATGTCGGCGGTCGCCTGGTCGAGGTCCGCATCGGGCATGACAAGACCGTGATTCTTGGCGCCGCCCATGGCCTGGACGCGCTTGCCGTTCGCCCCGGCGCGCTGGAACACCGACTGGGCGATGTCCGAGCTGCCCACGAAGCTGACGGCCTTGATGTCGGGATGGTCGAGGATGGCCTCGACGCAGTCCTTGTCGCCGTGGACGACGTTGAGGATCCCTGGCGGCAGGCCCGCCTCCATCATCAGCTCGGCCAGGCGCACCGGCACGGACGGGTCGCGCTCGGAGGGCTTCAGGATGAAGGCGTTCCCGCAGGCGATGGCCGGGCCCATCATCCACATCGGGATCATGGCCGGGAAGTTGAACGGGGTGATGCCGGCGACGACACCGAGGGCCTGGCGCATCGAATAGACATCAATGCCGGGGCCGGCGCCTTGCGTGTATTCGCCCTTCAGCAGGTGCGGGATACCGCACGAGAATTCAATGACTTCCAGGCCGCGCATGATGTCGCCCTTGGAGTCGGCGATGACCTTTCCGTGCTCGGACGACAGCAGTTCGGCCAGTTCGTCCATGTGGACTTCCAGCAGGCGCTTGAACTCGAACATCACCCGCGCCCGGCGCTGGGGATTGGTCGCCGCCCAGGCCGGCTGGGCCGCCTTGGCGTTGGCGATCGCCGTGTCCAGCTCTGACGTCGAGGCCAGGGCCACCCGCGCCTGCACCTTGCCGGTATTGGGATCGAAGACGTCGCCGAAGCGACCGGACGCGCCCTCGACGGCGCGACCGCCGACGAAGTGGGGGATGCTGCGCATGAGGCGCTCCTTCTGGCTTACGGAATGACCAGGATCACGCCTGCCGCATGATCCAGTCGTGGGCCGGGTCGTTGCGGAAGATCCACTTCCGGTGCGGTCCGGCCATGACGTTGAGGTAGTAGAGGTCGTAGCCGTGCGGGGCCCCGACCGGGTGATAGCCGCGCGGCACCATCACCACGTCACCGTCCTGGACACAGATCGTCTCGTCCAGGCTGCGATCGTCGGTATAGACGCGCTGGAAGGCAAAGCCCTGCGGCGGATTCAGGCGATGGTAGTAGGTCTCCTCCAGCGCCGTCTCCTCGCCGTCGGCGGCGGTGTCGTGCTTGTGCGGCGGATAGCTGGACCAGTGGCCGCCCGGGGTGATCACCTCGACCACCAGAAGACCATCGGCCGGCGCGGTCTCGGGCAGGATGTTGCGGACGTGACGGACATTGGTCCCCTTGCCCCGCACCTCGCGCGGCATGTCGCTCTCGGCGATCAGGCGGGCCAGGCCGCCGGGCTTGCCGGGGGCGGTGCAGAGGGCCAGCTCGACGTCGGAGACGGCGGTCATCGCGAAGGGCGTGGCGGCCGGGACGTAGACCGCGCCCGGCGCTCTGTCCTCGAACACGCTGGCGCGGCCGCCCACCTTGCCGAACGCGGCGCCGTCGGCGCTGACCTCGGCCGTCCCGCTCATCACGACGACGCAGGTCTCGCGGTCGGGCGCGAAGCCTTCATGGATCTGGCCGGCCGCCAGCTTGACGACCTGGAAGCCAACGTGGGTCCAGCCGGCGGAGGCTGGGGTGATGTCGAGGACGGAACCGTACGCGTCCGGGGCGTGGGGGCGGACGAGCAGCTTGCTCATCACGCCGCCTCCAGGCCCGCCGCCGCGGCCTCGCGCTTGAGGGTCGCCAGGCCGATTTCGCCGTACTGGCGCGGATTGGCGATGGCCGGGTCCTGCTCGGCCTCGACGATGATCCAGCCGGAATAGCTGATCTCGGCCAGGGCCTTCATCACGGCGGCGTAGTCCAGCGAGCCGTCGCCCGGCACGGTGAACATGCCCGCCAGCACGCCCTCCAGGAAGCTGCCGCCATCCTGCGAAATGACCTGGCTGAACACCTCGCCGCGGATGTCCTTGCAGTGGACGTGGGCGACTCGCTCGGGGTGGTTGCGGATCATCGAGACCGGGTCCAGGCCGCCCAGGGCCGCGTGGCCGGTGTCGACGGTCAGACCGACCGACGGACCGGTATTGGCCAGGAAGGCTTCCAGGTCCTCGGGCCGCTCGACCACGGTGCCTAGGTGGTGGTGATAGGCGAACTTGAGGCCCTGGGCGGCGATGTAGTCGGCCACTTGAGTCAGGCGCGCGCCGAACGTCTTCCAGCCTTCGACGTCGAGACGCGGGGTCGCCGACAGGGCCTTGGCCTTGTCGCCGTGGATGGCGTTGCTGGTCTCGGCGTGGACGAAGACCGTGCAGCCCATCGCCTTCAGCAGATTGAGGTGCGACTGCAGCGCTTCGATCTCCTCCTCAGCCGATTGGACCAGCAGGTTACCGCTGTACCAGCCGCCGACCAGCGACAGGCCGTAGCGTTCCAGCAGGGGCTTCAACACCGCCGGGTCGCGCGGGAACACGCCGCCCAGTTCGACGCCTTCGAAGCCGATCGCCTGGCAGTCGGCCAGTACGCTCTCCAGCGGCGTGTCGCCGCCGAGTTCGGGCATGTCGTCATTGATCCAGGCGATGGGGCTCACGCCGAAACGGATGGTCATGGGTCAGTCCCCGGTACGCTGTTGCTTGATCTTGACTTCGTAGTCGGCGCGCGCGGCGTTGACCGCGGGACGCGTCGAGACCTCCGGCACGGCCACGTCCCACCAGGCGCCGCCCTCGGTGGTCGGCATCGGGTCGGTGTCGATCACCACCACATAGGTCCGGTCGCTGGCCTTGGCGCGCTGCAGGGCGGCCTCGAGTTCCGCGAGATTGGCCACCTTCTCCGACCGCGCGCCCAGGCTGGCGGCGTGGGCGGCGAAATCGATGTCCGGCAAGGTCTGGTGGACCGTGTCGGCCAGCAGGTTGTTGAACGCCGCCCCTCCGGTCGCGGCCTGCAGGCGGTTGATACAGCCGAAGCCCCGGTTGTCGAGCACGGTGACGATCAGCTTGGTCCCCAGCATCACCGAGGTGGCCAGTTCGGAGTTCAGCATCAGATAACTGCCGTCGCCGACCATCACGTGAACCTCGCGGTCCGGCGCGGCCATCTTCACGCCGACGGCGCCGGCGATCTCGTAGCCCATGCACGAGAAGCCGTACTCGACGTGGTAGCCGCCGGGCCGGTGCGTGCGCCACAGCTTGTGCAGTTCGCCGGGCAGCCCCCCGGCGGCGCAGACCACGACGCCGTCGTCGGCCGCGGCGCGCCAGACCGCGCCCAGCACCTGGGCGTCGGTCGGCAGCGGCCGAGCGTCGGCGGCTGTCGCGGCGTCGAAGATCGTGTTCCAGCCCGCCACCCGGCCGGTGGCCTCCCGCGTCCAGGCCTCGGGCGCGCGCCAGCCGTCCAGGGCCTCGGACAGCGCCTCGACCACCGCCAAGGCGTCGCCGACCACGGCAGACGCGCCATGCTTGTGAGCATCATGGGGAGCGACGTTGACCTGAACCAACTTGCGGCCCTCGGCGCCGAACAGGGCCCGAGAGCCGGTGGTGAAGTCCTGCAGCCGCGTGCCGACGCCGATCACGAGGTCGGCCTCCTCCGCCGACGCCACCGCCGCCGTCGCGCCCGTCACGCCGATGGCGCCCAGGTTCAGCGGGTGATCCCAGACGAGCCCCCCCTTCCCGCCTTGCGTCTCGGCGACCGGCAGACCAGCGGCGGAGACCAGGGCGGCCAGGGCCGCTTCGGCCCGGGCATAGAGCACCCCGCCGCCGGCTACGACCAACGGCCGCTTGGCCGCCTTGATCAGCGAAACCAGATCGGCCAGCTCGCGCGGATCCGGACGCGGCGCGCGGATGCGCCAGACGCGCTTCTCGAAGAAGGCTTCCGGATAGTCGAACGCCTCGGCCTGGACGTCCTGACAGAAGGCCAGGGTCGCGGGGCCGCAGGTGACCGGGTCCAGCATGACGGCCAGGGCGCGCGGCAAGGCGTCCAGGATCTGCTCGGGCCGGACGATGCGATCGAAATAGCGCGATACCGGCCTGAAGCAGTCGTTGGCGCTGATCGTTCCGTCGCCGAAGTCCTCGATCTGCTGCAGCACCGGATCGGGTCGGCGGCTGGCATAGACGTCGCCGGGCAGGAACAGCACCGGCAGGCGGTTGACGTGCGCTAGGGCGGCGGCGGTGACCATGTTGGTGGCGCCGGGACCGATCGAGGTGGTGCAGACCATGGCCCGCTCGCGTCGCGACTGCTTGGCGAAGGCGATGGCGGCGTGGGCCATGCCCTGCTCGTTATGGGCCCGCCAGGTCGGCAACACGTCGCAGACGCCGTGCAGGGCCTCGCCCAGGCCAGCGACATTGCCGTGACCGAAAATCGCCCAGACGCCGGCGAAGTACGGAACCTCGCCCGCCGCGGTCTCGACGTATTGCGCGCAGAGCCAACGGACGGTGGCCTGGGCGGCGGTGAGACGAACCAGCGTCATGCTACGCGGCCTTCTCCGCGGCGCCGCGCAGACGCTTCCAGGCGTCCACCAGCACCTTGAACTTGCTCACGAGCGCGGCGACGGCCGCCTCGTCGTCGATCCGGTCGGCCAGCCACTCGCGGGCGACATCGTAGAAGATGGTTCGGCCGACGGCGAAACCTTTCACGATCGGAAATGGCGCCACGACCTCGAACGAGGCGACCAGCTCGGCCTCCGGCGCCGACAGGCCCAGCAGCACCACGCCCCGGCACAGCGGGTCGTTGTCGGTGATGGCGATCTCGATCTCGCGCCACGCGGCCGGGTCGGTCAGCGGCTCCAGTTTCCACCAGTCCGGGCGGACGCCCAGGGCGTAAAGGCGGCGAATGGCCCTCGCCACGGTCTGGCTGTCGCTGTCCATGCCCTTGGGCAGGATCAGCTCTAGCAGCAGTTCGTGGCGGGTTTTCCGGCAGGCGTCGAACAGCCGCAGCAGCTGACGCTCCTGGCGCTCGCGCAGCTCGATCTCGTCGTCGGGATGGTAGAAGACCAGGCACTTGACCACCTGGCCCAGCGGCCATTCGGTCAGCTCGGTGGCGACATCGGCCGAGCTCTCGAACTCCAGCGGCCGCGACTTGGGCAGCTCGATCGGTCGAGCGATCCAGTAGTCGTGGTCGGCGGCCTGGGCCAGGGCGTCGAAGCCGAAACGGCCGTCCAGCAGCATGCCGAACCGCGCCTCGTCGCGGCCGGCCACCGCCTGCACCGCGCGCAGGGCCAGGGTCTTGAAGCGCGGGATGCGCTCGGGATCGCCGCTAGTCTCGTCGATCAGGTCCAGGAACTGGCTGCGATGGTCGATGGCCAGCACGGTCAGCTCGTCATAGACGCCGTCGCGGGTGGTGGCCCAGTGGATATGCTCCAGCTCGGCGTCCTCGCGCAGCCGGAACGGGCGCGCCTGGTCGGACAGGAAGGCCTGAAGCTCGATCCAGGTCGGCATGGCCGGCGTGCAGCCGTGGCGCGAGACGACAATGGCCCCGCAGGCGTTGCCCCACTCGCAGCAGATCTCGACCGGCTCGTGGCGCAGCCAGCCGCGCAGGAAGCCGGCCATGAAGGCGTCGCCCGCCCCCAGCACGTTGAACACCTCGACCTTAAAGCCGCGCGCGCTGACGCCGTCGTCCAGGCGTTCCGGGATCGCGCCCGGGAACGCCACGCACCCATCCGCGCCGCGCTTGCAGACCAGCAGGGCGTCGGGCGCGCCGCGCCGGATGGCGCGCAGGGCCGCCAGCGTGTCGGTCGAGCCGCCCAGGATATGGATCTCTTCCTCGGTGCCGACGATCAGGTCGCAGAGGGCCACCACCGCCTGCAGCTTGGCGGTGACCTCCGGGTTCTCGACGAAGCGGTTCTCGCCCGCGTCCTTGCCGGTCAGGCCCCACAGCACCGGACGGTAGTCGATGTCGAAGGCAACACGGCCGCCGGCCGCCTTTACCGCCTTCGCGGCCTTCAGGCTCGTCTCGTAGACGTTCGGCTGCGACAGGTGGGTGCCGTTGATCAGCACGGCCCCGGCCTTGGCGAACCAGGCCTCGTCGACGTCCGATGGCTCCAGGGCCATGTCGGCGCAATTCTCGCGATAGAAGATCAGCGGGAAATTCACCCGGTCGCGGATGCCCAGGATCACCAGGGCCGTCAGGCGGTCGGGGTCGGACAGCACCCCGGCGACATCGACGCCCTCGCGCTGCAGCTGCTCGCGGATGAAGCGGCCCATGTGGTCGGCGCCGACGCGGGTCAGGAGACCCGTCCTTAGCCCCAGGCGAGCGCCGCCGGCGGCGGTGTTGGTCGGGCTGCCGCCCAGGTACTTGGCGAAGGACGCCATGTCCTCCAGCCGACCGCCGACCTGCTGGCCGTAGAGGTCGACGCTGGACCGGCCCACGGCGATGAGGTCAAGGGTCTCTACGTCCTGGGCCATAAGGTTCCACGCCACTTCGGGGCCGGCTCCCTACCGGCGATGCGTAACGCATATTCCACACCCAAAAGCCGTGCAACATTCATTTCATTCTGGACCTGAAATGGAACGAACGGTTCAGCGAAGCCGCTTGCCCTTCTTCTTTTCCTTGCCAGCCTCGAAGGCGAAACTGATCACCAGAGCCTGGGCCAGGCAGATGGAGGCGGCCAGCGACCGGAAGGTCCGCACCTCGGACTCGCGCACGTGCAGCACCAGTTCGGCCGGCTTGGCGATCGGGCTGACCAGGCTGTCGCTGATCGACAGGATCCGCGCCCCGCGCTGGGTGGCCATTTCAACCGCCTGCACCGTCTCCTCGGCATAGGGGTGGTAGCTGACGGCGATCAGCAGGTCGCGCGGGCCGATGGTCTGGACCTGCTGCTTGGTCAGGCCCGCCACGCCGTCGATGAACATCGTGCGCTTGTTCGCCTGCTGCAACGAATAGGCCAGGTACGAGGCCACGGGGAACGAGCGGCGGAAGCCAATCACATAGACGGTCTCGGCCCGATCGATCAGCGCCACCGCCTCGCGCAGATCGGCTTCGCTGACCGTCTGGCCCAGGTTCTGCAGGGCCAGGGTATTGCCCTCGACGAACTCGTCCAGCACGTCCGCGCCGCCCTCGGGCTTGCGGGCCACGGCCTGGTTGAAGTGACGAACGCGCTCGCTGTAGCCCAGGCCCGCATGGCCCGACAGCAGGCCATCGCGGAACAACCGCTGCATTTGGCTGGCGCCCGCATAGCCGAAGCTCTTGGCGAAGCGGACGATGGCCGAGGGCTGCACCCCGCAGCGTTCGGAAATCACCGCCAGGGTCTCCAGCGCCAGTTCGTTGGGCTCGTCCAGTACGTAGCGGGCGATCTGCTGCAGGCGCTTGCTCAGCGAATCGTAGCGCTCGAGAATCGCCGCTCGCAGCTCCTCGGCCGTGGCCGGCGGGTTCGACGTGGTCTGTTCGGTCATTTCCGCCCCGATATGCTCACTCCAAGTTTAGAATATCCATTCCGCGCCCGAACACAAACGCCCCTGGAAGCGCTTCCCAATTCCACATTTTCCCTGGAAGGAATTTTTGTTCCACATTACAGGAAAACGGACCGCCGCCGTCGACCATCGGCGCGAGAGAGCATCAAGGTTCCCATGCACGACATCGCCATTTTGGGCGCCGGCCGGATCGGCCGCATCCACGCCAAGAACGTCGCCGGCCAGCCGGGCCTGCGGCTGAAATACGTGGTCGATCCGATCGCCGCGGCGGCCGACAGCCTGGCCGCCGAGACCGGCGCGAGCGTCGCCGACCTCGACACCGCCCTGAACGATCCGGCGGTGACCGGCGTCATCGTCGCCAGCTCGACCGACACCCACCTCGACTACGCCCTGCAGGCCATCGCGGCCGGCAAGGCGGTGTTCTGCGAGAAGCCGATCGACCAGGACCTGGCCCGCGCCCGCTCGGCCGCCGGCGAACTGGGCGGTCCAGGCGTGAAGCTGTTCCTGGGCTTCAACCGCCGCTTCGACCCCAACTTCCAAGGCCTGAAAGCGCGCTTGTCGGCCGGCGTCGTCGGCGCGTTGGAGACCGTGCACATCACCAGCCACGATCCGGCCCCGCCGCCGGTCGCTTACGTCAAGGTCTCGGGCGGCCTGTTCAAGGACATGGCCATCCACGACTTCGACATGGCCCGCTGGCTCTTGGACGAGCCGGTGACCGAGGTCTACGCCGCCGCGAGCTGCCTGGTCGATCCGGCGATCGGCGAGGCCGGCGACGTCGACACGGCCAAGATCATCCTGCGCACCGCCTCGGGCAAGATCTGCATGATCAGCAACAGCCGCCGCAGCGGCTACGGCTACGACCAGCGCATCGAGGCGTTCGGCGCCAAGGGCCTGGTCCGCGCCGACAACGTCATGGAGAGCACGGTCTCGGTCTGGAGCGAGGCCGGCGCGGCCAGCGACGCCTTCCAGAACTTCTTCCTCGACCGCTACGCCGAGGCCTATCGCCGCGAGCTGGCCCATTTCGCCGAGATCATCCGCGGCGAGGCCCTGCCCTCGGTCGGCTATGTCGATGGCGTCGAGGCCCTGGCCTTGGCCGAGGCGGCCGGCCAGTCGGCGAAGACGGGCCAGGTGGTGAAACTGTAGGGCAGCTTCGACCTTCGGTCTCTTGACCCGACAATTCCAACTTCCGTCATTCCCGCCCTTGTGGCGGGAACCCCTGGTTCAACTGACACGTGAAACGCAAGCGACGTGCTGAACACGTCGCCCCTGCTGCACCTGCGGCTGATAGAGGGCTTCCCGCCACAAGGGCGGGAATGACGAATAGTTTGGATAGATGACGAATACACATCCGTCGCCTCATCACCCGTTCGCCGGACTCTTCAGCTTGCCGTCGACGATCTTCCGGAAAGTTTCCAGCGGGCACAGCGTCGGCTCGCCCTTCACGCCGCAGCCCGGGATTGGAAAGTAGGAATAGGCCGGCGGGTTGCTGGCCGTCAGCGGCTGCAGGTCGCGCAGCTGGTCCATGAACTGAGCGGTGTAGAAGGCGCGGACATAGGCCTTGCCGGCGCTGTCCTTCAGCAACTCGAAGCCCATGGCGCCGCCGGGCGGAGGGTCGTCCCGCGGATAGTCGGCGGCGGTGAAGTGCGCGTCCAGGAAGCCGCGCAGGGCGGCGATGTTGGTGTCGTGGCCGACCAGCAGGGTCAGCTTGCCGCCAATCTGACCGCCGGTCTCGCCGCTCAGGGCGCCGACGATCTCCTTGGCCAAGGGCGCGGCGTAGCGGTCGGCGACATAGGCCGGCCCGACCTCGTAGCGGAACTTGACCGTGTGGAAGCGCAGCATGGCCTGGATATCGGCCTTGGAGGCGCGGCCCCAGCCGACCTCGCTCATCGGCTTGCCCTCGACATACTCCAGCAGCACCGTCTGACCGGCGGTCGAGGCGATCCCCAGCGCGCCTTCTAGGTTGGCGTTGTCGTCCTTGGCGGCTTCCAGACGCGAGTCCCGCTTGGCGATGTCGACGCCCAGCACGCGCCGCAGGATCGCGAACTCCTTCGACAGCGCCTTGGCTTCGGCCGTCAGGCCTGGCTTCTGGCGCAAGGAAGCCTTCAGAGCCAGGTCGCCGTCGATAATGGCCGATGGGTGGAAGATCACGTCGGTCTCTTCGCTGTCGGGGTGGGCGACCTTCAGGCCACAGCCGGGCTGCAAGCCCTCGACGAACATCTCGGCGGTCTTGATGGCGCGTTGCTTGCCACTGGCCCAGGCGACAACGTCGCCCGACGCCGCGCAGCCGTCGCGGGGCAACAAGCCTCGAGCCCCTAGAAACGTGCGGTAGTAAGCGCCCATCAGCCGCGCGCCCTCGCCGCCGTGCGGGGTCAGTTCGCCATAGGGCGTGGTCCAGCGCGACCAAGGCTGGGCGGTCGCGCCCTCCGGCGCGGCCTGCGCCTTGGTCGGCGGACGCACGCCGTGGCGCATCACCATGACCATGCGTTCGAGCTTGAGGTCGCCCGTCGGTCCGGCCGGGGTCGAGGCGCTGGCCGTTCCCGCCAGGCTTGCGGCCATGGCGACCGTCATCAGCGCGTTTCGAAGCCTGCCCATGGTCTCTCCCCCGATGACGCGGCGCGTCCGCGTTCGGCCTCTAGGCGAGAACCACGACGCAACCGTGACAACCGGCGCGAACCAACCGCGCAAAAGAAAAGCCCGGCGAAGCCGCCGGGCTCGAAAAGTTGGGGAGGAAACGCCCCAGGAAAGGGCAGAGGCCAGCGGCCTCACGGGGAGTGATCTATGGTCGGTCGAACGCCGTTCAAGGGCGGCGGACAAAAAACTTCCCGCTCAGCGCGCTTGGTTTGACCGGGCCGTATGGTAAGGAGCGCGCTCGACGAGTGAGGGCCTGCGCCCGAAGCGAGCGCCAAGCCCATGTCCGATCCCACCGATCCCGAAGACACCGCTCCGGAAAGCCCGCCGGCGCCGAAGCCCCGCAAACCTCGGAAGCCGCGCGCCCAGGCCGTGATGACCGAGGCCGCCGGCTTGGTTGAAGGCGCGCCCGAGGTCGCCGCGCCGAAGCCGTCGCGCCCGCGCAAGCCCCGCGCGCCTAAGGCCGTCGTCGCCGAGCCTGCGATCTCTCCCGAACTGGTCGTCGAGCCCGAGGCTCTGCCGGAAGAGGCTTCCCCCGAGACCGCCGAAACCGAGCTGCCCGAAGCGGTCGAGGCCGTTCCGGAGGCCGCTCTCTCGCCGTCCGAACCGGTCAAGCTCGTCAAGCCGCCGATCTGGAAGCGGCCCGCCTGGCTGATCGGCGCGGCCGCCGCCGTGGCGCTGGTCGTCGTCCTGGTCGCCTCGCTGTTCTGGTCGCTGCCGCTGAGCCGGGCGCTGGAGCCCCTGAACAATTCGGCCATCGTGCTGGTCGCCGAGGACGGCTCGCCGATCGCCCGTCGCGGCTCGTACAAGGAAGCCCCGATCGACGTGGCCAAGCTGCCGGCCTATGTGCCGGGCGCCTTCATCGCCATCGAGGATCGCCGCTTCTACAGCCACATGGGCGTCGACCCGAAGGCGATCGCCCGGGCCCTGGGCAAGAACGCCAAGGCCGGCGGCGTGTCCGAAGGCGGTTCGACCATCACCCAGCAGCTGGCCAAGAACGCCTTCCTGTCCAGCGACCGCAATCTGCGCCGCAAGGCGCAGGAGGCGATGATCGCTCTCTATCTGGAAGCCCGTCTCTCCAAGGACCAGATCCTCTCGCGCTACCTGTCGTCGGTCTATTTCGGCGACGGCGCCTTCGGCCTGCGCGCCGCGGCCCGCCACTATTTCGGCAAGCAGCCGGAGCAGCTGTCGATCGGCGAGGCCGCCATGCTGGCCGGCCTGGTCAAGGCCCCGTCCCGCCTGGCCCCGACCAACAACATCGACGGCGCCCGCGAGCGGATGCGCGTGGTGCTCGGCGCCATGGTCGAGACCAAGTTCATCACCCAGGCCCAGGCCGACGCGGTCGGCGAGGTCTCGGCGGTCGAGGCCGAGGACAAGTTGCCCACCGGCTCTTACTTCGCCGACTGGGCCCTGCCCCAGGCCCGCGCCGCCGTCGGCGCGCGTTATGGCGAGACCATCGTCAAGACGACGCTGGATCCTGAGATGCAGGAAAAAGCCGAGCGGATCCTCAACGACTTCATCGAACGCGACGGCAAGGTGCTGAACATCACCCAGGGCGCCCTGGTGGCCATGCGCAAGGACGGCCGCGTCGTCGCCATGGTCGGCGGGCGCGACTATCGCGCTAGCCAGTTCAACCGCGCCGACGGCGAGCGCCAGCCAGGCTCGTCGTTCAAGCTGTTCGTCTATCTGGCCGCCCTGCGCGAGGGCATGACCACGACCAGCCCGATCCTAGACACCCCGGTGCAGGTCAGCGGCTACATGCCCAAGAACCACGAGGGCAAGTATCGCGACCGCGAGATCCCGCTGATCAGCGCCTTCGCCGCCTCGTCGAACGTCGCGGCCGTGCGCCTGGCCCACGACCTTGGCCCCAAGAAGGTGATCAAGGTCGCGCGCGACCTGGGGATCACCGAGAAGATCCCCGACGACCTGACCATGGCGCTGGGCACCGGCTCGATGAGCCTGACGCGGCTGACGGCGGCCTACGCCTCGGTGGCTGCCGGGGAATATCCGATCGTTCCGCACGCCCTGGCCGACTTCAAGAAGCCAAAGACCACGGCGTATGATCCGAAGGTCCTGCTGGGCATGCGCGACCTGCTGCGCTCGGCCACCCATCGCGGCACGGGCCTGGAGGCGGCCATCGAGGGCGCCTACGGCAAGACCGGCACAACCCAGGACTATCACGACGCCCTGTTCGTCGGTTACGTCGACGACCTGGTGGTCGGGGTCTGGGTCGGCAACGACGACAACAGCTCGATGAACGGCGTGGTGGGCGGCGGCGAGCCCGCCAAGATCTGGAAGGCCTTCATGCTGTCGGCCCTGGGCCGCCAGGCCGCCGCGCCGGTCCAAGAGGATCCGCTGGAGGATCTGGGCCTGCCGCTGGAAGGCGAGATCGGCCCCGACGGCCTGCCGCTGGCCCCGCTGACGCCGGTCCCGGCGGAGCCGATCGCGCCCAACAGCGGCGTGCCGATCGCGCCGCCGCCACCGCCGCCGCCGCCACCGCCGGAGCCGAGGGGTTAAGCGCGAGGCCGGAGGTGGAAAACAACGACACGTCGCCGCCAGTCCACCGTATCGGGCGCTGGACGTTCCATCCCGACACCTGCCGCCTGCAGGCTCCGCACGAGACGCGTCCACTCGAGGAACGCGCCGCGCGTACGCTTGAAATCCTTTGCCGCCGTCGGGGTATGGTCGTGAGCAAGGACGAGCTGGTCACCTTGATCTGGCGCGGGCGGACAGTCAGCCCCAACAGCCTCGCGATCGTGATCGGCGATTTGCGCCGCGCTTTGGACGACGATCCCCGCGCGCCCACGCTGATCCAGACCGTCAAGAAACGCGGCTACCGGCTGGCGGCGCCCCAGGCGCCGATCATCGTCAGGCCGCGGATTTGGACACGACGGCTAGCGCCGTCGTCCGCCTTCCTGGCGGCGGCGCTGCTGGCGATCGTCGCGCTTAATGCGCGCGCGCCGGTCGCGCTGGTGATCGAACCGACGCGCAACGAGACGGGTCGGACCGAATACGCGCCGCTCGCGACGGCGCTCGGCAGCGTCGTCATGGACAGCGCCACGCATCTTCGCGGCTTCAGGATCACTCAGAACTCCAGGGCGAAACGAAGCCTCATTCTACGCACCCGCCTCATCCTCTGGGACGGCGCGCCCGAGCTGGCGCTCACCGCGATCGACCACGCGACCGGCGTCGTCGTCTGGTCGGGCTTCGCACCGGGGCCGAACGATCGCCTGGCGCGTCACAGCGCCGATCGCATCCGCGATATGGGCGCGACGCTCGGTTCACGATCGATTCTTTAGCCGTTCTTGAGTCGTCAGCCGTCAGCCGAGGAAGCACAGGCTTGCGCCTTCTTTCGCAAAAGGACGCCATGTCTTGCCCTGCTCTCGTCTCCTCGCCCTCGCCGGCGCCCTGACCCTTCTCGCGCCCGCGTCAGCGCGCGCCTCCGTCGAGTCCGACACACGCACCGTCGATACGCTCGTCGCCGCCTATCACGAGGCGGTCGTCAGCCATGACGGCGCGCGGCTCCTTCAGCTGTTCGCGCCGACCGGAACGGCCTGGTACAGCGCGTTGTCGGACGAGGCCCTCACCCGAGCCCGGCGAGCGAAGCCCGATGTCGCCAAGCTCCGCCCGGGCAGCGCCCAGGCCTTCGCCGCGATGGTCTCCAACAGCAAGGCTAGCCTGGATCCCCGTCACGGCGACATGAAGATCCTTAGCGACGGGACGATCGCGACCCTCTATTTCGATTTCAGCTTCTTGATCGATGGCCAGGAGCAGAACCGCGGCAGTGAAAGCTGGCAGCTGGTTCGCGGCGCCGAGGGCTGGCGGATCGTCTCGATCATCTACTCGTCAGATCCCCCCGTCCGATAGCGTCTTGCATCGCCAAGCCGCCGACGCGAACACCAGACCAGAACCGCCGAGGACAATAGGAGGCCGCTCAGCATGACGCCGATAGCGAGGACGCCGCGCGGCGTGACTCGAACCTCGGCGCGCGCGCGCAGCGGCCCCGCCTCGAACTCAGCCAGAGCGGTTTGCGGGATGTCGAACGATTCGTCGGACATGGAGCCTCCGGGCACGCCGTCCCGCAGACTGCGGACGCCACGCTCCCGGCGCAAGGTCTACGCCCCGACCAGCCTTCCCGCCGGCGGCACGCGGACGATGAAGTGACCCTTCACGCCTTCCGGCCACTGGCGGTACGGGACCACGCCCTCGTCGCTGGCGGCGTAGGCGACCGCGTAGTCGAGGATGGCGCGGGCGGCCTCCGGCGTCGGCTCGAACCGGCCCAGCACGTAGCCGATCTTGCCCGGCGCCCGCAGATGGATCGAGCAGTGCTGCGCGCAGTTGAACAGGCACGGCATCTCCTGGATCGCCACGCCGGTTCCGGGTGCGATCTCGCGCAGCGCCGCCGCCAGCACTGCCCCGCCCCGCACGCCCTCGGACGTCTCGCGTTCCGCTTCCGAAACCCGGCAGGTGTTGCAGACCACCACCGCCGGGCCGTCGTCGGCCTCGCGCAGCAGGGTCAAAACTCGATCCCCGCCTGGGCCTTCACGCCAGAGCGGCACGGGTGCTTGACCTGCGCCATCTCGGTGACCAGGTCGGCGGCCTCGATCAGGGCGTCGGGGGCGTTGCGGCCGGTGACGACCACGTGCTTGCCCTCCGGCCGATTGACCAGGACCTCGAGCACCTCCTCCAGCGGCAGGTAGTCATAGCGCAGGATGATGTTCAGCTCGTCGGCCACCACCATGTCCCAGTCGGGATCGGCGATGCGGGCCTTGATCACGTCCCAGGCCAGCCGGGCCACGGCGATGTCGCGGGCGCGGTCCTGGGTGTCCCAGGTGAAGCCTTCGCCCATCGGCCGGAACTCAACGTGGTCAGGAAAGGCGTCGAACACGACCTTCTCGCCGGTCTGCATCGCGCCCTTGATGAACTGGACGACGCTGACCCGCTGGCCGTGGCCGATGGCGCGGCAGACCATGCCCAGCGCCGCAGTTGTCTTGCCCTTGCCCGCCCCGGTATGGACGATCAGCAGGCCCTTCTCCAGCTGGCGCTCGGCCATCATCTTGGCGCGGGCGGCCTGGATGACCTTCATCTTGGCGTTATGGCGCGCGTTCCTGGCGGCCTCACCCGAGGCTTCGTCGGCTGTCTCGTTCATCACCCTGCCCTCGCCGGACACCCCGCCGGCCGTGTTGATGTGACGAAGGCCGGTCTCCTGGCTTACGCCCTCCCGTCGCGGCGCCTTCCCAGGACTCCTCAAGGTCGAGAGGGGGTCCCAGTGGCCAGTGCCGTGACGATCGACGGACGATCACAGTTGCGGGGGCAGCCGCGGATTGGTCACCGCGTTCCCGGAGATCTCGCGATCTCCATGCCTTCGCCGTCCGGGGTAGGCGCGCCGGCCCGAGGGGTCAAGCTAGTTAGGCAAGGTCATCGAGGTAGGGTCAGGCGATAGACCAGGATCAGGTTGTCGTTGTCGCCCGTCCCGGTGTCGCCCTTCAGCGCGGCGTCGAAGTCCTGGCCGTTGATCCGGCCGGTGGCCGTGGCGAAGTCGTTGTCGCTGCCGACCAGCAGGAAGACGTCGCGCGGGGCGGCTCTGTCCAGCGCGGGCGCCAGGGCCAGGGCCTCCAGCTTCTCGGGCAGGCTGGCCGCGGTGGACGGGCTGACCGACAGGTTCATGCCGACCTTGGCCAGTTGGACCGGGTTCAGCAGGTTGACCAGCTCGGCTTGTGTGACCGGCTTGATGTCGGGGTTCAGGACGCCGTCCTTGGCGATCGGGGTGACGTCCTGCTCGTACGGCGTGCCGGCCAGGTTGGTGGCGCCGGCTAGGTCGACCAGCAGGATGCTCTTGTAGACCGGGGCGTTCGGCGCGCCCTTGCCGCGGCCGTTGCCGTCGCGGGCCAGCAGCAGGAAGCGGCTGTCGCTCAGCGCGGCGATCTCGGACTGGGCGGCGGTGGCGTCGGCGGCCTGGCCGTCGCCGGCCTCGCGCACGGTCGGCAATTGCAGCACATAGTGGCCGATCGGGGCCAGCGGCGTGCGGGTCTTGCCGATGTCGTAGACCAGGACCCGGGTGTTGTTGCGGGTGGCGTTGTTCGAGGTCGAGTCCTGCATCGTCGCGCTTTGCAGCACCGCGATCAGGCGCTGGCCGTCGGGCGTGACGGCCAAGCCCTCCAGGCCCTGGTTGTTGCGGCGGCCGGTGGTCGGCGCCTTCTCGGCCCCGAAGTCCAGCTGGCCCTTCTTGATCGGCTTCAGAGCCGGAACGGTCTCGATGGCCCCGGTCAGCTTGCCGGTCTTGTCGAACAGATAGATGCCGGCCGCGTACTCGTCCGAAACGTAGAAGCCGCCGTCCGGCAGATAGGCGATGGCCTCGGAGTCCAGGCTGATCCGCCCCGCCCCCTCGCCGGCGGCCGGCGACGGATAGCGGACGCCGTCGCGGACCAGGATGTTCGAGCCCGGATCCTTGCCCGTGAACGGCGCGCCCGCCTGGTCCTTCAGCAGGAAGCCGCCGGTCGGGGTGATGGTCAGGCCCTTGCCCGGGACGAGCCTGATCGCGTGGGTGTGGACGCGGTTGGAATAGTCGGTCGTGCCGGCGAACGGCCCGACATTGTTGGGTCCGCGATCCGGCAGGGTGCGGAGGATCCCTTCATAGGATCCGTCCGCGTCCCGCTTCCAGCCGTCCAGCGCCATGCTGGAGAACGAGCCCAGGCTCTCGCCGTTGAAGTCGCGCGTCGCCGCCGGCAGCCAGCCCACGGCCACCAGGCCGTGGTTGACATAGGTCTTGCCCTCGAAGCTCACCGCCACGTCCCCCGCGTGCTTGTCCCAGTGCGGGGTAAGGTAGCTGAGCGATTGCGCCGACGCACTGGCCGTGGCGGCCAGGGTGACGACGCTCGCGAGGGCGGCGACGAGGCGACGGCTCATGGACGGCTCCCTAGGCGGATCGATATTCAAGTGAGCCCCCTTTCACCGCTCATCCCCGCGAAAGCGGGGAGCCAAGCGGCGTCGGGAAGCCTGTCACGGCCTGCTTCAAAAACTGAAGGTCAGCTTGGGTCCCCGCTTTCGCGGGGATGAGCGGGTTTGGGAATTGCCCCTTAGAAGCGATAGCGAATGGTGGCGCCCACGGTGCGCGGATTGCCGGGATAGCCTTGGATGATGCCGGTCGACTTCGTCAGGCCCAGCAGGTTGATGTAGTAGGCCTTGTCGGCCAGGTTCTCGACCCAGACCTGCAGGTCGAGGCGATCGTCCATGAACAGCGTGCCGATCCGCAGGTTGGCCAGGGCGTATTCCTTGATCTGCGCCGCCGGATCCAGGGTGATCGTGGTGTTCTGGGTCGAGCGCCAGTTGGCGTCCAGGGTCACATAGCTGGTCGTGCCCGACACGAACGAGTGCTCGTAGTTCACCGTGACGCTGCTGGTCCACTTCGGGGCCCAGGCGACCTGGCGGCCGGTCAGGTCGCAGGTCGGGGCCGTCAGCTGGGCCGGGCAGACCGAGTTGTGGAAGCTGCCATAGGTCGCCTCGTTGTAGCCGAGCAGGCCCTTGACGCGCAGCTCGCCCAGGCGCGCCTCGCTCTCGACCTCGACGCCCTTCGAGCGTAGCGAACCGACATTGGCCAGGAACTTGACGGCGGTGTTGCCGACTCCGATCGCCTGGTTGGCCTGGTAGTCCTTCACCTCGGTGTCGAAGGCGGTGACATTCAGCAGCAGGCGGCGGTCGAACCACTCGCTCTTGAAGCCGGCCTCGATGTTGTCCGAGGTCTCGCCTTCCACATCCTGCTTGGCGCCGTAGATCGCGGTGGCGGGGTCGAACGGCAGCAGGTTGAAGCCGGCCGACTTGTGACCGCGCGCGGCGGTGACATAGGCCATGAAGTCGGCGGTCGGGCGATAGCTGACGCCGATCTGACCCGACAGCGACTTGTCCTTCAGCGCATCGGTCGCGCGGCCCAGCTGGGCGTTGGCGCCGGCGGCCGACATCGCGGTGATCTGGGCCTGGGTCAGATTGCCGAGATTGCTCTCGACCCAGCCGCTATAGGCGTAGTCGCGGTCTTCCCAGGTCTGGCGCAGGCCGAGGTTGATGGCCCACTTCCGGTCGGCGTCCGGATGCCAGACGACGTTGCCGAACACGGCGGCCGTATCGGTGTGGAAGCTGGCGTACGAGCGCATGCCGAAGCCGGCCACGGCGTCGGCATAGGCGCCCTGGGCCCAGGTCTTGCCGCCCAGGGTCGGGAAGGCCGTCGCCGAGGGGTTGGCCGCCCAGATGTAGTATTGATTGCCGAAGCGGATGCGCGAATTGACGCCCAGGTACTGGGTCGACAGGAACGCGCCGACCACCGCCTCGACCGGCTTGTCCTTCGGCGAGGCCCAGCGCAGCTCCTGAGAGTACTGGCGCTCGACGTTGCAAGAGCCGTAGTCCGGGATGGCGTTCAGCTGGGTGTAGTCGTTGTCGTTGTTGGTGAAGCAGGTCCAGTTCTGGAAGGCGCTGATCGAGGTGATCGTCCCCTTTTCGCCCAGGTCCCAGTTCAGCTCGCCGCTGACCAGGTTGGCGTGGGTGGTCGCCGTCAGCGGGGCGTCGATATTGACCTCGCGCTTCTCGGCGTCGCTGACCAGCAGGGTGTAGCCGGCGGCGGCCATGCGTGCCTGCAGGGCGGCGGGATTGTAGACCGCCAGCGTCACCGGGCCGATAGAATTGAAGTTCTGCTCGGTGTGCTGGGCGATCAGGCGGAAGGTAACGTCGTCGCCGACCTTGGCCAGGAACTGGGCGCGCACGCCTTCGCTCTGGCGGGCGTTGGCGGCCGGGCCGCCGGCGCGGTTGGGATAGTTGCCGTCCCGGTCGGTGTAGAAGGCCGAGATGCGGCCGGCCAGCTTGCCGTCCAGGATCGGGCCCGAAACGCTGGCCTTGAACTGCTTCAGGCTGTCCTCGCCGAACGTCGCCTCGGCCGAGCCTTCCGGCGTGAAGGTCGGAAGCTTGGAATTGATGATCACTGCGCCGGCCGTGGTGTTCTTGCCGAACAGCGTGCCTTGTGGGCCACGCAGCAGCTCGATGTCGGCGATGTCGCTGAAGTCGCCGCTAACCATGCCCTGGCGACCAGTATAGACGCCGTCGACGAAGATGCCGACCGAACCGTCGATCCCGTCGGTGTTGAAGCCGTTGTTGCCGATGCCGCGGATGCCCAGGTTCTGCTGCTTCGGATTGGTCAGATAGACCGAGAAGGCCGGGAACTTGTACTGGAAGTTGGTGAAGTTCAGCAGGTTCTGGCGCTGGATCTCATTGCCCGAGATCACGGTCACCGGGGTCGGCACGGTCTGGACGTTCTCCGAGCGCTTGCGGGCGGTGACCATCACCTCCTCGATGCGGGAATCGTCGGCCGCCGGCTCGGCGGCGGGGGCCAGATCGGCCGCGCGGGCCTGCGCCACGGTCAGCAACATGCTGCTGGAGAACAGGAAGGCCAGCCCGTGCTTCAGGCGCGACGTTTGGATCGACATAGGAAATCCCCGACAGTACTCGTTTCCTGATGGAAACAAACGCGTCGGCGCGACGTCCGAATTCCGAACACAGGCGCGCGGAGAGGCGCACAGTCATAAGACTGTCTTAAAGGAGACCCTAGCTTCGACCAGAATTCGGACGCTGAGCGCCTCTGAACTTTGCGTCGCTCTTAGGGCGTTACTGCGTAGCTTTTGTGACTGGGTGGACGGTTTCCGAGAATGATTATCGTCCGGATACGGCGGGCTCCATCAGCGCCCGCGCGACGCCGTTGGTCCAGCCGAAACCGTCTTGGGTCGGATACTCCCCGCCCCCGCCGGCCTTGGCCTCCTCGACATCGTACTTCTCCAGCATCTTGCCGCTGGCCTTGTATTCGCGCTCGACCGTGGCCAGCCAGCGCTTGGAGATCTCGGCCGCCAGGGCGTCCTCGCCGTAGCGGCGCAGGCCCGAGACCGCCACCCACTGCAGCGGCGCCCAGCCATTCGGCGTGTCCCACTGCTGGCCGGTGCGGACCGTTGTGGTGCGCAAGCCGCCGGGGGCCAGCAGTTCGTCCCAAGCCTTCTGAGCCACGACATGGGCCTTGCGCTCGTCGGCCGCGCCGACGAACAGCGGGTAGAAGGTCGCCGCGCTCAGGTGATCCAGCCGCTGGTTGGTCTTCCACTGATAGTCGAGATAGGCCCCCTTGGCGGAGTCCCACAGGTAGAAGTCGATCGCTTCGGCCCGCGCGTGGGCGCGGCGGTCGAACTCGGACACGCAGTCGGCGTCGGCCAGCGTGGCGCAGCCGGCGGAGATCGCCTTTTCCAGGCCATACATCAGGCTGTTGAGGTCGACCGGCGTGATCGCGGTGGTCTGGATCGTCGCCAGCGTCTTGCCGTCGGCCATCCAGCGCGAGGAGAAGTCCCAGCCGCTCTCGGCGCCGGCCCGCAGATCGCGGAACACCTCGTCCCGCGGCCGGCCGCTCTTGGCGGCGGTCGCCAGGTCCTCACGGTAGGACTCGTCGCGCGGCGTGGCGCGGTCGTCATAGTAGCGGTTGAGGATCCCGCCATCGGCCATGGCCACGACCCGGCGATGGGCCTCGCCCGGCTTCACGTCCTCCTCGCCCTCCATCCAGAACGCATGCTCGCGGCGCATCAGATCCACGCGCGTCTTCAGCACCTTGGGGTCCGTCGCGCTGGACAGCCCGACCATGGCGAAGAAGAACGGCGGCTGCGAGCGGCTCAGATAGTAGGTCCGCGCACCGTTGGGGATGTGGCCATAGGTGTCGATCAGGCCGCCGAAATCGTCGATCATGTTGTCGACCAGATCGTCACGGCCATCGGCCTTCAGGCCCAGCATCGTGAAGTAGCTGTCCCAGTAGTAGATCTCGCGAAAGCGCCCACCGGGCACGACGAACGGCTTGGCCATGGCCAGGGCGGAACCGCCGGGGACGGGCTTGACCGGCGGCCGGGTCAGGTGCGGCCACAGGGCGGCGATGTGGGCCTTCAGCGTCGTGCGCTTGGCCGAGGGCTTGGGCGCCCGCCCCGCCTCCGGCACGATGAAGTTGGCCCGCACGAAACGCTTCAGCTCGGCGTCGCTGAACCGGGCATGGCCACGATAGGCCACCATGATCTTTTCCGGCGCGCGCTTGGGGATCGCGTCGACGAAGGTCTTGCCGTCCGGAAAGATCCGCCTGGTCTGAACCTGGTGGAACAGATCCTGATAGGTGTCCGCTGGCGTAGGGATCTTGGCCGCGTCCTGGGCCTGGGCGGCCGAGGACAATGTCAGGGCGGCGAGCGTCGCGGCGACCAGGCGGATCATGCGGAGCCTCACGGAACAGAAAAACGCGGACCGGCGAGGAGGCGGCCGGTCCGCGCGAGTGTACGGGGATATGGAGGATCGTGGGACTAGAAGTTGTAGCCTACCGACAAACGCACCGACCGGCCCAGGATCGGGCGGGCGTTGGCGCCGCTCGTGGACCGCGGATCGCCCTCGGTCAGGCCGTGGCTGTCGGTCAGATTGTCGGCGGCGACCTGGACGCTGAAATCGCCGACGTTGAAGATCGCGCCCAGATCCACCTTGGTGTAGCCGTTCAGCTTCTGGGTGTTGGCGTTGTCGCCCCAGCGATCGTCCACGGCGCTGATCGTGCCGTAGAAGGTCGTCGCCACCGAACCCAGTTGGACGTCGTAGCTGGGCGTGAAGCGGATCTGCCAGTTGGGCTGGCGCTGGGCGCTATTGCCCTTGTTGGCCGCGATCGAGGACTTCTTGATCTCGGTCTTCTGCAGCGTGCCGTTCAGCGACAGCGACAGGCCGAAGTCCGAGCGCCAGCGGCCGTCCAGCTCTATGCCACGCGCCTTGTTGCCATTGGTCTCCAGAATGCCGCCGACGTCGGCGAACTTGGCCCCGTCGAAGGTGTTGGCGAAGCCGGTGGCGTAAAGTTCGAACGGTCCCGAGCGCAGCTTGTAGCCCAACTCGTACTGCTTGACGCTCAAGACGTCCGTCAGGTTTTCGCGGAAGTTGTCGAAGCTGGGGAACTTGTAGCCCTTGGAGTAGCGGGCGAAGACACCCGAGATCTCCGAGAGGTCGTAGTTCAGGCCGGCCGTGTAGGAGAGCTTGCTCTTGCTGTAGTCGACGGTGCGCAGAGCCAGGCCGTCGGGATAGCCGTTGCCGTCGTCGACGACATAGTCGGTGTCGAAGGTCTCGTGGCGCACGCCGACGTCCAGGCGCAGGGCGTCCATGATCTGCCAGGAATCTGCCAGGTAGAAGGCGTTGACCTTGCCGTCGCCGTTCGAGTTCAGGCCATAGGCCCAGCAGCCTGAGCCGCTGCCCGCCGTGGTCAGGTTGGCGCAGCTTACATTGGTCGCCAGGTAGTCGCCATTGGCCTTCACCTGCATCGGCTTGAAGTTGCCGATGGTCCAGAAATCGTCCGACGAGAAGCTGGAGGCGTAGTAGCCGGCCGAGATCGAGTGGCCGCCGATCTTCTTGTTGATGCTGAAGTCGTTGACGAAGGCCTCGATGTCCTTCTCGACGATCCAGGCGCCCCAGTTCTGGACATAGGATCCCGCGCCCAGGGCCGCGCCGCCGCGGGTGCGGACCGGGCCGCCGATCACGGTCGCCACCGAGGCCGCCGTCACCGCCCCGCCATCCGGCACCAGGCCATAGGTGTCGGCGTCGCCCTTGGTGAAGCTGAAACGGTCGCGCACCGTCCAGCCGTCGCCGAACTCGTGCTCGAAGCTGCCGCCGGCCACATAGCCCTTCCAGCCCCGGCCGTGGGCCAGGTCGAAGTCGCGGGTCTGGCCGTTGGCGTGGACCTGCAGGGTCTGCTGGCGCGAGAGTTCGCCCAGCTGGGTGTATTCGCCCTTGTCGACCCCGGGCACGTTGATCGCGAACGGCAGATACCAGGCGCCGTGGTCGTCGGTGAAGCGGGCGTAGAAGTTGACCTTGCCGCGCTCCAGCCGCTTGGTCAGGTTGACCGTGAACTGCTGGCCGCGCTCGCTGTCGAACTGAGTGTCGCGGATGCCGTGCGAGCGGGTCACATAGCCGCCGGCCATGAAATAGAGATCGTCGGCCAGCTTGCCGCTGACCACGCCGTCGACGCGGCGCAGGCCGTAGTCGGAGGTGGTGGCCTTGACGAGACCCTTGGTCTCCTCGCCGCCTTCCTTGAGCATGAAGTTGGTCGTCAGGCCTGGCTGGCCGTTCGAGAAGATCGGGTTGGGACCCCCGCGCAGGGCTTCCATCCGCGAGATGGTCTCGTCGACGCGGAAGATCGACGAGTTCTCCAGGAACGACAGGGTCGAGGGCGGATAGATCGGCGCGCCCTGCAGCTGGATGGTCAGGAACTCGGCGTCGCCGGTGGCGGGGAAGCCGCGCACGAAGACGTTGGCGCCGGCCACGCCGCCCGAGGTCTCGACCCAGACGCCGGGCACCAGGGACAGCAGCTCGGCGCTGCTCTTGGGCGAGGCCTTCAGGATGTCCTGGGCGTTGACGGTGGTGACCGCGAAGCTGGCCGACAGCTTGTCGATCCCCGCGCCGCCGGGAGTGCCGACGACGATCACTTCGTCGACCTGCGCCGGCTCTTCCGGACGGCTTTGTTCTACGGCGGTGGCCGGCGCGGCGACCTGGCCGGCGGCGCTGGCCGAGACCAGCAGCGGTCGCTCGCGGATGGCGTAGACGCCGCTGGCAGTGGGCTGGGCCACCAGGTTCGAGCCGGACAGCAGGCGGGTCAGGCCCTCGTCGGCGCTGAACTCGCCCTTCAGCTTGGGCGCCCGTTTGCCGCGCGTCAGGTTCTCGTCGAAGGCCAGCTGCTTGCCCGAGGCCCGGCCGAAGGCGCGCAGGGCGCCGGCCAGGTCCTGGGCCGGAATGTCATAGGTTTGCTCGGTGCGGGCTTGCGCCTGGACAGCAACGGGCGCGGCCAGGGCCATCAGCACGGCCGCCGAAGCGCCCAGCAGCCAGCGTTGATCGAAAGACTTGCTCATACGTCCCTCCCTCGCGCCGCTTGTTCTGTCGTCTCGGCGCTTTTGGTAAGTGAGACGCCTCACTCCACGGAGGACTCACCACCACCCGTGAAGTTTTTTGGTTGGCGCTGGAACGAGCGCAGCACGGTCTCGCCCTGGCCGTTGACGGCGCGCACCGGCAGCACGGCCGTGACGCCGTCGACGAAAGCGCGGGTATCGCCCGACGTGAAGACGCCGCTGATCCGCAGGTTGGCGACCGTGGGATCGCCGATCCGCAGCTTCTCGCGGGCGTAGCGGTTCACCCGCTCGACAGCCAGGCTCATGGGCTCGTCCTGGAACACCAGCTGGCCGGTCTCCCAGGCGCCGGCGCGGGCCGGATCGGCCGGGGCGACGGTGGCGGCGTCCGAATTCAGTTGGGCGACCAGCTCGTGGTCGGGCGTCAGCGATTTCTCGGTCGGCGCGCCATTGACGCGCAGCAGCGGCGGCGGGCTGCCCTTGGCGCCCTCCCCGTCCAGCACGGCGACGTGGCCCTCGTAGAGCACGACGCGCATCTGGCCGGCGATCCGTTCGACGCTGAACGTCGTGCCGGTGGCGACCACTAGCTTGCCGCCGGCGGCGACCGAGAACGGCCGCAGCGGGTCCTTGGCCACCGCGAACTTGGCGCGGCCCTGCTCCAGCCACAGCCGGCGGCGATCGCCGTCGTAGCGGACCTTCAGCACGGTGTCGGCGTCCAGCGAGGCGCGCGAGCCGTCGGCCAGCTCGACGATGCGCCGCTCGCCCTCGGTGGTGCGGTAGACGTCCGGCAGGCTGGCGCGCCAGGCGAGCCCGCCGCCGAGCGCGACCGCGGCGACCAGCGCCGCGGCGGCGCTCCAGATCGCCACCCGTGGGCCGGGCTTGCTGGCCCACTGCCGGCGCTGGGCGCGGCGCAGATCGTTCAAGGCCTCGCCGCGCAAAGCGATCATGCCGGGATGGGCGGCCTGCTCGTCCACCGCCCGCCAGGCGGCGACGGCGTCGTCCAGCAGCTCGCGATGCTCGGGATGCCCCGCGAACCAGGCGTCCAGCTCCAGTTGCTCCGCCGGCGTCAGTTCGCCCTCGGACAGGCGCACGCACCATTCGGCCGCCTGGTCCAGCGCGAGGTCGAGGTCGAGATCCATCGTGTCGTCGTCCATGGGTCCGCTCATTCGCCCGCCCTCAGCTGTCGCGTCAGGTGGCCCATGGCCTTGAGGATGTGTTTCTGCACGCCGCTGGTGGTCATGCCGTAGAGGGTCGCCAGTTCGGCCTGCTTCATGCCTTCCAGCCGGTAGAGCAGGAAGATCGCCCGCGTGCGCTCGGGCAGCTCGCGCAGGACCCGCGACACCGCGCCCAGATCCTCGCGGCCCAGCAGGATGCGGGCCGGGTCCAGCGGCTCTAGGTCGACGGGGTCGCCGGCCGCGATGGTCGCGCGATAGCTGGCCCGCACCCGCTCGCGCCGGTGGCGGTCGCGCAGCAGGTTGGCGGCCATCTGGAAGATGTAGGCGTCGGCGTTCTCCATGGCGGGGTCCTCGACCCGGGCCAGCTTGGCGAACAGCTCCTGGGTCATGTCCTCGGCGTCGCTGTGGCTGGCGGCGCGGCGCATGAAGAAGGCCATCAGCGCTGGCCTGTAGCGCCGATCCAATCCTCTCAGATCGTGTGGCGTCGCCTGCCGCACCGTCGAACCTCACCGAGCCTGATACCGCGCCCTGCAAGACATGACGCGCATGTCCGCCGGACGCACACCACCACCGCTCAAGTTTTTTGGCCAGGACGTTCGCGGCGCCACCCGGAACCCGCCGCTCCGGCGCGCCGTTGGACCGCGATGCGGATCGCCACCTTCAACATCAACGGCGTCAACGGCCGGCTCGCCGCGCTCCTGCGCTGGCTGGACGAGGAAAAGCCCGACGTGGCCTGCCTGCAGGAGCTGAAGGCCCCGCAGGACCGGTTTCCGGAAGCCGCGCTCCGCGAAGCCGGCTACGGCGCCATCTGGCACGGCCAAAGCGCCTGGAACGGGGTGGCGATCCTGGCGCGCGGCGATCCGCCGGTCGAACGCCGGCGGGGCCTGGATGGCGACGCCGAAGACACGCACAGCCGCTATATCGAGGCCGAGATCGGCGACCTGATCGTCGGCTGCCTCTACGCGCCGAACGGCAATCCCGCCCCGGGGCCCAAGTTCGACTACAAGCTGAAATGGTACGCGCGCTTCCTGCTGCACGCCGAGGACCTGCTGGCCGAGGGCCGGCCGGTGATCCTGGCCGGCGACTACAACATCATTCCCACCGACCTGGACGTCTATGTTCCTGACCGCTGGCGCGACGACGCCCTGTTCCGGCCCGAGGTGCGGACGGCCTATCGCTACATGCTCGACCAGGGCTGGACCGACGCCTTGCGCACGCTACATCCCGACGAGCGGATCTACACCTTCTGGGACTATTTGCGCCGCCGCTTCGACCGCGACGCC
Organism: Caulobacter sp. 1776; assembly: GCF_040545685.1. Lineage (NCBI taxonomy): Bacteria > Pseudomonadati > Pseudomonadota > Alphaproteobacteria > Caulobacterales > Caulobacteraceae > Caulobacter > Caulobacter sp. 1776. The sequence continues at coordinate 247,580 of NZ_JBEPMI010000008.1, forward strand.
GGCCTGCGGATCGACCATCTGATGCTGGACCCGATCCTGGCCAAGCGCCTGGTCGCCGCTGGGGTCGATCGGCGCGTGCGGGCTCGCGAGAAGCCCAGCGACCACGCGCCGGTCTGGGTGGAGTTGAAGGACTAGGCCGCCAACGCCTCGTCGGCCGGGCCGAAGAACTCATAGTGGATGCGATCGGCCTCCACTCCCGCCGCGACCAAGCCCTGGACCAGGACCCGCAGGAACGGCTTGGGACCGCACAGGTAGAAGTCGGCGGTGTCGAACGGCGTCTCCGCCTTCAGCCAGTCGATCGAGACGAAGCCCTCGACGTCGTGGGTCTGGCCCAGCACGTCGGCCGCGCCCGGTTCGCTGTAGAAGGTGGCCACCTTTGCGTGACCGTGGGCGGCGGCCAGGGCCTTGACCTGATCGGCCATGGCGTGGGTGTCGCCGTTCAACGCGCCGTGGACGAAGTGGGCTTCTAGCTCCGGATGGTCGGCGGCGATGGTTTCCAGCATGGCCACCATCGGCGTCAGACCGACGCCGCCGCTCAGCAGCACCACCGGACGCGCGGCGGGCTTGAAGTGGAAGTCGCCGGCCGGCGGGGTGGCCATCAGGACGTCGCCGACCTGGATGGCGTCGTGCAGGTGGCCCGAGGCCAAGCCGTTGGTCTCGCGCTTGACCGAGATGCGATAAGTCTCACCGTTGCTGGCCTGGCTGATCGAGTAGTTGCGCTTGACGCCCTTGTCGGTCGGCGTGTCGAACGTGAAGGTCAGGTACTGGCCGGGCTTGTGGGCCGCCACCTTGCCGCCGTCCTGGGGCCGCAGGACGAACGAGGTGATCACCGCGCTCTCGCGGATCTTCTTCTCGACCACGAACGCACGCCAGCCGCTCCAGCCGCCGTCTTGGCTCTCGATCTCGTGACGGATGCCGGCCTCGCGGCCCATCAGGATATTGGCCAGGGCCCAATAGGCCTCGCCCCAGGCGGCCAGGATCTCGTCGGTGGCGACGTCGCCCAACACCTCCTCGATCGCGCCCAGCAGGGCCGTGGCGACGTAGGGATAGTGCTCGGGCAGGATGTTGTAACCGATGTGCTTCTGGGCGATGCGCTCGACCGCCGCGCCCAGGACACCCAGGTTGTCGATATTCTTGGCGTAGGCCAGCACAGCCCCGGCCAGCGCCTTCACCTGCGCGCCCGACTCCTGGTTGGCCTGGTTGAACAGGGCGCGGATGGGCTCGTCCCGGAACAGGCGGGCGTACATCGCCGCGGTGATCGCCGCGCCATGCTCGGCGAGGGCCGGGACCGTGGCCTTGACCAGGATGATCGTCTTGTTGCTCAGCGGGGTCGTCATGGGGGCGCTCTTCTTTATAAGATGCAGAACGGATGCATCTATATCCATGCTGGAGCCGGAACAAGAAAAGATGCCTCTTACGTACCTCTTTTCCCGCGTCTGCTCGGCGCCCCTCTCGACGCCGGCGAAACGGACCTGTAAGCGACCCTCCAAATGCGCCTGACCCGCTACACCGACTATGCGATCCGCGTGTTGCTGCACCTGGCCGCGCACGAAGATCAGACGGTCTCGATCCAGGCGATCGCCCGCGCCTACGGCATCTCCAAGGACCACCTGATGAAGGTGGTGCAGCAGCTGTCCAAGGCCGGGTTTGTCACGGCCCAGCGCGGGCGCGGCGGCGGGCTGCGCCTGGGTCGTCCGGCCTCGGAGATCCGCATCGGCGATGTGGTGCGCGAGACCGAGGACGGCTTCCAGCTTGTGGACTGCGGCAGTTGCAAGGTCGCGCCGGTCTGTGGCCTGCCCCGAGCGCTGAACGAAGCCACCACTGCGTTTCTGGCCGTGTTGGACGCCCAGACCCTGGACAAGATCGTCGCCGACCAGGCCGCCGCGCGGCGGTTACTGGCGCTCGCGTCATAGGAGCCGCGCGCGCCCAGCCCCCCCCCGAAAGCTTCACCAAGGTGCGGCGACGCCGTCCGACCCCGAGATTTCGTCCGCATACGGACACCGTCGCAAAACTGTCGCGGAACCGTGACAAAAGCCCCTGTATTGCTCCGGCACGTTCCCCTGCGTTCCCGGACAACACAGGATTTGACGACATGAACAAGCTCATTGGCGCGGTCGCGACCGTCGCTCTGCTCGCCGTCGCCGACAATGCCTACGCGGCTCGCGACTATGTCTGGGCGGCCGGCTCCTCGACCGTGTTCCCGTTCTCCACGCGCGTCGCCGAGAACTTCTCGAAGAAGACCGGCAAGAAGTCGCCCAAGGTCGAAAGCCTGGGCACCGGCGGCGGCATCAAGATGTTCTGCGGCGGCACGGGCGAGAAGTTCCCCGACATCGCCAACGCCTCGCGCCCGATGAAGAAGTCCGAGTTCCAGGCCTGCCAGGCGGCCGGCGTGAAGGACATCGTCGAGCTGAAGATCGGCTTCGACGGCATCGTCGTGGCGGTCGACAAGAAAGGCCCGGACTTCAACTTCAAGCTCGAGCAGCTGTACCTGGGCCTGGCCGACCAGTCCCTGCGCGGCGGCCAGCTGGTCAAGCAGCCCTACAAAAACTGGAACGAGGTCGGCCCCGGCCTGCCGAAGGCCCGCATCCTGGTCTACGGCCCGCCGCCCACCTCGGGCACCCGTGACGCCTTCGTCGAACTGGCCATGGAAGGCGGCGCGTCGAAGCTGCCGACCCTGGCGAAGATGAAGGCCGACGACGAGAAGAAGTTCAAGGCCACCGTCTCGCCGATGCGCACCGACGGCGGCTGGGTCGACGCGGGCGAGAACGACAACGCCATCGTCGGCACGATCGAGAAGACCCCGAACGCGATCGGCGTGTTCGGCTATTCGTTCCTGGAAGAGAATGCCGCCCGCATCAAGGGCGCGGCGGTCAACGGCGTGAAGCCGACCGCTCAAGCCATCGCCAGCGGCCAGTATCCGCTGTCGCGCTCGCTCTACATCTACGTGAAGAAGTCGCAGGTCGGCGTGACGCCGGGCCTGAAGGAGTTCGTCACCGAGTTCGTGTCGGACGCCGCCACCGGTCGCGGCGGCTATCTGCAGGGCCGCGGCCTGATCCCGCTGCCGCCGGCCCTTCACGGCCAGATGAAGCAGAAGGCCGGCGCCCTGCCCGCCATGCCGGCGCCGAAGAGCTAGGCGTTCTTCAAGCCAGGAGAGTCATGGGAAAAGGCGGTCGCTCCGGCGGCCGCCTTTTTCTATTCGGGCTCCAGGTCGATCACCCTACCATATGGCCTGGCTTCGTCGCAGATCTCGTACCAGGGCGGCTTGTCCGGCGCGTATTCGTGGAAGTCCAGGCGCAACCCCGGATCGTCGTCCAGGCAATTGGCCGCGATGGCCACGACCCGGGCGCCGTCGGGATCGCCCAGCGACGTGCCGCAGCGCCTGCAGAATGCGCGAGTGAACCTCATCGGCGGCTTGGGCTGGTAGCGGACCAGCAGCTCCCGGCCCGCCAGCCAGTGGAACGCCTCGGTCCGGACATAGACATAGGTGCTGGAGCCGGCCTTGCGGCAGCGCGAGCAGTGGCAGGCCCCCATCATCGCCGGCGGCTCGAACAGCTCGAACCGTACGCCCCCGCAGCAGCAGCTTCCCTTGATCGTCCCACGCTTGCTCAAACGCGCATCTCCTTGAACCTCAAGGAAACTGCGCGCCCCCTGCCGCCAGCTTGGTGTCAGCAGGGTTCGGGGATGGCTGAGGCGGGTTGTCGCGGGTCGCGCCGACGAAACCCGGGTAGGCGACTACCGCGTGCGCGAGGTCATCCCCGCAGCGGCGGCGTCGTCGGCCACCTGCGGGTCCAGCGGCTGGGGCTGGGCGGCCGGACGGTCGGCTTGCGGCGCGGCCATGGGCGTCTCGGCGATCGGCGCGGAGGTTTCCATCTTGTGCGGAGCCGGCTGGGACGAGGTCGACTTGGCGTTCATCGCCGCGGCGGCGGCGTCATCGGCGGCGGTGCGCGTCTCGGTAGGACCGTCCTCGTAGCCGCCGTCGCCGGCGGTCAGGAACAGGATGGTCCCGAACGTCGCCAGGACGCCGATGATGAAGCCGAGGATGACCCAACCGAAGGGATTACCGCGACGCTCGCTCATCTGCCTCTTTCCTGCAACGCACTGCCGACATCGCCGGCTACCATGCTCTGAACGCTGGAACTAGGGCTTGGTTACGCGTTTCGCCAGAGTGGGAGCCTTTAGGTCCCCGACCATTTGCGCACGGGGCCGACGTCGACGTGCACGAACTTGCTCTTGGGGTAGTATCCGACGCCGCCGAGCTCCAGACCCAGCGCCTCGGCGCGGATCTCTTCCAGGGCGACGTCCTCCAGGAAGATGTCCATGGCCTTGCCCTCCATGTGCAGGCTGTGCTTGGCCACCTCGCCGCTGCGCTCGGTCAGGAGCTTGTTCGTCGCCGGCGAGCGGTAGCCGGAGATCACCTGGAAATGCGCCTTGGTCTGGGTTTTCTCGGCGATCTTGCCCAGGATGTCGTAGAGGCCCGGGTTGATCGGGTGGACCTCGTCGTTGCGATAGTCGCGCAGGACGTGGTTCAGGGCGGTCACCGCATCGGGGACGTACGCGCCGTTCTCCCAGTAGACGGCTTCCAGCTTCTCGTCGGTGTGGATGTTGCGCAGCTTCACCCAGCGCGGCTCGACCAGCGGCTTGCTGGCGAAGGTCTCGACGGGGGTCGGCCTCAGCCCGACTGGCGGCGCCGGAACCACGGGCGCGGTCGGGACTTTTCCTTCCAGGATCGCGCCGATGATGTCGTCGTCGGCCCGCGCCGCCGCGAACGGCAGCACACTGGTTCCTAAAGCGCCCAGCCCCCACTGGAGCAGCTTACGTCGATGCATGCGTACGCCCTTACCCGACACTAAGGTTGGGGAGGACACCGCAAGAATGTTAAGAAAGCAAGCTGAGCAGGGTCAGAGTGCGGCAATACGCTGCACCAGTTCGCGATCCCAGCCATAGGGGTCCTGGCGGAAGTTCACCTGTCCGTCGGGGGTCACATAGGCCGTCCAGTACAGCAGGAAAACCGCGATCTGCTGGGGCAGCTTGGCCCGCACGGTGTCGCCCGAAGCGATGGTTTCGTCGATCTTCTCAGGCGTCCAGACCGGGTCGCCGGCCATCAGCGCCTTGGCCAGTTCGATCGGCTTTTGCAGGCGCACGCAGCCGTGGCTGGCCAGGCGGCTGAAGCTGTCGAACTTCGAGCGACTGGGCGTGTCGTGCAGATAGACGCCGTAGGGATTGGCGAAGTCGAACTTTATCTGACCCAGGGCCGCCTTGGGGCCGGCCTTCTGCTGCAGGCGCGAGCCGCCGTCGCCCGTCGGGATGACGATGAAATCGTTGCGGCGCAGATAGCCAGGGCTGGCCCGTTCCTTGGGCCACAACTCCTTGGCCGCGATCGTGGACGGCACGTTCCACGGCGGGTTCAGGACGATCGAGTGGATCATAGACGACAGCATCGGCGTCTCGTCGCCTGGCCGGCCGGTGACCGCGCGCATGGTCAGGGTCGGGGTGTCGTGGCTGAATACCGACAGGATAGCGGCCGCGACATTCACCTGGATCCGGTCGGCCGGCAGGGTCTGGGGCAGCCAGCGCCAGCGCTCCATGTTGGCGACGATCTGGTCGATGCGCCGCTCGACCGGGATGTTGAGGGCATCCAGGGTGGTCTTGTTCACGACGCCGGTCGGATTGAGGCCAAAGCGCTTCTGGGCTCGCTGCACGGCCTGGGTCAGGGCGGCGTCGAAGATCGGCGCGCCGTCGACGGCGATGGTCGGATCCTCGGCGGCGAGGCGGGCCTCCAGAGCAACCACGCGAGCGCCGGTCGCGCCCTCTTTCAGGTCCGGACCGGCGGCCAGCGGCGCCCAACCGCCCCGGGCGGCGATGTCGCGGTAGGTCGACAGGCCCGTGCGCAGGGTCTGATAGCCGGTATAGGGCGGCGGCAGGGTGTCCAGCCATTCGGCCAGGCGATCCTGCTGCACGGCCATGACGAAGTCGGCCGTCGGATCGTAGGGCGCGGGGCGCAGGCCCCATTCGTTCATGAAACCGCTGGGCGGCAGACGGCCGGTGCGGACGGCGCGGGCATAGGTCAGGGTCAGGCTGATCAGTTGGTTTTGACCGGCGGCGCGGGCGGCCGGATCGCGGCTCGCATAGAGCGCGATCGCCTGGTCGGGCGCGAACGCTCCGACGTCGAACCCGTGGGTGTAGGCGTCGCCCAGCACGCGGCGCAGCACCTCGACCTGGTCGGCGCGCAGTTGCACGCTGGAGACGTCGGGCTGGAAGATCGATGGCCGCGGGGCTTGGATCAGCGGGACCTGTTGGGGCGGCCGCCCGCCGGCCAGCGGCGGCCGTTGCGACTGGGCGTCCGCGGGCGCGAAGGACGCCATGCTCAGCGCCGCGGCCACGACGCCGAAGGTTCTCGAAACTCGCATCACCGTCGAACAGCCCGCCGCACACGCGCGGCAATGCCGCGTTAAGGATCCCAGATGGCCGGCGTCGGCCACCGCCGTCAACGCGAGTAGCGTGAAAGGCGAGCCCTTCTCGCCCTCCGCGAAGACGTTTTTCGAGAACAGGAACCCCCAAGCCACACCGTTGGTTTCACTCAAAACGGGGAACGCGCGACAGCGCTCGCCCAATCGCTCACAAAGGGGCGCCCACGGGGGGTGTCCGCCATGGACAACCGCATGAACAAGACGCTCGACCTCTATCCGATCGGCAACTGCGCGGTCAGCGCCTTGATCGACACCAATGGCCGTTTCGTCTGGGGTTGCGCTCCGCGCGTCGATTCCGACCCGGTGTTCAGCGCCCTGCTGGACGACGCCGACCCGGACGGCGCTAGCGCCAAGGGCCTGTGGGATGTCCAGGTCGACCGTCGCGCCGAGGTCCGCCAGGGCTATCTGCGCAACACCCCGATCCTACGCACCGAGATCGCCGACGAGGACGGCGCACGGATCGAGATCCTGGATTTCGCCCCGCGCTACCAGCAGTTCGGCCGCGTCTTTAGGCCCACCGCCTATATCCGCCTGATCCGGCCGATCATCGGCGTGGCCCGCGTCACCCTGCGCCTGCGGCCCACGGCCGGCTGGGGCGCGAAGATCGCCGAGCACACCTCGGGCTCGAACCACATCCGCTATCTCTGCTCGGACATGACGCTGCGCCTGACCACCGATGCGCCGGTCTCGCACATCCTGGAAGAACGCACGTTCCGGCTAGAACAGCCGATCGCCATGTATCTGGGTCCCGACGAGGGCTTCGACGCGCCGGTGGGCGCGACCTGCGAGCGGATGCTGCGCGAGACGGAAGGCTACTGGAAGAACTGGGTCCGGGGCCTGGCCATCCCGCTGGAGTGGCAAACGGCCGTGATCCGCGCGGCCATCACCCTGAAGCTCTGCACGCACGAGGAGACGGGCGCCATCGTCGCGGCCCTGACCACTTCGATCCCGGAGCACTCGGACAGCGGCCGCAACTGGGACTATCGCTACTGCTGGCTGCGGGACGCCTATTACGTGGTCCAGGCCCTGAATCGGCTGGGCGCGGTCGACATCCTGGAGAACTATCTCGGCTATCTGCGCAATATCGTCGATCGCGCGGGCGGCGGGCACATCCAGCCGCTGTTCGGGGTCGGGTTCGAGGAGCTGCTGACCGAGCGTTTCGCCCCGGACCTGCCCGGCTATCGCGGCATGGGGCCGGTGCGGGTCGGTAACCAGGCGTTCGAGCACATCCAGAACGACGTCTACGGCCAGATCATCCTGTCGACCGTCCAGGCCTTCTTCGACGAGCGCCTGCTGCGCCCCGCCACCGTCGAGGACTTCGAGGCGCTGGAGCCGGTCGGCGAGCGGGCTTATCGGATGCACGACCAGCCCGACGCCAGCCTGTGGGAGTTCCGCGGCCGGGCCAATGTCCACACCTATTCCTCGGCCATGTGCTGGGCGGCGTGCGACCGCCTCGGCAACGCCGCCGAGAAGCTGGGCCTGAAGGACAAGGCCGCCTTCTGGAACGGCCGCGCCGCCCAGATGCGTAAGACCATCGAGGACCGCGCTTGGAACCCTACGCTGGGCCGTTTCGCCGCCACCTTCGACGGCGACGAGCTGGACGCCTCGCTGCTGCAGCTGGTGGACCTGCGTTTCCACACCGCCGACGACCCGCGTAACGTCGCCACCCTGAAAGCGGTCGAGGACGGTCTGCGCCGGGGCGCCTACCTGCTGCGCTACGCCATTCCCGACGACTTCGGCTCACCACAGACGGCGTTCAACATCTGCACCTTCTGGCTGATCGAGGCCCTGCACCTGTCCGGCCGCTCGGCGGAGGCGCGCGAGCTGTTCGAGGACATGCTGTCGCGCCGCACCGGCGCTGGCCTGCTGTCCGAGGACATCGGCTTCGCCGACGGAGAGCTCTGGGGCAACTATCCCCAGACCTACTCCCTGGTCGGCCTGATCAACTGCGCCGTCCTGCTGAGCCGCCCATGGACCTCGGTGCGCTAGAGCCGGGTCAGATGTTGCAGTTTGGGCAAACACTGAAATCCGGACGCCACATCGGTCGGGCAACCGCGACATCGGGACGTCGAGAATTCGGAGAAACGCCTTGGCGAGCCACAAGCTGACCCTGGTCGGGCTCCTGGGCTGTGTCGCGACGGTCGCGCACGCGCAGGACGCCAAGCCGCCTGCCCCCACGCCCACCCAGACGCCCAGCGCGCCGGTCGCCGCACCAGCCGCCGCGTCTCAGGCGACGCAGAAGCCCGTCACGCCCGAGGATCTCGACACCGAGGTCGAGGCCGTCACCATCACCGCCAGCGGCAAGCCGTTCGGCGCGGTGCTGGGCGACATCCCGCCCGAGGAAACCCTGAACGCGGCTGACGTCCGCTCGTTCGGGGTCAGCTCGATGGCGGACCTGCTGTCCGAATTGACGCCGCAGACCACCAGCGGCCTGGGCGGCGATCCGGTGGTGCTGCTGAACGGTCGGCGCATCTCCGGTCAGGGCGAGATCCGCGACATCCCCACCGAGGCCATCCAGCGGGTCGAGATCCTGCCCGAGGAAGTGGCCCTGAAATACGGCTACTCGGCCGACCAGAAGGTCGTGAACATCGTGCTGCGCCAGCGTTTCCGGGCCCAGACGATCGAGGGCCAGGTCGGCGGCTCGACGGGCGGCGGCCAGCTGTCGGAACAGGCCAATTACAGCCAGCTGCGCCTGAACCGCCAGGGCCGCACCAACCTGGCTATCAAACTGCAGAACAGCGACTCCTTGTTGGAGGGCGATCGCGACCTGATCAGCCGGGGCCAGAGCGGCGTCTACGACTTCGTCGGCAATATCACCGCGCCCACGACCGGCGAGATCGACCCGGCGCTGAGCGCCCTGGCCGGCGCGCCGATCACCGTGGCCGGCGTCCCGACCTCGGCCGCCGGCGCCGCGCCCGGCCTGCCCGCCTTCCTGCCGGGAGCCAACAAGGCCAATGTCAGCGATCTGGGTGACACCCGCACCCTGCTGCCGAAGACCACCCAGCTCACGATCAACAGCGTCACCAATCGCTACGTCTGGGACAATGTGTCGGCGACCCTGAACCTGGGGGCCACGGCTTCGCAGAGCGACTCCCTGCTGGGCCCGGCCCGCGCGCGCCTGCTGATCCCGACCGGAGATCCCTATTCGCCGTTCGGCCGCGACGTGGCGCTCTATCGCTATCTCGGCGAGCAAGCCCCACTGGGCCAGACGTCGAAAGACCTGTCCGGCCATGCCGGCTTCACGCTGAACCGCGACACCGAAGACCTGCGGCTGTCCTTGACCGGCAACTACGACCACGCCGTCAGCACCACCCTGACCGATCGCGGCGTTGACCTGACCAATGTCAACGCCCGCCTCGCCGCCCGTGACCCGACCTTCAACCCGTTCGCCCCGCTGGACGGCCAGCTGGTGCTGACCGACCGCGCCCGCTCGACCAGCGACACGGCCGACCTGCAGTTCGTGGCCAACGGAGCCCTGGCCCATTTCAAGGCCGGCGACCTGTCGACGACGTTCAAGGCCGGCGTCAACGGCTCGCGACTGCAAGCGGTCTCGCGCCGCTCGGGTGTGGAGAGCGACAGCGAGCTGTCGCGCGGCGACGCCAATGTCCAGCTCAGCTTCGACCTGCCGCTGGCCAGCCGTCGCAAGGGCGTGCGAGCCGGGATCGGCGACCTGTCGACCAACCTGAACCTGGCGGCGCGCCAGGTCTCGGATTTCGGGACCCTGACCACGATCGGCGGCGGCCTGAACTGGTCGCCGATCAAGCCGATCAGTTTCATCGTCTCGATGACCCGCCAGGAAAACGCCCCTAGCATCGCCCAGCTGGGCAATCCGCTGGTCACCACGCCGAACGCCCAGGTCTTCGACTATGTGCGCGGCGCCAGCGTCGATGTCACCCGGATCAGCGGTGGCAATCCGAACCTGAAGGCCGAGGAGCGCAACGTCCTGAAGCTGGGCGGAACCTACCGGCCCGAGAAGATCACCGGCCTATCGCTGACCGCCAACTACACCCGCATCCGGATCAACAACCCCGTCGCCGGCTTCCCGGCCGCCACGGCGGCGGTCGAGGCGGCCTTCCCCGATCGCTTCACCCGCGACGCCGACGGCAATCTGACCCGCATCGACACCCGTCCCGTGAACTTCGCCAGGCGCGAGAGCGAGCAGTTCCGCTGGGGCCTGAACTTCTCGCGCCAGATCGGCAAGACGCCGCCCCCGCCGCCCGGCGGCTGGCGCGGCCGGCAAGGCGGCGGTCGAGACGGCGATCAGGGCGGTCAATCCGCCGTGCCTGGCGCGGAACTGCTGCGCCGGAACAACAGCGACGGTGACGCCGCTCGCGCGCCGACGCCTCAGCCCGACACCCTCGCCCAAACCCCAGGGCAGACCCCTCCGACGGGCGAGGACCCGCCGCGCCCGGCCTTCGACGGCGGCGGCCAAGGCGCGCGCGGCTCTGGCGGCTTCGGCGGCGGGCGCGGCGGCTTCGGGGGCCGGGGCGGCGGCGGCAATCCCCGCGCCACCCGCCTGCAGCTGGCGCTGTTCCACACCGTCCACCTGAAGGAGCGAGTGACGATCAACGATGCGATCCCGGCCCTGGATCTGCTGAACGGCGACGTTCTGGGCTCGGGCGGCGGCCAATCCCGCCACGAGGTCGAGGCCCAGGCGGGGATCATCCACTACGGCCTCGGCGCGCGCCTGTCGGCCAATTGGCAGAGCGGCACTCACGTGGTCGCCGGCGCCGGCGGCGCGAGCACCGACCTGGATTTCTCCAGCCTGGCGACTCTGAACCTGCGTCTGTTCGCCGATCTGGGCGTGCGGCGGGAGCTGGTCCAGAAGCACCCGCTCCTGCGAGGCACGCGCCTGAGCCTGTCGGTGAACAATCTGTTCGACACGCGACAAACGGTGCGCGACGCCACCGGCGCGACGCCGGTGACCTACCAGCCAGATTATCTGGATCCGCGTGGGCGGGTGATCCAGTTCAGCGTTCGGAAGCTGCTGTTCTAGCGGCCTCCCCCTCTCGTCGGTACGCGCGATCCCGGAAACTTGAGCGCCTTCCCGGGATCGAACCTGGCCGTTCGGCGTTTTTGCCGCATGTTGCTTACTGATGAGGGGGTTCTCGCCATGACCGCGGTTCAGCCGGTCTCGCGGGCGGAGTCTGTCGACCTCCCGCCCCCGCCCTTCGACTTGCCGCGCCGTTGCGCGCTGTTTCTCGACCTCGACGGCACCCTGGCGCCGATCATGCCGCGTCCCGACGACGTGGGCCCCGACCCGCGCCGCGCGCACCTGGTCGCCCGCCTGCGCGAGGCGTTCGACGACCGGGTCGCGGTGGTCAGCGGCCGCGCCCTGCCCGACCTGGATCACATCCTGGATGGCGGGGTGACCGCGATCGCCGCCGTCCATGGCCTGGTCCGCCGCGCCGCCGACGGCGCGATCATCGACCGCCAACCTCACGCCGGCCTCGAGGACGCCCGCCGCATCCTGGGCGAACTGGCCCATTGCGAGCGCGGCCTGCTGTTCGAAGACAAAGGCCTCAGCGTCGCCCTGCATTATCGCGCGGCCCCGGCCTGCGCTGACGCGGTGATCGAGGCCGCCGAGCGCCTGTCGCAGGCTACGGGCCTCGTTCTGCAGCTGGGCGACATGGTGGCCGAGCTGCGCACGCCCGGCGCCGACAAGGGCGCGGCGGTGCGGGCCTTTCTGCGCGAGGCGCCGTTCACCGGCGCGACGCCGGTGTTCATCGGCGACGACCTGACCGACGAGGACGGCTTCGTGGCCGCCAAACGCTTGGGCGGCTTTGGCGTCCTGGTCGGCGAGCCTCGCCCGACCGAGGCCCGTCATCGCCTGGCCGACCCCGCCGCCGTCTTCCAGTGGCTGGAAGGCCTTACGGTCCCGGTGATCGCATGAGCCGGCTGATCGTCGTCTCCAATCGCGTCAATCCGCCGAACCCGGCGGAGGGCGGCGAAGGATCGGTCGGCGGCCTGGCCATGGCCCTGGCCGCGGCGCTGCGCGAATATTCCGGCATCTGGTTCGGCTGGAGCGGCAAGACCGTCCCGGAATTCACCGGCCAGCTGAACATGCAGCGGATCGAGGGCGTCACAGTCGCCACCGTCGACCTCGAGGAGACCGACTACCAGGAATATTACAACGGCTACGCCAACAAGACGCTGTGGCCGCTGTTCCACTATCGCGTCGACCTAACCGCCTACGACCGCTCGTTCGGCGAGGGCTACGACCGGGTCAACAAGCGGTTCGCCGAGACCCTGCTGCCGCTGATCGAGCCGGACGACATCGTCTGGGTCCACGACTACCACCTGATCCCGGTCGCTCGGGAACTGCGGCGCATGGGCGTGACCAACCGGATCGGCTTCTTCCTGCACATCCCCTGGCCGGCGCATCAGCTGGTCACCACCCTGCCTCGCCACCGGCCGCTGGTGGAGGCGCTGTTCCATTACGACCTGATCGGCTTCCAGACCGAGGAGTCTTTGCAGGCCTTCGAGGGCTATGTGTTCTCGGAGGTGCATGGCTCGAAGAACGAGCGCGGCGAACTGCTCGCCTTCGGCCAGCGCCTGCAAGCGGCCGCCTTCCCGATCGGCGTCGACGCCAAGGACTTCGCCGAAATCACCAGGAGCGCCACCGCCCGGCAGGTCTACGACCGGATGATGGCCCATAGCGTGTTCCGCAAGATGATCGTCGGCGTCGACCGCCTCGACTATTCCAAGGGCCTGGAAGAGCGGCTGATCGGCTTCGAGCGCTTCCTGCACGACCACCCGGACATGGTTCGCGAGGTCATGCTGCTGCAAATCGCCCCTCTGTCGCGCGACGAGGTCGAGGCCTACCAGGACCTGCGCGGCCGGCTGGACGGCCTGATCGGCCGGATCAACGGGGCCTATGCCGAGATGGACTCCACGCCGATCCGCTACGTCAACCGCTCGTATCGCCGCGACGAGCTGGCGGGGATCTATCGAGCGGCCAAGGTCGGCCTGGTCACGCCGCTGCGCGACGGCATGAACCTCGTGGCCAAGGAATATGTCGCGGCCCAGGATCCGGAGGATCCCGGCGTGCTGATCCTGTCCCGCTTCGCCGGCGCGGCCCGGCAGATGAAGGACGCCCTGATCGTCAATCCCAACAGCCCCGAAGAGATCTCAGATGCGCTCGAGCGGGCGCTTTCGATGGATCAGACGGAGCGCAAGCGGCGCTGGGAAGCCCTGTTCGACAATGTCGAGCGCGAGGACGTCACCGCCTGGCGCGACAACTTCGTAACGGCCCTACGCGCACGGCCGGGACCCGACGAGGACGACGACAAGCCGGAAAAGCCCGTAAGAAGCCTCGACGTGGCGGCCAAGGCGCTGAAGGCCGGCCCTGAAGCCAAGGCAATGCGGGCTTAGGGGAAGCTCCAATAGCCACCGTCATGACGACGCGTGAACTCAGCGCCCCTCGCCCATCTCGTCGATCAGTTTTTTCAGCTTTTCCACCTCATCGGCCTTCAGCGGGCGGTGCTGGGCGAAGTGGCTGATCAGAGGGGCCAATTGGCCTTCGAACAGGCGGTCGAGCAGTCCCTGGCTCTCGGAATGGACATAGGCGCTGCGGTCGATCAGCGGCCGATAGCCGTGCTTGCCGTCGGCGCGCTCGGACTTGATCGCCTTCTTCTTCAGCAGACGATTGATGAGGGTCTTGACCGTGGCCTCGCCCCAACTCTGCGACGCCCCGACTTCCGCGACCAGATCGTCAGCCGACAGCGGATGGCGGCGCCAGAGCGCTTCCATGACGTGAGCTTCAGCGGCGGTGATGTGCATGACGCTTACATCCGTAATTCTCGGGGGACGCTATACCCGCTATTACGGGTGTCAAGTCATCGGACGGTCCCCTCGTCCATCCATGCCCGCATTGTCAATGACACCGGTTTCCATTAGAGACGTCACAACACCCGCCAAGCGGGACCCGTGCCGAATTCGAGGGAGGATCTACGGCGTGACCGTTTCTGAGGCCGATAGCGAGGTTTTCGCCCCCGCGGCCATCGCCCCCCAATTCGTCAAGGCCCGCCAGGCGGGCGTCAGCGTCCCCGGCTATCCGGGCGGGGTGATTCCCTCGAGCATGGCCGCCGGCTATTCGGTGCAGGACATCGCCATCGACCTCTGGCCTGACGAACTGGTGGGCTGGAAGGTCGGCCTGGTGCCGCCGCAGCATCGCGAGCGCCTGGGCGCCGAGCGCCTGGCCGGTTGCATCTTCAAGTCCAAGGTCCAGGACGCCAAGGTCGGCGCCCCGAACGAGTTCCGCGCCATCGAGGGCGGCTTCTGCGCGGTCGAGGCCGAGTTCATCGTCCGCCTGGGCAAGGACGCCCCGGCCGACAAGACCGAATGGACCGCCGAGGAAGCCGCCGACTATGTCGGCGAGCTGCTGGTCGGCGTCGAGATCGCCGGCAGCCCGCTGAAGACCATCAACGCCCTGGGCCCCACCGTGGTGGCGTCGGACTTCGGCAACAATGATGGTCAGATCATTGGTCAGGCCATTTCCAACTGGCGCGACGTCGCCTGGGAGGATATGCCGGTCGAGACCTTCATCAACGGCGCGTCGGTCGGTAAGGCGACCGCCGCGACGATTCCGGGCTCCCCGTTGGCCGCGTTGGCCTTCCTGCTCGGGACCGTCGCCGCGCGCGGCAAGCCGCTGAAGAAGGGCATGATCGTCACCACCGGCGCGACCACGGGCATTCACGACGTGGTCGCCGGAGACGTGGCCCACATCAGTTTCGGCCCGTACGGAACCGTGGACTGCGTCGCCGTGCCGGCGAAATAGCCAAGGCGAGCGCGACGTCCGAAACGGCCTGCTGATTTCGTGGACCGTCGTGCTCTAAACATTGATTGCAGCCGCGCGGCCTCATTCGGGTGAAAAAGCCGAAGGGCGCGGGGTGTCGGGGAAGGAAGGCGTGTCCATGGACGTTTCGAAGGCCCCCACGCCGTCCGAGAAGATCGGACGGTATCGGTGGGTGATCGTGACGCTGCTGTTCGCGGCGATGGTCATCAACTACGTCGATCGCCAGACGATCGGACTCCTGAAAGCCGACCTGTCGAAGGAATTCGGCTGGGACGAGACGCACTACGCCGACCTCGTCTTCTACTTCCAGCTCGCCTACGCCGTGGCCTACATGGCCTGGGGCCGGATCATGGACAAGATCGGGGCCCGCTGGGGCTTCGGCGTCGCCTTCTTCATCTGGCAGGTCGCCCACATCGCCCACGCCGCCGCGCGCGGCTTCGGCGGCTTCGCTATCGCCCGCATGGGCCTTGGCGTCGGCGAGGCCGGCGGCTTCCCGGGCGGCATCAAGGCCGTGGCCGAGTGGTTCCCCAAGAAGGAACGCGCCTTCGCCACGGGCCTGTTCAACGCCGGCACCAATATCGGCGCCATCGTCACGCCGCTGGTCGTGCCGGGGATCGTCCTGGCCTTCGGCTGGCAGATGGCCTTCATCGTCACCGGGGTCGCTGGCCTGATCTGGTTGCCGATCTGGCTGCTGGTCTATCGCCGCCCGCGTGAGCAGAAGCGCGTCTCGCCCGCCGAGTTGGCCTATATCGAGCAAGATCCGGCCGACCCGGTCGAGAAGATCGGCTGGTCCAAGCTGCTGACCAAGCGCGAGACCTGGGCCTTCGCCCTGGGCAAGTTCCTGATCGACCCGATCTGGTGGATGTTCCTGTTCTGGCTGCCCGACTTCCTGGGCAAGCGCTACGGCCTGGACCTGAAGTCCTTCGGTCCGCCGCTGATCGCCATCTACCTGCTCAGCGACGTCGGCAGCGTCGCGGGCGGCTGGCTGTCGTCGAACCTGATGAAGATGGGCTGGAGCATCAACAACGCGCGCAAGACCACCATGCTGATCTGCGCCCTGCTGGCCGTGCCCGTCATGTTCGCCGCCAAGGCCGACAGCGTCTGGCTGGCCGTGCTGATCATCGGCGTCGCCACCGCCGCCCACCAAGGCTTCTCGGCCAATCTCTACACCCTGCCGTCGGACGTGTTCCCGCGCGGCGCGGTCGGCTCGGTCGTCGGCATCGGCGGCATGCTGGGCGCCCTGGGCGGCATGGCCTTCTCCAAGTACATCGGCAAGGTCCTCGACAGCATCGGCACCTATACGCCGATCTTCGTGGTGGCCGGCTCGGCGTATCTGATCGCTCTGATCGTCATCCACGTCCTCTCGCCGAAGATGGAGCCCGCGAAGCTCTAGCTAGCGGATCACGTTCGCGAGACACGGAAAGGCCGGGGAGCGATCCTCGGCCTTTTTCGTTTAGAACGCGGCCATGTCCGCCTTTCGTCCCCTCAACGTGGCCCTCGTCGGCTACGGCTATGTCGGCAAGACCTTCCACGCCCCGCTGATCGCCGCGACGCCTGGTCTGAACTTGCACGCCGTGGTCTCCGGTGACCCGGCTAAGGTCGCCGCCGACTGGCCCGACGCGCGTGTCGCGCCCGATCTGCCGTCAGCCCTGGCCGATCCGGCGATCGACCTGGTGGTCGTCGCCACGCCCAACGCCCTGCACGCGCCCCAGGCGATCGCCGCGCTGAACGCCGGCAAGCACGTCGTCGTCGACAAGCCGTTCGCCCTCGACGCCGGCGAGGCCCGCGCCATGGCCGACGCCGCGACCGCCGCCGGCAAGCTCCTGACCGTGTTCCACAACCGCCGCTGGGACAGCGACTTTCTGACCCTCAAGCGGCTGATCGCGGACGGGGCCCTAGGCGAGATCGTCCAGTACGAGAGCCATTTCGACCGCTTCCGCCCGGTAGTCCGCGACCGCTGGCGCGAGCGGGCCGGGCCAGGGGCCGGGGCCTGGATGGACCTGGGCCCTCACCTGCTGGACCAAGCCCTCGTGTTGTTCGGCGAGCCTCTGGCCATCGCCGCCGACATCGGCGTCCAGCGCCCGGGCGGGGAAGCGGACGACTATTTCCACGTGACGCTGCGCTATCCGACCCTGCGGGTGATCCTGCACGGCAGCCTGCTGACCGCGGCCTCGGACCTGCGCCTGGCCGTGCATGGAACCGCCGGCAGCTTCGTCAAGCACGGCCTCGATCCGCAGGAGGCTCAGCTGAAGGCCGGCATGGTCCCCGGCGCCCCTGGCTGGGGCCGCGACAGCCGCCATGGCGTCTTGACCACCGTCGAGAACGACACCCAGGTCCACACCGACGTCCCCCCGGCCCCGGCCGACTATCGGGCCTTCTACGCCGGCGTGCGCGAGGCGATCCTGCACGGCGCGCCCGCGCCGGTCCCGGTCGAGGAGGCCTTGCGCGTCATGGGCCTTCTGGACCTAACTGGTCGCGCCGCCGCCGAACGTCGCGAAATCCCGCTCGAACTCTGAGGCTCCATGCCGCTCGTCGCCGCCTTTCTCGCCGCCCAAGCCCTGGCCCAGGCCCAGGCCCAGCCGCACGGCGTGACGCTGCGCGAGACCACGTTCGAGGGGCGAAAGGCCGTCGAGCTGACGCCGATCGCCGGGACGGCGGTCGTCGACGACGAGACCCTGGCCATCGCGCCGGGACCGACCTTCCACGAGGGCGAGATCGAGGTGCGCGTCGCCGCCGACGCCCTGCCCGGCGCCGCCGAGTCGATCCGCGCCTTCGCCGGCCTGGCCTTCCGTCTGCAGGACAAGGAAACCTACGAGGCCTTCTATCTGCGGATGAAGAACGGCCGCGCGCGCGACCAAATCCAGCGCAACCACGCCGTCCAGTACGTCTCGCACCCCGAATTTCCGTGGGAGCGGCTGCGCAAGGAGACGCCCGGCGTCTACGAAACCTACGTCGACCTCGTTCCGCGCCGCTGGACCACGATGCGGCTGCGCGTCTGCGGAAGCGAGGCGCGCCTGTTCGTCGACGGCGCCCGCCAGCCGACCCTGGTGGTCCACGACCTGAAGCATGGAGCCGACGCCAAGGGCGCGGTGGCCTTGTGGATCGGGCCGGCGACGATCGGCTGGTTTTCGGACCTACGCGTCAAATCCGAGCCCGGGTGCTTGATCGAACCATGATCCGGCCTCTTATCTGACGCACATCCAGGATTAAGGCCGACTCATGCGTCCGTCCCTCCCCGCCTTCGCCATCTTCGTCGCCCTGGCCGCCTGCGGCCCGGCTCCGGCCCAACCAGGCCAAGCTGGCGCGCCGGTCGAGACCCGCCCGCCGAACGCGCCCGAGCAGAAGCCCGCGTTCGTGGGCCAGACCCGGGCGCCCGGCCTGAACTCGAACACGGTCGGCCAGTACGCGACGCTGGCCAGCGGCCTCGACCATCCGTGGGGCATGACCGTCCTGCCCTCGGGCGAGATCCTGCTGACCGAGCGGGCCGGACGGCTGCGCATCCTCGGCAAGGACGGCAAGCTGTCGCCCGCCGTCGCCGGCCTGCCCGCCGTGTTCGCCGAGGGCCAGGGCGGCCTGCTCGACGTCGCGCTGGATCCCGCTTACGCCAGCAACGGCCTGGTCTACTGGTCCTACGCGGAAGCGGACGGCGGCGTGAACGGCACGGCCGTCGCGCGCGGCAAGCTGGTCCTGAGCGCCGCGCCGAAGCTGGAGAACGTCCAGGTCATCTGGCGCCAGGCCCCGAAGATGGACAGCGCCCTGCACTTCGGCGGCCGCCTGGTCTTCGCCAAGGACGGCAAGCTCTTCATCACCACCGGCGAGCGCTCGATCCTGGAAGGCCGCGTCCAGGCCCAGCATCTGGACGCCACCCTGGGCAAGGTGATCCGCATCAATGCCGACGGCTCGGTTCCGTCCGACAACCCGTTCGTCAAGACGGCCGGCGCCAAGCCCGAGATCTGGTCGCTGGGCCACCGCAACATCCAGGCCGCCGCGCTCGATCCCAGCGGCAAGCTGTGGACCGTCGAGCACGGCGCCAAGGGCGGCGACGAGCTGAACCACCCCGAGCCCGGCAAGAACTACGGCTGGGCGACCATCACCTATGGCGAGGAATATTCCGGCAAGCCGATCGGCGACGGGATCACCCAGAAGGATGGGCTCGAGCAGCCCGTCTACTACTGGGATCCGGTGATCGCGCCATCAGGCATGGCCTTCTATCAGGCCAACCTGTTTCCCGCCCTGAAAGGCAGCCTGCTGATCGGCTCGATGAAGGAGCAGCACGTCGACCGCCTGGTCCTGAAGGACGGCAAGGTGGTCGGCGAGGAGCGCCTGTTCACCGACATCGGCGGCCGCGTCCGCGACGTCACGGTCGGTCCGGACGGCGCGATCTACGTCCTGACCGACGAGGACGACGGCAAGCTGATCAAGGTGACGCCGAAGGGGTGAGGCCGCCCCTGGCTATTCCGGGATCAGGTGGGCGTCGCGCAGCAGGTCGCCGATCTCGGTGGCGTCGATCTTGCTGAGCAGCAGCTCGCGCAGGAACGCTGGCCCCGGTGCGTCGAAGGGCTTGCCGTCGCGAACATGCCCGATCGCGGCGAGCAGCTTGCGCACATCATAGGTCGAGTTGAACACCTCCGGGACGCCCCGCTCGACGTTCAGCAGCGTATAGACCGCCTCCATCGGCGTGCGCACCGAATATTCGGTGGTGAAGATGCAGTCGCGCTCGGCGGACTCGGCGAACTGACCGATGAAGGCGAAATTGACCGCGCCCTCGGGCACGACGTCCGGCCTGTCCCCCGCCTGGCGCGGCATGAAGAAGGCGGTGATGTAGGGCATCATCACCGGCACGGCCCTGGCGCCCGTGGCGGCCAGCTCGGCGATCTCCTCGACCGGAACGCCCATGTGGTAGAGCCACTCCTGCGTGATTTCCTCGCCCGTGCAGTCCTGCATCGGCTTCTTGACGAAGTCGCCGGGCGCATCGACGAACAGCGAATAAACCCAGACGATGACCTGGTCCTTGGGCTGCTGCTTGAAGTGCGGCTGGCGACTGACCGTCCAGCTCATCAGCCAACTGGAGTCCTTGACGGTGACGATGCCGCCCGTGACCACCGCGCCGCTGAACGGGTCGCGCTTGGCGACCTTCTGGATGTAGGGCGGAATTCGCGCGTCCAGGGTGGTGATCGTCGCCGACTCCCACTTGGTTTCGGGAATATGCGCGCCGAAGACGTCGGGCCGCCCGAACGCCGGGTCCTTCGCCGCGATGTTCCGCCAGAGATCCCAGGCGGGCGCGGGACCCTCGTTGAGCTTCGCGGGCGTATGATGGTCGCCGTTGTCGGAGTTCTCGGTCAGCGATCCGATGGTCATGAACACCAGATCGTCGGGACCCAGGTCGACCCCGCCCTGGACCCCATCCTGGCGCCAGTGGATGCGCGTAGCCTGCTTGCGCTTTGGGGTGATGTCGAAGTCGACATCGATGACCTCGACGCCGTAGCGGAACGTGACGCCGCGATCGGTCAGCCATTTGTACAGCGGCAACACCAGCGACTCGTACTGGTTCCGGCGCGTGAACTTCAGGGCGCTGAAGTCGGCCAGGCCGCCGATATGGTGGATGAAGCGGTGGACGTAGAGCTTCATCTCCAGGGCCGAGTGCCATTCCTCGAAGGCGAACATGGTGCGCCAATAGAGCCAGAAGTTGCTCTTCAGGAAGTCCTCGCCGACCACCTCGTTGATCCGCTTGTTCTCCATCTCCTCGCGGGTCGCCAGGAAGAGCGAGATCAGGTCCTTCTGGGCCTTGCCGTTCAGGGTCAGGCGCGCCACGTCCTCGATGGGCTCGCCGCGGTTCTGGGTCGCCCTTTGCAGGGAGAAGTTCGGGTCGTCCTTGTCCAGCCAGTAGAATTCGTCGAGCACGCTGGCGCCTTCGACCTCGAGCGACGGGATCGAGCGGTACAGATCCCAGAGGCACTCGAAATGCTCTTCCATTTCGCGACCGCCGCGGATCACGAAGCCCTTCTCGGGCTCCTTGATGCCGTCCAGGGCGCCGCCAGGAAGCGCCAGCCGTTCGAGAATGGTGATCTTCTCGCCGGACATGTGTCCGTCCCGGATCAGAAAGGCAGCTCCAGCCAAGCTGGCCAGTCCCGAGCCCACGAAGAACGCCGTCTTGTTCTCCACGCCCTGGGGCTTGCGGGGCCGAGCGAAGGCTTCGTAATTTCCGCTGCTGTAATACATGGCGAGATCCTTTCCGGGAGCCGAGGGCTCAGGGGAGGCTAGTCGCCGGAACGCCACAATTGGGGTTAGCCCTTAGACACCCGCGATGCCGGATGGCGCCGGCGTCCCACCGAACCTCCCTCCCCCGCCCCGAACTCTGCTATCTATCCCCCATGCAACGCAGGCGAAGCATCCTCATCGTGGGCGGCGGCACGGCCGGGTGGCTGACAGCCGCCTATCTGGCCAAGGCGTTGCGCGTGGCCGACCAGGCGCACCTGGACATCACCCTGCTGGAATCGCCCGACATCGGCATCATCGGCGTCGGCGAGGCCACCTTCCCCACCATCCGCAACACCCTGCGGTTCCTGGGCATCGACGAGGCGCATTTCATTCGCGAGACCTCGGCCACGTTCAAACAAGGCATCCGGTTCGTCGACTGGGCCCAGCCGCCGGAGCCGGGCAAGCCGAAAAGCTTCTTCCACCCGTTCGAGGCGCCGTTCTCGACCGACGGGACCAGCCTGGCCCCCTACTGGCTGCTGCAGAGCGAGGCCACCCGCGCGCCGTTCGCCGAGGCCGTGACCATCCAGGCCCGGGTCGCCGACGCCCAGCGCGCGCCCAAGCGGCCGCACGAGAGCGACTTCGCCGGCCCGCTGAACTACGCCTACCATTTCGACGCCGCCAAGCTGGCCCAGGTGCTGGCCGAGCGGGCCCGCGAGCTGGGCGTGCGTCATCTGAAGGGCAACCTCACCGGGGCCGTGCTCGATGACAGCGGCGCCATCGCCTATATCGTCTGCCCCGAGCACGGCGACCTTTCGGCCGACCTCTATGTCGACTGCACCGGCTTCCGGGCCGAGCTGATCGGCAAGGCGCTGGGCTCGCCGTTCAAGTCGGCGCGGCCGATCCTGTTCGCCGACCGGGCCATGGCCTGCCGCGCGCCCTATGAGCGTCCCAACGCGCCGATCCAGAGCTATACGATCGCCACCGCCCACGAGGCCGGTTGGACCTGGGATATCGGCCTGGCCGGCGCGCGCGGCGTCGGCTGCGTCTATTCCAGCGACCACATCGACGACGACCGGGCCGAGGCGATCCTGCGCGGTTATCTGGGCGGAACGGAGATCGAGCCCCGCAAGATCGGCTTCGACGCTGGCTATCGCCAGATGCAGTGGATCAAGAACTGCGTCTCGGTGGGCCTGTCGGCCGGCTTCCTGGAGCCGTTGGAATCAACCGGCGTGGTGCTGATCGAGGCGGCGGTGGCGATGATCGCCGAACTGTTCCCGCACACGGGCCCGGTCAGCGCGCCGGCCCGGCGCTTCAACGAGCTGATGACGGCGCGCTACGACAACATCATCGTCTTCCTGAAGCTGCACTACGCCCTGAGCCGCCGGACCGAGCCGTTCTGGCGCGAAAATACCGATCCCGCCTCGATCCCCGAACGGCTGCTCGACCTGTTGGAGCAGTGGAAGCACCGCCCGCCCGCGCGGTTCGATTTCATCCTGGATCTCGAGACCTTCGCCTTCTTCAACTACCAGTACATTCTGTACGGCATGGGCTTCAAAACCGACCTGACCGACGGGGCCGGCGAGTTTCCCGACGTGGCCAGCGCCGCCAAGCTGTTCGCCAAGATCCGCGGCTTCGCCGACCGCGCGACCCAGGACCTGCCCAGCCACCGCGACCTGATCGCCCAGATCAACCGCTTCGGCTTCGACAAGGCGCTGGAGCCGGCCTGACCTAGAAAAGGGGCCGCCTCTCGCGAGGAGGCGGCCCCAGGGGGAGAGATGATTTCCCACGATCGCTAGGCGGCCGCGGCGTCCGGAACGGCGCCCAGCTCGCCCGACTCGCGGGCCTTCTTGCCGTAGACGACCTCGAATAGCGGGCTGGCCATCACCGTGGTGACGATCGCCATCAGCACCAGCATCGAGAACAGGGTCGGGCCGATGATGCCCTTCTGCAGGCCGATATTGATGATGATCAGCTCCATCAGGCCGCGCGAGTTCATCAGCGCGCCGATGCCCATGGCGGTGGCGTGGTTCTCGCCGGTCAGACGGGCGGCGAGGTAGCAGGCGCCCCACTTGGCCACGACCGAAGCGGCCAGGACCCCGCCCGCGATCAGTAGCAGGCTGGGTGAATTGACCATGTCCATGCGGGTGTTGAGGCCCGAATAGGTGAAGAACATCGGCAGCAGCAGCACGACCGCGATCGGCTCGACCTTCTTCTTCAGCTCCTCGACCAGCAGGCCGCGCGGCATGACCACGCCCAGGATGAAGCCGCCGAAGATGGCGTGGATGCCGACGGCGTCCATCAGGAAGGCCGAGACGCAGAAGGCCAGGATGACCAGGGCCAGCACGTGGGTGCTCATCTGCCCCTCGCGCTCGACCATGCGGCCCAGCGGGGCCAGGATCCTCGGGCCCATGGTGGTGACGAACAGCACCCACAGCAAGCCGCCGCCGATCGCCAGGCCGGCCACGCCGGGGCCGCCGCCGAACGTCGCCAGCACCAGGGCCAGCACGCACCACGAGACGGCGTCGTCGAAGGCGCCGGCGGTCAGGGACAGCGTGCCCAGCGAGGTCTTGGCCAGGCCGCGTTCGTTGATGATCCGGGCCAGCATCGGGAAGGCGGTCAGGGCGATGCAGGCGCCCATGAACAGGGTGGCGTTGGCCTGGCTAATGCCAGCCGCGAACAAGCCCGGGACCTTCAGCAGGAACGGCGTGATGGCCGCCGCGATCAGGAACGGCGCGGCGATGCCGGCGAACGAGACGCTCATCGCGCTCTTGGCCTTGGCCTTGAAGTGGCCGGCCTGGAAGCTGGTGCCGACCATGAACATGTAGAGGCCCACGCCCAGCTGGGCGCCGACGTACAGGATGCTCCTGGTCTCCTTGGGGAAGATCGCCGCCTGCAGGTCGGGGGCCAGCAGGCCCAGCAGCGACGGGCCTAGGACTACGCCGGCGATCATCTCGCCCACGACCTGGGGCTGCTTCAACAGCTTCTGGCCCAGCCAGCCGACGACGCGGCAGGTCAGCACGATCACGGCCAGCTGCAGGAAGAAGTGCACTGAAAAGTCGGTCGGCGAGAAGCTGTGCGCGGCCGCCTTGGTCGCCGGTCCGTGCTTGTTCAGCAGATCCGCCGCCACGGCGAACGTCTGCGAAAGTAGGTCTGACACTGTCTTGAGCCCCCTAATGGCTGTCTTGGCTTTGCGCCTTGACCTCAAGCCCGCGCAGAGATCGGCGCGATGCGCAATCGGGCCGAAGCGTTTTTGACAGCCCCATCAGCAGATTGTTTTCGTTGGCTTATTTTCTGTTGCCGCAACGACACAATGTAGTAACGTACCTACAAGACAGCCTTGTCAATTTGGGGGAAGCGGACGGCGATGAAGATCCTGACCAGCCGCGAATTCAATCAGGATGTCAGCCAAGCCAAGCGCGCGGCGAGAATCGAGCCGGTGTTCATCACCGACCGCGGCCGCCCCACGCACGTGCTGATGAGCGTCGAGACCTATCGCCGCCTGACCGGCCAGACCGAGACCATCGTCGACCTGCTGGCCATGCCAGGCCTGCCCGCCGTCGACCTCGAGCAGGCGCGCCAGGCGGAGACTTGGGACAAGCTTGGGGACCTCTGATGCACCTGCTGGACACCGACCTCGTCTTCGAGCTGCGCAACGCCAAGGCCGGCGCGACCGATCCGGGCCTGGCCGCCTGGGCCGCCGGCGCGGCGCGCTCCAGCCTGTTCATCTCGGCCCTGACCCTGCTGGAGCTCGAGACCGCCGCCGCCCGCGCCGAGCGCAAGGACAAGACGCGGCGGGCCGCGCTCCGCGACTGGCTGGACGACCGCGTGGCGCCGGCCTTCGAGGGCCGTGTGCTGGCGATCGACGCCGCCGTGGTCCGCCGCCGGGCTCACGTGCCGCTGGCCGACTCGCGCGACGCCCTGCTGGCCGCCACCGCTCTGGAGCACGGCCTGACCCTGGCCACGCGCAACGCGGCCGCCTTCGCCAAGGTCCCCCGGCTGAAGGTGTTCAATCCCTGGGGCTACAGGCCCGAGGCGCTGGACGATGTCGAGGACTGGGGCGAAGCCGCCAAGGTCGGCGCCCAGTGGCTGCGCAACATCTTCGTGCGGGGCTAGAGACCTAGCGCGGCGCCCCCGGCGCCTCCGACGCCGTCGCGACCTTCACCACGCTGCTGAACGGCGCCAGCGGCGCATTGACCAGAACCGGCGAAGGTTCAGCCGCCACCAGGACCGGCGCGACTGGTTCGGCGGCCACGAACACCGGCTTCGGCGCGGGCTTGGCGGCGATGAAGACGGTCCGGTTCCCCTTGCATGCGCCGGCGTTGTAGAGACCCTTCAGATAGCCGCGCCGCACGAAGCCGGCCTTGATGGCCTCGCGGACCATCTGGTCGTGGCGCTCGGCCCCGGTCAGTTGACGCACCCAGCCACGCATCGGGATGACGTCGGTGACGGTGCGAGCCACCACCGCCAGCATGGGTTTGGACACGCTCTCGCTCTTCTTTGGGTCCTTCTGGTCGTCGTAATCGTCGCCCAACACGGCGTCGAGATCGTCGATCTCGGCCTTCAACGGCTCACAGCCCATCTTGGGCGACGCGTAGGGGTCGGCGACGGCCTTTTTGAGCAGGTCGGGGATCTGGGAGCGCACGACATTGATGTCGCGCAGCGGTGCGGCCATGGCCGAGCCCAGGTTGTCGCTATTGGCCTCCGCCGAGGTCTGGGGGATTTTCTTGTCCTGCTGGCCCGCCAACGCCGCGCCGGCCGTCCCCAAGCCCAGACACAGCGCCAGCACGGCCACGCCGCATCGGCGGGCGGCGCCGACGGCTGGAGTGGACGGGAGAGCTGGCGACGTCATTTGCGTGAACTCGCACGATTGAACCACGCCAGATCAACCCGGGAGCGCCCCCGGGCGTTCCGCTGGACGCCCGATCATGATGCCGAGCGTTGCCGCATACGCCCGAAGCGTGCTGATCTGCCGGCTCATCCTGGAGCTGAGCCGAAACCGCCAATGCCCGATCTCCCGCGCTTGTCAGAGGCCGAACGGCGGGTGCTGCTGTTGCTGGCCCGCGGCCATACGGCCAAGAGCGCCGCGACCGCCCTGGGTCTGACCGAGGGCGCGGTCAACGAGCGGCTGCGCGAGGCGCGGCGCAAGACGGGCGTGGGCAGCAGCCGCGAACTGGCGCGGCGCGTATCGACGCCCCAAGAAACTTGGGACGACAAAATCGGGGTGGCCGCGCCGACCGCCCACAGCGACATCGGTGGCCATCCCCTCACCTTCCGGGTCCGCTGGCCCGTACTGCTCGGAGCGCTTTCGATGATCATCCTGGCTTCCGCCGCCGGCGCCTTCGCCGCCCTCGCCGTGGTCGGCCACGCGGCGCCGGCGGGTCCGCCCCGCGTGGTCCAGACCTACCCCGCCGTCGCCGCCGAGGTCGCGGCCGGCAAGATCGCCATCAAGGTCACCTTCGACCAGCCGATGCGGCCGGGCGGCTACTCGTTCGTGGCCCGCGACAAGGCCAGCTATCCGACCTGCGCCTCCACGCCGACCCAGTCAAAGGACGGGCGCAGCTTCACGCTGGACTGCGTGGTCGAGCCGGGGAAGGATTACTGGATCGGCTTCAACAGCGAGCGGTTCCGGAATTTCACCTCGACGACCGGCGTCCCGGCGGTTCCCGCGATGCTGCGGTTCTCGGCGCGCTAGAGCGCGTTGGGCGAAAGTGTGAGCGGTTTCGCCCTTAAAACGCGCGCTAAACTTTTGACTCTAGAGCCTGTTTATCGCGTTCAGATGAGTCCACCTGAACTCGACAGGCTCTAGCCGCCGACGCGCTCAGCCACGCCAGGAAAGCCCTGGCCTCGGGACGGGTCTCGCCCTCGCGAACCACGGCGAAATGCCAGTCGGCGTCGGCCAGCGCCTGGTCGAACGGCGCGACCAGCCGGCCCTCATCGAGCAGCCCGCCGAACAGCGCGCGCGGCAGCAGCGCGACGCCCTCGCCAGCCATCGCGGCCTCGGCGTTTAGCTCGTGGGTCGGGTATTCGATCGCGGCGTAGCGGACGGCCCCACTGTCGGCGCCGACCTGGGCCAGCCAGCGGATCCAGTCCGGATGCGGCAGCAGCGGAAGCCGCAGCAGGTCCGAGGGCTCAGCCAGGGCGTGCCCCGCAACCAAGGCAGGCGACAGCATCGGCGTCAGGTCGACCGGAAACAGCGCCCACGCCTCCAGGCCGGGCCAGGCGCCGGCGCCGGTCCGGATCGCGACGTCGAAAGCCTCGTTCGGGCGCGGGTCGGCGGAGACGTCGAGCTCGATCCCGACGCCGGGGTTCAGGGCGCGATACCGCGGGATGCGCGGCGCCAGGAAGCGGGCGGCGAAACTGGGCGGCGCGGTCACCCGGATGCGCGGCGGAGCGGCGTGAAACTCGGCGAGGCCGAGATCGATCTCCTTCAGCCCGCGCTCAACCCGATCCGCCAGCGCCAGCGCGGCGGTCGTCGGCGCGATCCTGGGCCCGCTGCGGACGAACAGCGACACGCCCAGCGCCTTTTCCAGCGTGCGTACGCGCAGGCTGACGGCGGCCGGCGTCACGCACAGTCGCTCGGCGGCGGCGGCGAAGCTGCCCGCCCGGACGCACGCGGCGAAGAACCTCAGCGATTCCAGGGACGGAGTCATCGCAAGTTTCCCTTTCGGTGATCGCGAGCAAAGCGCGTTTTGCCGACGCGAGCGACGGCGCCACATCTGAGCGATCGAAACGGAGCCATCACGTGTCCCTGCAATCGCGCCCCCTCTTCACCCTGACCATCCACCTGCACCCCACCATCGACTTGGGTCAGACCCCGGCCGGCGGACGCCGGATCTTCCCGGTGTCGGGCGGCGTCTTCGAGGGCGACCGCCTGCGGGGCGTCGTTTCGCCGCTGATCGGCTCAGACCTGTTGCTGATGCGATCGGACGGCGCGTTTCAGCAGGATGTCCGCCTGCTGCTCGTCACCGACGACGGGGATAACATCCTGATGACCTATCGCGGAATCCGCCGCGCCTCGCCCGAGGTCGACGCGCGCCTCTCGCGGGGCGAGGCGGTGGATCCCTCGGCCTACTATCTCAGAACCACGCCCTATTTCGAAACCGCCTCGGAAAAATACGCCTGGATCAACGGCGTGGTCTGCGTCGCGCAAGGCGGCCGCGTCGCCGGCGGGGTCCGTTACGAGACCTACGAGATCCTCTGAAGCAGCGTGACGCTGCGGGGGACATCGACGAGCGTTCAGCCTTCTCCGTCCCCGGCCCTGTGCGCCGGCCTATAGTAGCTCCACCTCGAAGCACTGGGGAGGGCGCGCGGCCAGCGACCTTCGCGGCTTCGGGGGGCGATCGAGCGGGGCCAGGTTCGAGGGGGATACTCGGACGGTCCGGGGATGAGCTTGCTGGGCTCACCCGCCCGCCGTCGGCGTGGTCGAAGGCAAAAGGGCGTGTCAGGCTGCAAGCCCGTCCTCTTCGACCTCTGGAGCTTGCCGGAAACGGCGAGGTCCGGGTCCCGGTAAGGCCTGAACAGGGCCACCCGACGGGACGCTGGCGAACAACGATCGCGCGGGGCGTCAGGCTTCGTCGAAACGGTACTACAAACTCAACTCCGGACGAACGTCCGGCGCCCCGCATCCCTCCCCGACCTCGCGGTCCTCGCCGCGAGCCGATTTCGTTCGCCCAAGCTGCCGCTCCCCGTTGGGGGAGCTGAGGGGGCCAGCGCGCCCTATGCGGAGCTGCCCCTCCGGCCCTCTGGGCCGCCTCCCCCCGAGGGGAGGATCCACGATGGAGACCCGCCCCATGCCCCTGCCCCGCAAACCGCGTCAGAAACGCTCCCCGAACGGCACCCGAGCCAGCCGGCGCAACGTCCGCAAACGAGCCTGGCTTCACGCGAAACTGGTCGAGCGTTTCACCGCGCTCGCGATCCAACTCGAAGAGCGACGCAAGTACACCTACCGCGGCGCCTATGGCGCGATCAGCTACTTCAAGCCCGGGGAGCCCATCCCGCCGGGCTATCAGAAGGTCGAGTACGACGAGAACGGCGACGAGACCTCGCCCTACGTCAAAGAAAAAGCCCCCGGCCTTGCGACCGAGGGCTCCATCTTCTTCCAGGAGAAAGAGACGCCTAGCGGATGACCCGCGCGCCCTTGCCCTTCATCACGGCCTCGACTTCCGCCTGGCGCACCATCGAGGTGTCGCCCGGGGTGGTCATGGCCAGGGCGCCGTGAGCCGCGCCGTATTCGACGGCGGCCTGGGGGCCCTTGCCTTCCATGAAGCCGAACGCGAGACCGGAGGCGAAGCCGTCGCCGCCGCCGACGCGGTCGTAGATCTCGAGGTTTTCGCGCATCATCGAGGCGTAGAACTCGCCGCCGGCGTACAGGATCGCCGACCAGTCGTTGACCGAGGCGGTCTTGGCGTTGCGCAGGGTGGTGGCGGCGACCTTGAAGTTCGGGAACTCCTTCACGGCCGTCTGGATCATCTTCTTGAAGTTGGCCGGATCGATCGCGCTGATGTGCTCGTCCAGGCCTTCGACTTCGAAGCCCAGGCAGGCGGTGAAGTCTTCTTCGTTGCCGATCATCACGTCGACATATTGGGCGATGTGACGGTTGACCTTCTGGGCGCCTTCCTTGCCGCCCTGCGACTTCCACAACGAGGCGCGGTAGTTCAGGTCGTAGGAAATCACGGTGCCGTACTTGCGGGCCACTTCGACCGCTTCGATCACGGCCTCGGCGGTGTTGCTGGCCAGGGCCGCGAAGATGCCACCGGTGTGGAACCAGCGCACGCCTTCCTCACCAAACAGCTTTTCCCAGTTCACTTCACCGGGGCGAATCTGCGAGGCGGCCGAGTGGCCACGGTCGCTGCAGCCCAGGGCCGGACGAACGCCGAAGCCCTTTTCGGTGAAGTTCAGGCCGACGCGGGTGTTGCGGCCCAGGCCGTCGAAGTCGCGCCAGATGATGTGGGAGGTGTCGACACCGCCCTGCATCATCAGATCCTCGACCAGCCAGCCCAGGTCGTTCACCGGCAGGGCGGTGACGGCGGTCGAGCGCTTGCCCCAGCACTTGCGGAAAGCGCGGGCGACGTTGTATTCGCCGCCGCCTTCCCAGACTTGGAACTGACGGGCGTTGCGGACCCGGCCGAAGCCCGGGTCGAAGCGCAGCATCACTTCGCCGAAGGAAGCACAGTCCCACTTCGTTTCCGAAGCCGGGCGGATGTTGAGGATATTGTCGGTCATTTAGGCCTTCCCACGAACCTTCTTGATCAGATCAACCGTCTCGCGGACCTTCTTGGAAATGCCCGCGTAGTCCTTGGCGTCCAGCATTTCTTGGGTGATCAGCTTGGAGCCCATGCCGGCGGCGACGATGCCCGCGCCGAACCACTTCTTGACCGAGGCCTCGTCCGGATCGACGCCGCCCGTCGGCATGATGCGGGTCCAGGGCATCGGGCCCAGCACCGCCTTGACGAAATCGGGGCCGCCGACCGACGAACCCGGGAACACCTTGACGATCTCGCAGCCCAGTTCCTCGGCGTAAGAGATCTCCGAGGCCGAGCCGCAGCCCGGCGAGTACGGGATCTTGCGGCGGTTGCAGACCTTGGCGACGTCGGCGTTCAGGATCGGGCCGACGACGAACTTGGCGCCGTTGGCGATGTAGATGCCGGCGGTCGGGGCGTCGACGATCGAGCCCACGCCCATGATCACGCGCGGATCGGCCTCGGCGAAGTAGCGGGTGACTTCGTAGAAGACGTGGCTGGCGAAGTCGCCGCGGTTGGTGAACTCGATGCAAGGCGCGCCGCCGTCGGCGCAGGCCTGGATCACGCTCTTACAGACCTCGACGTCCGGGTGATAGAAAACCGGGATCACGCCTTGGTCCATCAGGGCGGTCAGCACCGCCATACGGTCTTTCACCATCGTAAACTCCTTCCCGAAGGATCGTTCTTGCGCGGATGGCCTTTTGGGCCGCCGCACGAGCAATATTTCGCCGGTAGTGGCTCAGGGCGTTCCCTTAGACCGCGTCGCGCGCCGGCGCCATACCGGGGGCGCCGCGACGGAGAACTAATGGGGCGCGGGACGCGAAAACCTGGCCGAACCCGGCCGCTCCGCGTGAAAGTCTCTGGTCGTCGCTTCCTTCCCCGAACCCTTTTTGCCTTGCCGCCCCTGGCCCGTTCCGGACGCAAAAGTGAGGGCGCCGGCATGACCCGACGCCCCGGAAGTTTGCGCAGGAGCGAGCTCAAAGAGCCGCAAACGAGACGGCCAACCACGACGCTGAACCGAACCGTTGTGACACCGGTGTCACGGAAAACCAGAAAAGTGGCCTGGCCACTTAGCCACCGGTGTCATGCGCAGATAAACAGAAAGCGGCGGACAGCGCAAGCGCCGTGGAGTTGGGAAATGCCGGCCGGCAAAGCGTTGAAAATGAAAGCCTTTGCGGGCTTGGCCAATCCGCGTTTCGGCCCGCCTCTCCCTCTCCGCCCTTACCCCGTATTGCGCAGACCCGCCGCGATGCCGGCGACGGTCAATTGGATGGCCAGACGCAGCGACTCGTCCTGGTCTCCGGCCCGGCGTCGCGACAGCAGCTCCAGCTGCAGATGGTTCAGGGGATCCACCGAGCGGCCGGCCAGGGCGACCGACTCGGCCAGGTCCGGCTGGTTGTCGAGCAGCGCCGCGCCGTTGCGGATCTCCAGCGCCAGGCGGGTGGCGGCCTCGTGCTCGCGCTGGATGGTCGCGAAGATCCGCTGAGCGTCGGCCTTGTCCGGCGACAGGGCCACGTACCGGGCGGCGATGCCCATGTGGCTTTGGGCCAGGGCCAGCTCCATGTTCGACAGCAGCGAAGCGAAGAAGTCGAAGTTTCCGGCCAGGTCGCGCAGCTGCTCGACCGACAGGCCGGCCCGCTCGACGCCCGAGGCGAAGCCATACCAGCCCGGCAGCATGAAGCGGGCCTGCGACCAGCTGAACACCCACGGAATGGCGCGCAGGTCCTCGATCTTGCGACTGGCGGTGCGGCTGGCCGGACGGCTGCCGATGTTGAGACGGGCGATCTCGCTGATCGGCGTGACCGACCAGAAGAAGTCCTCGAACGCCGGATCGTCATAGACGAGCGCCCGATAGCCCTCGAACGAGCTCTGGGCCAGGGCGGTCATGGCGGCCTCGACCTTGGGATCGGGGCGGTGGACGGGCCGGTCGCTGGCGATCAACACGGCGGCGGCCAGGCCGTCCAGGTTGCGGCGGGCGGTGGGCTGGTCGCCGAAGCGGCGGGCGATCATCTCGCCCTGCTCGGTCATGCGGATGCGGCCCTGGACGGTGCCGGCCGGCTGGGCCAGCACGGCCTCGGCGGCCGGTCCCCCGCCCCGCCCGACGCTGCCGCCGCGGCCGTGGAACAGCTGCAGGCCGACGCCCATCCGGTCGGCCTCGAACGCCAGGGCCGAGGCGCCGCGCGCCACGCCCCGACGGCTGGCGACATAGCCGCCGTCCTTGTTCGAGTCCGAATAGCCGAGCATGATTTCCTGCACCGGCCGATCGCCCAGAATGGTCCGGCTGAGTGGCATCTCCAGCCACTGGCGCAGCACGGCCGGGCCGTTCTCCAGGTCGCCGATGGTCTCGAACAGCGGCGCGACCTTGACCGAGGCGCGCGGCGCGGCCCCGCCCCAGACCAGGCCAACCTGCTTCAGCAGAACCAGCGGCTCGAGGATGTCGGACAGGGTCGCCGCCTTCGAAATGATGTAAGCCCCCAGGCATCCATGACCGTAATCGCGCACCGCCTGGGCGGCGGCGTCCATGGTCGCCAGCTCCTTCGTCGTTTCCTCGCTATAGGCGGTGAACGGCGAGACCAGCGGCCGCTGGTGCGACAGCTCCTCGATCAGCACCTTGCAGCGAGCGTCCTCGTCGAGGTCCAGATAGCGGACGCCGGCCCCGGCGCGCTGGAACAGCTCGTGGACCGTGCGCTCATGAACGTCGGCGTTCTGGCGCAGATCCAGGCTCATCAGGTGGAAGCCACAGGCCTTGGCCACCGCGACCAGGGTGCGCAGGGCCGAGCCGACCAAGCGCTCGCCGCCGTTGCGTTCCAGACTGTCGATAATGACCGTCAGATCGGCGACGAAGGCGTCCGGATGGCCGTACGGATCGACGTCGGTGGCGCCGTTGGCATAGGCCACCGGTTGGCCGGTCAGCTTCTGGGACACGGCGGTCAAGCGGTCGAAAACCAATTCGAGGGCCAGGCGATAAGGCTCGTCCAGGCGATGGACCGACGGGTCCTTCGTCTGGGCCGCCAGGGCCAGCAGCTCCTCCGAGACCGGCGTATAGGCTGTCGAGACCGCGAGATTAGACCACAGTTTGCGCACTTCGCCGGCGTACCAGTCGAGGATCACGCGCGACTGCGAGGCGAAGGCCAGCTTCAGGGTCTCGCCGTTGACGCCGGGGTGGCCGTCGCGGTCGCCGCCCAGCCACGAGCCCATCTTCAGCAGCGGCGCCAGGTGGCCGTGCTGGCCGATCTTGCCGGTCCAGTCGCCATAGAGGTCGATGATCGCCGGCAGGATCGAGGTGCGGACGATCGACAGGGCGTTGCGGATCTCGTCCTTCACCGTGATCCGCTCGGGCCGGTACAGACGGGTCCGCCACATTAGGGCGATCTCGCGGAACAGGCTCTCGCGGATCTCGGCGTCCAGGTCCGGCGGCAAATGGTGGCGGCGCAGGGCCATCAGGCGCGAGATCTCGGTCTCGCGGTCGACCATGCTGCGGCGACGGACTTCGGTCGGGTGGGCGGTCAGCACCGGCACCACGTTCATGGCCGCGAAGATCTTGGCCAGCTCGGCGTCGGTCTTGCCGTGAGCCTTCAGGATGCGGACGGCGTCGATCAGGGTGCGCGGACGCTCGTCGCCCGGCTGGGCGTCGGCCTCGGCGTGGCGGCGGCGGCCGGCGACGTCCTCGCCGATATTGGCCAGCAGCGAGTGGCTGGCGAAGGCCCGGGCCAGGAACACGGCCTGCTCGGTCGAGAGGTCGGCGAACAAATGGTCCAGCACCGGCGCGTCGCCATTGGCCACATCCTCGCGGGAAGCGGCCCTGCGCGCCTTGGCGACCAGGGCGGCGGCCTCGTCGCCTTCCAGATAGGCGATGGCTTCGGCCAGCAGATCGCTCAGCAGATTGGCGTTCTGACGGACGTAACGGCTGGTCGGGCGGTCGACGTCGATCGACAGGGCCGGGTTGCGCATGGGCGGACTCCAGGGACCGCCGAGGCGGCGATCCCGTACTGGAATGGATCTAGAAACGCGTTGGGCGCCGCAGGGCGAACCGAGGCGCCAACGCCGCGGCGCCCTCTAGCGCGCTTCACCGGGCGGGGAAAGCCGCCCAGCACGATGGTTGCGCTACCATCGTATTTTTGCGCGTTTTCGTTTCGCTAACGGGCCAGCCAGCCGCCATCCACGGGCAGAGTAATCCCTTGGACGTAGTCGGCGGCCGACGACGCCAGGAACACGGCGGCTCCGCCGATGTCCTCCGGACGCCCCCAGCGGCCAGCCGGGATGCGGGCCAGGATGGCCGCGTTGCGGTCCTGATCGGCGCGCAGGGCCTCGGTATTGTTCGTGTCGAAATAGCCGGGGGCGATGGCGTTGATGTTGATGCCCTTGGTCGCCCACTCGTTGGCCAGGATCTTGGTCAGGCCGGCCAGGCCCGACTTGGCGGCCGTGTAGGACGGCACGCGGATGCCGCCCTGGAACGAGAGCAAGGAGGCGATGTTAATGACCTTGCCGCCCCCCTGCTTCAGCGCCTGCTTGGCGAAGGCCTGGGTCAGGAAGAAGACGACCTTCAGATTGGTGTCCATCACCGCGTCCCAGTCGGCCTCCGAGAACTCGATCGAGTCGGCGCGACGAATGATGCCGGCATTGTTGACCAGAATGTCGACCTTGCCGAACGCGGCGACGGTCTCGTCGACCACGCGCTGGACGGGTTCGATCGAGCCGAAGTCGGCCTTGATCGACAGGAACTTGCGGCCCAGCGCCTCGACGGCGGCCTGAGTCTCGGTCGGTTCGCTGCGACCCGCCGCGGCGATGTCGGCGCCGGCTTGCGCCAAGGCGATGGCGATCCCCTGCCCGATGCCGGTGTTGGCGCCGGTGACGAGCGCGACCTTGCCTTCGAGGCTGAACGGATTGGCCATGGCGAGTTCCTGTCTAGAAATGCTGTCATCCCGGCGGAAGCCGGGACCGCCGCAAGCGCAAGCGCCTTGGGCGGTCCCGGGTCTACGCTGCGCTCCGCCCGGGATGACAGGTCGGGAGTGCGCGGGCTTTCGCCCCTACTTCAGCTGGCAGATGTCCAGCACGTTCATGTCGGTATAGTCGAGGTTCTCGCCGCCCATCGCCCAGATGAAGGTGTAGTTGGCGGTGCCCGAACCCATGTGGATCGACCACGGCGGGCTCATCACAGCTTCTTCGTTGGCGATCACGATGTGACGCATCTCGTCCGGCTCGCCCATATAGTGGAAGACCCGGTCGTTCTCGCCCAGGCCGAAGTAGAAATAGGCCTCCGAGCGGCGGTCGTGCAGGTGGGGCGGCATGGTGTTCCAGACGCTGCCCGTCTTCAGCACGGTCATGCCCAGCAGCAGCTGGGCCGACTTGCAGGTGGTCGGCACGATGTATTGGTAGATGGTGCGCT
The DNA here is from genome assembly GCF_040545685.1 of Caulobacter sp. 1776. Taxonomy (NCBI): domain Bacteria; kingdom Pseudomonadati; phylum Pseudomonadota; class Alphaproteobacteria; order Caulobacterales; family Caulobacteraceae; genus Caulobacter; species Caulobacter sp. 1776. The sequence goes on from NZ_JBEPMI010000008.1 coordinate 283,667, forward strand.
CGTTGGAGGTCTCCAGCGCGCCGCGCTCCAGGGCGACGGCGTCGGCGAAGGCCAGCTTCTTGGTCTCGAACGACGCGTGGGCCGGCAGGCTGACCAGATAGAAGCGGGCCGCGGCGCCGCCCACGCCTTCGAACGTCACATCCTTCGCGCCCATGGTGACGTACAGGCCGTCACGCGGAACGATCTCGTAGACGACGCCGTCGACGGTGATCTTGCCGGTGGTCTCGCCGACATTGATCACGCCAAGCTCACGGCGCTCCAGGAAGGGGTGGCCGGCGGCCGAGGCGGGCTCGGTCTGGTCGGGCAGCTTGATCGCCGTGGTGGCGACGACGCCGCCGACGACGAAGCGTTCGGCGTGATTGTAGGTCAGGACGATCTGGCCGTCTTGGAACAGGCCCTGCATCAGGTAGCGATCGCGCAGGTCGTCGTTGCTGACCGCGAACATCATGTCCGGATGGGTGGCGTGGTAGGTCTTGGCGAACATCAGGAAGTCTCCGGAAGGGTGTTCTTATTCGGCGGCGGCGCGCAGCGTGGTCGGGCGAGCCCAGTCCGGACGCTGGTCCAGCTTGTAGGCCTTCTTAGGCAGGTTGTACGTCAGATCGACGATCAGCTCCTCGGCCTCCACGAGGTCCATGCGGTGCTCGGCGACCATGCGGGCCAGGAAAGCGCTGTCGACTCGGCGCGCCACGTCGTGGCGGGCGGGGATCGACAGGAAGGCGCGGGTGTCGTCGTTGAAGCCGACGGTGTTGTAGAAGCCAGCGGTCTCGGTGACCTGCTCGCGGAAGCGCATCATGCCTTCCGGGCTGTCGTGGAACCACCAGGACGGACCCAGCTTCAGCACCGGATAGTGGCCGGCCAGCGGGGCCAGTTCGCGGCTGTAGGTAGTCTCGTCCAGGGTGAACAGGATCACCGACAGGCGCGGGTCATTGCCCAGGCGGCCCAACAGCGGCTTCAGCGCCGAGACGTACTCGGTGCGCATCGGGATGTCGGCGCCCTTGTCGCGACCGTGCGTGGCCAACAGGCCGGCGTTATGGTTGCGGTGCGAGCCTGGATGGATCTGCATGACCAGCCCGTCGTCCAGGCTCATCTTGGCCATTTCGGTCAGCATTTGGGCGCGGAACAGCTCGGCCTTCTCGGGCGTGACGTCACCCTTCACCAAGCTGTCGAACAGCGCCTCGGCCTCGACGTCCGAGAGGTCGGCGGTGGCCGCCGTCGGGTGACCGTGGTCAGACGACGTGGCGCCAGCGTCGATGAAGGCGGCCCGGCGCAGGCGGTGCGCTTCGAGGTAGCTCTTCCAGTTGTAGACGTCTTGACCCGAGGTCTCGGCGAAGCGTTCGAAAGCGCGCGGCGAGCGCTCATCCTCGAAGTCGATGACCGCGTCGGGACGATAGGCGGTGATCACATGGCCGCCCCACCCGCTTTCGCGGATGGCGTGGTGATGCTTCAGCGTCTCGTGCGGCCCCTCGGTGGTGGCCAGGGTCTCGATGTTGAAGCGGTCGAACAGAGCGCGCGGCCGGAAGGCGTCGGTGGCCAAGGCTTCGTTGATGCGGTCGAAATAGTCGTCGGCGTTCGAGGCGTCGAGGAACTCGGTGAAGCCGAACACCTTGGAGAACACGTGGTTCAGCCAGATCCACGACGGCGTGCCGCGGAAGAGGTGGAAGTTGCTGGCGAACAGCTTCCACGCCGCGCGTGGATCGGTCGCTGGAACGCCGGCCTTGGACCGCACCTTCAGCGCATCCAGGCTGATCCCCTGGCTGTACAGCATCCGGTACAGATAGTGGTCCGGCGCCAGCAGCAGGTCGGTGGCGTCCTGGAAGGGCTCATTGGTCGCGAACCAGCTGGGATCGGTATGCCCGTGCGGGCTGATGATCGGCAGGTCCTTGACCAACGCGTAGAGGCCACGTGCGTAGGATCGCGTGCTCGGATCGGCCGGGAACAGGCGATCGTCGTGGAAATTCAGAGGCCTGGCCATGGCGTTGCGTCTGCTCCCTGTTTAGCCGGCGGTCTTGCGGATGGCCGTTTCGGCTCGCTTGGTAACCGGTGTCAGAATCCGATGCAACCCGCAGAGGGCTACAAACAATCAGGCGGGAACCGGGCCGGAGGACTCGCGGACCACCAGGCTCGGCTCGGTCTTGGTCGTGTCGCGCGGCTCGCGGCGCTCGACACCTATCAGCTTCTCGGCGGCCATGCGGCCGATCTCGCGGGTCGGCGTATGGACCGTGGTCAGCGGCGGCCAGACGGCCTGGGCGATCTGGAAATCGTCGAAGCCGACCACCGTTAGGTCCTGCGGCACCGACAGGCCCGCCTTGCGCGCCGACTGCAGAACGCCGGCGGCCATCTCGTCGTTGCCGCAGAAGATCGCTGTCGGACGTGGGGTTCGCGCCAGCAGCGCGTCGCCGCAGGCCACGCCGGACTCGAAGGTGTAGGCGCCCTGGACGATGTCCTTCTCCGCCAACTTCAGCCCCGCCTCGGCCAAACCGTCCTCGAACCCGCCTTTCCGCTCGTGCGACGAACGGAAGGAGTCGGGACCGGATATGAAGGCGATGTTCTTGTGGCCCAGCGCGAGGATGTGGCGCGCCGCCTGCCCAGCGCCCATCCGGTCGTGGCCAACGATCATGTGTTCGGGCTTGTCCAGCTCGACCGAAGCGATGCGGATGTACGAGCAACCGATCTCGTTCAGCAGCTTGGCGACCCGCTCGTCCTCGGACACGGAAGGCGGCAAGACGACGCCGTACAGCTTCTGGCGCTCCACGAACGATCTAATATCGGCCAGGAAGGTGGGGCTGGCGCGGTCGCAGGGATGGACCACCAGTTCGAAGCCCGAGCCGCGCAGGCCATCCAACAAACCCAACTGCATATTCACGACATATTGCGGATTGGGATTGTCGTAGATCATGCCGATCAGGAACGAGCGGCGAAACGCCAGGCCTCGGGCCTGTGGATCGGGGGCATAGCCCCATTCGGCGATCACCGCCTCGATCCGCTCACGCGTCTCGTCGCGCACGAAAGGGGATTGGTTGATGACGCGAGAGACAGTCTTCTTGGAGACCCCCGCCAAGCGGGCGATATCGTTGATGGTGGCCCTGCGACGACCACCCTCGACGCCGCTTTCCCCTTCTTCCTGGGTCGAGGTTTCCGGGATCGAGGAAGGCGTCTTCGAAGAGCTCACGGCGTTTCCAGCAGCTTAAGGCGTTTTCTTTTGTCATACTCTAGCCGCGCGAGCATCTCCAACCTAGGACGAAACGTTGGCGTACGGTATGACTGACACCGGTTACCATGGCGCCTAGCGTCCAAATTAGCGACACCTCTTCCGGCGACGACGATAACGATGACTGAAACCACCCTGGCCCAACGCGAATCGATCCACCCCGTCGACTCTCGGGACCATGTGGCCACGGCCCTGCGCGATCTGGTCGCCGGTGAAGTTCTCGACCTGCATGGCCAGGCCATCACGGTCCGCGTCGATGTGCCCAAGGGCCACAAGATCGCCATCCGCGCCGCCCGGCTCGGCGACGATATCCTCAAGTACGGCTGGCCGATCGGCCGGGCGGTCGTCGATATCGCCGTCGGCGATCACGTCCACGTCCACAACGTCGCCACTCGTCTCGAAGGGGTCGAGAATTACGCCTTCACGCCGTCCGCCCCGGAACCGCGCGCAGAGGTCCCTGCCCGCACCTTCGACGGCTATCGCCGCAAGAACGGCCGGGCCGGCACCCGCAATGAGATCTGGGTGCTGTGCACGGTCGGCTGCGTCGCCAACACCGCGCGGCGCATCGCCGAGAAGGCGAACGCCCGCTTCGCCGGCCGCGTCGACGGGATCTACGCCTTCCCCCATCCGTTCGGCTGCTCGCAGCTGGGCGACGACCTCACCCATACCCGCAGCCTGATCGCCGGCCTGGCCGCCCATCCCAACGCCGGCGGCGTACTGATCCTGGGTCTCGGTTGCGAGAACAATCAGCTGAAAGCTCTGCTGGAGTCGGCTCCTGACATCGACCGCGACCGCTTGAGGAGCTTCACGACCCAGATGGTCGAGGACGAGTTCGAGGACGGCCTGGCCGCCATAGAGGCCCTGGTCGCGATCGCCGAGCAGGATCGCCGTGAGCCGATCCCGGTCTCGGAATTGGTCGTCGGTCTCAAGTGTGGCGGCTCGGACGGCTTCTCGGGCGTCACGGCCAATCCGCTGGTCGGTCGCATCGCTGACAAGGTCGCCGACGCCGGCGGCACACCCGTGCTGACCGAGATCCCCGAGGTGTTCGGGGCCGAGAACGTGCTGTTGCAGCGCGCCGCAAGCCGCGAGGTGTTCGACCAGGCCGTTGGCGTGATCGACGACTTCAAGCGCTACTTCATCGACAACAACCAACCGATCTACGAGAACCCCTCGCCCGGCAACATCGCCGGCGGGATCACCACTCTTGAGGAGAAGTCCCTGGGCGCGGTGCAGAAGGGCGGACGCGCCCAGCTGGTCGAGGTGATCCGCTACGGCGAACGGGTCGGTCTCCATGGCCTGACCTTGCTGGAAGCGCCTGGCAATGACGCGGTGTCGTCCACCGCGCTCACCGCCGCCGGGGCCACGGTGATCCTGTTCACCACCGGCCGCGGCACCCCGCTGGGTTTCCCCGCCCCGACCCTGAAGATCGCCTCGAACTCGGGCTTGGCCCAGCGCAAGCCTGGGTGGATCGACTTCGACGCCGGCCAGGTGCTGGCGGGCGTGTCCATGGACACCGCCGCCGACGCCCTGATGGATCTCGTGGTCGACACCGCCTCGGGCAAGGCCACCAAGGCCGAGCTGAACGGCGAGCGCGAGATCGCCATCTGGAAGTCCGGGGTTACGCTCTAGGCGTTTGGTCAGGCCAATTCGGATTGCCACTGGCGCCGGCCTAGCTCATGTAGGGTTCCGCAAGGAGAGTCTCCCGGTGGAAACTCTCCTTCCCGAACCGACACCGAACCCAGGCGAGCTCCCTTGACGGTTTCTTCCGCGTCCTCCCCCGCCCTGCGTCTGAGCGCGACCAGCTATCCGGGGGCCATCCCTGGCGTCGTCCTGCCGAGCTACGACCGTGACAAGATCCAGGTCGGCGTCGTCCACTTCGGGCCCGGCGCCTTCCATCGCGCCCACCAGGCCTTCTATTTCGACCAACTGCTGGCCAAGGACCCGCGCTGGGGGATCTGCGCCGTTTCGCTGAAGAGCCCTGGCGTTCGCGACGCCCTGGAACCACAGGACGGGCTCTACACCTTGGCCCAGCTGGACGCCGAGACCACCTTCCGCGTCGTGGGGTCGATCGTCGAGGTGCTGGTCGCGCCCGAGGATCCGCCGTCGGTGTTCGCGCGTCTCGCCGCCCCGACCACCCGCATCGTCACCCTGACCGTGACCGAGAAGGGCTACACCCTCTCCAGCGCCGGCGGCCTCGACGAGAGCCATCCGGACATCGTCCATGACCTGGCCCATCCGCGCGAACCGGTCAGCGCGGTCGGCTATATCGTCGAAGGCCTGCGCCGCCGCTTCGCGGCGGGTCTTTCGCCCTACGCCGTCGTGGCTTGCGACAACCTCGCCGACAATGGCTGGCGCCTGAAGGCGGCCGTCGTCGCCTTCGCCGCCAAGGTCGACGCCGATCTCGCCGCCTGGATCGAGCGCGAGGCCAGCTTCCCGCGCACCATGGTCGACAGCATCACCCCGGCCACCGACGACGCCCTGCGGGCCCGCGTCCTGACGGCGACGGGGCTGGAGGACGCCTGGCCGATCCAGCGCGAAGCCTTCACCCAATGGGTCGTCGAGGACGTGCTGCCGGATGACGCGCCGGACCTGGCCAGCGTCGGCGTCATCCTGACCGACGACGTGCGCGGCTTCGAGCGCGCCAAGCTGCGCCTGCTGAACGGCGTCCACTCCACGCTCGCCTATGCCGGCATCCTGCGCGGACACGAGACGGTGTTCGAGGCGGTCAGCGACCCAGCCCTGGAAGCCCTGGCTCGCGACCTGATGGTCAAGGATATCATCCCGACTCTGACCGCGCCGCGCGGCCTGGACCTGGCCGAATACGCCGAGGCGATCCTGGCCCGCTTCCGCAATCCCGAGATCCGTCACTTCTTGGCGCAGATCGCCTGGGACGGCACTCAGAAGCTGCCGTTCCGGATCCTTGGCACGCTGACCGAAACCCTGGAGGCCGGCCGTTCGATCGAGCGCCTGGCGATCCCGTTGGCGGCGTGGATGCGGTTCGTGGCCCTGCGCGCCAAGACGGGCGAGGCGATCACCGACCCGCTGGCCGACACGCTGTCGGAAATCGGCGTCGGCGCCACCGGCGACGCCAAGACCGACGTCTCGGCCTTCCTGGCTTTGAACAGCGTGTTCCCGGCCAACCTGACCGGCAATCCCACCTTCATCGACGCGGTCGAGAAGGCCTATGCCGACCTCGCCTAGCGCGCGCCAGGGTTAAGTGTGCACGGTTAACCCGCCCGGGCGCGCTCTAATGCTTGAAGATAGAGCCTGTTCATCCGGTTTAGATGGCTCCATCTAAACCGGACAGGCTCTAGCGGGTGACGCCCCTGGCGGTCAGCACTGGAACGACGGTGCTGACCATGATCCTCAGGTCGAACAGGAACGACCGGCGACGCAGATATTCGGCGTCCAGCGCCACCTTGTCCGGGATCGCCAGTTCGTCGCGACCATTGATCTGGGCCCAGCCGGTGACACCGGGGCGCAGGACGTCTACGCCGGCGGCCTGGCGCGCCGCGATCAAGTCGTCCTGATTGAACAGCGCCGGGCGCGGACCGACCAGGCTCATATGGCCGACCAGCACGCTCCACAGCTGCGGCAGTTCATCGAGACTGAGCTTGCGCATGAGCGGACCGACGGGCGTCAGCCAGCGGTCCGGGTCCTCCAGCAGATGGGTGGCGACCTCGGGCGTGTCGATCCGCATGGTGCGGAACTTGGGCATCGGAAACAGCGCCGAGCCCTTCCCGACACGCCGCGACCAGTAGAGCCCGGGTCCCGGCGAGGTCAGGCGCACCAGCAGCCACAGCGTCGCCAGCGGGACGGCCAAGACGATCAGGCCAACCGCCGCCGCCAGGAAGTCGAAGGCGCGCTTCACTTAAGGCCTCGAGATTCAGCGCAGGTCGCCGCTGGCCGCATCGAGCAGCAGATAGGCCCGGCCAGCGTCCGATGACAGCAAGGCCGCCAGCAGGAAGCCTTCGCGGTCCTGGCCGGCCGCTTCCTCGATCATGCCGGCGTAGCGTTTCAGGAAGCGCTCGGTGTTGCCCTTCAGCGTGGAGTCCGAGAACAGCCGGCGAACCAGGCGGCGGATGGCGGCTGGCGCCAGGCGCTTGACCACCTCGCGGGCGCCTTCGGCGTCACGGGTCTGCAAGGCCGCGGCGATCTCGTCGATGCGGCCGCGCGGCAGCAGGGCGTGCGGATCGATGCCCATGGCGGTGATCTCGGCGGCCAGCTTCTCGCCCAGGCCAGCATCGCCCGGCGAACTGTTCTCGATGCCCGACAGCAGGTTGCGCCAGCTCCAGCCCCCCTCGCCGTCCGGCTCCGGCGGCGGCGAAGCGGACTGCTTGCGCGACGAGGCTTGCTCGAACACCGAGCGGAACTCCTCGTCGGTCGCGGTCGGCGTCAGGCGCAGACGGCGGCGATCGGCCGGCGGTTCGTCCTCGTCGTCGAACTCGACCATCGGTAAGGGCTCGGGCGGCGGAGCCGGCGGCGGTGCGGCGGCGCGCGTTCTCGGTGGCGGCGCGGTCGGTATCGCGGCGCGGGCGGCCACGGTCGAGGCGCTGGAGGCGGTGACGGCGCCAGCCGCCTCGCTGAGCATCTCGTAGTTTCGGCGCACGCGCTCCTGGAAGGCCTGGTCGATCGCCGCTGTCTCCTCGGCGGTGCGGCGGACGGCGTTCATCAGTTGCTCGACGCCCTGCTCGATAGCGATGCGAACCTCGCCAGCCTTCTGCAGAGCCTCGGCCGGCAGGTCGGCGGTGCGCTTGCCGATCTCGGCCAGCATGCTTTCCAGCTCGTCCAGCGTGCCGCGCGCGGCCTGGACGGAGTCGGCCAGCTTCTGCGAGGTGCGCGCCCCGGCCTGTTCGACCATCTGGGCCGAGTGCTCGATGATGTCGCGCGCCTCTTCCATGCGGGATTCGAACACGGCGTCGGCCTTCTGGCCGGCGGCGAAGGCGATCTCGTTCAGCTGGTCGACACGGCTGCGGGCGGCCTCGACGCGGGCTTCGACGCCCTCGGCCGCCTTCAACGCGGCCTCGGCCATGGCTTCCATGGCCGCTTTCAGCTCCTCTTCCAGCAGGGTGCGCTGGTTCTCGGCGACGTCGCCGATGGTCTCGAGCGTCTTCTTGGCGTTGTCGGCCAGGGCTTCGCGCTGGGCGGTCGCGCCATCGGCCAGCTCGCGGAACTGATCGGCCGCCGCGCTGATCAGGCCGCGTAGGATCTCCGCCCCCATGGACGCGGTGTCCGACAGTTCGGTGGCGCCGACCCGCGTATAGGCGACGAACTCGGTGAGCTGGGCGGTGCGGGTCTCGGCCTCGGAGGCGAAGTCCTCCTGGTCCGACCGCAGGGCCTGGCTGATCTCGACCAGGGCGGCGCGCTGGGCGGCCAGGCTCTTCTCGACCGACGAGATCTGATCGCCGACCCCCATGCCGGCGGTTTCGAGACGCGCGATCTGACGCGACAGGTCCTCGGCCCCGACACGGGCGGCGTCCGACGCCTCGGCGGCGGCGGCGGCCAGGTCGGCGGCGCGGGCGGCCAGGGCGGCTTCGGCCTCGCGCAGTTGGGTCTCGGCCAGGTCGGAGGCCTCGGCGACCATGCGGGCCTGGCTGCCGATCGCGTCGACCACCGCCGTGGAGCGGGCGTCCAGCGACTGCGATAGGGTCTCCATCGCTGTCCGTTCGTGGCTCAGACCCTGGGCCAGCTGGTTGGCCATCTTGGCGGATTCGGCGGCGGCTTCCGCCAGGCGCGCGGTCTCCTCGGCCAGGGCTTGTCGCAGCGAGACGATGTGCTCGCGCGCCCGCTGAGCGGCGTTGGCGGCGTCCTCGACGCCTTGACGCATCGAGTCGACGGCGCTGGACGCCCCGGCGGCGGCCAACACGGCGGGCGTGACCAGGCGGTCGGTCAGGGTGCGGGTGCGGCGCAGCTCGTCCGAGATGCCGGTCGCCTGGCGCAGCAGGTAGGCGCCCAGCAGGGTCAGCAGCGCCGGACCCAGGGCCAGACCCGCGAAGACCATCAGGGCGAAGCCCTCGACCTTGAAGGCCGGCACGCCGCGGGCGTAGCCCAGCGCGAAGGCGATCGGGGCCAGGGCCCAAAGGGCGGCGATGGCGGTGGCCAGGGTCCAGAACAGGACACTCGACATGCGGCGGGGCACGTCCGCGGTGGTCAGGGCGACCGGCGAGTCGGACACCGGGCCGCGCAGGTCCAGCGAGGCCTCGCGCTTGTCGGCCTTGGTCGGCGCATTGCGCTCGGACTCGACGATCGGGGCCGGCGGTTGGGCGCTGGCGGCCAGCGAGGTCGCTGGCTTCAACTCCGGCTCGGCGAAGCTGGTGATCGGCTCGGGTTCGGGCTCGCGGCGGCGGCGCGAGCGCACGGCCGTCGGCGGCGGAACGGCGAGATCGTCGTTCAGCGTTTCTTGCAGGCTCAGGGGTTCGGCGGTCGGGATCTCCGCCTCGGGCTCGGAAAACGATGTCGTTTCTGGGAGCTCAGGCGTGGTTCTGGTGTCCTCGGGCCCCTCGGGAGGACGGTCCGTTGGCGTCGCGGAAAAATCGAGCGGTTGGCGCTTCTTAGGCTTCATACACAGCCAGGGTCCCAGGACGTCGGCAAATGGGGCGTCGGCGAGGGGCGCAGGAGACAACCTTCGCGCGCCGGACCCCTCCTTCGCGTGTCACATGAACCTAACGGCGAAAAGCCTTGGCGAAAAGCGGCTTTGCTTGTGTTTGCAAGGGCTACGACGTCACAAGGCGCGTTCAGGCGTCGCGCGGCGGGCTCGCGGGGGCGTTGGCGGCGATCGGGGCGGGCTTGGCGGCGGGCGATCGGGCGACGGTCTTGGCGCGGACGCTCTTGGCGTGCGGGCACGAATTGTGATCGACCGCGACGCCGAATTGGCAAAGCGCGAACGACGACAGCCAGACGACCGCCACGGCCAGCATTTCGGTCAGGAAGCCCATAGCCCACCTCGGAAACCGATAGCGCCGTTATGTGAGCGTTCCAGGTGAAGGGCGAGTGAACTTTTGGTCATGAACGCCGAAGTTTCGAGGTGTGGCGCCACGCCAACTGACAGCGCCCCCAGAATTCCGACGGTTGTTCCTAAGCCCGCCCGGGCATAGGTCCCAGCCTGCACGCGGCGCGTCCCCTTTCGACGGGACGGGCCCGGACATTTTTCCTTTGCGGACCCTCGCCTTGGCCCTTACCCAATTCGCACCCGCCGCGTACTCGCCGGACCCGATGACCCCAGATCCGACACTAAGTCCCACGGGGGCCGTGATCTCGCCGGCGCGCCTGACGCACCTCCAGCGCCTGGAGGCCGAGAGCATCCACATCCTGCGCGAGGTGGCGGGCGAGTGTGAGCGGCCGGTCATGCTGTATTCGATCGGCAAGGACAGCGCGGTGATGCTGCACCTGGCCGCCAAGGCCTTCTATCCCAGCAAGCCGCCCTTCCCGCTGCTGCACGTCGACACGACCTGGAAGTTCCGGGACATGTACGCCCTGCGCGACAAGGTGGCGTCCGAGTTGGGCTTCGACCTGATCGTCCACAAGAACCCCGACGCCGAGGCGCGCGGGATCAATCCGTTCGACCATGGCAGCGCCTTGCACACCGACCTCTGGAAGACCGAGGGCCTCAAGCAGGCGCTGACCCAGTACGGCTTCGACGCGGCGTTCGGCGGCGCGCGGCGCGACGAGGAGAAGAGCCGCGCCAAGGAACGGGTGTTCTCGTTCCGCTCGTCCGAGCATCGCTGGGATCCGAAGAACCAGCGTCCCGAGCTGTGGAACCTCTACAATACCCGCAAGCATCCCGGCGAAAGCCTGCGGGTCTTCCCGATCTCCAATTGGACTGAGCTGGACATCTGGCAGTACATCCAACTCGAGAACATTCCGATCGTGCCGCTGTACTTCGCGGCCGAGCGGCCGGTGGTCGAGCGCGATGGCGCGCTGATCATGGTCGACGACGACCGCTTCCGCCTGCGCGACGGCGAGGTCCCGCAGATGAAGAGCGTCCGCTTTCGAACCCTGGGCTGCTACCCGCTGACCGGCGCGGTCGAGAGCCAAGCCACCACCCTGTCCCAGGTCATCCAGGAGATGCTGCTGACCACGACGTCGGAACGTCAGGGCCGGGTCATCGACCATGACCAGTCCGCTTCGATGGAGAAGAAGAAGCAGGAAGGGTACTTCTGAGATGGCCCATCAATCCGCCCTGATCGCCCAGGACATCGACGCCTATCTGCGCCAGCATCAGCACAAGTCGCTGCTGCGCTTCATCACCTGCGGCAGCGTCGACGACGGCAAGTCCACCCTGATCGGCCGCCTGCTGTACGACAGCAAGATGATCTTCGAGGACCAGATGGCAGCCCTCGAAGCGGATTCGAAGAAGGTCGGCACCCAGGGCGGCGCGATCGACTTCGCCCTGCTGGTCGACGGCCTGGCCGCCGAGCGCGAGCAAAGCATTACGATCGACGTCGCCTACCGGTTCTTCTCGACCGAGAAGCGCAAGTTCATCGTCGCCGACACCCCCGGCCACGAGCAGTACACGCGCAACATGGTGACTGGCGCCTCGACCGCCGACGCGGCCGTGATCCTGATCGACGCCCGCAAGGGCGTGCTGACCCAGACCCGCCGCCACAGCTATCTCGTGTCCCTGCTCGGCATCCGCCACGTGGCGCTGGCCGTGAACAAGATGGACCTGGTTGGCTGGGATCAGGCGGTGTTCGACGAAATCGTCGCCGACTATCGCGCCTTCGCCGAGCAGATCGGCCTGGCGGTCTTCACGCCAATCCCAATCTCGGGCCTCGGCGGCGACAACATGGCCGCGCGCGGCGAGCACACGCCGTGGTTCGACGGCCCGATCCTGATGGACTGGCTGGAGAGCATCGAGGTCGAGGACGACCTGCGGGCCAACCCGTTCCGCATGCCGGTGCAGTGGGTCAATCGCCCCAATCTCGACTTCCGCGGCTTCTCGGGCCTGATCGCCTCGGGCTCGATCAAGCCGGGCGACCGCATCCGCGCCCTGCCCTCGGGTCGCGAGAGCCGGGTGGCGCGCATCGTCACCCTGCCGCGGGACCTCGACCAAGCCGTCGCCGGCCAGTCGGTGACCCTGACCCTGGAAGACGAAATCGACATCTCGCGCGGCGACGTCATCGCCGCCGCCGACGCCCCAGCCCCTGTCGCCAACCAGTTCGAGGCCACGCTCGTCTGGATGGACGACGAGCCCCTGCCCCCGGGTCGCACCTATCTGCTGAAGCTGGGGACGAGAACGGTCAGCGCCAGCGTCACCGAGATCAAGCACCGGGTGAACGTCAACACGCTTGAGAAGACGGCGGCCAAGCGGCTCGAGCTGAACGAGATCGGGGTCTGCAACCTGTCGCTCGACCAGGCCATCCCGTTCGAGGCCTATGCCGACAACCGCCAGATGGGCGGCTTTATCCTGGTCGATCGCCTCAGCAACCGCACCGTCGGCGCGGGCATGATCAACTTCGCCCTGCGCCGGGCCGACAATATTCACTGGCAGCACACCGACGTCACCAAGGCCTCGCGGTCGGCGCTGAAGGCCCAGCGCGGCCAGGTCGTCTGGCTGACCGGCCTGTCGGGCGCGGGCAAGTCGACCATCGCCAACCTGGTCGAGAAGCGCCTGCACGCCTTGGGACGCCACACCTATCTGCTGGACGGCGACAATGTCCGCCACGGCCTGAACAAGGACCTCGGCTTCACCGAGGAGGACCGCGTCGAGAACATCCGCCGAGTGGCCGAGGTCGCCAAGCTGATGGTCGACGCCGGCCTGATCGTGCTGACCGCGTTCATCTCGCCGTTCCGGGCCGAGCGCCAGCTGGCCCGCGACATCCTCGAGCCGGGCGAGTTCATCGAGGTCTTCGTCGACACGCCCCTGGCCGTGGCCGAGGCCCGCGACGTGAAGGGGCTCTATAAGAAGGCCCGTTCGGGTCAGTTGAAGAACTTCACCGGCGTCGACAGCCCCTATGAAGCGCCGGAAAAGCCGGAGCTGCGGATCGACACCACCGCGATCGACCCGGTGGAGGCCGCCGAGCGGATCGTGGCGTGGCTGGAAGGCCAGGAGATCGACTACACGATCTGACGTCTGGCTCTCCGGCTCAGCAGGATGGCGCCGCCCAGGCCCAGCAGGGCCATGAACGCCACGGCCAGGTAGCCTCGCGCGCCCAGGGCGTCGAACAGCGGCCCGGAGGCCAGGGTCGCCACGCCCAGGGTGAAGCCGGACGACAGGGCCGAGTTGATCGCCTGAGCCGCCGAGGCGTTGGAGGGCGGCGTCAGCTTCTCGATCAGCCGCAGCGAGGCCAGGAAACTGGCGGCGAAGGTCAGGGCGTGCAGGCCCTGCAGCGGGAACAGCGCCCACAGCGGCGGCTCGAACGCGTAAGCCGTCCAGCGCAGCACGGCGGCGGCCGCGCCCAGGATCAGGAACCGTTCGGGACCCCAGCGACGGCGCAGCGGTTCGAGAAACCACATGAACCCGACCTCGACCGCCACGCCGACGCCCCACAGGACGCCGATCATTGGCTCGGAGATCCCTTGCTTGCGCCAGAGGATGGCCGAAAAGCTGTAATAGAAGGCGTGCGCCCCCTGGATCAGGCCGGCCGTGACCACCGCCAGCACGAAGGTGCGGTCCCGAACGAGGTCGCCCAGCCCCTTCCAGCGTTCGGACCGGGCAGGCTTGGCGCCTTCGGCGTGGACCCGTTCGGGCGGCACGGCCAGGGCCGCGGCCACCGCGGCGACCAGGCAGGCCACGGCGATCCAGATCGCGATGATGGTCGGGGCCGCGAAGGTGAGGATCGCGCCCATGGCCAGGTTGGCGGCGATGAAGGCGGAAGAGCCGGTGCCGCGTGGGATCCCGTAGTTGAAGCGCTCGGTCCGCGCTCGGCGCAGGGTGATCACGTCGATCAGCGGGGAGACGGTCGACAGCAGGGTCTGGCCGATGAACCAGGCCAGGATCAGCCACCAAAGGTTCCTGGTCGCCAAGAGGCCCGCATAGCCCAGCCCCGCCCCGACCAGCAGCAGCACCATCGGCGTGCGCCGCAGGGTGAAGCCGTCGGCCCAGACCGCCAACACCGGGCCGGTGAACGGCTTGAGCAGCAGCGGCGCGGCCAGGATCAGGCCGATCTCGCCGCCGGTCATGCCCCGCGAGCGCAGATAGGTGCCGATATAGGGCAAGCTGACGCCGGAGCTCAGATAGATCGCGGCGTAGAACAGGCAGAGACGGGCGAGGGTCGGGAGGCCGCCCCGTTCAGCGCTGTCTCCCGCCCCCGTCACCTATTCCGCGCCGCCGAAGCGGGCCGTCCATTCGGCGATCTGGTCGTCCTCGATCTTCTTGAACAGGACATCCGGTACCGTGATCGCCTGGCCGACGGTCAGCCTGTCGAGCTCGGCCTTAGCGTCGTTCGAGGGCCATTGCGCCGGGAAGTCCAGGCCGAACGCCTCGCCGATCTTCTCGGCCGCGAACGGGATGAACGGGGCCGAGAGCTTGGCGTAAAGCGCCGCCAGGTTCAGGGCCGTGCGGACGATGACAGCGGCGCGATCGCGATCGGTCTTGATCGCGGTCCACGGCGCGGCTTCCTGTAGATATTCGTTGCCGACCACCCAGAGGGCTCGCAGCGCCTGGGCGCTCTTGCGGATTTCGATGGCCTCCATCTGTTCGGCCAAATCCGCCAGGCGCGCCGAGACGTCGGCGAACAGCTTCTCCTCCAGCGGACCCGGCTCGCCGCCCGCCGGCACGACGCCGTCGAACTTGCTCTCGTTGAACTTAAGGATGCGGTTGACGAAGTTGCCCAGCACGTCGGCCAGGTCGCGGTTCACGGCGCTGGCGAACTGCTCCCAGGTGAAGGCCGTGTCGCTGCTCTCCGGCGAATTGGCGGTCAGGTACCAGCGCCACAGGTCGGGCGGCAGGATCTCCAGGGCCGCGTCCATGAACACGCCGCGCCGGTTCGAGGTCGAGAACTTACCGCCGTACCAGTTCAGCCAGTTGAAGGCCTTGAGCATGTCGACGCTCTTCCACGGCTCTTCCGACCCCAGAATGGTGGCCGGGAAGCTGACGGTGTGGAACGCGACGTTGTCCTTGCCCATGAACTGGACGTAGCGGACATCCTCGGCGCCGCTGTCGGTGCGCCACCAGCGCTTCCAGTCGCGGTCGGGCCCGCCGTCGGCCCATTCCTGGGTCGCGGCGATATATTCGATCGGGGCGTCGAACCAGACGTAGAAGACCTTGTCCTCGAAGCCCGGGCGCGGAAGGCCGTCCTGGGCCACCGGAATGCCCCAGGCCAGGTCGCGGGTGATGCCGCGATCGATCAGGCCCTCGTCAAGGTGCTTGTAGGCGATCGAGCGGGCCAGCGGCGGCCAGTCGGCGTGGCTGTCGACCCAGGCCCGGATTCTGTCGGCCATCTTGGTCTGCAGCAGGTAGAGGTGGCGAGTGTCGCGCACCTCGATGTTCCGCGAGCCCGAGATCACTGAATACGGATCGATCAGGTCGGTCGGGTCCAAGAGGTTGCCGCAGTTGTCGCACTGGTCGCCGCGCGCCTTCTCGAAGCCGCAGTGTGGGCAGGTGCCTTCGACATAGCGGTCGGGCAGGAAGCGCTTGTCGTCGACCGAATAGACCATCTGGTCGACGCGTTCCTCGATCAGGCCGTGGTCTTCCAAGGCCTGGCAGAAGTGCTGGGTCAGGCGGTGGTTCTGCGGCGAGGACGAGCGGCCGAAATGATCCCAGGACAGGCCGAACGCGCGGCCGACATCGTGCTGCAGCACGTGCTGCTCGGCGCAGTACGTGGCGACGTCCTGGCCGGCGGCGGTGGCGGCCAGTTCGGCCGGGGTGCCGTGCTCGTCGGTGGCGCAGATGTACAGCGTCTCGTGGCCCCGGGCCCGCTGGAAGCGCGCATAGACGTCCGCCGGCAGCATCGACCCCGCCAGATTGCCCAGGTGCTTGATGCCGTTGATGTACGGCAGGGCCGAGGTGATCAGGATGCGAGCCATGCGGGCGCGGCCTTTCGGGGGAGTCGGGGAACGCTAGAAAGCGTCCGCATATAGAAGGGTCGGACGGGAAACGAAAGCCATGCGTCCTCGAGGCCCCATACCCAAGACGAGGGCGCGCGCTCTAAAACAACAACACTAGCGCCGCGACGCCGGTCAGGCCCGCCGCCGCCGTCAATAGTAGCGGGGCGGCGGCGCGAAAGCCGGCTCGACCGCGCGCGATGGCAAGGGCCAGGCCCGCCTTGACCAGGGTGTTGGCCAAGACCGGCGCGGCCAGGATCAGGCCCGCGACCTTTGGGCTAAGGCTGCCCGCCGGCAGGCGGCTCATGGCGATGATGGCCGCGTCGACATCGACCATGCCGGAAAGACCCAGCACCGTGGCCAGACCCGCGTCCCCGAACGCCTGCATCGCCCAGCGGGCGGCCAGGGTGATGACCATGACCAAGCCCGCCAGCAGCAAGGCAGGGCCGAGGTCGAAGGGATTGCGAACCGAGGGCGCGGGATTGTCGGCGCCCGGCGGCGGCGATCGGTGCAAGGCCCAGCCGACATAGGCCGCGCCAACCAGCGCCGCCGGCGCCGCCACGAGCGCCAGGGCAGTCAGGGCGAACGGCGCGAGGACAGCGACAAGGACGAAGACACGGACGAACATCACCGTCGAAGCCAAGGCGATGCCGGCCGCCAGGACCGTCGCATCGCCGTCTGCCTTGCGAATGCGGGCCGCCAGCGCCGCCGTCACGGCGGTCGAGGACACCACCGCGCCAACGCCCGCCGTGATGAGCACGCCCTGCTTGGCGCCCAGCTTGCGGCTCGCCGCGTAACCAATCAGGGACAGGCCCGACACCAGCACGACGACCATCCAGATTTCCCGCGGGTTCCAGGCGTCCATCGGGCCGAACGCGCGGTCGGGCAGCAGTGGCAGTATCGCCAGCGAAATCAGGGCGAAACGGACGATGGCTTGGAGTTCGAGTTCGCTCAGTCCCTCGAGCCAGGCGTGCAGTCTTCGGCGCTGAGCCAGAACCAGGGTCATTAGGGCGGCCAGCACACAAGCCAGCGACCACTGCCCGGCCGCGGCCAGCGCCCCCAGACCCAGGGTGATGATTCCGACAACGGTGGTGGTGGCGCTGAGGTCGTCCTTGGCCGCGGCGCGGGCGTAGCCGATCAGCAGGGCCGCGCTCGCCGCGATCAGTATAGCGGCGCCGATCAGAGGGGAGACGCGGACCGTCGCCTCGCCGGCCACGCCGCCGGCCAGGCCGAGCAAGGCGAAGGTGCGCATGCCCGCGACCCGCGCTCCATCCGGCTCGAGCCGATGCGACCACCCTCGCTCGACGCCGATCAGCAGGCCCAGCGCGAACGCCAGGCCGACGCCGGCGAAGGGCGCCAGGGCCTGGGTCCAGTCTTCCAAGCGCCGAGCCTCCGCTTCCTACAGCGGGATGTTATCGTGCTTCTTCCAAGGATTGGAGAGTTCCTTGCCCTTCAGGCTCTTCAAGCCCCGGACGATTCGCCGGCGCGTGCCATGCGGCATGATCACGTCGTCGATATAGCCGCGCGACGCCGCCACGAACGGGTTGGCGAAGGCGTTCTTGTACTCGGCCTCGCGGGCGGCCAAGGCCTGCGGGTCCTTGGCCTCCTGGCGGAAGATGATCTCGACCGCCCCCTTGGCCCCCATCACCGCGATTTCGGCGGTCGGCCAGGCGTAGTTCAGGTCGCCGCGCAGGTGCTTGGAGCTCATCACGTCATAGGCCCCGCCATAGGCCTTGCGGGTGATGACCGTGATCTTCGGCACCGTGGCCTCGGCATAGGCGAACAAGAGCTTGGCGCCGTGCTTGATCAGGCCGCCGTACTCCTGCTTGGTCCCCGGCATGAAGCCCGGGACGTCGACCAGGGTGATGATCGGGATGTTGAAGGCGTCGCAGAAGCGCACGAAGCGCGCCGCCTTGCGGCTGGAGTCGATGTCCAGCACCCCGGCCAGCACCTGCGGCTGGTTGGCGACGATGCCGACGCTCTCGCCGTCCATCCGGGCGAAGCCGCAGACGATGTTCTTGGCCCACTCGCTGGAGATCTCGAAGAAGTCGGCCTCGTCGACGATCTTCAGGATCAGCTCCTTCATGTCGTACGGCTTGGTGGCGTCCGACGGGATCAGCGTGTCGAGGCTGGCCTCGTCGCGATAAGGCTCGTCGAAGCTCTCGCGCTCGGGCGCGGGTTCGCGGTTGGACGAGGGCAGGAAGTCGACCAGACGGCGCACCTGGGTCAGGGCTTCGAGGTCGTTCTCGAACGCGCCCTCGGCGACCCCCGACTTGGCCGCGTGGACCCGGGCCCCGCCCAGCTCCTCGGCGGTGACCACCTCGTTGGTGACGGTCTTCACGACGTCGGGGCCGGTCACGAACATGTAGCTCGTGTCCTTCACCATGAAGATGAAGTCGGTCATGGCCGGCGAATAGACGTCACCGCCGGCGCAAGGGCCCATGATCACGCTGATCTGCGGCACGACGCCCGAGGCCATGACGTTTTCGAGGAAGATGTCGGCGTAGCCAGCCAGGCTGTCGACCCCCTCCTGGATGCGCGCCCCGCCCGCGTCGAACAGGCCGATGATCGGCGCGCCGACCTTCATGGCCTGGCGCTGGACCTTGACGATCTTGGCCGCGTGGGCGCCCGACAGGCTGCCGCCGAACACCGTGAAGTCCTTGGAGAACACGTAGACGACCTTGCCGTTGATCGTGCCCCAGCCGGTGACGACGCCGTCGCCGGGAATCTTCTGGTCCTGCATGCCGAAGTCGGCGCTGCGGTGCTCGACGAACATGTCGAACTCTTCGAACGAACCCTCGTCCAGCAGCAGGTCGATGCGCTCGCGGGCGGTCAGCTTGCCCTTGGCGTGCTGGGCCGCGACCCGCTTTTCGCCGCCGCCGGCCTTGGCTTGCTCGCGACGACGGTCGAGTTCCTCGAGAATGTGCTGCACGCGCGTACTCCCCTGCCCGGATCTTCTTCTGGCGGCTGTCCCACCTTATGAACCCAGCCCTAGCGAGGCCAGAGGCGTCAGGCAAGGCGGACCTTGCGGCAGCGCAGCATGAGCCTTCGGCGGAGCGTTCAGCGCAGCGCCGCGAACCAGCGGTCGATCATCATGGCCTCGACCGCCAGGGCCTCGGCGCGGGCGTCGGCCTCGGCGTCCTGACCCCACTGCTCGGCCTGGAACATCTCCTCCAGGCGCGATAGGTCCAGCGCCCGCTGGCCGGTCAGGCGGCCGGCCCGCACGGCCAGGGCCAGCACGGTCGAGCCGAACAGGCCCGCGGCGAAGGCCACCCCCGCCAGGGTGAAGTCGTCCAGGGTCAAGGCCAAGGCCTCGACCGCAGCCAGGGTCACGGGCGGCTGCGGCTGGTGGATGATCCCGCTCACCGGCGTGAAGACGAAGCCGTACTCGGCCTTGGCCCAGTCGAGGATCGCGCCCCACTCGCGATCCTGGCGCTCGACCAGCGGCGTCGGGTGCTCGGCGCGGTAGCAGAGGTGGTCGGACGCGGCGTAGGCGGTGACCTCCTGGGCTACCTCGGCGCGGGTCTCGGCGATGCGGTCGATGGCGGTGAAGGCCAGGCGCGAGGCCGGCATCAGGCTGTTGTCGATGTACTCGACCTGCGCGTCCCATTCGGCGGCGACGGCGTCCGCCAAGGCCTTGGTGGGCAAGATCAACGGCTTCTTGGCCGGCGACTTGGGCGTGCGGCCGTCCAGTTGCACGGCGAACCCGCCCTCCACCGGGGCCGCGGCGGCGACCTTGTAGAAGCGCTTGGGCTTCAGCAGCAGTTCGGACTTGTCGGACACGGGCGGGCTCGTTTTCGGGTCGCCCGCGACGGAATGACGGGCGGCAGGCGTTGAATGGGCAATGTCGCGAGTTCGCGCAAGGGAGAGCGCCACTTGAGCTTACCGTCCAAGGACATGATGGCCGCCATCGCCGTCACCCGCTTCGGTCTCGGGGCTCGCCCGGGCGAGATCGAGGCCGCCAAGGCCGATCCGCAAGGCTTCCTGACCGCCCAGATCCGCCGTGAGGGGGCCGACATCCCGCAGGATGGCGGCGAAACCTCCGCCGTCCGCTTCGAACAGATGCGCGCCTATCAGCAACAGCGAAAGATGGAGCGCCAGAAGAAGGACGGCGAGGTCGACGCCAACACCCCCTCCGAAAAGGCTAGGGCCTTCGTGGACGCTCAGCGCGAGCTTCGCGATAAGGTCGGCGCCGACTTCCTGGCCCGCGCCCGCTTGGCGACCAACACACCGGCGGCTTTCCGCGAGCGCTGGGCCTTGTTCTGGGCCAACCACTTCACGGTGTCGGCCACCAAGCAGCTCACCTCGGTGTTGATCGGCCCGTTCGAGCGCGAGGCGATCCGGCCCTATGTGTTCGGAAGCTTCGAGAACCTGCTGGTCGCCTCGTCCACCCACCCGGCCATGCTGACCTATCTGGACCAGGCCCAGTCTATCGGCCCCAACAGCCGCGCCGCGACCTATGTCGGACGCCGCCAGGGCGGCAAGGCCGGCCTCAACGAGAACCTGGCCCGCGAGATCCTGGAGCTGCACACGGTCGGCGTCGACGCCGGCTACACTCAGGCCGACGTCACCGAGTTCGCCCGCGCGCTGACCGGCTTTTCGCTGGGCCGCGACAACGAGGACCGCGCCGGCCAGTTCATCTTCCGCGAGCCGGCGCACGAGCCGGGCGCGCGCACGATCATGGGCCGTCACTATGGCGACCAGGGCATGAAGCAGGGCCTGTCGGTTCTGAAGGACCTGGCCGCCGATCCGCGCACCGCCCGCCACGTCTGCGGCAAGATCGCCCGCCACTTCGTCTCCGACACGCCGCCGCCCTCTCTGACCGAGCGGCTGGAGAAGCGTTGGATGGCCTCCGGCGGCGACCTGGCGGCCGTGGCCAAGACTCTGGTCGAGAGCCCCGAGGCCTGGGATCCGACCCCGGCCAAGTTCAAGACGCCCTACGAATACACCCTGTCGACCTGGCGGCTGATCGGCGCCGAGCCGTCGGCGATCGAGCGCCTGGCGCCGATCCTGACCGGCCTGGGTCAGAAGCCCTTCTCGGCCCCCTCCCCCAAGGGCTGGGCCGAGGACGCCCAGACCTGGGCCGCGCCCGACGCCCTGATCAAGCGGATGCAGTGGGCGCAGGGCTTCGCCGCCGCGGTCGCCGACCGCACCGATCCCAACGCGCTGGCCGTCTCGGCCTTGGGCGATCGCCTGACCCCACCCGTCGCCAAGGCCGTCTCGCGGGCCGAGACCCGCCGCGAAGCCTTCGCCCTCCTCGTGATGAGCCCGGAGTTTCAACGCCGATGACCATCCAGATGAACCGCCGCTCGCTGCTGGGCCTTGGCGCCAGCCTCGGCATCACCGTCAATTTCATGGGGTCGCAGGCCTTCGCCGCCACCGAGGGTGATCTGGCCAGGAAGAAGCTAGTCGTCGTCATCTGCCGGGGCGGCATGGACGGCCTGTCGGTGTCGCCGCCGGTCGGCGATCCCGACTATGCCGGCCTGCGCGGCTCGATCGCCTTGCAGCGCGACCAGGTCCGCATGCTGGACGACACCTTCGGTCTGCATCCTGAGCTCGGCGCCGTCCACAAGCTGGCCATGAAGGGCGAGGCCCGCATCGCCCCGGCCATCGCCAGCCCCGACCGCGCCCGCTCGCACTTCGAGGCCCAGGACGTGCTGGAGACGGGCGCGGCCCACGTCTATGGCACGGAGACTGGCTGGCTGAACCGCACGCTGGAAGCCCTGGCCCCCGTTCGCAAGGTCGAGGGCCTGTCGGTCGGGACCACCGCCCCGCTGATCCTGCGCGGCAAGGTCCAGGCGGCCAGCTGGTCGCCCGGCAAGGGCGTCGACGAGACCGCCCGCCTGCCGACCCTGCTGCAGGATCTCTACAAGACCGACCCGCTGCTGGGCCCGGCCTTCGCGCGCGGTCTGGAGACCGAGACCATGGCCCAGCAGGCCATGACCGCCATGGCCCCGACTCCAGCGATGAACGTCGCCGCCGCCTCGACGCCGGCGATGGCTCAGCCCGCGACTATGTCCCCAACAATGGCGAATGACCGCCAGAACCGCGCCGGCGCCGAGGCCGCCCGCAAGCTCGGCTCGACCCTGGGCGGCTTCATGATCCAGACCGGCGGCCCGCAGATCGCGGCGATCTCGCTGGACGGTTTCGACACCCACGCCGGCCAGACCGGCCAGATCGCCACCCGCCTGTCCTATCTGGACGCGGTGCTGGACGGCCTGCATACGGGCCTGGGGCCGGAGTGGAAGAACACCGTGGTCATCGCCGTCACCGAGTTCGGCCGCACCGCCCGCGTCAACGGCACCGGCGGCACCGACCACGGCACGGCGTCCACGGGCCTGATCCTGGGCGGCGCCCTGAAGCGCGGCGGCATCGTTGGCGACTGGCCGGGCCTGGCTCAAAACGCCCTGTTCGAGAACCGCGACACCGCCCCGACCCTCGACATGCGCGGCCTGTTCAAGGGCGTGCTGGCCGAGCACATGGGCGTTGACCGCGCGGCGCTGGAAAGCAAGGTCTTCCCGGACAGCGCGGGGGCCAAGCCAGTGGTGGGGTTGGTATAGCGCCGAAAAGCAGTGTCATCCCGGCCGCAGCGAAGCGGAGAGCCGGGACCGCAACAAGCGCCGCGCTTCCGGCGGTCCCGGATCGGCGCGCTGCGCGCTTGTCCGGGATGACAGCTTGTTACGAACCTACCGCCGCTTGGTCTGACGCCGCGCGAACGGCTCGGCGTCGGCCTCGTCTTCCGAGAAGCCGAACTTGCGGAAGCCTTCCTTCATCTCGGGGCTCAGCGGGGCCTCGATGTGCAGCATGCCGGCCGACGGGTGCGGCAGCAGGATCGAGCGAGCGTGCAGCTGCAGCTTCAGGCCTTCCGACAGCGGGGCCGACTTCTCGTCGCCGTACTTGGGATCGCCCAGGATCGGGTGGCCCATGGCCTTCATGTGGGCGCGTAGCTGGTGGGTGCGGCCGGTGTGCGGGCGCAGGGCCATCCAGGTGACGCGCGGGCCGGCGCGGCTGATGGTGACGAATTCGGTCTCGGCCGGCTGGGCGTCCGGGTCCTTGGGCTGAGCGGGCACCACGATCTCGCGATCTCCAACCCCGCGCTTGGCCAGGTGCAGCTCCATCACGCCCTCGGTCGGGTGCGGGTTGCCGGCCACGATCGCCCAATAGGTCTTCTGGGCCTTGCGCTTGGCGAAGGCGCCCGACAGCCGCGCGGCGGCGGCCGGGGTCTTGCCCAACAGCAGCACACCCGAGGTGTCGCGGTCCAGGCGGTGGACCAATCGTGGACGATCGACGCCCTCGCCCCAGGCGCTGAGCAGCTTGTCGACGTGCTTGGTGGTCTTGGTGCCGCCCTGCACGGCCAGGCCGGCGGGCTTGTTCAGGGCCAGGACTTCCTCGTCCTCATACAGCACCAGCGACTTGGCGTAGGCGATGTCGCGCGGCGACAGCTTGTTCTTGTCGGTCGGATCGGGCGCGTCGGGCAGCGGCGGCACCCGGATCTGGCTGCCGGCCGCCAGCTTGGTGTCGGCTTTGGCGCGCGAGCCATCGACCCGCACCTGGCCCGAGCGGAACAGCTTGTTCAGCTGGATGTGGTTCAGGTGCGGCCAACGACGCTTGAACCAGCGGTCGAGGCGAACCCCGTCCTCGCCAGCGTCGACGTACAGCGTGCGGACTTCCTTGGTGCTCATGCGAAAACCTTGCGGGCGACCAGAAGGCCCGCGAACAGGGCCGCCACGGACAGAAGCACGCTGGCGGCGGAATAGGAGAATGCTGGCAGGTAGTCGCGCTTCTGGATCATCAGCGCGGTCTCCAGCGAGAACGACGAAAAGGTGGTGAAACCACCCAGGGCGCCGACGCCCAGCAGCACGCGCCACTGTTCGCTGGACGCGCTGCCGCGATGGGCCAGCCACGAAGCCAGGCAGCCCATCAGGAAGCCGCCGACGATATTGACGGTGAAAGTGCCGTAGGGCCAGCCGGGCCCCATGACCCGCATGGCCGCCACGCCGACTAGGTAGCGGGCGGTCGAGCCGACGGCTCCGCCCGCGGCTACCAGAAGCAGCTTGTTCATGAACGCCTTATGCGCCGACCGCGCGCCAACGCCAAGCGGCCACCGGAGTTCCCTTATTTTTCCCCGGTTTCTTTCACGGTAAACGCGGTTGTAAACCTTGTTTCCCAACCAGCGGTTAAGCGCGTGCGCCGCACTCTGCGAGCACATCAACAGCGCCAGACCCATGCCCTTCGACACCCAAACATCAGACGCGACCGAACGCGTGGCCCTTCCGGCCCCGGTGCTTCAGCGCCTGACGGGTAACGACCTGGTGGCGCGCGGCTCGGTCAACGTCATCAGCATCAAGGCCATCCGCGCGTGGGCCGGCGAATGGTGGAGCCAGAAGCGCGGCGACATCTGGACCTATGTCGAGCTGAAGCTGAACGAGCACCTGGACCGTCAGGACATGCGCGCGCGCATCTCGGACAGCGAATTCCTGATCGCCATGAACAACGATCAAGGCCTGGCCGCTCAAGCGACCAGCGTCCGGATCCTCGAGGACGTGCTGACCCACCTGTTGGGCGCGGCCTCGCCGATGGACCTCGGGATCCGCGCGGTGATCGGCGTCGAAAGCGGTCAGGCGGTCTGCAAGAAGATCGACCCGGCCGTGGTCCTGGCTGCTCGCGCCCGCCGCGACTCCGCCCGCTCGCCGGTGCGGATCGAGGTAGACCCCAGCGACGAGGCCCGCCGCACCCCGGTGGCCTTCACCACCGCCGGCGGCGCGGCCCTGCGCGTCGACTTCACGCTCGAGCACGTCGTCAGCCTGCGCCGCAACGTGACCACCGCCGTCCGCATCGAGCCGATGGTCACCCACCTAGCCAGTGGTCGCCAGGCCTCGGCCCGCGCCCTGACCAAGCTGTCGGACCGCGACGTCGCCTTCATCGACGAGTCGACCCTGAAATACGCGGCGGTGTTCGCTCGCTCGGCCCAAGGCCCGAACACGCCCGAACTGATCCTGCCGGCCTCGTTCCGCACCCTGGGCACCCAGCGCGGCCGCGACCTGCTAACTGGTACGGCCGGATTGTCGCTGGGCCTGCTACGCGGCGGCGTCATGATCGAGCTGGTCGACGTCACCCGCGGCACGCCCGCCGGTCGCCTACTGGAGGTCGTGGGCCTGTTGCGCGCCCTCACCCGCGGCGTCATCGCCCGCGTGCCGCCGGACAAGGAAGCTCTGCGCGTGCTGCGCGACGCGCGTCTGGCTGGTCTGGCGCTGGACGCCTCGGACCTGTCCGGCGAAGCCGCCAAGATCGCCATGGAAATGATGGCCTTCGGTCGCGACGCGCGCGGCTTGGCGCCGATGACCATCCTGCAGGGCCTGCCGCAGGAAGGCTATTTCGCCGCCGCGGAAACCGCTGGCCTGAGCCACGCCTCGCTGCGGGCGAACTACCCGCTGGCCAAGCAGGCGGCGGCTTAGATCCTGCGCGAGTTGGAGACTTTGTCTCCGAGCCACCCAACACTGCCTTCCTAGGCATAGGACCCAGCGTTCAACCTTCGCTGAGCAAGCAAGTGCGCGCGGCGATCGCCACACCCACCTTCCAAATCATAGCCAGCGGACGGATGAGTCCTAGGCACAGCGCCTAGGAAGCCAAAGGATAGTGGTTGGCGTAGCGAACCTACGTCCGCTGCCGCCCATATCCCACGTTCTTCACGACATCCTTGGCGTCGTAGGCGTCGCGGTCGCGCGGCGTCGGCCCCTTGCCGAACACGACCTCGATCGAGCGCGCATAGGCGGGTCCCGGTCCAAGATTGAAGCTGGTCCCCAGACCCAGGCCGACGCTGGAATGACGGCCAAAGCTGGCCGAACCGCCGCCGACGGACATGCGGGGCCCGCGATCGTAGCCGCTGGCCGTGGTCGAGCGGTCGGCGATCCGGAACCAATCATAACCGTCGCGCAGCGCCAGTTCGGCGGCCCGCAGCAGGGCGTAGTCGGCCACCTGGGCCTCGGGCGCGCCTGGCCCGCCCTGGAAGGTGACGCGATAGCGGCCAGCCTCCAGACGATATTCGGAATAGCCCACGTCGTTGGGCGCGCCGGCCTGGGCGCGATAGATGGTCGGGGTGGTGGCGCAGGCGGCCAGAAGCAGGCCCGACAGGGCGGCGGCGACAAGCGGTTTGGCGATCTTCATGGCGTGCCTCTTCAGACCTGATCAACGGCCTCGGCGCCGGGCTGTTCCGGAACCGGCCCTTCTGGAACCGGCAGATCCAAGGCCTTGAGCATCGTCCTAAAATCGGACGGAAGCGGGGCCATGATCTTGCGCTCGCCGCCCAGCGGATGCGGGAAGGTCAGCCTGGCGGCGTGCAGCATCAGGCGCGGCACGGCCACGCCGCCCAGCATCAGCGCGCCGCCATAGCGGCTGTCGCCGGCCAAGGGTCTTCCGATAGACGCCATGTGGACCCGCAGCTGGTGCATGCGGCCGGTGTCCGGCGACAGCTCGACCAGAGCGGCCACGCCGTTGCTGGCCAAGGTGCGATACCGGCTGCGGGCGGTCTCGGCGTCCGGATGATCGGGCTCGCAGACCCGCATATAGGCCTCGCGGCCGATCGATTCGCGCCGCAGCGGACTGTCGATCATGCCGCCCTTCGGCTCCGGCGCGCCGGGCGCGACGATGGCCAGGTAACTCTTGCGGAACCGCTTGGCCATCAGGGCCTCGCCCAGGAAGGCCGCTCCGGGCTTGGTCTTGGCGGTCAGGATGACGCCCGAGGTGTCGCGGTCCAGCCGGTGGATCAGCCGAGGCCTGGCCTTGCCCGGCTTGGCGAACGCCCACAGCAAGTCATCCAGCGTATGGGCCTTGATCCGGCCGCCCTGGCTGGACAGGCCCGCCGGCTTGTCCAGCACGATGATGGTCTCGTCCTCGTACAGCACCCACGACCGCGCCGCCGCGATCTCCTCGGGCGTCAGGGTAATCGGACATTCGACGGCCTTGGGCTTGGCGACGCCAGGGGGACGACGGAATTTCGGACTGCTCATTTGCCGTCCTTACGCACCTTGCCCCAAGCTTCCAAGCGCTCGCGCACCTTGGCCTCGGCGCCGACGGGCTTGGGCTCGTAGAATCGCCGCCGCTCCATGCCGTCTGGGAAGTAGTTCTGACCCGAGACGCCGCCCTCGACATCGTGGTCGTAGGCGTAGCCGTCGCCATAGCCCAACGACTTCATCAGCTTGGTCGGGGCGTTGAGGATGTGGGCCGGCGGCATCAGACTGCCGGTCTCCTTGGCCGCCCGCCGGGCGGCCTTATAGGCGTTGTAGACGGCGTTGGACTTGGGCGCGCTGGCCATGTGGACCACGGCCTGGGCCAAGGCCAGTTCGCCCTCGGGCGAGCCGAGAAAGTCGTAGGCGTCCTTGGCCGCCGTGGTCAGCAGCAGCGAGAGCGGATCGGCGGCGCCGATGTCCTCGGACGCCATGCGCACCAGGCGGCGGGCGATGAACAGCGGGTCCTCGCCGCCCTCCAGCATCCGCGCCAGCCAGTACAGCGCCGCGTCCGGATCGCTGCCGCGCACCGATTTGTGCAGGGCCGAGATCAGGTTGTAGTGCTCCTCGCGGTCCTTGTCGTAGGCCGGGCGGCGCTTCTGCAGGAACTGGCCCAACTGGGTCGGGTTCAGCGGGCTGTCGGTCCCGATCGAGAACAGCGTCTCGGCCAGGGTCAGCAGATAGCGGCCGTCGCCGTCGGCCATGGCCACCAGGGTCGAGCGCGCCTCGGCGTCGATCGGCAGCGGCCGGTTCTCGGCGGCCTCGGCGCGTTGCAGCAGTTGCTCCAGCGACTCCTCGGTCAGGCGCTTGAGCACGAAGACCTGGCAGCGCGACAGCAGAGCGCCGTTCAGCTCGAACGACGGGTTCTCGGTGGTCGCTCCGACCAGGGTGACGATCCCCTCCTCCACGAACGGCAGGAAGCCGTCCTGCTGGGCGCGGTTGAAGCGGTGGATCTCGTCGACGAACAGCAGGGTCGACTGGCCGGCCTGACGGCGCATGCGGGCCTGTTCGAACGCCTTCTTCAGGTCGGCGACACCCGAGAACACGGCCGAAATCTGGTGGAACTCGTAGCCGCCGGCCTTGGCTAGCAGGCGGGCGATGGTGGTCTTGCCCGTGCCGGGCGGCCCCCACAGGATCATCGAGGCCAGGCGATGGGCGGCCGCCATCCGGCCGATAGGGCCTTCGGGGCCTAGTAGATGCTGCTGGCCCACCACCTCGTCGAGGCTCTGGGGCCGTAGGCGGTCGGCCAGCGGCGACGGCGCGTGGGGCGTCAGGCCGGCGGCCTGGAAGAGATCGGACATGGTCCTCTATCTAGCAGGCCGCCGGCCCCAAGTCCTCGGAATCGATCCTAGAACTGCGCCTGGATCAGCTGGCCGCCGCGCTCGATGGTGACGATCCAGCGGGCCGGCTTGGTCGCCGCGGCGGCCGCCAGGTCGGCGACCGTGCCGATCTGTTTGCCGTTGACCGCGCGGACGAAGTCGCCCGGGCGCATCCAGTTCTGGGCGTAGCCGGGGGCGATCTTGGTCACCAGCGCGCCGCGCCCGGCGAACGGGTCGACGCCCAGGTCCTGGGCCACCGCCGGCGACAGGTTGACCACCGTCGCGCCATTGAACGGGTTGTTGCCGGCGATCGTGCGCTCGTCACGGGCCGGGGTCTGGGGCGCGGCCTCGGCGCGGACGGTGATCGTCTGCTCGCGGTCGCCGCGCTGGATCTGCATCGGCACGCGGTCGCCGACCTTGTGCGTGCCGATCGCGAAGGCGCCGCCGCCCTCGTCGTTCACCGCCCGGCCGTCGATCGACAGGATGACGTCACCTTCCTTCAGCCCGGCGCGGGCCGCCGAGGAGTCGGGATAGACCTGGGCGACCAGCACACCGCGCGGCGCGGTCATGCCCAGGCTCTTAGCGATGTCGCCGGTGACCGGCTGGCCTTTGACGCCCAGCCAGGGTCGCACGACGCTGTGACCGCCGCCGAGGGCCGCGGCGACGACCTGGCGGACCACCGCGGCGGGAATGGCGAAACCCACCCCGCTCGAGGATCCCGAGCGCGAGATGATGAAGGTGTTGATGCCGACCAGGTCGCCGTCCATGTCGACCAGCGGCCCGCCGGAATTGCCCGGATTGATCGCCGCGTCGGTCTGGATGTAGCTGCCGAAGTCGGCCGCGCCGACATCGGTGCGGGCCAGGGCCGAGACGATGCCGTTGGTCACGGTCTGGCCGACGCCGAACGGGTTGCCCATCGCCAGGACGAGGTCGCCGACCTCCATCTGATCCTGGTCGTCGATGGCCATGACGGGCAGCTTCTCGCCCTTGGTGTCGATCTTCAGCACCGCCAGGTCGGCGCGCGGGTCGTCCAGCAGCACCACGGCCGGAAACTCGCGGCGGTCGGCCAGCTGAACGGTGATGTCGCTCATCCCGTCGATATTGTGGTGGTTGGTGATGATCACCCCATCGGCGCGGACTATCGCGCCCGAGCCCAGCGATCCCTGCACCTGCGCGCCGCCGCCGCCGCCGCCCATGAAGAAGTCCCAGAACGGATCGACCCGGCGCGGCACGACCCGGCGGCTGGCGACGTTGACGACGGCCGGGGCGGCCCTCTTTACCACCGGAGCGAACGACAGCTTCATCGAGGCCGCGTCGGCGGGAACGTGGCGGCTCGGCTGCGGCATGTCGGGGATCGACTGAGCCTGGGATTGGCCGGTCGGGTTCGAGCACGCGGCCAACAGGACGACGACGGGCAGCAGGGCGCGAAGGTGGCGCATGGCGGTCAAGGAAGCTCCTAACGGTTGCCCGTGAACTCAGCCGAGCTTTCGGGCGAGTCTATGGCGGCGAAAGGTCGAGGTTTCGGCGATGGCTTAAGGCGTCAGGCGGCCTGCGGTTCCGGAACGGCGGGCCGGGCTTTGGCGTAGCCCAGGATGGCCGCGCCAAGCATCAGCGCCGCGGCGATCAGCACCGGCAGGCCGGGCATGTGCAGCGTCGCGTCGTGGCGCACGGCGAAGGCGAACGGCATCAGGAACAGCGTCGGGCCCAGGATCGAGGCGATGCCCATCATGGCCGAGTTGGCGCCCTGCAGCTGCCCTTGCTCGTTGGGCAGGACGCGGCGGGTCATCAGGCCTTGCAGGCCCGGCTGGATCAGGCCGGTCAGGGCGAAGATCGGCAGGCCGCACAGATAGAGAAAGCCGGTCGGGGCCAGGGCGTAGATCATGAAGCCCGCGAAGCCCGAGACGAGGCCGATCAGCAGCGCCCCGCGCTCGCCGACCGCCTTGACCACCCGCCCGACGACCAGGGCCTGGACGATGATGCCCGAGACGCCGCTGGCCATCAGGGTCAGGCCGATGGTCGCCGGCGACCAGCCGTAACGGAAGCCCATGTACAGCACGAAGACGCTGGGCAGCACGTTGTGGGCCAATTGAAACAGAAAGCCGACGCCGGCCAGGCCCAGCAGGCCCGGATGCTTGCGCAGCAGCTGCAGCGAGCCGACCGGATTGGCCTTCTTCCAGTCGAAGCGCGGCTGGCGGCGCTCGGGCGGAAGGGATTCTGGCAGGATGAAGAAGCCGTACAGCCAGTTACACAGGGCCAGAGCCGCGCAGACCAGGAACGGCGCGCGGTGGTCGAACGTCCACAGCCAGCCGCCTAGCGCCGGACCGAAGGTGAAGCCGACGCCGAACGCCGCGCCCATCAGGCCAAAGCCCTTGGCGCGATTCTCGGGCGAGGTGACGTCGGCGATATAAGCGCTGGCGGTCGAGAAGCTGGCCGCTGTCATGCCGTTGAACACCCGGCCGACGAACAGCCACCACAGGTTCGGCGCGAAGGCCATGAACAGGAAGTCGACGCCCAGGCCGAAGATCGAGGTCAGGATCACCGGCCGGCGGCCGAAGCGATCGGACATCAGGCCCAGAACCGGCGAGCAGAAGAATTGCATCACGCCCCAGGTCGTCGCGAATAGCACGACCCAGTCGGCCGCCGCCGCCGTGTCGCCGCCGCCGAACGATTTCACCAGATTGGGCAGGACCGGGATCATCACGCCCAGGGACAGCACGTCCATGATCGCGGTGACGAAGATGAAGCCCAAGGCCGCCTGCCGGCGTCCTCCCGTGATCTGTTTGGTCATGCGTCTGTCTCCCCGTCCGCCCCTAGTTGTATGCTGTTCGCTCGCCCCGCAAGCCCCGCCAGCAGTGCTCGCCACCATTCGCCGTGGCGCTGCAGGAAGAGCTGATCCGGGAAACCGTGCCGAGCCACGTGCGGAGCCGGGACGCTGTCCCAGCCGCGATGCTCGACGGTGACGCGGGTCCCCTCCTCCACCGGCTCAAAGCGGACCTCGACCTCGGTGTCCATCTCGGGCGTGAAGGAGGCCTGGCGCCAGCCGAACACCAGCCGCGCGCCGCGTTCCCAGGCCCGCACCCGCCCGATCTCGAATACCTTGCCCGTCGGCAGGCGCTCGACCAGCCGGCCGTCCTCGAAGGCCATGACGCCCGGCGAGCGTGGGGTGAACGAGAACAGCGCATTGGGCCGCCACCACAGGGCTATGTCGTCAGTGAAGGCGTCGAACACCGTCTCGGGCGGCGCGGCGATCCGCAGGGCGACCAGGATCTTGGAACTCACGCGCCATCCCCTCGGACCTTGTTCTCCACGTGCGCCTTCAGGGCCGACAACTGGTCGACCCAGTGGTCCTCGGCCGCCTCCAGCCAGGCCCTCAGCTCGGCCATCGGCCCAGGACACAGGCGATAGACCCGCACCCGGGCGTCGAACTCGGGATGGCTTTCCTCGACCAGGCCAGACTGGCGCAGCGCCCGCAGGTGGCGGCTCATCGCCGGCGGCGTCAGACCCAGGCTTTCGGCCAGCTCTCCCGCCCGACGCGGTCGTTCGCGCAGCAGGTCGACGGTCCGCCGCCGATGCGGATCGGCCAGAGCCGCCAGGGTTCGATCGAGCGCCTCGTTCAAGGCTGGAGGTCCAGCAACTTCTTCGGCGCGACGTTGCGCCAGGCGTCGGTCAGGGCGCCGCGCGCCGTGGCCTCGTCGCAGGCCGAAAGGCGCAGACGCGTCGCCCCGCCCCTGCCCCAGCCGCCCGGCACGGGAACGAAGACGTCTGGCTCGGCGGCCACGCGCATCTCTTGCTGGTCCGGCGTCAGCTTGACCATCGCCCAGGCGGCGTCGGGATTGTCCAGGGTCGCGAAGATCTTGCCGCACCGGAAATCGACCGTGCCCATGTGCGAGCTCTCGATCGCCTGGGGCATGGCCAGGGCCAGCCGACGGAAGTCGTCTTGAGTTATCATGGGGGCGTGATCACTCGGCGCCCACGGCGATCTTCAGGCCGCTGCGCTTTTCCATCTCTTCGGTCGACACCACCTCGACATCGGCCGACACGGTCCAGATGTGCTGTTCGGGATCGCGGCAGCGATAGGTGCGCGCGCCGTAGAACTGGTTGGCCGGCTCCATCAGGATCTCGGCCCCGGCCGCTTTGGCCCGCGCGCAGTGAGCGTCAACGTCGCCGGTGATGTAGATGTGCACCGTCTGGGTGGTCTTGCCGCCCAGCGAGGCGGGGCTGGCGTGGTTCTCGCTCCACTCGTTGCCGATCATGATCGTCGAGCCGGCATAGCCCATCTGCGAGTGGGCCAGATTGCCCTCGGCGTCCTCGATCAGGAAGGTCAACTCGAAGCCGAACGCCTTTTCCAGGAAGGCGATGGCGGCCTTGGGATCGCGGTAGGTGACGGCCGAGACCAGGCCGGTGCGTTGCTCGGGCATGACGGACCTCGTTGCGATATCTGATAATATTTAACGCATATCGAAACGATCTTGGCAACCGCCGTTGGTGCGCCAGGCTCCCTCTCGCCAAGGCGAAGCCTTTTGTCGTACAAATCCGATTCTGGGCGATTAGAACCCGTTGGGAGAAGCGTATGAACCGGACCGTGGGATTGATGCTGGGCGCGGCCCTCTCCGCATTGGCTCTATCGTCGGCGGTCGCCGAGGCGCGGCCGGTCGCGCCAGCCCACAGCTTCACGGTCAGCGGCGCCGGGTTCCTCAAGGACGGCAAGCCCTACCAGGTCATTTCGGCCGAGATGCACTATGTCCGCATCCCGCGCGCCTATTGGCGCGATCGCCTGCACAAGGCCAAGGCGATGGGCCTGAACACGATCACCACCTACGCCTTCTGGAACGCGCACGAGCCGCGCCCCGGAGTGTACGACTTCACCGGCCAGAACGATCTGGCCGCCTTCATCCGCGCCGCGCAGGCCGAGGGACTGGACGTGATCCTGCGCCCCGGCCCCTATGTCTGCGCTGAATGGGAACTCGGCGGCTATCCGTCGTGGCTGCTGAAGGACCGGTCCCTCGTCCTGCGCTCGACCGACCCGAAATACACCGCCGCGGTCGAACGGTGGATGGTGCGGCTGGGCCAGGAAGTGAAGCCGCTGTTGCTGCGCAATGGCGGCCCGATCGTCGCGGTGCAGCTGGAGAACGAATACGGCGCGTTCGGCGACGACAAGGCCTATCTCGAAGGGCTGGAGGCGACCTACCGCCGCGCCGGCCTGGCCGGTGGCGTGCTGTTTACGTCCAACCAGGCGTCCGATCTAGCCAAGGGATCTCTGCCCAATCTGCCCTCAGTGGTGAACTTCGGGTCGGGCGGCGCCCAGAACGCGGTCGCCAAGCTGGAGGCTTTCCGGCCCGACGGCGTACGGATGGTCGGCGAATACTGGGCGGGCTGGTTCGACAAGTGGGGCGAAGACCACCACGAAACCGACGGCCGCAAGGAGGCCGAAGAGCTGGGTTTCATGTTGCGGCGCGGCTATTCGGTGTCGCTGTACATGTTCCACGGCGGGACCACGTTCGGCTGGATGAACGGCGCGGACTCGCACACCGGGACTGACTACCACCCCGACACCACCAGCTATGACTATAACGCGCCGCTCGATGAAGCCGGCAATCCCCGCTACAAATACGGGCTGCTGGCCTCGGTCATCGCCGAGGTCACCGGCAAGCCGGCCGCGCCGACTCCCGCACCAACCGTCGCCGCCACCTTCCCGGTCTCCGCGATCCGGCGCAGCGCATCCCTATGGCGCAATCTTCCCAAGCCGGTTCTCGCCAAGCGGCCGCTGACGTTCGAGGAACTGGGCCAAAACTACGGCTACGTGCTCTACCGGGTCCCGCTCGCCAAGGGAAAGGCGGGCCCGCTGGTTCTCAAGGGCATGCACAGCTACGCGCAGGTCTATGTCGACCAGAAGCTGGTCGGAACGCTGGATCGCCGTCTCGCCCAGGAAACGGTGGACCTGCCCGAGCGGACCGGGCCGGCCACGCTCGATATCCTGGTCGAGAACACCGGGCGGGTAAACTATTCGCACGCGATCCGCACCGAGCAGACGGGGCTGACCGGCGCCGTGACCCTGGACGGCAAGCCGCTGAACGACTGGAGCATGTTCCGCCTGCCGATGGACGATCTGTCCAAGCTGCGCATGTCGTCCCAGCCTTGCGTCGGTCCGTGCTTCTACGAGGCCGAGATGACCGTGGACCGGCCCGCGGACACCTATCTGGACACGCGCGGCCTCCACAAAGGACAGCTCTGGCTCGGCGCGCGCAATCTTGGCCGGTTCTGGTCGATCGGGCCCGTTCACACGCTGTATGCGCCGGCGCCCTGGATGCAGCGCGGCGCCAATCGCATCGTTTTCTTCGATCTGACGGGGGACGCCACCGACCGCCTGACGACGGTGGCGGCGCCGGTCTTCGGAAAGGTCACCACCAAGCGCGAGGCGCAGTAGCCGTCGGGGCGAGCTCGAGCTGTAAAGGCCCTAGAACCTACCGCAGCGCCCGGCCCAGCACCGTCAACGATCCGTCGCCCTTCTCGGGCTTCACGCCGGTGATCCTGGCCAGCAGCGGATAGACGTCGACATTGTCGAACACCGGCAGGACGACGCCGCTCTTGAACGACGGGCCATGGGCCACGAACACCGCCCGCATCCGCGGGTCATAGGGGTCGAAGCCGTGCGCGCCGCCGTCCTTGGCGTCCCATTTGCCAGGCTTCTTCCGGGCCTCGAGCGTCGTGGTGTACCAGCCGGTCTCCGACAGGCAGACGATGGCCGGGACACGGATGTTGCGACCATAGTGGAAGCGAGCCGGGATCTGGCTCTTCCTCCAGCAGGCCATGTGCGGCGGGGGTTTGGTTAGGAACGCGTTCTCGACCGTCTTGGCCTGGCCCGGCTGGGGCGAGAAACTGGTTATCGCGCCCTTGGCGACCAGATGGATCTTCGACAGGTCGATCAGGTCGTCCAGCACCACGCGATTGTCCGCCGGCAGCGGCGCCATGCCGTGGTCGGCCACCACGACAATGTCGGTGGCCTCGAACCGTCCCCGCGCCTTCAAGCCCTCGACCAGGCGGGCCAGCGACCGGTCGACCACCGCCGCGGCGGCCCGCACCTCGGACGAGTCCGGGCCGAAGTGATGTCCCTCGGTGTCGACCGCGTCGAAATAGAGGGTAGTGAAGGCCAGCGGCGGACCGTCGGCGCTATCCATCCACGCGAGGATCTGGTCGACGCGGGCGTCGTACGGAAACTTGGCGTCGTACTTCATCCAATGCGTGGGCCGTACGCCGTCGATCGCGACCTCCGAGCCCGGCCAGAACATGGCGGCGGCGCTCTTGCTCCGGCGCTCGACCGACCACCAGAACGGCTTGGCCTGGCTCCACCAGCGCGGATCGTTGGCGGTCGGGCCGTTCATCGTGAACTTGGGGCCGCCGATCACGGCGTCCTCCATCTCGTTGCCGACCACGCCGTTGCGGTCGGGCCGCTTGCCCGTCACCAGGGTGTAGTGGTTCGGATAGGTCTGGCTGGGAAACGACGGCCGCATCGCCCCGCGCGCGCCGTCATCGGCCAGGGCCTTCAAGGTCGGGGTATCGCCGCGGTCCAGATAGTCGGCGCGGAAGCCGTCGATCGAGACCAGGATCGTCAGGTGCGGGGCCTTTTCGCGCGCCAAGGCGCCGCCCCCTGCCAAGGCCACGCTGGCGACGAGGATCAGGAAGATCAGGCGGCGGGCGATCATCGGCGAGCTCACGACCATGGGTGAAACCAGGATTTCAGCCCGTGATCATCGCCACTGATTGCAGGCGTATGACAACCGAGGTTCGAGCGGGCATGACCGGCTCTTAACTTGGCGCAAGCCGCACGCCTCGCCATAGTCGCCGCGTCGAGCCGAGTCGTTCGGCGCCGGAAACGCCCGCATGTCGATCGCCCTCGAGGCCGACCGCCTCACCAAGACCTACGGGGCGGTGCGCGCCCTCGACGACTTCTCCATCGCCATACCCGCCGGCGGCGTGTTCGGGGTCCTGGGCCCCAACGGCGCGGGCAAGAGCACCCTGTTCCGCATCGCCCTGGGCCTAGTGCGGCCGACCAGCGGCTCGGCCCGCCTGTTCGGCGCGCCGGCTGGCGACATCAGCGCCCTGCGCAAGGTCGGGGCGATGATCGAGACGCCGCGCTATCCGGCCTATCTGACCGCCCGTGACACCCTGAAGATGCTGGCCCTCGAGAGCGGAGCCAAGAATGCCGACATCGGCGGCTGGCTGGAGCGCGTCGGCATCGCCCACGCCGCCGACCGCGCCACCAGCGGCTTCTCGGTCGGCATGAAGCAGCGCCTGGGCCTGGCGGCGGCCTTCTTCACCAAGCCCGAGCTGGTCATCCTTGACGAGCCGACCAGCGGCATGGATCCGGCCGGCATCCAGGAAATCCGCGCCCTGATCGTCGACCTGGCCCAGCGCGAGGGCGTCACGGTCATCCTGGCCAGCCACCAGCTGGACGAGGTCAAACGGGTCTGCGACCGGGTCGCCATCCTGTCCAAGGGCAAGATCGCCGCCGAGGGCTCCGTGGACGCCCTGACCGCCGGCGACGCGCGCCTGCGCATCACCGCCGCCTCGCCCATCGCCCAGGTGCTGAGCGTTCTGGGCGCCAAGGGCGCGGCCGACGGGCCCGACGCGGTGCTGGCCGACATCCGTCGCGAAGAGGCGCCCGCCCTGATCCGAAGCCTGGTCGAGGCCGGCGTCGAGATCACCGAGGCCCGCTGGCGCGAGGCCGACCTGGAAGGCGTCTATCTCCGGACCCTCGAGAGCGCCCAGCCTCCAGTGGAAGGAGCCGCCTGATGCTCGCCGACGCCATCGCCGCCGAACGCTTCCGCCTGCTGCGCGACCGTTCGGCCCTGTTCTGGGGCTTCTGCTTCGCCCCCATCGTCGGCTTCATGCTCAGCGTGGGCGGCGATCTTTTCCTGCGCAACGTGATCAAGAAGCCAATGCCGGGCGTCACGGTCGGCGTGGTCGATCAGGTCATCAAGGCTCTGTCGGGCGGGTCCTCGACCTTCGGGGCCCTGTTCCTGATGATCGGCGCGGCGGCCATTCTCGCCAGCGACTACCGCTGGGAGACTTGGCGGCTGCTGACCCCGCGCAACACTCGGCCGAACCTGTTGCTGGCCAAGCTGGCGGTGGTTGGCGAGGCGGTGTTCTGGAGCCTTGTGCTGACCGCGCTCCTGTCGGCCCTGGCCGCGCTGATCGGCTCGGTGATCAGTGGTCGGGCCGTGGCCTTCTCGATGTTCGATCGCAACCTGTTCGACGTGATCGGCGTGCTGGCCATCACCTGGCTGGAGGCCATGACCCTGGCCGCCCTGGCCGCCTGCGTCGGGGTGCTGTCGCGTTCGACCATGGGCGTGGTCATCGCCTGTCTGGGCGTGCGCTTCGTCCAGACCGTGCTGGCCAGCTCCCTGCGCCTGATGGAGCAGGGCCAGCCGAGCTGGAAACTCCTGGCCCTGCCCGTCTTCGACGCCGACCTGCTGCGCGCGGCGCTGCTGGACCCCGGCCAGCTGGGCTCCGCCAGCGGCTCGGCCGGCGCGGCCCTGGCGGTGCTGGCGGTCTGGGTGGCGGCCCTGGCCACGGCGGCCGTCTTCCTGTTCCGCCGCCAGGACCTGACCAAGGAGTAGGCGTGAAGACCCAGAAGCAGAGGATGCTGGCCGGCGAACTCTACACCGCCGACGATCCCGAACTGCAAGCCGACCAAGCCGCCAACCAGGCCTGGATGGACCGCTACAACGCTCCGGGCCAGGACCAGCGCCCCGCCCTGCTGGCCGAGCATCTGGGCGCGGTGGGCGAGCGCGTAACCATCCGCGCGCCGTTCCATTGTGACTACGGCTACAACATCAAGATCGGCGACGGCGTGTTCCTGAACTTCGGCTGCGTGATCCTGGACGTGGCCGAGGTGACGATCGGCGAAGCCACGGCCATCGGACCGGGCGTGCAGATCCTGACCGCCGACCATCCTCGCGACCCCGTCTTGCGCCGCACCGGTCAGGAGACCGGCCGACCGATCCATATCGGGGCCAATGTCTGGATCGGCGGCGGAGCGTTGATCCTGCCCGGCGTGACGATCGGCGACGACGCGGTGATCGGCGCCGGCGCCGTGGTCACCCGCGACGTGGCGCCAGGCGTGACCGTGGTCGGCAATCCGGCGCGGCCGGTGCGAGCGAGGGGGTTAGGTTCTTGACGAACGAAAGCCGCGTCCTGGACAGGGCGTGGCCTCTGCCCTGTCCAATCGGGAGCGGGATCGACCACCCCACGAAAAAGGCCCCGGATTTCTCCGGGGCCTTCACGTTCAGCGCAGGCTGAAAGATCTTAGTCTTCGGCGTCGTTGACGTAGACCGGACCCGAGTCCTTGCCCTTTTCCGAGACGTCGCGATCGACGAACTCGATCACCGCCATCGGGGCGTTGTCGCCATAGCGATAGCCGGCCTTCAGGACGCGGATGTAGCCGCCCTGACGGTCCTTGTAGCGCGGGCCGAGGGTCGCGAAGAGCTTGCCGACCTGTTCGACGTCGCGAACCGAGCTGATGGCCTGACGACGAGCGTGCAGGTCGCCGCGCTTGGCCAGGGTGACCAGCTTTTCGACGATCGGACGCAGTTCCTTGGCCTTGGGCAGGGTGGTGACGATCTGCTCGTGCTTGATCAGCGAGGCCGACATGTTGGCGAACATGGCGGTGCGGTGAGCCGAGGTGCGGCCGAGTTTACGGTGAGCCTTACCGTGACGCATTTTGTATCTCCTGGGCGATCAGCCCGAGCGGCGCGAAAAGTAGGCGCCTTGTTGTCACCAATCCTGGTCCGTCCCGACCGGGTCAGAGCGAAGCGCCGGGGCCCTCGACCGCGTGAGCGGCTTCAAAAGGCCCAGGCCGCCCTCGCTAGAGAGCGGCCCGGATTTAGCGCGTTAGGCTTCGAGGTTCTTAGATTTGGTCTTCGAACTTCTTGGCCAGGTCTTCGATGTTCTCCGGCGGCCAGTTCGGCACGTCCATGCCGAGGTGCAGGCCCATACCGGCGAGAACTTCCTTGATCTCGTTCAGCGACTTGCGGCCGAAGTTCGGGGTGCGGAGCATCTCGGCTTCGGTCTTCTGGATCAGGTCGCCGATGTAGACGATGTTGTCGTTCTTCAGGCAGTTGGCCGAACGGACCGACAGCTCCAGCTCGTCGACCTTCTTCAGCAGGGCCGGGTTGAACGGCAGTTCCGGCTTGGACTCGTCGGCCGACTTGGCCTTCGGTTCCTCGAAGGTGATGAAGATCTGCAGTTGGTCCTGCAGGATCCGGGCGGCGTAGGCCACGGCGTCCACCGGAGTGACGGCGCCATTGGTTTCCACTTCCAGGACCAGCTTGTCATAGTCCAGCGACTGGCCTTGACGGGTCGGCTCGACGCGATAGGCGACGCGCTTGACCGGCGAGTACAGGGCGTCGACGGCGATCAGGCCGATCGGCGCGTCTTCCGGACGGTTACGGTCGGCCGGGACATAGCCCTTGCCGTTGTTGACCGTGAACTCCATGCGCACCGAAGCGCCGTCGTCCAGCGTGCAGAGCACGTGGTCGGGGTTCAGGATTTCGATGTCGGCCGGGGTTTCGATCTGACCGGCGGTCACCGGGCCGGGGCCCGTGGCGCGCAGGGTCATGCGCTTCGGGCCTTCGGCGTGCATCCGGACGGCCAGTTGCTTGATGTTCAGAACGATGTCGACGACGTCTTCACGGACGCCTTCGAGCGAGGAGAACTCGTGCACCACGCCATCGATTTGGATGGCGGTGACGGCGGCGCCTTGCAGCGACGAGAGCAGAACGCGACGCAGGGCGTTGCCGAGCGTCACACCGAAACCGCGCTCGAGGGGCTCGGCGACGATACGGGCCTTGCGGGTCGCATCGGCGCCGGTTTCGATCTGCGGCTTCTCAGGACGGATCAGCTCGTTCCAGTTTCTTTCGATCACGTGGTCGGGTCCCTTGAACGCGGCTCGCCGGCCGCGTTTTTGCGCAGCCGGCGAAGGAGATTGGTGGTCTAAAAAGTACTAGACGCGACGACGCTTGGGCGGACGGCAGCCGTTGTGCGGGATCGGCGTGACGTCGCGGATGGTCGTGATGGTCATGCCCGCGGCTTGCAGCGCGCGCAGAGCCGACTCACGGCCAGAACCCGGACCCGAGACGTTGACTTCCAGGGTCTTCACGCCGTGCTCGGCGGCCTTCTTGCCCGCGTCTTCCGCAGCCATCTGAGCGGCGTACGGGGTCGACTTGCGCGAGCCCTTGAAGCCCATCATGCCGGCGCTCGACCAGGAGATGGTGTTCCCCTGCGCGTCGGTGATGGTGATCATGGTGTTGTTGAACGAGGCGTTCACGTGCGCCACGCCCGAGGTGATGTTCTTACGTTCGCGCTTCTTTACGCGAGCCGGTTCCTTGGCCATCGGTCAGGCTACCTTATTTCTTCTTGCCGGCGATCGGCTTGGCCGGACCCTTGCGGGTACGAGCGTTCGTGTGGGTGCGCTGACCGCGGACCGGCAGGCCCTTGCGGTGACGCAGGCCGCGGTAGCAGGCCAGGTCCATCAGACGCTTGATGTTCATCGAGTTCTCGCGGCGCAGATCGCCCTCGACGGTATAGTCGCGGTCGATCGTTTCGCGGATCGCCAGGACTTCGGCGTCGGTCAGTTGATTGACCCGACGCGCATCCTCGATGCCCACCTTCGTGATGATTTCACGAGCGGACCGTTGGCCGATGCCGTGAATGTACTGAAGCGCGATCAAAACGCGCTTGTTCGTCGGGATGTTGACGCCTGCGATACGGGCCACGTCTAATGTTCTCCTAGTCACGCACTAAAGACGCGAACGGCGCGCCCGGCCGGATCCAGAGAATCCAAACCGGCGCGCACGGATCGCGCCCTTTCGCGGAAGCGCCCCGTTATAGGGATCGTTTCGCTTCCGTCAACAATTGAATCCACCGGGTTCCAGTGAATTCGGGCTTTTCTGGAGCGTGACAGCCGAAAGGGGTTGCCGGTTTCGGCGCCCGTCACGCTTTACTCTAAAATTGAGCCCGCTGATCCGTTTCGACGAGTCGAAACGGGCAGGCTCAAGCGACGACACTCAAGGCTTCGTCGATGGAATTGGCGACGGTTTCGACCGAACCCATTCCGTCCAGCTCCGTCAGCTTCCCCTGCCCTTCGTAGTAGGGCAGCAGAGGCGCGGTCTGGGCGTTGTACTGGGCCAGGCGAGTCACGAAAACTTCGGGGTTGTCGTCGGGCCGTCCCTGTTCGTCGAACCGCTTCTTGATCCGTTCGATCAGGGCTGGTTCGTCTACCTTGAGTCGGAGAACCACGTCGATCTGCTGTCCGCGCGCGGACAGCATTTTATCCAGGGCCTCGGCCTGGGCCACCGTACGCGGGAAGCCATCGAAGATCGCGCCACCGGCCGCCTCGGCTTCGGGCAAACGATCCTCGATCAGGGCGATGACGATCTCGTCGGTGACCAGCTCGCCGCGGTCCAGCACGCCCTTGACGCGTTGGCCCAGCTCGGAGCCCGAGGCGATGGCGGCGCGCAGCATGTCGCCGGTCGAGAGCTGCACCATGCCGCGCTCGGTGACCAGGCGCTTGGCCTGGGTCCCCTTCCCCGCCGCCGGCGGACCGAACAGGATCAAGTTCATTTAAGCCCCTTCGCGCGTCGGCCGGGTCTACGCCCGGCTCATCTCCCGAAGCAGACCTAGAGCCCCGGGAAAGAAAACGGAAGCCGGTTTTGTGACAAACCGGCTTCCGACGCTTCTATAAAAATTAAGGCCGAGCTTAGCGGTTGCGACCGCCGCGCAGCTTCGACTTCTTGATCAGGCCTTCGTACTGGTGGGCCAGAAGGTGCGACTGGATCTGCGCCACGGTGTCCATGGTCACCGTCACGACGATCAGGATCGAGGTGCCGCCCAGGGCGAACTGGTTCGACTTGATCGCCATCATCGCCAGCTCCGGCGCCACGCAGACGGCCGTGATGTAGGCCGCGCCGATCACCGTCAGGCGAGTCAGCACATAGTCCAGATACTCGGCGGTGCGCTTGCCCGGGCGGATGCCCGGCAGGAAGCCGCCGTACTTGCGCAGGTTCTCGGCCGTCTCCTCGGGGTTGAACACGACCGAGGTGTAGAAGAACGAGAAGAAGATGATCAGCAGCGCGTAGAACACCAGGAACGCCGGGTGGCCGTGCTGCAGCGCGCCGACCACGCCCGGCAGCCACGACAGCCACGCCGGGAGGTTGGTGGTCGAGATGAATTGCATGGCGGTCGTCGGCAGCAGCAGCAGCGACGAGGCGAAGATCGGCGGAATGACGCCCGCGGTGTTGATCTTCAGCGGCATGAACGAGCTTTCGCCGCCGATCATGCGGTTGCCTTGCTGGCGCTTGGGATAATGGACCAGCAGGCGGCGCTGCGAGCGCTCCATGAACACGATCGACAGGATGGCGGCCACGCAGCCGAACACGATCAGGAACAGCGGGGTGTAGTTGCCCGAGGTCTGGGCCTGGACCAGCATCTGGCCCAGCACGATCGGCAGGCGAGCCACGATACCCGCGAAGATGATCAAGCTGACGCCGTTGCCGACGCCGCGGCTGGTGATCTGCTCACCCAGCCACATCAGGAACAGGGTGCCGCCGGTCAGGGCCACGACGGTCGAGGCCACGAAGAAGGCCGGACCGATGCCGCCGACGACCACGCCCTGCTGGGCCTGCAGGCCGAAGGCGATCGAGGCCGACTGGACGACGGCCAGCACCACGGCGAAATAGCGCGTGTACTGGTTGAGGGTCTTGCGGCCCGCCTCGCCGCCTTCCTTCTTCAGCTTTTCCCACGGCGGATACACCGAGCCCATCAGCTGCACGATGATCGAGGCGCTGATGTAGGGCGTCACGTTCAGCGAGAAGATCGCCATGTGCTGGACGGCGCCGCCCGAGAACAGGTTGAACATGCCGAGAAGGCCGCCCGAATTGCCGTTGAACAGCCGCTCGAAGGCCACGGCGTCGATGCCGGGGATCGGGATGTAGGTGCCAAGGCGATAGACGATCAGGGCGATGATCGTGAACCAGATACGCTTGTGAAGTTCGGTCGCCTTTTGGAACGACGCGAAATTCATGTTGGCTGCGAGTTGTTCGGCGGCCGAGGCCATTCAGATCCCCACGACTCAAGAGCGCGAATGCCGAAAGTGGATATCGCTTTCGGCGGCGACCACGCTCTGAAATTTGGTTTCTCGGACCAGGCTGGCCCGAGGAGAGCGCCACAAATAGGTGAGGCCCGCCGCGATGTCACGGCGAGCCTCGTATTTCTGTCATCCCGGTCGAAAACGAAGTCCCGTCAAGCGCCCCAAAGGCGCTCACCGGGATGACATTATGGTCTTAGGCTTCGGCTTGCGCCTTGGCCTTCTTGGTCACGGTGACCGAACCACCAGCGGCCTCGACGGCCTTGATGGCGGCTTCGGTGGCCGAGTAGACGGTCAGCTTCAGGGCGGTCTTGATCTCGCCCTTGCCCAGCAGCTTCACGCCGTCCAGTTCGCGACGGATCACGCCGGCGGCGACCAGTTCAGCAGCGCCCAGCTCGGCGCCCTTCTTGAACTTGCCAGCGGCGACGGCCTGTTCCAGGCGCCACAGGTTCACTTCGGCGAACTCGAGGCGGAAGGGGTTGTTGAAGCCGCGCTTCGGCATGCGCATGTGCAGCGGCATCTGGCCGCCTTCGAAGCCGGCGATGGCGACGCCCGAGCGCGCCTTCTGGCCCTTCACACCGCGACCGGCGGTCTTGCCCTTGCCCGAACCCGGGCCGCGGCCGACGCGCATGCGGCCCTTGGTCGAGCCTTCGCGGGGAGCCAGTTCGTTCAGCTTGGTCATATGTGCCTCTCCTTGGAGATCTGCGCCCGGCGAAAGCCGGACTCGGCTGTTGAATTCGAAGATGCGCTTGAAACCCTAAAACAGGCGGGATTTCAAACGAAAACCACCCCGGCTTTCACCGGGGTGGCGCTTTCGGCGTCTCGTAGCAGACCTACTCGACGATTTCCAGCAGGTGCGCGACCTTGCGGATCATGCCGCGGACCGACGGCGTGTCTTCCAGCGTGGACACGCGGCCCAGCTTGTTCAGACCCAGACCGGCGAGCGTGGCGCGCTGGTCCTTTTCACGACGGATCGGGCTGCCGGTTTGGCGCACCGTGACTTGCTTAGCGTCAGCCATG
Source organism: Caulobacter sp. 1776 (assembly GCF_040545685.1). Classification (NCBI taxonomy): domain Bacteria; kingdom Pseudomonadati; phylum Pseudomonadota; class Alphaproteobacteria; order Caulobacterales; family Caulobacteraceae; genus Caulobacter; species Caulobacter sp. 1776. The sequence continues at coordinate 328,343 of NZ_JBEPMI010000008.1, forward strand.
ACTTAACCCTCGATGGCTTCCGGCGACGAAGCGCCGTCGGCGCGACGGCCGAGGATGTCGCCAACCTTCTTGCCGCGCTTGGCGGCGATCTGGCGGGGCGACGACTGGACCTTCAGGGCCTCGAACGTGGCGCGAACCATGTTGTAAGGGTTCGAGGAACCCGTCGACTTGGCCACGACGTCCTGGACGCCCAGGGTTTCGAGAACCGCGCGCATCGGACCGCCGGCGATGACGCCGGTGCCGGGAGGCGCCGCGCGCATCATCACCTTGCCAGCGCCCCAACGGCCAGCGCCGTCGTGGTGCAGGGTGCGGGATTCGCGCAGCGGAACGCGGATCATCGTCTTCTTGGCTTCTTCGGTCGCCTTGCGGATGGCTTCCGGCACTTCACGCGCCTTGCCATGACCGAAGCCGACGCGGCCCTTTTGGTCGCCAACGACCATCAGAGCGGCGAAGCTGAAGCGACGACCACCCTTCACGGTGGCGGCGACGCGGTTGATGTGGACGAGCTTTTCGACGATGTCGCTGTCGACCCGCTCTTCGGGGGCGTTGCGGTCGCGACGGTCCCGGCGTTGACCGCCTTCACCGCGCTGTTGTTCACCACGAGCCATTTCGTTTCCCTTAGAAGTTCAGGCCGGCTTCGCGCGCGGCGTCGGCCAGGGCTTTCACCCGGCCGTGGAAGATGTAACCACCACGATCGAAAACGACGTCCTTGACGCCCTTTTCGATGGCGCGCTCGGCGACGAGCTTGCCCACGGCGGCGGCGGCATCCTTGTCCGCGCCCTTGCCTTCGGCTTCCAGAGTGGAGGCCGACGCCAGGGTCACGCCGCGTTCATCATCGATGATCTGGGCGTAGATGTTCTTGGACGAGCGGAAGACCGACAGGCGCGGACGACCGTTGGCCAAGCTCTTGAGGCGGGTGCGAACGCGCTGAGCGCGCTTGGCCGCCGATTCACGAGGAGAGAGCGCCATGGCTTACTTCTTCTTGCCTTCCTTGCGGCGAACCTTCTCGCCAGCATAGCGCACGCCCTTGCCCTTGTACGGCTCAGGCGGACGGATGCGGCGGATCTTCGCGGCAATCTCACCGACCGCCTGCTTATCAATGCCGGCGATCTTGATTTCGGTCTGCTTCGGCACGGCGAAGGTGACGCCGGCCGGAGCCTCGACGTCCACATCGTGGCTGAAGCCGAGCTGGAGGCTCAGGGCGGTGCCCTTCATGGCCGCGCGGTAACCGACGCCGACCAGTTCGAGGCTTTCCTCGAAGCCGGTGGTCACACCGTGCACCATGTTGGCCACCAGCGTGCGGGACAGACCCCACATGCCCTTGGCGCGCTTCGTGTCGACGCGCGGAGTCAGAAGGAGCTCGGCGCCCTCTTGCTTGACTTCGACTTCGTCGGCGATCGTCCACGACATCTGACCCTTGGGGCCCTTCACCGTGACCGTCTGACCATCGAGCGTCAGGGTGACGTTCGAGGGGATTGCGACGGCTTTCTTACCGATACGTGACATGCTCTTTCCCTCCCGCGCCTAGTAGACGCGGCAGAGGACTTCGCCGCCGACGTTAGCGTCGCGTGCAGCGGTGTCCGACATGACGCCCTTCGGCGTCGAAAGGATCGAGATGCCCAGGCCGTTCTTGATCGGCTTCAGGTCCTTGATCGACGAATAGACGCGACGGCCAGGCTTGGACACGCGGCTGATCTCGGCGATCACGGGCTCACCGTCGAAGTACTTGAGCTCGATCTCGAATTCGGGGAACGCACCGGGCTTCTCGATCAGCGAGTAGCCGCGGATGTAGCCTTCGTCGGCCAGCACGTCGAGGACGCGAGCGCGCAGCTTGGAAGCCGGCGTCGAGACCTTGTTGCGCTTGCGCGTGGCGGCGTTCTTGATACGAGCGATCAGGTCGCTCAGGGGATCGTTCATCGACATCTGATCGTCCTCACCAGCTCGACTTGACGAGGCCGGGGATCTGGCCCTGCGAACCCAGTTCGCGGAGCGCGATACGGCTCATCTTAAGCTTGCGGTAGTAGGCGCGCGGACGGCCCGTGACTTCGCAGCGGTTGCGGATACGGATCGCCGAGCTGCTGCGGGGCAGCTTGGCGAGCTTGAGGCGAGCCTCGAAGCGTTCCTCGAGCGGCAGGCTTTCGTCGTTGGCGATCGCCTTCAGCGCGGCGCGCTTCTCGGCGAACTTCTTGACGAGGGCCTTGACGGCTTCGTTGCGGTTGACGGCGCTTTTCTTGGCCATGGTTTGTTTTCCCTTCCCGCTCTCTTAGTTGACGAACGGGAACTGGAATTCCTTCAGGAGAGCCTTGGCTTCCTGATCGGTCTTCGCAGTGGTGCAGACGATGATGTCCATGCCCCAGATCTGTTCGATCTGGTCATAGTTGATTTCCGGGAACACCAGGTGCTCCTTCAGGCCCATGGCGTAGTTGCCACGGCCGTCGAAGCTCTTGCCGTTCAGGCCGCGGAAGTCCTTCACGCGCGGAAGCGCGATCGTGACCAGGCGGTCCAGGAACTCGTACATACGGTCCTTGCGCAGGGTGACCTTACCACCGACCACCATGCCTTCGCGCAGCTTGAAGCCGGCGATCGACTTGCGGGCCTTGGTGGCGACGGGCTTTTGGCCGGCGATCGCCTGCAGGTCCTTCAGAGCGGTCTGGGCCTTCTTGGAGTCGGCCACGGCCTCGCCGATGCCCATGTTCAGGACGATCTTGTCCAGCTTGGGGATCTGCATCTCGTTGGTGTAACCGAACTGCTCCTTCATCGCGGCGCGGATGCGCTCGCGATATTCGGACTTCAGCCGGGGCTCGTAAGCTTGATCAGCCATTGATCACCTCGCCGGTCGTCTTGGCGACGCGCACCTTCTTGTCGCCTTCGATCTTGAAGCCGACGCGGGTGGCCTTGCCGTTGGAGTCCACGACGGCGACGTTCGAGACGTGCAGCGCGGCTTCCTTGTGCTTGATGCCGCCTTGCGGGTCGGCTTGGGTCGGCTTGGTGTGACGCGAAACCATGTTCACGCCTTCCACGACGACCCGGTTGTCCTTCGGCAGGACCTGCAGGACAGCGCCTTGCTTGCCCTTGTCCTTGCCGGCCAGAACGACGACGCGGTCGCCCTTCTTGATCTTAGCGGCCATTACAGCACCTCCGGAGCGAGGGAGATGATCTTCATGTGGTTCTTGGCGCGCAGTTCACGAGGAACCGGGCCGAAGATCCGCGTGCCGACCGGCTCGCTCGCCTTGTTCACGATGACCGCGGCGTTCTTGTCGAAGCGGATGACCGAGCCATCCTTGCGCTTCAGATTTTGATTCACGCGAACGACGACGGCGCGAAGCACGTCACCCTTCTTCACACGGCCACGCGGGATGGCTTCCTTGACGGAGACGACGATGACGTCGCCCACGCTGGCGTAGCGACGGCCTGCGCCGCCCAACACCTTGATGCACATGACCCGGCGAGCGCCAGAGTTATCAGCGACTTCCAGGTTAGTTTGCATCTGGATCATGGTCTAAACCTTCCAGATTAAGCCGAAGCCTTGGGAAGTGCTTCCCAGGTCTTCAGCTTGGACTTCGGAGCGCACTCGACGATGCGAATAGCTTCGCCGGCCTTGTACGCGTTGGATTCGTCGTGCGCGTGGTACTTCTTCGACTGACGCACGATCTTCTTCAGGATCGGGTGAACGATAGTCCGTTCGACCTTCACCACGACGGTCTTATCGCCTTTGTCGGAGACGACGACCCCTTCGAGGATACGCTTGGGCATATCGTTCTCCTTAAGCCGCGGCCTTGGCGCGCAGCACGGTCTTGATCCGCGCGATATCCTTGCGGATCTCGTTGACGCGGTGGGTCTTCTCGACCTGGCCCGTGGCGGCCTGGAAGCGCAGGTTGAACTGCTCTTTCTTCAGGCTGATCAGGGTGTCGGCCAGCTGGTCGGGGGTCAGGCCCCGGATGTCAGCAATCTTCATGATCCTCAAGCCTCCACGGCCACGCCCGCGTCGAGGCGGGTGACAACACGGGTGCGGATCGGCAGCTTGGCGGCGCCCAGGCGGAGAGCTTCACGCGCGATATCGTCCGGCACGCCGTCGATTTCGAACATGATGCGGCCCGGAGCCACGCGAGCGGCCCAGTAATCCACGGCGCCCTTACCCTTACCCATCCGGACTTCCGCCGGCTTGCCGGTGACCGGCACGTCCGGGAAGATACGGATCCAGACGCGGCCTTGACGCTTCATCTGGCGGGTGATGGCGCGACGAGCGGCTTCGATCTGGCGAGCCGTGATGCGCTCCGGCTCGACGGCCTTCAGGCCGTACGAACCGAAGTTCAGCAGGGTGCCGCCCTTCGAAGCGCCGTGGATGCGGCCCTTGAACTGCTTGCGGAATTTGGTCTTTTTCGGAGACAGCATGGCGATCTAATCCTTAGGCGCGATCGCGACGGTCACGACGGTCGCCCCGGTCGGGACGATCGCCGCGCTCACGGCCGCCACCTTCGCCGGCGGGGCCGGACTCGGTGGCCAGGCGCTTGTCGAGCGCCATCGGATCATGCTCCAGCACCTCGCCCTTGAAGATCCAGGTCTTCACGCCGATGATGCCGTAGGTGGTCTTGGCTTCGGCGAAACCGAAGTCGATGTCGGCGCGCAGGGTGTGCAGCGGCACGCGACCTTCGCGATACCACTCCATCCGCGCGATTTCCGCACCGCCGAGGCGACCCGAGACGTTGATCCGGATGCCCTTGGCGCCGAGACGCACGGCCGACTGGATCGAACGCTTCATGGCGCGACGGAAAGCGATACGGCGCTCGAGCTGCTGAGCGATCGACTCGGCCACCAGCTGAGCGTCGGTTTCCGGCTTGCGGATCTCGACGATGTTCAGGTGGACTTCGCCTTCGGTCATCACCGACAGGTCCTTGCGGAGCTTGTCGATGTCAGCGCCCTTCTTGCCGATGATGACGCCCGGACGGGCGGCATAGATCGTGACGCGGCACTTCTTGTGCGGACGCTCGATGATGATGCGCGAAACACCGGCTTGGTACAGGCGCTTCTTCAGGGCGGCGCGGACCGCGAGGTCCTGGTGCAGCAGCTTGCCGTACTGGGCGCCGTCGGCGAACCAACGGCTGTCCCAGGTGCGGTTGACGCCGAGCCGCAGCCCGACCGGATTGACTTTCTGACCCATTAGGCGGCCTCACCCAGTTCGCGGACCACGATCGTGATCTCGGAGAACGGCTTCTCAACGCGCGTCGCGCGACCGCGAGCGCGGGGCGAGAAACGCTTCATGATCAGGTTCTTGCCCACATAGGCCTCGGCGACGACCAGGGAGTCGATGTCGAGGTTGTGGTTGTTCTCGGCGTTCGAGATCGCCGAGTACAGCGCCTTGCGGACGTCCTGAGCGATGCGCTTGTGGCTGAACTCGAGCTCGTTGAGAGCGCGTTGGACGTTCAGGCCACGGATGGACTGAGCGACCAGGTTCAGCTTGCGCGGGCTGGTGCGCAGGGTGCGCACCTTGCACATCGCTTCGGCGGCCGGCAGGCGGCGAGCTTGCTTTTGCTTGGCCATGATTACTTCCTCTTGGCCTTCTTGTCGGCGGCGTGGCCCGGGAAGTTGCGCGTGGGCGCGAACTCGCCGAACTTCATGCCGACCATGTCTTCCGACACGGAGACCGGGACGTGCTTCTGGCCGTTGTGCACGCCGAACACCAGGCCGACGAATTGCGGCATGATGGTCGAACGACGCGACCAGGTCTTGATGACGTCCTTGCGGCCCGACGACAAAGCGGCGTCGGCCTTCTTCAGGAGGTACCCGTCGACAAACGGGCCTTTCCAGACGGAGCGGGTCATGGCTTAGCGGCCCTTCTTCGCTTTGTGGCGCGAACGGATGATGAACTTGTCCGTGGCCTTGTTGACGCGGGTCTTGGCGCCCTTGGTCGGCTTACCAGCCGGGGTCACCGGGTGGCGGCCGCCCGAGGTGCGACCTTCACCACCACCGTGGGGGTGGTCGACCGGGTTCATGGCGACACCGCGGACGTGCGGGCGACGGCCCATGTGACGAGAACGACCGGCCTTGCCGAGGTTCTGGTTCATATGGTCGGGGTTAGAAACGGCGCCGACGGTGGCCATGCACGTATCGAGCACCATGCGCAGCTCGCCCGAGTTCAGGCGGATCTGGGCGTAGCCGGCGTCACGACCGACCAGCTGGGCGTAGGCGCCAGCCGAACGGGCGATCTGACCACCCTTGGCGGGCTTCAGCTCGATATTGTGGATGATCGTACCGATCGGCAGCGTGCGCAGCGGCGAGGCGTTGCCCGGCTTCACGTCGACCTTTTCAGCCGTGACGACTTCGTCGCCGGCCTTGAGGCGTTGCGGGGCCAGGATGTAGGCCAGCTCGCCGTCGCTCTGATACTTGATCAGGGCGATGAAGGCGGTGCGGTTCGGATCGTACTCGAGGCGAACGACCGTGGCCACGCCTTGCTTACGACGCTTGAAGTCGACCAGACGGTACAGGCGCTTGGCGCCGCCGCCGCGGAAACGGACCGCGATGCGGCCATTGCCGCCGCGACCGCCCGACTTGGTCAAACCTTCGACGAGCTTCTTCTCGGGCTTACCCTTGTGAAGTTCGCTGCGGTCGATCAGCACCAGGCCGCGTTGGCCCGGGCTGGTCGGGTTAAAGTGCTTCAAGGCCATGTCTTAGAGCCCCGTCGTGATGTCGATCGACTGGCCTTCGGCCAGCGTCACGATCGCTTTCTTGACGTCGGAGCGGCGCCCGACGATGCCACGGAAGCGCTTGGTCTTGCCCTTGGTCACGATGGTGTTGACCTTGGTCACCTTGACCTTGAACAGCTCTTCGACGGCGGCGGCGATTTCGTCCTTGGTCGCGTCGTTGGCCACCTTGAAGACAACCTTGTTCTGCTCCGAGAGCAGGGTCGTCTTTTCGGTGATCACCGGCGACAGGATCGTATCGTAGTGGCGAGCGGTGGCGGCCATTAGGCGGCTTCCTTCTCAGCGAAACGGGCCGAGATCGCTTCGACCGCGTCCTTGGTCAGGACGAGGGTCTGGCGACGCAGCACGTCGTAGACGTTCAGGCCGGCGTTCGGCAGGACATCCACGTTCGGAATGTTGCGGGCGGCGAGCTTGAAGTTCGCGTCCACTTCCGGACCAGCGATGACCAGGGCGTTCTTCAGGCCGATCTTGTCGAAGGTGGCGCGCAGGGCGGCCGTCTTCGCTTCGGTCAGAACCACGCTGTCCAGCACGACCAGCGAGCCGGCCTTGGCCTTCGACGACAGGGCGTGACGCAGAGCCAGGGCCCGGATCTTCTTGGGAAGATCGAAGGCGTGGCTGCGGACGACCGGGCCGTGGGCCTTGGCGCCGCCGACGAACTGAGCCGCACGGCGCGAACCGTGACGAGCGCCGCCGGTGCCCTTCTGCTTGTACATCTTCTTGCTCGTACGAGAGACCTCGTTACGAACCTGAATCTTGTGGTTGCCCGAGCGGCGCTTGGCCAGCTGCCAGGTCACGACGCGCTGCAGGATGTCGCCACGGATTTCGTCGATGCCGAAGATGGCGTCGTCGAGATCCACGGAACCGGCCTTCGCGCCGTCAAGCTTGATGACGTCGAGTTTCATTAGCCTTCGCCCTCTTCGGTCGTAGCCGCGGGGGCCTCTTCAGCGGGGGTCTCAGCAGCGGCGGCGGCCGGAGCCTCGCCAGCCTTGCGGAAAGCGCCCGGACGCGGGAGGTCGGCCGGAGCGGCCTTCTTCACGGCGTCGCGGATCTTCACGTAGCTGCCTTCGTGGCCCGGGACGGCGCCCTTGACCAGGATCAGGCCACGCTCGACGTCGACCTTCCAAACGGTGACGTTCAGAGTGGTGACGGTTTCCTGACCCAGGTGACCGGCCATCTTCTTGCCCGGGAACGTACGACCCGGGTCCTGGCGGTTACCGGTCGAGCCGTGCGAACGGTGCGAGACCGAAACACCGTGAGTGGCGCGCAGACCACCGAAGTTCCAGCGCTTCATGGCGCCGGCGAAGCCCTTACCGACGGTCACGCCTTGGATGTCGACCTTCTGGCCGGCGACGAAGTGGTCGGCCGTGAACTCGGCGCCGACTTCGATCAGGGCGTTCTCTTCGACGCGGAACTCGGCGACGACGCGCTTCGGCTCGACGGCCGCCTTCGCGAAGTGGCCGCGCAGGGCCTTCGAGGTGTTCTTGGCCTTCTTCGGACCGGCGCCCAGTTGCAGGGCGGTGTAGCCGTCCTTCTCAACGGTGCGCTGAGCCGTGACCTGGCAACCGTCGAGCGACAGGACGGTGACCGGCACGTGCTGGCCGACTTCGTCGAAGAAGCGGGTCATGCCCAGCTTCTTGGCGATCAGGCCGGTGCGTTGGGTGGGGAGAGTCATGGATCGGCCCTCCTTACAGCTTGATTTCGACGTCAACGCCGGCCGACAGGTCGAGCTTCATCAGCGCGTCCACGGTCTGCGGAGTCGGGTCAACGATGTCGAGAACGCGCTTGTGCGTACGGATCTCGAACTGCTCGCGCGACTTCTTGTCGACGTGCGGCGAACGGTTGACGGTGAATTTCTCGATAAGCGTGGGCAGGGGGATCGGGCCCCGTACCGTCGCACCAGTGCGCTTGGCCGTATTGACGATCTCGCGCGTGGAATGATCCAACACGCGGTGATCGAAGGCCTTGAGCCGGATGCGGATGTTCTGACGATCCATATCGCTCGGTTTCCTAGTGGGCTGCGCCCGCGTCTCGAACCATTTCAAAGACCAACTCGAACTCCCGAGAGAGTTCGTACGCAGCGTCCGCAAAACAAAATACCCCTGCGGTCGCCCGCCGAGGTGGTTGTCCAGATATTGCGCCCCTTCCCGAGAGAAGGTTGGCGGCGCTATGTCCGGGCGTCTCGCGAACCGCGTTTGAGCCCTAGAGCTCACAGCCGGTCCAACAGAGGCGCGCTTGTACGTTCCGGAATCGGTTTCGTCAAGCGCTGTATCCGGTTCGTCTCATCCTTGAGGGACTCGAGTCGTCGGGCGGGTTCTGGATAGGCGCGGCGCCCCATCCGCGCAAGGCCCGCGGAAACATAACATCGGTCTGCTTTTAACGCTTTCGGGCCGAAGGATAGCAAGAACGTGCGCCCACCTACGCGTAGGCGAAAACCTCGCCCGCGCAAGTGTCACAAAATTGCATTATTCGTCCTGCAAGCGCCGCCGTCGGCCTTGAGCCCCCCGCCGAACCTCCATAGATGCCGCCCCTCCCCGGCGGACTTGGCGGCCCCTCCCCCAACAACGACCGCCCTGCCAGCCGGAGGAGCCACTGTTGTGTAAGGGGATTGACCCAATGAATACCAAGCTCTTCGCCACCGCCGCCCTGATCGCCGCTGCCGTCTCGGCCCCGGCCTTCGCGCAAAACGTCGGCTCGGTCGGCGCCGCCGTGAACTACACGGACCTGAACACCCGCTTCGGCGGCAATGACGGCACCTCGGTCGTCGTCGACGGCTCGGTCGCCATTCCGCTGCAAGGCGCATGGACCGTGACCGCCAACGGCGACGTCTCGATCTCGGACAACGACCTGTCGGACGAAACCGTCGCCTCGGGCGCCGTCCACCTGACGACCAAGCTTGGCGACACCGTGCGCGTCGGCGGCTTCACCGCCCTGTCGCGTCCGTCGAACGACACCCTGTGGGCCGTCGGCGCCGAAGCCCAGAAGTACCTGAGCAACGTCACCCTGACGGGCCTGGCGGCCTACGGTCAGTCGAACGACCTGGACGCCGATCTCTACACGGTTCGCGGTGAAGCCCGTTACTTCGTGTCGGATAACTTCCGCCTGAACGCCGGCGCCGGCTGGTCGCGCATCGACACCAACGTCAACGCCGACCTGTGGGACGTGAATGCCGGCGGCGAATATAAGTTCGCCAACACCGGCTGGTCGACCTTCGCCAAGTACACTCACGCGGAATCGAAGGACCTGGCCAAGCTGAACTCGGACGCCGTCAAGGTCGGCTTCCGCTACACCTTCGGCGGCAGCCTGAAGGATCGTGACCGCGCCGGCGCCGACCTGGCCACGGCCGGCGATCTGTTCGGCTTCGGCGTCCGCTAAGGACCCGACCGGTTCGACATGAAGAAGGCCCCGGGAGCGATCCCGGGGCCTTCTCTCTCTATATATAGAGTGTGGTCGGTCGGCTTACTGGCCGATGATCACGTCGCCCGAGCCCGCCACGTGCTTCTTCACCGGGCCGTTGACCTTGGCGACGCGCACATCGCCCGAGCCGGCCACGGAGACATCGACCTCGTCGGCCTCGCCGTTGAAGGTCACGTCACCCGACCCCATGACGCTGACGTCGACCATGCGGCTGCGGCCGCCCGCGACAGTGATGTTGCCCGAGCCGGCGATGTTGCCGTCCAGCTTGCCGGCGATGCTGGCGACCGAGACATCCCCCGAGCCGGCGATATTGACCTCGAGGTCGCCGCCGACGGCCTGGGTCGTGACGTCGCCCGAACCGGCGACGCTGATCTCGGCCGAGCCGGCCGAACCGGCCTTGGTGTCGCCCGAGCCGGCCTGGGCGATCTCCAGCTTGCCCTTGGTGTTGGCCACCGTCCAATCGCCGCAGCCAGCGTTGCTCAGGTTGAGGCTGTTCGAGCGACCGACGTCGCCGAACACCGCGCCGCCGGCATGGACCCTGGCGTCCAGTGGTACGCGCACGGCGATCTGCGGGAAGTTGTCGTAGGACACCTCGCCCACGCCGCGCACCCGCACCCAGACCTTGCCGTTGCGGCCATTGCAGCCGTTGATCTTGTTCATGCGCAGATTGCCGTCGACGATCACCTCGTCGCCGTTCTGGCGCACCTCCAGCGGCAGGCTGGCGTTGGTGGTCAGGACCTCGATCTTCACGTCGGTACGATTCTCGGGGATGACCACGACACGCGCGACGGCGTCCTTGATCTTGATCGAAGGAGCGGCCGAGGCGGCGCCGGCGGCGGACACGGCGGCGGCCACGAGGGCCAGGGTGGTCAGAGCGCGCATCGGTTTCTCCCGTCGGATGCGTGTAATTCGATGACGGGAAGCTAGCGATCGTTCGCCCAATCTTCGACTTAATTCGTGGTCATGACCCAGAAGTCATGGAACGGCCGTCGCGGAGCGCGGCCTGATCCAGTCCCCCAAACAGACTCATCCGGACCACGGCGCCTGATGCTTGCGTAACCGTACGGGCGCGGACTTGTAGGCCGGCGTGCCAGAGCGCTGGTCGTGGTCGTCGAGGGTAATCACGACATTGGTCTCGGGATAATAAGCCGCCAGGCAGCCGGGCGGGATGTCGCGCGCCACGACCGTGAAGGCTCGCGCCACCCGCTCGCCCGTGTCGTCGAACGCCGCCCCCAGGTCGACCAGGTCGCCTTGCGCCAGCCCCAACCGCGCCAAGTCGTCGGGATTGGCGAAGATCACGTCGCGGCGGCCGAACACGCCGCGATAGCGGTCGTTATCGCCATAGATGGTGGTGTTGTACTGGTCGTGGCTGCGCAAGGTGGTCAGGATCATCACGTCCGGATCGCCCCGGCGCGGATCGCCGGCCTTGGGCGCGTGGATGATGAAGTTGGCCTTGCCGGTCGCCGTCTTCCAGACCCGACCCGAGGGTCCGACCGGCAGGCGAAAGCCGCCGGGGACGCGGACCTTGTCGTTATAGTCCTCGAACCCGGCCGGGAAGACCCGAGCGATCAGGTCGCGCACGGCGTCGTAGTCGTCGGCCAGGCGCGGCCAGTCGATCAGCGGATCCTCGCCGAACACCGCCGTGGCGATCCCCGCCACGATGGCCGGTTCGGACAACAGGTGCTCGGATGCCGGTGGATTTAGGCCGCGCGAGGCGTGGACCATCGACATCGAGTCCTCGACCGTCACCGCCTGGCGCACGCCGGCTCGGACGTCCAGCTCGGTGCGGCCCAGGCACGGCAGCAGGATCGCGTCCTTGCCGACCAGCAGGTGGGTGCGGTTGGGCTTGGTGGCGACGTGGACGGCCAGGTCCAGCTTGCGCATGGCCGCGAAGGTCCGCACCGGATCCGGCGCGGCCACCGCGAAATTGCCGCCCAGGCCGATGAACACCTTGCTCTGGCCCTGCTCGATGGCGGCGATCGCCTCGACCACCGTGTGGCCGTGTTCGCGCGGCGGTTCGAAGCCGAAGACGTCCCGGATGGAATCCAGCATCGCCGCCGACGGCTTCTCGGCGATCCCGACCGTGCGGGCGCCCTGGACGTTGGAGTGGCCGCGCAACGGACAGATCCCCGCCCCCGGCCGACCGATATTGCCTTTCAGCAGCAGCAGGTTGACCAGCTGCTGCACCGCGCCCGAGCTGTCGCGGTGCTGGGTCAAGCCCATGCCGTAGCAGAGGATCGCCGCCTTGGCCTTGGCGTAAATCGCCGCCGCCTCCTCGATCCTCGCCCGCGGCAGGCCGCAGCCAGCCTCGATGGTCGCCCAGTCCTGGGCCTCGACCGAGGCGGCCAGCGCTTCGAAGCCGGCGGTGTGCTCTTCTATGAATGCGCGATCCAGTATGCCGCCGTCGCGGGCCTCCATGGCCAGCAGCGCCTTCATCATCCCCTGCACGAATAGGGCGTCGCCGCCGATGGTCAGCTGGAAATAGGCCGAGGCGATCGGGGTCGAGGTCAGGGTCGCCATCTCGACCGGATCCTGCGGCGAGGCGAACTTTTCCAGCGCCCGCTCCTTCAGCGGATTGAAGGCCAGTATCGTCGCCCCGCGCCGGCTGGCGTCGCGCAGGGTGGCCATCATCCGGGGATGGTTGGTCCCCGGATTGTGCCCGAAGCACAGGATCAGGTCGGCGTGGTCGAAGTCCTCCAGCGTCACCGAGCCCTTGCCCAGGCCGATCGAGTCCGGCAGGCCGACACTGGTTGGCTCGTGGCACATGTTCGAGCAGTCGGGGAAATTGTTGGTCCCGAACCGCCGCGCCATCAGTTGGTAGAGAAAGGCCGCCTCGTTGCTGGCTCGGCCCGAGGCGTAGAACTCCGCCTGGTTCGGATCGTCCAGCGCCTTCAGCCCCGCCGCCGTCCGGGCGAAGGCCTCGTCCCAGGCGATGGCCTTGTAGCGATCGTCGGCCGGGTCGTAGGCCATCGGCTCGGTCAACCGGCCCAGGTCCTCGATCGCGTGATCGGTCCAGGTCAGCAGCTCGCTGACCGTATGCCGGGCGAAGACCTCGGGCGTGGCGCGCTTGGTCGTCGCCTCCCAGGCCACAGCCTTGGCGCCATTCTCGCAGAACTCGAACGAGCTGGTGTGCTTGGGATCGGGCCAGGCGCAGCCGGGGCAGTCGAAGCCCTCCGGCTGGTTGGCCCGCATTAGGGTCTTGCCGCCCTCGACGATCGTCTCTTGATCGGCCAGGGCGCCGGCCACGGCCTTCAGCGCGCCCCAGCCGCCGGCGGGTTGGTGATAGGGGCGGACACCGGGAACCTTGTCGCCAGGAATTTTCGCGTCGGACATCAGGCCGGCTCCAGCTCGGATTCCAGAAGACGCTCGCCGCCGGCGAACACCGCGTGGCCATCGGCGCGGGCCAGGGCGACCAAGGTCAGGTTGGCTTCCTCGGCCTTGGCGATGGCCAACTCGGTCGGCGCCGAGACCGCGACCAGGATCGGGCAGCCCATCCGCGCGGCCTTCTCGACCATCTCGAACGAGCAGCGGCTGGTGACGACGACGAAACCCGCCACCGCGTCGATCCCTTCGCGGGCCAGGGCGCCGGCCAGCTTGTCGAGCGCGTTGTGACGACCGACGTCCTCCCGAACTTGGACCAGTTGGCCATCCGCGTCGAAGAACGCCGCCGCGTGGGTGGCGCGGGTCAGGTGGCCCAGGGCCTGCCGGGCTTCCAGCGCCGCCAGGGCGCGCGGGATCGCCTCATGGCGGATGCGCGCTCCCGCGCCCAGCACCGGAAGGGGCCGCACCGCGTCGGCCAGGCGCTGCACGCCGCAGAGGCCACAGCTGGAACGGCCTTCCAGATTGCGCGGCCGGGCCCGTTTCGGCGTCGCGCGAGGCGCCAGGCGGACATCGACCAGGATCCCCTGCTCTTCTTCCTTGCTGGTGATCTCGAGCACGTCGCCGGCCGTGGCGATGGCCTCGGTGATCACGAAGCCCAAGGCCAGCTCCTCCAGGTGCTCGGGCGTGGCCATCAGCACCGTATGCGGACGGCCATCGAACGACAGGCCCACGGCGATCTCGCGCGGCAGGTCCCGCGCGAAGGATTCCGGGGAACGCCCGGCGCGCCATTGCACGGCGGGGCGGCGAGAAGCGGGGGAACGCGACATGACCGCGAGTCTACTCCGCGGGCGCCTGGCGGTACAGTCGACGCCAGCGATGACGCGACGGCGGAAATGTTCAAATCCGTCATCGTTCGGCGGATGACCGCGACGCGATCCTGGCGCAATCTAGGGGCATGGCAGGCACAACCTTCGACACCCGACGCGCCCAGATGTTCCCCCGGCTGGAGCCGGCCGAGATCGACCGCCTGCGCCGGTTCGGCCAGGTCATCCGCGCCGAGGCCGGCGCGGCCCTCGCCACGTCCGGTGTTCCCTCCCCCGGCCTGTTCGTGGTTCTGGCGGGCCGGGTGGCGATCAGCCGCCGCGACGCCCACCATGACAGCCAGCCGATCGTCGAGCACGCCGCCGGCCAGTTCATCGGCGAGATCGCCCAGCTGTCGGGCCGCCCGTCCCTGGTCGACGTCACCGCCCTGACCGAGGTCGAGGCCCTGCTGATCGCGCCCGAACGCCTGCGCGCCGTGCTGGTCGCCGAGGCCGAGCTGGGCGAGCGGATCATGCGCGCCCTGATCCTGCGCCGGGTCAGCCTGATCGAGACCGGGGCCGGCGGGCCGATCATCGTCGGCCGCGCCGCCGACGCCGAGGTCATCCGTCTGTCCGGCTTCCTGGCTCGCAACGGCCATCCCTATCAGCATCTCGATCCCGACGAGATGGACTGCGCCAAGGTGCTGATCCAGCGCTTCGAGGTCGACGAGAGCGAGCTGCCGATCGTCCTGTGCCCGGACGGCGCCCTGCTGCGCCAGCCGACCAATCATCAGCTGGGCCGCTGCATCGGCCTGGTGGGCCCGATCGACGCCAGCCGGATCTATGACGTGGCCGTGGTCGGGGCCGGTCCGGCGGGTCTGGCCACCGCCGTTTATGCGGCCTCCGAAGGCCTGTCGGTGCTGGTTCTCGACAGCCGCGCGTTCGGCGGCCAGGCCGGGGCCTCGGCGCGGATCGAGAACTATCTGGGCTTTCCCACCGGGATCACCGGCATGGCCCTGATGGGCCGCGCCTACGGCCAGGCTCAGAAGTTCGGCGCCGAACTGGCCATTCCCGACGAGGTCTCGTCCCTCATCTGCGAAGACGACGGCGCGCACCGCTATCGCCTCAGCCTGGCCAGTGGCGAGACCGCGCAGGCCAAGACCGTGGTCATCGCCAGCGGGGCCCGCTACCGCCGGCTGGAGGTCGAGAACCTGGACCGCTTCGAAGGCGCCTGCGTCCACTATTGGGCCTCGCCGCTGGAAGCCAAGCTGTGCGCCGGCCAGGAGGTCGCGCTGGTCGGGGCCGGCAATTCGGCGGGTCAAGCGGCGGTCTATCTGGCCAGCCAGGTCAAGAAGGTCTGGATGATCGTGCGCGGCGAAAGCCTGGCGGCGACCATGTCGCGCTACCTGATCGACCGCATCGAAAGCACGCCCAACATCCAGGTCGTGGTCAGAAGCCAAGTCACCGATCTCGAGGGCGAGGCTCCTGAGGGAAAGGGCGGCCAGCTGTCGGCGATCCGCTGGCGCGGCCCTGACGGGCTGGAGACCACCCAGGCGATCAGCCACCTCTTTCTGTTCATCGGCGCCGCGCCCAACACCGCCTGGCTGACCCATTGCCATGTCGAGCTCGACAACCACGGCTTCGTCCGCACGGGCGCCGACCTCGCCCCCGGGCATCCGCTGCTGCAGACCAGCCGCAAGGGCGTGTTCGCGATCGGCGACGTCCGCGCCGGCTCGGTCAAGCGCGTGGCCGCCGCGGTCGGCGAAGGCGCCCAGGCCGTGGCCGCTATCCACGCCTATCTGGCCGACGCGTAAGGACTAGAGTCATGAGCTGCATGCACGGCGACGCCATCCACATGGTCACGCCTTCCGCCAAGGGCTGCGAGGAGTGCCTGAAGACCGGCGGCTGGTGGGTGCACCTGCGCCTCTGCCGGACCTGCGGCCATGTCGGCTGCTGCGACGACAGCCCCTCCAAGCACGCCACCGCCCATTTCCGCGCGACCAAGCACCCGATCATCGAGGGCTATGATCCGCCGGAGGGCTGGGGCTGGTGCTTCATCGACGAAGAGTTCGTCGAACTGCCGGACCAGACGGCGCAGGTCGGGCCGATCCCGCGGTTCGTGGAGGGCTAAGCACGCGGCCGCGCCCTTCCGCCGTTGGGACCGGCGTCAATTTTGGATCGACTCACCCGTCGTGGAGATAACAGCGTCTGCCTTGAGCGGCCATATTGCGCGCCACTCCCGGCGCGACCTCAAGTCGAGCCGCGCGAACGGGCGGACGTTCGACGGGCCGCCTGCCCACTAGGTGAAGATTGAGCCATCGGGCTCCCACCGCGCCTCATGGCCTCCCTGTCCGAGCGCCCGCGCCGCGATCAGGTCAGCGCGGCTTCGTCCAGCTTCAGCGACCGCTCGATCTTTTTGGCGAGCTTGCGGTCGTCATGAGCCCAGGGATGGAAGCCGGGCAGGTAATAGGCCAGGTACGGCAGGAGGACTTGCCGCAGCATGCCAGGCTTTAAGAACAGGAAGACCGCCAGCTTCCGCCAGGTCTTGGGCGTGTCGATATTGTCCTGCTGCAGGAGCAGGTGAAGGTCGCGGGTGCGTTCCTTGCGGAAGTCGTTCGTCGCCTGCCACATCACCATCACCCGGAAGAGCCAACGCTTGAACGGCGATAGATCGCGCGTGACATACATGAAGGTGTCGAACGCCACGCCCTTGTGTTCGATCTCCTCCACCGCATGCCATTGCCACAGGCGACGGACCTCGGCCGGCGCGCCGGCCAGGTGGCGCTCGTCGGCCAGCAGGGCATGAGCGAACATCGCGGTAAAGTGCTCGAGGGCCGCAGTGGCCGCCAGGTTAACTTCCGGTTCCAGGTCGCGGCCGCGACGGGCGTCCTCGCGGTTCAGCGACTCGATCTCCTTGGTCTCGTAACCCGCGTCATGCACCTGACGATTGAAGGCGATGTGCTCGCGCGAGTGATAGGCCTCTTGCTGGGCGAAGTCGGCGACCTGGCTGCGTAGCGGCTCGGGCAGCTCGTTCAGATAGTGCCGGACGCTCTGGACAAAGTAACCCTCGCCCGCCGGAAAGCTCAGGGACAGGGAGTTATAGAAGGCCGTCGCGACGGGATCGCCGTTCATCCACCATCGCGGATGAGACTGGCCCCGCCCGAAGGCGACGTTGCGTGGCGTGATGTGAAGGTCCGCCGGAGCGGTATATGCGATCATCGGCATCTCCATCGGTTGGAGAACCGTGTCACGCAGTTAAGGTAGTTTCAACTATTAAATGACGCATACGTCATCTTCAGCGAACCCTCCGGATCCGACATCGGCCCCAGGATGGATAGCCAGGCCGACGCCTTTCCGGTCGGCCTGCCTATTTTTCCAGAATTACGGGCAGATGCCTAAGCTGGGACATCGCGTGATTGCCGATCCAGTCGTCGATGTCGCCGGCTGCCCGGATCGTGATCCTCCGCTCGATCAGCGCCTCCACCAAGCTCTTGGCCACTAGGCTGGCCACGAAGCGTCCCGGACAGATGTGGGCGCCGCCACCGAAGGTTGTCGCACCCTGCTGGGGCCTGGCGAGGTCGAACCTCTCCGGATCGGGAAAAGCGGCGGGATCGCGATTGGCGGCCGCCCACATCATCTGGACGCGCGTGCCGGCGGGGATAATCATGCCGTCATATTCAAGGTCGGCGCTGACGATGCGGTTGAGATGAATGACCGGCGCCTCCAGTCGCAAACACTCGGCCACGGCGGTCGCGGCCTTCTCCGGCTCGGCGCGCAACTGGGTCATGACCTCGGGATGGTCCAAAAGGGTGCGGATCGTGTTGGTGATAGCCAGGGCTGCGGTGTGGAAACCGTCGAACAGATTGCCCGCCAGGAAGGCGCCCGCGCTCTTCGGGACGAAACCGCCGTAGTCAAGGTCGTCGGCGTAGTCGATCGCCGCCAGATCCCGGGCGATGTTCGAGACGAAAGGACAGCCGCCCGCGCTCAGGGACCGCTGGCTCGCCGTTTCGAGGAAGTTTCGATAGGCCTTGGCGGCGGCGTCCGCTTCGCAGATTCCCTCCCACTCCATCTGCAGGAAAAGCATCGGGGTCATCTTCCGCGCCTGTACGGCCGCGCTCAAAGCCTCCTCGTCGGTCATGCCGATCAGCGCCCCCCAATAGAGGCCGATCAGCGGTTCGGCGATCTGCTCGACGAGATCGATGTCAACGCCCAGGGGCAGGCTGTCCAAAACCTTAAGGGCGATCTCGCGGGTGGCGTCGCCACGAGCGGCGGTCGGCTTGGGGCCGATCTGATCGAGCAGCACCCGTCGAAGAGTCGCGTTGAGCATCCCGTTGGCGCTGAAGAGCTGGTTCTTGATCAGGTCGGCGATGGCGTAGCCGACCGGCTTTTCGTCGGGTAACTCAGCGGTCAGGACGCCGGGAAAGAGCTGGTTGGGCGCCAACGAGGCCAAGTCCGGCTTGGCGGCCATGGACCGAAGATCGGCGTGGCGAAAGACCGCGAGCGCGCCGCTCTCGCTGCGCAGGAACCGCGGCGCTCCGGGCTCGAACGCCCGCTTGCAGAACTGGCGGAAGGCTACCCTCCCCCCATCGTACCCATACGCCGCAAGCGTGGGCAGCGCCGCGACGTCCAAGGTCGTGGGGCGGTCGGCAAACGCTTCACCCGACATCATCATCTCCCTTTTCGCACGCCAGGAATTCGTCTTCCGGCCGCCTGCGCGCCGATGGCTCCGTCACACGCTATCAGTAGTAATAGCTACTTCAATGACCTTCATGTCCGACGGATCGAGTGAACTGCGCGACCGGCAAATCGAAGGAAAGGCTCCAATGTGGCGCAAGGAGAGCGTGAGGGCGGCCCAGGACAGGCCATAATGCTGCCCTCAGCCAGTTAAGTAGCATTTACTAGTTTTTTGTATTCTTAAGGAGGACACTCATAAGCGTCCATCGCACGACAGGCGGCTGTGACACCCATCTGGGCGCGGCTCGGCAGCGGCTAGCGCGGCACCAGATGCTGGTAGTAGAGCGCGCTCATCCAGGCCGACTCGGCGATCACCCGATCAACGTCGAGCGAGGGATCCTCCAGCAGCATTTCGATGACGCCGTAGCCGACCTCCTCGGAAAGCCGCACGGCGGCCTCCAGTTGCGCGGCGCTGACCCGCGGGAAGAGCTCGGCGAGAATCTTCATCTGGTGGGCGACCACCTTTTCCCGAGACTCGATCCGCACCTGCTGCAGCACGGGCACGGCGCGGATCGCGCGTAAGATCGACATGCCGCCGGGTTGACTGCGCGTGACCCGAAGAAGTTCGGTGCGCAGTTCGATGCCCTTGGTCACGGCCTCTTCGAGCGTCCGGGCCGCCGCATCGCCGCGATCGAGCCAGGCGAGGAACACCTCGTCCTGGGCATCCATCAGCCGTCGGGCCAGCTCGGCCAGCAAGGCGTACTTGTTGGGGAAGTAGCGGTAGAGCGCCGGCGGCGTCAGGCCTGCGCGCTCGCAGACCAGATTGGTGGTGAGCCGCTCAAAGCCCACCTCGGCCAAGAGCTCACCGGCGGTGACCAAGATCGCCTCGAACGTGGTCTTGCCCTTGCGACGCGAGGGGGTCGACTTCGTTTCCAGGTCAGGTGCGGCGGTGATCACGGCGCGTTCAGGGCTTTGCTTGACCATCTCGTCTCCAGGCCGTCGGTCTCTTTCAAGCGCATACTCGCCAAAAACAGGTTCTGGAAGAGCAAGGGCCGCTCAAGCCCATCGCACTTTGAGAAGGATCCGCCTGGCTCCTCGACCTACGGCTTCTTCGCCGTTCTGCGTAGCGCCCAAGCACACGGCATTTTGACGGGCGAACGGGTGAGCCGTCAAACACGGCTTGCCAGGCGCTACCGACCGTGTAGCAGTAGCAAATACTATCGTCGACCTTTCAGTCGTCCAGGGCCAGTCCATCAGGCCGTGGCGCGCCGGAACGGGGCGCGCGGAAGAGATGGGTGGGAAGATGGAGGCGAGCGCTCGCCCCGCCCTTACAGCAGGGGGACTGTCCATGGACGCGATACTTGCACCAGAACCGAGCCAAACGTCCGACAAACTCCTGACACTGACCGCCGCGCTCGGCCTGGGCTGTTTGGCGCTGCTGATGCTAGGGGTCCAGCCCTTGGTCCTTGGCGCGCTCGTCACCGCCGGACGTCTCGACGTTCACCTGCTGGCTCAGGCCGCCACGATCGAGATGTTGGCCTTGGGTATCGTTTCCAGCGTCCTTGGCGCGGTCGCACCTCATCGGCATCTGACGGCCTGGGGCCTTGGAGGCTGCGCGCTCTTCGTCGCCAGCAACCTCGCCTGCATGGAGGCCTCGGGCTTTGGTCTGGTGGCCTTACGCGGGCTCGCGGGCGCGGCCGGCGGCGCGCTGGTCTGGATCGCGGCCGGAGTGATCGGACGCAGCCGGTCGGCCTTGCGTCTCTCCGCGATTTTTGCGGGCGCTCAAGCCCTAACCCAGGCCGGGCTGGCCGCCCTCATATCGCTTGCAGCCCCCGCTCTGGGCGCGAGCGCCGGCTTTGCCTTGCTGGCGCTTCTAGGCGTGCTGTCGGCCGCCTTTGTCGTGGCCATCCCGCGCGCGCTGTCGGAGCTTCCGGCGCCCGAGGAAGGCCATGCGCGCCTGAGCCCGCCGGGACTTCTGGGCCTAGCCGGCGCCTTCTTCCTGATGGCCGGCATTGTCGGCGTCTGGGTGTTTGTCGAGCAGATCGCCACACAACACGGCGTAAGCGGCTCGGCCGTTTCGCTGGCTGTCGCCCTTTCCTTGGTCATGCAGATCGCCGGCGCGGCCTTCATTACCTGGATCGGACCGCGCGCCCGGCCCCAGATCGCCCTACCTCTGATCTGCGCGGCCTATATCGCATGCTTGACGGTCATGGGCCTGACGCCCAGCCACAACCTCTTTGTCGGTGCGATCCTGGCCTTTGGGTTCTTGTGGACCATGAGCTTGCCGCTTTTCCTGCCGCTGCTGATCGGTGTCGATCCGACGCGACGCTCGGCAATGCTCCTGGCAGGAGCCCAACTCCTGGGCGGCAGCGGCGGACCGCTGTTGACGGGCCTGCTCGTCACCGGCCCGGATTTGCAGCCGGTCCTGGGCTACGGCGCCGCGCTTTTCGTTGCTTCGGCGGCGCTCGTCGGCTTGGCCTGGGTGGCTCGCCCCAAGGCCTGACGCATCCGCGCCGCGGGCCCATTCCCCCCGGCGGGCGGCTCCGGCCGCCCCATCCTTTCGCGCGCCTTGAGCGCCCCTGGCGCCTCCCCACCTCGCGTCCCGACGACCGTTTTCGCGCCACCAGAGCCGCCCAACGGGGCGCCCGCGCGGCCTGCCATTAGTGAAAGCGCTAGGAACTTGCATCTAGCCCCCTTGCATTGAGATAGTTTTTATTATCGCATTGGACCGACCGGTCGAAGCACTGGATCACAATGGGGAGTGAGGAAATGAAGGCGAAGTTTTTCGCTGGATGCGCCGCGCTGGCGCTTTCGGCTGGCGTGGCCCAAGCCCAGACGTCCGCTCCGACGCAGGACAGTACGGCGATCGCCGAGATCGTCGTCACCGCCCAAAAGCGCTCCGAAAACCTGCAGGACGTGCCCGTCTCGGTCACCGCCCTGACCGCCGACACCCTGGCCGCGCGCGGCGTCAACAACGTCCTGGCCTTGAACAACATGGCGCCGGGCATGCGGATCAGCGCCAACGACGCGGCCGCCAATCCCAAGATCTACATTCGGGGCGTCGGTCTCAGCGATTTCAACCCCAACGCCTCCAGCGGCGTCGGCGTCTATGTCGACGGGGTCTATATCGGCTCCCCCCTGGCACAGATGGCCGGCTTCTACGACCTGGCCCAGGTCGAGGTGCTGCGCGGTCCGCAAGGCACGCTCTACGGCCGCAACACCAACGGCGGCGCGATCAACATCACCACCAAGCGCCCGACCCAGAGCTTCACCGCCGACGCCTCGGTGGAGTACGCCACCTTCAACGCCGTCACCGCCGAAGCGGCCGTGGGCGGTCCGATCATCGCCGACAAGCTGGCCTTCCGCGCCGCCGGCCAGTGGGTCAAGGATGATGGCTACACCTACAACCGGGTGACCGGAAATAATCTCAACGCCGCCAACCACTGGGCCGGCCGCCTGTCGCTGCTCTACACGCCGACCGACAATTTCGAAATGCTGACCCAGGTCAATCGCTACGTGAACCGGGGCGACGCCATCGCCCCGCAGCACCGCGCCCTCTTCCCGTCGACGGCCGCCGCGACCGGTCCGAACGGCCTGTGCGCGCCCAACGCCTATGCCAGCGGGGCCTGCGCGGACCTCCTCGGCTATGCCGACACCGACAATAACAGCCGCGCCCTCGACGCCAACCTGGAGGGCAAGGACAAGGTCGACCTGTTCGGGGCCTCCAACCAGGCGACCTGGTCATTCAAGGGCATGCAGCTGATCTCGGTCACGGCCTGGCAGTGGGCTCACCGCAACGACATGGAGAACACCGACGGCAGCCCGGCCCAAATGCTGGAGATCAACTACCGGTCCCGCCAGCACCAGTTCACCCAGGAGCTGCGACTGCAATCCGACAATCCGTCCGGCCGCGTGAACTGGGTGATCGGCGGCTACTTCATGGACGAAACCGTCCAGGACAACACCCGCCAGGACACGCTGCGCGACCTGCGCCCGCTGTTCATCACTCCCGACAACCCCACTGGCCTCAGCCCGGCCGACAGCGTCGCGGTGTTCGGCTGGCCCTACACCCAGAAGACCAAGGGCTACGCGGTCTTCGGCCAGGCCGACTACAAGTTCACCGACAAGCTGACCGGCACGGTCGGCCTGCGCTGGTCGGCCGACGACAAGCACATGAACTACAAGAGCCAGATCGAGGACGGCCTGATCGTCCTTTTGACCTCCGACCAGAAGAAGACCTTCTCGGCCTGGTCCGGACGGCTGGGCCTGCGCTATGAACTGACCGATGGCGCCAATGTATACGCCACCTACAACCGCGGCTATAAGAGCGGCGGCTTCTTCGGCGGCCTGGCCACCACGCCGGAAGAAGTCGAGCCCTACGCCAACGAGACCCTGGACGCCTACGAAGTCGGCATGAAGTCCGAGTTCCTCGACCGCAGGGTGCGGCTGAACGTGTCGGGCTTCTACTACGACTACAAGAACCAGCAGGTCTTCGCCCAGGCGCTACGCAACGGCCTGACCGTCCTGGTGTTGGACAACGCCGCCAACTCCAAGGTCTACGGCGGCGAGGCCGAGATTACCGCCCGACCGATCCAGCCCCTGACGATCACCGCCGGCGTCTCGCTACTGCACGCCAAATACGGCGACTATTTCAGCGAGGGCCAGGACTTCACCGGCAACTGGCTGCCCCAGTCGCCGAAGGTGACGTTCAACACGTCCGCCACCTATGTGGCCCCGCTGCCCAACGGCGCGTCGATCGTCGCAAATGTCGACGCCAACTATTCGTCGAAGGTCTATTTCGACAACTCCAACGCCGAGCGCCTGTCGCAGGACGCGGTGTGGACTGCTGGCGCCCAGGTCAGCTGGCGCTCGCCCGACCAGAAGATCGAGGCCGGCGCCTTCGCGCGGAACCTGTTCGACAAGACCTATGTCGTGTCGATCTCCAACATCGACAGCCTAGGCGAGGACCTGCTCAGCATGAACCGACCGCGCAGCCTGGGCGTCTTCCTGCGGTATCACTATTGAGCCAGAGGCCCGGGAGATTCCGCGGACCTCCCGGGCTTTTTCTTCTCTGACGGATCGCCGCTTCGGCGGGGCGCCGCCCGCTTAGCGTTTTTGGCCGTAGGACCTGAAGCGATCTAGGATGGTGTTCATCTCCTCGTCGGCCAGCAGTGTTGGCCCGCCGATTGTCAGGGTCCCCCAATAGACCGCCGCCTGCTCCTCGATCTCCTCGGCGATGGCCAGGGCGTAGTCGAAGTTCGGCGCGGCGACGATTTGACCATGATTAGCCATCAGGGCGGCGTAGCGGCCGTCCAAGGTCTCAACCACGGCCTCGGCCAGGGCTTCCGACCCGAAGGTGGCGTAAGGCGCGATCGGCACGCTCGCTCCGCCGCCCACGGCGACCATGTAATGCATGGCCGGGATCGGCTTGTTCGCGCAGGCCAGGATCGTGGCGTAGCGCGAGTGGCAGTGGACCACGGCCCCGACGTCGGACCGGCGCGCCAGGATCCCTTGGTGCATCCGCCATTCGCTGGACGGTTTCAGGGAGCCGGGCGCCATCGAACCATCCGGCTGGACTAACACCATGTGTTCGGCCATCAACCGCCCGGCGGGGATGCCGGTGGGCGTCACCAGCATCGCCTCGCCGCAGCGGGCCGAGACATTACCTGAGGTGCCGCGGTTGAGGCCGCGCTCGTCCATCGCCCGCATGACCTCGGCCATGCGCTGGCGCAGCGCGCCTTCATCGTTGCTTGCGTTCATCAGCTAGCCTCGTTCAGGGACATGTGGCGCATGGCGGCTTCGGTCGCTTCGAAGCTCTCCAGCTTGCCGGTGGTGGCCAGCCCCTGGGCGACCAGGGCGGCCGTGGCGGTGGCGAAGCGGGCGGCGTCCAGCGGCGGCCAGCCCCGATCCAGCGCGGCGATGAAGCCAGCGCAGTACGAGTCGCCGCAGCTGGTCGTGTCGACCGGCTTGATCTCGTAGGCTGGCAAGGTCGTTCTCACGCCGTCCAGCACGACGATCGAGCCCCGTGCGCCGTTCTTGATAATGCAGCCGCCGGCGCCCAACTCGCGGAACACATCGGCGGCGGCGAAGAGGTCGTCCTGGCCGGTCAGGAACTGGGCTTCGGCGGCGCTGGGCAGGAAGTAGTCCACATAGGGTAAGAGCCGCTTCAGCTCATCCACCGCCGAGGCCTGGGGCGAGATCAGATCGCAGGTCACGATCGTCCCGGCCTCGCGCGCCGCCTTGACGAGATCCGCTCCCGGTCCGCCATCCATTCGGGGCCCGCCGATCCCGGCATAGTGCAGAAAGCGCGCGGAGGTCGCCGCCTCCAGCGCAGCAGGCGTGGCAGCGGCCAGCATGCCCGCGCCCAAGGCGTGGAAGTTCGGCCGCCGCCCCGCCGAGTCCACCGCCAGCACGGTCGTCGAGCTGGGCAGGCCCGGCAGGGTCTCCAGCGCCGTCAGGTCCACGCCGGCCTCGTCCAGCGCCAAACGGATGAAGCGGCCAATCAGGTCGTCGCCGACCGCCGAGGCCAGCTTGACCGACATGCCCAGCCTGGCGGCGACCAGGGCCGCCCCCGCCGCCGTCCCTGCCGGTGCGCAGGCTATGCCTTCGATCAGGGTTGTCCCCTCACCCTGCGGCAAGGCGTCGATCGCCCGCGCCACCACGTCCAGAGTCGTCAAGCCTATGCATGCCAAGCCGGTCTTCATGCCGTTCCTCCTGCTCATTGACAGCCACTATGCCTCAGTCATTATGATAGTCAAAACTATCTTATTGACGGAGCGCTCAGACATGACCTGGACCAACAGCAAGGACGCCGCACTGCGCGAGCGCGCCATGGCCGTGATCCCTAACGGCATGTATGGCCACCAGTCGGTCATGCTGTTGCCCGACGACTATCCGCAGTTCTTCGACCGCGCCGAGGGGGCCTATCTGTGGGACACCGATGGCAACCGATATCTCGACTTCCTATGCGGCTACGGCCCTAACCTGTTCGGCTATGGCCACGCCGCCATCGATCAGGCCTATGTCGACCAGATGAAGCGCGGCGACACCATGACCGGCCCCGGCCCGGCGATGGTCGAGCTGGCCGAAGCCCTGACCGCCCAGGTCAGGCACGCCGACTGGGCGATGTTCTGCAAGAACGGCACCGACGCCACGACCATGGCGATGATGGTCGCCCGCAACTTCACCCAGAAGAAGACCATCGTCCTGGCCAAGGGCGCCTATCACGGGGCCCAGCCCTGGTGTACGCCGCTGAAGAACGGCACCACGCCGTCCGATCGCGCCAACCAGGTGTTCTACGCGTACAACGACGTCGAAAGCCTGGAGGCCGCCGTGCGCGAGGCCGGCTCGGACCTGGCGGCGATCTTCGCCTCGCCGATCAAGCACGACGCCTTCGTCGACCAGGAACTACCCAACCCGGAATACGCCCGGCGAGCCCGCGAACTCTGCGACGAGCACGGCGCCCTGCTGATCGTCGACGACGTTCGCGCCGGTTTCCGCCTGGCCCGCGACTGCAGCTGGTCCCTGGTCGGGGTGAAGCCGGACCTGTCGACCTGGGGCAAGGCGATCGCCAATGGCCACCCCATTTCGGCTCTCCTGGGCGCCGACATCGCCCGTTTCGCGGCGGCGACCATCTACGCCACCGGCTCGTTCTGGTTCTCGGCCGCGCCGATGGCCGCCTCGCTGGCCACCCTGAAGCTGGTCCGCGAGACCGATTATCTGGAGCGTACCGTCGCTCTAGGGGAACGCCTGCGCACGGGTCTGGACGAGGTCGCCGGCCGCCACGGCTTTGGCCTACGCCAGACGGGCCCGGCCCAGTTGCCGCTGATCATGGTCGACGACGATCCGACCGGGGCCAAGGGCTACTTCTGGAATAACGCTCTGCTCAAGCGCGGCGTCTATTTCCACCCCTGGCACAACATGTTCATGACCACGGCCATGACCGACGCCGACATCGACCACGCCATCGAGGCCGCCGACGACAGCTTCAAGCTGCTCAAGGCCGCCGGCCCGCTGGAGCCCGTGGCCAAGCTGGAGTTCCTGCACTCAGTGGCCAACTAGCTGTCGAAGCTATGGAGGTTGTTCACCCGGCGGCGGGCTTGAACGAAGCTGGGGTTGCGACGCTCCACTTCCAGAGCCGAGAGCCCCCGATGCACATCCATCGGAAGGCCCGTCTGACGCCGCGGGGTCGAGCGTCGATGATTGGTCGGGTCGAACAGGACGACTACTCGGTGGCCGCTTCGGGATTTCGCGTCGTACGGTCGGCAAGTGTGGACCTCGGATATTCGCGGCTTGGCGACGAAAGGCCGATAGTGCTGCGATCCGAGCAAGACCCGGTGGCGCGCACGTCGGAGGGTGAGATGCCGATAGCGGCCAGCCTCGCTGGCGCGGTGCGTGCGACGGAGCCGACGGCCATCGCCTCGCTCGTGGTTCGATACGCGGGCGCCGATGCTAGGATTGGTCCTTCCCCGCCGTCGCCTCCAGGCCCTGGCGTGGCGCCCTTCCGAGCCTATCGGCTGGTGCGGCCACCCAGCGCCGCGGCCTGGAGACCAATACCGCCCCATAGCGGACCTTTATCCCTCCTCCAGTACGTGTAGCGCGCCTTGCAACAGGGCGTGGGCGACCTGCTGCAAGGCGAAAACCAATCGGCGTGGATTGCCTTGATCTCGGTGCGGATCGGACCCGCGAGGATGCTCCGCAAAACGGGGGCTTCGCCCGGATTGGAGGTCTAGAACCGCACGCGGAAGCCCACGTTTCCCGTGAGATCGTAGCTGTCGCCCGGGCTGGACAGCGCGGTGTCGGCCGAGGCCTCGCCGTAGACCGCGTAGCGTCCGCCGCCCCAGGCGTAGGTCCCACCGGCCGCCAGCCCACCCCAGGTCCGTTCCCCTCGGCTGGCGAGACGAGCCCCCGAGACGTCGACCCGCGAACCGTCGCCGAACGCCTGGCGGAGGTTCACGACTCCGTAGACGCGGCCCGCGCCGCCGGCGTCCGCCGCCGTCCAGGTACGATCCAGCGCCAGGCCCAAGCGCCCGACAAGGCTGTCGGCCTCGTCCAAGGACACCGCCGCCCCGAAGGAGTCGGCGAAGCGGTCGAAGTCCGCCATGGCGTAGGTCAGCTGCGCCTGCGGCGTGAGGCTGAACCGGCCCGCGGCGATGGACCAGCCCGCCTCGATCGAGGCGGCATAGCCCTTGCCGTCAGCCCCTTTGGCCCGCTCGCCAAGCAGCCGCGAGCTGAGGTCGCTGTCGAACCAGCTCGCCTGGCCCTGGGCGTCGAGATAGGGCCCGCTGTCCGCCGTCCAGGTCAAGGTCGCGCCGACGCCATAGCCCTTGGTGTCGATGTCCCCGCCGCCGGATCGCGCCTTCACCTTGGCCGAAGCCTCGCCGTAATGGGCTGTCAGACCGCCGACCAGCCGCCCGCCCTCCAGGTCCGCGGCCAGCGGCAGATCGATCCCGAACTGCAGCTTCCAGCGGTCGATCGAGAGGTTGGATCCCGTGGTTGTCACGGTCGGCTCGAAGCGCGTGTGGCCGCCCTCCTGCCGGCCCCAGACGCCGACGCCCGCCTCGCCCGCCCACTGTCGCGCCCCCGTGCGCTGACGCATCGCGCCCAGATCGTTCAGCGCTTGGAGGACCTGCGGATAGGCCTCGTAGATCGGCGCGCCCGGCTGGTAGAGCGTCACCGGCGTGGCCCCGGCCGGCTGGCCGGGCGGGTCGCTCACGCGCGAGCGGAGCCGCCAGTCGCCGCCGACGTCCTTACGCAGCACATAGGCGTAGGCGCCGGCCACCAGAGCGTTTTCGCCGGCCAGCCGGATGTCCCCTCCGGCCAGGACGAATGCGCCGTCCGAGGGGCCGTCCACCTGCACCAGCAGGATCCCGTCCGACGTCGCCGCCCCGAGGCCGCCCAGGCGCTTGAGGTCGACCAGCGTGGTCCCCGAGGTCGCGCCCCGCACCACCAGCCGATCGGCCGCCGAGGCGTCGCCGGCCAGTTCGACCTCCATCTCCAGCACGCCACCCTGGCCCGCATAGGCGCCGGCGATGCTCAGCGTCCCGACGCCCAGGCCGGGCGCGACGATCCCCTGGTTGGCCAAGGCGCCCACCTGTCCGGTCCCTGTCAACCGTCCGCCCGCGAGGACCGTGACGGTTCCGCCCAGGGCCCCGGTCACCGACAGGGTCCCGCCGCGAACGCTGGTCCGTCCCGCGAAGGCCGAGCTGTCCGCGGTCAGGGTCGTCACGCCCGAACCGATCTGCAGAAGGGTTCCTTGGCCCGAGATCACGCCTTCAAATCGCGCCGAGTCGGAACGGTTGAACGCCAGCACGCCGTTGTCGACCACGTCGCCCGCGAGCGCACCGGTTTGGCCGCCGTCGCCGAGTTGCAGCGCGCCGCCGTCGATCACCGTGCCGCCGGCGTAGCTGTTGGCGCCGGTCAGGATCAGGGTTCCGGCGTCGGTCTTGCGGAGTTGGCCCGGGCCGGTGAGTTCCGCGGCGATCGTCGCGACGAAGGCCGCGCCCTCGCTCGTACCGTCGCCCACGCGGATGACCGCCTCGCCCGCGTCCAGCCGCACGGCGCCGCCCTCCAGGCGGTAGCCGTTCGCGGCGAATTGCAGACCGCTGACGTGGATGGCCCCATCGGTCTCATCCACGATCACCTTGCCTGGCGTCGCCGCGAAGATTGCGAAGTTCCCGGCGGTGAAGGCCCCGTTCCGATCGCCTGCGGCGGTCGTCCAGTTGGCCGTCGAGGCGCGCCACATACCCGCGCCGCCGCTGACCGTTCCGTTCGCGCCGCCGTCGGCGGCGTCCCAGAAGTTGAAGGTCGGCGGCGGAGGTGGCGGCGGTGGCGGTGGTGGTGGCGGTGGCGGTGGCGGAGGCGGCGGTGGTGGCGGTGGAGGCGGTGGCGGTGGCGGCGGTGGAGGCGGTGGCGCGACCGGGCACAGCGCGGGATCGTCCGCTATCGATCCGTCGGAGCATGGGTATTCCGGCGGTGGCGGTGGCGGCAGTACGGTGTTGATCAGGTTCACTTGGCCGGCGATCGCGGTCTGGATCGTGTTCGTCCCCGACCCCGCCAGGGCGCCCAGCGCCAGGCCGTTGTCGGTGAACGCGCCGGTATAGTTGATCAGCCGATAGAGCCCGGGGCCATAGGTCCCGCCGCTCGACTGGGTGACGTTGAGCGTGCCGTCCAAGGTGAGGCCGCCATTGACCACCAGCAGGTCGTTCAGCGCTCCGCCCGGCGTCCCGGCCTGGCCCAGGCGATAGTTGAGGCGCGCGCCGGCGTTCAGCGTGACGGCGCCGTCGATGGTCAGGGTCCCCGGTCCCGTCAGGCCGCCCGGCGTCAGGGTCCCGTCGACCGTGAGGGCGCCGCCCAGCCGACCCGTCCCGCCTAGGGTTCCGTTGGCGCCGACCATGTTGGCCGCCGCGCCCGTCTGGACGCCATTGACTAGCAGCCGGCCGGCCGAAACCTGGGTTCCCCCCGAATAGGTGTTGGCGCCCGTCAGCACCAGCGTGCCCAGGTCGGTCTTGGCCAGCTTGGCCGTCCCGCTCAGCACGGCGTCGATCGCGGCCGTGGAGCCGACGCCGTCGGCGGTCCCGTCGCCCACGCGGACCGTGGCCGTCGCGCCGGTCAGCGTCAGAGGCCCGCCGCCCAGGCTGTAGCCGCCGACGGCGAACTGCAGGCCGCCCACGCGCACGGCGCCGGCGCCGTTGCTGACGGTCACCAGGCCTGGCGCCCCGGCGAAGACCACGAAGGAGTCCGGGACGTAGGCCGCATTCACCGCGCCGGTCTCGATCGTCCAGTTCGTGCTGGCCGCCGTCCACGCGCCCGCGCCGCCGTCCAGAGCGTTGTTGTTCGCGCGGCCAGCGCCGTCGCCGTCCCAGAAGTTGACGGTGAAGCCGGCGGTGTTGATCAGGTTGACCTGGCCGGCGATCGCGGTCTGCACGCTCACGGTCGCCCCGGCGGGGACGGTCCCGACCGCCAGGCCGTTATTGGTCAGCGCGCCGCCATAGCCGATCACCCGATAGAGGCCGGCGTCGAACACGCCGCCCGCGGTGGTGGTGACGTTGATCGTCCCGTCCAGCGTCAGCGCGCCGCCCACCTTGACCAGGTCGTTCAGCGGTCCGCCCACCACGTTCGACTGACCGAACTCGAAGTCCAGCAGCGAGGCCGGCGCCAGGGTCAGGTTCCCGGCGATCGTCAGGGTCCCGGGGCTGTTGCCCGGCGCCAGCACGCCGTTCGTCACCGCGACGTTGCCGCCGATCGTCCCCGAACCGCCCAGCACGCCGCCGTTGTTCACCGCGACAGCGCTGGTCGCGCCGCCCAGGGTCCCGTCCACGTGCAGCGTCCCGCCCGAGACGGTGGTCGTTCCGGCGAAGCCCGAACTGCTCCCGGTCAGGTGGGTGACGCCCGCCACCTGGTTGATGGCGCCCGCGCCGCTGACCGGCGTGGCGAAGATGTAGTTCACGCCGGTGTGGTTGAAGTTGAGCCGCCCGGTCCCGGGCCCGAAGGCCAGGCTGGCCGTCCCGAGCGAGCCGGCCGCCGCCGCCGCGTTGCCTTCGGCCCCGCCGATGTTGAGCACGCCGGTGCTTCCGGCCGCATTGGCCAGGGTGAACAGGCCGCCGGCGTTCAGCGCGCCGCCGTCGGCCAGCGTCACGAACGCCACGCCGGTACCCGCCTGGCCCAGCGTGACCGCCCCCGTCGTGGTGACGCTGGAGCCCGCGCCCGAGATCAGCAGGTTGGCGGTTCCGGCCGAGCCCAGTCGCAGCAGCGGCGTCGTCACCTTGGCCCCGTTCAAGACATTCAACTGGCCCTTGTAAAAATCGATCCGGGTGTTCGCGCTCAAACTCGAACCGGCGTCGGTGATCTGCACGGTAGAGGGCGTCGAGGTCGTCGCGGCGAGATTTCCCACCTGGAGCACCGCCATAGCCGAGGTCGCGCCGTTGGCGATGGTCAGCAAGCCCCGGGTGGTGCTCGTGCTGATGCCGACGGCGAGGCCTCCGTCAAGGTCCAGGCGCGACCCCACGCCCGTGACGGTGAGGCTGCCCTGCGCGCCGGTCCCGCTGCCGACGTTGCTGGAAACCCCGCCCCCGGTCAGGTGGAGCACGCCGCCGTTGCTCACGGTCACCGTGGAGACGCCGCTGGCGGCGTCGGCGATGCGGATTGGCCCGGTCGTCAACACGCTGCCCGCGCCGTCCACGACGACATCGGAGGTCGCGCCGGTGATCCGGGTGGTGGTGGTGGAGAGAGCCGTCAGTTTGGCGCCGTTCTCGACCCGCAGCGTGGCGCCGGTCACGGTGAGGTCGCCGCCTAGGTTGCTGGTGGTCCCGGAGAAGCCGACCGTACCACCGCCGCTCATCGACAGCGCGCCGGAGTCGTTGAACACGGCCCCGCTCAGCACGTGGCCCGCGGTTCCGACCGTGATCGGCTTGGTCGCGGCCGGCAGCAGGGCGGGACTCGTGATCGCGATGTCCGCGGTCAGGTCGATGGTCGCGTTGGCATCGACATCGGCGTTCGCCGCGGTGATGGCCGCGCGCAGCTGCGCCTCCGTGCCGGCGGTATAGCTCCCCGCCGACGCCGCCTCGGGCCATATGCACGCCGCGGCCAGGGCGAAGGCGGAGGCGGTGATCCATAGGCCAGGGTTCCGTCCCGCACGCGACGGCCGGTGAACGCTGCTGATGTACGACATTGACGCGCCCTTACTGGGATCGGGCGGAAAGCGCCGACCGTCCCGAAACTGAAACCAAAGGGCCGCGGTCAGTCGTTCGCGCCACCGGAGGCTCTCGCCCCGGGTCTGGTTCGAAACGTTCTCGAAGTTGCCCCTACGGAAGGCAACCTCGATTGGATTGGTAAAGCTTCAACTAAGGCGCGAGAATGTATAGAAAGATTTACAATTACCGCGAGAGTTGATCATCGACCTGACGATCTCACGAACCGCTGTGTCGCTCGGGATCTGGCGGAGGTGGGGGTTTGGGCTGGACAACCGCTACCCTCACGGTGGGAAGCCTGGGGTACTTGACCGCGAGACTTCCCTAAATCTTACAAGACCGGAGCGCGCCAACATCGGACCTTGGCGCGTCCCCGCGAACTCGACCTTAAGAACGCTGATCTGGCCGGCGCCGATCGCCTCGGGCGCCGGCTCGCGGCCGAACAATCAACTAGGGCTCCGCGCCCAGGGCCTTCAACTGCGCCGCGCCGTTGGCGTTCTTAGGGTTCAGGACCAAGGATTGACGATAGGCCGCGATCGCCAGCGCCTTGTCGCCGTTGGCGGCGTAGGCTTCACCCAGGCTGTCGAAGGCGTTCCAGCTGTCGGGATGCAGGTCCGCGGCTAGTTTCAGGACGCCTACCGCCATGCGGGTGTCGCCAGCGGCCAGCCGCTGGTAGCCCCAACGGTTCAGCTCCGGCTCGGCGATCTCGAAGTCCGGGTCGCGGGCTTTGAACCCCTGATAGGTCGCGAGCGCCTTGTCGAAGCCGACGCGGTTCAGCTCGGCGGCGAACGCCGCGCGGGTCGGCGGCGCGCCCGCGGATTTGGTCATGTCGACCGCCAGCAGGTGGCGCGGCGCGCCCGTCTTGGCGACCGGCGTCTCGAGGAAGGCGCGGCTGGCGGCGTCGCCTTTCAGATAGGCGTCCAGGAAGCGGCGGACATAGGTCTCCACCCAGGCGTTGGCGACCGACAGCTCGCCCTGGTCGTAGGCGCCATAGCCGCTGTCGGGCATCAGCCGCTGGCTGAACATCACCGAGAAGTTGGCATGGACATAGGGATATACGGTGACCTTGTAGAGGTCGGCGTACTTCATCTTGGCCAGGAAGCTCTGGTCCCGGTTGACGTCGGCGGCCGTCTCCTCGACCGATTTGGGCGCGGCGGCCATGTACAGCATCGGCGCGGTGATCCGCGCGGGAGTCAGGTATTGGGACTGCTTGACGATGTTGGGCCAATAGCGCACCGAACCGTCCAGCGTGACCAGGGCCCGGATCCGGCTGTCCTTGGCGGCGGCCATGGCGTTGGCCAGACCGCCCCAGCTGTAGCCGGCGACGGCCAGCCGGCCGACATCGGCCTGGGGCAGGCCGTGGGCGTAGCCGATCAGGAATTCGATATCGTCCACCTGGGTCTCGACGCCTTCCAGGTCGGTGGTCATGCCCCGCGAGGCTTGGCCCAAGCTGGGGCTGGCGATGACCAGATAGCCCTGGCTGGCCAGATACTCACACAGGTCGGCGTTCTCATAGGCTTCGGCGTTGAAGCTCGGCGCATAGATCACGACCGGAAACTTGCCGGACGCCGGCGCGGCGTCGCGGCGGGCCAGCATCGGCGCGGCCAGCTCGGCCTTGGCCCGCTCCGGCGGAAGCGTGACGACCGCGGCGGTGGCGAACTTGGCCTGCATCGCGGCGCGTTCGGCCGCCGGGTGTTCGAAATCGTCGGCCGTGACGCCGAGTTTGACATAGTCGCCCACCGTCAGGCCTTGGCCAGAGCCCTTCGCCGCCGGATACCAGATCAGGGTCTGGATCGGTCGCGCCCGCTCACCGGCGTTCGGCTTGCCCGTCTCGACGTCGGTCTCGCCGCGATAGCCGCGCGAGAAATCGTACTGCTCGACGACCCGCAGACCGACGGCGTGCGGACCGGGCGCGTTGTGGCGGGTGAAGTTGGAGGCGGCGAACGCCCCCGACGGCGCGACGACCAGCGCCAGAAGCACGAGAACCAAACGCATAGCTTCACCCTCCGAAAGCCGCGTGCCCTGGAGCCCTTCGCGTCACGACACAACTGAAAGTTTTGTAATCTAGACCCGAAGCCGCTAGGCGACGCCCTTCAGGAAGGCCAGGCGTTCGTCCGTCCGGCCCGGGGCGACCTCCTCGATCTCGACCGTCACGACGCCCTCGCGAACGAACGGATCGTCCTGCACGCGCTTTTCGAGCGCGGTCGGATCGCCGCCCCGGGCGACGATCATGCCGCCCGCGCCCGAGCGAAGGCTCCCGACCAGCACGAACACCCCGTCTTCGAACCCCTGGCCGATCCAGGCGTTGTGGCCTTCCATGAGGGACGGCGCGCGGCTCTTGTCGGCGAAGCGCAGGGTGATCACGAACATCGGCGTTCCTTGAAACTGTGGGACATGAGCTCACGGGGCGACGGGCGCCTGAGCGGCGAGCCAGGTCTTCAGGTCGTCGACCTCCCGGCGGACGAAGTCCTCGTCCTTGAACGTGGCGGCCAGCGTCGCCACGCCCTGACTGCGCATCAGGACATGCATGGCGAGCGCGTCAGCGTCCTCGGATCGGCCGAGCGCCTCGAACTGACGCCTCAGCCAATCCCGGAAGAGCCCGAAAAGGCCCACGCTGGCTGGGGCGGCAGCGTGACCGAGCCTGGAAAGTTCGACGCAAAGCGTTCCGATTGGGCACCCGTACGCCATGATCTTCGTCTGGTTGACGAGAAGGATCTCGATGAACCGACTGATGCGATCGGCGGGCTGACCGCCTTCCCAGGCGCGGATCATCGCCGACCTGTCGACCAGACGGCGCTCGATGACCGCTTCGAGAATCTCGTCCTTGGTCTTGAAGTGATAATAGAAGTTTCCTCTTGAGAGGCCTGTTACCGAGGAGATATCGCCGAACGACGTGGCCTCGAAGCCGCGCTCGTAAAAGAGACGGTCCGCGGCTTCGACGATCTGCCCTCGCGTGTCTGCGGCTGACATCTGAAATTCCATTCCGCGACCGCTCTAGGACAATTGACCTAGATTGTCCATGCCGATTTTCAGCCCTGTGGATGCTCATATTGGATGGTGAAAATTAAGCGTCCTCAGCAGGTCGCCCTGCGCCACGAGCTGCCGTTGGCGGGTCAGGGCCGCGCGCGCAAGGGCGAGCCCACCGAGCGTGAGACCCCCTCGGCAGTGGCTCGCCCCGCCCGGCGGCTCACCCTGAAATCGCGCACCCAAAAACCGGGGCTCGCCCGCCCATTTTCCTATTGCGAGAATTCCGACCCCATACTATCGATGGTGGTATCGCGGGGGCGTAGATGTTGTATTTCGCGGCTGCTGGAATCGGTATCATCGCGCTCGTGACGCAACGTCCCGGGGGTTATCTGTGGCGCATGCTGGTCGACGCCCCAGCGCGGTTTCTCAATCGATTTACTTGGCGCCATGCGCTCACGATCGCCATCGCCTTGGCGCTCGGCGAAGTTTTCATCAAGCTCGCGGTTCCTCAGCTGGCGGTTGTCCTGGCGATCGACATCGTTGGTCTGATCGATGTGCTGGTCGCGGCCGTCGTGGTGGCGAGGTTGTTGCCAGGATGGCGAAATTTCGTCGCCAGCCTCAAGGCTCGCCGCATCCGGGCGGATGATCGCGAGACGCGTGAAGACCAAGACAGTAGCCCCGATCGAAGGCCGCCGCTTTCGGGCATCGCGCGAAGTCTTTCCTAGGCTCCGACACCTTCCCACTTTTTGTGTGGACCTGATTGTTCCAGCCAAGCGGCTCGGCACACGACCAATTGCGCGCAATGTGCTCGACTTAAAATTGTTTTCATAATAAATCGATTTCTAGTTGCATTTCCCTGGAGACAATGTTTGGTAGTGAGGCTCGATTCCCGAGCAATTCGAAACATTGGGGTGAGTAATGGCTAATCAAGCTACATTCTCGATCGACGAAATACCAGATCTCGATGTGAACATCGGCATCGCCGATGGGGGCTGCAAGGGTCGAGTTCTCGACCTTATCGCGATCGCGGACGCCGTCTTCGTTGTGATTTTCGTGCTCTAAACGGCCCGGGGGCCTAGCCAGGCGCCTGGCTAGGCCTTGGCAGTACTTAATCGGGGGAATTATGCGGCAAGTCATTACTCTGGCCGAAGCCAGGACCGCCACGGCTGGCCGAGCCGCCCTGGCACACGAATTCGTCGGTTCGCCGCAGGTTCAATATCTCAATGAAAAGCTTAAACACGCGACCGGAAGGCTCGATGTTCTGGAGATCATCGAACCGATCATCGCCGATCTGAGCTGGGTCAAGGCGCGGCTCGCGCACTGGATGGACCGCATCGTCGAGGACGAATTGGGCCTTTCCCCTGGCGGCACCACGACCATCGCCAGCGATGGCCTACGCCCCAAGAGCGGTTTCATCCTGTACTATAACCCGCTGCTGCGGGTGACGGTCGAGACGCTCCACGCCCGAGCATACAGGCGTGAAGCTGAAAGCCTCGATCTGACGCCGTCCCGCGTCGTGCAGTTTTCCGGCGGTGACACGGTAACGGCGATCCTGGCCGGCTCGGCCGAGCTGGACGTCTGGGAATGCGATGAGCTGACCGAGGATAGTGAGCTTTCCGGGATCATTCCCGTCAGGAAGGCCACGTCGTTCACGGCGACCGCAGCGTCGTCGCCGTTCAAGATCGACGGCCGACGCCAGTCCTATCAATTGGCCAGCTTCTCCGACGCGCTGTGCATCATCAACTTCACGGTGACAACCGACACCCTGCCCTGCACTGTCGCCGTGGACACGGAGACGGGCGCAGTTCGGGAGGTGGCGCCGGTCCATCGGCGCGACGCGCGCATGCTGATCCTGTCCTCGGCCCTGCGCCAGATGGGCGTCCAAGACCGCGAAGCCGCGCTTTCGGCGAACCTGCGCCACCCGAGTTTCTTTGTCCGTTCCCAGGTGGTTCGGGAGATGATCGCGCTCAAGGGCGTGGGCTTCCTGCCGGAACTCCGAACGCTCCTAGGCGTGGAGACCAATCCCGTCGCCAAGCGTGCTCTGGCGCGCTCCGTCGATTTCCTTGAACAACACACGGGGGCTAACTGAGATGGTCCGCATCGTCGAAGACAAAACCGGTTGGCGCTCGGATCCGATCTCGGTGGAAGAGTTTGTGGCGCTGTTCAAGGATATGGACATTCCACCCCAGGACGAGGACGCCATGTTGTCGGCCGCGCCGTTGCTGCACCGGCTGAACAACAACAAGACCTTCCTGGGCGAGATGATCCTGGAGGAGATGCTGCAGGATGTTCGATCGCAGGAAGGGTCGGCCTATTCGGCTCAGGTGGTGATGCTGGCGACCATCTCCTCGGATTTTTTCGTGCGCGCCAACTTCTGGCCGGCGCAGGAGGACGAGGTTGTCAAGAAGACCGGCTCGGCGCTCTTCGCCTACGGTCAGCCGCACGATCACAACTTCTCCTTCCTGACCTCAGGGTATTTCGGGCCAGGCTATGAGAGCGATTACTACGTCTACGATCGCGACGCCTACGAAGGCTATATCGGCGAAACGGTGGAGCTGACATTTACCCAGACCTCGTTCCTGAGCGAGGGCAAGATCCAGCTCTATCGTGCGCACAAGGACGTGCACGTCCAAAAGCCGCCCAAGTCCCTGTCGGTCTCGCTCAACATCATGGATTCGTCGCCCAGCTTTCGGGATCAATTCCTGTTCTCCAACGACCTGAAAAGTATCGAGCGGGTGGCGGGGATCGCGGCGGCCTGGCCGACGCTCGACGCAGCGGCGGCGATGCTGGGCGAAGAGGCCGTGGCGCCGCTGCTGCATGTCGCCGCTCGCCATCGCGATCCCAGCACCCGGTTCCATGCCCTGAAGGCGGCCGCCAATGTCCTCGACGAGGCCGGCGCCGCCAAGGTCATGGAGGTCGGGATCAATTCCGAAAGCAAAATGGTCGCGGCCTGGTCGCGTCGATACGTCGATTGGCTCGCCGGCGAAAAAGTCGTCGCCTTGGCCCGCGAATTCTGACCCGCAAAAAGCCTCGTCCGCTATGCGCGGACGGGCGCTTGATCTGTTGCGCCGCGATCTGGACTAGTCCCGTGCTTCGTCGTCTTGCCGTTCCGGCCCTTATTCTTGTCCTTGCCGCCTGCGCTAAGCGGGAGGGCGCGACAGCAGACGATCGCTACCTGACCTCGGAGGTCTCCGCGGGACCGATCGAGAGCAGCGTTCTGGCGACGGGCGTGCTGCAGCCCAGGGCCGTGGTCGCCGTCGGCGCCCAGGTCACCGGCCAGGTGCAACAGCTCAATGTGGAGCTCGGCCAAAACGTGAAGGCCGGGCAGTTGATCGCCGTGATCGAACCGGCGACACAGAAGGCGACCCTGCAAAACGCGCAGGCCAGTGTCAGCGCCCAGGCCGCGCGGGTGGCGCTGGCCGAAGCGACCCTGGCCAAGGCGCGGCTGGACCTGAGCCGCCAGCGCCAGCTGGCCGACCGGGGCTTTGCCTCGCCAGCGGCCGTCGATGCAACTCAGGCCACCGTCGACATTGATATCGCGGCCAGGAATCAAGAAATCGCGATCCTGCAGGGCGCGCGGGTCGGCGTCGGCCGGGCTCAGGTCGACCTAGCCCGCACCCAGATCACCGCGCCCATCGACGGCGTCGTCGCCGCCGTCCTGGTCAAGACCGGTCAGACGGTGAACGCCGCCCTATCGGCGCCGGTGCTGGTCCGCATCGCCGCCGCCGACACCATGACCGTGAAGGTCCAGGTTTCTGAAGCCGACATTGGCCGGATCAGGCCGGGGATGGTGGCCAGCTTCACGGTCCTCGGCCAGCCGGGACGGCGCTATTCGGGCGCGTTGCGCGGGATTGAACCCGCGCCAGAAGGCGCCAACGAGATGCTGCTGGCCCCGGCCAACCAGCCCGTCTACTACGACGCGCTCTTCGACGTCGCCAACCCGGACGGGCTCTTGCGGCCGTCGATGACCGCCCAGGTCCGCATTCCCACGGGCGACAAGCGATCGGTCGTTCGCGTGGCCACCGCCGCCCTCGGCCAGCCTGACACCCACGGAGCCTACACGGTGAAGGTGCTCGACAAGGCAGGGCGCATCGCGCCGCGCCAGGTCCGGATCGGCGTGCGGGGCGATGTCGACAGTGAGGTTCTTTCGGGGTTGGCGCCCCACGACAAGGTCGTGCTCGGCGACGCCTGGGACGCTCGCACCGCGCCGGTCACCAAGGGCGAGCACTGATGTCAGGCGTTCGACTACAGTTGGTCGATGTCTGGAAAACCTACGCCGGCGGCGGCGAGCCGCTGCACGCACTCAAGAGTGTCGACCTAACCATCGAGCCGGGTGAAATGGTCGCGATCATCGGCGCTTCGGGCTCGGGGAAGTCGACCCTGATGAATGTGCTCGGATGCCTCGATCGCCCGACACGGGGGCATTTTCTCGTCGATG
Organism: Caulobacter sp. 1776; assembly: GCF_040545685.1. Lineage (NCBI taxonomy): Bacteria > Pseudomonadati > Pseudomonadota > Alphaproteobacteria > Caulobacterales > Caulobacteraceae > Caulobacter > Caulobacter sp. 1776. The sequence continues at coordinate 368,343 of NZ_JBEPMI010000008.1, forward strand.
GTCAGGACACCGACACCCTGTCGGCCGACGAGATCGCAAGGCTTCGGCGCGAGCATTTCGGCTTCGTATTCCAACGCTACCAGCTGCTTTCCGACCTAGACGCCCGGGGCAATGTCGAGACGCCTGCAATCTATACGGGCATGCCTTCGGCCGAGCGTCGGAGCCGGGCGGAGGCGTTGCTCGCGACCTTCGGGCTGTCCGAGCGGAGCGGCCATAAGCCCGCCGAGCTGTCGGGCGGTCAGCAGCAGCGCGTTAGCATCGCGCGCGCCTTGATGAACGGCGGCGAGGTGCTGTTCGCCGATGAGCCGACCGGCGCTCTGGACAGCCGTAGCGGCGCGGAGCTGATTGGGGTCCTGCAGTCGCTCAACGCCAGCGGCAAAACCGTCGTCGTCGTCACGCACGACCCCAATGTCGCCGCGCACGCCGATCGGATCATCGAGTTACGTGATGGCGTGGTGGTTTCCGATACCGTTAACGCCCGCCGGCGCGCCCAGCCAATCGCGCTGCCGCCGTCGCCCATCGCCCGCTTGACGGGCCGCGTTTTGGGACCCGTCGAGACGTTGCGTCTCGCGATCGCGTCTCTGCTGGCCCACCGCTTGCGCACCGGCCTGACGATGCTGGGCATTGTCATCGGTATTGCCTCGGTGGTCTCGGTCTTCGCGTTGATCGGCGGCGCCAAGACCGTGATCTTGACGGGCGTGGGGGCCATGGGCGCCGATACGGTTCGCATCGCGCCGGGCCGAGGGCTGGGCGACGCCAGGGCAGGCGGCCAGGTGCTGAGCCCACAGGATCTCGCCGCCGTCGCCGCCCAGCCCTTCGTCGACAGCGTCACCCCCACCGCGGTGGCCAACGCCTTGGTAAAGACGCGGGCGACGAGCAGTTTGGCGACGGTGTTTGGGGTCAACGCCGCTTACTTCCGCGTGCAGAACATCAAGCTTGCGCGTGGCCGGGGCCTGGTCGAGAGCGGCGACCAGCAGGAAGCGGTGATCGACGCGGCGAGCGCCAATCGCCTGTTCGGGACGCAGGACCCCCTCGGTCAGATCCTGCTGGTGGGGCCGGCGCCCTTCCGCGTGGTCGGTGTGGTCGAGGCCTCGGGCGGCTTGAGTTCGGCGCTGCAAGGCGACCGTCTTCAGGTCTGGCTTCCCTACGACGGCCTCAATACCCGGGTCGCGCGTCAGGCGGGCATCGCCCAGATCGTGGCGCGGCTGCGCCCCAGCGTGGCCAGCGGCGGCGCTGTGAAGGCCCTGACCGAGACCCTGCGGCGAACGCGCGGGCAACAGGACTTCTTTGTGCTATCCAGCGACACGCTCCGACAACAGATCGACCACGTCGCGCTGGTCTTCTCCGTGCTTCTGGGAGCGATCGGCGGCATCTCCCTGGTTGTGGGCGGCGTCGGGGTGATGAACACTATGTTGGTCACGGTGTCCGAAAGGACGCGCGAGATCGGCGTGCGGCGGGCCGTCGGTGCCCGCCGGCGTGACATCCAGGCCCAGTTCATTCTCGAAGCCGTGCTGGTTTGCTTGACCGGCGGCGTGGCAGGCGTGGCCCTGTCAATGATCCTGGGTGCGCTTTTCGAAACGGCCAAGCCCGACTTTCATCTCGTCTACGCGCCTGGCGCGATCGCAGCGGCGCTGGGCGCGGCGACGATCACGGGCGTCATCTTTGGCTGGCTCCCCGCCCGCCGCGCCGCGGGCCTGGACCCGGTCAAGGCGCTCGCCGCCGATTGAGGATCCTCATGAACAGCATCGTCTCCACGACCCGTTGGACCCTGGCCCTTCTTGGCCATCGGCGCCTGCTGATTCTGGTCGTTTTGGCTCTGGGCTTGACGATGGCGCTGCAGGTGGCGCTAGCTGTACTGATGGCCGGGGAAAGCCTCCCGGCGCTTCATGCCGCGCGGTCGCTCGGTCTCGCCGCCGATCCGGCCGCGCTCGTGACCCTCAGCGCCAAGGTCGCGCCGTATCGCTTCGCCAGCTTCGTGCTGAATCTGAGCGTGACCACGCTGCTTCTCTGCGCGGCCTATCGGGCGGCGCTAGGACTGGACGGTGGTGCGCCTGGCGTGCGGATCTCGCCCGACGAGGCCCGCCTGCTGGGCGCGAACTTGGCGACGGGCGCGCTCTGCCTGGCGGTCTACTTCGTCGCCGTCGTGATCTGCACTTTAACCGCGACGGCGACCCTTGGTCTGGGCGGGCTGCGTTTGCTTGTCACAGGCCAGGTCAGTGATCCAGGACGGGTCTGGCCCGTCGCGGTGGCGGCCCTGTTGGCGGCGGTCGTATGCGCTTACGTCTGGTCGGGTTTCCTGCTGAGCGGCGTGCGCACCATTCAGACTGGTCGCGTGGCGGTCTTCTCCGCGTGGCCGCTGATGAAAGGCCAGCGCGTGGTGGCGATCCTGTCCGGCCTGGTCCTAGCAGGCCCGTTGGTGCTGGCGGCCGCGCTGGTCGCCCCCTGGGCGACCGGACAGAGTGGACTCGCCGCGCTCGGCGACATGTTCTCCCTGGCGTTCGTCGACACTACTCGGTGGAGCGCGGCCTTCGCCGTCAACACGGTGCTGGTGATCAGCGGTCTGTCGCTCCTGAAGGCCATCGGCCTGGTGCTGGGAGTCGGTGTCGCGGCCGCCGTCAACGACCGCGTTGAGGGATTGGCGCCGCAAGCGTCGCGCGATCTCGGCGTCTAGCGTCGGCGAACCTCTTTATCCGTGCACGCTCAACGATAGGCGATGGCAATGCTGGGAAAGACCGGTGGTCGGATCGCGACGGGGCTCATCCTTGCCCTGCTGCTTCTCTTGCTCTGTAAGGCGGTGTTGGTCTCGACGAGCCCGCGTTGGGAGCCAGCGCCACGGCGCGCCGTCGGCGAGGTCGGCGTTGAGCGTATCCCTGTCCAGACGCCCTATTTCACGGGGTCAGTGCGGCTGGCCGGCGCTCGCTTGGATGATCTGCGCCTGCTTAGCTACCCGGAGGCGCTGGGATCGAAGCGCGGCGCGCCGATCGCGCGTCCTGGCGAGGCGTTCCTCGCCTTCGGATGGGTCAGTCCAAGCGGCGCCGAAGTCGTATCGGCCGACGCGCCCTGGCGTCGCGTCGGCGGGGGCGATTTGAGCGTGGGGCGGCCTCTCCACCTGACACTGCGCCTGCCTGGTCTGGAGATCGACAGGCTCATTGCCGTCGACGAACAGGCCATGTTCACCGTCGCCGACACGGTCCGCAATGTCGGCGCCAGCCCGTTGCGGCTGATCCCCTACGGCATGGTCCAGCAGGCACGGCCGGTCGGTGCGGTCCGTGCGCCCCTGGAGCGCGCGGGCGCCGTCGGGGCGTCCAAGGCGACCAGCGTTCGTGGCGATTTCGCGCGCCGGAAGCAGCACGGGGTTGAGGGGTTTAAGGGACAGGGCGGCTGGGCGGGTGTTTCGGAACGCTACTGGCTATCGGCGATCGTCCCGATGCAGGACCAAGCCGTCTCGGTCACCTATCACCACGTCGCGATCGCCGGCGACGATCTCTACCAAGTCCGCGTCGCGGGTGCGCCGATGGAAATCCGGCCAGGCGCGCAAGCGCATTGGGCCGCCAACGGCTTCGTCGGCCCCCAATCGGTGCGTCTGCTGCAACAGTATCAGCGCGGCGTGGTTGCACCGCACGGCGCCGGCCTTGGTGTTCGCGGCGCCGGCCCAATCCCCCGTTTCGACAGCGCCATCGATTGGGGCCCTTTCCCCTTCCTCGCCCGCCCGATGTTGCACCTGCTCGACCTGTTCAGCGGCCTCGGCCTCAGCTTTGGTTCGGCGATCGTGCTGTTGACGCTGGTGGTCAAGGTCTGTGTGGCGCCGCTTTCCATAGCCGCTTACGCCTCCGCGGCCCGGATGAAGAAATTGCTTCCGGAGCTGCAGACTATCCGGGACCGGTTCGACAACGACCGCGCGCAACGCGCGTACGAAACGATGGCGCTCTATAGGGCCCATCGCGTGCGTCCGTTACTGGGCCTTCTACCGATCCTGGCGCAGATCCCGATCTTCTATTCGCTCTACAAGGTGTTGGCGGCGGCGGTCGGCATGCGCCAAGCCGAGTTCCTGGGTTGGGTCCCCGACTTGTCGCAGCGCGACCCGACGACGCTGTTCAATCTCTTCGGCTTCCTGCCGCTAGATCCGGCGCATGCGCCGCTCGTCGGAGGACTTATGGGGGGGGTGCTGCACATCGGCGCCTGGCCGGTGCTTTATGGCTTATCGGTCTGGCTGACGAACGCCATGAACCCGCCGGCTTTCGACAAGGCCCAGCGCCACCTGCTGGTGCTCGTGCCGCTGCTATTGACGATCGCTCTGGCCCAGATGCCCGTCGGCCTGGTCATCTACTGGGTCGTCAACAATTGCGTCGCGATCCTCCAACAGCATCTCGTGCTTCGCCACTATGGGATCCAAACGCCCGTCTCTAGGATCTTGCGACGGCGCGGGAGTGTCCCTGTCGCCGTCGCCAGCGGCACATAGGTGAGAGGGCGCTAGCTGCGTTGTGGGGCGATTGGTCCCAACGGCGGAGATCTGGCGAAATGCCAAAGTCAGAAAACCACCCATTGCGGACATGACCATCGATCCATGGCGTAGCTTCACGATGTTCGGATGGTTGAAGAAGTGGATGGCCAGAGGCAAGCCGCCTTCTTGGACGGTCACGGTCGTCGATGGCGTGATCGCGATCAACGATGGTCAGGGCGCCGAACGCATGGTCTTGGTGAAAGCGTTACGGCGGATCGTCGTCGCCACAGACGACAGTGGATCTTGGGACGCGGACGCCGTGTTCCTGCTTTACTCCGAAGCGGTAGCGCCGACGGGCATCTTTCCGTTGCAAGCGAATGGGGTTCAAGATTTTGTCGCCTGGTTAAAGGCGTTGCCCGGCTATCATGGCCGCGAGCTTGCGAGGGCAATGTCCTCCACCAAGGCCGCTAGGTTCATCATCCACGAAGCACCGGCCTAGGTCCGCTCGCTCCTCTTCGCGGACGCCCCAAAGCAAAAGGCCCCGGAGTTTCCTCCGGGGCCTTCGCATGTCTCAGCCGAAGCTCAGAAAGTCGAGATTACTCGACGATCTTGGCCCACCAGAAGCGCTAGCGCTTCTGGTCACCAAACACTGTCGTGAAAATCGTTATTCAACGATTTTCGCGACGACGCCGGCGCCGACGGTGCGGCCGCCTTCGCGGATGGCGAAGCGCAGGCCTTGGTCCATGGCGATCGGGGTGATCAGCTC
>NZ_JBEPMI010000009.1:0-351751 GCF_040545685.1 Caulobacter sp. 1776
CATTTGTCAGCGTCGAAGATGAACCTTTCAGTCCATCGCCAGAGCGCCGCCGCCTGCGTTTCTCTTTCCAAATCAACAATGTCAAAGACCCGTCCACCTTCCGGCGAACCATCCGTTTAGCGCCCGATGTCGGCGGAGGCGGCTATCTAGCGAACCTCGAAACCTGTGTCAAATCGTTTCTCGAAGAAACTTTCCGACTTCCTCCGCCAGCCAGCCCAGGAGGCTTTCGGCGGAGCCGGCAGCTTCTAAAGAAGTCACCGGAGCCAGTCAAGCGTCTTTTTCAAAAGAAAGAGAAGCTTTTCTGGAGCGAAATACTTAGAAGCTCTTGCGAACCTCTTTGGTATTTCTGGGAGGGCGGCTTCTAACGAAGCAGATCTCCCGGGTCAACCGCCCTTTTCATTTTTGTTTTCTTGGCGACCAAGGTCACCTTAGAGCGCAAAAACCGACCGAGGCGCGCCGCTTGGGAGCGCCGTAAGTCCGAAGGGATTCGATTGAGGCTGCGGAACTTAGCGATCCACTTTCAGAAACGCAAGCCCAAAGGGCCAAGGTTTCGTCCGGCGGGCCGCGGCCCCGAAGCGAGGGGCGGCTTCTAGAGGCCCATTCCCTACCTCGCAAGCAGGGAATCGCTATTTCATCCCCAGGCGGGCCAATCCCCTGTGCATGAACCTCGTCACGCGGACCTTGCGCATCGGCCAAGCCTCGCTCAGAAGGCTGAACACTCCAGAGCGCGTGGCCGCGACCGCGCGCTTATATAAGGTGACCGGCGTCCATGTTGTCCCAGAAGGCGCGTTACGCCCTGCGCGCGATGATCGAACTGGCCCGCCACAACGGCCAGGTGACGGCCGGCGAACTGGCCGAGCGCGCCGACGCCCCGCGCAAGTTCCTGGAAGCGATCCTGCTGTCCCTCTCCCGCGAGGGCCTGGTGACGAGTCGGCGCGGCAAGTTCGGCGGCTATGTCCTGGGCCGCGCGGCCGAGGCGATCAGCTTCGCCGAGATCATCCGCCTGGTCGACGGCCCTCTGGCGCTGACGCCCTGCGTCAGCCGTACGGCCTTCCGCCGCTGCGAAGATTGCCGGGACTTGGCGACCTGCGCCTTGCGCGAGGCGCTGCTGCGCGCGCGCGACGCGACAGCCGCGGTGCTGGAAGGCTACAGCCTGGCCGACGCCGCGCAGGGCGTCGGCGCCGAGCTGATCGAGAGCCCGCCTCTCTCCTCTATATAGAGGCGCGCGTTCATTCGATCCTCGCTCAAGTCGCGAGGCGATAGCGAGGATCGTCCGCGGGCGTCAGCCCGCCGCGATATAAGCCTTAAGCCCGTCGGCCTCGGCCTGGGCCTCGTTGATCTTGTACTTCACGAGGTCGCCGATCGAGATGATGCCAGCCAGGCGACCGCCCTTGACCACCGGCAGGTGGCGGATCCGGCGATCGGTCATGCGCTCGAGCAAGGTGTCGATCGTCTCGTCGGGCTGGGCGAAGATCACGCTGGTGGTCATGCAGGTGCTGATCGGCTTGGAGAGCGCGCTCGCCCCCTCCTTGGCGATCGCCCGGACCACGTCGCGCTCGGACAGGATGCCGACCACCGCCTCGCCTTCGTCGACCACCACCATGGCCCCGACACGCCTTGTATGAAGCAACGCCGCCGCGGCGCCGACGGTCTCCTGCGGGGAGGCCGTGAACACGAGATCACCCTTGTCCTTGAGGATCTGAGAAACCAACACTGCGCTTTCTCCCTTGTTCTTTAGAGAACGAGAGTCTCGCAAACGGTCTCCGGGATCAATGGGGGATCAATGAGGAGGCTCGACAGGTTCCGACCGGATCCCGGCCCAGCGGGCGAACGGGCCGATCAACAGGACGCCGACGACGAAGCCGACCAGATGCGCCTCCCAGGCCACCGCCCCGGTCCCCATGGTCAGCAAGCTGCCGCTGACCGCCATCACCAGATTGACCACCAGCCAGCCCAGGCCGAGGGACAGCACGCGCGGTCCCAGGATCGGGCCGACCTGTCCGGGATGGTCCATGATCCGGGCCGCCGCGCCCATCAGGCCAGACACCGCGCCCGACGCGCCGATCACCGCGCCGACGGCGGCGGGATGGATCGCCGCGTAGCCGACGCCGGAAAGCGCGCCGCACGTCAGATAGAACAGGCAGAAGATTCCCCCTCCCCGGCCATTTAGACCCAGCAGCCGAGCCACCGGCGCGCCGAAGGCCAGGGCGAAGGCCGCGTTCATCAGGGCGTGAATCCAGCCACCGTGGACGAACATCATGGTCACGACGCCCGTCCAGCGGCCGTCCCAGAAATCGCGAGGGACCAGGGCCAGGGACTCGATCGTCGCGTCGCTGGCCCGTAGCAAAACCACATGCGGGACAAGGATCGCGGCGCTCGCCAACAAGGCGGGCCAAGGCGCGTTGAAGATCGGTTCGGGACGCTGATCGGTCATCTTCGCCTATCTGGGACAGGTCCGCCGCGATTCGAAGCGTCCGTCCGCACGCTTAACCATTTTTTCTCGACCTTGGCGCTACACCCGAGGCTGTACCTTTATGGCACGAGGGTTGCTTGCCCGTTCGTGTCGACAGTTCTCGGAGCCGCTTATGGCCTGGCATCGCATGAAGAAGATGGGCGTCGCGTCGGCCGCCGTCGCCGTCGCGGTGGGCGTCTCCACGCTCAGCCTGGGAGGCGCGGCCGCCCAGACGATGACCACCAACTCGGCGTCCTTCAACGCCGGCTACGGACGTTCCGCGGGCCAGGAAAATCGCATGGTCGAATATTCGACCCGCGACGCCAACGGCAATCGGGTGGTGGTCGATGGCGTCATGCTGACCGGTTCCGATCAGAGCGTCTTCTCGTCCAGCCGCAGCTCGGGTTCGCTGGACGCCTATTCGGGCGTCGGCAGCGTGGGCGGCTATGCTGGCTCGACCGCGATCGGCAACAACCTGACGGTCATCACCCAGGGCAACAACAACACGGTCATCGTCAATTCCAGCCAGGTGAACAACGGCAACGTCACCGCCGGCTCGAACGTCGTGAAAGCGGGAACCGCGCAATGACGCTCAAGCGTAAAGTCAGCCTGAAGCGCACGGGCCTTGTCCTGGCCCTGATGGGCGCGACCACCCTGGCCGGTTGCGGCGGCGTGCCGGTGGCCTCGACGGCCGGAAACTACGCCACGCCGATCGGCTCGGCGCCGGTCACCGCCAATCCGACCGACTATTCGGCCGCCCTGGTCTGCCTGAACCAGTACGCCCGCGCCAACCGCGTGGCCGCGCCGCGCATCGCGATCGGCCGCATCGCCGACTATACCGGCAAGGAAGAGTCCGACGGCTCGGGCCGCAAGGTCACCCAAGGCGCCTCGCTGATGGCGTTCTCGGCCTTCGCCAAGGCCGGCATGCCGATGGTCGAGCGCTTCGACACCTCGGTGTCGGAGTTCGAGCTGAAGTACGCCAACAACAAGCTGATCTCGGACCGTCCGAACCCCGCGCCCGACGCGCCGGCGGACTACCGCAAGATCCTGGCCGGCCAAGTGCCGGGCTCGGATTTCTACGTGGTCGGCGGCATCACCGAGCTGAACTACAACATCCGCTCGGCCGGCGTGGACGCCTATGCCGGCGACAAGGACACCGACGGGCTGAAGGGCAACTTCCGCCGCCGGGTGTTCGTGATGAACATCGCCCTGGACCTGCGCCTGGTGAACACCCGCACGCTGGAGGTGGTGGACGTCATCTCCTACCAGAAGCAGGTGGTCGGCCGCGAGGTCAGCCTGGGCGTCTTCGACTTCCTGAACGGCAACCTGTTCGACATCTCGGCCGGTCGCGGGGCGCTCGAGCCCATGCAGCTGGCGGTCCGCGCCCTGATCGAGCGCGCCACCGTCGAGATGAGCGCCAACCTCTACGGCATGCCCGGCCCGCAGAGCTGCCTACGCTACGACCCGTTCGGCGACGCCACCGTCGGCCAGACGGGCGCCTTCGTGCCGGCCTACAACAACCTGGGAACGAACAATGCGCAGACCCGCGATGACCCGTCTCGCTGGAACGCTCACCGCGATCCCGATATTCGTGATGCTAAGCGGGGCCGCTACTAGCCAGACGCTTTCGCCGAGTCCGGTTCTCAACAACCAGATCAATCTCGGCGAGATCTTCTCGGAGCAGACCCTCAACGTCCAGACCGTGTCGGACGGCGTCACCGCCAGCACGACGGCCCAGGCCAACGGGGTCTCTGTCGGCGTGACCAACGCCGACGCCTCGATCACGTCGAACCAGACCAACCAGGGCGCCGTCTACGGCCATACCGTGGTCGATGTCGGCGCCAACGCCGGGACCAGCAGCGCCTTGCGGACCACCGCGGTCGGCAATTCCGGCGCCTTCTCGGCGTCCAACGGCACCATCTCGGCCTTCGCGGTCCAGACCAATTCGGCCGAGGTCACCGCGCGCGGCCAGGTCGAGGCGGCGGACGCCCAGGCGACCGACCTGACCGTCTCGACGCTGGCCATGGGCAACAGCCAGGGCGTCAATCTGGACAACGGTTCGGCCGGGGCGCGGATCAGCCAGTCGACCACGGCGAACGTGCTGGCCGACGGCGGGGCGATCGTGGGCCACGTCACGGGGAACAGCGCCGTCACCTCGACCACGGCCGGCAACAACATCAATATCGCCGGCGCCAACCAGTCGGCCGCGCGCGTGATCACCGACCAGGCCAACACGGCCGAGGTCACCCAGGCCAGCAAGTTCACCGCCTATGGCAACAGCTATCTGACGGCGACGACCGCCACGGCGACCGGCAACAACCTGGCCGCCAGCAACGAAGGACCGCTGCTGGACGTCAAGTCCAACCAGTGGAACACCTCGTACGTACGGGGCCAGGCCGAGGGCACCTCGTACCTGTTCGGGGCGGCTCAGACGAGCGCCTACGCGGCGGGCAACTCCTCGCAGGTCAACAATGTCGGTTCCGAGCTGGTGCTCGACAACCTGCAGACCAACACCGGCGGCGGCGTCGAGGCCACGGCCAGCTTCTCGGGATCGGACGGCTATGACGCGGTCACCACGGCCACGGCCATGGGCAACGCCGTGACCGGCTACGTCTGCTCGAAGTGCAGCGGCCGGATGACCGTGACCAACACCCAGAACAACAGCGCCGACGTCGGCGCCAGCTCCAGCACGACGATCGCGTCCAGCGGTCGCCAGGTGACCGGCGTCTCGACCGCGATCGGCAACAACGCCAGCTTCAACGTCAGCGCGCCGGGTTATTGAGGTCGGCGATCGGGCCCAGAGCGGACATTCGCCACCCGCCGTCTAGGCCTGTCCGCCGTCCATCACCCGCTCGGCCGGGACCGGCTCGGCGCGACCTTCGCTCCAGAGCGCGATCTTCAGCAGCAGGTCTCGCGGGCTGATCGGCTTACCGACGTGGTCGTCCATGCCGTTGGCGCGATAGAAGGCGATCTGGTCGGGCAGGACGTTGGCGGTCAAGGCGATGATCGGGGTCAGCGCCACCGCGCCCGGCAGGCCGCGGATCACGCGAGTAGCGGCCAGGCCGTCCATGCGCGGCATTTGCACGTCCATCAGGATCAGGTCGTAGCCGCCCGAGCTGGCCGCCTCGACGGCCGCGAAGCCGTCGGCGACCACGTCGACCGCGTGGCCCATGGCGCGGACCAGGGTTCCGATCAGCTCGCGATTGGCCTCATTGTCGTCGGCGACCAGCAGGTTCAGCGATCGCGCGGACGCCTGAACCGGCTCGGCCTCGCTCCGCTCGGGCGCGACGGCGACCGGCAGGTCCAGCACGCACCAGAAGCGCGCGCCCTGGCCGGCGATGCTGTCGACGCCGATCTCGCCGCCCATCAGCTCGACGATCTCCTTGCTGATCGCCAGGCCCAGCCCCGTGCCGCCGAACTTGCGCGACACGTCGGGCCCGGCCTGGGCGAAGCGCTCGAAGACCGTGTCCAGCATGGCGGCTGGCACGCCAACGCCGGTGTCGGAAACGGCCAGCTCAAGCCGCGCGAGGCCGGGCCCAGCGCCCTCCCGACAGGCCGCGCTCAGGGTCACCGACCCCGCGCCGGTGAACTTCATGGCGTTGCCCAGGAAATTGACCAGCACCTGGCGCAGGCGCTCGCTGTCACCTTCCAGCCATTCCGGACAGGCGGGGTCGACGCGCAAGGTCAGGTCCAGTCCCTTGGCCAGGGCCTGGGCCTCGAACATGCCGGCGGCCTTGTTCAGCATGGTGCGCAGTTCGAACGGCGACGGCTCCAGATTGACGCCGCCAGCTTCCAGCTTGGCGAAGTCGAGGACGTCGTTCAGCGTCTCCAGCAGCACGGCCCCGGCGTCGCGGATACGGCCGAGGCGTCGGCGCTGCTCGCCGTCCAGGGGCGAGGCGTCCAACAGATCGGTGAAGCCCAGGATGCTGGTCAGCGGCGTGCGCAGCTCGTGGCTCATATTGGCCAGGAAGTCCTGGCGCGCGGCCATGGCCGCCTCGGCCCGCTCGCGCGCCTCGGCCAGGGCCGACTGGGCCTCGACCTCCTCGGTGATGTCGGTCTCATTGACCAGGATGCAGGGTTCGCCGGTCACCGGATCGGGCGTGCGAAGGGCGGCCAGGCCATGCCAGCGTTCGCCGTGCGCGGTGATCACGCGATAGGCGCCCTCGACCGGCTCGCCGGCCAAGGCCGAACTCCATAGCGCGCCGCCGGCGTCGCCGTTGGCGAAGATTTCGGCGAAGCGAACGCCGGCGCCCGGATAGCTGGCCAGCGCGGCGGGATTGCCGAAGATGCGGAAACCGTCGCCGTCGTATAGCGACACCAGGGCGCTGGTGTGCCGCAGGGCCTCAATCGCCCGCTGTTGTTCGACCTCTGCCCTGACCTCGACGCCTTCGAGCAGCATGGCGTGACCGCCGCCCGGCAGGGCGATCCGCGAGATCGTCGTGTTCACCGCCACCGGAACGCCGTTCGGATAGAAGGTCCAGCGCTCCTCGACCGCGGCGCCGCCCTCGATGCGGGCGGCGATGTCTTCCATGCGCGTCCGCACGGCCGGAGACTGGTCGGAGAAGTCGCGCGCGAGCAGGTCGTCCAGCGTGGCCGCGCCCCACAGGTCCAGCGCGGCGCGGTTCGCGTAGAGCTTGCGCTTGCGTACGTCGTCGAACACCCAGATCGGCCGACGCAGATGGTCGAACCCCAGGCCCAGCGCGGCCGGAAGATCAGAAGCAACAACCTTCTCGGGGCTCGACGTCAAGGCGAGTACTTACGCTCCGCAAGACCAAGTTCGTAGCAAACCCACGCTTGGTGAGCCGTTAACAGGACAATTTGCCTCGGTCGCCGACCGACGCTCCTTGATCCGGATCAACGCCAAACTAAGCCGCGATTTTGACGTTTCCTCGGCGCGCGGCCTGCTATACGCCCCTCAACTCCGCGACACTCCGCCGCTCCGCAGTTCGAAGACCCATGGCCTCCCCCACCCGCGCGCCCGTACTCGCCCTCAAGGACGTCCGTCTCGCCGACGGCTCCAAGCCGCTGTTCGACGGCGTCGACCTGGCCCTGGAGCCGCGCGTGCGCGCCTGTCTGGTCGGCCGCAACGGCGCGGGCAAGAGCACCTTGCTGAAAATCCTGGCCGCCCAGGGCGTCGAGGCCGACAGCGGCGAGCGCGCCGTCCAGCCGGGCGCCAAGATCATCTACGTCAGCCAGGAGCCGGAGATCACCGGCGAGACCCTGCTGGACTATTGCACGGCCGGCGGCGCCCAGGACTACATGGCCCAGTCGACCCTGGCCGACTTCGGCCTGGATCCGGAGAAGAGCTCGCAAGGCCTGTCGGGTGGCGAGAAGCGCCGCGCCGCGCTGGCCCGCGCGTTCGCCGAGGAGCCCGACGTGCTGCTGCTGGACGAGCCGACCAACCACCTGGACATCTTCGCGATCCAGACGTTGGAAGAGGAACTGGCCGGCTCCAAGTGCGCCGCCCTGATCGTTAGCCACGACCGCGCCTTCCTGAACCGGGTGACCCAGCGCACCTTCTGGCTGGAGCACCGCAAGGTGCGCCGCCTGGACAAGGGGTTCGGCGAGTTCGAGGTGTGGAGCGAACAGGTGCTGGCCGCCGAGGCCGACGAGGAGCGCCGCCTCAACAAGGTGCTGGAACGCGAGAACGCCTGGCTGGCCCGCGGCGTCCAGGGACGCCGGGCGCGTAACGAGGGCCGACGCCGCGCCCTGATGGAACTGCGCGCGCAGAAGAAGGACCTGCAAGGCGACAAGCGCGGCTCGATGTACATGGCCGTCGAGAGCGCCGCGACCTCGGGCAAGAAGGTCATCGAGGCCAAGCACGTCACCAAGAAGTTCGGCGACCGGGTGATCGTCGAGGACTTCTCGACCCGCATCATGCGCGGCGACCGCGTGGCGCTGGTCGGCCCCAACGGCGCCGGCAAGACCACCTTGGTGCGGATGCTGCTGGGCGAGCTGCCGCTGGACGCCGGAACGGTGACCCTGGGCACCAACCTGGAGGTCTCGTACATCGACCAAGGCCGCATGGCGCTGTCGGACAAGATCACCCTGTGGGACTTCCTGACTCCGGGCGGCGGCGACTCCATCCTGGTGCGCGGCCAGCCCAAGCACGTGGCCGGCTACGCCAAGGACTTCCTGTTCACCGAGGCCCAGCTGCGCCAGCCGGTGACCAGTCTGTCGGGCGGCGAGCGCAACCGCCTGCTGCTGGCCCGCGCCCTGGCCAATCCCACCAACCTGATGGTGCTGGACGAACCGACCAACGACCTGGACATGGACACGCTGGACCTGCTGGAGGACCTGCTGGCCGACTTCGACGGCACGCTGATCCTGGTCAGCCACGACCGCGACTTCATCGATCGCCTGGCCACCTCGACCATCGCCATGAACGGCCACGGCAAGGTGCTGGAAACCCCCGGCGGCTGGACCGACCTGATCGACCAGAGCCCGGACTTCTTCAAGGGCGCGCGCGGCGCGGCCGTCGGATCCTCGTTCACGCCGGTGGGTCGGAGCACCAAGGCCGCCACGCCCCCGCCCAAATCTGCAGGGGGGGGCGCCGCGCCGCCGCCCAAGAAGACCGGCAAGCTGACCTTCAAGGACCAGCGCCGCTTGGAGGAGTGCGAGGCCCTGATCGCCAAGAGCCCGGCGATCATCGCCAAGTTCGAGCAGATCCTGGCCGATCCGAACCTGTACAGCCGCGACCCGGCCACCTTCGACAAGACGATGAAGGCCCTGGACAAGGCCCGCGCCGATCTCGAGCAGGCCGAGATGGAATGGCTGGAGTTGGAAGAGAAGAAGGAAGGCCTGGCCACCGGCTGAGCCGCGCGGTTCGACCGCCGTCTTCCCCGCCTGTCACTTGCATCGGCGCGACCCGCCGCGCGGGCGCCCTCTTGAATTGTACTCGGGGCCATGCATTGTCAGTGACGCCTCGAGCGCAAGCACGGTGGAAATACAATTGCTTAGGGGTCGGCGCGCGGCGGAGGCGTCCTGCGGCGAAACGACACATCCGGCGATATCCGGGCAACTGGCGCGCGCCTGGGCGTATTCATGATGACGTCGCCGCCCGCGCGGGATGGGCGGCGCAAGTCTTGGCGCGGCTCCCGAACCTTCGGCCGTCCGACGCCTGATCGCCGCGGGGAAACGCGGGCTGGATGGGGGACGGAACAGGCATGCCGCACAGGCTGGCCCTGCAGGAACAGAGACGGCAGACCGCCCTCCTGCTGGGCCTGTCCGTCGCCGTCGTCGTCAGCGTGGCCTTCAGCGAGTATTTGACCCGCACTCTTCTGGGCCTCGCCGCCTTCTGGCCGGCCAATGCGCTGCTGGCGGCCGGGCTGATCGCGCTGAGCGGCTCGCGCCGTGTGTCTCTGACGATCGTCTTCGTGGTCTTCCACCTGGCCATCGACATGCTGGTCGGCGACAGCCCGCCACGCGCCCTGCTCTACACCGCGATCGACACCGGCGAGGCCTTCGCGGTCTGGGCCATCTGCCTGCGCTTCTGGCGCGGCGCCCCGCGCATCCGCACGATGCGGTCGCTGATCCTGCTGCCCGCCGTCACCACGCCGGTGGCGGTGATCGGCGCCCTGCTGTGCGCTGCGGTTCTGTCCGCCGGTTTCTCCGAGCCGTTCCTGCGGGTCCTGGTCGACTGGTTCCTGCGCTGCGCCCTGGGCCTGGCGGTCGCCCTGCCCGCGACCCTGGTGCTGATCGACGCCGAACATCGCCGCTCGTTCCACCGGTCGTGGCGTGAACAGTTTTTGCTGATGTTCGCGGTCGGCGCGGTGACCCTGCTGTGCGCCCACCCGGCCTCGGGCGCGCCGCCCTTTCTGATCTTCCCGGTGGCCCTGGCCATCGCCTATCGCCTGGGCGCGCGCGGCGCGGCCATGGCCTCGCTGATCGTGGCCGTGATCACCCTGCCGATCGCTCTGTCCGGCGCCTCGCCGAGGTTCAACGCCATCCTGGGCCCGGTCGCCCAGGCGCGGACCATCCAGGTATTCGTCGCGGTGCTGTTCTACACCAGCCTGGCGGCGGGCTTGGCGCTGGCCCAGCAGGACCGCCTGAAGCGCCTCCTGCTGCGCCGCGAGCAACTGACCCGCGCCGCCCGCAGCCGGGCCCTGGCCGCCACCGAGGCCAAGACCGAATTCCTGGCCACCATGAGCCACGAGATCCGCACGCCGCTGAACAGCGTGCTAGGGTTCGCCCAGCTTCTGGCCACCCGCGAGGACCTGCCGCCGGACGTGCGCCGCCAGGTCAATCTGATCGACAGCGCCGGCGTCGCCCTGCTGACCGTGGTCAACGACATTCTCGACTTTTCGCGAGTCGAGGCGGGCCAGATCGAGCTCCTGCCGCAGCCGACCTCGGCCGCCGGCCTGCTACGCGACACCGTGGCGATCATGGCCCCCGAGGCTCGCGCCAAGGGCCTGTCGATGGACCTGGAGGTCATCGATCCGGTCGACGCCCTGCACGACCTGGACGCCGACCGGCTACGCCAGGTGCTGATCAACCTGCTGAACAACGCCGTGAAGTTCACCGACGAGGGTCGCATCGACGCGCGCCTGATCGTCGAGCCCGGCGACCTCGAGGACCGCCTGCGTTTCGAGATCATCGACACCGGTGTCGGCATCGAACTGGACAAGCAGGCGCTGCTGTTCCAGCGCTTCTCGCAGACCGACAGCTCGATGAGCCGTCTGCACGGCGGCGCGGGCCTGGGCCTGGCCATCTGCCGGGCCCTGATCGAGGTCATGGACGGCAAGATCGGCGTCGACAGCGTGTCGGGGCGCGGCTCGTGCTTCTGGATCGAGGTCTCGGCTCCGACCGTCGAGCCGATCGCCGTCCCCGACCGTCCGAAGGTCTCGGCGCCCGGCGCGGCCAAGATCCTGATCGTCGATGACCATCCGATCAATCTTGAGATCGGCGCGGCCCTGCTGACCCTGGTCGGCTGCGAGGTCGACCTCGCCGAGAACGGCAAGCAGGCCGTCGAGCGCGCGACGACCGGCGTCTACGACCTCATCCTGATGGACATCCACATGCCGCAGATGGACGGATTGCAGGCGACGCGGGCGATCAAGGCCCTGAGCGCCCCGGCCGGCAAGGTCCCGATCATCGCCATGAGCGCCGACGCCCTGCCTCGCCAGGTCGAGCGCTGCTACGCGGCCGGCATGGTCGACCACATCGCCAAGCCCATCCAGCGCGAGGTGCTGTACGCCAAGGTCGAACGCTGGCTGCACCAGAAGACGGCGGAGACGCCGGTCTCATCCAAATAAGCACCGTCATTCCCGCCCTTGTGGCGGGAACCCCTGGTTCAGCTGACAAGTGAGATGCAAGCGGATCGCCAGCAATCCGCCCCTACCGCACCTACGACCGACAGAGGGGTTCCCGCCACAAGGGCGGGAATGACGGTGTGTTGGGGAGATGTGGAAGGGACGGCTTGGAACTCGTCTCCGTCCCCCCTAACTTGACCGCGAACAAGGGGAGCCTATTCCATGCGTCGCCGCGCTTTCGCCGCTCTGGGCCTGATGGCCATGCTCGCCGCCTGCTCGCCGGCTCCCAACAAGGACGCCGCGCCCGCCGGCGAGACCAAGCTGAAGCTGGCCACCGATTGGCGGGCCGAGGCCGAGCTGGGCGGCTACTACCAGGCCCTGGCGACCGGCGAGTACAAGAAGCGCGGCCTGGACGTGACCTTGATCCAGGGCGGCCCGGCGGTGAACGTCCCCCAGCTGCTGGCCACCAGCGCGGTTGATGTCGGCGTCGGCTCCAACAGCTTCATCGTCATGAACCTGGCCAAGGAGAACGCCCCGGTGAAGGCCGTGGCGGCGTTCATGCAGAAGGACCCGCAGGTCCTGATCGCTCACCCCGACCAGGGCATCAAGTCGATCGCCGACATGAAGGGCCGGCCGATCCTGCTGTCGGACGCCTCGATCACCGCCTTCTGGGTGTGGCTGAAGGCCAAGTACCAGTTCACCGACGACCAGGTGCGCAAGTACAACTATTCCAGCGCCCCCTTCTTGGCCGACAAGCGGGTGGTCCAGCAGGGTTACGCCACCAGCGAGCCGTATCTCATCGAGAAGGAAGGTAAGATCAAGCCAGCGGTTTTCCTGCTGGCCGACAGCGGTTACCCGGCCTACGCCTCGATGGCCCTGGTCCCCGACAGCTTGATCGCCAAGAACCCGGCGGCCGTGCAGGCCTTCGTCGAGGCCACGGCGGCCGGCTGGAAATCCTATCTCTACGGCGACGCCAAGCCGGGCGACGCGGCGATCCTCAAGGACAATCCGGAAATGACCCAGGACGTCCTCGACCAGGCTCGCGAGAAGATGCGGTCCTACGGCATCGTCGGGAAGGACGGCGAGATCGGCCAGATGAGCGACGCCCGCTGGGCTGAGTTCTTCAAGGTGGCCTCTGAGCAGGGCGTCTACCCGAAGGACATGGATTACAAGAAGGCCTACACGCTGCAGTTCCTGCCCAAGGGCCAGTGACGCGTTTGGACAAGAATGGCCCCATCGCCAGCCTGTCCGGCGTCGAGGTCGACTACGCCCGCGGCCGCGCCCTGGGGCCGATCGACCTGACCCTGGCGCACGGCGAGATCGTCGCCCTGGTCGGGCCGTCGGGCTGCGGCAAGTCCACCGCCCTGCGGCTGCTGGCCGGCCTCGAAGCGCCAACGCGCGGCGTCGTGACTCGCGCCGCCGGCAAGGGCGAAACCTCGGTCGTGTTCCAGGCCCCCACCCTGGCTCCGTGGCTCTCGGCGCGCGATAACGTCACCCTGCCGCTGGAGCTGGCCGGCGCGCCGAAGGCCGAGGCGCGCGCCGCCGCCGATGAGGCCTTGCGCAAGGTCGGCCTGGGCCAGGCGCTGAGCGCCCGTCCCGCCCAGCTGTCCGGCGGCATGGCCATGCGCGCCTCGCTGGCCCGCGCCCTGGTCACCCGCCCGCGCCTGCTGCTGCTGGACGAACCGTTCGCCGCCCTGGACGAGATCACCCGCCGCGCCTTGGCCGACGACGTCCTGGCCCTGGCCGACGAGCTGAAGCCCGCTGTCGTCTTCGTGACCCACAATGTCGAGGAAGCCGTCTACATGGCCCGCCGCGTCGTGGTCATGACTCCGGGCCCTGGTCGGATCGCTGGCGAGGTCGCCATCGACGGCCCCGTCGTCCGTCCGCCCGGCTTCCGCACCACCGAGGGCTTCCGCGCCGCCGCCGAGGCGGTGTCCACCTTGCTCGCCAGCGCCACGGAGCGGGCCGCGTGAAGCGCGTCCTGGCTCCGCTGATCCTGATCGCCGTCCTGCTGGGCGGCTGGGAGATCGCCTGCCGCATCCTGGCGGTCCCGGCCTATCTGCTGCCCACGCCCAGCGGGATCTGGAGCGCCTTCCTCTCGTCGTGGCCGCTGCTGCTGGCCTCGGCGTGGGCGACGCTGTCGACGGCGCTGCTGGCCCTAGTCATCGCCAGCGTCGCAGCCTGCGCCCTGGCGCTGGCGGTCAGCTTGAACGGGCTGCTGGAGGACGCCGTCCGGCCGATCGCGGTGACCCTTCAGGTCACGCCCTTGGTCGCCATCGCGCCCCTGGTCACCATCTGGGCCGGCATCGACCATCCCGAACGCGCCGTGATCGGTCTGGCGGCGGTCGTGGCCTTCTTCCCGATCTTCTCCGGCGCTCTGACCGGGCTAAAGGCGGTCGATCCCGACCTCGCGCGGCTGTTCGACCTCTACGGCGCCTCGTCCCTGCAGCGCCTGATCCGCCTGCGCTTGCCCTCGGCCGTGCCCGCTCTGCTCGAAGGGCACAAGGTGGCGGCCGGCCTGGCCGTCATCGGCGCCGTGGTCGCCGAGTTCGTGGCGGGTTCGGGCGGGGCCCAGGGCCTGGCTTGGCGGATCCTCGAGGCTTACAACCGCCTGCAGACGGCCAAGGTGTTCGCCGCCCTGCTGACCCTGGCCGTGCTGGGCGTGGTGCTGCACGGCTTGATGGAATGGCTGGAGAGTCGACTTCTGGACTCTTGGCGCGGTCGTTAGCGCAAGATTAAGCGGCGACGTCTAGGAGAGAAGGTCGAAGACCCCTCCGGATCGGCCCTATGCGCTGCATCGCCCTCATCGCCGCCCTGACCTGCGCGTCCCTTCTGGGCGTTGGGGGCGCGCACGCTGATGGCTCGCGCGAAAGCCGCTATGGCCCCGCGCCCGAGCGGGCTCCCGTCGCCATGGAGGGGCGAGCCCCCGGCTATACCGGTCAGGTCTATTCCGGCCGCGCCTTGGGATGGAGCGGCAAGCGCGAGATCGTCTCGCCGACCGCCGAGACCGCGTCCCAGGCTCAACCCTGGTGGGCGCGCGGCGCGCAACGCCCCGCGCCCCAGCCACAGCAGCAGCCAGCCCGCGCGGCCTATCAGCCTCAGGCCCCGGCCTACACGCCGCCGGCCCGCGATCTGCCGCGGAACATCTACGACGCGGCGCCGTCCGCCCAAACGCCAGCGGCCCAATCGGCGGCCGATCTCCCCGCCGATTGGGCCGCGACCGCCCCATCCCCGCGGCAGCAGATCGCGATGCAGCCCGGCCAGGTCGGCGCCCGCACCTATTCCGTCGGCCGCCAGTTCGGCATGACTCCCGACGCCATTCCCGCCGCCGGTCCGCCGCGCATGGTCCTGATCGCCCCGCCGGCCGCCGCGCCGGACGACGAGGACAAGCCGCGCGAAGACGACGACCGGGACTGGCCGGCAAAAAGCAAGAAGGACAGCGACCAGTAGATGCAGTCGCGCCTCAACGATCTGATCGCCCTGGCCAACGAGCCCTCCAGCGCCAAGCGCCGGGAGCTTCTGCGCGGCGTCACTGACCTGCTGTTCGCGGCCGACGGCGGAAACGCGGTCGAGATGGCGCTGTTCGACCAAGTGCTGGGCCAGCTGGCCGGCGACATGGAAGAAGCCGTCCAGATCGAACTGGCCACGCGCCTGGGCGAGACCCCGGTCGCGCCGCGCGGCCTCTCGCGCACCCTGGCGGCGAGCTCGATCGTCGTGGCCGAACCGATCCTGCGCGGCTCGAACGCCCTCACCGACGAAGATCTGCTGCACGTCGCCCGGACCAAGGGCCAGGACCACCTGCGAGCCATCTCCCAGCGTCCCAGCGTCTCCAGCGCCGTGTCGGACGCCATCGTGGCGCGGGGCGACGACGACACCCTGGGCGTCCTGCTCCGCAACGAGGGCGCGGTGCTGTCGCGCCAAGCGCACGAGACCGTGGTCGATCGCGCCGCCGCCAACCCGGCCCTGCACGAGGCGGTCATCGACCGCCAGAGCCTGCCGGTCGATCTGCTGAACGAGATGTATTTCGTGGTCGAGGCGCGCCTGCGCGAGCGGATCATGGAGCGCAACGCCGGCGTCGATCCCGCCATGCTGGAGGCGGCACTGGCCGCTGGCCGCAAGCGGGTCGCCACCCAGGACGGCGCCCTGCCCGCCGATCACGCCGAGGCCGAGGCCGAGCTCCAGGCCCTGCGCGCCAAGGGCGCGATCTCGCCGCAAATGCTGGCCAACATGCTGCGCGGCAAGAAGACCACCCTGTTCCTCGTGGCCCTGGCCGACATGGCCGAGGTCGATTTCCACACCGCTCGCAAGATCTTGGAGCGACGCGAGATGGACGCCCTGGCGGTCATCTGCAAGGCGGCCGACTTCGACCGTTCGCTGTTCCTGACCTTCGCCCTGCTGATCCTCGAACCCTCGGACGAGGTGATGATCAAGGCCAAGGCCTATGGCGAGCTCTATGCCGCCCTGCCCCGCGAGTCGGCCCTGCGCACGATCCGCTTCTGGCGCCTACGCCGCCAGACCGGCGACGTGGCGGCGGCGTAAGGCCCGCATTAAGGCTTTCCTACACCCCCGCTCTCCCCGGCGAAAGCCGGGGCCCAGATTCATCCGGAGCGGTTGAAGCGATCGCGCCTACTGCCTCACCCAAAACCCGAGACGCCTCGGGTTCGATCTGGACCCCGGCTTTCGCCGGGGAGAGCGGGTTAGGTGGGGCGGGTTGAAAACCAGCCTCATCCCGGCCCTATCGCCGCCTTGCGTGCGCCATGCGGGACGGCCAAGGTGCCGCCTCCGTTTTTCTCCTGCCCTGGATTCTCGATGATCAGCGCTTCGCGCTTGGCGCTCGTCGCCGCCGCCGGCCTCTCGGTCGCCGCATGCTCGCACCTGCCCAAGCCCCACCTGCCCGCCTTGTCGAATAGGGAAGCGGCGGCGCCCGCCATCCTCGAGGCCCCCGCGCTGAGCGGCCCGAAGATCACCGACCTAAAACCGGGCCAGTGGGCCCAGGCGATCTCGGACGTCGCGCCCGACCCGGCCTGGCGTTTCGGGGTGCTGTCCAACGGCATGCGCTACGCCATCCGCAAGAACGCCACGCCGCCTGGTCAGGCCTCGGTGCGCCTGTGGGTCGACGCCGGCTCGATGATGGAAGCCGACGACCAGCAGGGCCTAGCCCACTTCCTGGAGCACATGGCCTTCAACGGCTCCAAGAACGTGCCCGAGGGCGACATGATCAAGATCCTGGAGCGCCACGGCCTGGCCTTCGGGGCCGACACCAACGCCTCGACCAGCTTCGACGAGACCGTCTACCAGCTGGACCTGCCTAAGACCGACGATGATACGGTCGACACCTCGCTGATGTTGCTGCGCGAGGCCGCCGGCGAGCTGACCATCGCCCCCGAGGCGGTCGACCGCGAGCGCGGCGTGGTGCTGTCGGAGGAACGCACCCGCGACAGCCCCGGCTATCGCGTCGCCATCAAGACGCTGTCGGCCCAGATGGAAGGGCAGCTGCCGCCCAAGCGGATCCCGATCGGCAAGACCGAGGTGCTGAAGACCGCCCCAGCCCAGCGCATCCGCGACTTCTACGAGGCCTATTACCGCCCCGAGCGCGCGGTGCTGGTCGCTGTCGGCGATTTCGATGTCGACGCCATGGAAGCCAAGATCAAGACCAAGTTCGGCGACTGGGTCGGCAAGGGCGCGAACGGCAAGGACCCCGACGTCGGCCCAGTGGCCAAGCGCGGTCCGACCGCCAAGCTGATCGTCGAGGCCGGCGCGCCGTGGTCGGTTCAGATGAGCTGGATCCGCAAGCCCGACGGCCTGCTGGAGACCAAGGCCGTCGACGAGCGCGACATGCTGGAGAACCTGGGCTTCGCGGTGCTGAACCGCCGGCTGCAGGCCATCGGCCGCTCGGCCGAGCCGCCATTCATCGCCGGCGGAGCCTTCAAGGGCGACCAGTACGGCGCGGTGCGGTTGACGACCTTCGGCGCGACGGCCCAGCCGGGCCGCTGGCGCGAGGCCATGACCGCGCTCGACGCCGAGCAACGCCGCGCCGTGCAGTACGGCGTGCGCCAGGATGAACTGGACCGCGAGATCGCCAGCATGCGCTCGGGGCTGGTCGCCGCCGCCGCCGGCGAGGCCACCCAGCGTACGCCGGGCCTGGCCAACCAGCTGGTCGACACCTTGGGCGACGGCGAGGTGATCACCTCGCCCAGCCAGAATCTCGCGGCCTTCGATGCGCTGGTGAAGGGCCTGACCGCCGAGCGCGTGAGCGCCGTGCTGAAGACCGCCTTCGTCGGCTCGGGTCCGCTGATGGTCATTGCCGCGCCGACCAATATCGACGGCGGCGAGCCGGCGATCGTCAAGGCCTATGAGGAGATGAAAGCCCAGCCCGTCACGCCGCCGGCCGCGCCGGGCGTGACCAACTGGCCCTATGCCAGCTTCGGGCCGACCGGCAAGGTCGTCGAGCAGAAGGACATCACCGACCTCGACGCCGTCTTCGTGCGTTTCGAGAACGGCGTGAAGCTGACGGTCAAGCCGACCAAGTTCCGCGACGACCAGGTGCTCGTGAAGGTCCGCGCCGGCCACGGCCTGCTGGACATGCCGTCCGACACCCAGAGCCCGCTGTGGTCGGGCTCGGCCTTCATCGAGGGCGGTCTCAAGCAGATCACCGCCCAGGACATGGAGCGGGTGCTGACCGGCAAGATCTGGAACGCCCAGCTGGGCGTCGAGGACGACGCCTTCACCCTGAACGGCCGCACGCGCCCCGAGGATCTGTCGACCGAGCTCCAGGTGCTGGCCGCCTTCGCGACCGAGCCGGGCTGGCGCCCCGAGGCGTTCAACCGCGTCAAGACCAGCTACGGCACGCTGCACGACCAGCTGCAGAGCACCACGGGCGGCGTTCTGGGCCGCGACCTGGGCGGGCTGATGCACGGCGGCGACAAGCGCTGGACCTTCCCGTCGCGGGAACAGATCGCCAGCG
Source organism: Caulobacter sp. 1776 (assembly GCF_040545685.1). Taxonomy (NCBI): domain Bacteria; kingdom Pseudomonadati; phylum Pseudomonadota; class Alphaproteobacteria; order Caulobacterales; family Caulobacteraceae; genus Caulobacter; species Caulobacter sp. 1776. The sequence goes on from NZ_JBEPMI010000009.1 coordinate 18,668, forward strand.
CCTCGCTGGATCAGCTGAAGACCGCCGTCGCCAATCCGCTGGCCAAGGGCGATCTGGAGATCGTGATCGTCGGCGACACCACGGTCGACAAGGCCATCACCGCGGTGGCCGACACCTTCGGCGCCCTGCCCCCGCGTCCGGGCGACCCGGCCCTGCCCGGCGCCGAGAAGGCTCCGTTCCCGGCCCCGTCCGCCGAGCCGGTGCTGCGCACCCACAAGGGGCGCGCCGACCAGGCCGCCCTGTTCATGGTTTGGCGCACGGACGACCTGTTCTCGAACCTGCAGCGCTCGCGCGACGTCTCCATCCTGGGTCAGGTCGTGCAACTGCGGCTGATCGACGAGCTGCGCGAAAAGCAGGGCGCGACCTACTCGCCCAACGCCTCGTCGACGGCCAGCGTCACCTTCAAGAACTGGGGCTATCTGGCCGTCAGCATGGAGGTGCCGCCCGAGAAGCTGGACGGCGTGGTCGCCTCGATCCGCAAGATCGCCGCCGACCTGCGCGACAAGCCGATCACCGAGGACGAGCTGGAGCGGGCCAAGAAGCCGCGCATCGACCAGATCGAAAAGGCGCGCGCGACCAACGAGTACTGGGTCGGCGCGCTCTCCAACGCCCAGAACGACCCACGCCTGCTGGACGCCACCCGCTCGGTGCTGGCCGGCCTGGCCCGAGTCACCCCGGCCGACGTGCAGAAGGCCGCCAAGACCTATCTGGGCGACGACAAGTCGTGGCTACTGCTCGTCAAGCCGGAAGCGGCGGCGAAGTAAGACGCTAAAGAGAAAGGCCCCGGCGAAAACCGGGGCCTTTTTCTTTTCCGCTCAAATATCACGTGTCATCCCGGGCGGCGTAGCCGACCCGGGACCCAGGGGCCAAGCGCAGTGCGGTCGCCCCTGGGTCCCGGCTCTCCGCTTCGCTGCGGCCGGGATGACACGCTTTTATTGTAACCCTAGTACACGACCCCGCCCACGCCGCCGTCCAGGCTGAAGCTGGTCGACAGGGTCTGGCGTTCCTGCACCGTCTCCTCGCGATAGGCGGTGTACTTCTCGGTGGTGACGATCGTCAGGATCTTCACGCCGGCGCCGAAGCGGCGCAGCAGCGAGCGTTCGTTGCAGTCACGGGCCGGGCGTTGCGGGCGGCAGGTCAGCGTGCCTTGACCCCCTTGCCCCCCATTGGGACCAGCGCCGGGAACGTGATAGAGCGCCTCGTTCTTCTGGCAGATGTAGGTCTGGCCGGCGCCGCCGGTCGAGATGTCGATCTGGCCTTCGTAGTCGGCGATCACGTACTGCATGCGGCTGCCGGCGATGCAGCGGTAGAGCTCGCCGTCATAGAGGTCGTCGATGTCGCGGTCGGGCGTGACCTGCGAGGCCGGATGCGGCACGTCGCGGTCGTCCAGGCAGACGGCGCGGATGATCACGCGGCGGGTCCGCGTGCGGGTGGCCTCGTAGGCTTGCCGGCGACGGGCCTCGCCGCCTTCGACGTTCAGGCCCTGGATGTAGCCGCTGGCCATCGGGCCGGAATAGTAGCCGCCGTGCGAGCCGCCGCCGTAGTAGTTGGTGACGCCCGCGGCCGAGCCGGACAGCGACCCCGCGCCCGAGCTGGACCCCGAGCTGGCGCCGGAATTGGCCACCGCCGAGGCGCTGGAATTGGCGTTCACGATCACCGTCGCGCCGATGTTCACATTGACGCCGGGAATATTGACGTTGTGACCGCCGCCGCCGCAGCAGCCGGTCGGCGGCGCGGGCGGCTTCGGCGGCGGAGGGGGCGGCGAACAGCACGGGGGCGGCGGCGGGTTGCAACCGCTGTTGCACTGCGCATAGGCCACGCCGCCTACCAGCAGCCCGCCCAAGAGCGCGCCCAGGGCGATCAGCAGCGTACGCGTGTTCAGTTTCGGCGCCTTCATGGCGTTTCCCTTCACTCGGGTCGTTCTGCTCTTGGTTAAGCAAGAAACGGGCCGAAACCCCTCGCCCCGCCTGACTTGCGCCAGAATGGGACGGTGAAGGCCTTGGCCCGGTTCTCCCAGCAAGCCTCGTGCGGTCGAAAAACAGCCGCGCAGGACCCGCCAGGGGACGACGATGTTCCATCCAAGCACGGAACGGTTGATAGACTATTGGCGAGACAAGAAAGGCGACGCGGCTTTGCCCCGGCGCACCGACGTCAATCCGGGCGATTTCCTGGAGCTCCTGCCGCAGGTTTTCATCCTCGGCCGTGACGGCGGCAAACTGCCGTTCCGCCTGGCCGGCGGCTTCGTGTCCGACCTGCACGCTCGCGACCTGCGCGGTCAGGACGCCCTCTCTCTATGGGCCCTGTCGCATCGCCTGGAGCTGAAAAGCGCGCTGGACGTGGCCCGCAAGCGCCGCACGCCCGTGGTGGTCACCGCCGACATCCGCGCCCATGGCGTCCCGTCGGTCGGCATGGAGGTGCTGTTCGCGCCGCTGCAAGGCGCTTCGGGCGAAACCGACCGTTTCCTGGGCCTCTACCAGCCGACCGCCATGATGGCCCGCCTGATGGGGCGTCCCGCCTACGAGCTGGGCCTGCGCGCGATCCAGCCGCTGGGCGAGGCCAACCAGGACATGCCGCGCCTGCGCCTGGCGACGCTGGACGGTCGCGCGATCGCCTAGCTCGAGAATCCGCTCTCCCCGGCTTTCGCCGGGAAGAGCGGCTTGAGGCGACTACCGCCCCGCCTCATCTAGCCGTTTCCGCACCTCACCCGGCAATTCCAGCCGGGCCGGGGAGCGCTATGCCGCCACCGCCCGCCCATCCTCGAACACCGGGACGTCCTGAGCCGGCAGCATGGCCTTGCCCAGCAGCAGATCCGCCGCCCTTTCCGCGATCATCAGGGTCGGGGCGTTGGTGTTGCCGCCGACCAGGGTCGGCATGACCGAGGCGTCGATCACGCGCAGGCCTTGCAGCCCTTGGACCCGGAGCTGGTCGTCGACCACCGCCAGCGGGTCGCCGGCCACGCCCATGCGGCAGGTGCCGACCGGGTGGTAGATCGTCTCGGCCTTGGCGCGGATCCAGGCGTCGAGGTCGGCGTCGCCGCGCACGTCCTTGCCCGGCGCGTACTCGGCGTCGCGATAGGGATCGAAGGCGGCCTGGGCCACGGTCTCGCGGGCGATGCGCACACCCTCGCGGATGGCGCGGCGGTCCTCGTCGGTGGCCAGATAGTTGGCGCGGATGGCCGGATCGTCGAACGGATCGGCCGAGCGCAGGCCGACATGGCCTCGGCTCTCGGGACGCAGTTGGCAGACGTGCAGGGTGAAGCCGTCCTTCTCGACCACGACCTTGCCGTGGTCCTGCATGATGGCCAGCACGCCGTGGATCTGCAGGTCGGGGCGGTCGAGATCTGGCCGCGACTTCAGGAACGCGCCGCTCTCCAGGAACTGCTGCCGGCCCAGCCCTTTGCCGAAGACCATATAGCTGAGGCCGACGCCCAGCTTGTTCAGGCCCTTGTTGGCCGAGAAGGCGGTCTTGAGGTTCTTGCTGGTCCACGAGACACAGACGTCCAGATGGTCCTGCAGGTTGGCCCCGACGCCCTTGGACTCGTGGACCACCGCGATGCCGTGCGCCTTCAGGTCGTCGGGCGCGCCGATCCCCGACAGCTGCAGGATGTGCGGCGACTGCACGGCGCCGGCGCTCAACAGCACCTCGGCGTCGGCATAGGCGGTCTTCTTCTCGGCGGCCTTGCCAACCACATAGTCGACGCCGATCGCCCGGCCCTTCTCGACGATAATCCGGGTGGTGCGGGCCTCGGTCACGCAGGTGAGGTTCGGGCGCGCCAGGGCCTGGGAGAGATAGGCCATGGCCGCGCTGCAGCGCTGGCCGTCGCGGATGGTCAAGTCGTAGGGCCCGAAGCCCTCCTGCTGGAAGCCGTTGAAGTCCTTGGTGGTCTTGTAGCCCGCCTGGCGGCCGGCCTCGATCAGGGCCGCGTAGAACGGGCTGTCGGACTCGCCCTTCGACACGTGCAGCGGCCCGGCCCCGCCGTGATAGGCGTCGCCTCCACCGTGGTGATGCTCCGAGCGCTTGAAGTACGGCAGCACCTCGGCATACGACCAGCCGGTCAGGCCCATTTGCCGCCACTGGTCGTAGTCGCGCGCGTGGCCGCGGATGTAGATCATGCCGTTGATGGCCGAGCTGCCGCCCAGGCCCCTGCCGCGCGGCCACCAGAGCTTGCGATCGTTCAGATGCGGTTCGGCCTCGGTCCAGAAGCCCCAGTTCTGGTCACCCTTGTCCTTGATCAGCTGACCCACGCCAGCGGGCATCTTGACCAGGATCGAGGTGTTCTTGCCGCCGGCCTCCAGCAGCAGGACCTTGACGTTGGGGTCCTCGGTCAGTCGAGCGGCGAGCACGCAGCCGGCCGAGCCGGCGCCGATGACGACATAATCGAAGCGTTCGCTGGCCATGGCCCCGACGCCCTCCCTCAAGGTTATCATTGTTAAGGCAGAGAGTGATCCGGGTTTGCGCCGCGCGCAAGGCTTCCACGGCGCTGGCCCTCGGATGCGAGGCCGCCCTGATCTGACGCATACGTGTTTTGTGATCCGCGCGTCGGCGCGCCAGGGTCGCGGCGACCTGGACGGAGCCATCCATGACCGAACCGACTTTCGAGCCTGGCCAATCGGTGCTGCGCACCGGCGCCGACCTGCCGCATCTCGGCGTCTTCAGCGGCCAAGTCTATGAGGTAGAGGATTTCGATCGCCACGACGGCCTGTATGTCCGCGGCGTTCCGGAAGGGCTGGATCCGGCCAGCTTCCAGCCGGCGCCCACCCTGGCCTGACACCCGCGGTCAGAGTCTCAGTTCGCCCCGCAGGACGACGACACCCGCTCCGGACAGTTCCGGATCGGGATCCAGTCGCACGTTGAGCAGGCTGCGGCGGCCCATCTTGACGCCCTGTTCGACGACCAGAGTCGCGCCCGGCGATAGCAGGCCCGAGGCGCCCAGATAGGCGGTCAGCGGTCCCGCCGCCGTTCCCGTCGCCGCGTCTTCCCAAAGCCCCACGGTGGGATTGAAGAACCGGGCATAGGCCGCGCCGGGCGTAATCTCGTCGAAGGCATAGACGTAGCAGCCTTCCGCGCCGGTCGGCTCCAGGACCGCCAGCAGTTGTGGCGCGAGCGGGGCGCATCGGTCGACCGCCGCCCGGTCGCCAACCCGGACCATCAGATGGGACGCGCCAGTGTCGGCCGGCCTCGGCGGCGGGAAGGGCAGGATGTCATCGGGCGTCAGGCCCAGGCCTTGGGCCAGAAGATCAACGCGCGCTAGCGGCTCCAACAGACGCAGCGGCGCCTGGCGCATCCGGCCGTGGACGCGGCCGTCGTGCACCCGCAGCGCGATCGGCAGGACGTCCGCGCCGATCTCCTGATGAAACACCCGCTCCTCGGCCAGATCGCCCAGGCGGCCATGCTCGGCCAGCCAGAGCCAGGCGCCCAGCGCGTTGTGTCCCGCGCCGAACACTTCGGAGCCGTTGGCCGTGAATGAGCGCAGCTTCCAGTCGGCCCGGTCGCTGGTCTGGACGAAGGTGGTCTCGGCCTGATTGAACTCGCCGGCGATGCGGCGCAGGGCGGCGTCGTCCAGATCCTCGCCGCCTTCCACGACCGCCAGCGGGTTGCCGCTCAGCGGGGTGTCGGCGAAGACGTCGATGAGGCCGGCGACGAGACGGGGCATGGGCGACGCCTTCCTAAACTGGATGATCCGGGCTCATGATGAGGAGCCAGGCCCCAGCTTGCTTGCCCGCCAAACGGGACGCAAAGTCGAACTTCTCAGCTCGAAGATGAAGATAGCTCAGCATGCCCGCCTTCGACCTTCCCCCGCTGGGCGCCTTGCGCGCGTTCGAGGCGGCGGCGCGGCTGGCCAGCTTCAAGCGCGCCGCCGCCGAGCTCCTGGTGACGCCCACGGCCATCAGCCACCAGGTGCGACAGCTGGAAGCGCGGCTTGGCGTACGGCTGCTCGATCGCAGCCCGCGGCGGGTGGCGCTCACCGCCGAAGGCCAGATCCTCTATGAAGCCGCCGCCTCGGGCTTCGCCGAAATCGATCGCGCCGTAGCCCGCCTGCGCCATCCCCGCGCCAATCCCGTCCTGACGCTGTCGGCGACCCCGGCCTTCCTGAGCCAATGGCTGGTTCCGCGCTTGCCCGATCTGCAAGCGCGGCTGCCGGAGTTGGAGCTTCGCCTCCAGGCGTCGAACCAGATCGTCGAGCTCCGCCCCGGCGGCGTCGACCTGGCCATTCGCTATGGCAAGGGCCCGTTCGCCGGCGTGGACGCGACGCCCCTGCGCCAGGACGTCTTCGCGCCGGTCTGCAGCCCCAACCTGAAGCTGACGCGGGTCGAGGATCTGGAGCGGGCGCGCCTCATCCACATCGACGGCTGGGTCACGCCCCGCCCGGCGCCCGATTGGCGGCGCTGGTGCGAGCAGGCCGGTGTCACGGGTCTCGACATCGAAGGCGGCCTTCGCTTCACCGACAGCCAGCATGCTGTCCAGGCCGCGGTCGCCGGCCAAGGCGTGGCCATCGTCAGCCTGGTCATCGCCGCCGACGCCTTGGCAAGCGGCCTGTTGGCGGCGCCGTTCGCCGAGACGCTGCCCGGCGAGACCTACGCCTTCGCTTGCCCGCCCGCCCTGAGCGACCGCCCCCACGTCGCGGCGCTGCGCGACTGGTTCGTCCAGGCGCTGGCCGCGCTCTAGAGCGTCCGAGCTGAGATAGCCGTCGGGGAAGGCGAGTTTGTCGTTCACACTCAACCCGAAACCGGATACATACTACCTATGGACGAAACGGAGCGCGGTTCGCCCGCACCGTCTCGCCGCGAAAGGACGCCTCCTCGCGGCGAGCATCCTTCTCGCGCTACGTGCCCTGCGCGAGAAGCGGGAGCGCCGCCTTGCATCCCCCCAAGCAAGCAGGCGGCGCTCCCAACGGCGCCCTACCCCGCCACCACCTTCAGGTCCCGGACATAGCGCTTCCAGTTCTCGACATAGTGCAGGGCCGAGCCCTGCAGGATCATGGTGTGGTGCTCGCTGACCTCGCGCACCACCTTGCCCGGCGCGCCCATCACCATCGAATTGTCCGGGATCTCCTTGCCCTCGGTGATCAGGGCCCCGGCGCCAATCAGGCAGTTCTTCCCGATCCGGGCCCCGTTCAGGACGATCGCGCCGATGCCGATCAGGGAGCCGTCGCCGATCGAGCAGCCGTGCAACATCACCATGTGACCAATGGTCACGTTCGCGCCGATGGTCAGGGGAACACCAAGATCAGTGTGGAGAACCGAGCCGTCCTGGACGTTGCTGTTCTCGCCGATCGTGATCGGATCGTTGTCTCCGCGCGCGATCGCGCCCCACCAAATACTGGCGTTCTTCTTGAGAATCACATTGCCCATCACGCTCGCCGTCGGCGCGATCCAGTATTCGCCCTGCGCGGGAAGGGTGGGAGCAGCGGCGCCCAGGGAATAGACAGTCATCCGTATGCCTCGTTTTCTTGGGCGCGATTTTCAGATTAACGACCCGGAAACCATGTTGGGCCATTGTAGTCAGGCGATTCGAGAGGGAACATTCCTCAAGCGGGAATCATTTTCCTCTCGTATCCGGGTCGGGGGCGACCTTTGCCATCGGCCCACCCGCTGACGAAGACGAGGTGTCGCACTTGGCGTTCCGGCGTACAGCACCGCCCCCTAAGAGCTCTCTTGGCGGAAGCTCTCCCGAGCCGCCCTGCCGCGCACGCGACTTCGTTGCAATCCAGCTCCCCGACAAGGACGACGCCTTACGGCCTCGTCCTTTTTTCATGCCCGAATGGAGGCTTTGATGACCAAGCGAGCCCTGAAGCGGATGGCGCGTGAAGGCGCGTACGAGACGACCAGCCAGTACGACGACGCCAAGGTGCGCCGCCTGCCGGTCGATCACCGCGGCGGCTGGTCGCCACTGTCCGATGAGGGAGGCGCGAGAGGCGATAGTCGGGACCAGAGCTACCTCAAAACCATAAAACCCAAATCGCCAGGCCAGGCGGAGTTGATGGAAGCCATCGACAACAAGAACCTGGTCATGGCCCTGGGCCCGGCCGGCACCGGCAAGACCTACATCGCCATCTCCAAGGCGGTGGAAGCCCTGGAGGCTGGTACGGTCAGCCGCATCGTGCTGTCGCGCCCCGCCGTCGAGGCCGGCGAGTCGATCGGCTATCTGCCGGGCGACATGGAAGACAAGCTGGCCCCGTATCTGCGGCCGCTCTACGACGCCCTGACCGATCGCCTGTCGGTCAAGCGCATGCGGGCCCTGATGGCCGAGGGCGCGATCGAGATCGCGCCGGTCGGCTTCATGCGCGGCCGCACGCTCAACAACGCCTTCGTGGTGATCGACGAGGCCCAGAACTGCACCTACATGCAGCTCAAGATGCTGCTGACCCGTCTCGGCTGGCACTCGACCATGGTCGTGACCGGCGACCCGAACCAGTCGGACCTGCTGCCAGGCATCTCCGGCCTGGCCGACGTGGCCGCCCGCTTCGATGAGGTCGCCAACATCGCCGTCGTCCGCCTGGCCGACCGCGACATCGTCCGCCACCCGCTGGTCGCGGAGATGCTGGGCGTTCTCTGATCAGCGCCCTGAATTGAAATCGAGGCCGCTTCGTCCGAGACGGAGCGGCCTTTTCAGTAGCGTTTCCGCTTTTCAGTAGTCCTAGGTTGAGCGACCGTGACGTTCTTCTCGGCTCAGGAAGGAACGGTCATGTTGAAACGCGCGGCCCTCGCGGCCCTCGTCCTCGCCGGTTTCGCGAGCGGGGCCTTCGCTCAAACCCAAAACCAGACCTCACAGTCGCCCCCGGAAAACTTCGGAGCGAAGCCCTCGTCGTCGATGGGCATCTACAACAACTTCACGCAAATCACGCTGTTGCGTCAGAGCATGAACAACGACGCCCACCAGGAGGTCAGCCGGGATCAATGGCGCCGCGCCCAACAGGCTGCGGTCATGATCAGGGCCAACCATTGCGAGGACGCCTACAATTTCGCCTTGGCCGAACAGGACGACCGGCTGGCTCTCAATATCGCGGTCGCCTGCAAGGCGCGCCTGCGTCGGTAGACGCCAGGCCGATCGCGGTTCGTTAAAATCGAGGCTTGAGTTTGAGGCGGTCGGACGTGCAAGGTCCGGCCGCCTCTATACTTTTTTGGACATGTTCATGGCCGACCCCGAAGCGCCGCGCACGGAATTGACCCTCCGAGGGATCATACTCGGCGTCCTGATCACCCTCGTCTTCACCGTCGCCCAGGTCTATCTGGGCCTCAAGGTCGGCCTGACCTTCGCCACCTCGATCCCCGCCGCCGTCATCTCGATGGCCCTGCTGCGGGCGTTCAAGACCTCGACCATCCAGGAAAACAACATCGTCCAGACCATCGCCTCGTCGGCGGGGACGCTGTCGTCGGTGATCTTCGTGCTGCCGGGCCTGTTGATGATCGGCTGGTGGGCGAACTTCCCGTACTGGCAGGTGTTCGGCGTCTGCGCCGCCGGCGGCGTGCTGGGCGTGGCCTATTCGATCCCGCTGCGCCGGGCCCTGGTCACCCAGTCCGACCTCCCCTACCCCGAAGGCGTCGCCGCCGCCGAAGTGCTGAAGGTGGGCTCCAGCTCGCGCGAAGGCGCCGAGGAGGGCAAGGCCGGCCTGTTCGCCGTGACCGTCGGCGCGATCACCTCGGCGCTGTTCGCGGCTCTGGCCGCCGCCAAGATCTTCGCCGCCGAGGTGGCCGGCTACTTCAAGGTCGGCGCCGGCGCGACGGGCCTGGGCGCCTCGGCCTCGATGGCCCTGATCGGCGCGGGCCATATCATGGGCATCACCGTCGGCATCGCCTTCGTGGTCGGCCTGATCATCGCCTGGGGGATCGCCACGCCGATCCTGACCGCGATGGCCCCGTGGACGGGCGACGTCGCCACCCACGCCGTCACCGTCTGGCGCACCCAGGTCCGCTTCATCGGCGCCGGCGCGATCGGCGCCTCGGCGATCTGGACGCTGGGCAAGCTGGCCCTGCCCGTCTGGCGCGGCCTGATGGCCGCCCTGGCCGCCAGCGCCGCCCGCAAGTCAGGTGAAGGCGCGATCCCGCGCGTCGAGCAGGACATCCCGATCAACCTGGTCGGCCTGCTCGTCCTGATCGTCCTCGCCCCATCCGGCTGGCTGCTCTACGACTTCCTGGCGGGCGGCCCGTTGGCCGGCGCCGCGGTCCCCCTGGTCCTGGCGGGCGTGGCCTTCATGGTCGTGGCGGGTCTATTCGCCGCCGCCGTCTGCGGCTACATGGCCGGCCTGATCGGCGCCTCGAACAGCCCGGTCAGCGGCATCGCCATCCTGTCGATCCTCGGCGCCTCGGCGATGATCGGCGCGATCGGCCACGCGACCATGGGCCCGGAGGTCAACACCGCCCTGATCGCCTTCGCCCTGTACGTCACCACCCTGATCATGGCCGTGGCCGTGATCGCCAACGACAACCTGCAGGACCTGAAGACCGGCCAACTGGTCGACGCCACGCCGTGGAAGCAGCAGGTGGCCCTGATGATCGGCGTCGCCGCCGGCTCGGCCGTCATCCCGCCGGCCCTGGAACTGATGAACCGCGCCTGGGGCTTCGCCGGCGCCGCCAACCTGCAGTCGGTGGCGACCAACCCGCTGCCGGCCCCGCAGGCGACCCTGATCTCGACCCTGGCCAAGGGCGTGATCGGCGGTCACTTGGAGCTGCACATGCTGGGGATCGGCATCGCCGTCGGCCTCGGCCTGGTTTTGATCGACGAGACCCTGCGCAAGCTCAGCGCCAACAAGTACGCCCTGCCGCCGCTGGGCGTGGGCCTGGCCATCTACCTGCCCAGCGCCGTGACCGCCCCCGTGGTGGTCGGCGCGGTCGGCGGCTGGCTGTACGAGAAGTGGACCAGCAAGGGCCCGAACGCCGAGGGCGCCGAGCGCTTGGGCGTACTGGCCGCGTCCGGCTTCATCGTCGGCGAGAGCCTGTTCAACGTCGCCTATGCCGGCTTGATCGTGGCCACCAACAAGGATGCGCCCCTGGCCGTCCCGTTCGCCCCGTCAGAGACCGTCGGCATGATCTTCGCGGCCCTCGCGGGCATCGGCCTGCTGGTCTGGCACTATGTGTGGGCCAAGGGCGCGGCGGCGCGGTCGGCGAAGGCCTAGGGTCTCTCGTCAAGCCGAAGGCGAAGGGCGGGTGGTCGCGAGACCTCCCGCCCTTTTCGTGTCAGCCGGCCGGCTTCAGGATTGTGAACACCACCTCGCGCCGACCGCGATAGCCCAGCGACTCGTAGAGGCCGATGGCCGTGGCGTTGTCGGCGTAGCTGTGCAGGAACGCCTTCTCGCCGCGCGCCAGGATCTTGGCGGTCACCTCGCGCAGCAGGCGGGCGGCGTAGCCCTTGCCGCGATGGTCGGGATGGACGCAGACGCCGCTGGCCTCGGTATAGCCGTCGGGCCGCATCCGCTCGCCGGCCATGGCGACCAGTTGGCCGTCGACCCGCACGCCGATGAACGCGCCCAGCTGATGGGTGCGCGAGAAGAACGGACCGGGCTTGGTCAGGGTGGCCAGGGCCAGCATCTCGGCCGCGTCGGCGTCGCCCAGGTCCAGCATCTCGAACGCGACGTCCCAGGCCGGCGCCACCGCGCTGGCCTCCATCTGCAGGCACAGCGCGCTGGAGACGACCTCGGTCCCTGGAACGGGCGGCGGCGCGGCGGGCTCGACGAGGCCGACCGTCCCTTGCGCGCGGACCAGCTCGCCCAGCGCCTTCAGGCTCTCGGGGCTCTCGTCGACCACGCCGGCGAACAGGCCAAAGTCGGGATGCATCCGCAGCGCCCCGCCGTGATGGACGGCCAGATGGCTCTGGCGGCCGGTCAAGGTCGAATAGGCGGGGCGATCCAGAACGTGGGCGGTCATACGCCCACTCAAGCCGGACAATAGGCGGCGATCAACGCCTTTACCGCGCCGACCACGGCCAGGGCCGGCTTGTCGTCGCCGTCGAACATCTGGCTAGAGGTGAACACCCCCTCGATCAGCAGCATCATCGCGTCGCCCAGTTCCTTGGGATCGGACGCGCCCATCTCGGCGGCCTTGGCCTGGAGGCGGTCGCGCAGCTGTTGCTTGTGAACCTGGGCGACCTGGCGGCCGGCGTGCTGGCGGTCGGGATATTCGACCACGGCGTTCGACAGGTTGCAGCCGCGATAGTCGCCCCCGCCCGAGCGTTCGGCCAGGACGCCGAAATAGGCGACCATCTGGGCCTTGGGATCGTCCGGATGCAGCGCTTCGGCCGCCTCGAAGCGGTCCCAGAAGGCGACCTCGACCTCGCGCAGCACCGCCGCGACCAGCTCGTCCTTGGACTTGTAGCTGCGATAGAGGCTAGGCTTGGTGACGCCGGCGCGGGTGACGATCTCGTCCACGCCCACGGCGCGGATGCCCTCGCGGTAGAACAGGTCGCGCGCCGTGTCGAAGATGCGATCGGCGGCGCGGGGGGCGGGTCCGTAAGGCCCGGCGAGGATCTCTTCCGGCGTTTTCTTGGACATTTTCGAACACGGTTCTTGACGATGTTACTTACCGGTACGTATGTAGCCAATCAAGCCCGTACCGATCGGTTACATCGCCCACATCGAGAGACGACATGACGACCGCAAGCCCCTCCGCCAGTCACAAAAGGCCGTTCGGTCAGAACTACGCCTTCGTCGTCGCCGGCGCCATTTTCCTCGCTCTCTTGTCGGCCGCTGGCCTCCGCGCGGCGCCCGGCGTGCTGATCCTGCCGCTGGAGAAGGCCTTCCACTGGGACCGCGCCTCGATCTCGCTGGCGGCCGGCGTCGGCATCTTCCTGTACGGCCTCACGGGGCCGTTCGCGGCGGCGCTGATGCAGTCGTTCGGCCTGCGCAAGACCGTGACCCTGGCCCTGGTGATGATGTCGATCTCCACCGGCCTCTCGGCCCTCATGACCGCCTCCTGGCACTATGTGGCCACCTGGGGCGTGCTGACCGGGATCTCGAGCGGCGCGGTCGCCATGGTGCTGGGCGCGACCGTCGTGAACCGCTGGTTCGTGGCCCGTCGGGGCGTGATGCTGGGCCTGTTGTCCGCCTCGACGGCCACTGGCTCGCTGATCTTCCTGCCCGGCATGGCGGTGATCGCCGAGCACGGCGGCTGGAAGCCGGTCGTGCTGACCGTCTCGATCGTCTGTCTGGTCCTGGCCCCGCTGATGTGGCTGCTGATCCCCGAGCGGCCATCGGACGTCGGCCTGCGTCCCTACGGCGCGCCGGACGACTACGTGGCCCCCGCCCCGCTCAGCGGCGGCAGCGCCCTCTCCTATGCGTTCGGCGCCCTGGGCCGCGCGGCCAAGACCCGGACCTTCTGGCTGCTGTTCCTGGGCTTCTTCATCTGTGGCCTGACCACCAACGGCCTAGTCGGCGTCCACATGATCGCCTTTTGCGGCGACCGGGGCTTGCCCGAGGTGCGCGCCGCCGGCCTGCTGGCCCTGATGGGCCTGTTCGACCTGGTGGGCACCACCGCCTCGGGCTGGCTGACCGACCGCTATGACAGTCGCAAGCTGCTGTTCGTCTACTATTCGCTGCGTGGCCTGTCGCTGATCTACCTGCCCTTCTCGGACTTCTCGGTGGTCAGCCTGTCGGCGTTCGCGGTGTTCTACGGGCTGGATTGGCTGGCCACCGTGCCGCCGACCGTGCGCCTGGCCTCCGAAGCGTTCGGCGAGCGCGACGGTCCCATCGTGTTCGGCTGGATCGCCGCCGGCCACCAACTGGGCGCGGCCACCGCGGCCATCGGCGCGGGCGTCATCCGCGCCCAGCAAGGCCAGTACGTCGAGGCGTTCATCATCGCGGGGACGGCCGGTCTGGTCGCCGGGGTGGCCTCGCTGATGGTCCGCCGCGCGGTCCCCAAGCCGGTCATGGCCTGAGGCGCGCGACGATCGCGAAACCTAGTCCAGGTCTTCGCCGAGGATGGCCATCTCGAACATGAACGAGCCGTCCTCGTCCTCGTCCTGGAAGACCACGCCGATGAATTCGCCAGCGACTTCGACCTCGGCCGAGTCCTTCTGCTTCGGGCGCGGCTTCACGGCGATGTGCGGGTTGCCGAAGGTGCGCTTCAGGTGCTTTTCGAGCTTGGCGACGGTCGTGGCGTCCACGGGGGGGCCTCTTGTTCTAGCTGAGCGCCCGGGAGCGCGTTATCGGGGCGAAACTAGCGTCCGGCGCGGGCGGCGCAAGCGGTTCCGGCGGATGAGGTGTGGACGCTCCTTCGGCCAGCAGCCAATCGCGGAATAGCGCGGCCGCTTCGGTGGCGCCATCCGGCGGTGTGACGGCCACGATCCGGGCCCGTCCGGGGGTGAAGCCCAGGGGCGCGACGAGGCGGCCGCTGGCCAGGTCGCGCTGCACGAAGGCCCACGGGCCGATCGCCACGCCCAGTCCGGCGACGGCCGCCTCCAGCATGTAGAAATAGTGGTCGAACTCCTGCTCACTGACGGGCGGCGGCAGGGGATCGAGCTCGAAGTTGCGGGCCCAGTCCGACCAGCTTTCCAGGAAGGTGCGGGTCAGCAGACGCGGCAGGGCGCAGATTCGCTCCAGCGTCGCCGGTCCGGCCGCCGCCAGTTCGGGCGACATCACCGGCCCGTGGAAATGCTCCATGAACGGCGTCACGACGGAGTCGTAGGTCACCGGCGTGTCGGGCGAGCGCATGCGGATGGCCAGGTCGATGCCGTCGGCCTTGAAGTCGAACGGCCCGTTGGACTCGGCCACCCGCACCGGGATGTCGGGATGCGCCGCCTGGAAGCCCGGCAGGCGCGGGATCAGCCACTTCATGGCGAAGGTCGGCAGGCACGAGACGACCAGCGGCTTCTGGCCGGCCTGGATGGGGCGCGGCACAGCGGCCTCGATCTGGTCGAAGGCGGGCGACAGGGCCTGGGCTAGCTTCAGCCCGGCCTCGGTCATCCGCAGGCGCGAGCGCGGCCCTTCGGTCAGGGCGACGCCGAGCTGCTCTTCCAGCTGGCGGATCTGACGGCTGACGGCGCCGTGGGTCACGCACAGTTCGTCAGCGGCCAGGGTCATGCGGCCATGCCGTCCGAACGCCTCGAAGGCGCGCAGGGCGTTCAGCGATGGCAGCTGGCGGCGAGCCATGTGAAGAAACCTCACAGAAGCCCGACCGATAAGTCGTTATTCGGGCCGGCGCAACCGGGAGATAGTCGCGCCATGCCGCTCGCCGATCCCCGCCCCGACAGCCGCCGCATCACCCTGCCCCAGGTCCTGGCGCTGATGGCGATCTGGACCGCCGTGCTCTACGGGGTCACCGCCAAGCCGCCGGCGGACGCCGAACAGATCTCGCTGAAGGGAAAGTCCATCGCCTGCGCCAAGCAGGGCTAGGCCGATCGACACTCACGTTGATCCCTTTAAATCCGCTCATCCCCGCGAAAGCGGGGACCCAAGCCAAGTCGGGAAATGGGTTTCGAGCGACGCCACGCGCTGAAAAGCAGTTTGGGTCCCCGCTTTTGCGGGGATGAGCGGTGTTTTGGGCCGATGTCGATTGGCTCTAACCTAGCCCCAGATAGGGGTGAGCCCCGGCGGCGTGCTCGCCGGCCGGGGCTCGGTCCGCCCACTAGGTCGGGGGGGCGTAGAGGGGCGGACGCAGATTTAACGCCAGCCCCAAACCCCGGTTCCGCGTCCTACCGCCCTGGCGCGAGTTTTATTTCGAAAAGTTTCGGCCACAGCTTGCCGGTCACGAACAGACGGTCCTTGGCGGCGTCATAGGCGATGCCATTCAGGACGTCGTCGCGAGTCCCGCTGACCCCGGCCTCCTTCAGGAGACCCGCCAACTCGACCCAGCCGGTGACCTCGCCCGTCGCCGGATTGATCCGCGCGATGCGCGTCGTCTGCCAGATATTGGCCAGCAGCTCGCCCTTCACATATTCCAGCTCGTTCAGGTTCCGGACCGGCACGCCGTGGTCTGTGACCTCGATGCGGCCGGTCTCCTTCAGGGTCTCCGGATCCAGGAAGCGGATGAACGAGGTGCCGTCGCTCATGATCAGCCGCTTGTCGTCGCGGGTCAGGGCCCAGCCCTCGCCCGGATAGCTGAACTCGCCGATCTTCTCGAACGTGTCGATGTCGTAGATGAAACCGATCTCGTTGGTCCAGGTCAGCTCGTAGAGCCGGTTCTTCCAGTCGACGATACCCTCGCCGAAATAGCGGGAGTCGACCATGCGCTCCTGCTCGGAGAAGCCGGTCTCCAGGTTCCATTTGCGAATGAACGAGCGACCGGCCAGGCCGGTGCTCTCGAACATGAAGCCGTCGCGATAGAACAGCCCCTCGGTGAAGGCGCCGGGGTCGTGCGCGTAGGTCTTCACGATCGTGTAGCCGCCGACCGGAGCGGACGCCGCGAGCGCGGGACCGCCGACCGCGATGACGGCCGCCAGCGCCAGGCCGCTCAGACGACGCAGAAAAGCCCGCACTCAGATCTCGCCCATTCAGATTTCGTACGAATAGACGGTCTCGGCCAGGGTGTGGTCCATGGTCTTGGCCGGCTCCTCGCAGGTCGGGCAGTTGACCAGGCGGGCCGGCACGCCGGCCGCCGTGCAGTGGGCCGGCACGGGGCGCAGCACCACCGAGCCCGACGCGATCTTGGCGTAGTCGCCGATCAGGATGTTGCCCAGCACCTTGGCGCCGGCGCCCAGCAGGACGCCCTTGCCGATCTTGGGGTGGCGGTCGCCGCGCTCGGCGCCGGTCCCGCCCAGGGTCACGCCGTGCAGCATCGAGACGTCGTCGCCGACGACCGCGGTCTCGCCGATGACGATGCCCGTGCCGTGGTCGATGAACACGCCCTTGCCGATCTTGGCCGCGGGATTGATGTCGACCTGAAAGACCTCGCTGGCCCGGCTCTGCAGGTAGAAGGCCAGGGTCTCGCGGCCCTGATGCCACAGCCAGTGCGACACGCGGTGGGTCTGCAGGGCCAGGAAGCCCTTGAAGAACAAAAACGGCTGGACATAGCCCTTGCAGGCCGGATCGCGCTCGAACACCGCCTTCAGGTCGGCCTCGGCCGCCTCGACGATCGACGGATCGCTTTCGAAGGCGTCGGCGGCGAACTCGCGCGCCGTCATCGCCCGCATCTCCTGGTCGCCCAGCTTGCGGGCCAGCTGGAAGGTCAGGGCGTCGGCCAGGTTGTCGTGGCTCAGGATCACCGCGTTCAGCAGCGAGGCCAGGGCCGGCTCGTCCTTGGCCGCGTGTTCGGCCTGGTTGCGCAGGGCCGCCCAGACCGGGGTCTGGGTGTCCGGCGTCACCACTTCCAAAGGCTTGGCCATCGGGCTCTCCCTTGCCTGCAGGCGCGATACATAGAGCATCTTTATTGACGATGCTCCAACTGAGACGACGAACGCCGCCTTTTACAGGATGAGCGCCGCCAGATGGGCCGGCAGCTCCCCTCGCACGGCCATATGGTGCGTCCGGAGCAATAGCGCCACCGTGATTGCGTCGGGCATGTGACCCGCGGTCGCCGCGTCCAGCGCCTCGCGGAAGGGCACGCGGGCCACGGCCAGGTCCTCGGTCTCGTCCGGAGCCGTTTCGGTCGGGGTCAGGTCCATGGCCAGAAAGCCGTAGGCGATCTCGTCGGTGACCGAGTTCGACAGCTCCATCCGCAGGATCAGCCGCCAGTCGTCGGCCCGCAGCCCCACCTCCTCGGCCAGTTCGCGCTTGGCGCCGTCCAGCGGGTCCTCGCCGTGCGGCGCGCCGCCTTCGGGCAGCTCCCAGCTGTAGTTGGCCAGGGAAAAGCGGTTCTGGCCGACCAGCGTCACCGTGCCGTCCTCGTGCAGCGGTATGACGCCGATCGCCTGGTTCTTGAAGCCGACCTTGCCATAGAGCGCCGGCCGCCCGGTCGGCGCGATCGCCTGGTATTCGGTCAGGGTGATCCACGGATTGTCGTAGACGACCTTTCGGCTGGAGACGGTCCAGGGTTTTCCATGGGGCTTGAGCCAGGCGGGCTTGTCGGACATCGGCGCTCGTCACTTGTGGTGGCTGGGCCCCAGCCATAGGTGTGCGGCTTACATTGCTTCGTGGAGATCGTCTTGGCCGGTTCCGTTCCCCCCGCCCCCGAATTCGGCGAGACCCTGCCGATCGAGGCCTCGCCCGAAGTCGTCGCCTTCCTGGCCAAGCGCCGGTCGGCCTCGGCCATGGCGCTGACCGCCCCGGGACCGGACGACGCCCAGCTGGCCGACCTCCTGCGTCTGGCCGTTCGCGTGCCCGACCACGGCAAGCTGGCGCCCTGGCGGTTCGTGATCCTGAAGGGCCCGGCCAAGGAGGTCTTCGCCGAGAAGATCACCGCCCTCGCCGACAGCCAGGCCAATCCGGCCAAGGCCAACGCCGCCCTGCGCAAGCTGACCCGCCCGCCGGTCGCCGTGGCCGTGATCTCGCGCTTCATCGAGGGCGAGATTCCCGAGTGGGAGCAGCGCCAGAGCGCGTCCGCCGTCTGCCACCAGATGCTGCTGGCCGCCGCGGCTCTGGGCTGGGGCGCCAACTGGATCACCGACTGGTACAGCTACGACCCGCGCGCCACGGCGATCCTCGGCCTGGCCGTGGGCGAGCAGGTGGCCGGCTTCCTCTATCTGGGCACGGCGACCGAGCCGCCGCAGGAGCGCCAGCGGCCGGACGTGGCGGCGATCACGAAGGCTTGGACCCCGGCCTAGCCTCAAGCGTTGGACTTTCAAGCACAGCAAAGGAACGACCGATGGCCAGACGCAAGGATCCTTGGACAAGCCTGGCCTTCGACAGCTGGGCGCTGGGGATGGAAGCCTCCGCCGTCATCGGCCTGCGCATGATGAAACTGGCGGCCGGCGGCGCGGCCGCCCAGGCCGAGACCCAGCTGATGGTCGGCGAGAAGGTGACCGCTGGCTTGACCCTGCCGCTTCTGGCCATGACCGGCCAGCTGGGCGTCACGGGACCGGCGATCGCGTCGGGCTCGCTGGC
Organism: Caulobacter sp. 1776; assembly: GCF_040545685.1. Taxonomy (NCBI): domain Bacteria; kingdom Pseudomonadati; phylum Pseudomonadota; class Alphaproteobacteria; order Caulobacterales; family Caulobacteraceae; genus Caulobacter; species Caulobacter sp. 1776. The sequence goes on from NZ_JBEPMI010000009.1 coordinate 37,575, forward strand.
GCACCTGCGCAAGAAGGTGCGGGCCAATCGGCGAAGGCTGGCGAAGGGGTAGCAAGTTCGCGAAGACCCCTACAGCGTGTCATCCCGGCCGCAGCGAAGCGGAGAGCCGGGACCCAGGGGCAACTGCACTGCGCCGCCCCCTGGGTCCCGGACAGCGCTACGCGCTTCCGGGATGACACGGAGTTCGGATCGCTATCGAGACTTTCTACGCCTCGACCGCCAGCCCCAGCCGCGCCTGCACCGCCTTCACGTAGGTCGGGCCCACGGGCACGGCGACGCCGTCGCGCAGCACCAGGGCGATCAGGCCCTTGCCCAGGCGGTTGACCGCCTCGACCCGGTCGGGGCTGACGAAGGCCGAGCGGTGCACGCGGATCATCTTGTGCGGGTCCAGGCCCTGCTCAAGCGCGCTCATGGTGATGCGGTGGATGTGGCTGCGGGTGGCCGTGTGCAGCAGGACATAGTCCTTGGCCGCCTCGATCCAGTCGATCTCGCTGACCGCTACCCGAACATGGCCCTGGCGCGTCGTCACCCAGATGCCGTCCAGGTCATTCTCGCGCGCCGGCGCGGCCTCGGCCTGCTGCTCGAAGGCCTTCTGCAGGGTGCGGCGGCGGCGGGCGCGCTCCACGGCCTGGCGCAGGCGGTCGAAGCGGACGGGCTTGAGCAGATAGTCGGCGGCCTCCACCGCGAAGGCGTCGGCGGCATAGACCTCGAAGGCGGTGACGAAGACGATCTCGGGCCGCGCCTCGATCGGCAGTCCGGACGCCAGGGCCAGACCGCTCAGCTCCGGCATCTGGATGTCCAGCATGACGAGGTCGGGCGCCAGCTCGGCGATCGCCTGGCCCGCCTCGCGGCCATTGCGGGCCACGCCCACCAGCTTCGTGTCGGGGATCTGGGCGAACAGGGCCGACAGCCGCTCCAGGGCGGCGGGCTCGTCGTCGACCAGCAGGACCTTCAACTCCATCACGCCGCCCTCGCCCCGGGCGCCAGGACCGCCGGCTCCAGTCGCAGCGGGATGCGCAGCAGGACCAGGAAACCGTGCTCGCGTGGGGCCGCCTGCAGCACGCCGCGCGCGCCGTAAAGCACCTGCAGCCGCTGGCGGACATTGGCCAGGCCGACGCCCACGCGGCCCGGTGGATGGGCCGCCAGAGGCGCGACCGCCTCGCCGTCGTCCTCGACGATGACCACCAGGTCGTCGCCGTCGCGCGAGGCCTCCAGCCGCACGGTCACCGGACGGCTGGTCGGGGCGACGCCGTGCTTGATGGCGTTCTCGATCAGGGGCTGTAGCACGAAGCTGGGGACCAGCGCCGCGCGCAGCTCGTTCGGGCACGAAAACTCCACGCCCAGCCGGTCGCGAAACCGCACGCTCTCGATCTCAAGATAGGCCTGCAGGGTGGCCAGCTCGTCCTCCAGCGGGATCATCGCCTCGGGGTCGGCGGCCAAGGTCAGGCGCAGGAACTCGGCCAGCCGCGCCAGCATCGACTCGGCCTCGTCGTTCCGGCCCGTGATCACGGCCGACGAGACGGCATTCAGGGTATTAAACAGGAAGTGCGGATTGAGCTGATAGCGCAGGGCCGCCAGCCGCGCGGCGCTGGCCTGGGCCTCGGCCGCCAGGGCCTGGGCCTGGGCGTCGGCCAGCCGCCGCTCGTGCTCGCGGGTCACGCGGACGGCGATCATCATCAGATAGAGCGCGCCCAGCAGGGCGAACATCCAGCCGCCGACCAGGAACTGACTGGCCGCCCGCGCCGCCACGACGCGCTGGGTGGGATGGGCGCCGTCGAGGCTCGCCCGCAGATGGCCGCCGATCAACATGTCCGACGCCGCCATCACGACGGCGAGGCCCACCACGACCGGCACAAGGGCCACGAACCGCACGGGCCGGCCATCGAGCGGCGTGCGCCCGGCCCGCACATAGACCAGGCTCGACAGCAGCGCGCCCAGCCCCATGAACAAGAAATGGCTGGCCAGGACGCCTGGCAAGGGCTGCCGGCCGCTGGCCAGGTACGGCAGCGAGAACAGCAGCGTGTCTAGGCCCCAGAGACCCAGGGTGAGCAGAAGCGCCTGTCTGAAAAGGTCCGACCTCAGCCCGATGTCGATATCTTTCATGGGCGCAGTCTAGCGGAACGCGCGCCGAGCGCAGCCCTCGTCCGACGCGCCGGCATCCGCTTTCGTCGCGCCCGCGGGCGCGCCTTGCTGGATCAGCCTCGGCCGCGATACGGCGCGACGCCCTGGTCGGGGACCCACAGGCCTTCCGGCGCCGGCCCGGTCTGCCAGAAGACGTCGATCGGAATGCCGCCGCGCGGATACCAGTAGCCGCCGATGCGCAGCCAGCGCGGCTGGGCGATCTCGACGATCTTGCGGGCGACCTTGACGGTGCAGTCCTCGTGGAACGAGCCGTGGTTGCGGAAGCTGGTCAGGTAGAGCTTCAGCGACTTGCTCTCGATCAGCCAGTCGCCGGGCGCATAGTCGATCACCAGATGCGCGAAGTCCGGCTGGCCGGTGACGGGGCACAGCGAGGTGAACTCCGGCGCGACGAAGCGGGCCAGGTACAGCACGTCGCTCTGCGGATTGGGCACGCGCTCGAGGACGGCGGCTTCGGGGCTTTCGGGCGCGTCGACGACTTGGCCCAGTTGGGTGACGTTGAGATCGGTCATCGCCGCGATTTAGGCCTCCCTGCCCCGCGAGACAAGCCAAGCGCGCCTCGCTACAACGTCGCAAACAGATGTTCGGGAGAGAACCATGTTGGGACGGGACTTCGACGGCTTCACGGTGGTGATCACGGGCGCCTCCACGGGCCTGGGCCGCGCGATCGCGGTGGAGACCGCCCGGCGCGGCGCGGGCCTGGTGGTGGTCAACTTCGCCCGCAGCGCCGAGGAGGCCGAGGAGACCGCCCGCCTGGTCGAGGCCGAAGGCTCCAAGGCCATCCTGGTCCAGGGCGACGTCGCCAACGACGAGGACTGCCGCCGGATCGCGGCGGCCGCCGACACCACCGGCCGGATCGACGCCCTGTTCAACAACGCCGGCGTCACCAAGTTCGCGCCAGACCACGCCGACCTTGACGCGGTCAATGCCGAGGACTTCCTGCGACTCTATTCGGTCAATGTGGTCGGCGCGTTCCAGATGGTGCGGGCCGCCCGCTCGCTGTTGGAGTCCGCCCCCGCCCCAGGCGCGGTGGTCAACACCGCCTCGATCGCCGGCGTGGTCGGCAACGGCTCGTCGGTGCCCTACGCCGCCTCGAAGGGCGCGATGACCACCATGACCCTGTCGCTGGCCAGGGCCTTGGGGCCACGAATCCGCGTCAACGCCATCTGCCCGGGCTTCATCGACACGCCATGGTTCGGCAAGGCCATGGACGCCGAGCGCGTCGACCGCCTGCGAGCCGGCGCGGCCGCCGCGACGCCGCTGAAGGTGGCTTCGACCGCCGAGGATGTCGCCGGGGCCGCCGTCTTCCTGGCCTCGCCGGCCTCGCGCCACGTCACGGGCGAGACCCTGCTGGTCGATGCGGGCCTGCACCTGGGCGGCGCAAGTCTTTCCATGCGGTAAATGTCACTGACGAGTGAGATTCGCTTTTCCGGCGCCTGTGGCGGATATGCGCACATTCTGCAGCAAAATCGTCACACTGCGCCCAAACTTTAGGCGAGCGGCGCCCTTATCGCTGGCGTTCGGAGTCCCTGGATTGCAACTAAAGGCGGGTCCCCAACTAATCCGTTGGGGACGCATGCGCTTGCAGGCGCCGTCGGAGTCCGGGAACCAACCCGGAAGACGACACAGAAAAGGGGATAGAACCATGAAAGCCATGAAGATCGCGCTGGCCGCCGCCGCCGCCACCGTCGCCCTGTCGGGCGCGGCGATGGCCGAGGAGCTGAAGCTCTCGTACAACCTCGGCGTCACCAGCGACTACGTTTTCCGCGGCGTCAGCCAGACCCAGGAAGATCCGGCTGTCCAAGGCGGCATCGACGCCTCGTACGGCATCGCCTACGCGGGCGTCTGGGCCTCGAACGTCGACTTCGGCGCCGATGACCCGACCGCCGAGATCGACCTCTATGCCGGCGTCAAGCCGACCGTCGGCGACACCTCGCTGGACTTCGGCGTGCTGTACTACGGCTATGTCGAAGACAAGGGCCTGACGCCCGGCCAGTTCGGTTACTTCGAAGCCAAGGCCGCCGCTTCGCACGCCTTCGGCCCCGCCACCCTGGGCGCCGCCGTTTATTGGTCGCCGGAATATCCGGGCAAGGGCGGCGACGCTGTGTACGTCGAAGGCAACGCCGCGGTGCCGGTCGCGCCGAAGCTGACCCTGTCGGGCGCCGTCGGTCACCAGGACATCGAGAACTACAAGAGCTACAACACCTGGAACGTCGGCCTGGGCTACGCCCTGACCGACAAGCTGACCCTGGACGTGCGTTATCACGACACCGACGAACACGGTCTCGGCAAGATCTACGGCAGCCGCGGCGTGGTCAGCCTGAAGGCCGCCTTCTAAGCCTTACCGCTTAGGTCGAAAGACGAAGCCGCCCCGGTGTTCGCCGGGGCGGCTTTTTCTTTGGCGGCTAGGCCTGCGGCGCCTTTTCTAGCCTGCGGCGCTCCTTCTAGGCCTGCGGCGCTCGGGGCGGCCGCATCGCCAGCACGGCGACGAACACCACCGCCGTCACTGCCGCGAACAGCTGGAAGGTCGGCGAGAAGCTCCCCAGGCGGTCGCGCATGGCCCCGGCGATGAACGGCCCCGCCGCCGAGACCGCGCCGACCAGGCAGGTCAGCGAGAAGAGCTCCAGATTGCTCTGGCGCCCGTAATAGTTCAGCAGCAGCACGGTCACCGCCAGCACGGTCAGGCCGAAGCCGACGCCGGTGCCGATGGCGTAAAGCAGCATCAAGGCCGGCGTCGCCGCGTGGGCCAGGGCCAGGAGACCGACGACCAGCATCCCTTGCGCGAAGACCAGCAGCCAGCGCGGATCGACCCGGTCGCCCAGCGCGCCACCGGCCAGGCGGGCCAGGGTCTGCATCAGCGATTCCAGGCTCAGCATCTTGGCGGCCAGGGCTCCGGCCGCCACCGCCGCGACGCCGGCCGCGATACCCAGCTCGGTCAGGTGGGTCACCGAAACGCTGGCCACCGTCACTCCAACCAGCAGGTGGCTGAAGTAAGCCGCCACGAGAATGTAGAACTGCGGCGTGCGCAGGGCCTCCCCCACCGTCCACTCGTGGGCGGTGCGATAGACACGGGCGTCGGCGGGGGCTTGGCGCGCCTCCTCCTCGACCTCGAGATCGACCTCGTGCGCGGCTTCCGCCAGCCACTTGGCGCCGCCGACCATCAGGGCGCAGACCAGGCCGACGATCGCGGCGAAGGCGGCCTGGACGATCCAGTAGAGCCGCCAGTCGTCATGACTGGCGCCCATCAGGGTCAGGGCCATCCACGGTCCGGCCGCGCCGCCCAGCGAGCCGAAGGTGAAATAGATCCCGAACGGCAGGGCCCGCTTGCGAAACAGCGACGACAGCACGTGGGTGCCGGGGATCAGGGCGGCCATCTGGAAGCCCACCCCGCACGCGGCCGCGCCGGCGTAGTAGCTGAGCAGGCTCTCCGAATTGGCCATCCCCAGGAAGCCGCCGGCCAGCACCGCCGCGCCCAGCAGCAGCGTCCCGCGCACCCCGATCTTGCGGATCAGGATGGCCGGCAACCAGGACGAGGCGCCGGTGAAGACGCCCAGCACGGAGAAGCCCAGGAAGGCCCTCTCGAAGCTCCATTTCAGCTCGCCGATCATCGCCGGCAGCACGACGCCCAGCGAGCCGTAGGTCGAGGCGGTGATCAGGAACAGCAGCAGGCTGAACCCGGCCAGCAGCAGCCAGGGGCGGAAGCGGTCTTCGACTTGGGTCATGGGCGTCTCCTCCTCATCCGTGAAACGGGGGAGGTGCCGCGATACGGATACGCATCGTGACGGAGGGGGCGTCGTGCGGTGGCTGCGCCCCCTCCGTCACGTCGCCGATCGGCGCCGCGCCACCTCCCCCGTACGCTTCGCTACGGGGGAGGTGGGTGAGGTTCATCCGCATCAGAACGTCCGCTTCAAGGTCGCCCGCCACTCGCGGCCCTTGCCCGGCAAGGCGCCGAGGTTGGCGTAGGTGTCGGCGTCCGGGGTGAAATAGAACTTGTCGAACAGGTTATCGATGTTGACCGACAGGGTGTACGGGCCACGGTTCACGAAAGCCGAGGCATTGACCAGCGTATAGGCCGGATAGCGCACCGCATTCTGCACCGTGCCCGCCGTACGGCTGACGTGGCTGACGCCGACCGTCGCCCCGGCCTGCCCCCAGTCGTAGCCCTTGCTGGTGTAGGTCCCGTACAGGCTGACCACCGACTTAGGGATCAGGGTGTAGGCGTAGTCGCCGCCGCGGCCCGGCAGACCGGCGAAGCTCCACACCACGTACGAGCCGCCATAGGCCTGCGGGCCGGGGACACCGGCCGTATAGGCCGGGATATATTGGAACGACGCGTCCGGTCCCTTCACCGTGGTGCGCTGGCTGTTGCCGGCGAAGGTGAAGGACAGACGCTCGGACGCCAGCCAGCGGACCTCGACCTCGACACCCTTGGCGCGCGTACCCTGCACGGTCGGCGGCGCGATCGCCCCGGCGATCTGGGTGCGGTTCTGGCGATAGGCCGCGACCGAGCCGATCAGGGTTCCGCGCAGCAGCTGGAACTTCACGCCGGCCTCGGTCAGGTCGGAGCTGGACAGCCACGAGCCGTCGGCCACCAGATTGGGCGCGACGTCGCCGGCCTGGCTCATTTCCAGCGCCGCGGCCTTGGCGTAGCTGACATAGGGCATCAGGCCGACCGGCAGCTTGTAGGTCAGGCTGGCGTTCCAGGTCACCTTGTTCCGGTCGTCCTGCTGCTTGCCCGCCACGACGTAGCTGAGGAAGCCGGTGTCCTGGCTCTCGACGCTGTAATGGTCCCAGCGGCCGCCCAGCACCAGGTTGAAGCGACCGGCCTCGATGTCGGAGGTGACGAAGACGCCGGTCTGTTTCCAGGTCGAGCGGTTGTCGTTCTCCCACTGGACACCGATCCCGCCGGTCTCGGCGTCGAACGGGCTGTCGATGGTGTCCGTGGGCGTGGCGCCGAAGCTGATGTCGCGGCGATCCAGGGCGATCAGGCCGCTGTTGTAGCTCTCGCGGCGACGCCCCTCGAACCGGCGGTGCGAAGCGCCGGTCAGGGTGCGGGCGTGGACGATCCCGACATCGGTCGGGAAGGCGTAGGTCAGGCGGACCTCGCTGACCTTGGCGTCGACGGCCGAGGGATAGCCGTACGAGACGAAGCGCTTGTTGTCCTGGCGGTCGTGGAACAGCTGCAGCTTGACCGACCGGTCGCCGCCCAGGTCCTTGGCCAGGTCGAAATACAGCGTCTGGGTGTTGGTCCGCGAGAAGTCGGCCGGGCTGATATAGACCGTGCGCCGATCCAGCTTGGTCGTCCCCACGCCAGTGTCCAGCGTGTGCGCGGCGTCGCTCGCGGGGAAGCCGTAGTAAGGGATGTAGAGCGCGCTGGCATAGGGATAGAAGCCGACCTCGTTGGGGGTCAACTTGCCGTTGTGGTCGGTGTCGACCAGGCTGCTGTCGCGGCCGGTGATGTAGGTCCGGTGGTCGATCAGGTCTTGGGTCAGGCGGTTCCAGCCCGGCGTCTGCACGTCGCCGTTCGAGTGGAACGCCATGCCGCCGAAGGCCGTGCTCCAGCCGTTTCCCAGATCGAAGTCGGACGAGACCTCCAGGGTCTGGTGACGCGGATAGATCCCCTTGTAGTAGCTGTGGCTGTCCTCGGCCTCGCCATAGACGTAGACACCACCCTCCGCCTTGCCGAGGCTGACGGGCGCGCCGAACTGGCCGGTGACCAGCTTCTTGTTGTAGCTGCCGAAGGTCGCGGTCACCTCCCCTTCCGGCCCGGCCAGGAAACGGCCCTCGTCACGGGCCGACTTGGGGATGAAGTTGACCAGGCCGCCGACCTTGCCCGCGCCATAGACAGGGGTCGGCGGGCCGCGCAGGATCTCGATGCGCGCCGCGCCGCCGATCGGGGTCGAATAGGTGCCGCGGTTCTCCACCCGCTTGAAGCCGCGGAAATAGTTCTCGGCCAGGGTGCCGCGGATGTTCAGCGCGCCGGGCACGCCGTAGAAGCTGGCCGTGTGGGTCCCCGGCGAGACCTTGGTGACCCCGTCCAGGGTCAGGACGCCGTAGCGCTCCAACGTCACGTCGCTGACCAGGCTGGCCGAGCGCGGCGTCTCGATCAGCGGCTTGGCGATCCCGAACACCGTGTTGCTCGGCTGTTTTTCGAGCAGGCCCGCCTTGTCCCGCGCCACGATGACCACCGCATCGACCTGATCGGCCACCTGAGTCTCCGCCGCTCTGGCCTCGGCCTGGGCGGCGAGCGCGATCATGCTGGAAAGCGTCACGGCGCTGGCGGACAGCAGGGCGTTTCTGGACGGCATCGGGTCGAACCTTCACGCCGCCAGGCGGGGAGGCCCGGCGGTCTAGGTTCCGATATCTGGGGATTGCTTGATCCACGTCAAAATGCCTTCTGACATTTCACAAGAGATTGCGAGACAGTGTGGCGCGATGGACGCAGTTTACGTAAAGGTCAAGCAGCCCCGACGTGCGGGCGGGTCTGGGCCTCGGGCTGGACGTTCAGGATTTTCAGCATGGCCTGGCGTGAGGCCTCGGCGTCGCGGCTGGCGATGACCCGGGCCACCTGGCGGTGCTCCTCGATCTCATCCAGCAGCTCCTGCTCGGTGGCGCCGTTGAACGAGAACACCCAGAAGCGGGCCGCCTTGTGCTGCAGGGGGATAAGGATACGGGCCAGGGCGAGGTTGCCGGACGCCCGCGCCACGAGGGCGTGGAAGCGCAGGTCCATGGCCACCAGGGCCGGCAGGTCGCAAGTCCGCGCGGCCGCCTCGCCGTCCGCGAACACGTCGAACATCGCCTGGGCCTCGGCCTTGGAGGCGTTCTTGGCGGCCAGCGACGCGCAGTGCGGCTCGATCAGCACGCGGGCCTCGTAGCCCTGTCGCAGCTCGACCAGGTCCAGCGGCGCGACGGTGGTGCCCGACCGGGCGCGGCGGATGACCAGGCCTTCCAGCGCCAGGCGGCCCAGGGCGTCGCGCACTCCAGCCAGGCCCGTGTCGTAGTGGGCGGCCAGCGACTGCTCGTCCAGCCGCGCGCCGGCCGGCAGCTCGCCCAGGATCAGGTCCAGCAGGATGCGCTCATAGACCTTGGTCTTCTGCAGGTCCGGCGACCAGTCCTCCAGGCCCGAGGAGTTGGCGACGTCCAGCACCAGGGTGCGGCCGGAATTCAGCGAGGGCGAGGCCATGGGCGATCCGTAAGGGGGCGGTCGCTGATAGGTAGTGTGAAATGTCAGAGGTTGCCAGCCGTTAGAACGCCGGCACCACCGCGCCCGCGTACTTCCGCTCCATGAACGCCTTGACCTCCGGCGAGGTCAGCGCCGCGGCCAGTTTCTTGACGCGTGGGTCATCCTTGTTGTCCGGACGGCCGACCAGGTAGTTCACATAGGGGCTGGTCTTGTCCTCGATGACCAGGGCGTCCTTGGACGGGTTGAGCTTGGCGTCGAGGGCGTAGTTGGTGTTGATCACCGCCAGGTCGACCTGGCCCAGCACGCGCGGCAGGGCCGGCGCTTCCAGCTCCTTGAACTTCAGATTCTTCGGATTGCTGGTGATGTCCCGGATCGTGGACAGGGCGTTCTTGGGGTCCTTCAGGCCGATCACGCCATTCTTGGCCAGCAGGATCAGCGACCGCCCTTCGGTGCTGCCGTCGTTGGGAATGGCCACCGTGGCGCCGTTCGGCAACTCGGCGATCGACTTCCACTTGGACGAATAGGCCCCGATAGGCTCGACGTGGACGCCCTGGATCGGAATCAGGGTGGTGCCCTTCTCGCGGTTGAAGGTCTCCAGATAAGGCAGCGTCTCGAAATAGCTGACGTCGATGTGCTTCTCGGCCACCTGGGTGTTGGGCTGCACATAGTCGTTGAAGACCTTGATCTCGATCTTCAGCCCTTCGGCGGCCAGTTTCGGCTTGATGAATTCCAGCACCTCGGCGTGCGGAATGGCGGTGGCAGCCACCGTCAGGGTGTCGGGCGCGCTGGCCTTGGGCTCTTTCGGGCCGCAGGCTGTCAGAGCCATGGCGGCGAGGCCGAGAACGAGAATAGCGCGGCGGGCGACCATGAACGGCTCCATAAGGCGATCTGACGGGTAGGGTTTTGCCCGCTCAACCGCGTCAGAGGAAATCAGATTTCCTGAGGGGTCGTCGAGCGATCCCTTGACCCGGCCGCCGAACAGGTCGCTTGGATGGGGATGGCCAAGGAAACCGTCCACATCGTGCAGTCCTACGTCGCCGGGCGCGGCAAGGGACTGAAAGCCGAGCAGCAGGTCGGCTGCAAGACGGCGGAAGAGGCGCGCCGCAAGGCCGAACGCCTGGCCCCGCTGCGCGAGGGCGTGGTGGCCTTCTCGGTCAGCGCCGACGTCGAGCTGGGCGACTACGACGAGAACCCGGACATCCTGTTCAAGGCCGGCCGGCTGCCCTTCCCGTTCGACCAGGCCTAGTCCTCGTCGTTGGCCGCTTCCGGAGCGTGCAACGTCCAGGTGGACAGCAGGTCCGGATCGACGATCGTCTCCCCGGTTTCGCGGAGGCGGTACTCACCCGGTTCAGCCGGCTGGAAGCCACGCGGATCCGGAGGCAGGTCGTAGGTCCCGCCTTCCTTTTCACCCCGCAGGGCGACGCGAAAACCACGCTCGGGGTCGGCGCTCTCGATGACGCCGTGCATCTGCGCACGCCGAAGAAACGCGCCCTCGGCGTCCACATACGTAATGCCGATAATCACGTACTTGCCGGGCGCATAGACGGCCAGGCCATCGTCCCAGGCCGGCGGCCCGTCCTCCTCGACTTCCGACATCTCAGTCCTCGTCGTTGGCCGCCTCGGGCACGTCGGGGTCGCCGTGGATGACCCAGCTGGCCACGAAGTCGGGCTTGTCGCCCTCCAGCGTCGTGACGCCCGGCTCGGCGGCCGTGATCGCCGAGGTCTGCGGCGGCAGGGTGTAGGTGTCGCCGTCGTGCGCGCCCAGCAGATCCAGCACGACGCCCTCGTGCTCGGTGGCGTCGATGACCACGCCGAAGAACTGCTGGCGCTCCTGCACGTCCCCGTCGTCGTCCAGGAAGGTCAGGTTCATCAGCAGGGTCTTGCCGATCAGGGTCGCGGCGAAAGCGGGATCCCAGTGAGCGGTCGTGTCGGTGTCGTCGGTCATCTCAATTCCGTTGTCATCCCGGTCGGAGCGCAGCGCAGACCCGGGATCGCAAAGAACACGGCGCTTGCCGCGGTCCCGGCTCGGCGCGCTGCGCGCTTGGCCGGGATGACAGTTTCTAGCGGTGCGAAACGCGACGCACCACGGCGTCGCCGACCATCTGCAGCGCCTGGACCAGCACCAGCATCAGCACCACGGTGACGATCATCACGTCGGTCTGGAAGCGCTGATAGCCGAAGCGGATGGCCAGGTCGCCCAGGCCGCCCGCGCCGACCACGCCGGCCATGGCGGTGTAGGAAACGAGCGCCACGGCGGTGACGGTGGCCGCGGCGACCACGCCCGGCAGGGCCTCGGGCAGCAGCGCGCCCAGCACCACCTGACGCCGCTTGGCGCCCATGGCGAAGCTGGCCTCGATCACGCCCTTGTCGACCTCGCGCAGGGCGGTCTCGACCAGGCGGGCGAAGAACGGCGCCGCGCCCGCGACCAACGGCGGGATCGCTCCGGCCACGCCCAGAGAGGTGCCGACCAGGGCCACGGTCAGCGGGATCATCACGATCAGCAGGATGACGAACGGCACTGAACGCAAGATGTTGACCAGCAGCGCCAGCGCGCCGTTGGCCAGGCGGTTCTCCAGCATCTGCCCCTTGCCGGTCAGGAACAGGATCACGCCCAGCGGCAGGCCCAGCGCGACGGTCAGCACCATCGAGCCGCCCAGCATGGCCAGGGTGTCGAGGCTGGCCTGGCCGATCTCCGACCAGTCGATATTGGAGGCGCTCATCGGGCGGTCTCCCCTGACAGCTCGTCCACGCGCACGCCCTCGGCCTGGAACCGGGCGATGGCCGCCCCGACATCGCCGCCGGTCAGGGCCAGGGTCAGCTGGCCGTAGGGCGTCTCGCGCAGGCGGTGGATCCGCCCGCCCAGGATCGAATAATCGACGCCGGTGGCGCGGGCCACCTCGCCCAGCACCGGCTTGTAGGTCGCCTCGCCCCGGAAGGTCAGGCGCACCACGCGCCCGGTCAGCGCCGCGTCGGCGGCCGGCTCGCCATCCGCCTCGCGCACGAAGCGGCGGGCGGTGTCGCTCTTGGGATGCAGGAAGACATCCTCGACGGGCCCCGCCTCGACCACGCGGCCGGCCTCCAGCACCGCGACCCGGTCGCAGACGCGGCGGACCACGTCCATCTCGTGAGTGATCAGTACGATGGTCAGGCCCAGCTCGCGGTTCAGGCCCGAAACCAGGTCGAGGATCTGCTCGGTGGTCTCGGGATCCAGCGCGCTGGTGGCTTCGTCGCAGAGCAGGATCTTGGGGCCGGTGGCCAGGGCCCGGGCGATGCCGACGCGCTGCTTCTGGCCGCCCGACAGCTGGGCCGGAAACTTGTCGGCATGGGCGGTCAGGCCGACCCGCGCCAGCAGCTCGGCCGTGCGCGCCTTGACCTCGGCGGCCGGCCGACCGGCCAGCTTCAAGGGGAAGGCCACGTTCTGGGCGACGGTCTTGCCCGACAGCAGGTTGAAGTGCTGGAAGATCATCCCGACCCGTCGGCGCAGGGCGCGCAGGCCCTCGACCCCCAGGGCGGCGACGTCGTCGCCATCGACGACCACGCGACCGCCGGTCGGCGTCTCCAGGCCGTTGATCAGCCGGATCAGGGTCGACTTGCCGGCGCCCGAGGCGCCGATCACGCCGAACACCTCGCCGGCGTTCACCGACAGCGAAACCTCGCTGAGCGCGGGATTGCCGCCCGCGGAATAGGTCTTGGAAACGGCCTCGAAGGCGATCACGTCGTCTGGGATCCTGTGAATGGGGAGCGCTGCACTTAGGCGCTCCCTGCCCGATAGTCGAGGCCGCCGCCCCCTACGGCTGCTTCACCACCGCCCCGCCCTTCATCACGAACACCGGCTTTTCCAGCGTCGTCACGTCGGCCAGCGGATCGCCCGCCACCGCGATCATGTCGCCATAGCGGCCGACGGCCACCTGGCCGACATCCTTGCTCCAGCCTAGGGCTTCGGCGGCGGTCAGGGTCGCGGCCTGGATCGCCTGCAGCGGTGTCGCGCCATAGCGGACCATGATCGCGAACTGCTTGGCGTTGTCGCCGTGCGGATAGACCCCGGCGTCGGTGCCGTAGATCATCTTCACCCCGGCCTTCAGGGCCTTCTTGAAGTTCTGGCGCTGGATCTCGCCGATGTCGCGGTCCTTGCGGAGGTTGTCCTCCAGCACGCCGTTCTTCTTGCCCTCGGCCTGGGTGTAGTCGGTGTTGTAGATGTCCATCGAGAAGTAGGTCCCGTGCTGGACCGCCAGCTTGATCCCCTCGTCGTCGACCAGGCTGGCGTGCTCGATGGTGTCGATGCCGGCCTTGATCGCCTCGCGGATGCCCGCCGCGCCGTGGGCGTGGGCGGCGACCTTCAGGCCCGCCATGTGGGCCTCATCGGCCACCGCGTGCATCTCATCCTGGGTTAGCTGCTGTTGGCCGGGCTCGTCGCCGCGCGAGAACACGCCGCCGGTCGCGCAGATCTTGATCACCTGGGCGCCGTACTTCTTCAGCGTCCGAACGACCTTGCGGGCCTCCTCGGGGCTGTCGATGTTGTAGGGGCTCTTCTCGTCCATAGACGGCGGGAAGAAGGTCGAGTCGCAGTGGCCGCCGGTCGCGCCAATAGCGTAGGTCGCCGTGACGATACGGGGCCCGATCACATAACCCGCGTCGATCGCCTCGCGCAGGCCCACGTCGTCGAAGTCGGCCGAGCCGACGTTGCGAATGGTGGTGAAGCCGGCGTCCAGCGTCTTCTTGGCGTTGGCCACCTGGACCACGCTCCAGAAGCGGTCGCTGTATTGCAGGCTGTTATAGCCGCCGATCTCGGCCAGGCCGTCGATATGCGTATGCATGTCGATCAGGCCGGGCAGCAGGGTCGCGCCCGGCAGATCGACCACCTTGGCCCCGGCCGGAACGGCGTCGCCCTTCTTGCCGACGCTGGTGATCCGCCCGTCGGTGACGATCACCAGCGGGTTGTCGACATACTTGCCGCCGGCCACGTCCAGCAGGCGGGCGGCGCTGACCGCCTCCACCTCGGCGGCGCTCGCCGCGCCGGCCATCGCCAGACCCGCGACCAGCGCCGCGGCCTTGATCCCCTTACCCATGTGATCCGTCCCCGTCCAAACTTGAGCACGGGGACGCTATCACGGCCTCGCCGGGCGTCGAGCCTCAGTTCGGGGTGACCGGGCTGCCCGACTGCATCGTTTCCTGGGCGCGCTGGGCCGCGCCGCGTTGCGCCTTGCGCTGTTCCGCCGTCGTGCAGACCTTCACCGGGAACTGGCTGCCGGTCGGGATCTCCTTGCGGCAAACCACGGCGTCCTTCTTCTTGTCGACCGCAAGCGGCGCCACTTCAGTCGGGGCCGCCGCCGGTTGCTCGGTATTAGCCGCGGACATTGCTTGAGCCGAAACAGACGTCGCCAGCGCCAGGGACAGCAAAGCGACGGACACGAAAAGACGCATGACACCCTCTAAGTCACGAAAACGCGGCGATAGGGCGGGGTGAGAAGGGATACGTCAAGTTACGACCTGTCCATCCGCGTCGAAACCGGACGTTGAGCGCTGAAACCCTCGCGGTGGTCTTCGCGACGCCGCGGGCGCCTTCGGATCACGCAATGACAAGCTCTGCAATGATATTGAATTAGTATCAACGGAACCAATACACGACATCTCCGCTATTCCCACAGTTTCGCTTAAGAAACTTCACCGCGCACACCCCGAAGCGGCAAAACCTACGGAGACTTCACCATGAGGAATAGCAAAGCTGTTCTTATCGCGGCCGCGATCGGCACGCTCACGTTTGGCGGCGCACACGCCGCCCTGGCCCAATCGGACGTCCAGACCTTGTCGGACAAGGCCCTCTACAACATGGCCCAGGGCGACAACTGGATCGCCACCAACCAGCAGAAACGCGTGGTCGCGGCCGCGCCCACGATTCAGAACCGCTTCAATCTGGCCACCGGCTACCAGCGCACCGGGCGCCTCGAAACCGCCAAGACGCAATATCAGGCGCTGGCCGCCGAAGGCGAAGGCACGGTCATGGAGCAGGGCTGGCGCAGCCGCAGCTTCGACGCCGGCCTCGAATCCGCCGATCGCCTGCTCTACATCGACTGGCTGCAGAACGGCGCGCGGCGCGGTTCCGGCGCGGCCTCGGCCGGGGGCGCCGCGTCGAACGTCTCGGCCACCGTCGGTGGAACCGGTGAATATGAGGTCACCGACGAACAGGCCCGCGCCCTGGACCGCCAGGCCCGCGCGCGCTAACCCCCTGGCGCCGGCGAATGCCGCCTCCCCCTCCTCGACCCCGGCCGATCGATGGCTTATGGGGTCGAGGAGACGGGGACGTGGCGGAATCGGTAGACGCGCCGGACTTAAAATCCGTTGGAGTAATCCGTGTGGGTTCGAGTCCCACCGTCCCTACCAATGCTTGGCCTCGCCAGCTTCGCCGTTCGAGCGAGGCCTGATGCTCAGCCCGGCCGACTCGCGTAGCCTATCGGCATGGCCGATGTCGCCCCATCGCCGATCGAGCGGGTCGCCCGCCTGACGCCGCGCGAGCGCGAATGCCTGACCATGGTCGGGCGCGGCTTTTCATCCAAGGAAATCGCCCAGCGGCTGGGCATCTCGCCGGCTAGCGTCGACGTACGCATTGGCAAGGCCTGCGAGCGCCTGGGCGTGGCGACCCGGCGCGAGGCCGCGCGGCTGCTGACCGCGGCCCAGGAAGCCCAAAGCGGCGGCCCGGGACATAGTGATTTTCCCGCCTACGAAACATCCCCACTGACGCTGGAGCCTCGAGCGCCCTCCCCTGACGACGGCAAGGGGGAGCGGCATGAGACAGGCGCCAGCCAACGATACGGACCCGACACCGGTGATGACGCCCGCGATCCGCGAAGCGTCTCGCCAGGCGGTCGACACCCGACGCTTCCGGACGCGGTTCCCGCCGCTGCCGGGGACGAGACACGATCTGCCGAGGATGACGTGGGAACACCTTCAGCGACAGCTTACCGACCTTTCGCCCTGCACCTCGGAAGAGGTGGCGGCGATGCTGCGTCCCCTGAAACGGGCCAGCGCCGGCAAGCCGCCCGAGATGGTCTTGCGCGAACTTTTGATCGTGGTGGCGATCCTGCTGGACGAAGCCCCCCGCCTGGATGGCGAGGGAGGCTCAACCATGACCTAGGGCCCGTCTCGAATCTGGCCGTGATGGCGCTATTCGCCATCGTGGCCGCCATCCTGATCAGCGGCCTGCTGATGGCGGCGCATAGTTTCCTGATCGCCGTGCAGGACTGGTTGTGGCGCGTCTTCGCCCACCATCGCTGAGCTTCCTGACAATCGAACGAGACAGCGACGCGCCGGGGCACGCCGGCGCGCCGGGAGCACCTTGCATGCAACGCAAGATCATCGGGGCGCGCGTCGCCCAGGAACTGTTCGCCGTCGAGACCGCGGTCGAGACCACCTTCGGCGCCATGGCCCAGTTCGCCGGCTTGCTGGCCAGCGCCCGCGCCGAGGCCAATCTTTCGGCCGTCTACGGCCAGGAGGTGATGGAGGATGTCAACGCCGCCATGGCCCACCTGCTTCAGGCTCGCCGCGCCCTGGTCAAGGCCCATGGCGGCCTCGCCCAGGTCCGCGACCGGGTCGGCCTGCGCCACGTCGCCTTCGGGGTGCAAGACAAACCACCAGTGGAAGAGCAGACCGGGCGACTACGCGCGGTAGGGGAATAAGCGCCGGTTAGAGAAATCGGCGTTCCTAGACGCGTCGACTCTCATCAGGATCACGGCGGTCACGCAGGACGGAGGCCGCCGTGTTTCATCAGCTGATCGGCCAGATTTCGCTGGCCCTGATGCTTCTCGTCTGCGGCTGGGCCCTCTGGCGCGGCGAGAAGCCCGAACGCCTGGCCGCCGCGGCGATGGTCGCCGCCTGGATCGGCACTTCGTTCGTCCTGGACCGCCGTTTCAAGGACATCCAGTGGGCCACCTTCGGCGTGGACCTCGCCCTGCTGGCGGTGCTAGTCGGCCTGTCCCTGGTCTTTCGCCGGCGCTGGCTGCTGGCCGCGAGCGGTTTTCACCTCCTGGGCGTCGCCACCCACGGGGCCATGATCATCGATCCCAAGATCCAGGCCGCCCCTTACATCGTCGCCCTCGGCGTCTGGAGCCTCGCCACCGTGGCGTGCCTGGCCGTCGGCATGGCGACCCTGACCCGTTCCCGCGCGGCCGCCCGATGAGCCGCTTCCTCCCCCACCCGTTGCGTTCGAGTAAGATCATGGCCGAAGACAAGACCCCCGACCCCGTCGACATCCACGTGGGCCGCCGCCTGCGCATGCGCCGCAAGGACCTGGGCTATTCCCAGCAGGCCCTGGCCGACGCGCTGGGCCTGACCTTCCAGCAGGTCCAGAAATACGAGGGCGGCTCCAACCGGATCAGCGCCAGCAAGCTGCACGCGACGGCGATGTTCCTGAAGACGCCGATCGGCTTCTTCTTCGAAGGCCTGGACGATCCGGAAGGCGCCGACACCACCGCCGCCGATCTGGCCAACGAGATGGCAGACTTCTGGTCGCTGCCCGGCGGCCCGGACCTGGCCCGCGCCTACGCCGCGATCCAGTCGACCGGCATGCGCAAGCACCTGGTGGACCTGGCCAAGGCGGTGGCGGGGGAGGAATAGGGCTTTCGGTGGATCGGTACGTGATCGACGCGCCAAATTCTCACCGTCATTCCCGCCCTTGTGAACTGCAGGAAGCGTCGGTAGCCGCCCTACCCCGCCTCCGCCAGCAGCTCGATGTTGCTGGCCCCGGCCTCGGTCAGGGCGGTGATCAGTTCGGCGACCGCCGCGTCCAGCTCCTCGGCGTCTCGGCCGCGCAGGACGAGGTTGGCGCCGTAGACGTCCGGCGGCGCGAAGAACGGATAGCTGCCCAAGGACATGTCCGGATGGGCCTTGGCCACGGCCTCGAGCGGCGCGGCGATCGCGCCCTCGCCGGTGCCGGTGACCCGCACGGTCTTGGCCAGCACCACCGCGCCGGTGCGCAGGCGCGGCCCGACGTCCTCCAGCATGCCGCGCATGATCGCCGGCACGCCGGCCAGGACGAAGACATTGTCCTTCTGGAAGCCGGGCGGGCCCTGGACCGGGTTCTTCACCAGGCTGCCGCCCTCGGGCACGTGGGCCATGCGGCGGCGGGCGACATTCGGCTCGCCCCAGCGCTCGCGCAGCATGGCCATGATCTCGGGATGTTCCGGCGCGGTGACGCCGAACGCCTTGGCGATCGAGTCGGCGGTGATGTCGTCGTGGGTCGGGCCGATGCCGCCGGTGGTGATCACGTAGTCGTAGCGGGCCCGCAGCGCGTTGACCCCGTCGATGATCTCTTGCTCGATATCGGGCACCACGCGCGCCTCGCACAGGTCGACGCCGTAGGTCGCCAGATACTTGGCGATGGCCGAGAGGTTCACGTCCTGGGTGCGGCCCGAGAGGATCTCGTCGCCGATGATCATCACGGCGGCCGTCACGCGCTCGCCATTCCCACTTTGAGTGGTCGCCATCCGCTCGATCCCTTACATCGCTTGTTCTTGCCCTCCCGATCTAGGCCCCGCATGCTGCTCCCGCAACCGCTCGTTCGTGGCCGGCTGGTCAGCCGCTACAAGCGGTTCTTCGCCGACCTCGTCCTGGATGATGGCCGCGAGATCACCGCCCATTGCCCCAATCCCGGCGCCATGCTGGGCCTTCGCGAGCCGGGCCAAGGCGCCTGGGTGTCGTGGTCGGACGATCCCAAGCGCAAGCTGGCCTGGACGCTGCAATGCGTTGAGCAGGGCAATGCGCTGGTTGGCGTCAACACCCTGCTGCCCAACCGGCTGGTCGCCGAGGCCCTGGCGCAAGGCGCGATCCCGGAGCTGGCCGGCTATCAAACCATCCGGCCCGAGGTGAAGTACGCGGAAGCCAGCCGCGTCGACTTCCTGCTGACCCACCCGGACCGGCCGCCATGCTGGCTGGAGGTCAAGAACTGCCACTTCAGCCGCACGCCGGGCCTGGCCGAATTCCCCGACTGCAAGGCCGAACGCTCGACCCGCCACCTTCTCGACCTCGCCGCCCAGGTGGCCGAAGGCCACCGCGCCGTCGTGCTGTTCGTCGTCCAGCGCGAGGACTGCGAGACCTTCAGCGCCTGCGCCGACCTTGACCCGGCCTTCGCGCGGGGACTCGACGCGGCGGCGAAGGCGGGCGTGGAGGTGCTGGTCTACGCGTGCGCGATGAGCAAGGAGACCATCCGGATCGCGCGACGCATCCTGTGGACCAACGCTCACCTAACAGCGATTTAAGCTGCAATCGCCGTGGTGTCGGTTACCCATGCGCTGGCTCGCGCGTGAGGGGATCGCATGAAGAAGACCGTCCTGGCTGTCGCCGTCATGGCGCTCGCCCTCTCCAGCTGCGGGCGGACGGATCCCAGCAAGCCCGAGAGCGGCTTCATGACCGGCCTGCGGGCGGTCTTCGCGTTCAAGGCCTGCGCCAGCGAGCTCGAGGACCGCTTCGGCCTGAAGGCGGTCAACAGCATCAGCTCGAACGAGATGGACCCCGTGCCGGCCGGTCGGCCAGGCGAGTGGGACGTCAAATTCACCGCCGACGTGACGGAAAAGCCCAGCGGGCGAGTGACGCGCTATACGGGCGTCTGCCACGTGCGCCGCGACAAGCCGACGACCCTGGACGCCACCTTCGTCAAGGAGGTCCGTCCCGCGACCGACACCGTGCGACGGATCAACCGCCAGCCTTGAGGGTGTTGTGGGCGCGCGGGCGTTGAAAATCCGTGCTATGATCGCGACATACGCCCTTCGTTTGACCTGATCGCCGCTGGCCGCGGCGGCGACCGCTGAGTAGAGCATGACCTTGGACAACGCCCTCGAGATCGAAGCCGAGACCCGCACGGGCCAGATCAAGATCCACAAGCCGGAAGACTTCGAGGGCATGCGCAAGGCCGGCAAGCTGGCGGCCGAGTGTCTGGACATGCTGATCCCGCACGTCCAGCCGGGCGTGTCGTCGGACGCGCTGGACACGCTGGCCCGCGAGTTCATCCTCGACCACAAGGCCCTGCCCGCCTGCCTCTACTATCGCGGCTATCCCAAGACGGTCTGCATCTCGCGCAACCATGTGGTCTGCCACGGCATCCCCGGCGAGTGGTCCCTGAAGGAAGGTGACATCGTCAATATCGACGTGACCGTCATCGTCGACGGCTGGCACGGCGACACCTCGCGGATGTACGGCGTCGGCGAGGTCGGCCCCCGCGCCCGCCGCCTGGTCGAGATCACCTACGAGGGCATGAAGCGCGGCCTGGACGCGGTGAAGCCCGGCGCGACCCTGGGCGACATCGGCCACGCCATCCAGTCCTATGTCGAGGCCCAGCGCTGCAGCGTGGTCCGCGACTTCTGCGGCCACGGCCTGGGCAAGGTGTTCCACGACGCCCCGAACATCCTGCACTTCGGCCGTCCGGGCCAGGGCGCGGTGCTGAAGCCGGGCATGTTCTTTACCGTCGAGCCGATGGTGAACCTGGGCAAGCCGGCCGTGAAGGTGCTGAACGACGGCTGGACCGCCGTGACCCGCGACAAGTCGCTGTCGGCCCAGTGCGAGCACTCGATCGGCGTGACCGAGGACGGCTACGAGGTCTTCACCGCCTCGCCGGCCGGGCTGTTCCAGCCGCCGATCCTGGGGTGAGCTGGATCAGAGATGCTCCCCGCATCGCGGAGGAGCATCCAACCCCCTAGACAACCATGACGCGATAATCCCTACTACTCTCTCAGAGTCGAGGGCGACATGGTCAGCGTCACATCCTTGGCCGTATCCGACGAGCCGGACGAGCCGGCGCCGGTCCGGCGAAAGAAACCCTCCGCCCACGCCCATCACGCCGGCCACCGCGAGCGCCTGCGCGAGCGGGCCAAGCTCGGCGGCTTCGTCGCCCTGCCCGACTACGAGTTGCTGGAGCTCTATCTCTTCCGCACCTATCCGCGCGGCGACGTCAAGCCGCTGGCCAAGGCCCTTCTGACCCGGTTCGGGTCGCTGGGCGCGGTGCTGGGCGCGACGATCGAGGAGCTGGCCACCGTGCCCGGCGTCGGCGAGGCGGCGGCCATGGACCTGAAGCTGCTGCACGAGGCCACCTTGCGGGCCGGGCGCGACAAGATCGTCAAGCGTCCGATCATCTCGTCGTGGAGCGCCCTGCTGGGCTATGTCCGCGTCGCCCTGGCCAACGAGTCGCGCGAGCAGTTCCGGGTGCTGTTCCTGGACAAGAAGAACCAGTTGATCGCCGACGAGGTGATGAACCGCGGCACTGTCGACCACGCGCCAGTCTATCCGCGCGAGGTGATGCGCCGGGCGCTGGAGCTTTCCAGCAGCAACATCATCATCCTGCACAATCACCCCTCGGGCGACCCCACCCCGTCGCGGCCCGACATCGACATGACCAAGCAGATCGTCGAGGCCGGCAAGGCGCTGAAGATCGCCGTCCACGACCACCTGGTGGTCGGCCGGGAGGGCGTGGCCAGTTTCAAGGCGCTGGGGCTGATGTGATTCCACTCCCCCGCTCATCCCCGCGAAGGCGGGGACCCAAGCGGTGTTGGAGGCTCACAAGAACGGCGCCGAGAACCTCCTGAAGTCAGCTTGGGTCCCCGCTTCCGCGGGGATGAGCGAATTTGGCGGATGGCCTTGACGGGCCACAACTCAGCGCAGAGCTTGACCGCGCCCAATTCCTCCGGAGTGCTCCTATGCGTCGCCTGCTCACCGTTCTCCTCGGCTCGGCCGCCCTGCTGGCCGGCCCGGCGCACGCCGCCGACAAGAAGCCCGTGGACAAGCCCGGCGACGTTCCCCCCAGTGGCGTTACGAAGGCGATCAAGACGCTGCATGACGGCTTCCTGACCCTCGACACGCACTTGGACACGCCCGAGCACTTCAAGCGCTCGGGCTGGTCGATGATGGATCGCCACGTCGTCACCGAGGACGGCACCCAGGTCGACCTGCCGCGCATGAAGGCCGGCGGTCTGGATGGCGGCTTCTTCGTGATCTACACCAGCCAGGGTGAGCTGACGGCCGAAGGCTATCGCAAGGCCCGCGACTTCGCCCTGGAGCGCGCGACCGAGATCCGCGAGATGGTCGCCGCCCATCCCGACCAGTTCGAGCTGGCCTACACCGCCGAGGACGCCGCGCGGATCAACAAGGCCGGCAAGACCTTCGCCTTCCAGAGCATCGAGAACTCCTGGCCGATCGGCGAGGACCTGACCCTGCTGCAAACCTTCTACCAGACCGGCGTGCGCATGGCCGGGCCGGTCCACTTCAAGAACAACCAGTTCGGCGATAGCTCGACCGACAAGCCGATCTGGCACGGCTATTCGCCGCTGGGCCTGCGCTGGCTGGCCGAGGCCAACCGCCTGGGCATCCTCGTGGACGTCAGCCACGCCAGCGACGACGTCGTCGAGCAGTCGGTGCAGCTGTCCAAGGCCCCGATCATCGCCTCGCACTCGGGCGCCCGGGCGATCTTCGACCACCCGCGCAACCTGAACGACGGCCTGATCAAGAAGATCGCCGAGAGCGGCGGCGCGGTCTGCATCAACTCGGTCTATCTGATCAACGGCGCGGCCAGCCCCGAACGCAAGGCGGCGCTGGAAGCCCTCGGCAGGCCGCCCGAGGAGGGGACCGAGGCCGAGGTGAAGGCCTGGATGCTGAAGAAGGCCGCGGTCGACAAGCAGTATCCGCCCGTTCGCGCCAACTTCGACACCTTCATGTCCAGCATGCTGCATACGTTGAAGATCGCCGGGCCCAAGGGCGTCTGCGTCGGGGCCGACTGGGACGGCGGCGGCGGCGTCGAGGGCCTGGAGGACGTGGCCGACCTGCCCAAGATCACCGCTCGCCTGAAGGCCGAGGGCTACAGCGACGCCGACATCCAGGCGATCTGGAGCGGCAATGTCCTGCGCCTGGTGGCCGGGGCCCAGGCCTATGCCAAGAGCGTGGCGAAGTAGGAAAACGCTAGCGTGTGGGACGCCGGCTCCAGGCGCCCCACACCCGCCACCCCAGCAGCACCGCCAGGATCGCGCCGTAGATCAGGGGCGGCCGGTGGTCGGCCTTGACCAGCAGGTAGTAGTGCACGACCCCTAGCGGCACGATCAGATAGATCAGCCGGTGCAGCCGGCTCCACGCCGCCCGGCCCATGCGGATCACCCACCCGTTGGTCGAGGTGATCGCCAGCGGGATCAGCAGGGTAAAGCCCAGCATCCCCAAGGTGATGAAGGGCCGCTTGAGGATGTCCTTCCACAGCTGGTTCCAGTCGAAGAACAGGTCGACGCCGATATAGCTGCACAGGTGCAGCACGATGTAGCTGAAGGCGAACAGACCGACGGTCCGGCGAAACCTCACCAGCCTCGGCATCTTCAGGATCCGCGCCGCCGGCGTGATCGCCAGGCCGACCAGCAGCAGCCGCAGGCCCCAGACGCCCAGTTGGCGGATCAGCGCCTCGATCGGATTGGCGCCCAGCTGGTCGTTGAACCCCTTCCACGCCAGCCAGACCAGCGGCGCGAAACAGGCCAGCCAGACGAGCGCGTAGATCAGGTTGTCCCGGAGCTTGGAGGGGCGTTTGCGCGTCCCTGTCATCCCGGACGCCTCGAAGAGGCGATCCGGGACCGCCGGAAATGCCGGCGCATGCGGCGGTCCCGGCTCTCCGCGCGACGCGCTCCGGCCGGGATGACAGGATGGATGGCCGCCATCAGAAGTTCTTCTTCAGGTCCATGCCCTTGTAGAGCTCCGCCACATACTCGCCGTAGCCGTTGAACGGCAGGGTTTCCCGGCGGCGGAACTCGCCGATGCGGCGCTCGGTGGCCTGCGACCAGCGGGGGTGATCCACGGCCGGATTGACGTTCGAGTAAAAGCCATATTCGCGCGGGGCCAGCTTGTTCCAGGCGGTGGTCGGCTGCTTCTCGACCAGGCTGATGCGCACGATCGACTTGGCGCCCTTGAAGCCGTACTTCCACGGCACGACCAGCCGCAGCGGCGCGCCGTTCTGGTTGGGCAGGACATCGCCATAGAGCCCGACCGCCATCAAGGTCAGCGGGTGCATGGCCTCGTCGATCCGCAGGCCCTCGCGATAGGGCCAGTCCAGTGTGTTCCACCCCTGGCCGGGCATTTCCGAAGGCCGCATCACGGTCTCGAACGCGACGAACTTGGCCTTCGAGGTCGGCTTCACCGAGGCGATCAGGTCCTTCAGCGGGAAGCCGACCCAGGGGATCACCATCGACCAGCCTTCGACGCAGCGCATGCGATAGATGCGCTCCTCCAGCCTGTTCCCCTTGATCAGGTCTTCGATCCCAACCGTGCGCGGCGCCTCGCAGGCGCCGTCGATGCGCACCGTCCACGGTCGCGGCTTGAAGTTCCCCGACTTCTCGGCCGGATCGCCCTTGTCGACGCCGAATTCGTAGAAGTTGTTGTAGGTGGTGATGTCCTCTTTCGAGGTCGCCTTCTCAGTCGTCGAAAAGCCCTTCGTGAAGGCCAGACCGGCCTTGGCCTCGCCCGCCGCCGCGCCCGCCAGGCCCACCCCCGCCAACCCCGCCATCAGCGTTCGGCGCTTCAGATAGAGGCCGTGGTCGGTGACGTCGTTGTCGGTCAGGTCGGCGGCGTGGCGGATCAGCATGGAGACGCTCCGAAGGGGTTCACCCCTAGATACGAACCGCGTCGCCCTTTGGTTACGCGTGGGCCAAAAAACAGAGGGCGAAAATCAGTTCGGTCCCGCCATCGCCGCGCGGCGCGCCGCGATCGGAGCATAGACCCGCGCCAGGCCGTCGGCCAGAATCGTGCGCTCGGAGGGGGTCAGGGTGGCGGCGTAGGCGGCCAGGGCGGCTTCGACATTGCCGCGCGCCTGCAGGTCCAGGGCGCGGGCCGCGCTCAGCCGCTTGGCCACTTCGGTCGCGTCGTAGCCGGGCGAGCCCAGGGCGGCCAAGGCGGCCTGTCGCTCGGCCCGCGCCTGCTGGGTCAGGGGCCTGTTCTTCTTGTTGGCCTCGTTCAGCGCCATGCGGAACGCCCGCCGGCTTTCGGGCGAGAGCATGTCGCCGGCCGAGATCAGCGGCGGCCGCAGCTGGGCGGCGGTCGGCCCGGCGGGGTCGCCCGGCGGCGGCGCTTCCACCACCGGCGGAGCCGGCGCGACGGGCGCCGGGGCAGGCCGCTCGCGCACCGGCGCGGGATGGGCCGCGGGCGACGGGGGAGTCTCGACGGTCACGGCCGGCTGGGGAGGCGGCGCGGGGCTAGCTGGAACGACGGCGGGGCGGGTCGGGACCGCCGCGACGGGCGCAGCCGGCGGCGCGGTCAGGCGCGCATAGGCCAGACCCGCCAAGCCCCCGATCAGGAAGACATTGATCACCGCCGAGGCGGCCAGGGCGATCATCCACGGACGCGACGACGTCATAGTTCGGAAGGCTCCGCGATCGCGTCCTGCAGGGCCGAGGAGGTGTCGACGGCCGTGACGACCGGCTGCTCGGCCACGACGATCGGCGCCTCGACCGGCGGACGGCCGACCGCCACCCCGAGCGCGACTCCCGCGAAGGCGGCGGCCGACAGACCCAGGGCCGCCCCCAGGCCGGCGATCCAGCGGCGGGCGGTGTTGGGCGCCTGCGGGGCGGCGGCGATTAGCCGGCCCAGCAGGGCCGCGTCGACGCTCTGGGCGGGCGCCAGGTCCAGCAGGCGATCCAGCTGCGACGCCGCGTCCAGCACGGCCGAAGCGCGCTCTGGATGGGCGGACAGCCACGCGCGCGCGGCTTCGCGCTCGGCCTCGGGCCAGCGCGCGATCTCGCCGCCATAGATCTCGGCCAAGTCCTCGAAACGCTCGAGTGACATCATGACCACGCCTCCTCGTTCATCCGGTCCCCCGCAGATCCGCCAGCGACGCCTTCAGCGTCCGACGCCCCCGCGCGAGCAGGCTTTCCAGCGCCTCGACGCTGATCTCCATCAGCCCCGCGGCCTCGATATTGCCAAGACCCTGGTGATGGCAAAGCACGATCGCCTCGCGTTGGCGAGCGGGCAGAGCCGCCAGCGCCGCCTCGACGCGCCGAGAAAGATCCGCCCCGATCAGGCCCGCGTCCGGCGCCGGGCCGGTGTCGACCTGCTCGGGCGGCTCGCTGGTCGCCACTTCGCGACGGCGGCGTAGCCGGTCGTAGCAGAGGTTCAGGGCCACTCGGTGCAGCCAGGTGTCGAACCGCGCCCCGCCGGGTTTCCAGGCCCGCGCCTGCTTCCAGGCGCGCAGAAAGGTCTCCTGAGCGACGTCCTCGGCCTCGCCCGGATCGTTCAGCATGCGCCGGGCCAGGGCCAGGATGCGCGGCAGGCGTCGGTCCAGCAGCGTGCGGACGGCGGACGGATCGCCCCGTCCCACCCCCGCCAGCAAGGCTTCGTCGGGATCGTTCCCGTCGGACGCCAACCTTCAACCCGCCGCGCACGCCGCCATCAGACCCCGACCTTGGCCTTGCCGTGCTTGGCCTGCAACTCCTCGATCGTCAGGATGCCATCGTTGTTGGCGTCCATGCGCTTGTAGCGCCAGGCCAACACCTTGTCGGCCTCCGCCCGCGACAACGAACCGTCCTTGTCGGCGTCGAAGCGGGAGAACAGCTTCTGGCCGCGCTTGCCAGCCTTTTCCGCCTTGGCGTCGGCCTCGGCGTTCTGCTTGCGGAAGGCGGTGAACTCCTC
Organism: Caulobacter sp. 1776; assembly: GCF_040545685.1. Classification (NCBI taxonomy): domain Bacteria; kingdom Pseudomonadati; phylum Pseudomonadota; class Alphaproteobacteria; order Caulobacterales; family Caulobacteraceae; genus Caulobacter; species Caulobacter sp. 1776. Next base: position 64,519 of record NZ_JBEPMI010000009.1, read on the forward strand.
GGGCGAGATCTTGCCGTCCTTGTTGGTGTCCAGCCGCGTGAACAGCTTGTCGCCGTTGGCCGCCTGGAATTGTTGCAGCGTCATGCCGGAGGGGGCGCCAGCGGGCGCCGCTGGCGCGGCGGTCTGCGCCAGAGCGGGCGCCGCGGCGACGAGCAAGACGCCGGCGGCGATCAGGGTGCGTACGATCATCAGTGTGAGGTCTCCAAACGGTTGGACCGTCCCAGTGATCATTGAACGCGCGGGTGGCGGGATTCCGTCGGGGGTCGGTTCAAACAAAATACCGCTCTCCCCGGCGAAGGCCGGGGCCCAGATTCATCCGGAGCGTTTGGGGTGTTCGCGCCGACGGCCTCACCCGGCGTGCTCGACGCCCGGGGTTCGATCTGGGCCCCGGCTTTCGCCGGGGAGAGCGGAACATGGGGCCTACCCCGGCGCCTTGACGATCGCCTCATAAGCCGCCCGCGCCTCGGCCTTCGCCTTGGCCAGCTTGGGTTTCAGCGACTTGAACTGGCTGACGTGGCCGGCCTTGGCCAGCAGGGCCTTGAAGGCCTTGGGCTCGGCCTCGACGTCGGCGCCGTCCTCCAGCGCGACCTTGATCAGTTGGCTAAGGTCCTGCTCCAGCCGCCAGGCCGCCTCCAGCCGCGCCAGCGCCCCGTCGTCGGCCAGGCCCGCCACGCGCAGGGCCGCCAGGGCCTCGCCGGTGTTCTGGGCCAACGGGCCGCCTTTGGCCGCGTGGGCCAGCTGCAGAAACTGGGCGGCGAACTCGATGTCGACGAGGCCGCCCGGGTCGAGCTTCAGGTCCCAGTCGCCCTTGCCGGGCCGCTCGCGCTCCATCAGCTCGCGCATCTCGATGACGTCGGCGGCGGTCCGGACCCAGTCACGCGGCCGGCGCAAGGCCGTCGCGATCGCGCCCTCCGCCCGGGCCTGGAACCCCGGCGAGCTGGCCCAGACGACCCGGGCGCGAGTCAGGGCTAAGAGCTCCCAGGTCTCGGCCTCGCGCTCGTAATAGTCCTCGAAGGCCACGAAACTGACCGCCACCGGCCCCTTGGTGCCAGAAGGCCGGAGCTTGAGGTCGACCTCATATAGCGTCCCCTCCCCGGTCGGCGCTGACAGGGCCGAGGCCAGGCGCTGGGTGAAGCGGGCGTAGAAGACGTCGGCGCTCCACTCCTTGAGGGCGGATTGGGCCGCTGGCCCATCGGCCGCGTAGAGGGTCATCAGGTCGAGGTCCGACTTGGCGGTCATCTCGCGCGAGCCGGCCTTGCCCAGGGCCACCACGGCCACCTGGCCGGGGAAGGTCCCGCCCAGGCGTTCGGTCTCGGCCAGGGCGGCCGGGGCCAGGCCGCCGATGATCAGGTCGCCCAGCTCGGCGAAGGCCCGGCCGATGTCGCGCGCGTCGGCGCTGCCGCTCATCACCCGTACGCCGATCCGGAAGCTCTGGTCGCGGAACAGTCGCCGGGCGGCGTTCATCGCGCCCTCGAAGTCCTCGGGGTCCCACGGCGCGACGGCCGGCGTCTCGATCGGGCCGAAGAAGGCCGGGTCCAGCAGCGCGTCCAGCGCGGTCGGCCGCCGGGCCAGGGTCGTGGCCAGGCGCGGGGCGAAGGCCATGACCTCGACGATCAGCTCGAACAGGCGCGGCTGAGCCAGGAACAGCGACTGGATCTGCACGCCCGACGACAGGCCGGCGAAGAAGTCGGCGAAGCGGTTGAAGGCCTGGTCCGGACTGCCCGTGGCGTTGGCCGCGTCCAGCAGGCGCGGGGCCAGGCGGGTGAAGAGCTCGCGCCCCCGCTCGGTGCGGGTGGCGGCGATGTGGCCGTGATGCCAGCCGCGGATCGTGGCCGCGACCCGCTCGGGCGACGAGAAGCCCATCCGCTTCAGGGTGGCCAGGGTCTCGGGATCGTCCTCGACGCCGGTGAAGACCAGGCTGCCGAACCGCGAGGACAGCGCTTCCTCGCCCGCGAACAGGCGGCCGTAGCGCAGGTTGACGCCCTTGAGGATCTTGCCGACGGCGGCGTCGAAGCCGCGCAGATTGTCGTGGCCCCACAGGGCCGCGACCTTCTTCCGCTCGGCGTCGGACTCCGGGAGCTTGTGGGTCTGGTCGTCGGCGACCATCTGGGCGCGATGCTCAAGCGCCCGCAGATCCTTGTAGGCCTGCGTCAGCCAGGCGGCGTCCTCGGCGGTGACATGCCCGGCGGCGGCCAGGGCGGCCAAGGCTTCGAGGGTGCGGGGGCCGCGCAGGTCGGGCTGGCGGCCGCCCAGGATCAGCTGCTGGGTCTGGACGAAGAACTCGATCTCGCGAATGCCGCCGCGCCCCAGCTTCAGGTCCGCGCCCTTGGCGGTCAGGCGGTCGTCGACCTTGTAGGTGTGGATCTGGCGCTTGATCGAATGGATGTCGGCGATGGCCGCGAAGTCGAGGTTGCGCCGCCAGATGAACGGCTGCAGGCCGTCCAGGAACGCCTGGCCCTCCGCGAGGTCGCCGGCCGCGATCCGGGCCTTGATGTGCGCCGCCCGCTCCCAGTTCTGGCCGACGCTCTCGTAGTAGTCCATGGCCGCGTCAACCGGGATGGCTGGCGGGGTCGAGGACGGGTCGGGGCGCAGGCGCAGGTCGATGCGGAAGACGTAGCCGTCGCCGGTCCGCTCCTGCAGCACCCGGCCCAGATGGTTGGCGATCCGCACGGCCACGGCCTGGGGCTCGTGGCCGTCCGCCATCGGCAGCTTCTCGGGCGCGTAGAAGATCGAAAAGTCGATGTCGCTGGAATAGTTCAGCTCGAACGCGCCGTGCTTGCCCATGGCCACGCAGAACAGGCCCGGCGCGGGGCCGTCCTGGCCCTGCCCGACGTGGGTGAGCGCGCCGCGATCGACCTCCTGGCGGACGGCCTGGGCCAGGGCGGCGTGCAGGGCGGCGTCGGCGAAGCGGGTCAGGGCCCCGGTCACCTGGTCCAGATCCCAGACCCCGCCCAGGTCGCACAGGGCGGTCAGCAGGTGCAGGTCGGCCTTCAGCTCGCGCAGGACCCGGCGGGCGGTCTCGAAGTCCAGCTCGGCGGCGACGGCCTCGGCGGCGGCCAGGATCATGGTCAAGTTTTCGTCGGGATCGCCGGCCAGGATCCTCGGCAGGCGCTGACCGTCGCGGCGGGCCAGGCCGGCCAGGTAGGGCGAGGCGGCGAACACCGGGGCCAGGGCGCTCCAGGCCGCGTCGACCACACCCATGGCCTCGCCCGCCCGCTTGGCGATCGCCTCGTGCGCCCGCTCGGCGGCCTTGGCGTCCAGGACGGGGCCGCAGGGGGCCAGGCGGTCGAGCAGTCGAGTCATGCCGGCACGGTGGCCCGTCCGGCCTTCTGGAACAAGGGTGGCGCGCGAGAGTGCTTGACGCAGGAATTTACAGTTGTAACCATCAGCGACGAGGAAACGGCAGGAACCGCTCCGACGATGATCGAGCTCTTCGCCATCGCCCTGATCCGGGCCCAGATCGCCGCCGCCGCCGCGGTGCTGCTGGTCATGCTGCTGCGGCCGTCCTCGCGCCAGCTGTTCGGACCACGCCGCGCCTATGGTCTGTGGACCATCGTGCCGGCCGCCGCCGCCGCCGCCTTCCTGCCCAGCCTGGCCGAGACCATGGACATCGGCTCGCCCGCCCGGCCGCTGGGCGCCTGGGCCGGCAAGCTGATCCTGCTGTGGCTGGCCGGCTGCGCCATCGCCACGGCGATCCTGGTCTTGCGCGAGCGCCTGTTCCGCCGCCGCGTCGAGCAGGGCCTCGCCGGGCCCGCCGTGATGGGCGCCCTGTGGCCGCGCATCGTGCTGCCGTCCGACTTCGCCCAGCGTTTCGACGCCCGCGAGCGCGAGATGATCCAGCTGCACGAGCGCACCCACATCAATCGCGGCGACCCGATCGCCAACCTGATCATCGCCAGCGCCGGCGTGCTGGGTTGGTGCAATCCGATGATCGCCCTGGCCTCGCGCTTCGTGCGCATCGACCAGGAGTTGGCCTGCGACGCCACCGTGGTGGCGCTGCGCAGCGACATTCGCGCCGACTACGCCAAGGCCCTGATGAAGGCGCAGCTGAGCGTCTCGACCTCGCCGCTGGCCTGCGGCTGGGCGACCCACCCGTTGATCCTGCGCGTCTCGCTGCTGAACCGCCGCGAGCCCAGCCTGGTTCGCGATATCACGGGCTTCCTGACCATGACCTTCCTGGCGGTCATCGCCATGGTCCTCGTCTGGAGCATCGCCCCGCGCGGGCCTGACGCCAACGACCTGCGCCCCGGCCTGGCCGCGCGGATGGACCCCTATACCGGCGCGATCGTCTGGGTTCAGGCGGACCGGTAGGCCAATCCTTCTTCCCCCTCCGGGGGAGGAGGGCCGAAGGCCCGGAGGGGCAAGCGTCGGATCACGCAGCTCACTTGCCCCCACCTAACCGCTACGCGGTCATCCGCCCCCTGGAGGGGGCGGAAGGAGACACCCCTACTCCACCCGCGGCAGTAGCAGCGCCACGCGCAGGCCGGGGCCCATGCCGTTGTACTCGCCCGGCCCCTCGGCCAGTTCCAGCCGGCCGCCGTGCGAGGCGGCCACGGCCTGGACGAGGGACAGGCCCAGGCCCGCGCCGGGCTCGCTGCGGCTGTTCTCCAGGCGCACGAAGCGCTGGATCACGCGGGCGCGGTCGGCCTCGGGCACGCCGGGACCGGTGTCGGTGACCGAGAACTCCAGCTCGCCCGACGAGGTGCGGCGGGCGCGCAGCATGATCGCCCCGCCCTCGGGCGTGTATTTGATGGCGTTGTCGAGGATGTTGGCCAGGGCCTGGGCCAGGAACTCGCGATTGCCCTTGATCGGCAGGGCCGGGACAATCTCGGCCTTGAAGTCCAGGCCCTTGTCCTCGCACGACAGCTCGTAGAGCTCGGCCATGTCGCTGGCCAGTTCCGAGGCGTCGAACGTCCGCTGATCCGGGGCCGAGCCGGCCGCCTGCAGGCGGGCGATGGCCAGAACGGCGTTGAAGGTCTTCAGCACCCCGTCGGCGTCCATCAGCGCCGTCTCCAGCGCCGCCACCGGATCGCCCTTGCCGTTCTCGGCGTCGATCAGCGCGACCTCCATGCGGGCGCGGAGGCGCGTCAGGGGCGAGCGCAGGTCGTGGGCGATGGCGTCGCCGGCGTGGCGCAGGCCGCCCATCAGGCGCTCGATCCGGTCGAGCATGTCGTTCAGGCCCTCGGCCAGCTCGTCATATTCGTCGCGCGTGCCGCGCACCCGGGCCCGGGCGTGGAGATCCCCGGCCCGCACGTCGTTGACCACGTCCACCAGGCCCTGCATCGAGCGGCTGACATTGCGGCTGATCAGGACGCCGCCGGCCATGCCCAGCAGGATGACCAGCGCCCCGGCGCCCCACAGGGCCCGGACGATCTTGCGGACATAGGCCTCCGAGGCGTCGACATCGGCCCCGACGAACAGGATCTCGCCGTGCTCCAGCCGCTGCTGCACGCCCTTGGCGGCGGCCTTGATCTCGGCGCCGTCCAGGTCGGTCTCGGTGACCTTGAAGCTGGCCCATTCGGGGCCGTCGCCCGTGAAGTTGGCGACCGGCGACTCCTCGATCGAACCCGAGATGCGCTTGCCGTTGCGGTCGGCCAGGAAATAGAGGAACGGCTTCTCGCCGCTCGCCCGCTCGACGATGGTCTGGTTCAGCGCGTCGACGCCGCCCTGGCGGTAGGCCGCCTCCAGGCTCTCGAACTCGCGGCTGATCTCGGCCTGGGCCCGGCGGTTCACCTCGCCCGCCGTGGCCACGTAGATGTAGCCCAGGAAGGCGCTGGCCGCCGCCGCGAACAGGGCCAGGAACAGGAGGGTCAGCCGGAACGGCGTGGTGCGGAGAAGGCGCGGCAGACGCATGGGTTTAAGTCTTCTTGCCAAGCAGGGCCGCGACGTCGCGGCGGCTGTCGACGATGCGGAGAAGGTGAATACCCGCCCCACCCTCCAGGGGTTCGTAGACGATCACCCACGGCGGCACGGAAATGGATCGAGGATCGCCCTTCAGATCCGATCGAGGACGTCCGGAGAGGGGCCGCTTCGCCAGGCGTTGAAGCTTGGCTTCGATGAGCGCGACAACCCGTTCCGCGCGTTCGAGTCCGCCGTCCTCCACGATCCAGACATAGAGATCCCGAACGTCTTTCCGCGCCTCCGCAGAGCGTACGACCTTTGGCGTCCCCATTCAGGTCTTGCGGTTCTTTTCGAATTCTTCCCTTAGGTCACCGAGTATCTCCGCGGTGTCCCAAGGCTCGGCCTTGCCCTCGGCTAGTTCGCGGCGGGCCTGGTCGATCGACTCGTTGAGCGCGTCGCGATTGCGCTCGAACCAAGCGTCCATCTCGGCCTCGGAAAGCTCCGGACCGAAATCCTCGCCATCGTCGGGAACGGGCTTGGTCAGCTTGTTCATCGCCCTCAGCCTATCACGACGCCGCGTCGTCGCCTACGGATCCAGCCGATAGCCCGCGCCGCGCACGGTCTGCAGCATCGGACGGTCGAAGCCCTTGTCGATCTTCGAGCGCAGACGCGAGATGTGCACGTCGATGACGTTGGTCTGCGGGTCGAAGTGGTATTCCCAGACCTTCTCCAGAAGCATGGTGCGGGTCACCGACTGGCCGGCGTGGCGCATCATGAACTCCAAGAGCTGGAATTCGCGCGGCTGCAGGTCGATCTCCTTGCCCTGGCGATGGACGGTCCGGTTGATCAGGTTCATCTCCAGCTCGCCCACCTTGAGGGTGGTCGCCACGGCCCCGGTTTCGCGACGGCGCGACAGGGCCTCGACCCGGGCCATCAGCTCGGGGAAGGCATACGGCTTGACCAGGTAGTCGTCGGCGCCGGCGCGCAGGCCCACGACGCGGTCGTTGACCTCGCCCAGGGCCGACAGGAACAGCACCGGCGTCTGGTCGCCCTCGCGGCGCAGCGTCTCGACCACGGTGACGCCGTCCATCTTGGGCATCATGCGGTCGACGACCAGCACGTCGAAGCCGCCCTTCTGGGCCTCGCCAAGACCCGCCTCGCCGTCGGGCGCATGCTGGACGTCGTAACCGGCCTCCTTCAGGCCGTGCGCCATGGCGGCGGCGGCCTCCAGATCGTCCTCGATAATCAGAATACGCATCAAGCCAACCCCTCATGCGCCGGACAGAATGGCGGAACGATCGACGTTCTCCCGATTCTGGCCCATCGCGCGATAGTTGACCGGTTGATAGCGGTTTCGGGGATCGCTGTAACTTAAACCTTGGACAGATACGAAAAAGCCCCGCTCCGGAGGTCCGGAGCGGGGCTCGATCGTTTAGATGGTCGCCGGTCTTACGGCGCGATCTTCAGCGGCACGAAGACCGGGCGGTTCTGGCGGATGATCTTGACCAGCACGCTGGTGCGGCCGGCCTTCTTGGCGTTGGCCACCGCGGCGTTGACCTCGGCCACGGTGGTGACCGCCGCGCCGTTGATGTTGGCGAGCACGTCGCCCTTGGCCAGGCCCTTCTCGCCGGCGTCGCTGTCGCCCTTCACGCCGGTGACCAGCAGACCCTTGATCTCGCTGTCGATCTTGTAGGTCTGGCGCGAGGCCGGATCGATGGCGCCCAGGGTCAGACCCAAGGCGTCGACCCGCTGGGTGGCGGGCTTGTCCGGGGTCGGCGTCGCGCCGCCGCCCTGATCCTGGTCGTCGTCGCTCAGCCCCAGCGCGCCTTCGGCCGGACGCGTGCCCGACTTGACGTCGACCGTCCGCGGCTTGCCGTCGCGAATGACGGTCATGCGGATCGTCTCGCCCGGCCGCGCCTTGGCGACTTCGCGGGTCAGTTCCGAGCGGTTGGCGACGGTGACGCCGTTGACGGCGGTCAGGATGTCGTCCGGCAGCAGGCCGGCCTTGGCGGCGGGACCGCCCGGAACCAGCTCGGCGACGATCGCGCCCTTCACGTCCTTCAGGCCCAGGGCCTCGGCCGACTCGGCGCTGAAATCCTGGATGGTGACGCCGATATAGCCGCGCACCACCTTGCCGCTCGAGATCAGCTGCTTGGCGGTGGCCTCGGCGATGTCGGCCGGGATGGCGAAGCCGATGCCGACCGAGCCGCCCGACGGCGAATAGATGGCGCTGTTGACGCCGATCACCCGGCCGTAGATGTCGAACGACGGACCACCCGAATTGCCGCGATTGATCGGCGCGTCGATCTGGATGTAGTTCACGAACGACGACGTCGAGTCCTGCAGGTCGCGGTTATAGGCCGAGATGATGCCGGCCGTGGCCGTGCCGCCCAAGCCGAACGGGTTACCGATCGTGATGACCCAGTCGCCGACCCGCGGCTTGGCCTGGTTCTCGAAGTTCACATACGGGAAGTCGGCGCCCTTGGCCTTGGGATCGACGACCTTGATCACCGCCAGGTCCGTGCCCTCGTCGCGGCCGACCAGGGTGGCCTTCAGCTCGCGGCCGTCCTTCATCACCACCTGGATGTCGTCGGCGTCGGCCACGACGTGGTTGTTGGTGACGATGTAGCCGTCGGCCGAGATGAAGAAGCCGGAACCGGCCGACTGTTGCTTCGGGGTGGCGGGGGTGTCGCCGTCGTCGTCCTGGCCCTGGCCCGGAACCGGCTTGCCCTTCTGGCCGCGCGGCACGATGTCGAAGCCTTCCAGGCCCGGGATGCGCAGGGATTGCGGGCTGGCCTTGGAGGTCACGTTGATCTGGACGACCGCTGGCGAGACCTTTTCGAAGATGTCCGCGAACGACAGCGGCGCGCCCGGCGGCGGGGCGAAGGCCGGCGCGCCGGCCATCGACGCGCGGACCACCGGCGCCTCGGCGGCGCCCGCCGTTCCCATCCGCATGCCGACCCCGGCCAGGGCCGCGCAGGCCACGCCCGCGCCCGCGACGGCGCCCACAATGAATCCCGACTTCCTAGCGGTCATTCGTCTTTCCTCATCCGCGCGATCCGCGCGGCTCCTTCGCTTACCCGCGCGCCCGGCGCGCGGTCCCAGTCGATCTGAGAACCTAGTCCCGACAGTAAAAGGTGCAATGGTTCTCGAATTATCTTTCCGTCATCCGGAAGGCGCTTCTTGCGGCCCCTTTTCGGCGCAATCGTGTCAATCGTCTTCCAGAAGAGCCTTGAGCCGGTCTTCCTCGTCCTGCGAAAGCTCTGTTTCAGCGGTCTCGCGACGCCGCAACAGTCCGAACATCAGACCGCCGCCAAGCAACAGCACGCCGGCCGGGGCCAGCCACAGCGCGGCGTTGCCGGCCGAGAACTTCGGCTTCAGCAGCACGAACTCGCCGTAGCGCTGCACGAGAAACGCGCGGATTTCACGATCGCTTCGGCCTTGCCTGACCTGTTCGCGGACAATTCGCCGCAGGTCGCCGGCCAGCTGGGCCTCGGAATCGTCGATCGACTCGTTCTGGCAGACCAGGCAGCGGACTTCCTTGAACAGCTCGCGGGCGTGGGCCTCCTGGGCCGGGTCGGGGAGGCGCTCGGAGGGTTCCGAGGCGCTGCCCATCAGCGCGATCGAAGCCAGGGCGATGATCAGGATCTTGAAGCGGTTCACGACACCACCTCCTCGGCCCGTCGCCCCACGCCCAGGCGCACGCGGCGATCCGACAGCGACACCGCCCCGCCCAGGGCCATGATCAGCGGGCCCAGGAAGATCAGCCGCACCCAGGGGTTCACATAGGCGCGGACCAGCCAGGCCGGCTTGCCGCCTTCGCCCGCCCGGCGCTCGCCCAGCACGATATAGATATCGTCCAGCAGCCGCGGGCAGATGGCGACCTCCGAGGTGGTCTGGGCGCCCGTCGGGTAGAAGCGGCGCTCGGGCTCGGCGCGGCAGACCTGCGTCCCCGCCTTGTCGACGACCTTCACCACCCCGCGCTCGGCCAGATAGTTGGGGCCCTCGACCGTGCCGACGTCGCTGAGCGTCAGGGTGTAGGCCCCCAGGGCGTGGCTGTCGTTCAGGCTCAGCGTCTGGGCCGCCTCGACCCTCCAGGTGGTCTCGAACGAGGCCCCCAGCACGAAGATCCCGAGGCCGGCGTGGGCCAGGGTCGTGCCCCAGGCGCCGCGCGGCAGGCCGCGCGAGCGGCGCAGGCTCTCGGCGGCCGGGACGCGAAATAGCTTCAGGCGTTCGGCCATCTCCAGCAGCGCGCCGCCCAGCAGCCAGAAGCCCAGAGCCAGGCCGCCGCTCGCCAGCGCCTTGCGCGGCTGGACGATCCCGTAGCCGACCAGGCCCAACACGGCGGCGACCGCCAGCACGATCCACAGCTTGCGGGCCGCGCCCTTGGCGTCGCCGCGCTTCCAGGCCAGCAGCGGACCGGCCGGCAGGACGCAGAAGGCCAGCACCATCAGCGGCACGAAGGTCAGGTTGAAGAACGGCGCGCCGACCGAGACCGCCTCGCCGTCGATCGCCTCGCGGATCAGCGGATACAGCGTGCCCAAGAGCACCACCGCCGTCGCCGTCGACAGCAGGATGTTGTTGAGCACGATGGCGCTCTCGCGGCTGATCGGGCGGAACTGGCCGCCCGGGTTCAGAGTCGGAGCGCGCAGAGCGAACAGCAGGAAGCCGGCCCCGGCCGCCAGGCCCATCATGATCAGCAGCAGCACGCCGCGCGTCGGATCGACGGCGAAGGCGTGGACGCTAGTCAGCACGCCCGAGCGCACCAGGAACGCGCCCAGCATCGAGAAGGTGAACGCCGCCAGGGCCAGGAACGCCGTCCAGCCCGGCAACGCCCCGCGCTTCTCGGTGACGATGGCCGAGTGCAGCAGGGCCGCGCCGATCAGCCACGGCATGAAGCTGGCGTTCTCGACCGGGTCCCAGAACCACCAGCCGCCCCAGCCCAGCTCGTAATAGGCCCAGAAGGCGCCCAGGGTGATGCCGATGGTCAGCAGGCTCCAGGCCGCCAGGGTCCAGGGCCGCACCCAGCGGGCCCAGGCCGCATCGATCCGGCCCTCGATCAGGGCCGCCAGGGACAGGGAATAGACCACCGAGAAGCCGACATAGCCGCTGTAGAGGAACGGCGGGTGGGCGGCCAGCGCGGGGTCCTGCAGCAGCGGATTGAGCGAGCGGCCCTCGACGGGGACATCGATCAGCCGGGCCAGCGGGTTCGAGGCGAACACGGTGTAGGCCAGGAACAGCACGCCCAGCGCCCCCTGGACGGCGAGGGCGTAGGCCCGCAGGCGCGGCGGCAGGCTGTCGCCGAAGAAGGCCATGGCCGCGCCGTAGCCGGTCAGCACCAGGCACCACAGCAGCATCGAGCCCTCGTGGCTGCCCCAGGCGCCGGCCACCTTGTAGAGCAGCGGCTTGGCCGTGTGCGAGTTGTTGGCCACGTTGGCGACCGAGAAGTCCGAGACCACGAAGGCGTGGATCAGGGCCGCGAACGCGACCAGCACGGCGACGAAGGCGGCGACCGCCGCGCCGCGTCCAGCCCCGGCCAGCACCGGCGAGCGCCGCGCGCCGCCGACGGCCGACAGGCCGGTCTGGGCGACCGACAGCATCAGCGAAAGAATGAGCGCGAACGCCCCGAGTTCGACGATCATGCCTCGGGCTTTCTGGAAGGGGGCTTTCCATACGCCGGCGCGCCATAGTTCGGAGGCGGGGCCCCATCCCCGCGCCACTCGCCCTGCTTCTTCAGCGCCTTGGCGACGTCGCGGGGCATGTAGCGTTCGTCGTGCTTGGCCAGCACCTGCTTGGCGACGAAGGTCCCGTTCGGATCGAAGGTCCCCTCGGCCACGATGCCCTGGCCTTCGCGGAACAGGTCCGGCAGGTCGCCGTGATAGACGACCTTCGCGGCGGCCCTCTGGTCGGCGACCGTGAACTCGACGTCGCCGCCGGGGTGCTTGACCACGCTGCCGCGCTGGACGAGGCCGCCCAGCTGGACCTTGCGGCCGGGAGCGACGTGCGCCGCCTGGGCCTGGGCGGGCGTGTAGAACAGCGAGATGCTGTCGCGCAGGCCGTACAGCGCCAGGCCGACCGCCAGGGCCAGCACGGGCGCGACGGCCAGCAGGATGGTCAGGCGCCGGCGCGCCTTGCGGGATTTGGGCCAGAAACTCATGGCGTAACGGTCTTCTGAGCGGGCGTGTCGGCGGCCTGGCGCAGCGCCGACAGCACCTTGGGCTGGTCCTTGAAACGGGCGGTCGCGGTTGCCAGCGCCGCGTCGCGCTTGGCGGTCTCGCCCAGCACGGCGTAGGCGCGGACCAGGCGGATCCAGCCGTCGGGATCGTCGGGCGATTGCGCCAGGCGCGAGGCCAGACCCTCGACCATGCCGGCGATCATGCCCTGGACCTGCGGATTGGCGTCGGCGGCGGGCTCGGCGCTGGGCAGGCCGCCCGAGGCCTCGACCTGGGCGATCTCCTGGACGAGGGCCGCGCGGCCCGGATCGGCGGCGGGCAGGCTGGCGGCCAGGGCGCGCCAGTCGGCGAGGCCCCCTTGGACGTCACCGTCCGCGATCTTGCCGCGCGCCAGATAGTAGCGGGCGCGCAGCTCCTTGGGATCGACCTTCAGCGCCTCGCCGAAGGCCAGCTTGGCGTCGGCGCCGACCTGGCCTTTGGACTCCATGACGAAGGTCTCGCCCAGCAGGCTCCAGATGTCGGCGCGCTTGGGTTCGAGGCGCACGGCCTTGCGCAGGGCGGCTTCGGCGCCGGGCAGGTCGCCGGCCGCGGCGCGAGCCCTGGCCAGGAACACCAGCGGCGCGGCCTCTTTGGGTCGTTCGGCGGCGACGCCTTCCAAGATCGCGGCGATCTTCTCGGGCTCCAGCGTGGCGGCGTCGGCCTGTTTCCATTCGGCGACGCGCTTGGCGTACGGCTGGTCGGGTAGGTCGGGGCGGCCCAGCACGACATAGAGGCCGACCGCCGCGACGCAGGCGGCGCCGACGGCGGCGACCACGGCCTTGCGCGGTCCGACGCCGTCGCGCTCCCAGCGTTCGGCCTGGTCGGCGGCGGCCAGCAGGCCGCGGCCCGCCTCGGCGCGGGCGGCCTTCAGCTCGGTGTCGGCCAGCAGGCCGTCGATGGCCAGGCGCTCGACCTCGGCCAGACGGCGGCGATGCGGCTCGAGCCGGGTCTGGGCGTCGTCGACGGGCCGGGCGCGCGCCGCGCCCCGCAGCACCAGCCCCGCCGTCGCGGCCGACAGCCCCGCCGCGGCGATCCAGAAAGCGATCATGGCCGCGTGGTAGCGTGTTCCCGCGCCGGCCGTTAGTAGGAAAAGTGCGTAAGTGGGGCCCCGGTGCGTTCAGCCCTCTTTCTTAGCCGTCATTCCCGCCACAAGGGTGGGAATGACGGAGCTATATTTGAGACTTTGGTGCGATCGACGCCCTATGCCGCGATCGCCGCCGCCGCGCGCCTACGCACGATCTCGGCGGTCTTGTCGTCGCGAGTGTAGGCGATGAAGCCGGCCGCGACGTCCAGGTACTTCACGGCCAAGGCCGAGTCGCCGCCTTCGCCGGTGCGGGCCACGTACAGGACGTCCTCGATATAGGGGTCCAGGCGGCTGTTCAGCTTTTCCAGAACCTTGTTGCGCGACGAGCCATAGCCGGCCTTGTCGGCGCAGGTGCGCAGCTCGGCGATGAAGGCCAGCGCCGACTGGGCGCGGCGGATCATCGCCTCGTCCGGCTCGTCGACCAGCTTGGCGACGCCGCGCGCGCCCTTCTTGGCCATCATCGAGATCGGCCGGGTCGGCAGGGCCTGTTCCAGCACCTTGTCGGCCTGGTCCATGCGGGTCTCGCAGGCCTTGGCCATGGTCTGCTTGAAGCGCGCCAGGCGCTTGCCCCAAGGACCGTCCTTGTTGATGTCGACCGACTGCTGGAACTCGGTGATCTGCAGGTGGACGCGGTGGGCGCCCTGCGCCGCCTCGCGCCCGGCCTTCTCGCCGGCGGCGAAGTCGAATTCCTCGATCCGCCGGACCGAGGCGTCGATGTCGGCCAGGATGCGCTCGCCGAACTCCTTGACCTCGGACGAGGCCAGGTAGCGGTCGGACGGGCGGTCCATCACCGCCGAGATCACCCGCAGGATCCGCCAGTCGTCGGGCAGGTGCGCCGACAGGATGTCGAGCAGCAGCGGCCCGGCGTCCTCGCTGATGCGGCAGGCGTCGCGATAGGCCAGGCGCGCGGCGAAGGCGCGCTCGTCCGACATGCGGCTGACCCACTCCGAGAGCTTGGGCAGGCACGAGCGAGTGATGGCCGACAGCTGCAGGCACAGGGCCAGGTGTTCGGGGTCGCACAGCGAGCGCACGCTGTCGAAGGCGGCGTTCTCGGGATCGCGCAGGCCGGCGGCGGCGGTCTTGCACAGCTCGTCGAAGACTTCGGGGACGCCGTTCTCGAGGTCCCAAGGATTGCACTTGGCCGCGGCTTCCTCGACCCGGCTCGGGGCGATGACCTTCAGCGCCTTCCACACGCGCGACAGCACCGGCGCGGGGAACGAGACGCAGCCCGCCCCGCGCGTGACGCACAGCGGCACGATCGGGGCCAGGATGTTGTTGCGGACGAATCGGTTGGCGGTCTCGTCCTCGACCAGCCCACGCACGGCGGCCAGGGATCCGGTCGCGCCGGCGCTGGACAGCGCCAGTTCCAGGCTGCGCAGAGCCGCGTCCGGAGCTGTTTCCACCAGCGTCCGGATGATCTGCAATTTGTGCGCGGCGATGGCGGCCATGATCCCCCGTGTCGGAGCAACGGATTCCGACAGGCGTCAACCATGTTCGGAACGAGGTTAAGGATTTCCGAAACGCGCCAAAAATCCTAGTCCTCGGAACGAGATGTCGCGGCGGAAAAGCTTTTATCCACTAGAGGTTTAGGGCGCACGTATCAGCGGTGTAGCAAGGCCGGCGCGCGACGAAACGCCACAACCCCAGGTCAAGCTTCGGCGCGCGGCAGGTCCAGGGTGACGCGCAAGCCGCCCAGCGGCGATTCACCAAGCTGAACCGATCCGCCATAGGCGCGGGCCAACTCATCGACGATCGACAAGCCCAGCCCCGATCCGGGCGCGTTCTCGTCCAGCCGCTGGCCGCGCTTCAGCGCCTGGGCGCGTTCCTCGGGCGGCAGACCCGGACCGTCGTCGTCGACGGTCAGCAGCATGCGGCCCTCGCCGTGGGGCGCGGCGTCCGCCCGGATCCGGCCCTTGCACCACTTGCCGGCGTTTTCCATGACGTTGCCGGCCAGCTCCAGGAAGTCCTGCTTCTCGCCCTGGAAGCAGAGGTCCTCGGGGCAGCGCCAGTCGATCTCGACGGCCTTGTCCTGAAAGATCCGCTCCAGGGTGACGGCCAACTCGTCCAGGATCGGCTCGACCGGCGTACGCTCGCCCGAGGTCTGGGAGCGGGCGGCGGCGCGGGCCCGGCGCAGGTGGTGGTCGACCTGTTCGCGCATGGTCTGGGCCTGGCGCTCGACCACCTCGGCCAGTTGGCCAGGCTGCTGGCTGGCCTCGGTCAGCATCACCGAGATCGGCGTCTTCAGGGCGTGGGCCAGGTTGCCGACGTGGGTGCGCTGGCGCTCGACGACGTCCTGATTGTGAGCCAGCAGGGCGTTGAGCTCGCCGGCCAGGGGCTCCAGCTCTTCCGGATAGACGCCCTCCACCCGCTCGGCCTTGCCCCGGCGCACCGAGGCCACCTCGCGGCGCAGGCGGAATAGGGGCTGCAGGCCAAAGCGCACCTGCACCACCGTGGCCAGCAGCAGGCCGCCGCCCAGGATCAGCAGGGCGATGGCGGTGACCCCCGCGAAGCGGTCGGCGTCGGCGTCGATCGGCGAGCGGTCCTCGGCGGCCAGGAACACCACCGGAAAGGCGTAGCCCGGCAGGCTGGTCAGGATGGCGGCGGCGCGCAGCGGCTTGTCCTGCGGGCCGCGCATGTCGAAGTACTGGGTCTTGCCGGGGGCCGCGTCCAGTCGGTCGATCTGGGCCGAGGCCAGCATCAGGTCGCTGTCGAATAGCGAGCGCGAGCGCACGATCGGCCGCATCGAGCCGTCCTTCAACCGGGCCAGGATCACCCAGTAGCGGCCGGAATAGGCGCGGGTCGCGCGAATGTCGGTCAGGACCGGGGCGCGCAGCTGGCCGTCCTCGATGGTCGAGCCGGCATAGAGGTCGTCGGTCAGCACCGCCAGCGACTGGTCGAACCGGCGGATGGCCGCCCCGCGGAACTGGGCGGTCAGGAAGACGCCGGCGATCAGCACGACCAGCAGGGTCCAGATCCCGGCGATCAGGACCAGGCGGCGGACCAGCGAACGGCGGCGCAGGTCCAGCAAGGGACTAGGCGTTGTCTTCGCCAGGCAGCGGCGCCAGGCGATAGCCCAGGCCGCGGACGGTCTCGATGCGGTCGGCGCCCAGCTTCTTGCGCAGGCGGCCGATGAACACCTCGATGGTGTTTGAATCGCGGTCGAAGTCCTGGTCGTACAGATGCTCGACCAGTTCGGTGCGGCCGATCACCCGGCCCTGGTGCATCATCATGTAGTGCAGCAGGCGGTATTCCAGCGAGGTCAGGCGCAGCGGCTCGCCGTTGACGCTGGCGCGGGCGGCGCGCGGGTCCAGGCGCAGGGCCCCGCACGACAGCGACGGCGCGGCGTGGCCGGCCGAGCGGCGCAGCAGGGCGCGCAGGCGGGCCAGCAGCTCCTCGGTGTGGAACGGCTTGGCCAGATAGTCGTCGGCCCCGGCGTCGAAGCCGGCGACCTTGTCGCTCCAGGCGCCGCGCGCGGTCAGGATCAGCACCGGCGTGGCGACGTTGCCGCGTCGCCAGCGCTCCAGCACCGACACGCCGTCCACCTTGGGCAAACCGAGGTCCAGGATCACCGCGTCATAGGGCTCGGTCTCGCCCAGGAACTGGGCCTCTTCGCCATCGGGCGCATGGTCGACGGCGTAGCCGGCGTCGCCCAGGGTCAGCTTCAGCTGACGCGACAGGTCGGGATCGTCCTCGACGAGCAGGATACGCATGCAAACTCCCGGATCGTGTTTAGCCGCCGCTGAGGATCTGGCCGGTGCGGGCGTCGACGATGAAGTCGATGCGGCGACCGTCGGCCGCGGCCCAGCGGACGCGATAGGTCGAGCCTTCCAGGCCCGCGTCCAGCACCCGGCCGGGCACGCGCCGGCCGATCATGTCGATCACGCGCGACAGCGGCACCAGCTGGCCCGACTGCACGCCGCCCCGCGCCTGGTCCGACTGCGCGCGCCAATCGGCGCCCAGCGAGTCAGGGCCACGACGCTGCGCGGACGCCGCGCCCGGGAGGGCTGCGGCCAGCGCGGCGGCGACGAGAATGACGCGGATCGTTTTCATGCTCTCCGGTCTAACGGACCTCGGCTGAATGGAGACTGAACGCAGGCGTTATGAACGGGCTGTGTCGTTCTGTCACGGTCGGACACGCTTGGAACGCGCCGGGAAGGCCAGATCCGTCGCGAGCGGTCACATGGCGGTCAGCGGTCCGCGCGAAATTCCCTCTCTCTTAGAGAGAGGGAGGGGCCCGCCGCGAAGCGGTGGGAGGGTGAGAGGTTTCGCCGTCTGCCGGACAATCCTGGTTCCCTTGCCCCAAACACCCGCCCCCCCCCGGCGAAAGCCGGGGCCCAGATCGAACCCACGGACACTCGATAGGGCGACGGGCGCTTCTCGGATCATCCCAAACCGCTCAGGCTGAATCTGGACCCCGGCTTTCGCCGGGGAGAGCGGCAGATGGGAGTCTCGTTCGGAGAGGATGTAACCTCTCACCCTCCCACGCTTCGCGCGGGCCCCTCCCTCTCTCTCAGAGAGAGGGAATTTCGATCTACATCGCGATCAAACTCTTCCTGAACGTCAGCCGCACCGTCCGCCCCAGCGGGTCCAGGTAGTCGGCCTGGTAGGCCTGGGGCGTGACGCCCTTGGCGTCCTTCACGATCGGGCGGCTGTAGAACAGGTTGTCGGCGGCCAGGGTGACCCGCCCGCCGGCCAGCCACTTCGACGCCCGCCCGGCCTTCACGTCGCGCGGGACCTCGTAGAAGGCCGATAGGTTGATCGTCGTCTGGTCGTCGAACCGCAGCGCCCCGCCGTTGGTCGGGCCGGCGTCGATGACGCTGCCGCCCCGCCAATTGCCGTTCAGGTTGACGCCCAGGCCCTGCTTGAAGGCGTTCAGGCGGAAGCCCAGTTCGCGCTTGGGCTGGCCCCGGCGGCTGGTGCTGGCCCCGTTCAGCAGGTCCAGCGGCGCCAGGCCCCGGCGCAGGGTGGTCTCGTCGCGCAGCCGCCAGGTGTAGTTGACCGACAGTTGCACCTGCCCCGCCTGCTTGCGGTCCTTCTTGGCGCCGCCCTTGGCGTCCTTCGCCGCCTGGCCCAGGAACCGGGTCAGGTTGATCCCGCCGCGCAGCTCCTCGCGGTCGATGGCGTCGAAGTTCAGCGGCCGGCTGTCGATCGCCGTCAGCACGCCGCCGGCGTTGCGCGTGAAGCGCTCGGGGAAGGCCGCCTCCAGCGCCGGGGTGATCAGCGGGAAGGACGCGATCGGGTCCTCGATCCGGGTGCGGACGTAGTTGGCGTTCAGGGTCAGCCGCGTCTGGCCGCCCTCGCGTCCCAGCGGACGGACATTGACCCCGGCCCGCAGCACCTTGCGGCGGTCGTTGCTCAGGCCGGTGTTGCCGCCCTCCAGCCGGCTGACCGTCACGCTCTGGCCGGTGGCGAAGTCGAACACCGTCACGCTGGGGGTCAGCACCACCGGGTCGGCGATCTGGTTGGCGTTGGGCGCGGTCTCTTCCTGGCTGACGCTGAGATTGAAGGTCAGCAGCTTGTCGGGCGACCAGTGCAGGCCGGCGCCGAACGCCAGGCGGTCCTTATAGGTCTGGGCGTCGTAGCCGGCGTTCAGGCTGGCGGTCAGCTCGCCCAGCGCCGGCAGCACCTCGCGCGCGCGGCTGGCCAGCGGCACGTCGATGTCGCCCTGCACCGAGACCGTGCGGCGGTCGTAGGCGCTGCTGGTCGGGACGCCGGCGCGGACGGCGTCGGAGGTCTGCTTGACCGTCTCGCCGCCGACCTTGACCGTCGAGGAGATGCGGCCAGCCGGGATCTCGGCGACGTCGCCGTTCAGGACGAGCTCGGCCTTGGCGGCCTTGGACCTCGACTTGGCGCGATCGCGAGCATTGGCCTTGAGCAGGGCGCGCGGGACCGGGCCGAACGGATTGACCGCCGGGTCGCGGGCGGCGATGGCGGCCTTCCAGGCGCTGGAGTCGACGCCGCGGCCGGTCACCGTCTCGCTGTCATTGCGGTCGTAATTGCCGGTCAGCGACCAGCGCCAGTCGCCGACATAGCCGTTGGCGGCCAGGCCCAGCTGACCCTTGAACGCGTCAACCTCGCGCAACTGCGACCAGGGCGCGTCGAGATAGCGATAGACGGTGACGTCCCGCGCGAACGGCGAGAACGGGCTACCGGCCGGCAGCTTCACGGACGTGGCGGGCAGGCCCAGGAAGCTGGTGCGCCGGGCGTCTTCCAGATTGACGCTCAGGGTGACGCTGACCTTGCGGGCCAGGTCGCGGGTGATGGCGGCCTTCAGCGTCCCCTGCCCCAGCGACGGCAACAGGCCGCGGTTGGCGGTCACGCCGGTCAGTTCGGGGCTTCCCGCCCCGGCGGCGAAGGCCGGCAGTGAGGCCGCCCCGTCCGCCGCCGCGTCCGGGGCGCGGGCGACGGTGACGAGGCCGCCGGCCAGCGCCGACAGGGCCGGGTCGATCTCGCTGCCGAACGGCGAGCCCGTGACATTGCCGACCAGGCCGTAGGGCGAGGTCGCCGATGGAGCGCGGACGATGTCGCGCTCGGCCTCGAACAGGGTCGATTCCTGGCGCCAGTCGAAGCCGGCCGTGGTCCGCTCGTCGCCGGCCAGGCGGAAGGCGTCGCCGTTCAGCCGCTCGGCCGAGCGCCCGCCAGCCGTGGCCCCGGTCTCCTCGGCCTCGACCGCGATCGAGGCGAAGCGCTTGCGCAGGATGAAGTTCACGACCCGCTGGTTGGGCCGGTAGCCGTAGGACAGGGCCGCGGCGGGCGACAGCACGTCCATGCGCTGAATGGCCTGGGCCGGCAGGCCGCTGATTTCCTGAAAGCCCGAGATGCGCCGGCCGTTCGCTAGATAGATCGGCGGCGGGGCGTCCGGCTCGCCGGTCGAGATCTCGGCCTCGAGCAGCGAGACCAGCTCCTGCACCGTGCTGGCCCCGGTGCCCTGGATCTCGGCGGCGTCCAGGGTCAGGTCGGGCTGGACGGGGCCCTCGGTCTTGCCGCGCGGCGCGGCCTTGATCACCAGGCTGTCGACGAGGCCCGTCTGCTCGCTCTCGGGCGGCGTCGGCGCGGTCGGGGTAACCGGTGTCTCCTGCGCCGGCGCGGCGATCTGCAGGAGCGCCAGGACGCTGACCAGAACCATGAAAGCCGCCCCGATGCCGCGCGCTGAAGCCCGTGGGTTTCCCTAGGGCCGCGGGACTCAACTGGCAAGCGCGCAAAACACTGTCATCCCGGACGGTCGAAGGCCGATCCGGGACCGCCGGAAGCGCTGAGCTTGTGGCGGTCCCGGCTCTCCGCTTCGCTACGCCCGGGATGACACGCGTTGAGTGGAGATCGAGCCCTACTTCCGCTTCGGCGTGTAGGGCTTCTGCGCCCGCCAGGCCTCGGCGAACTTTTCGAGATCCTGGTCGACCGTCTCCGGCAGGGTCACCACCAGCCGCGCCAGCAGGTCGCCGCGCTTGCCCCTGGCGTCGGGCATGCCGCGACCCTTGAGGCGCAGGGTCTGGCCGCTGTTGCTGGCCTTGGGGACGTTCAGCATCACCGCGCCGTCGGGGGTCGGGGCCTCGACCTTGCCGCCCAGCACCGCGTCGGGGATCGAGATCGGCAGGTCCATGACCAGCGTGTCGCCTTCGCGGCGATAGACCGGGTGCGGCTTGATCACCAGCTCGATCAGGGCGTCGCCCGCCCCGCCGCGGCCCTGGGCGCCCTGGCCCTTCAGCCGCAGGGTCTGGCCTTCCTGGGCGCCGACCGGGATGGTGACGTCGATCGTGCGGCCGTCCGAGAAGGCCACGCGCTTCTTGCCGCCCTTGATCGCCTCTTCCAGGTCGATGTCGAGCCGCGCCTTGACGTCGGCGCCCCGGGTCGAGAAGCCGCCGCCCTGGCCGCCGCCGAACGGACCGCGCGCGCCGCCCTGGTTGAACATGCCGCCGAATAGTTCGGAGAGGTCGATCTCCGGCCCTTCCTCGCGATGGAAGCCGCCGCGCCCGAAGCCGCCGGCGTTGAACG
Organism: Caulobacter sp. 1776; assembly: GCF_040545685.1. Classification (NCBI taxonomy): domain Bacteria; kingdom Pseudomonadati; phylum Pseudomonadota; class Alphaproteobacteria; order Caulobacterales; family Caulobacteraceae; genus Caulobacter; species Caulobacter sp. 1776. The sequence continues at coordinate 85,645 of NZ_JBEPMI010000009.1, forward strand.
GGCCGTTGCCGGGCTGACCGCCGAAACCGCGCATGGTCTCGCGGCCGTCGGCGTCGATCTGGCCCAGGTCGAACTTCTTGCGCTTCTCGGCGTCGCCGACGATGTCGAAGGCGGCGCTGACCTGCTTGAACTTCTCCTCGGCCTTCTTGTCGCCCGGATTGGTATCCGGGTGATGCTGTTTGGCGAGCTTGCGGAACGCCTTGCGGATCTCGTCCGCGGTCGCGGTGCGGGAAACGCCGAGTTCCTGATAGGGGTCGCGCGCCAAGGAAGGATGTCTCCGGTGAAGGGCAGTGTGGGTATAGCCCTCCATCTAGAACGTCCAGAGCGGCGCGCAAGGGTCTATGTGGCTAATTTATCACATACCTGATGTCACAGGGGCTCCCCAACCATACAACGACGAGCCTTGGACGACCTCGATCCGCGCCGCGACCGACGGCGTGTCGGCGGCGCGCATGGCGGCGGTGTAGACGAAGGCCGGCGTCTCGACCTCGGCCTCGCGCAGCACCAGGGGCCCGTCCAGCACCCGTACGCGATAGCGCTCGACGCCTTCGCCCAGCGGGACCTCGCCCGCCCAGACGTCGCCGCCGATCCGAGCGCGGCGGATCCAGGACACGTGGAGATCGCCGCCGATCAGCCGTTGGCGCAGGTGGGCGGGGGCGAGCGGACGCAGGGCGCGGCCGGTCCAGACGGCGGCAATCTGGCTCATCGCCGGACCCGAGGGCGGGCCGCCCGCCGGCGCGGCGCGGACGCTCAGCGGCGCGCCGCGCTCGAAGGCCGCGACGCTCATCGGGATCACCGCCTCGTCCAGCAACACCACCGGCGCGCCGGCCGGGATCACGACCTCGCCGGCCATGCCGTCGCGCTGGCCGCGCAACAGGCCCGACAGCGTCCAGACGTCCGGCGCGATCAGTTCGGCGGCCTGGAAGGCGATCACCTCCCAGTCGCCGGACGGCGCCCGGACGGCCAAGGCGTTCTCGCCGGCCAGCACGGCGGCCAGCGGCGCGGACGACAGGCTCAGCCCCTCCATCCGCACCGTCAGGCTGGACCGGTCCAGGCGATGCGGCGAGGCCGGCGCCAGGTCGGTCATCGTCTGGCCCAGGGTGGCGGGCGCGGCGAGGCGGGCGCGGACCGTCAGGGTCTCGACGCCCGCGCCGGCGTGAACGTCCAGCGGTCGCCACGGCTCGCCGGCCGCCGCGACCAGGGGCCGGGCGTCGTCGGCGCCAAATTCTCCAAAGGGTGTCCCGTCCGAGGGCAGGTCCAGCACGTACAGCACCGGCGGCGCGGCCGGCTCGCGCGGCGGGGCCGGGCTCCAGTCGACGCCGCCACCGACGCCGTAGCCGATCAGCGCCGGGACCAGGGTGGCGCGCGGGCGCTCGTCGAGATCCAGGCGCAGCACCCGCCAGGTCGCGCCTTCGAACGCCAGCCGGTCGCCGGCCTCGAGGCGCAGCGCGGCCGAAGGCGACAGGCGCACGATCCGCGCGCGCCGCGCCGCCTCGTCGGCGGCCAGCATCCGGCGGGCGACCGCCTCGGCCTCCGAGGCCGCCAGCACGATCGGCGCGTCGGCGTCACGGGTCCCCTGCCCCGTCTCGCGCCGCACGACCAGCGCTCCGACCTGATAGTCGCGGGCGGCGTCGAGAAAGCGCAGCCGCAGGGCCTCGGCGGCCGGGTCTAGGGCGCGGGTCTCGGTCTCGCCCGGCCCGTCGTCGGGCCGCGCCAGGTCGTCGCCGCCCAACGTCGCCACCGGGCGTCCCGAGCGGCTCAGCATCCTCACGTGGTCGCCGCGCTCGGCCGGGTCCAGGGCGAAGGCCTCGGTCAGCGGCGCCAACGCGTCGCGCAGCCGCATCGGCCGGTCGACGACATAGCCGCCCACCGCCCCGCCCGCCTCGCCAGGATCGATCGTCACGCCGGCGCGCGCGCCCAGGGCCTGGATCAGCTCGGGCAGCGGCGCGATCCCGGCCCGGCCGGTCAGCCAGTGGCCCAGCACCCAGTTGCCCCCGTCGCCCCAGACGTCGGCGCGGGCGGGGAAGTCGGGGAACGGCCGGGCGTCCCAGCACCAGGCGCTGGCCGCCTCGATCATCGGCCCGTCATAGCTGGGCGAGACCGGATTGGCGGTCGGATCGGCCAGCCAGGCCAGCACCGCCTCCAGATAGCGCCGCTGGCCGAAGTCGTCGCGCTCGCCGGTCGAATAGGGCGGCAGGAAGCTCTCCGAACTCTTGGGATCGACGAACAGGTTGGGCGAATTGGCGCCCTTGTCGACGGCCGGGCAGCCGAACTCGGTCAGGCGGATCGGCTTGGATCTCGGGATCCAGGCCGTCGGCGTCGCCGAGCGCACGCCGCCCGGACGGTCGTAGTGCGGATTGCTCCACCACGATTTGAGGTCCTTGGCCCGGAACATCCAGGCCTCGCCATGGGCGCCGTCGGTGATCGGACTGCGGGCCTGAGCGTCGCGGGCCGCCGGGCTGGCGTAGTACCAGTCGAAGTTCTCGCCGCCCGTCAGGCCGGCGCGCAGATAGGCGGGGTCGTGCGGACCCAGGAACCCAGCGACGGCGTCCAGATGCGTCTCGCCCGCGCGCCAGTCGGTGACCGGCGGGTACCAGTCGACGCCGACGAAATCGATATTGGGATCGGCCCACAGCGGGTCGAGGTGGAAGACGGCATGGCCGCCGCCAGGTTGATGACCGAAATACTCGCTCCAGTCGGCCGCGTAGCCGAGCTTGGTCGAGGGACCGACCACGGCTCGCACCTCGGCGGCCAAGGCCTTCAGCTTGGCCACCGCGGGATATGTCCCGCCCGGGCCGCGCACGGTGGTCAGGCCCCGCAGCTCCGAGCCCAGCACGAAGCCGTCGACCCCGCCGGCCTGGGCCGCCAGGCCGGCTTGGTGCAGCACCATGCGGCGCAGGCCCCAGGTCCCGTCGAAGAAGGCGTTGACCTGGGTCGTGGCGGCGGCGGTCCCGTCGCTGCCCGTGTCGCAGGTGATCCGGCCGCGCCAGGGATAGGCGGCCTGGCCGGCCGGCGGGTCCATCAGGATGAACGGGTACAGCGTCACCTTCAGCCCGCGCCGCTTCAGCTCGGCGATGGCCTGCAGCACCACCGCGTCGGCCGGCGTGCCGCCATAGGCCGGGGCCCCGTCCTTCAGCGAGATCAGGTGCGCGCCGCCGCGATCGGCGCCGGCCACGCTCCAGGCGAACGGCAAGGTGTCCTTGGCCGCCTGCTCGACTCCGGGCCGGATCTGGCACTGGCCGCAGCGCAGGTCGGTCCCGAACCAGGCGACGACCAGGGTCACATGGTCGACGTTCGGCAGCTGGGCCTGCAGCTGGTCCAGCGCCACCACCAGGTCGGGCCGGCCCTCGGCGTTGTGGACGCTCTCCGAAGCGGTGCGGGTCAGGCCCTCGCGGCGCAGCACCGCCTCGGTGGCGTAGACGAACTCGCCCGCGCCGGGGATCAGGCAGACGCCCTTCAGGCGCTCCTCCAGGCCCACGGTCCCGGGCGCGCGCGGCCGGCGAAAGACTTCGAACGACAGCTGCGGCGGGCGGTTGCCGTAGGCCTCCAGCGGCAGGTCCTCGAACACCACATAGGCCACGCCGCGATACGCCGGGGCCGCGCCCTCGATGGCGGCGATCAGCGGATCGGGAAGCTGGTCCTCGGTCCCGCGATGCACGCGCATCGTCGCAGCCGAAAGCTCCATGACCTTGCCGTCGGCCCAGACCCGGCCGATCCCGTCGATCGGCCCCTCGGCGACGGCCACGGCGAACGACAGGCTGTAGGCGTAGCTGGTGGTCTTCTGGCCCTTGGAGCCGCCGACCCGGCCTTCGATCCGGCGCTCACGGAATCGCGCGGCCCAGATCACCTGGCCGCCGACCCGCGCGCGACCGAACACGCAAGGCAGCGCCGCGCCCTCGGCCGCCCCGGTCAGGCGCAGTTCGGGGATGCGCGGGCCCAGCGGGCGGGCGGGGCCGAGGGCCGAGAACGCCGCCTGATCGACCAGGCCGCCGATCACCGCGCCGGCCACGGCTCCGAACGGCCCGCCGATCGCCGAACCGACGCTGGAGAGGATGACTTGGGCCATATGAGTTCCTTTTTTTCCGCTCTTCCCGGCGAAAGCCGGGACCCAGATCGAACCCACGAGCGCCTTTGGTCCGGCGCCGCCGCTGGGCGCGAACACGTCTGACTCTCCGGATGAATCTGGGCCCCGGCGTTCGCCGGGGAGAGCGGTTATTGTTGCGGAGGAGGAAACCTGAACACGGCGACGCACCGCTCGCGCCACCAGCGGCCCAGCACGCTCTCGACGCAGGCCCGGCCCCAATAGGCGTGGATCATGCGGTCGGGGCCGGACTGGATCGCGCAGTGCTTGGCGACCGCGCCGGCGACCATGCGGAAGACCAGGACGTCGCCAGGCTGCGCCGCGTCGAGCGAGATGGGGATGAGCCAGCGGCTGAAGGCCTCCAGCAGCAGCTCGCGCCCGCTGGTCTCGGCCCAGTCGGGGCGATAGGGCGGCGGGACTTCGGGCTCGGCCCCATGCAGCGCGCGCCAGACGCCGCGGACGAGGCCCAGGCAGTCGCAACCGGCGCCGAGGGCGGAGGCCTGGTGGCGATAGGGGGTGCCGAGCCAGGGGCGGGTGTGGGCGAGGATGCGGCAGGCCCCCTCCACCGCCGTTCGGCGGTCCCTCTCCCCCAGAGGGGGAGGAGAGATCCCTCTCCGCCCGCCTTTGGGGGCGGACGACCTCGCGCAAGCGAGGTCAGGTGGGGGGAGACTCACCGCCTTCCTCCATCGTTCCGCTCGCCCTCGACGGGGTACAGCGTCAGGAAGTCCTCGCCGGGGCTGGTCGGGAAGCCTCGGAAGTTCACGCCGTTGGCGAACGTCCCGACACAGGTCGCCCAGCGCTTGTCGCAGGTCGCGTCGGGCGGCACGACGATCCCGCAGCGCGCATCGCCCAGCCGCGCGTCGCACAGCCGGGTAAAGGTCCGGCCCGCCACGCGGTCCAGTTCGGCCAGCGGCCCGGCCAGGGTGGCGGTGAAGGCCTGGCCTTCGCGGCTGACCGCCGCGATCGTCGCGGTCCACAGCCGCACCAGCCGCGACGGCGCGCTCCAGTCGACCTGAAGCATAGCCACCTTGGCCCCGTCATAGAGGCCGGCCGCCAGGTCGCCTTCCGTGATTCCCGCGTCGTCCAGCACGCCCAGGGCCGCGCCCTGGCCCGGCGCATAGCCGGCGGCGGTCTCGCGGGCGCCCGGGCTCCAGCCGCCGCCCGCGCGGCAGGTCACGCCGTCGACCACCAGGTCGCGGTCGTGATCGGTGAAGCCCAGCGTCACGCCGTCGGCCCGGGTGACGATCCAGACCTGGCACAGGCGCGCGGCGTCCAGCCCTTCCGGCAGGGCGCGCATCAGACCCGCACCTCGACCAGGGCGCAGGCGGCCACGCGGCCGGCGGCGAAGCCTTCCAGGGTGACGTCCAGCCGGTCGAGGTCGAAGCGCACCGGCGTGTCGAACTCGAAGCCCGCCGTCACCGCCGCCCCGGCGGCCGGGGCGGCGGTCAGGGTGACGAGGCCGGTCGTGGCATCGACCGTGAAGCCGCCGGCCGCCAGGGTCACGCCGGCCACCGCGACCTTGACGGTCCCAGCCACCGGCTTGGCGATCGGCCGGACCACCACCTCGGGGCCCGTCCCGTAGGTCTTGGAGAGCTGAAAGACCTTGCGCGTCCCGTCGCCGGTCCCGATCGCCTGGTCGCTGGCCGCCGGCTGGGCCGAGGGAAGGCAGGACTTGCAGTCGGCCGGGTCACGGAAGCGGAAACCGGTCAGCCGCCCCCGCCGGGCCTCGAAGAAGGAAACGAGCTCGGCCACCTCGTCCAGCGGCCGGGCGGCGGTGGCGATCAGATAGCGGCGACGGCCCAGCGCCCAGGGGCTGGTCCGCCGCTCGAAGCCCGAGGCCAGGGTGACGATCTCGGTGCGCCGCTCGACGCCGCCGGTGCAGCCGAACGCCAGGCGCGCGGGCAGGCGCGCCTCATGGAAGTCGCTCATCGCGATGACCTCTTGGGAATTTGGCGAAAAGGTTTGCGGAAATTTGACGGAAAGCGGAGCCGTTGGGCGGCGATCGCCATTAAGTCTGCGTCATGACCCGCTTTTCACTTCATCCGCGGGTCGTCGGGCCCTACCTATGAGCCTGAGATTGGAGAAGACGATGGATTGGAAGACCCTGTTCCTGTCGCCGGAAGGCCGCATCGGCCGCCAGGCGTTCTGGATCGGCTGGCTCGTCCTGCTGGGCGTCAACGTCGCCGTGGGGTGGGTCCCGCTGGTCGGCCACGTGATCGCCCTGGCGACGATCTATTCCAGCGTCTGCATCCATACCAAGCGGCTGCACGACATGGGTCAGACCGGCTGGTGGCAGGTGCTGCCGTGGGTGTTCGGTCCGGTCCTGATCATGGGCTCGGCCCTGTCGATCGGCGTCTTGCCGGCCATCGCGGCCCTGACCCACGGCGAGCCCGAGATCTCGGCCCTGGCGGCCCTGGGCGGCTTCGCGGTCTCGTGCTTCATCGCCTTCGCCATCTGGCTGGCCTTCACCCTGTGGGTCGGCTGCAGCAGCGGTCAGATCGGCGAGAACAAGTACGGTTCGGTCCCGCCGAACACGGCGGCGGTGGCGTTGTAGATCAGGAAAACACCCCCTCCGTCTCGTCGCGTATTCGCGCCGATCCACCTCCCCCGCTACGCAGGGGAGGAGGGTTTCCTCCTCACCCGTGAAACGGGGGAGGTGGCGCGCTGCGGATACGCAGCGTGACGGAGGGGGCGCTCCCGACGTTCAAAGCTTCCGCGCCCCCAGACTCACCGCCCGCGCCAAGGCCTGCGCCAGCTGCGCGTCCGAGCGAACCAGGCCGCCGACCTCGCCGCCCTGGACGTTGACGGTCACCGAGACCCCGCCGCTTCCGACCGGCTCGATGCTGCCCGCGCCATGGGGGCGGAACACCTCCGGCCCCCGCTCGCCGACCAGATAGCTTCCGCCCGGCAGCACCGGACCGCCATCGGCCCTCGCGCCCGAGAAACGCTTCGACAGCGACTCGGTCAGGGTTCCCTTCAACGCCGCCCCGGCCGCGCCCAGCACGGCGCGGGCCAGCTCGCCCAGCGATACCTGGCCGTCCGAGGCGGCGCGGGCCAGCGAGCGCGCCAGGGACGCGCCAGCGCGGGCGAAAGCGTCGTCGATCGAGCGCGCGGCGCGCTCGGCGGGCGCCTTCAGGGCGTCCAGGGCGGCGGCGGCCTCGGCGGCGCGGGCCGGGACAGCGGAAAGGCCATCGGGTTCAAAGCTCATTGGGCTCCTCGTCGGGATAGCGGGCGATCAGGGCGGCGAGGCCGGCGCGGGTCAGGACGGGGGCCGACGGGGCCTGCGTCAGCGCCCGCCACTCCATCAGCGACAGACGCCAGAAGGCCTCGGGCGCCATGCCCAGCCGGACAGCCAGCCGCAGTGGGTCGGCCCAACTCACGCGCAGGCCGCCAGGGCCGCGGCCAAGGCGGACGCGGCCTCCGGAACCGTGGCGCGGCCGGCGATCTCCGGCGCCTCGCCGCCGCCGTCCAGCAGGGCGGCCAGCACGGCGGTCAGGTCCTGGGCGCCGAGCGTGGCGATGCGGTCAGGCAGCTGGGACCAGTCGGACAGGCCCAGCGCGGCCTCGATCCGCGCCAGGGCGCCCAGGGTCAGGCACAGCCTGCGCGGCGCGCCGGCCAGGGCGACGACGACCTCGCCGCGGGCGGGGTTGGGGGGAAGCATGTTTGATTTCCTTTCTACTGGCCCCCTCCGCGCTGCGCGCTCCTCCCCCGGAGGGGGAAGAAGGTCACCTTCCGCCCCTTCCGGGGGCGGACGACCGCGAAGCGGTCAGGTGGGGGCAAGTGACCGGGTCGGACGACTAGATCGCCGCGAACGTCACCGCCCCGGCGCTGGCCAGGCTCAGCGCGAACGCGGCCTCGCCGTCGTGCTCGCCGGCGTATTCCAGGGCCGCGATGATGAACGGCCCTTCCAGCTGGCCGAAGTCCGGCACGATCAGACGCCAGGTGCGGGCCGACTGGTCGAAGAAGCTCTGGCGCGCATGGGCGTCGGCGGCGGCGTCGCGAAAGACGCCCGAGCCCGAGACGGCCACCGAGCGCACCCCGGCCCCGGCCAGCAGCTCGCGCCAGCGGCCGGCGCTGTCACTGTCGGTGGCGTCGATGGTCTTGGCGTTGAGGCTGATGGTCCGGGCGCGCAGGCCCGCGATGGTGACGAAGCTCGAGGCCCCGTCGCTGATCTTCAGCAGGATGTCCTTGCCGGCTTGGGCGGCCATGTCCGTGTTCCTTCTAGGGGGCTTCGGTCACCGCCCGCACGCGGACGACGCCCAGGGTGGTTTCGCGATCGGCGCCGGCGAAGACGTCGGCATAGGGGACGCGCAGATTGACGAGGCGGCGGCCGCTCAGCGCCGGGCGCGCGTCGTGCAGGGCCGCGCGGACGGCGGCGACCAGGGCGCGGGCCTCCTCCGGACCGCCGAACCGGCTGGCGCAGGTCAGGGTCAGCAGGTGCTCGATGGATTCCCCGTCGACGCCGCCCACGGCCCGCCCCTCCGAGCGGGTGACGACGACACAGGGATAGGTCGGCAGGCGCGGCGCGGCCGCGTGGATCCGCTGGCCGGCGATGGCGGTGACGGCCGGCGCGGCCTTCAAGCTCGCGACCAGGGCGTCGATCAGGGGCTTGTCGGTCACAGCCGGGCCTTTCGATAGGGCGTCAGCCACGGCTCGACGAGGGACAGCGAGGGCTCTCCGGCGTCGCGGTGCTCGTAGGCGTGGGCGACCAGGGTCAGGACCGCCAAGCGCAGCGGCGCGGGACTGGTCGGGGCCAGGGCGGCCCCGGCGGCGGCCGCGACGCGGGCCTCGGCGGCGTCGATCAGCAGGGTGAGGACGGCGTCGTCCGACGTGTCGGGCGCGCGCAGGAACGCCCGGGCCTCGGCCAAGGTGAGGGATTGGGGCATTTGGGGTTTCCTAAAAAGGACGCCCCCTCCGTCACGGCGCGTATTCGCGCCGCGCCACCTCCCCCGCTTCGCGAGGGAGGAGAGAGGGCTTCATCCTCCCCCGTGCAACGGGGGAGGTGGATCGCCGCGGATACGCGGCGAGACGGAGGGGGCGCTTGGCCGACCTAGCTCGCGGCGAACTTCAGCAGCTTCACCGCGTCGAAGTTCTGCACCCCGCCGCCGACCCGCTTGGTGGTGTAGAACAGCACGTGCGGCTTGGCCGAGTACGGGTCGCGCAGCACGCGCACGCCGGCGCGGTCGACGATCAGATAGCCCTTCTCGAAGTCGCCGAACGCCACCGGGCAAGTGTTGGCGGCGACGTCGGGCATGGCCTCGATCTCGGTGACCGGGAAGCCGAGCAGGGACGCCGACTGGCCCGGCTGCAGGGCCGCGTTCCAGATGTAGTTGCCCTGCGCGTCCTTGAACTTGCGCACCGCGCTGACCGTGCGGCGGTTCATCACGAAGCGGCCGTTCTGGCGGTACTGGGTCTTGGCCGCGTAGATCAGGTCGATCAGCTTGTCGGTGGGATTGCTGGCCGGCCAGCCGCCCGCGACGCCAGTGGCCAGATAGCCGACCTGGCCCCACGCGTACGACGCGTCCGGCGCGGCGGTGTAGCTCAGCAGGCCCTTGGGCTTGTTGACCCCGTCGCCGGTCACGAAGGCCGAGGTTTCCTGGGCGGCGAAGGCGTCCTGCACCTCCTCGGCCAGCCACTCGTCGATGCTGACATAGGCGTCGTCCAGCAGGGCCTGGGTGGCGGCAGGGCTGGCGTACAGCTCACCGGCCGGGAAGTCGATCACGTCCAGGGTCGGAGCGGTCGTCTCCGGCCGGGCGGCGGTCTCGGCCACCCAGGCTGCGGCCAGGCCCGTCGGCGACACCGGCTTGCGGAAGGTCCCGGCGCCGATCGTGCGGACCTGGCAGATCTCGCGCATCGGGCTGGTGGCGGCCAGGCGACGCAGGATCAGCCGCTCCAGCTCCGGCGGGGCGACATAGCCGCCGGCGGTGGACGTACCCTCCGACAGGCCCTTGGCCTCGAGCAGCGCGGCGGGCGTTTCACCGGTCTTCACATAGCGGTCGAAGGCGGCCTTGCGCTCGTCGACCACGTGCGCCAGCGGCGCATCGGCCGAAAGCGAAGGCCTGCGCAGGTCGGCCATCAACCGGTCGAGGCGCGTCTGGGCCTGGGCGACGGCGTCGTCGATGCGGCCGACCTTCTCTTCCAGCAGGACATCGGCCCGCTTGGTCTCGATGGCGGCCAGCCGCTGGTCGTTGGCGGCCTTGAAGCTCTCGAACGCCGTCAAGACGTCCGCCAGCGCCGCGCGGGCCTCGGGCGAGGCCGCGTGTTTGGTTTCCTTCATGGGGATCTCCGGAAAAGCCCCTCCCCCTCGATGGGGGAGGGGTTGGGGTGGGGGTGATGCGGCGGTGGCCGCGCCCCGAGTTGCGGATGGAGGTCGCGGCGCCGGGCGGGGGGACTTTCCCGAACCGCCGCGTCACCCCCATCCCCGCCCTTCCCCCATCGAGGGGAAGGGAGTTCCGTGTCAGCCGATCCGCAGCCGCGCGGCCGGCAGCATCGGAAAAGTAACGATCGACACCTCCCAGAGGTCCACGCGGCTCAGTACGCGTAAGCGGTCCTGGGTGCGGGCCTTCACCTGGCGGAAGCCGATCGACAGGCCGTCCAGGGCGCCGGCCTCGACCAGCGCCGCGACCAGTCTTCCTCTGGGAGTCGCGCGCAAGATTCGCCCGCGCACGAACAGTCCCTTGGCGTCCTCGGCGACGTCATCCCAGATCCCGACCGGCTCGGCCTCGTCATGCTGGTGCAGCATCTTCACCGGCGCGCCGGCGGCCAGGCTGTCGGCGAAGGCGCCGGCGGCGGTGACGTCGTCGTTGAGGTCGCGGGTCCAGAACAGGGAGGCGTAGCCTTCGATCCTCAGGTCATCGCTCATCGGCTCCGCTCCAGCTTGGCTTCGATGCGGTCCAGCGACTGCCGCGTGGCGGTCGCCTGCTCTTCCAGCCGGGCTAGGCGTTCGGCCACCGGGGCCTGGGCCTCAAGGCGGCGCTGCATGTCGTCGATTCGCGCCGAGGCCTTGCCGGCCCACAGCAGGGCGGCGGCGGCCTGCACGAACAGGGCGACCAGGACGGCGGCCGAGACCTGGCGGTCCAGGCGCCAGCGCCCAATGGGATTTTCTTCGGGCGCGCTCAATGCTCCAGCCCCGCCAGCCGCCGGCGCTCGGCGTCGGTCAGGAAGCTGGCCGCCTGCAGCCGGCCCCATAGGGCGTCGCGCTCGGCCGATAGGGCCGGGACGGCGTCGAGGTCGGGGGCGATCCGCGTGCCGGGGATCTTGGCGGCCAGCCAGCCGGTCAGCGCCCGCGCCGCCCGTTCGGCCAGCGGGATCACCGTGCCGCGCCAGAAGGCGGCGTTGGCCTCGCGATAGTTGGCGTAGGTATTGTCGCCGGGAATACCAAGGAGCTGCGGCGGGACGCCGAACGCCAGGGCGATCTCGCGGGCGGCGGCGTGCTTGCCGTCGGTGAAGTCCATCTCGGCCGGGGTCAGCGACATGGCCCGCCAGTCCAACCCACCCTCCAGCAGCAGCGGCCGCCCGGCGTTGGCGGTCCCAGAATGGACGGTCGCCAGCTCGGTCTTCAGGCGGTCGAACTGCTCGTCGGACAAGCGGTCGCCGGCGTCCTTGCTGGAATAGACCAGGGCCCCGGACGGCCGCGCCGAATTGTCCAGCAGCGCCTTGTTCCAGGCGCTGGAGGCGTTGTGCACGTCGATCGCGAACGCCGCCGCTTCCAGCGGCGAGAAGCCGTAGTGGTCGTTCGTCGGGTTGAACAGCTTCAGGTGCAGCACCGGCAGCCAGCCGTCGGCGTCGCGGGCGAGGCGCACCGTGCGGCCGGCGGCCTGGTAGTCGTAGGCCAGCGGCCAGCCGCGCGGTCCAGGGACCACGGTCATCCGGTCGGGGCGCAGGGCGTAGAGTTCGGTCGGCGCCCCCTCGCCGGCGGCTTCCAGATAGGCGTTGCCGGCCACCTGCAGGCCGCCGAAGAACGCCTCCATCAGATCGGGCCCGCCCTGCTCCGGATTGGGCCGGTCCAGCAGGCGCTTCAGCGGATGGTCGTCCGCCCGGCGCCCGTCGACGAACACCGCCAGCGGCGCCGACGCGGCGGCCTCGGCGATCATCCGCACGCAGCGATAGGCGACGGGATTCTTGGCGAAGCCCTCCGCCGCGAGCGCCGCGTAGTCCCGCGGCGTCCACTGCGGCCGCCCTCCGGTGGTCAAGGCGATCAGGCGCGCCGCGCGGGAGTCCTTGCGCTCCGGCGGACGGGGTTTGAACAGGGCCATGGGGGCTCCCGAGGTTGAGAACGAATAGGGAACAAGCTAGGGTGGCGAAACCCACCCTCTTCCCCCTCCGGGGGAGGAGGGCCGCAGGCCCGGAGGGGGCAAGTCAGGGAAGTCGCGATGCCAGCGCCGAAGACGACCGTCGCCAATGCACGACGCCTCAGGAAGGAAATGTCCAAGCCGGAGATGAACCTCTGGCGCGCCCTGAGACGCGGCGGTCTCGATGGCTTGAAGTTCCGCCGCCAGCACCCGATCGGGCCGTATGTGCTCGACTTCTATTGCGCGTCGTTGTGCCTGGCCGTCGAGCTGGACGGCTATGACCACTGCATTGGGTCACGACCTCGGCGCGATCAACGACGCGATCAGTGGTTGTTGGATCGAGGTGTCCGGACGCTGAGAATTCCCGCGCAATACGTCATGACGTCGGTGGACAGCGTGCTCTCGGCGATCCGGGAACACATCGCTCACTTGCCCCCTCCGGATGCTGCGCATCCTCCTCCCCCGGAGGGGGAAGAGGGTCGGACATCGACCGCCTAGAGACTTCGCAGCCTCGGCGCACTCCGCCCGCCCAGCATCAATTCACTCACCGCCCAGACCAGCGCGTCGGCCCGGTCGGGGCTGTGTTCGAGGTCGCCGGAGCCCAGCGCCATCAGTTCCTCCTCCAGCGCGACGAAGGCGCCGCAGTGGAGGACGCGGCCTTGTTCGTACAAAGCCGCCACGGGTTCGGCGCGGGCGCGCTTGCCGATGCTCGCGCGAACTAGCTTCACCCGGCACGGCGGATCGGCCTGCGCGAGCACTGAGCGGACCATGTCGCCGCCCTGGTTGGCCTCGGCCACCAGGGCGTCGGCGGTCCAGGCTCGGGCGGCGGCCACGGCCCGCGCCGCCCAGCCGGCGGGCGACAGGCCCCGCGCGGTCTCGTCGGCCAGCACGAAGGCCCGGTCGTCGCGGCGGCCCACGACCACGATCCCGCAGGCGTCGCCGGTCGCGGTGGCCGGCGGATCCACCGCCACGGCCACCCGGTCGAACCGCGCCGGCCGCGCGGCCCGGCACCGCGCCAGGTCCTCGGCGCGGAACAGGCCGCCGTCGGTCTCGACGATGACGCCGTCCAGCTCCTGGGCGGCCAGGCGCGTGCCGCCATAGAGACTCTCCAGCGTCCGCAGGAAGGCGGGCGCCAGGTTGCCGGCATTGGCGACGGTGCCGGCCCGGGTCACCTCCACGCCGGGCTCGGCGATCAGGGCCTTGAGGGCGCGGATCGGGCGCGGCGTCGAGGTGATCGCCAGGCGCGGGGCCTCGCCCAGCCGCAGGCCGAAGCGCAGCATGGCCAGGGTCTCTGACGGCTTGGGCCAGGCGCAGAACTCGTCGGCCCAGGCGGCGTGGAACTGGGGCCCGCGCAGGCTATCCGGGTCCTCGGCCGAGAAGGCGTAGGCGGTGGCGCCATTGGGCCAGACCAGGCGCCGGCGAGAGGCCTCCCAGCGGGGGCGGAACATGGGCCCGCCCATGGACTTCAGGCCCGACGGTCCCTCGATCATCACCTCGCGCACGTCGTGCAGCGTGGGTCCGACCAGGGCGAGGTTCGGATAGGCCAGGGCGTTCCAGGTGATCCAGCGCGCGCCGGCGAAGGTCTTGCCCGCGCCGCGCCCGCCCAGCATCAGCCAGGTGGCCCAGGGCTTGTGCTCCGGTGACTGCTGGTGCTCCAGCGGCTCAGCCAGGATCGCGCTGAGCAGGCGCTGCTGGTCCATCGGCTCCAGCCCCGCCGTCGCCTCCGCCATCAGCCTGATCAGCTCGGCGCTTTTTCTCGACGAGATCAGCGACGCGAGCGAAGCGGGCGACAAGAGCGGCTTGAAGCTCTTCGGGGTCGTCCGGGATGTCGGCATGCATGGAGGCCTCGTCTTCGTCGTCCGCCTCGTCGGCGGCGGGTTTGGTTTTCAGCTCGGAAACCATGGTCGCCACCGCCTTGACCGAGCGGGCGAAGACCCCACAGGTGCGGGCCTCCTTCTCGATCTGGGCGATTTCGGCGGGGTCCTTGGTCTTTTCGAGCCGGGTGTGTAGGGCGTCCATCCGCCCCATGAGCTTGGTCTGCAGCCTCGCGCTCCAGTCCCTCGGCTCGTCGCTTCTTCCGGCCATGACACAAAGATACGGCGCCAGCGGGCGCGGATCATTCAGACCCGCGTAAAAGTGACAAGTGATTGATTTTGGCCGACTCCATTTCGTGAACGCCGGGGATTGAGCGGTCTCAATCCCCGTACTTTCGGCCGGAGGCGGCTCGACAGGCCCGCCCTCCCCGGCCACGGTCGCGAAAAAAGGGAGCGACCATGACCGACCAGATCCTGAACGACCGGACCGTACTGATCACCGGGGCCTCGTCCGGCATCGGGGCGCACCTGGCCCGCCGGGCCGCCGCCGCCGGGGCGCGGGTCGCGGTGGCCGCCCGCCGCGCCGACCGGCTGGAGGCCCTGGTCGCGGAACTCGGCCCGAACGCGGCGGCCTTCGCCATGGACGTCGAGGACGAGGCTTCGGTCATCGCCGCCTATGACGCGATCGAGACCAGGCTGGGCGTGCCGGACGCGGTGATCGCCAACGCCGGCATCAGCATCCAGGGCATGGCGCTGGACCTCGCCGTCGAGGACTTCGACAAGGTGATGGGCGTCAACACCCGGGGCGTCTTCCTGACCGCCCGCGAGGGCGCGCGGCGGATGATCCGGGCCGGGTCGGAGGCCAGCCAGCGCGGCCGGATCGTGCTGGTCGCCTCGATCGGGGCGCACAAGGTGCTGCCGGGCCTGACGGCCTACTGCACGTCCAAGGCCGCCGCCGCCATGCTGGGCAAGAGCCTGGCCCGCGAGTGGATCCGCAAGGGGATCAACGTCAACGTCCTCTGTCCCGGCTACATCAAGACCGAGCTGAACAGCGACTGGTTCGACAGCGAGGGCGGGGCCAGGCTGGTGGCGGGCTTCCCGAGGCGGCGGCTGATGGACGAGGACGACCTCACCGCGACGGCGCTCTACCTGTGCTCCGACGCGGCGCGGGCGGTGACCGGCAGCGTGTTCACGGTGGACGACGGGCAGTCGCTGTAGGGATTGGTTGCCCCCTCCGCGCCTGCGGCGCTCCTCCCCCGGAGGGGGAAGAGGGATCGCGCGCCTTCCGCCCCCTCCGGGGGCGGACGACCTGCGCAGCAGGTCAGGTGGGGGCCAGCGGTGCTCGCCGATACAGCCACTCCCCCGGCAGACCCATTCGCACCGACGCCTCGTACGGCGGCGCGCCCGGGATCGGCGTGCGGTCGGCGAGCCGGGCCGCCGCGCGGATCACCGGCAGCTCCAGCGGCCGGGGCAGCCATTCGCGCCCCAGGCCCAGCACGTCCCGCACCTGCTCCGGAACCAGCCCCACCGCCGCCCGGATCAGCGGGTGCTGGATGCGGCTCAGCGGGCCGGCGATCCGCACGGCGCGCATCAGCGCCAGGAACTCCAGCACGATCTCCGAGCGCTCGAGCCCGGGCAGCACGGCCGCCAGCTGGGCCTCCCAGGCCGCCTCGGAGGTCGGCGCGCCCACGGCGCCGTAGAGCCGCGCGGCCGGAACGGCCTCGGCGTAGAGACGGTCGCGGTCCTCTTGCGACAGCGGCTGGACCAGGGCGTGATAGGCGGTCAGGAACCCGAAACTGGCCGTGGCCTGCACCCAGTCCAGCAGCTCGACGTCATCGGCCTGATAGGCGGTCCCGTCCGGCGTGACGCCGCCGACCCGGGCATGCTGGCGGCCGACCCCGGCGATCATCGCCTCGGCCGTCGAGCGCGCGCCATAGACCGTGACCATGGCCGCCAGGCCGGTGCGCTTCAGCCGGGTCAGGGGATCGATCCGGAACGACGAGTGCTCCCAAACCCCGGTCCGCACCCGGGGCTCGGCCAGCTCCAGGATCACCGCCGTCACGCCGCCGACGAACAGCGACACCGGGTTCTTGAAGATCCGCCACGACACCGAATCCGGGGCGGCCAGCGCCGGCTCGCCGGGCGGGTGGGCGAAATCGACGCGCGGACCGCCCGGAATCTCGAACAAGGCCTTGGCGGCGTCGGCGAAACGGGCTTTCAAGGGCGCCTCCGGCGAAGGGGTCTCCCACCTTAAACGCTCCGCGCCGGGCCGCGCGCATGGACTTGTCATGTTAGCGCTCCCATTTATGCGGCCACAACACATCTTGCAGGACGACCAACGTGCATCTGACGGGCGAGCTTCTGATCGGCGGCCAAGGCCGCAAGGGAACCAACGGCGAGATCAAGGGGATCAATCCCGCGACCGGCGAGACCCTGGAGCCGGCATTCGGCGGCGCGACCAAGGCCGATGTCGACCAGGCCGCCGCCCTGGCGGCCGAGGCGTTCGGGCCCTATCGCGCCCTGCCCTACGAGACCCGCGCCACCTTCCTGGAGGCCATCGCCGAGCACATCGAGGCGATCGGCGATGACCTGATCGTCCGGGTCATGGCCGAGACCGGCCTCCCGCGCCCGCGCCTGGAGGGCGAGCGCGCCCGCACCACCGGCCAGCTGCGCCTGTTCGCCAGCGTGCTGCGCGACGGCGGCTTCCTGGAGGCCCGCATCGATCCGGCCCTGCCCGACCGCAAGCCGCTGCCGCGTCCGGACCTGCGCCTGCGCAACGTGCCGCTGGGCCCAGTGGCCGTGTTCGGGGCCAGCAACTTCCCGCTGGCCTTCTCGGTCGCCGGCGGCGACACCGCCTCGGCCCTGGCGGCCGGCTGCCCGGTCATCGTCAAGGCCCATCCCGCGCACCCCGGGACCTCGGAGCTGGTCGGCCGCGCCATCCAGGCCGCCGTGGCCTCGGTCGGCCTGCACCCGGGCGTGTTCTCGATGATCCACGACAGCGGCTACGAGGTCAGCCAGGCCCTGGTCGCCGATCCGCGCGTCAAGGCCGCCGGCTTCACCGGCTCGCGCCGCGGGGGCCTGGCCCTGGCCGCCATCGCCCAGGGCCGGCCCGAGCCGATCCCGTTCTACGCCGAGATGAGCAGCATCAACCCGGTCATCCTGCTGCCGGCCGCCCTGCGGGCCCGGGCCGAGAAGATCGCCCCGGACTTCGTGGCCGCCCTGACCCTGGGCGCGGGCCAGTTCTGCACCAATCCCGGCCTGATCCTGGCCATCGACGGCCCCGAGCTGGACGCCTTCGTCGCGGCCGCCGGCCAGGCGGTCGAGGCCGCCCCGGCCGCGGTCATGCTGACGCCGGGCATCTGCAAGGCCTTCGCCCACGGCGTCGCGGCCCTCTCCGAAGACAAGGCCGTTACCACCGTGGCGCGCGGCGTCCCGGGCCCGGACGGCAGCCACACCGGCCGCGCGGCCCTGTTCAGCGTCAAGGCCGCCGACTTCCTGGCCAATCCGCACCTGCACGAGGAGGTCTTCGGGGCCGCCTCGGTGGTGGTGCGCTGCGCCGACCAGGGCGAGCTGGCTAAGGTCATCGACGCCCTGGAAGGCCAGCTGACCATCGCCTTGCACCTGGAAGAGGCCGACCACGCCATCGCCGGCGCCCTGCTGCCGGCCCTGGAGCTGAAGGCGGGCCGCATCCTGGTCAACGGCTTCGGCACCGGCGTCGAGGTGGCCCACGCCATGGTCCACGGCGGCCCGTTCCCGGCCACCTCGGACGCCAAGGCGACCTCGGTCGGCACCCTGGCCATCGCCCGCTTCCTGCGTCCGGTGTCGTACCAGAACCTGCCCGAAGCGCTGCTGCCGGCCGAGCTGCGGACGGACAACCCGCTGGGCATCGCACGGCGGGTCGACGGGAAGGTGAAGCTGGGCTGATGACCATCCTTCCGCCCCCTCCGGGGGCGGACGACCGCGCATCGCGCGGTCAGGTGGGGGCAAGTGAGGTAAGACTCTCAGCGCTTGCCCCCTCCGCGCCTGCGGCGCTCCTCCCCCGGAGGGGGAAGACGGCGCGCGCGACCAAACACTTAAGCAATCACTTGACTATCGTCCCACCCCGCGATACTTAACCCCATGCCTAACCAACAGCCCTCGCTCGACCTGATGTTCCAGGCCCTCGCGGACCCCGCGCGGCGGAGCATGGTCGAGCGGCTCAGCCGGGGTCCCGCCTCGGTGAGCGAACTGGCCAGGCCGCTGGACATGTCGCTGCCGGCGGTCATGCAGCACCTGGCCATGCTGGAGGCGGGCGGGATCGTGGCGTCGGAGAAGATCGGCCGGGTGCGCACCTGCCGGATCAATCCCGACGTCCTCAGTCTCGCCGAGCAATGGATCAACCAGAGGCGCACCCAGTGGGAGCGACGCCTCGACCGCCTGGGAGACTTTCTGGCGGCCGAAGACGAGGAAGACAAATGACCGCCCACACCATCGCGGAAAGAAACGCCATCCACGCCACCTTCTGCGTCGAACGCGTCTACGCCGCCTCCCCCGCCCGGGTGTTTTCCGCCTTCGCCGACCCGGAGAAGAAGAAGCAGTGGTTCAAGGGTCCCGACGAATGGGGTCCGGCCGACCAGAAGTACGACTTCCGGGTCGGCGGCGAGGAGCACAGCATCGGGGGCCCGCCCGGCGAGCCGCCGCACCGGTTCTACAACCGCTATCTGCAGATCATCCCGAACGAGCGGATCGTCTACGCCTACTGGATGCACCACGGCGAACCGCTGGCCTCGGCCTCGATCGCGACCATCGAGTTCCGGCCCGAAGGCGCCAAGACCCGCGTGGTGATGACCGAGGTCGGGGTGTTCGTGGACGGCTACTACTCGGCCGAGGGCCGCGAGGAAGGCACGCAGTGGCTGCTGGAGAAGATCGCGCCGCTGGTGGAGGGGTAGCGTGTCACCTTCCGCCCCCTCCGGGGGCGGACGACCGCGTAGCGGTCAGGAGGGGGCAAGTGAGATCAGCGATCTCGATACTTGCCCCCTCCGCGCCTTTGGCGCTCCTCCCCCGGAGGGGGAAGAAGGCGTCCCCCTCAATGCCCTCCGACGCTCGGCGGCTTGGCCAGTTTCGCCACGTCCGCTTCCGTCACCGGCTTGGGATAGGTGTTGCCGAAGTGGGTGCGGACATAGGTGATCGCCTCGGCCATCTGGGCGTTGCTCAGGGTCCCGACGAAGCCCGGCATGGCGCCCTTGCCGCCGGTCACCACCATGATCGGATAGGCCGCTCCGGCCAGTTTCGGATTGGCGGCCAGGGCCGGAATGGTCCCCGCCCCGCTGGCGCCCTTGGCGTCGGCCATGTGGCAGGCCTGACAGACCGCGCCATAGACCTGCTCGCCGGTCACCGGCTTGGGAACCCGGACGATGCCGCCGCCCGTGTCGCCGCCCCCTGAAGGATTTTGGGTCGGAGTCTGGGCCATGGCCGGAAAGGCGATCAAGGCCGCCGTCAGTCCAACGATCATCCTCATCCTCAGGCCTCCAGCGCGCGCTTGTGCAGACGGGTGATGGCGTCGATGGACGACAGCAGCGCGCCTTCCATCCAGCAGCCGATATAGCTGGCGTGCTCGCCGGCCAGGACGATGCGGCGGTCCATGCCGACCAGGGTCTGGTAGTGCTCCTTGCGGGCGTCCTCGCTCCAGCGGGCGCAGCAGCCCAGGGTCCAGGGCACCCGGCTCCAGGCCACCGAAGCCCCGCTGGCGAACTCCTTGCGGTAGCTGGTCGGATGGATCACCGACCCCTGCGCCAGGGCCGCCTCGATCCGCTGCTCGGGCGTCATGCCGGCCAGCCGATAGGCCCCCATGTCGCGGGCGAAGGCCCCCAGCAGCACCGCCGGCCCGTCCTTGAACATGTTGTTGTTCGGATAGGAGATCAGGGCGATCTCCTGGTCGGTGAAGCTGTGGCCGCCGTAGATGAAGTCGTCCTCCTCCCAGAAGCGGCGCTTCATCTCGAGGCCGATCTTGACCTGGCCGGAATACGGGACCGCCTTGATGGCGGCCATCATCTCGTCGGTCACCTGCAGGTCGAGCTGGCCCAGGATGCCCAGCGGGATCGTGCAGACGCACCAGTCGGCCTTGGCGTCGGCGGCCTTGCCGGTGACGGTGTCGGTCCAGCTGACCACCACGCCCTTGTCGTCCTGGGCGATCTTCGAAACCTTGGCGTTGTAGGTCACCAGGCCCTCGACCTGCTTGGCGAAGGCCTTGCCGATCATGTCCATGCCGCCCACCGGCTGGAACATGGTGGTCTGCATCTCGTGGCCCATGAAGAAGGCCATCGAGGTCCAGACCTGCGGGTCCAGCACGTCGTGCAGGCTGTAGAGGTCCTTGGACGGGATCGGCGCGCCGTTCACCCCGCCGCCGCCTGGCCGTTCGTAGCCGCGGTGCGAGGCGGCGCGCAGGCTGGCCGAATATTTGTAGTCGTTGTCCAGCATACCCCAGCCCTTCAGGGCCTCCAGCAGCCGGTCGCGGTCTTCCTGCGTGACCGCGTCGTCCAACGCCTTGGCGTTGACCGACTTGGCCAGCAGCTCGGCGATATTGCCCTCGAAGTCGGCGGCGGCGGTGTTGAAGCGCACCGGCTTGCCGCCGAAGGCCTGGGACGAGTGGACCCAGCCCGAGTGGTTGAACTGGATGAACGGCTCCAGAGCCACGCCGAACTGCTTGCAGTAGTGCAGCAGGGTGCGGTGGTGGTGCGGGATCCGCCAAGGGCCGGGGTTCAGGTAGTTGCCGGGGGAGAAGCCGACCTTCTGGGTCGCGCCGCCCAGCTCGGTATAGGTATCGCCGCCCCGCAGCGACCAGTTGCGGCCGCCGGCCCGGTTCTGGAACTCCAGGATCTGGACCTGGTAGCCGGCCTTGCGCAGCTCGAACGCCGCCAACATGCCCGCCAGGCCCGCGCCCAGCACGATGACCTTGGCGCCCGGGCGCGCGCCCGAAAGGTTCGGCGGCCCGTGGAACTGGGTCTCGGCCGCATGGCCCAGCGTGGTCATCGCCTGATACAGCGCCGCCGTCCCGCCGACCTTGGCGATGGCGGACAGCAGCTGGCGCCGGGTTGGCGTCGTTACTCCGGATTGCATAAGCCCTATCCCCTACCGAACCGTCCCGGCTCGCGCGCGAGTCCGACGGTGTGGCGATAAGGTCCACGGGTGAGTGGGCGGCGGCGAGGCTTCACGGCGCGCGGGAGGCAGGTCATCCGCAACGCTCCGAATTATCGGCACAAGGAGGGTCAGGGTGCGCGCGAAGTGTGCAGGCGGGGGAGCGGCGACGAAAATCCCTCTCTCATAGAGAGAGGGAGGGGCCCGCCGCGAAGCGGTGGGAGGGTGAGAGGTTTCGCCCTCTCAAATCAGGGCTCTTTTCCCGCTCTCCCCGGCGAAAGCCGGGGTCCAGATCGAACCCAGGAGCGTTTGAGAATTTGATGACGGCGTAGGCGCGACCACTCCAGTCGCTCAGGATGAATCTGGGCCCCGGCTTTCGCCGGGGAGAGCGGAATGGAGGCGGTTCAAGGAACGAGATTTCCCGACCGGCGGTGTAACCTCTCACCCTCCCACGCCTGCGGCGTGGGCCCCTCCCTCTCTCATGGAGAGAAGGATTTTCTCCCCCTACCGCACCACCCGCAGCGCCGGGCGTTCGCTCATCGCCTGGGTCAGGGGCACGGTGAAGCGGAAGCTGGAGCCCAGGCCCGGCGAGCTGTCGACGCCGATGGTCCCGCCCATCAGCTCGACCAGCTCGCGGCAGATCGACAGGCCCAGGCCCGCCCCGTCGTGGGCGCGGGTCAGGGAGGCGTCGACCTGGGAGAAGGTCTTGAACAGGTCGGGCACGTGCTGATCGGCGATGCCCATGCCGGTGTCCTCGACCTCGAACCGCAGGCCGCCCTTGGTCGCCGGACGGACGCGGACGGTGACGCCGCCGTCGTCGGTGAACTTGACGGCGTTGGCGACCAGATTGCCCAGCACCTGGCGCAGGCGCATCGGATCGCCGGTCCAGCGACCGCGCAGCTCGGGCGCGATGTCGACGGCGAGGGTCAGATCCTTGGCCGCCGCCGCGCCGGAGAAGGCGGCGCAGCTGGCCTCGACCATGGCGGCCAGGTCGAAGGTCTCGGTCCGCAGCCGCACGGCCCGGGTCTCCAGCCGCGCGATGTCGAGGATGTCGTTCAGCAGGGCCAGCAGGGCCTGGCCGGACTCCTCCAGGATGCGCAGGCGCCGGGTCTGGGGCTCGGACAGGGTGTCGGCGGCCATCACCTGGGCCATGCCCAGCACGCCGTTCAGCGGGGTGCGGACCTCGTGGCTCATATTGGCCAGGAAGCGGGTCTTGGCGGCGTTGGCGGCCTCGGCCTCTTCCTTGGCGGCGATCAGGGCCAGGCGGCTGGTCTCCAGCTTGCGCAGCGCCTCGGCTACGCGCTGCATCAGCACCGCCCCGGCCGCGACCAGGATCAGAAAGCCGACGACGATCCAGGGCGCGACGCTCTTCATCAGCGTCACGCCAGGGTTCTCGGCCGCCCAGGCCAGGGCCCCGACCGGACGGCCGTTGATGTCGTCCAGCATCACGCGGGGAGCCTCGTCGCGCGGCTGATCCAGGAAGGCCAGGCCCTTCAGGCCCAGGTCCGCGGCGAAACGCTTCACGAAGGGCGCGTCGACCCGACGGGCTGTGACCACCACCGCGACGGGGCCGTCGTAGCCGTTCGCGACGGCGCGGCTCTCCGGCGTAACGGCGGCGAAGGCGGTGAGGTAGGTCACGCCGTCGACGCGCATCAGCCCGGTGCGCGTGACCTCGGCGGCCGAACTGAGGCGGCCCACGCGGCGGGCGGCGCGGGCGTCGGTCGCGACGTCGGCGACGATGCGCTCCGCCTCGGCGGGGAATGCGCCTAGCGCCCGGGCCTCGGTTCGCATCCCCCCTTTGGAGGCGTAGACCACCTGGCCGGACCGCATCACGAAGGTCAGGTCGTGGCCGAACTGGTCGTGGTAGTAGGTGGCGAAATCGGTGTCGGCCCAGGCGGCGTCGATCTTCCAGCCCATGGCCTTGTAGGCCGCGTCCCAGACCGTGGCCGAGGTCAGCTCGCGCTCCATGCGGTCCAGGGTGCGCGACACCGTCCGGCGAACCAGCGAGATCTCGTCCTCGGCCTCGGTGCGGTCCACTGACCGCGCGGCCAGCAGCATCAGGGCCAGCGCCCCCAGGATCGAGACGGCCACCAGCACCGCGGCCGCGCCGACGATCCCGTGGATCAGTCGCATGGGCCGCGTCTCTGAAGTCTGAGATGTCGCGTCTGGGCGGGTCATGTCTGACCGCATTTTCGGCTCGGACGGCGAACTGTGAAACGCGGCCCTTAGACGCAGGGCGTCAAATCTCCCTGTCATCCCGGCCGAAGCGGAGCGGAGAGCCGGGACCGCGACAAGCTCGGAGCTTCCGGTGGTCCCGGATCGGCGCGCTACGCGCTTGTCCGGGATGACAGCCTTTTGGCCCCTACCGCCTTCTCGCCCCGTCCAGCACCAGGGCCGTGATCGCGGCCTGGGTTTCGTCCATGAACGCCTTGTCGGACAAGGTCTTACCACTCAGCGCCCGCACCTGGACGGCGAAGTCGGCATAGTGCTGGGTCAGGGCCCAGATCGCGAAGATCAGGTGCGGCGGATCGACTCGGGACAGCTTGCCCGCCGCGACCCACGCCTGGATCACCGCGACCTTGGCGTCGAACACCGCCTTCAGCGGTCCGGCCAGCACCGGTTTCAGCAGCGGCGCGCCGCGCAGCATCTCCAGGGCGAACAGCCGCGAGACCTCGGGATGGTCGCGGCTCAGGACGAGCTTGGCGCCGATCAGGGCGGCGATGGCCTCGGCCGGATCGTCGGCCTCGGTGAAGCGGCTCAGCGGCGCCAGCCACAGAGCCAGGCCCTGCTCCAGCACCGCCAGGTAAAGCGCGTCCTTGGACGGGTGGTAGTAGAGCAGGTTGGCCTTGGAGATCCCCGCCGCCTGGGCGATGGCCTCGACGCTGGCGCCGTCCAGGCCCTGGCGCGCGAACACGGCCAGGGCGGCCTTGAGGATCGCGGCCTTGCGCGCCTCGCCGGCCTTCGCCCGAGGGCCCTTGGGGGTTTCGGAGGGCGCGCCATCGCCCGCCGATTGGGCGGCCTTGACCAGCTTGCGGGCGCCGGACGCATCCTTGGCGACGGCGCGGGGCCCGGTCTTGCGCGGCGGCTTGACGGTCTTGGCCACGGGAGCGGTCATCACATCTCGAACTTGGACCATTTGGTCAAACATGGACCGAACGGTTCGGATTGCAACGTTACGCGGGATGGTATTCCATGCCTCTCGCAAACCACAAGGGAGCCGACGTCGATGACGTCCACGATCACCCCGCTCTCCCCCAACGCCGTCATGCTGCCGGCGCGGCCCGAGCCGATCCCGGTCGATCCCAAGACCACGGCGGTGATCGTCATCGACATGCAGAACGCCTACGCCTCGCCCGGCGGCTATCTGGACCTGGCCGGCTTCGACATCTCGGGCGCGGCGGCGGTGATCCAGCAGATCAAGGGCGTGCTGACGGTGGCCCGCGGGGCTGGCATGCAGGTGATCTATTTCCAGAACGGCTGGGACGACCAGTATGTGGAAGCCGGCGGTCCGGGCTCGCCCAACTGGTGGAAGTCCAACGCCCTGAAGACCATGCGCGCCAAGCCTGAGCTGCAGGGCAAGCTGCTGGCGCGCGGCCAGTGGGACTACGAGCTGGTCGACGAGCTGACGCCCGAGCCAGGCGACATCCGGCTGCACAAGACCCGCTATAGCGGCTTCTTCAACAGCCAGCTGGACAGCGTGCTGCGGGCGCGCGGCATCCGCCACCTGGTGTTCGTCGGCATCGCCACCAACGTCTGCGTGGAATCGACCCTGCGCGACGGCTTCATGCTGGAATATTTCGGGACCGTGCTGGAGGACGCCACCCACCAGGCCGGGCCCGAATTCCTCCAGAAGGCGGCCCTGTTCAACATCGAGACTTTCTTCGGCTGGGTCTCGACCACGGCCGACTTCAAGGGGGCGTTCGGGCAGCTGGCGCCGTCCAAATAACCCCGCTCTCCCCGGCGAAAGCCGGGGCCCAGATCGTAAGGCTGAGAAGCGCCAAGTTGGTCCGACACCCAGGGTGAATCTGGGTCCCGGCTTTCGCCGGGAAGAGCGGATTGA
This sequence comes from Caulobacter sp. 1776, assembly GCF_040545685.1. Lineage (NCBI taxonomy): Bacteria > Pseudomonadati > Pseudomonadota > Alphaproteobacteria > Caulobacterales > Caulobacteraceae > Caulobacter > Caulobacter sp. 1776. Next base: position 111,004 of record NZ_JBEPMI010000009.1, read on the forward strand.
TGAGGATTTAGAGGGAGATTTCAGATGCCCAAGACCGTCATCACCCCGCCCGGCACGGGCACGCCCATCGCCCCGTTCTCGCCCGGCACGCTGGCCGACGGGATCGTCTACGTCTCGGGCACCCTGGCCTTCGACAAGGACAACAATGTCGCCAATCCCGACGACGCCGAGGCCCAGACCCGCCAGGTGCTGGAGACCATCAAGTCGGTGATCGAGACCGCCGGCGGGACGCTGGAAGACGTGACCATGAACCACATCTTCCTGACCGACTGGGCCCACTACGCGCCGATGAACAAGGTCTATGCCGAGTACTTCCCCGGCGACAAACCGGCCCGCTACTGCATCCAGTGCGGCCTGGTGAAGCCCGGCTTCGTGGTCGAGATCGCCTCGGTCGCCCACATCGGCAAGCGCTGATGCGTCTCCTCCCCCGCTCATTCCCGCGAAAGCGGGGACCCAAGCCGGGTCGGCGGACCATGGCTCGGCCGCGCCAATCCCCAAGAGTCAGCTTGGGTTCCCGCTTTCGCGGGGATGAGCGGTTGGGGGTGCGGTCATGAATTCTGGCCTTGTCGACGGCCTCTATTACGAGCTGCACGGCGGCCCCGTGGCCGGCCGCGAGGTCGTGCTGCTGTCGTCGGGGCTGGGCGGGTCGGGCGCGTTCTGGGCCCCGCAGATGCAGGCGCTGCTCGAGCATTGGCCGGTGGTGCTGTACGACCATCGCGGCACGGGGCGCAGCGTCCGCGAGCTCCCCTCCCCTTACAGCGTCCAGGACATGGCCGACGACATGGTCAAGGTCATGGACGCCCTTGGCTTGGCGAAAGCGCATGTGGTCGGCCACGCGGCGGGCGGCAACGCGGGCCTGGCCCTGGCCCTGTCCCACCCCGATCGTCTCGGCAAGCTGGTGGTGGTCAACGGCTGGTCGCGGCCCGACCCGCACATCAGGCGCTGCTTCGACACCCGCATCCACCTGCTGAACGACACCGGGCCGCAGGCCTATGTCCACGCCCAGCCGATCTTCCTCTACCCGGCCGACTGGATCTCGCGGAACCACGCCCGGCTGCAGGCCGAGGAGGCCCACCACGTGGCCGGCTTCCCGCCGCGCGAGGTGGTGCTGGCCCGGATCAACGCCCTCCTGGCCTTCGACGTCGACGCGCGGCTGGAGGAGATCCCCCACCGCGTCCTGATCAGCGCCAGCGCCGACGACATGCTGGTGCCGATGAGCTGTTCCCAGCGGATGGCCGGACGGCTCCCCAACGCGGACTTTCAGATGGTCGCCTGGGGCGGGCACGGGTTCACGGTGACGGATCCCGAGACCTTCAACGAAGGTCTGGTGAAGTTTTTGGAGGGGGCGTGAGCACTTTTTACCGCTCTCCCCGGCGAAAGCCGGGCCCAGATCGAACCCCAGCTTCTCGGCGACGGGGCGGGCGGCTGGCGCGAACACCCAAAACTCTCTGGATGAATCTGGGCCCCGGCTTTCGCCGGGGAGAGCGGATTTAAGGAACTAGAACAGGAACCCTACCCATGCAGGTCGGCGTCTTCATTCCCATCGGCAACAACGGCTGGCTCATCTCCGAGACCGCGCCGCAGTACATGCCCAGCTTCGCGCTGAACAAGGAGATCACCCAAAAGGCCGAGAAGTACGGCTTCGACTTCGCGCTCTCGATGATCAAGCTGCGCGGGTTCGGCGGCAAGACCCAGTTCTGGGAGCACAATCTCGAGAGCTTCACCCTGATGTCGGGCCTGGCGGCCGTGACCTCGAAGATCAAGATCTTCGCCACCGTCGCCACCCTGACCATCCCGCCGGCCATCGTGGCCCGCATGGCCTCGACCATCGACTCGATCGCCCCGGGCCGCTTCGGCATCAACCTGGTGACCGGATGGCAGAAGGCCGAGTACAGCCAGATGGGCCTGTGGCCGGGCGAGGAGCACTATACCGACCGCTACAACTACCTGGCCGAATACACGACCGTGCTGAAGGAGCTGCTGGAGACCGGCGTCTCGGACTTCAAGGGCAAGTACTTCACCATGGACGATTGCCGGGTCAGCCCGCACCCGAAGGAGACCAAGCTGATCTGCGCCGGCTCGTCCGACGAGGGCCTGGCCTTCACGGCGCAATACGCCGACTACAGCTTCGCCCTGGGCAAGGGCGTCAACACCCCGACCGCCTTCGCCTCGGTCAACAAGCGGCTGGAGGCGGCCGCCGAGAAGACCGGCCGCGACGTGCAGTCGTTCCTGCTGTTCATGATCATCGCCGACGAGACCGACGAAAAGGCCATGGCCAAGTGGCAGTCCTATCGCGCGGGCGCCGACCAGGAGGCCCTGGCCTGGCTGACCAACCAGGCGGCCCCCAACGCCAAGGCCGGCGCCACCACCAACACCACCCAGCTGGCCGCGCCGGAATCGGCGGTGAACCTGAACATGGGCACCCTGGTCGGCAGCTATGAGAGCATCGCCCGGATGATGGACGAGATCGCCGCCGTGCCGGGCACGGCCGGCGTGCTGCTGACGTTCGACGACTTCGTGAAGGGCGTCGAGGACTTTGGAGAGAAGATCCAGCCGCTGATGAAGAGCCGGAAGCAGTAGAGACGGTCACTTGCCCCCACCTGACCTGCTCCGCAGGTCGTCCGCCCCCGGAGGGGGCGGAAGGTGATCCCTCTTCCCCCCTCCGGGGGAGGAGGGCCGAAGGCCCGGAGGGGGCAAGTCGGCCCCTAGTCCACCGCCAGCATGCCCAGCAGCTGCAGGCGGAACACCAGCACGCTGTCCGGCGGGATCTCGCCCATGTCGCGCGAGCCGTAGGCCAGCTCGGACGGGATGTAGAGGGTCCACTCGTCGCCGACCTTCATCAGCGGCAGCGCCTCCAGCCAGCCCGGGATCAGGCCGTCGGCGGGCATGATCGCCGCCTTGCCGCGCGCGAAGCTGCTATCGAACACCGTGCCGTTCAGCAGCTTGCCCTCGTAGTGGACCTTGACGATGTCGCCGAGCTTCGGCGACGGGCCGGTCTTGGGGCCGCTGGTCACGACCTTGTACTGCAGGCCCGACGGCAGGGTGATCACGCCCGGAGCCTTGGCGTTCTTTTCCAGGAAGGCCTTGCCGGCGACGGCGGCGGCCGAGGGGCCGGCGTTCAGCTGCGGCGGGGCCGAGGGTTGCACCTGGGCGTGGGCGGCGCCGGCGGCGAGCGTGATGGCCAGGGTCAGGGGGGCGATGAAGCGCATGGGGTCTTTCGAGGTTCGATTCCGGTGACGCACCGTAGCGATCCTTGAGCGGAACTTCGCGGCGAAATTTGGGGGACGCCCCCTCCGTCTCGCCGCGGATACGCGCCATGACGAAGGGGACGCTATGGCGACTATCGCTTGCCCTCGAAATAACGCGCCGCGAAGTCCAGGAAGAATGGCCAGTTCGGACCGGGCGTGTGGCCGCCCTCGTGCTGCCGGAACGCCAGGTCGCCATCGGCGATCAGGGTCAGGGGCGCGGGGAACGTCGTCACCCCGAGGTCCTTGGCCCCCAGCAGCCGATAGACCGGCCCGGCCGCGACCTCGGCCATGAACATGCCGCGCGAGTCGATCCAGGCGTCGGCCTCGTCGTTGCCGACGCTGATGAACAGCGGGCGCGGCGCGGCCAGGGCGATCAGTTCGTGGGCGTCGACGGGCAGATCGTCGGCGGTCAGCGGGCCGGCGTATTTCAGGAAGCTCCCGGCCATCCAGTGATGCTCGCCCTCGGCCGCCAGGTTCTCGACCTGCTCGCCGCGCCGGCGCCGATGCAGCTTGGCGCCGCCTTCGCCGGACGAGGCGATCAGGCCCACGGCCAGGCGCGGCTCGTAGGCCATGGCCAGCAGCGCGGCCTTACCGTAGCGCGACAGGCCCTCGACGCCGATCCGCTTGGGATCGACGGCCGGGTCAGTCTCGAAATAGTCGACGGCGCGGCTGGCGCCCCACGCCCAGGCGCGCAGGGCGCCCCAGTCGTCGGGCTTGCGCGGCCGGCCTCGGTTGGCCAGGCCGATGATCCCTTGCGAGAGCTTGGCCGGGTCGTCGGCCTGGACGCTGGTCGGGTCGAGGATGGCGTAGGCCCAGCCTCGGGCGATGACCAGATCGCGCCAGTCCGGTCCCGGTGGGGCCGGACGCCCGCGCATCCACGGCGCGCCGTCGGGGAAGCCGAACTCGAGGATCAGCGGGACGCCGGTCCTGCCCTCCGGCGCCACCACCAGCATGTCCAGCGAGACCGGGATCGACGGGACCCGGCGGTTGTCGGCGACACCGGCCAGACGCTTTTCGACCACCGGAACGCCAGCCCGGACCGCGCGGGTCTCCTTGACCACCCGCCAGGCGATCTTCGGCGCGTGGCGGGGAACCCGGCCGTGCTCCTCGCGGGCGTAGAGTTCGACGATCTGCGGGCGACGGATCTTCCACCAGGTCTCGGCGTCGGCCACCGGCGCGCCGTCTGGCAGGCGCAGTGGATCGGGCAACAGGCTGAACGGCCCGGCCTTGGCCTCGTCGTAGTTCACCGCATTGGGCGCGCCCTTGTCGTAGCCGTCGACGCCTGGGCGCAGCGGCGTATTGATCCCGAGCGCCTTCAGCATCCGCGCGTGCTCGGCTCGGCCGGCGGCGACGTCGCGTTGCGGCAGCTGGGCCAGGGACGGAGTCGCGATCGCCAACGCCGCCAGACAGGCCCATCGGGTGATTGATCTTACCAGCGCCACGACGTCATCTAACCTTTGCCATGTCCAACGCTCTCGAGCCCGAGGCGAAATTTTATTCCTACGGAAGGGCGTTCACCGCATCTACCGCGCCGGCGCCGCCCGTAGCGCCGCGGCCACCGCTTCGCGCAGGGGCTTGGGCCTGTAGTCGTCGTCATAGAGCGTCGGGCGCTTGGGCAGCCTGTCCTCGCGCGGCCACAGGCCCTGCAGCCACGAATATTTGTCGACCATGCCCCAGGCCAGAACCTCTTTGGTCTGGCGATAGCTCAACATCTGGTCGAGATAGGCCTTGGCGTAGGCGGCGACCTCGGCGTCGCGCGGGCCAAAGGCGGCGGGCAGGCCCTTGTCGTGGACGTCGAACTCGGTGACCAGCAGGTCGTAGCCCATGCCGGTGACCTCATCGAGGAAGGCGGTCCATTCCTTGGTCTGCGGCTTGCCGAAGCCGGTGAAGCTGTCGGCGTTCTCGGCCCCGATGTGGCTCTGGACGCCCAGGGCGTCGACCGGCGTCCCGCGCTTCTTGAAGCCTTCCAGCAGCTTCAGCACGCCGGCGCGATGCTGTTCGTTGCCGACCTCCTGGCCCATATAGTCGTTGTAGACGAGGCGGGCCTTCGGCGCGGCCTCGCGGGCGACGTGGAAGGCCAGGTCCAGCACCGGTTCCTGGCCCATGGCGTCGGAGAAGATCGTCCTGCGCAGCGAGCCGTCCTTGGGATCGACGGTCTCGTTGACCACGTCCCACGAGATCATCTGCGGATAGCGCGCGCAGACCGTGCGGATGTGCTCGGTCAGCATCTTGGCGACCGCGTCGGCGGGCTTGGGGCCGAAGTCGTAGTGCGTCAGCCACTGGGGGAACCATTTCGGATGGTGCCACAGCAGGGTGTGCCCGCGCATGGCCTGGCCGTGCGCCTTGGCGAAGGCGGCGATGCGGTCGGCGCGCTCGAAGTGGAAGGGCTTGGGCCCGCCCTGGCGGACCACGTACCACTTCAGCTCGTTCTCGGGGACCAGCACGCCGCACTCGCGGGCGATGATCTCGCGGTATTTCGGATCGTCGAGCGAGCCGGTGAGCTCGCCCTTGGGGCCGGCCCCGACGGCGCTGCCGAAATAGAGGCCCTTGGCCTTGGCCAGGTCGCGCAGGGGCGTCTCCCCATCCTGTTCCGGCGCGGCGAAGACGGGGCCGGCGAACGCCGCGGCGGCGCCCGCGGCCAGAAGGTCTCGACGGGAAGGACGCATCGGGAAGCTCCAAGAAAAACGCGCACCGCCCAAGGAAGACGATGCGCGCCGAGACGTGACAGAGATAGCCAGGTTTCCGCGGCCCGGGCTGAGGATCCCGGGCCGCGAACCTTCGAACCTAGAAGCTGGCGCGCAGCACGACCGTATAGCGACGGTCGGCCATGAACCAGGAACGGCCGGTCTTCAGCAGGTCGTTGTTCAGCACCTGCGTCGTCCGGGTCGTCTCGTTGAGCAGGTTCACGCCCTGTACCCCGACCTTCATCTTGTCGTTGATCGTGTAGAAGAACGAGCCGTCCAGCTGGCCGGTCGCCTCGTTCATGATCGGCGCGAACGGCACGATCACGTCGCGGACCGTCAGCAGGAAGTCCGAGCGCCAGTTGTAGGCCAGGCGCGCCGAGATCTTCTTCTTCTCGTAGATCAGCGCGAAGTTGGCGTTGTACTTCGACAGGCCTTGCAGCGGCAGCTTGCTGGTGTCGACCGTGGTGACGCGGCCGGCGGCCACGTCGGGGTCGGTCGCCGACAGGGTGCTTTGCGGCACGCCCTTGCTGTCGATGTAGCTGAAGTTGGCGTTGATCCCCAGGCCGTCCAGCGGCTTGGGCAGGAAGTCGTAGAACTGCTGGTAGCCGACTTCGAAGCCCTTGACCTTGGCGGTCTGGTCCGAGTTGCCCGGCGTGGTGACCAGCACGTCGAACGTGGCGCCGTTGTTGGTGAACGGCACGCGGGCGGTCGTGTTGGTCGCGACGTTGGTCAGCTCCTTGTAGAAGGCCGCGACGGTCAGCGAGCCGACCGGCGCGAAGTACCATTCCACCGAGGCGTCGATGTTCTTGGACTGGGTCGGCTTCAGGAAGGGATTGCCGACCGTGACATTGCCCGACGGCCGGCCATTGGTGATGCCGTCGGCGTTCGTGTTCAGCGCCAGATTATAATAGTTGCGCGTCAGGCCGATGTCCGGCGGGGTGAGCGTCTTGGACAGGCCGAAGCGATACTGCAGGCCGTGCGGCGCCATGACCTTCAGGTTGAAGCTGGGCAGCCAATATTCGAACGAGGCCTTGGCCGAGCTGGGGATGGTGGCCCCATTTTGCCAGGCGCGGGCCGCGGCCCGAACCTGCGGCGTCAGACCGCAGAACGACGAGGGGATGAACGGCGCCTTCGGGTCCGGCAGGGCCTGCCAGTCGGTCAACGCCTTCACGCAGTCGGCGTCGGTGGCCAGGCTGGTCGAGTTCGGGAACGTCAGAAGGCCATCCGCCACGCGGTCGGTCTTGGTGTAGCGCACGCCGATATTGCCGCTGACGCGCAGGTCGCCCATGTCGCCCTTGAAGCGGGTCATCAGATAGGCGGACTTGGTCTTCTCGTTGACCGGGTTGATCTCGCCCGGCTTGAACGGCGTACCGGCGACGACGTCGCAACGCTGCGCCAAGGGCACCCAGTTCTGCGGGCAGCTGCCCGACAGGCGGTCGCGCCACTCGTCGCCGACCGACAGAGCGAACCGCGAGACGGCCCCGTAGTTGTCGACCAGATTCTGCGAGAAGAACAGGCGCGGATCCGAGCCGGTCGGGACGGCGGTCTTGCCGCGCAGGAAGTTGTCGAAGGCGAAGGTCTCGGTCACCCGCGCGCTGGTTTCGCCGCCGGCGGTGTTGGGGTTGCCGTTGATCGGGTCATCGAACCAGACCGGGCCGCCGCTGCCCCAGATTTCCGAGAGCACACCCCAGTTGTAGGTCGAGAAGCGGGTGGTCTGATCGCGTTCCGACCAGCGCACGCCGGCCTTCACGGAGTCGAACCAGGTGTCGTTGTTGAACTTGTATTCGACGTCGAACTTGACCGCGTCCTCGGTGCCTTCCGACTGCTCGATGTGGTCCATCGCCGAGCGCCAGAAGCTGTTGTACGGATCGCTCAGGCTGCTGTGCGCGCCACGGGCGTAGGACGGGCAGTTGTTGTTGAACGGCGCGCAGTTCGACACGGTCGTGCCATTGGACGGCGCCGTGAAGGCCACGTCCGGCAGGTCCTTGCCGTGCAAGGTGATCGAGGCGTTCTGGAACGTCGACCCCCACAGGCCCATGCTGATGCCGTCGGCCTTGGAGTCGACGTGCTGGGCGTCGAACAGCAGGCCCCAGTGTTCGTTCGGCGTCCATTTGAAGTTGAAGCCGTAGTCGGTCGTGATGTTGGTGTTGTTCTCGTCACGACGGACGTTGTTCGACTGCAGGCCGTCGATCGGCGTGCGCGGGTCCGAGCCCTGCTGGTCGGCGCGCCAGCCGGTGGTGCCGGTGATCACGCCGTTGGTGAACACGCCGCTGTCGTCGAACGTGAAGCTGGTGCCGGCGGCCGGACGCGAGTCGCCGTTGCCGACGACGTTGTCGGTGGCGATTTCGATCGCGTGCTCGGTCCACTTGCTGGTCGCTTTCGACCGCAGGTACTGGAACGCGGCCTGCATGGAGCCGTCGTTGCTCTTCCACTGCACGGCCGCCGCGCGGCCTTCACGCTTGCGGTCGCTTTCGGTGGAGCGGAACGCGGCGCCGCGCGGGAACCAGAGGCCCTTCGCGCCATTGCCGCAGTTGGCGACGGCCTGGCCCAGATTGGTGCGGCAACCGAAGTTCGACGCCTGGATGGCGTCGCTGCGGGTCGCCAGCTTGGAGTTCACGAAGCTAGCCAGGATGCCGACCTCGCCGATGGCGGTGTCGAAGCGGTCGCTGTAGAGCACCGAATAGGTCGGCTTCCATTCCTTGACCAGGTCGCCGTAGCTGTTCTCAACCGACAGCGACAGGATGCGCTTCTTGCTGTCGAACGGCAGGCGCGTGCGCAGGTTCACCGTGCCCGAGATGCCGCCCTCGATCAGGTCGGCCGAGGGGCTCTTGAACACGTCGACGCCGCCCATCAGTTCCGAGGGAACGTCGGCGAAGCTGAGGATGCGGCCGTTATTGGCCGTGAAGGTGTCGCGGCCGTTCAGTTCCGAACGGACGAAGTTCAGGCCGCGGACGACCACGCCCGAGCCCTCGACCGAGAAGTGGTCGGGGTCGACGCCGGCGGCGAAACGGTTGATGGACACGCCAGGGACGCGCGACAGCGCTTCGGTGACCGAGCGGTCCGGCAGGGCGCCGATGTCCTCGGCGGTGATCGAGTCGCCGATGATCTCGGACGACTGCTTCAGCTGCTGGCTGCTCTTCAGGCTCTGCTTGATGCTGGTGACGATGACTTCGTCGACCGTCTGGGCGTCGGACTTGGCCGGCGCGGTCTGAGCCATGGCAGGCATGCCGATGACCAGCGCCCCGAGCGCCAGCATCGAAACCCCGTATTTCAGATTATTCGGTATGAAATTGCGTCCGCGCTGCGCGGACGGCCCTTTGGCCGTGCCCATGTCGTCTACCTCCCCTTTTTTCATTTGGCAGCGCCGGTAGCGCTACCATTTTGGTCAATGTTACCGTGACCATTGTTGTCAGATCACATGACAGACGATCCGCCGTCAAGCGTTGTCACCGACACCAGGTTCGTTTAGCCATAAGGATTGGGAACGTTACCATTTTAGGTAGAGGCGGTGACCGCTACGCGGTTTCCGCACACCGAACCCTCTACCTGGCAATCCCCCAATCCGTGGCCTGGCCACGGCGCGCTGGATTTTCGAGGTCCAGCGAAGCTAACGATGACAACGACAGACAGCGTTGTCAATTATGACCGGCGGGGACCGCGGCGCTTTGTCGAAGGTCCGGTACGCCGGCGACCGGGGGAGGAGACAGGATGACGGACGAAAACGTTCGCGCCGGCGGCTTGGCGACAGAAGTGGGACGCGTCGGTTTGACGCACCTTGAAAACTGTCTTCCCGGCCGGAGCGCGAAGCGCGCAGAGCCGGGACCGCGACAGGCGCTGGCGTTTCTGGCGGTCCCGGATCTCCGCTACGCTACGTCCGGGATGACAGACAGAACGTGCCCATGACCCCCATCCGCAAGATCGTCATCGTCGGCGGCGGCACGGCCGGCTGGATGACCGCCGCCGGCCTGGTCGCGGTGCTGAACGGCCTGCCGATCGCCATCGAGCTGGTCGAATCGGCCGAGATCGGCACGGTCGGGGTCGGCGAGGCCACGGTGCCGCACATCCGCAATTACAACGCCCGCCTCGGCCTGGACGAGGCCGACTTCATGCGCAAGACCCAGGCGACCTACAAGCTGGGCATCGAGTTCCGCGACTGGGGCCGCCAGGGCCAGGCCTATGTCCATCCGTTCGGGGCGTTCGGCCATCCGATCGGCGGCGTCCCGTTCCACCAGCACTGGCTGCGGGCCCGCGCTTTGGGTCAGGCCGATGCGATCCAGGCCTACAGCCTGCCGATCATGGCCGGCCTGGCGGGCAAGTTCGCCCCGCCCTCCCCCGACCCGCGCGCGCTGGGCTCGACCTTCAACTACGCCTACCAGTTCGACGCCGGCCTCTACGCCCTGTACCTGCGCGCCTATTCGGAAGCGCGGGGCGTGGTCCGCACCGAAGGCAGGATCGCCAGCGTCCAACAGCGCCCCGAGGACGGCTTCGTCACGGGCGTGACGCTGGAAAGCGCCCAGGTGATCGAAGGCGATCTGTTCATCGACTGCTCCGGCTTCCGGGGTCTCTTGATCGAGGGCGCGCTGAACGCCGGCTACGACGACTGGACCCGCTGGCTGCCCTGCGATCGCGCCGCCGCCGTGCCGTGCGACTCGGTCGAGCCCGCCACGCCCCTGACCCGCGCCACCTCGGACGCCGCCGGCTGGCGCTGGCGCATCCCGCTGCAGCACCGGGTCGGCAACGGCTATGTCTACTGCTCCAGCTATATCGACGACGACGAGGCCGCCCGCGTCCTGCTCGCGAAGCTGGATGGCCAGGCGCAAGCGGACCCGCGCTTCCTCCGCTTCGTCACCGGTCGGCGCAAGACGCAGTGGCTGAAGAACGTGGTGGCCATCGGCCTGTCGTCGGGCTTCCTGGAGCCGCTGGAAAGCACCAGCATCCACCTGATCCAGGTGGCGATCTCGACCCTGCTGGAGCTGTTCCCGCACCAGGGCTGCGACCGGGCCGACCAGGACGAGTACAACCGGGTCATGGACCTGGAGTTCGAGCGGATCCGCGATTTCCTGGTCCTGCACTACCACGCCAACCAGCGCGACGATTCCGCGTTCTGGCGCGACCGCGCCGCCGCGCCGATCCCCGATAGCCTGGCCGACAAGATCGCCCTGTTCCGCGAGCGCGGCGTGGTGGCCGCCTACAAGGATGGCTTCTTCAAGGAGCCCTCGTGGCTGGCGGTCTATCTGGGCCAGAACGTCATGCCCGACGGCCATGACCCGCTGCTGGCGGCGATCGATCCGGCCGACTCGGCGCGGGTGCTGGCCGAGCTGAAAGCCGCCATCGCCCGGACGGTGGCCGCCATGCCCGAGCACGAAGCCTATCTGCGCTCGGTCGCCGACGCCCGGGTGTCCGCATGAGGATCCTGATCGTCGGAAGCGGCGTCGACGCCTGGATGACGGCGGCCGTGTTGGCGACGGCGGGCCAGGGCGCCGCCGCGATCGCCGTGGCCGAGACCGGCCCGGCAGCGGCCGGCCAACTCGTCGCCCTCCCCGCCCTGCGCGGCCTGCACGCCCGGCTTGGGATCGAGACCGGAACGCCGCTGCTGGGCCTGCGCCACGGGGCCGCCGTCGAGCCGTTCGGCGAGACCGGCGCGACCCTGGACGGCCTGGCCTTCCACCAGCACTGGCTACGGGCGCGCGAGATGGGGCCGCTGGCCGCCTGGAGCCTGAACGCCCAGGCCGCCGCCCGCGGCCGCTTCGCGCCTCGCAGCCCCGATCCGCGCTCGCCGCTCTCGACCCTGGACCACGGCCTGCTGCTGGACGCCAAGGCCTATGCCGACACGCTGAAGGCGGTCGCGCTGCAGGCCGGCGCCACACAGGTCGAGGGCCGCCCCGACGCCGACCTGGTCGTCGACGCGTCCGGCCAGGCCGACGACTGGATCGACTGGAGCGCCTGGCTGCCGACCGGCGCGCGGCTCACCGGCGTCGAGGGCCTGGTCGCGACCTTCGCCCACGACGCGCCGCTGAAGGCCGGCCGCCGGGCCCAGGCCGTGACCGGCAACGTCGTGGCGATCGGCGCGGCGCTGGGCGCGATCGGCGCGGCGGACGGCGGCGACCTGCACCTGCTGCAGACCACCGTCTCGCGCCTGGTCGCCCTGCTGCCGACCACCCCGGCGGCGATCACCGAGTTCAACCGCCTGACCGCCGCCGCCCTCGACCGCGCCCGCGACATGGCCATCCTGCGCTGGGGCGTGCTGGACGCGCCGCCCGAGGAACTGGCCTGGAAGCTGGCCCAGTTCGAAAGCCGCGGCCGCGTGGTGATGTACGACGAGGAGACCTGGCCCGAGGGGGCGTGGGTCCACGCGCTGCTGGCGCGAGGGATCGTTCCGAAGCGCTGGGATCCGCTGGTCGAACGCATGCCGATCGCGCGGACACGGGAGATGCTGGCGCGGATGCGGGCGATGATGGAACGGACGGCGGAGGGGATGCCGAGTGTTTAGTCTCGTCCGGCAGGCCCCCTCCGCGCTTCGCGCTCCTCCCCCGGAGGGGAAGAAGAATCCCTCTGCCCCCTCCGGGGGCGGACGACCTGCGGAGCAGGTCCGGTGGGGGCCTGTGGCCTCGGCAAGTTTCGCTCGGTGATTTCATGACCCCCAACCCCATCCGCAAGGTCCTGATCGTCGGCGGTGGCACGGCCGGTTGGATGACCGCCGCCGCCCTCGCCAAGGTGCTGGACGCCAAGGGCGTGGCCGTCACCCTGGTCGAGTCCGACGCCATCGCCACGGTCGGGGTCGGCGAGGCCACGATCCCGCCGATCACCACCTTCAACCAGATCCTCGGCATCGATGAGGCCGAGTTCATGCGAGCCACCAAGGGCAGCTTCAAGCTGGCCATCGAGTTCCGCGACTGGCTGAGGCCCGGCCATCGCTATCTGCACCCGTTCGGCAATTTCGGCCTCGATATCGAGGCGCTGAAGTTCCACCAGTTCTGGCTGCGCGCTCATCACGAGGGCTGGGCCGCGCCGATCGACGACTTCAACCTGCCGGCCACCGCCGCCAACCTCGGCAAGTTCGCCCTGCCGTCGAAGGACCCCGGCCAGGTGATGTCGAGCCTGAAATACGCCTTCCACTTCGACGCCGGCCTCTACGCCCGCTACCTGCGGGCCCATGCCGAAAAGCGCGGCGTGACGCGGGTCGAGGGCAAGGTCGCCAGCGTCCAGCAGCACGGCGAGACCGGCTTCGTCACGGGCGTGACCCTGGAAGGCGGCCAGGGGCTGGAGGCCGACCTGTTTGTCGACTGCACCGGCTTCCGCGCCCTGCTGATCGAGCAGACCCTGAAGACCGGCTTCGAGGACTGGGGCCACTGGCTGGCCAACGACCGCGCCGTGGCCCTGCAGTGCGAGATGGGCGGCGATGGCCTGACCCCGGTCACCCGCGCCACTGCCCACGAAGCCGGCTGGATCTGGCGCATCCCGCTGCAGCACCGGATCGGCACGGGCTATGTCTATTCGTCGAAGCACATCAGCGACGAGGACGCGCTGAAGACCCTGCAAGGCGCGCTGGACGGCAAGCCGACCCAGGACCCGAACTTCATCAAGTTCCGCCCCGGCCGCCGCAAACAGATCTGGAACAAGAACGTCGTGGCCATCGGCCTGTCGTCGGGCTTCCTGGAGCCGCTGGAGAGCACCAGCATCCACATGATCCAGGCCGGCATCACCAAGCTCTTGGCCCTGTTCCCGGACAAGGGCTTCGATCCGGTCGAGATCGCCGAATACAACCGCCTGACCATCCTGCAGGTCGAGCTGATCCGCGACTTCATCATCCTGCACTTCCACGCCAACCGGCGCGACGAACCGTACTGGAAGGCGCTGCGCGAGATGGAGATCCCGCCCGACTTGAAGCGCAAGATCGACCTGTTCCGCGCCTCGGGCCGGCTGTTCCAGTCGGACTACGACCTGTTCGCCGAGCCCAGCTGGATCGCCGTGCTGCTGGGCCAGGGGGTCATGCCCCAGCGCCACGACCCTCTGGTCGACCAGTACGACGAGGCCTTCGTCCGGACCCAGATGGCTCGCCTGAGCGCGCTGATCCAACAGACCGGCCGCGCCATGCCCAGCCACGAAGACTTCATCGCCCGCTACTGCGCCGCCCCCGAGTTCGTCCGATGACCGAGAACCCTCGCCTGCGCCGCGTCGTCATCGTCGGCGGCGGCACCGCCGGCTGGATGACCGCCGCCGCCCTCGGCCGCTTCCTGAAGGACGGCTACACCAAGGTCACCCTGGTCGAATCCGAGGCCATCGGCACGGTCGGGGTCGGCGAGTCGACCATCCCGCAGATCAACATCTTCAACCGGATGCTGGGGCTGGACGAGAACGAGTTCGTCCGGAAGACCAAGGCCACCTTCAAGCTGGGCATCGACTTCGTCGACTGGCTGAGGATCGGCCACAGCTACCACCACCCGTTCGGTCCCTACGGCGTCGACATGGAGGGGGTGTCGTTCCACGCCTACTGGCTGAAGGCGCGCGCCCAGGGCCTGACCGACGACCTCGGCGCCTACAGCCTGCAGACCCTGGGTTCGCGCCAGAGCAAGTTCATGCGCCCCAACGGCCAGGCCAATTCGCCGCTGGGCCAGATCGCCTACGCCTTCCAGTTCGACGCTGGGCTCTATGCCCGGTTCCTGCGCGACTACGCCGAAGCGCGGGGCGTGGCCCGGCGGGAGGGCAAGATCGCCTCGGTCCAGCAGGATGGCGAGAGCGGCTTCGTCACCTCCGTCACGCTGGAAAGCGGAGCCGTCATCGAGGGCGACCTGTTCATTGACTGCTCGGGCTTCCGGGGCCTGTTGATCGAGCAGACCCTGAAGACCGGCTACGAGGATTGGAGCCCGTGGTTGCTGAACGACCGCGCGGTGGCCATGCCCTGCACGCTGGCCGGCTCGATGGCTCCGGTGACCCGAGCCACGGCCCGCCCCTATGGCTGGCAATGGCGGATCCCGCTGCAGCACCGACTGGGCAACGGCTACGCCTATTGCAGCCGCTTCGTCAGCGACGACGAGGCCACGGCCGACCTGCTGGCCAACCTCGACGGCGAGCCCCTGGCCGAGCCGAACCTGCTGCGCTTCACCGCCGGCCGCCGCAAGAAGAGCTGGGACAGGAACGTCGTCTCGATCGGCCTGTCGGCCGGCTTCATGGAGCCGCTGGAGAGCCAGTCGATCCACCTGATCCAGGTCGGCATCTCGCGCCTGCTAGCCCACTTCCCCGACCGCCATTTCCGCCAGGCCGACACCGACCGCTACAACCGGACCATGACCTTCGAATACGAGAAGATCCGGGATTTCCTGATCCTCCACTTCAAGGCCACGCAGCGGAACGACACGCCCTATTGGGACTATCTGCGCGAGATGCCGATCCCCGACTACCTGGCCGACAAGATCGAGCTGTTCAAAGGCTCGGGCCGGGTGTTCCGCGAGAACGAGGAGCTGTTCAACGACACCTCGTGGTTCGCGGTCTTCATCGGCCAGGGGATCATCCCCGAGGGCTGGGACCCGATGGCCGACGCCATGGACGAGGCCACGTTCCGGGCCCGGATGGTCGAGATCAAGGCCGTGATCGCCAAGTCCGCCGAGGTGATGCCGGACCACATGGCGTTTATTCGGGAGAACTGTGCGGCGGAGAGGTGAAGGACGCCCCCTCCGTCTCGTCGCCCCCCCCCGCTGCGCAGGGGAGGAGGGGTTCCTCCTCACCCGTGAAACGGGGGAGGTGGCGCGCCGCGAATACGCGGCGTGACGGAGGGGGCGTCCGCATGTAAACTCAACCTATGAGGTCAACAACCAGAACCCACACGCGCGCCAGGGCCCTGCGCCGCGCCATGACCCCACCAGAAGTCGTGCTGTGGGTTCGGCTCCGACCGCGTCAACCGGACGCTACGCGCATTCGCCGCCAACACCCGATCGGCCCTTATGTCGCGGACTTCTACTGCGCGGAGGCTAGGCTGGTGATCGAGATCGACGGCTGGGGTCATAGCATGGGCAGCCAGCCCGCACGCGATGAGCGCCGGGACGCCTGGATGACGGATCAGGGCCTCATGGTCATTCGCTATGCCGCCGCCGATGTGATGAGCGATCCGACGGCCATAGCCGATGGCATCTGGGACACGTGCGTCGATCGGATCCGCGCGCGCCGAGGCCTGGACGCCCCCTCCGTCTCGTCGCCTATCGGCGCCGAGCCACCTCCCCCGCTACGCAGGGGAGGAGAACATCTTCCTCACCCGTGAAACGGGGGAGGTGGCGCGATGCATACGCATCGTGACGGAGGGGGCGCTCTCCCCCTACTTCCCCACCACGTTCATCACCGCCAAGGTCATCGCCTCCACCCCGGTCCGGATGCTCGGGCCCGGGGTCGGCGCGAAGTACGGCGAGTGGTTGACCGGCAAGGGGCGGCCCTCGGCCTTGGCCTTGGCGATCTCGGCGGGGTCGTAGCCGCCGATGCCGAAATAGACCGACGGCACGCCGGCCAGGACGAATTCCGAATAGTCCTCGGACGCCGAGCCGGGCGTGGTCTGCAGCACGGCGCGGGCGCCGAACGCGGCCTTGAACACCGCCCCGGTGCGGTCGGTCAGGCTGGCGTCGTTGACCACCATCTTGCCGCCCGGCGTGATCTTCAGGTCGGCCGGCGGCGCGCCGGCCATGTCGACGACGGCCTTCGCCGTGCGCTCGACCCCGGCCAGGATCTTGTCGCGCACCGCGTTGTCCTGGGTGCGGATGGTGCCGCGCACCCGAGCCTTGTCGGGGATGATGTTGCCGGCGCTGCCGGCCTGGATCGAGCCGACCGTGACGACGCCGAAAGCGGCGGGATCCTTTTCGCGGCTGATCACGCTCTGGACGTCGACGGTGAAGCGGGCCGCCATCAGCACCGGGTCGATCGTCGCCGCCGGCATCGCGCCGTGGCCGCCGCGGCCGTTGAACGTCACGTCCAGCGCGTCCGAAGTCGAGGTCAGCACGCCGGCCTTGTAATAGACCTCGCCCGCCGCGCCCGGCCCGACGTGCAGGGCGAAGCCATAGTCGGGCTTGCCGCCGATCTTGTCCCACAGGCCGTCGGCCAGCATGGCCCGCGCGCCGCTGACCGTCTCCTCGGACGGCTGGGCGACGAAGACCAGCGTGCCCTTCCAACGCGCCTTCTGGGCGACCAGTTGGCGGGCGGTCCCGATCCAGGCGGCCATGTGGATGTCGTGGCCGCACGAATGGGCGACGAAGACCTTCTCGCCGTTCCAGGTGGCGGTGGCCTGGCTGGCCCAGGGCAGGCCCGACTTCTCCTGCATCGGCAGGCCGTCCAACTCGGTGCGGACCAGGACCTTGGGCCCGTCGCCGTTCTTCAGCACCGCCACGAGTCCGGTCTTGCCGACGCCCTCGGTGACCGTGAAGCCCAGGGCGCGCATTTCCTTGGCCAGCTTGGCGGCGGTCTCGACCTCCTGGAAGCCCAGCTCCGGATGGGCGTGGATGTCCTTGTAGAGCGCCTCCAGCGCCGGGTAGTCGCGGTCCAGCTGGGCGTCGATGGCCTTCAGCGTGGCGGGCGGCGCGGCCTGGGCGGCCGTGGCGAGGACGGCGGCCACAGCCGTGGCGAGGAGGAGGTTCATGCGGCGGCCCCGAGGTGTGTGGTGTCAGGTGACTGACGGGCGAGCTTAGCTCAACCGCTACACTCGTCGCGCCAATTTCCCCTCTCCTCCCCCTCTGGGGGAGGGGGACCGCCGAACGGCGGTGGAGGGGCCCTGTGAGGCGGCGACCGCACCACCGCTTCGCGGACCCCCTCCGTCTCGCCGCGTATCCGCGGCGATCCACCTCCCCCTAATGGGGAGGAGAGAGTTCCTTCCCCTCAGCCCCCCGGCGCCCAGGGGAACTCCTCTGCTTCGTACGCTTCCAGGCTCTTCGCCGGGGGCTTTTCTCCCGCCGGCAGCGGCCGCTTCGAGAAGCTGCCGAACCAGGCCACCGAGGCGTCGCGCCACCATTGGGCCTCGTCGCGCTGGATCTTCAGATAGTCGGCGACCTCGGCATGGCGGCCGGCGTCGACATACGGCGCCATCGACGCCCAGGTGCGGTTCATGCCGTCGACGTACGACACCCCGCGGCCGTAGGACTTGACGAGGCCGTCCCAAAGGGTGTCGCCGGACTTCAGGCGGTAGTCCCACGAGAGGTGGTGGAACCACAGCAGGTCCTTCTCGTCGACGCACTTGAGGTCGGCGAAGCAGGCCCCGACCGCCGGCGCGTACTGGGCCGTGGCGTTGCTGCCCGAGGGCGTGCGATCGAAGCCCAGGCCGTCCGGGCCGGCCTTGGCGTAGTAGACGCTGGTCCAGTCGGCGCGCGGCCCGCCGCTGACCCACGGCCCCGGGCCGTAGTGATGGCTGCGGCCCATCTGGTGGTGCAGGCCCAGCGGGGTCATGTAGTTCACCGCCGCCTCGCGCGAGCCCATCATCATCTCGACCACCGGCTTCACGAAGCGCGGGTCGTTGGTGAAGGTCATCCTGGCCCAGTCCGTGGCGATCTCCCGGGTCGACGCCTCCGGATCCCAGGCCAGGCGGCCGAAGACGTACCAGTTGGCCTGGTCGAACTGCGAGCCCGACCAGTTGCGGTCCGAGCCGATATTGGCGACGCCGGCCATCACCGTCAGCTTGCGGTTATCGAGCTGGCCGTCGATCACCTTGGCCACCGTCGAACCCTTGCCGTGGGCCAGGGTGTCGGACTTCAGCGTCTCCTCGTAGAGCGGGCCCAGATAGACGAGGTGGGTCGAGAAGCCGAGATATTCCTTGGTGATCTGGAACTCCATGCCGAGGTTCGACTTCGGCATGGCCCCGAACAGCGGGTGGAACGGCTCGCGCGGCTGGAAGTCGATCGCGCCGTTCTTGACCTGGATGACCACGTTGTCGCGGAACTGGCCGTCGAACGGCTTGAACTCGTTATAGCCCTGCTTGGCGCGGTCGTCGGGCTGCTCGTGCGAATAGACGAAGGCGCGCCAGATCACGACGCCGCCATGCGGGCCCACTGCGTCGGCCAGCATGTTGGCGCCGTCGACGTGGGTGCGGCCATAGTCCTGCGGCCCCGGCTGACCTTCGGAATTGGCCTTGACCAGAAAACCGCCGAAGTCGGGGATGGCCTTGTAAAGCTCGTCGGCCTTGGCCTTCCAGAAGGCGGCGACGGCGGGGTCGGACGGATCGGCGGTCTTCAGGCCGCCGATCTCGATGGGGGCCGAGAACCGGGCCGACAGATAGACCCGGATGCCGTAGGGCCGCAGCGTGTCGGCCACCGCCGCGGCCTTGGCGATGAACGGCGGCGTCAGGCTGTCGGCCTTGGCGTTGACGTTGTTCAGCACCGCGCCGTTGATGCCGATCGAGGCGTTGGCGCGGGCGTAGTCCACCAGACGCGGATCGACATGGCCGGG
The DNA here is from genome assembly GCF_040545685.1 of Caulobacter sp. 1776. Lineage (NCBI taxonomy): Bacteria > Pseudomonadati > Pseudomonadota > Alphaproteobacteria > Caulobacterales > Caulobacteraceae > Caulobacter > Caulobacter sp. 1776. The sequence goes on from NZ_JBEPMI010000009.1 coordinate 130,343, forward strand.
CAGCCGCCACCAGTCGAAGATCGACTGGCCGGCATAGCCGCGCTCGACCGTCCGGTTCAGGTTGTCCCAATGGTTCAGCATGCGCAGCTTGACCTTGGGCGCGCTGGCGATGTCGAGGGCCTCGACGCTCTGGCGGGTCTGGATCAGCTCGAGATAGCGGAACACGCCGTAGAGGACGCCGATGTCCTTGCCGGCGGCGATGACCGTGGTCTTCCTGCCGTTTACCGAGATGGTGCGGATCCGGTAGCCCTCGTCGCCGAGGCCCGCCTGCGGCGCGACGGTCAGCTGGATCACTCCATCGCGCGAGCCGGCGGCGGCCGAAGCCGGCTTGCCGACTAGGCCGGTCAGGCCGCGCTCCAGCTCGGCCCGAACGACCTTCATCGTCGGGGTGTCGGCGGTGGGCGCGATGGCGGCGGCGCGGGCGGCGTACGGCGCCTTGGCCGAGGCCTCGACCGGCTTGTAGCGGAGCCACAGGTCGTAACCGTCCTCGGCCCGGGCGGCCGGGGCGACGAGGACGAGACCCAGGATCAAGGCCAGTAGACGCATCCGTTTCACTCCTACCCTAAAGTCCGCTCTCCTCGGCGAAAGCCGGGGCCCAGTTGAAGGGGCTCCGAGGCGCCAGGAACGCTCAAGCTCTGCCTTACGATCTGGGTCCCGGCTTTCGCCGAGAAGAGCGGTTTTCTACGCTCCGCCCGCGCCAGACGCCGCCGCTCTCCGACGACACCCTAAAGGTCGGGACACTTATGCATAGTGGTCAGACCACTGCATTGACAACCCTCATGGTAGCGGTAAACCGGTAATTCAGGGAGGAAGATGGACGTCGCGTTCGCCAACGGCGCGCCGTGATCTTCGGCCCGCTCCTTGCCGTCCCAGCCAAAGCGTCCCATGCCCAAGATCATCGCCGCCAAGACCATCGTCACGTGCCCGGGGCGCAACTTCGTCACGCTGAAGATCGTCACCGACGAGGGCGTGTACGGCATCGGCGACGCCACGCTGAACGGCCGCGAACTGGCGGTCGAGGCTTATCTCACCCAGCACGTCATCCCCTGCCTGATCGGCCGCGACGCCCACCAGATCGAGGACATCTGGCAGTACCTGTACAAGGGCGCCTACTGGCGGCGCGGCCCGGTGACCATGGCCGCCATCGCCGCGGTCGACATGGCGCTGTGGGACATCAAGGGCAAGATCGCCGGCCTGCCCGTCTACCAGCTGCTGGGCGGCGCCTGCCGCGCCGGGGTCATGGTCTACGGCCACGCCAATGGCGAGACGATCGAGGAGACCCTCGACAACGCGGCCCACTACGCCGAGCAGGGCTACAAGGCCATCCGCCTGCAGACCGGGGTGCCGGGCATGAGCGGCACCTACGGCGTCTCCAAGGACAAGTTCTTCTACGAACCGGCCGACAGCGACCTGCCCAAGGAGACCGTCTGGTCGACCGAGCGCTACATGCGCAGCACGCCCGCCCTGTTCGAGGCCGCTCGCCTGCGCCTAGGCGACGACCTGCACCTGCTGCACGACGTCCACCACCGCCTGTCGCCGATCGAGGCCGGGCGGCTGGGCAAGGATCTCGAGCCCTACCGCCTGTTCTGGATGGAGGACACCACGCCGGCCGAGAACCAAGCCAGCTTCCGCCTGGTGCGCCAGCACACCACCACCCCGCTGGCCGTCGGCGAGATCTTCAATTCGGTCTGGGACTGCAAGCAGCTGATCGAGGAGCAGCTGATCGACTACATCCGCGCCACGGTCGTCCATGCCGGCGGCATCACCCACCTGAAGAAGCTGGCCAGCTTCGCCGACCTCTATCACGTGCGCACCGGCTGCCACGGGGCCACCGACCTGTCGCCAGTCTGCATGGGCGCGGCCCTGCACTTCGACCTGTCGATCCCGAACTTCGGCGTCCAGGAATATATGCGCCACACGCCCGAGACCGACGCGGTCTTCCCGCATGCCTACACCTTCAAGGACGGCATGCTGCACCCGGGCGACGCGCCGGGCCTGGGCGTCGACATCGACGAGGATCTGGCCGCCAAGTACCCATACAAGCGCGCCTATCTGCCGGTCGCCCGCCGTCTCGACGGCTCGATGCACGACTGGTGAGGCCAGTGGTCGCCCACCGCGGCGCCCAACATCTGGCCACGAGGGGCGGCAAACTCTGACCAATCGGCAGGCGAGCGCGAGAAAGTAGGACAAATCACGCCGGTCCCCATGTTAGGGAATCACGGATCTAACATTTGCCCACCTTGACGCCCCGCGTCCTCGAGCCGCCTTCAGCCATGTCAGACAACGTCAAGCTCTACCGCAAGATCGCCGACTCCGTGGCCGACGCCATCGAGGGCGGCCAGTACAAGATCGGCGACCGCCTGCCGACCGAGCGCGAGCTGGCCGAGCAGTTCGGCGTCAGCCGTCCGACCTTGCGCGAGGCGATGATCGCCCTGGAAATGCTGGGCATGATCGAGGCCCGCCACGGCCTGGGCATCTACGTCACCGGCAATGTCCGCCCCGTCCCGCCCTCGCCCGAGATGGATTTCGAGATCGGCGCCTTCGAGCTGATCGAGGCCCGCCGCCTGTTCGAGGGCGAGGCCGCCGCCCTGGCCGCCACCTCGATCAGCGACGAGCAGATCGCGACGCTGGAAGGCCTGCTGCGGCGGATGCACGAGGAAGAAGAGATCAGCGGCGAGGACGCCGACCGCGAATTCCACCTGACCATCGCCCGCTCGACCGGCAACGGCGCGATCATCGCCACGATCGAGAACCTGTGGGACTGGCGCAACCGCTCGCCCCTGGCCCGCAACATCCTCAGCCGCGCCCGCGGCATGGGCCTGGAGCCTCGCATCGTCGAGCACCGCCGCGTGGTCGACGCGCTGAAGGCCCGCGACCCGGCGGCGGCCCGCCAGGCGATGCGCGACCACCTGGAGCGGGTGATCGACCACCTGCTGCACGCGACCGAAACCGAGGCGGTGCAGCGCGCCCAGCAGGAGACCAAGGCCCGACGCAACGCGATCGCCAAGCGGGTGGCGATCTAGGGAGACGCCTGATCTTTCCTCCCATTAGGGAGAGGTGGATCGATGCGAATACGCATCGAGACGGAGGGGTCCGCGAAGCGGTCGTGTGTTGGCCAGTTCACAAGGCCCCTCCACCGGCGTTCGCCGGTCCCCCTCCCCCAGAGGGGGAGGAGAGGTGAATCCCGCTCTCCCCATGACGTCGGTTTAACTGGCTCGTCTCCGCGCCCCGCTAAACCTGCTCCCATGCATCCCCCGCTCCGGCACACCCTGTCGCCCGACGCCATTCCGCGTCACCTGCACGCCGCGCCCTACGCGGCCGTGGTGCTGGACGGCGGCTATGAGGAGGCCGGGGAGCGGGGTCGCCGGCGGGTCGAGGCCCGGGCGCGACGGGCCTGGGCGCTGATCACCGGGACGATGGACACGCTGGCGTCGATCGCGGCCGAGACCGGCTTCACCGACCAGGCTCACATGACCCGCGACGTGAAGGCGCTGACCGGCAAGGCGCCGGGGGCGTGGCGACGGGCGGGATGATGCTCTCCTCCCCGCATTGCGGGGGAGCATCCGCGTGTGCCACCACTTCACCATGCTGAAGCTGCCGCCCCTGAAGCCCGACTCCGACCAGATGCTTCACCTCGACGCCCTGCGCATCGTCGGGGCGCTGATGATCGTGGTGTTTCACTTCAACCGGTTCATCAATCTGGACGGCCGCTGGCAGGCGGTGGACGACACGGTCAAGAGCTTCAGCCTGATCGTCGATCTGTTCTTCCTGATCTCCGGCTATGTGATGGCGGCGATCTATACCGGTCGGATCACGACCGTCGCCAAGTACCGCGACTTCCTGCAGAAGCGCGTGGCCCGCCTGGGACCGCTGCACTGGGCGACGATGCTGGTGTTCGTGGCCATCGCCGCGCTGGGCTGGGCCGGGGTGCTGAACGAGCACGACCCGTCGCGCTACGACGTCGGCTGCATCCCCCAGAACGTCCTGTTCGTCCACGCCTGGGGGACCTGCAAGGCCCAGACCTGGAACTTCGTCAGCTGGGCGATCAGCGCCGAGATGGGGCTCTACATCGCCCTGCCGCTGATCTTTCGCGTCACCGCCCTGGGCCGCTGGGCCACCGCCGCCGTGGCGTTTGGGAGCCTGGCCTTTCTGCTTTGGATCTCGCGCACCGGCGAGACCTTCTCGCAGTGGACCTATGACTTCGGCGTCGCCCGCGCCGTGCCCGGCTTCATGCTCGGCGTGCTGGCCTTCCAGCTGAAGGACATCCTGGCCAAGCTGCCCTTCGCGCGGTTCGTGATGTGGACCCTGCTGGCGGCGTTCTTCGCGGCCTCGTTCGCCGGGGCCTCGCGGACGGCGTTGCTGCTCCTGATCTACGCCGTCGGCCTGGCCGGGGTGGCGGCCGACGCGGCCGGCGTCCAGGGCGGGGTCAGCCGAGCCATGGCGCCGTGGGCCCAGCTCAGCTTCAGCCTCTATCTGCTGCACCCGATCGCGCTGAAGATCGCGCTGAACTGGGTCGGCCATGGCCTGTGGGGCCTCTCCGGCGACGCCATGCGGCTGTGGTGCCTGCTGTGGCTGATCCTGCTGATCCCGATCGCCTACCTGTCGCTGGCGGCGTTCGAGCGGCCGGCGCGGGATTGGGTGGCGGGGCTGGGGAAGGCGAAGGCGCCGAAGTCCCTGGGGCCGTCGGTGGCGCCCTGAAGAGCTCCCTCTCTCTTAGAGAGAGGGTTGGGGTGAGTGGTTACGGCGTTCGACGGAGTGCCGGCACGCCGTCAACCGGCGTAACCACTCACCCTCCCACCGCTTCGCGGCGGGCCCCTCCCTCTCTCTAAGAGAGAGGGTTTCAACACCGCCAGCTCAGGATTGGGCGATCCGATCCACCCACCCCGGCAGCTCGCCGATATTCCCCAGCTCCACATACCGTTCATGGCCCACCGGGGCCTCGGCCGCCTCGTGCGACCAGACCAGCGGGTACGGGATCAAGGCGCTCCAGCACCCCGCCTCCAGCGCCGGCAGGATGTCGGACTTCATCGAGTTGCCGGCCATCACCGCCTGATCGGCGCCCGTGCCATAGCGGTCGAACACCCGGCGGTAGGTGCCCGCGTCCTTCTCGGACACGATCTCGACGGCCACGAAGTAGTCGCCCAGGCCCGACGAGGCCAGCTTCTGCTCCTGGTGAAGAAGATCGCCCTTGGTGATCAGGATCAGACGGTAGCGGTCCGACAGCGTGGCCAGGGCCGTCTCGACGCCGGGCAGCGGCTCGATCGGCTCGGTCAGCATCTCGCGGCCCACGGCCAGGATCTCGCGGATCACCCGGGTGTCGACCGCCCCGTCGGTGACCTCCAGCGCCGTCTCGATCATCGACAGGGTGAAGCCCTTGGCCCCGTAGCCATAGACCCGCAGGTTGCGCTTCTCGACGGCCAGCAGTTGGGCCTCGATCTTCTCGGCGTCGCCGTGCTCGGACAGCAGGTCCAGGAAGCGCGCGTGCGACAGACGGAACAGGCTCTCGCAGTGCCAGAGGGTGTCGTCGGCGTCGACGCCGACGGTGGTGATTGTATTCATGGGGCGGAGCCTAACACCGGACATGACATAAGGACATCCTTATGCCACTTCAGGCGGTCTCCACACCTAGAAGGTCAGCACCACGAAGACGACCGCGCTGATCGGGATCGCGGCCGAAAGCGCCATGTGCAGAAGGCTCTCGCCAAGCCCGTACACCGAGCGGTTGGACCTGGGAACCTTGACTGACGTGGGCGCGGCGGCGGGGGTCATGGCGGTGCTCCTTGCACGCTCATGAGCTTAAGCTTGGAGGGTTAACGATCCTCGATCCTGGCCGCGCGCGGCGTTGCGACAGATTGTCCGTTACAACCGGTCAAGGGTGCCCCTACGCCCACCCCGCCGGCCGCTCGCGCTCCGGGTCCCGCCGGACCACCGTCGTCCGGTGCGCCTTGACCACCCGGCGCAGGGAGGCCGGATAGCGGTGCAGTTCGCTCTCGGGCCGGATCGGGCGCGCGACCAGGCCGCCGCCGCAGTCGGGGCAGGCCGCGTCGAAGCGCAGGTCGGCGCAGTCGGCGCAGAAGGTGTGTTCGAAGGTGCAGATTCGGGCCGCGTCGCTGCCCGGGGGCAGGTCGCGGTCGCAGCACTCGCAATTGGGGCGCAGTTCGAGCATGGGGCCGTCCTCCCGTGTTCGCCCAGTTTTCGCCTAGGGGTTTCTTTGCTTGGAAGCCTTGCACCATAAGGGCTTTTGCCGGCGCCGCGCGAGGGGGCGCGTTCGCATATCACGGGAATGTGGAGCCAAGCGAAAATCGCGTGATCGCCAAAGGCCCACGAGGGGTTGACCCCCTCCTTCATACCCCCTAGACACCCCGCCGTTTGCGCGGCGGGCAGGGGTTACTCCTCGCCCGCCTTTTTGCGACAATAGGCGGCCCTTTTCGGGCTCCCATCGCGTTCAGGAGGCGCTCTACAGAATGTCCCAAGACCTTCTTCCCGGCGTCACCGGCGTTCTGGCCCTGGCCGACGGCACGATCCTGCAGGGCGTGGGCTGCGGCGCGGTCGGCGACGCGGTCGGCGAGGTGTGCTTCAACACCGCCATGACGGGCTATCAGGAGATCCTGACCGACCCGTCCTACATGGCCCAGATCGTCGCCTTCACCTTCCCGCACATCGGCAATGTCGGGACCAATGTCGAGGACGTCGAGCAGGTCACCGGCGTGGCCGAGACCGCCGCCCGCGGCGCCCTGTTCCGCGAGGTCCCGACGCAGCAGGCCAACTGGCGCGCCAACAGCGACTTCGACGCCTGGATGAAGACCCGGGGCGTCATCGGCCTGGCCGGGATCGACACCCGCGCCCTGACCCGCAAGATCCGCGAGACCGGCATGCCGCACGGCGTCATCGCCCACTCGCCCGAGGGCAAGTTCGACCTGCCCGCCCTGGTGGCCAAGGCCAAGGCCTGGGCCGGCCTCGAGGGCCTGGACCTGGCCAAGGACGCCTCGACCACCCAGACCTTCACCTGGGACGAGGGCCTGTGGTCGTGGCCGGAAGGCTACGCCAAGCTGGACAAGCCCAAGTACGACGTCGTGGTCATCGACTACGGCGTCAAGCGCAACATCCTGCGCGCCCTGGCCCACGTCGGGGCCCGCGCCACGGTGGTGCCGGCCAACACCTCGGCCGAGGACATCCTGGCCCGCAACCCGGACGGCGTGCTGCTGAGCAACGGCCCCGGCGACCCGGCCGCCACGGGCGAATACGCGGTTCCGGTCATTCAGACGCTGGTCGAGAGCGGCAAGCCGGTGTTCGGCATCTGCCTGGGCCACCAGATGCTGGCCCTGGCGCTAGGCGCCAAGACCGTGAAGATGGACCAGGGCCACCACGGCGCCAACCACCCGGTCAAGGACCTGACCACCGGCAAGGTCGAGATCGTCTCGATGAACCACGGCTTCACCGTGGACAGCGCCAGCCTGCCGGCCCCGGTGCAGGAGACCCATGTCTCGCTGTTCGACGGCACCAACGCCGGCATCCAGCTGGCCGACAAGCCGGTGTTCTCGGTGCAGCACCACCCGGAAGCCTCGCCGGGCCCGACCGACAGCCTGTACCTGTTCGAGCGCTTCGCGGGCCTGATGGACAAGGCGAAGTAACGTCCCTCTTCCGGCGGGGCGAAGGAAACGGATCAAGCGAACCGCTTCGCCCCGGCCACGCACAGCACGGTCACCGCCGTCACCGCCACCATCACCGGGGCGACCGGCTCGTGCAGCAGCAGGCCGGCCAGGGTCAGGCCGAAAAACGGCTGTAGCAGCTGCAGCTGGCCGACCTTGGCGATGCCGCCCAGGGCCAGGCCGCGGTACCAGAACACGAAGCCGACCAGCATGCTGAACACCGAGACGTAGGCCAGGCCCAGCCAGGCCGGCGCGCCTATGCCGCTCCAGCTCAACGGCAAGGTGGCGACCGCGAGGATCGCCATGACCGGCGAGGCCAGGACCAGGGCCCAGCAGATCACCTGCCAGCCGCCTAGCCTTCGCGACAGCACCGCTCCCTCCGCATAGCCCAGGCCGCAGGCGATCACGGCCGCGATCATCAGCAGGTCGCCGACCAGCGAGCCCGCTCCGCCGCGCGTCAAGGCGAAGCCGGCCACCGACAGGCCGCCGACGATCGAGAACAGCCAGAACGCCGGCCTGGGCCGCTCGCCGCCGCGCAGCACGCCGAAGGTGGCTGTCGCCAGGGGCAGCAGGCCGATGAACACGATCGAGTGGGCCGAGGTGACGCGCTGCAGCGCCAGGGCCGTCAGCAGCGGAAAGCCGACCACCACGCCGAGCGCCACCACCGCCAGCGGACGCAGATCGGACGGGGCGGGGCGCTTCTGCCTCAGCGCCAACAGCAGCACCGCGCCGATCAGGGCGGCGATCACCGCGCGGGCCGAGGTCAGGAACACCGGCTCGAACCCGCCGATCGCCACGCGCGTGGCCGGCAGCGAGCCGCTGAAGATGATCACCCCGAGCAGACCGCTGCCCCAACCCTTCGATGTCTGTTCCATCCGCCCGTCCGCTGAAAAGTGAGCGGCGGTCATAGGCGGCGCGAGCGCGGCCAGCCCAGGGACAATCAGTACAATTTCGATCGAACTGTATGTTACGAAGAGCCGTACAGTTGAGGCGGGCGATGAGCAGGACCGACGACGTCATGGAGGCGATCCGCGCCCGGATCGCCAGCCGGGCCCTGGCCCAGGGCGATCGGCTGCCGTCGATCCGCGGCCTGGCCGCCACCCTGAAGGTCTCGCCCTCGACCGTGGCCGAGGCCTATGATCGCCTGGTCTCGGAGGGCGTGGTCCTGTCGCGGCCGGGCTCGGGGTTCTACGTCTCGGCCGGGATCGCGACGCCCGTCGTCAACGCCCTGCGCCCCCGGACCGACCGGGCGATCGATCCGCTGTGGGTGTCGCGCCAGTCGCTGGACGCCGCGCCCGAGGCGCTGAAGCCGGGTTGCGGCTGGCTGCCGCCGGACTGGATGCCCAACGCCATCGTTCGACGCGCGATGCGCGGCCTGGCCCGCGCCGACGACGCCCTGCTGAGCGACTACGGCCATTCGCGCGGCCTGCTGGATCTGCGGCGGCTGTTGGCCCGCCGCTGCGCCGCCGACGGCCTGGAGATCGGGCCCGAGCAGCTGATGCTGACCGCGTCCGGCACCCAGGCGATCGACCTGATCTGCCGGTTCCTGCTGCGCCCCGGCGACGCCGTGCTGGTCGACGATCCCTGCTACTTCAACTTCCGAGCCCTGCTGCGCGCCCACCAGATCCGGGTAGTCAGCGTCCCCTACACCCCCGTCGGCCCGGACACGGCGCGCTTCGCCGAGGTGCTCGCCGAGGAGCGGCCGCGTCTCTACATCACCAATTCGGCGATCCACAATCCGACCGGCGCGACGATGTCGGCCCAGACCGCGCACCGGCTGCTGACCATCGCCTCGGCCCATGGCCTGGTCATCGTCGAGGATGACATCTTCGCCGAGTTCGAGCCGGAGCCCTCCCCGCGCCTGGCGGCGTTCGACGGCCTGGTCAACGTGATCCGCATCGGCAGCTTCTCCAAGACGCTGTCGGCGTCCGTGCGCTGCGGCTATGTCGCGGCCCGGCCGGACTGGATCGAGGCGATGGTCGACCTGCAGGTCGCCACCAACTTCGGCGGCGCCAGCCCGGTGGCGGCCCAGCTGGTCTTCGACAGCCTGCGCGACAGCGGCTATCGCCGCCACGTCGAGGCCCTGCGGCGGCGGCTGTCGGCCGCGCGGCGCGACACGACGAGCCGGCTGGCGGACCTCGGGATCCGGACCTGGGTCACCCCGCGCGGCGGCTTCTACCTGTGGGGCCGCCTGCCCGACGGGCGGGACGCCTCGGACGTCGCCCGCGCCGCCTTGGCGCAGGATGTGATCCTGGCCCCCGGCGACGTCTTCAGCGTCGCCCAGGACGCCTCGGACCACATGCGCTTCAACGTCGGCCAGATGCAGGACCCGAAGGTGTTCGCGGTGCTGAAGGCGGCTTTGGCGGAAGCTTAGGTCGCGCCTTGAGCGCCCCCTCCGTCCCGCTGCGTATCCGCAGCGCGCCACCTCCCCCGTTTCACGGGTGAGGAGAAGGCAGCTTCACTCCTCCTGCCCCGCTTGCGGGGGAGGTGGCGCGGCGCCGATAGGCGACGTGACGGAGGGGGCGTCCCTAACCCGCCCCCAGCGCGGCCTTCACCGCCGCCGCCCAGGCCTTGGTCGCCTGGCAGGTGTCCATCGCCCGCCCATAGGCCTCGCGGGCGCTGGTCCGCGCCACATAGGCCTCCTCGGCATCGGTGAGGACCACGCCGCCGGCCCGCTGGGCCAGCTCCAGGGCGTAGGTGATCGAGATGTCGGCCGCCGTGAAGATGTCGCCGGCCATGTAGGGCGCCTGCTCCAGCCGCCGGGCCACGATGCCCCGGCGGCTCTCGAACACCGACCGCGCCTTGCGCGATCCCCAGTTGTCCCGCTCGGCCTCGGGCGCGAGCATGCGGCTGACGATGACGAAGAAGATCGGGGTGGCCAGGCCGGCCTCGCCCAAGTGCAGGAACTGCTGATAGGCGGCGAAGGCCGGATCGCGCGGGCCTGTCGCCAGCGGCGTCGGCCCGTAGCGCGCCATCAGATATTCCATGATCGCGATCGACTCGACCATGATGTCGTCGCCGTCCTGGATCGCCGGGATGAAGCCGGCGGGGTTGATGGCCAGGAACTCTGGATCGTTCTCGACCCCGGCCAGCATGTCGACCGGTCGCAGCCGGTAAGGCAGGCCCATCTCCTCCAGCAGCCAGACGACCCGGAAGCCTCTCCCCTCGCCGAAGACGGTGATCATGCAGGGGTCCTTTCCTCGGGAGGGCCCGGCCGGGGTGGCCTGGGCGCGCGTGCTGGGCTAACTGCAATAGATGGCACGAACCAAACAAAGCGCCGAGCTCGAGATCGAGGTCGAAGACGAGCTCTACCTCTGGCGGCTGCATCGCCAGCCCGGCTGGTCGAGCGAAGCGCCCGAGCGGCACGGCATGGCGATCGCCGTGCGCCACAAGGAAGGGCAGCGCGAGGCCGTGGTCGAGTTCCCGCCCGGCCCGGAGCCGCGCTACGGCGCGCCGCTGCTGAAGGCCTCGCGGATCGATCTCAAGCTGGTCAAGAACGCCATCCTCTCCGCCATCGCGGCCGGATGGGAGCCGCACTCGCGCGGCAAGACCGTGTTCGTCGTCGTGGACGCGACGGGGGCCTGATCGCGAGACGATCGAGGACCTTTAAAGCCAATCGACATTCAGCCCCAAACGCCGCTCATCCCCGCGAAAGCGGGGACCCAAGCTGACTCTCGGTATGCTCGGCCCAGTATCCATCCGCTGACTTGGCTTGGATCCCCGCTTTCGCGGGGATGAGCGGATTTGAAAGGCGGCCAGCGTTGAACGTCGCCCCTAGACCAGTGTCAGCACCAGCGGTCCGCCGCGGGTCGCGACCAGGGTGTGCTCGTACTGCACCGTGGGCTGGCGTCCCGGCGGGGCCAGGGTCCAGCCGTCGTCGCCTTCCTCGACCCAGTCCGCGCCCAGCGACAGGAACGGCTCGATCGTGAAGACCAGGCCCTCGGGGATCACCCGGCGGTCGCGTGGCTCGTACCAGGTTGGGATCTCCCTCGGCTCGTCGTGCAGCGAGCGGCCGACCCCGTGGCTGGCCAGGTTGCGGACCAGGCTGTAGCCGTTCTTGCGAGCGAAGGCCTCGATGGACCGCCCGACCTCGTTCAGCCGGCCGCCCGGCTTCACCGCCCGAATGCCGGCCCACATCGCCCGGCGGCCATCGCGGCAGAGGCGCTCGACGCGCTTGCTGACCGGCGGCGTCGCGAAGCTGGCGCCGGTGTCGCCGAAATAGCCGTCCAGCTCGGCCGAGACGTCGATATTGATCAGGTCGCCGGCCTTGATCACCGTGCCGTCCGGGATCCCGTGCGCGCAGTCCGGCCCCACCGAGATGCAGGTCGCGCCCGGGAAGTTGTAGGTCAGCTCGGGCGCCGAGCGCGCGCCTTCCTTCTCCAGCAGGGCGCGGCCGAAATCGTCCAGCTCCTTGGTGGTCATGCCCGGCTCCAGCGCCGCGCCCATCGCCGCCAGCGTGCGGGCCACCAGGTTGCCGATGGTCCGTAGCTTTTCCAGCTGGTGCTCGTTCTCGATGGTCATGGCCGCGCCTCCGCCGTCGGGAGGACGTCGTCGACCCCCGCCGCCTTCAGCTCGCGCGCCACCAGCGCCTGGAAGGTGAGGCCCGGGTTCAGCTCGCACAGCATGCCGATCCTGATCCAGAACGCGGCCTGGGCGTTGATCGACCGGTATGACGCCTTGCTGGCCCGACGCAGCTGCTCGTGCAGCTCGTCCTCGATATTGACGATGCCCATTGGCCGCTCCGCACTATACGATTCGTATATGCTTCATATATAAGAACTTCCGACGCGACAACCCGCAAGCGACGGCCTTGAGCCACCGTCGAAAAAGCTTCATGCACCCGTGGGTTGACATCGGTCGAGCTTCGCGCGTCCATGGGCCATGGTCTTCGATGATCTCGCGCGCTACGCGGAGATCGGTCTGATCATCTGGTTGGCCCTGTTGGCCGGCGTCGTTTTCCAGAAGCTGATCACCGATCCAGGCCGCCTGAACGGGTTGTTCGCCAGCGAGGCGAGCGGCGCGGGCGAGGCCGACCGCATTCAGCTGCTGATGGTCGCGGCCGTCACGATCGGCGGCTATCTGATCCAGACCGTCCACGCCATGCACGCCTCCGCCGAGCCCCTGCGCAGTCTGCCGGAGGCCGATCCGGCCCTGCTGGCGCTGATGGCGGGCGGCCAGTCCATCTACCTGTCGGGAAAGCTTTTTCGGAAACTGAAATGACGCGCCCGGAGCGCGAGAGGGGGACGTGATGAAGCCTTGGTACGACCTGCCCATCCTCGTCGGCGTGGCCATCGTGCTCGTCATCCTGGGCATCGCCGCCCTGGTGCTGTGGAAGATGTTCACCGGCAAGATCCCGCTGGACTTCCTGATCGCCGAGCCCGGCGAGGCCAACAAGGCCAGCCTCTCGCGCTTCCAGTTCCTGATCTTCACCTTCGTGGTCGCGGGCCTGTTCCTGCTGCTGTCGATCGAGAGCGGCACGTTCGTCGAAATTCCGACCAGCGTCCTGGCCCTGCTGGGCATCAGCGGCGGCAGCTACGTGCTGGCCAAGGGCATCACCGCCAACGCCGACGTCAAGAAGACCGAGGCCGACGCCAATGTCCGCACCGCCCAGGCCGTCGCCCAGCCGCCGCCAGCCGAGGACCCGCCGCCGCCCGCCGCGCCGCGCCGCCGCTAGGAGCCGCGTGATGCGCGCCCTCCCCTTCCTGACCCTGGCCGGACTGCTGCTGGCCGCGCCCGTCCTGGCCCAGGCGCCGCCAACGCCGCCGCCGCCGCCGCCGGTCGTCGATCCCGCCGTCCAGGCCGCCTGCCTGGCCCGGTTCAAGGATGTCGGCCTGCCCCATCTCCGCTCCGAGAGCGCCCAGGCCGAGCAGGCGCCAGTCGTCTGCCGGCGCGGCTACGCCCTGTCCTTCAACAAGAAGACGCTGAACCCCGATTGGGTGATCGAGCGCCTGACCAAGGCCGAGCTGATCGGCACGGCCCAGCGGCGCGACAACTTCCACAAGGACGACCTCGTCCCGGATAGCCCGACGCCGGAGGACTACACCAACACCGGCCGCGACCGCGGGCATCAGGCGCCGGCCGCCGACGCCAAGTTCAGCCAGCCGGTCATGGACGACAGCTTCGCCATGACCAACATGTCGCCGCAGGTCGGCATCGGCTTCAACCGCGGCCAGTGGAAGTATCTGGAGGAGGCCGTGCGCGCCTGGGTGCTGTGCGGCGGCCGCGAGGACATCATCGTGATGACCGGCCCGATCTACGGCGACAGCGTCGAACGGTTCGGTCCGCGCAAGATCTGGGGCCCCGCCGCCTACTACAAGATCGTCTACGACGTGCGCTCGGGCCGGGCCGTCGGCTTCAAGCTGCCGAACGTCAAGCTGAAGAAGGCCGAGCTGGAGACGTACGTCGTGCCGATCGCCGACATCGAGGACGAGACCGGCATCGACTTCTTCCGCGCCCTGACCCGCCGTCGCCAGGCCCAGCTGGAGACCTCGCGCGGCGTCGCCTGGGGCCACGGCCAGGCTTGTTCGGGGGTGGTCGAGGGCTGATCGCCGCCCCTGCCGCCACACTGCTGCCACTCCCCGTCAGCAGGCCCCCTAGCCGAGACCCGCGCGCATGCCTAACTTGGGGCCATGCCTTCTCGCGACAATTCCGGCGTCTCCGACGTCTCGACGCCCTTCGTCATGGACAGCCATGGGGATAACCTCGGCGGCGCCGTAGGCGACGTATCGGTCGGCGTCATGCCCATGCTGTGGACCCCGCACCGCCCCGCGCGGCCGGACAAGTCCGAGGGCGGCAAGAAATTCAAGCTGGTCAGCGAGTACAAGCCGGCCGGCGACCAGCCGACGGCGATCCGCGAGCTGGTCGAGGGCATCCAGAACGGCGACCAGGACCAGGTGCTGCTGGGGGTCACGGGCTCGGGCAAGACCTTCACCATGGCCCAGGTCATCAACGAGACCCAGCGTCCGGCCCTGATCCTGGCGCCCAACAAGACCCTGGCCGCCCAGCTCTACAGCGAGATGAAGTCGTTCTTTCCGGAGAACGCGGTCGAGTACTTCGTCAGCTACTACGACTACTACCAGCCCGAGGCCTATGTGCCGCGGACGGACACCTATATCGAGAAGGACTCGTCCATCAACGAGCAGATCGACCGGATGCGCCACTCGGCCACCCGGGCGATCCTGGAGCGCGACGACGTCATCGTCGTGGCCTCGGTCAGCTGCATCTACGGCATCGGCTCGGTCGAGACCTATACCGCCATGACCTTCACCCTGACGGTCGGCGACCGGGTCGACGAGAAGCAGCTGATCGCCGACCTCGTCGCCCAGCAGTACAAGCGCAACGACCAGGCCTTCGAGCGCGGCACGTTCCGCCGCCGCGGCGACACCATCGAGATCTTCCCCGCCCACTACGAGGACCGCGCCTGGCGGATCACGATGTTCGGCGACGAGGTCGAGGCGATCTCGGAATTCGACACCCTGACCGGCAAGAAGACGTCCGACCTGGAGACGATCAAGGTCTACGCCAACAGCCACCACGTCACCCCGCGCCCGACCCTGCGCCAGGCGATCATCGCCATCCGCCAGGAGCTGAAGGAGCGGCTGGAATGGCTGGTGGCCAACGGCAAGCTGCTGGAGGCCCAGCGCCTGGAGCAGCGCACCACCTTCGATCTCGAGATGATCGAGACCACCGGCTCGTGCGCCGGGATCGAGAACTACAGCCGCTATCTGTCGGGCCGCCGGCCGGGCGAGCCGCCGCCGACCTTCTTCGAATACATCCCCGACAACGCCCTGCTGTTCACCGACGAGAGCCACCAGACGGTTCCGCAGATCGGCGCCATGTACAAGGGCGACCGCAACCGCAAATGGACCCTGGCCGAGTACGGCTTCCGCCTGCCCAGCGCGCTCGACAACCGCCCCCTCAAGTTCGAGGAGTGGGACGCCATGCGTCCGCAGTCGGTGCACGTCTCGGCCACGCCGGCGAGCTGGGAACTGGAGCGGGCCGGCGGCGTGTTCGCCGAGCAGGTCATCCGCCCGACCGGCCTGATCGATCCGCCGGTCGAGGTTCGCCCGGTCAGCAAGGACAACGCCTCCCAGGTCGACGACGTGGTCGACGAGATCCGCCAGACCATCAAGAAGGGCTACCGCACCCTGGTCACCGTCCTGACCAAGAAGATGGCCGAGGACCTGACCGAATATCTGAACGAACAGGGCATCCGCGTCCGCTACATGCACTCGGACGTCGACACCCTGGAGCGCATCGAGATCATCCGCGAGCTGCGGATGGGCAATATCGACGTGCTGGTCGGCATCAACCTGCTGCGCGAGGGCCTGGACATCCCCGAGTGCGGCTTCGTGGCCATTCTCGACGCCGACAAGGAAGGCTTCCTGCGCTCGGAGACCTCGCTGATCCAGACCATCGGCCGGGCGGCGCGGAACGTCGACGGCAAGGTGGTGCTCTATGCCGACCGGATCACCGGCTCGATGGAGCGGGCCATGGCCGAGACCGCCCGCCGCCGCGAGAAGCAGCACGCCTACAATCTCGAGCACGGCATCACGCCCGAGAGCGTCAAGCGCGACATCAAGGACATCCTCAACAGCCCCTACGAGCGCGGCGACCGCGTGCTGGTGCCGATGGGCCTGTCCGAGACCGACGACCGCCCGTTCAGCGGCGACAACTTCAAGGCCGCGCTGAAGGACCTGGAGGCCAAGATGCGCGAGGCCGCCGCCAACCTCGAATTCGAGACCGCCGCCCGCCTGCGCGACGAGATCAAGCGCATGAAGCTGATGGACCTGGAGTTCGCCAACGAGGTGCTGGCCGCGACCGGCGACGAGGTCGACAAGTCGGCGCCCAAGCGCCTGCGCGCCGAGATCCGCCAGGAAAAGGCCGAGGAGTTCCGCAAGAAGCGGCGGTAGGCGGCGGCTCCGTCTTCCCCCTCCGGGGGAGGAGCGCGCAGCGCGGAGGGGGCCTCCCCTTCCCCTGCCTGCCTCCACGCGGTAGGCCATGACCAGCGCCAGCGTGGACGACCGCATGACCGAAAGCCCCGAGGAGACCGTTGAGGCGGGCATGGCCGCCAAGCTGCTGGGAACGCTGATCGCCATCGGCCTGACCGCGGCGGGCCTGGCCGGCCTGGTCGGCGTCCAGGCCCTGCTGGAGCGCCGCGACACCGCCATCCTGCGCACCATCCCCGATGTGCTGGTGACCTGGCGCGAGCCCGCCCCGGGCCAGTTCTGGATCTTCCTGCTGATCATGCTGCCGCCGATGCTGCTGATCCCCGGCGCGTTCGGCGTGCGCGGACAGTCGCTGACGCCCGTCCTCCCCCCCGCCTGGCGCTGGCGGATGGTCGCCATCGCCGCGGCCTTCGTCGCCGCCGGCGTCGGCCTGGAGGCGGCCGTCAACAAGCCCGAGCTCGTCGTCGCCACCCCGTTCGGCGCGGCCTGGCTGCGCGACGGCAAGCCGCGCGAGCACTGGTCCTGGGGCGCGGCGACCAGCGTCGGCGTCGCCTGCGCCAAGACCTCTCCCGATGACGCTCGGGAAGGCCAGCCCGCCCTGAACTACGACGTCGCCTTTCCCAGCGGCCGCGAGGCCAGCCTGATCCGCGACACCAAGCACCTCGGCCCGCTGCTGGCCCGCCTCACGCCCATCGACCAGAGCCTGCGGGCCCGCGCCGTGCCGCGCTTCGCCAGCGTCGACGCCGCCTGCCTGGACCACTTCGACCGCGGCCTCGCCCCCGCCCAGCGGGCGGCGCTGCGGACCCTGCTCAGCCGCTGAGCGGCGCTGGCCTCACCAGGTCTTGGCCGTGTCGTGGCTGTCGCTGAAGGTGACGTTGTAGACGATCCAGCGCGCGCCGTTGTCGTAGAGCTGGAAGCGCACGAACAGCGGCGCGTTCTCCAGCCGGACCATATAGATCGCGACGGCGAAACCGGCCGCCGGGCGCGCGGTCTCCATCAGCTGCCAGTCGCGCACCGCGCCGTAGTAGCGCAGCCCCGTCTCGGTCCCGGCGATCGCCTGCTCGACCTCCGCCTGCTTCTTGCTCATCAGCGTGCCGGCGAACGCGCCGTCATAGGCCTCCTTGACCTTGCCAGCCTTCAGCTGGGCCAGGAAGGCGTCGACCTTGGCCTGGGCCGGCGCGGGCAGCGGCTCGGACGGCTCGGCCGCCCGAGCGGTCGCCAGCGGCGCCAGGCTCATGAATGCCAGGCTCAGGGACGCGGCCAGGACGGCGACCAGCAGGCGGGGGACGCGACGAGACGGGGAACGGGGCATGGACACGCCTTGGGTCATGGCGCAGCTTAGAGGGCGTCGGTCCGCGCGCGCAATCCAGGCGAGAGCGCCGCCGACCCGAAGGGAGCGCCGACCATGAACAGTTCGAAGCGGATCCTGGTCCTGGGCCAGGACGTCAACACCGTCGACTATACGAGCCCGGCCCTGCCGCCCGGCATGACCGCCGAGAAGGTCCTGGCCGGCCTCGCCCAGGCCGAGGCCGCCCTGGAGGCCCTCGGCCATCACGTCGACATGCTGCAGGTCCAGCCCGACCCGGTCGTCGCCGAGGCCGAGATCGAGGCCCAGCTGGCCGGCGCGACCTACGACGTGGTGGTGATCGGCGCGGGGATCAGGAACCCGCCGCCCAGTCTTGGGCTGTTCGAGACGGTGGTGAACGCGGTGCACCGAGGGGCGCCGGGGGCGCGGATCGCGTTCAACACGCGGCCGGATGATAGCGATGCGGCGGCGGTGAGGTGGGTGGGGCGGTAAAATCGTCTTGATGTCGACAGAGGTTCATGCTTTGTTCGCATTGAGGAACCTTCTGCCGCTTGCTCAACCCTACAGGGCGCATGATGATTACCCACAACAAAGGGGGGAATCGGATGACGCGCAAGGTTCAGCGAGTACGCGATCCTTTACATAACCTAATCCAGTTTGGTGACAACGATATAGACCAGACATGCTGGAATGTTCTGAACACCCGCCCTCTTCAACGCTTGAGAAGAGTTAAGCAACTTGGGTTTTCCGATTACGTGTATCCGGGCGCAGCACATTCGCGATTAGTGCATAGCGTAGGAGTGTTTCACACCGCTCGGCAATTGTCGGAAGTTATATCCGATCGAGTAGGCGGCCCATCAGGTCGATTTAACACCCGAAAAGCTCACGTTGCTATAGCTGCCGCACTGATTCACGATATCGGACACGGACCATTTAGTCACGCATTCGAACATGCGCTGGATGGGGTTAAACTATCGAGAAAGCACGAAACTAGAACACAAGCTATCATAAATGGAACGGAGATATCAAAAATCTTCGAAGATGCTTTTGATTCAGACTTTCCGGACGAAGTATCAAATATAATACTTAGTAGATACCCTGCCGATATCTATGCCTCAATGGTTTCCAGCCAGTTCGACGCAGACCGGCTCGACTACATGCGGCGCGACAGAATTATGTCTGGCACACAACAATCAGCAATAGACTATGAGTGGCTCTTAAAGAACCTAAAGGTCGGAAAAATAGACGTCGGCGTCGATGATACAAACATCAAGAAGGTCGAAACATTCGTTTTAGATCGAAAAGCATCCGTCGCTGCAGAAGGGTACGCCTTAAGTTTATTCTACTTATACATAAACGTTTATTTTCACAAAACTACCAGAGGATTCGAGAAGTTATTCACAGCCCTCATGGAGAATATCGCGCACAGGGTAATTGGCGGCAAAACCTGCGGCCTCCCGGCGAATCACCCTATCGTTCGATATCTGAGAAATCCTGACGGAGTCGAAGAATTCCTCCGCCTCGACGACACAGTTGTGTACGGGGCCCTTTCCCAGCTTTGCGACAGTAAAGACCACGCTCTTTCTGAGCTTTCTTGCCGGATTCGCGACAGGAAACCATATAGATGCTTTGACGTTTCGAAGTATATGGCCGCCACGTATGAAGCACCCGACGATCCCGATTCCGCGAAACGCGCAGAAGCGCGCAAAACCGCTCGCGTCAAAACAGCCGAGGCGATTGAACTGATTAAAGAGCGGAAATTACTTCAAAGGCGAGATCAAGGCATTCCTCTAATTCTTGAAGACGAAGCGAAACGCGACGCCTATAAGAGAGATGGAAAGATTTCTTCAATATATCTAATGGGCGCAGACGAAAAATTGCACGACCTGGCGAACATATCGAGCGCAGTCGATGAGCTCGGCCAATACCACGCCTACCGCCTGTACTATAGAGATGAAGCTGGAAAAAAACTGATAGATCAGATTGTGGGGGAAGTCACAAAATGAGCAATCCAACCGCGAAAGACGCCGCAGAAATAGTGGGGTACGTTGGCGATTTTGTTGGCCGAACCAAACTCCAAAAGACAGCTGCCATACTCGAACTCGCTGGATTGGGCGCTGGCTTCACATTTTCGTACCATCTCTTCGGTCCCTATAGCGAGGAATTGAGCTCTGCTGTTGATAGGGCCATTCTGCTCGGACTTATTGAAGAGGATGAGAAAGTTGCGACCTGGGGCGGGCGCTATTCTATTTTCCACGCCGCAAAGATTGGAAATCCCGACCCCCTCAAGGAGGCGCTTATCTTGCGAGCGGCAAACGCAAACTCTGTTGTACTGGAATTGGCAGTTACAGCCGCGTTCCTTGCTGCCGGAGGCGAGGAAATGCCTTGGGAGCGCGTAAGCGCTCTGAAATCAGAAAAGGCAAGCGCCGAGAATATGCATAGTGCGAAGGCCCTTTATAGGGAGCTTTCCGCTGTGAAAACTCCTCAACCTCTACCAAAGTTTGATTAGCCTAACGAGTGATCCTCCACCCCGCCACCGACGCCGAGATCCTCGCCACCTTCGAGGTCATGGCCCACCTGCGTCCCATGCTGACCCGCGACGCCTATGTCGCGCGGATCCGTCAGTTGATGGCCTCGGACGGCTACCGGCTCACCGCCATCGTCGAGGACGGCCAAGTCCGGGCCGTGGCCGGGTGGCGGCTGCTGGACATGCTGTATTGCGGCCGGTTCCTCAGCGTCGACGACCTGGTCTCGGACCCGGCCGCGCGCTCGCGGGGCCACGGCAAGGCGCTGCTGGACTGGCTGAAGGCCGAGGCCCAGCGCGAGGGCTGCGGGCATCTGGAGCTGATCTCCAACGTCGTCCGCGAAGGCGCCCACCGGTTCTATTTCCGCGAGGGCCTGGCGGTGGACGCCTTCCACTTCCGGGTGACGCTGTAGGCGGCGCTCAGGGGACGGGGGCGTGGTCGATGCTGAAGGCGCGGGCCATGCGCCAGCGGCCGTCGGCGTCCAGCTTCCACAGGATGGAGAACCGCGCCCGGCCCGCCAGGCGCTCGGGGCCCTCGCCCTTGCGCTCGTAGAAGAGGTGGGCGCCTTCCTCGACCGCGCCGAAGCCGGGGATGGCGTAGACCTTCATCGTCCCGGCGACCAGCGCGCGGCGCGAGCGCCAGGCGTCGGGCGCGCGCTTGGCCGCGCAGGTCTTGGCGTAGTCGGCCAGGAAGGCGTCGTGGGCCATCAGGCCGCCCTTGTCGTGGTAGAACTCCATGTCGCCGGTCACCAGGTCGGTCAGGGCGGCCGGGTCGCACTGCTCGAACATCACGCCGAACAGGGCCGCGTCGCGCGCCGCTATGGCCTGCTCCAGGGCGG
The DNA here is from genome assembly GCF_040545685.1 of Caulobacter sp. 1776. Lineage (NCBI taxonomy): Bacteria > Pseudomonadati > Pseudomonadota > Alphaproteobacteria > Caulobacterales > Caulobacteraceae > Caulobacter > Caulobacter sp. 1776. The sequence goes on from NZ_JBEPMI010000009.1 coordinate 151,609, forward strand.
GGCCGGACGGGATCGGCGGCAGGGCCAGGGCGGCGAGCAGGACAGGCAGGATCATCGGGGGCTCCGGTGCGGCGGAACGACTGTCGCGTCGGCCGGCCCCCGCTGTCCCGTGAATTCGCGGTCATTCGCCGGTTCCGGGCCGCGCCGCCCATCGCGCGAGTTGACGGCGCGGCTCCACCATGGCTAGAACAATCCATGAACACGCCGTCTCCACTGCGAAAGCTGGGCGGAGGGATCCGCGCGCGGCGGGAGGCGGCGGGATGGACGCTGGCCGCCCTGGCGCGGGCGGCGGCTTTGGACGAGGAGGCCCTGGCGGCGATCGAGGCGGGGCGGCGCGACCCCGACTACCTGACCCTGACGCGGCTGGCCCGGGCGCTGGGGGTTTCGGTCGGGGCCCTGCTGGCGGCGATGGAGGACGGAGAAGCTTAGGGCTCGCCCCCTCTCCGCTCATCCCCGCGAAAGCGGGGACCCAAGCGGCGGTGGAGCGTGGAGCGCCAAGCTAGAATATTAGACTCGGCTTGGGTCCCCGCTTTCGCGGGGATGAGCGGTGTTGGCTCACAGCCGCCCGACCAGCTCGGCCAAGCGGATCTCCAGGGCTCGCGCCAGCTGGAACAGGGTGGTGGCGCTGGGGTTGCGCTCGCCGCGCTCCAGCAGGCCGACATAGTTGCGGTGCAGCCCCGCCAGTTCGGCCAGGGCTTCCTGGCTGAGATTGCGGGCCTTGCGGCGGTCGCGGATTTCTCGCCCCAGGGCGGTCAGGTCGGGATCATCGGACACGCGCGACCCTTGCCTTGGTCGCTCCGCGCATCTACACACCTTCAGTGTGTATTTTTCGCGCCGAGGTGGAGGGGTGCACGTATGGGTCGTCAAACAGCCAGTTCGGGTGGCGGTGTCCACCCCGTCGACCGCCATGTCGGCCAGGTGCTCCGCGCCCGCCGCCGGGCCCTGCAGCTGAGCCAGTCGGCCGTCGCCCGGACGCTGGGCGTCAGCTTCCAGCAGCTGCGGAAGTACGAGCGCGGGACCAACCGGATCAGCGCCTCGGCGCTGCACAGCCTGTCGCTGGTGCTGGACCTGCCGGTGGCGCGGTTCTTCGACGGCCTGGCCGAGCCGGAGAACCCCGACGACGGCCGCGGTCGCGACCTGGTCGCCGAGATGGTCGCCGCGCCCGAGGGCCCCGCCTTGGCCGAAGCGTTCCTGAACCTGCCGCCGGGCCCGATCCGCACACGGTTGACGGCCCTGGCGCGGGCGATCGGGACGGGGCGGTGAGCCGGGAGGTCGTCAGCGTGCGGCGCGCGGACCATGGGACTTGAAGAACGCCTCCAGCTGGTCGGCGCGGGCGGACGTCATCGCGTCGGCGCACGTCGTGGCCTGGTAGCCCCCGTCCCGCCCCCACAGCCGGTCGTCCATATACCGGTCGCACGCGGCGTCCCGGTAGGCGATCCACAGGCGCTGCGCCGCGCGCAGGGTGTCCTTGTCCCCCGGGACCAGTTGCGCCAGGAGGGCCTTGTAGGTCCGGTTCAACCGGGCGTCCGAGCGCGCGAGGTCGTTCAGCGCGCACACCCCCATGTCCCGGGCGGTATGTGCCCGCTTCTCGCAGGGAGACGGCGGAGCGATCACGGCCCCAGGGGGTGGCTCCGCCGACGGATTGGCCTCTGCAGCGAGCGACTCGGCGCGGTCGATGGTGTTCTCCAGCACGCACTGGCGCGCGTCGAGTTCGGCCCGCGCGCCCCAGGTCGGGCTGGCGGCGAGGCGGCAATCGGCGTCCCGGAACGCGGCCCAGGCCCGCTGGGCCGCGCGCACGGGGTCCGAGGCGATGGCTTCGGGCGGGTCGCGATCCTTCTCGAGATCGATCATGTCCTTGAGGACCGCCTGGTAGTCGCGCTCCAGCGCGGCGTCCTGGCGTCGGATCTCCGCGTCCACGCAGGCGATGGCGCCGGCCTGGGCGCGCGCCGCCGGCCCGGCCAGACAGCGGTCATAGGCGGACAGCGGCGCCTTGGCCGGCTGAGCCGCCTGGGCGGGCGCGACCGCCAGGACGGCCGCGACGACGGCGAGGGATCGGATCATCGGGCAAGCTCCACCTTGGAGCGCCACCTTAGCGTGTCCGCCGCCGAACGCCAGCGAACGCCGTTCTCAGCCCTGCTTGCGGAAGTCTTCCAGCGCATCGGCGCGGCGCGCGGTGCGGTCCAGCCGGCAGTTGGCGGCCTCGACCCGGCTGATCGTGCCCCAGTCCTGGTCGTAAAGGCTGGCGCAGTCGGCGTCGCGGAAGGCGATCCAGGCGCGCTGGGCCTTCTGCAGCGCCGCCTTCTGGCGCGGCAGCTCCATCCGCTTCATCGCCGTCCGATAGGCGCGGTTCAGCCGGGCGTCCTGGGCTTCGAACTCGATCCCGATGCACTCGATCATGCCCATGGTGCTCTGCCCGCTCGGCGCGGCCAGGCAGCGGTCGTAGGCCGGCGAGTACTTTGGGTCCTCGGCATGGGCCGCTGGGGCGACGGCGGCGGTCAACAGCAGCACGGCGGCGAAGAGACGGGTCATCTGAGGCTCCAGCAAGACGGGGCCCTTCGCCGCCGCTCTTTTTCAAACATTCAGAGCGTGGCGGCCGCCACGCTCTAGTCGTCTAATGCGCCGAAACGCCCAGGCGGTTCCAGAGGTTGATCATTCCGATACAGGCCGTCAGGGCGCTGGCCTGCTGGTCGTCGAAGTGATCGCGCAGGGCCGCGCGCAGCGGCGCCAGGTCGGAATGGGTCGGCAGCTGGGTCAGGGTCTCGGTCCAGGCCAGGGCCGCCTTCTCGGCGGCGGTGTAGTCGCTGACGTGGCTCCAGACCGTCAGGCGGTCGAGGCGCTCGTTGGTCTCGCCGTCGTCGCGGGCCTCTTTCGAGTGCATCTTCACGCAGAAGGCGCAGCCGTTGATCTGCGAGGCGCGCAGCTTGACCAGATGGATCAGGCCAGCCGGCAGGCCAGAGGCGACCACCGCGCCCTCGGCGGCGATGAAGGCCTTGTAGATCTCGGGAACGTTCAGGTCGTGGCGGAAGGCGGCGGTGTCGCCCATGGTCTTGCTCCTTGCTGTCGGGCCGCGATCGGCCCTTCGGGAACAGGACGAGGCTAACGCCGCCGTTGTGACGTCGGCGACCAGAAAATCCTACTGCAGGCCGGCGCGGCCGATGGCGTAGAAGCGCTCGGCGCGCTGTTTCTTCAGCTCGGCCGCGCTCATGGCGGCCATGGCCTTCAGCTCATCCTCGACCGCGTCGCCGACCGCCTGGATCGCCGTCTCGGTGTCGGAATGAGCGCCGCCGGCCGGTTCCTCGATGATCCGATCGACGATGCCCAGCTTGATCAGGTCCTGGGCGGTGATGCGCATCTGCGTCGCCGCGTCCTTGGCCCGGGCGCCGTCGCGCCACAGGATCGAGGCCGCGCCTTCCGGCGAGATCACCGAATAGATCGAGTGCTCCAGGATCAGCACGCGGTTGGCGCCGGCCAGGGCGATGGCCCCGCCGCTGCCGCCCTCGCCGACGATCGTGGCGACCATCGGCACTTCCAGCGTCAGGCAGCGCTCGGTCGAGCGGGCGATGGCCTCGGCCTGACCGCGCTCCTCGGCGCCCAGGCCCGGATAGGCGCCAGCGGTGTCGACGAAGGTCAGGACCGGCAGGCTGAAGCGCTCGGCCATGTCCATCAGGCGGACGGCCTTGCGGTAGCCCTCGGGGCGGGCCATGCCGAAGTTGTGCTTCAAGCGCGTGGTGGTGTCGTGGCCCTTCTCGTGGCCCATGACCACGACCGGCTGGCCCCGGAAGCGGCCGAGGCCGCCGACGATGGCCTGGTCGTCGGCGAACTTGCGGTCGCCGCGCAGCTCGACGAACTCGTCGATCAGGCCCGCGACATAATCGCGCAGGTGCGGCCGCTGGGGGTGCCGGGCGACCATCGTCTTCTGCCAGGCGTCCAGATTGGCGTAGGCCTCCTTGCGGAGGTCCTGGGCTCTGTCACGAAGAGCTTGGATCTCGGCGTCGAACGCCCCCGGTCCAGCCGTTTCGGAGAGCCGGGACAGCTCTTCGATTTTGCTTTCCAGGTCAGCGATTGGGCGTTCGAAATCGAGATAATGGGCGGCCATGGACTCTTAAACGTCGCCGTTAATGAAAGGGTGCGAACCTAGTGGCGGAATCCGTCGAGGGAAAGAGGCGAGATTCCGGCGCGGAACCGCCCCGAATCGGACGTGTTTTATCCACAGGCTGCGATGTGGCGATCCCCAGGTGAGTCTCGAATCGAGACTCTCTCCTCTGGTGAATCGCGACATAGAGTCCTATGTTGAATTTGTAGCAGGTCGCGGAAGCCGACTTGCGCCCCCGCGGGCCCCGGCATCGAATATGCGCGGCCCCGCCTGATGAGAGCGCACAGTTCCCATGCAGGTGTTCACCTTCTTCTGTGTCGAGTCCGACGGCTCGGTCCCGCGTTTCGACGTCACGCCCTGCGCGGACGATCATGCGGCGCGCGCCAGAGCTTTCGAACTGCTGGACATGCACAATCGCTGCGACTTCGTCGAAGTGTGGCGCGGTTCGCAACGCGTCTTCGACGTGACCGCCCACGCCGTCGCCGCCTGAGTCTGAAATTCCTGACTCGATGAATTATTGCGCGGCGATCTGAGCGGCTATAGCCTCTGCTTCCGGATGGGATCCAAAACGGGTCCCGCTTGCCGGAAGGCCGCCCTCCATGGACCTCGTTGAAGACGTCCGCCCCGCGCCTCCCCTCATTCCGCCCGCGCCCAAGGTCCACGCCCGTCCGCTCGGCGGTTCGGCGCTGGGTGAGCTGCGCGTCGCCTGGGAGATGGGCCGCAACCTGGTCGGGACCTATTGCGAGGACGACTTCGACAGCCTGGTCACGCCCTACGTCTTCATGGGCCAGCCGGGCCTGGTGGTCAGCGATCCGGCCGCCGCGCGCCAGATCCTGACCTCGCTCAACTATCTTCGCCCCGTGAAGGCCCGCCGGCCGCTGCGGCCGCTGGTCGGCGAGGGCGTGCTGCTCAGCGAAGGCGAGACCTGGAGGCGCCAGCGCAAGAGCCTGGCCCCGGTCTTCACCCCGGCCGCGACGGGCGGCCTGCTGCCTCACTTCGTCGCCGCCGGCGCGGGCCTGACCGAGACGCTGGACGGCGGAAGCCACGCCAATCTGGCCCAGGCCTTCCATCACGCCACCCTGGACGCCGTGCTGCGCGCCCTGTTCTCGCGCCGCGCCGACACAGAAGGCGCGCTGCTGGCGGAGCTGGTCCGCCGCTACATGGAGGGGCCGGCCCACTTCAAGCTGTTCGACTTCATGGCCAAGGGCGCCGACGACCTGACGTTCGCGGACGGCGACCGGCGGCGGCTGGGCGCGCGCTGGCTGGCGGCGGTCGATGCGCTGATCGCCGAGCGCCGGGCGCAGCCTCACGCCGATGTGCTCGACATGCTCGACCGCCTGCTGGCCGCGCGCGACGAGGCCGGCGCGCCGCTGGCCGACCAGGAGATCCGCGACCAGTGCGGCTCGATGCTGGCGGCGGGGTTCGAGACCACTTCGCGCCTGCTGTTCTGGGCCGCCTATCTGCTGGCCCTGGATCCCGCCGCCCAGGCGCGCGTCCGCGCCGAGGTCCACGCCTTTCCGGCCGAACGCGTGACCAGCCTCGACGACTTGAAGGCCTGGCCGCTGCTGCGCGCGGTGCTGTTCGAGACTCCGCGGCTCTATCCCGCCGCCCCGATGATCGCCCGTCAGGCGCAGGGCGCCGACGCCGTGCTGGGCCACGAGGTAGTCCCCGGCTGCATGGTCACCATCAGTCCCTGGCTGATCCATCGGCACCGCAAGCTGTGGGACGCCCCGACCGCCTTCCGGCCCGAGCGGTTCCTGGATCAACCGCATCCATGGGGCGTCGAGGCGTTCCTGCCGTTCGGGGCCGGCCCGCGGGTCTGCATCGGCGCCGGCTTCGCCCTGGCCGAGGCGCAGATCATCCTGGCCAGCCTGCTGGACCGGTTCCAGCTGACGATGGCCGGCGATCGACCGGTGCTGCCCAAGGCCTCGATCACCCTGGGGCCCGACCACGAGCCGGACTTCCGGCTGAGCCCGATCGTGCAAGCGCGCCCTTGAGGGGGGTGGTAGGAAGCGCCAGCTTCCGCCGACCGACTCAAGGACCTCTTCCATGACCGACGCCGTCCACACCCGCCCGTTCGCCACCGCCGACGACAGCGGCCACGGCGGCCTGCAGACCTTCGTCACGGCCGGCCCGTCGACGATCGTCGCCGACGTCTCGGTGGCCCAAGGCGGGCTGGACCTGGGCCCCGACCCGCACGAGCTGGTCTGCGCGGGCCTGGCGGCCTGCACCAGCATGACCGTGCGGCTCTACGCCAACCGCAAGGGCTGGAACATCGCGGCCATGCATGTCGAGGTCTTCCACCACGCCGACCCCGACCAGACCCCGCACGACCGCTTCGAGCGCGTGATCACCATCGAGGGCGACCTGAATGACGAGCAGATCGAGCGCCTGTTCGAAATCGCCGAGAAGTGCCCGATCCACAAGCTGCTGACGGCGGGGGCGCGGGTGGTGACGACGGTGGGCGGGAACTGAGCCAAGCCTTCCACCTCAGCAGGCCCCCACCTGACCTCACTCCGCGAGGTCGTCCGCCCCCGGAGGGGGCGGAAGGATCCTTCTTCCCCCTCCGGGGGAGGAGCGCCGAAGGCGCGGAGGGGGCAAGTGACTAGAGCCCATACAGCGCCCTATATTCCGCGTCCTTGCCCGCGATCTGGCGGGCGCAGTCGACCATCACCTTGGCCTGTTTCCAGGTGGCGTCGTCCTGCATCTTGCCGTCGATCATCGCCACGCCCGTGCCGTCCGGCATGGCTTCGAGGATCTTGCGCGCGAAGGCGACCTCGTCCGGAGCCGGGCTGAACACCGCCTTGGCGATGGCGATCTGGCTGGGGTGCAGGCTCCAGGCGCCGGCGCAGCCCATCAGGAAGGCGTTGCGGAACTGCTGCTCGCAGGCCACCGGGTCGTCGATCGCCCCGAACGGGCCGTAGAACGGCTTGATGCCGTGGGCGGCGCAGGCGTCGACCATCTTGGCGAAGGTGTAGTGCCACAGATCCTGCTGCACCGAGGCGCGGGCCGAACCGTCCGCATGCGGATCCTCGATGACGCGGTAGCCCGGATGGCCGCCGCCGACCCGGGTGGTCTTCATGGCGCGGCTGGCCGCCAGGTCGGCCGGGCCCAGCGAAATCCCCTGCATGCGCGGGCTGGCGCCGGCGATCTGCTCGACGTTCATCACGCCCTCGGCCGTCTCCAGGATGGCGTGCAGCAGGATCGGCCGGGTGACGCCGTGCTTGGCCTCCAGCGAGGCCAGGAGCTGGTCCATGTAGAAGATGTCCCACGGCCCCTCGACCTTGGGGACCATGATCACGTCGATCTTGTCGCCGGCCTTCTCGACGATGGTCGCAACCTCGTCCAGGTGCCAGGGCGAGTTCAGGCAGTTGATCCGCGTCCAGAAGCCGACGCCCAGTTTCTTGAAGTCGACCTCGCGCGACATCGCCACCAGGCCGGCCAGGGCCGCGCCCTTGGCGTCGGCGGGGATGGCGTCCTCCAGATTGGCCAGGATGACGTCGACGGTCGGGGCGATCTCGGCGACCTTGGCGCGGACCTTGTCCAGGTGCGGCGGCACGAAGTGGATCATCCGCTCGACCCGGGCCGGCGGCTCGCGCCAGGGCGTCGGCGCGCCGATGGCCAAGGGTTTGAAAAAGCCGCGCGCGGTTTTCATCCGCTATCTCCCCGTTTTTGACCTCCCTCCCCCCGCTCATCCCCGCGAAAGCGGGGACCCAAGCAGAGGCTCGGAATCTGGCGAAGCCGTCCGCGAAACTGCTGATTCAGCTTGGGTCCCCGCTTTCGCGGGGATGAGCGATAGAGGGGTGCGCTTTTGCACTTGCGAGAACATTGCGGCGACGCAGCAATCTCGTCAACCCGCCAAGGTTATCAACGTTCAGTCTTGGGCGGGGAAGGCGAAGGCGGCGGGTTAGGCATCTCTTCCGGATCCTCGCGTTCCAGATCGGCGGCGGCGTCGTTGCTGGAGCCGGCCCGGACCGCCTTGGCCTTGCGGCGACGGGCGGCGGGTTCCAGCTTGAGGCTGGTCAGGGCGTCCTCGCCCTCCTCGCCGAACAGGGCGCGCACGCGGATGTCGCGCTGCGGATAGGGGATCTCGATGCCGGCCCCGCGCAGGGCGTCGTCGATCAGCCAGGTATAGGCCGCGAAGATCGCCGCCGGCCGGCGCACGGCCTCGACGGTCGGCCAGACGATCAGCTCGAACTTGAGCGAACTCTCGCCATAGCCGACCAGCCAGACCTGGGCCCGGCGGGTGGCGTCGTCGGGCGAGGTGTAGGGCGCGGCCTTGGCGGCCTTCAGCACCGCCTCGCGCACCCGGTCCTTGTCCGCGCCGAAGGCGGTGACGAACGGCACCCGGATGCGGCGGTTGGTGTTGCGCAGGGTCCAGTTGATCACCTGGTCGTTCACCAGCACCGAGTTGGGCACGATGATGTCGGTGCTGTCGTTGGTGCGGATGCGGGTCGCGCGGGGACCGATCTCGTGGACCACGCCCCGGCCGCCATTGGGCAGCTCGACGAAGTCGCCCACCGCCACCAGCCGCTCGAACACCAGGCTGACGCCCGACGCGAAGTCCTTGATGATGCCCTGCAGGCCCAGACCCACGCCGACGCCCAGGGCGCCGGCGAACACGGTCAGCGAGGTCAGGTCGACGCCCATGGTCGACAGGCCCGCCACCACCCCGATGACCACCAGGCCGTAGGTGACGACCTTCTCGACGATGTACAGCGAGGCCGCGTTGCCAGCCGCCTTCTCGCGCAGCTTGCGCAGGCCGGTGGAGGTCAGGCGCGCGGCGACGATGGCGACGACGACGATCAGGATCCCGGCCGCCAGCCCGCCGACCGTCACCGACGCCTTGCCCAGCTTCAGGAGTTCGAAGGAATCGAGCGTGCGAAGCGGGTTGCCGGCCATGGGGCGGAGTGTGGGGGGATCATGGTCGGAGGATCAAGGCCCGGCGAACGCAGCGCCCCCTCCGTCACGATGCGTATTCGCATCGCGCCACCTCCCCCGTTTCACGAGGGAGGAGGAAATCCGCCCCTCCTCCCCCGCCCGCGGGGGAGGTGGCCCGGAGGGCCGGAGGGAGCGTCACCGCACGTAGTTCACCGCGATCGCCGGCGTCACCGAGGCCGTCACGTTGCGGCCGGCCGGCACGATCCGCGCCCCGACGATCACGCCGACGCTGGAATTGAAGTTGTACTCCACCGCCGGCGCCAGGATCAGCGCCTTGCTGACCGGATAGCGGCGCTCGAAGCCGCCGCCGCCCAACCTGCCGGTCACCTTGGTCGAGTCGTCGCGCTGCCAGGCCAGGTCCATGGCCGCCACCCAGTTCCTGGTGATGCTGTACTCGAAGGCCAGGTTGACCAGGAAGCTGTCGCCCGGCTGGGCCTTGCCGGTAAAGCCGGTGGGCGTGCCGTAGACGCTGGCGCCGCGAACCTTGGCGTTGTCGGACCGGGTGTACTGCGCGTTCAGGCGGGTGCGCAGAATCCGGCCGTTCGGCATCCAGAACAGGTACTGCGAATTGAGGCCGACGGTCGTGGCGTAGGCCCCGCTGCCGAAGCCGTCGTTGGGGCGGCCTTCCAGATGGTCGTGGCGGCCGATCGGCAGGTTCTCCTGCAGCATCACCGAGAGGGTCGGCCGCTTGCCTTCCTCGTACTGCATCAGGCGGTACTGGGCCTGGGCGGTCAGGTCGCCGATCCCCAGCCCCTGGCTCCAGCGCCCGCCGGCCCGGCGATAGCCCAGATGCGGGATGAAGCCGGCCGTCAGGGTGTCGGTGACGCCGTACAGCATGTAGGCCGACGAGCCGATGTTGTCGGCGTCCGGGGCGCTGTGGCGCTTGCCGTCGGCGTCGAAGCTTCCGTACGGCTTGGCGTCATAGAGATAGGGTTCGAACAGAATGTGACCCGTGGGCAGGGTGCCAGCGCCCGAGGCCAGCAGAGGACCGGTCCACCAGGCCTCGTCCAGGCTCTGGCGCCGCGGCGCCTCGGAGCTGGCGAAGGCGGGCGCGGCCAGGGCCGAGGCGGCCGCCGCCATCAGGGCGGCGCGGCGAATGGTCGAACTCATGATCTCTCCCCGGGTGACGTCTTTGCGCCATAGGCCGCGTTCAGACGCGACGCCGCCCGAAACTTGCGGATCGGCGACCGGATTCTGTCAGCAGCTTGCAGATGGGAGGTAGAACTTCGCGGCGTCAGGCGCCACTCCCGGGGAATTCAGGGGCGCCACTCGGCGCCTACAGCGCCACCTTGGCCATCGGCAGGCGCATGTCCACGCGCAGGCCCTCGGGGGCCCAGTCATAGTCCAGCGCGCCGCCGAACTGGCTGACGACGGTGTTGCGCACCAGGGTGCTGCCAAAGCCCTTGGTCTCAGGCGCCGCGACGACTCGCGGACCGCCCTGCTCGACCCATCGCAAGCTCAGGATTTCGTCGTCGGCGGTCCAGCTGATCGCGACGCGGCCATGCTCGTCGGACAGCGCGCCGTACTTGAGCGCGTTGGTGGTCAACTCGTGGAAGACCAGAGCCACGCCCGTGATCGCGTGGTCGCCGCAGGGCACGTGCGGTCCCTCGATCACGAATCGCGTCGGGAGCGCGAGATCGGTATGCTCGTGCGGGGCGACCACCGCCGCGATCAGGGCGCCGATGTCGCCGGTGCGCGGCGCGCGCCCCACCTCGTGCAGCTTGCGGCTGACCAGGGTGTGGGCGCTGGCCAGGGCGTGCAGCCGGCCCGACAGGGACCGGGCCATGTCCGCCTTGTCGACGGCGCCGCGGGCCGTGCCGCGGATCATGCCGTCGGTGATGGCGAACAGGTTCTTGACCCGGTGGCTCATCTCCTTGGTCAGCAGCTCCTGTTCCTCCAGGGCGTCCTGGAGCTGGCGCTCGCCGTGCAGCATCCGCAGGGCGATGCCGACAAAGGCCGCCAGTTCGGTCATCGAGCGGGCGTGACCGCCATCGAACCAGCCTTCCTTGTCCGAGACGATCCACAGCGTGCCGATCGGCAGCTCGCCGCCGAAGCGCAGCGGCACCAGCAGCACCTCGGGCACGACGATCCCCGCCTCATCGATCCAGCCATAGACCCGCTCGGGATGGCGGGCCAGCACCGGGCCGTTGAGGTCCAGCGTGACGCCGCAGGGACTGGACTCGCGGGGCGTCGTGGCGTGCTCGAAGGCGGCCAGGCTGCCGCGCAGATAGCGCCAGCGAAAGACGCCGGGGCCCGGCGGGTCGGGCTCGTAGAGGCTGAGGCCCGCCGAGACGCCGCCCGTCAATTCCATGGCCAGGTCGACGAAGCGGGGCAACACCTGCTCGGGCTGATCGGCCATGCGCATGGCCAGTTCCTGGACGGCGTGCTTCTCGCGCAGGTGGTCGGCCGGCTTGACCGGACGGGACGCCAGTTCGTCCGTGATGTAGACGTGCGCGAGCGCCGGATCCGGCGCGACGCTGTCGCGTGGTCGGCTCTGCCCCCCGATCATGTCCGTCCTCGTCCTAACCTTCCCAGCGGGCAAACGCGCGAACGCGGTTTTGGCTCGGCTTCATGGTGAAGTTTCTCGGGCGAGCAGAAACAAGGATGGCGGCCCGTCGATCACCTTATCACGCGATCAGGAGAAAAAGGGTCGAGAAGACGACTCCGGCGCCGAAGCGGCGCCGGAATCTTGACAGGCTCTAGCGGCCGACCATCGCCAGGCCGGCCTGGCTGTAGCGTTCGCCCTCGACGGCGGTTTCCGGCACGGCGGCGGCGATGCGAGCTAGGTCCTCGGCCGACAGCGAGACGTCGACGGCGCCGATGTTCTCTTCCAGGCGCGCGATCTTGGTGGTGCCCGGGATCGGCGCGATGTCCTGGCCCTGATGCAGGATCCAGGCGAGCGCCAGCTGGGCGGGAGTGATCCCCTTCTCGCCGGCGATCTCGACCAGGGCGTCGACCAGCGACAGGTTCCGGGTCAGGGCCTCGCCCTGGAAGCGCGGCAGGCCGCGGCGGAAGTCGTTCTCGGCCAGGGTCTCGGGACGAACCGCGCCGGTCAGGAAGCCCCGGCCCAGCGGGCTGTAGGGCACCAGACCGATCTTCAGTTCGCGCAGGGTCGGCAGGATCTCGGCTTCCAGCTCGCGGAACCACAGCGAATATTCGCTCTGCAGGGCCGCCACGGGCTGGACGGCGTGAGCCTTGCGGATGGTGGCCGCGCCGGCCTCCGACAGGCCGAAATGCTTGACCTTGCCCTCGGCGATCAGGTCCTTGACCGTCCCGGCCACGTCCTCGATCGGCACGTTCGGATCGACGCGGTGCTGGTAGAACAGGTCGATGACCTCGACGCCCAGGCGTTTCAGCGAGGCCTCGGCGACCTCGCGGATGTGCTCGGGCCGGCTGTTCACGCCGCGCATCCGGCTATAACCCTGGCCATCGCTGGCGGGGCCGATGTCGAAGCCGAACTTGGTGGCGATCACCACCTTGTCGCGGAAGGGCTTCAGGCCCTCGCCGACCAGCTCCTCGTTCAGAAACGGGCCATAGATCTCGGCGGTGTCGAAGAAGGTCACGCCCAGCTCGACGGCCTTGGCCAGCACCTTGAAGGCGTCGGCCTTCTCCAGGGCCGTGCCGTAGACCTGGTTCATCCCCATGCAACCGAGACCGATGGCCGAAACCGTAAGGCCGTCGCCGAGTACGCGCGTCTTCATGGGGAGCTCCTTCTGTAGGGATCAGGCGTGGCGGCGCCGCCGCCAGCCGTCCGAAGATAGGGTGACAGCTTCACCGGATAAGAGCGTTTGGCTCACTGCTCTGTTGAGTCTAGCTCAGCAATCATTTTGTTCGGGCAATTTAGAGCTGGTTGTCGGAACGCGGTTCGGTCAACCGTCCTTGGGTCGAACATCAACGGTCCGATGGAGACGACCATGCCCAAGATCACCCCCTTCCTGTGGTTCGACAAGGAGGCCGAGGAGGCCGCCAAGCTCTACGTCTCGCTGTTCCCGAATTCGAAGATCACCAGCGTCGACTACTATCCCGGCGAAGCGCCCGGCGGCGGCAAGCCCGGCAAGGTCATGACCGTGACCTTCGAGATCGATGGCCAGAAGGTCATCGCCCTGAACGCCGGCCCGACGTTCAAGCTGGACGAGGCGTTCTCGTTCGTCATCGACTGCGACGGCCAGGACGAGGTCGACCACTACTGGAACGCCCTGACCGCCGACGGCGGGCAGGAGTCGCAGTGCGGCTGGCTCAAGGACAAGTTCGGCCTGTCGTGGCAGGTCACGCCGCGCCAGCTGATCGAGGCGACCACCAGCCCGGATCGCGAGGCCGCCGGCCGGGCGTTCCAAGCGATGATGGGCATGCAGAAGATCGACATCGCCAAGATCCAGGCGGCGTTCGAGGGGAAGTAATGGCTAGCCCTTCCTGACCGGCAGGGCGAGAGCCAGGCTGCTGCCGCGATCGGACGGCTCCCAGCGCAGGACCGCGCCGATCGCCTCGGCGCGGCTGAGCTGGTTGGCCAGGCCGCGCCCGCCGGACGGCAAGGTCGTCGGATCGAAGCCCCGGCCGTTGTCCTGCACCCGGACCAGCACCGTATCGTCCTCGGCGCGGACCGAGACCGTCAGCGCTCGCGCCCCGCTGTGCTTGAGGACGTTGGCGATGGCCTCCTGCAGGATGCGCAGGATGTGCAGGGCGTGGCGCTGGTCCAGCCATTCCAGCGGCGGGACCTCGCCGGCGTCCCAGATCAGCTTGACGCCGGCGGCCTCCAGGCGCGGCTGCAGGCGAAAGCGCAGGGTGGCCAGCAGCAGCAGGAGATCGGTCTCGACCGGCTCCATCGAGTCGATCGTCAGCTTCAGGTCGTCGATACAGCCGCGCAGGATGCCGACGGTGTCCAGCTCGGCGCCGCGATCGCCCTCGAAAGCCCGCAAGGCGCCGACCAGGGTCGAACCCAGGCCGTCGTGCATGTCCTGCATCAGCCGCTGGCGTTCCTGGTGCAACAGCTCGCGACGTTCGACCTCGCGCAGCCGGTCGTAGCTGACGGCCAGCTCGGCCTCGCGCTGGGCCAGGCGTCGAGCCAGGTCGGCCTTGGCCTGGGTCGCCGTCTCCAGCGCCTCGATGTAGCGGCTGAACATGATGTACCAGAACAGCAGCGTGAACCCGACGCCGGTGAAGTTGCTCAGGAAGACGCTCTCGATGTTCACCAGGTTCTGCTGCAGGCCCAGGTCGTAGACGCCGACCATGACGGTGATCAGACACCAGAGCGACAGCAGCATGGCGTCGCGCGACCTCGACCGGATCGACTGGCGCACGCCGTTGAAGGCCACGACCAGCCCCAGGATCAGCAGGTTGATATAGACCGGCGCCGAGAACAGCGTGGGATCCACCAGGCCCGGCAGGGTGGCGACCGTCCAGACGCCGCCATTGAGCAGGGCCGCGCCCGTCAGCCAGCGCTGGCGCACCCCGTGCAGCTCGGCCACGAACAGATGCAGCACGATGATCATCCAGTACGGCGAGATCACGGTGAGCCAGCCGAACCAGGCGTCCGAGACGATCAGCGGATGCACGCCGACGAAGGTGTGCAGCATCCGCACGAACACGACGACCGAGGTCAGGAAATACAGCAGGTAGATCGGCTCGCCGCGCCGGCTGAGCCAGACGAAGAAGGCGAAAACACCCGTGGCCAGGAACGCGAAGGAGGCGAACGACGACAGCTGGACCTGCAGGATCTCGCGCATCGTGTAACGGGGCGCCAGCTGGCGATAGGTCCCGATCCAGACCGAAGAGAACGCGCCGCCGATCCCGCGCACATGCTGCAGGCGGATGTCGACCACGCGCGGCGGATGCGAGACGTCCGTGCGCGGCAGGCTGATCATCAGCGGCTCGTTGGAGCCGTTCCATTGCAGATTGGCGTGCGACTGGTGGACCAGCCGCCCGTCCGCGTAGATCGCCAGCGAGCCGTCCGATTTCCAGCGCGGGACGTAGAGATAGAGCTGGCGGCCGTCGTCGGGCAGCGGCGGGACGCTCAGCGAATACCAGGTGACGCGGGTGGCGATGCGCTGGGGCGAGGCCTCGACCGCGGGCGCGAACAGCGGCGCCGGGGCGTGCGGCAGGGTCACGATCTTCCCCGCCGTCGGTCCGCCCTTCGGACTGGTCGCCGGCGGCGGCTGGTAGCCGACCGTGTCGACGGTGGTCATCCGCGCGGCGGTCAGACGCACGCCGCCGGCCCGGGCCTCGATGAAGAACGCCACGGCCAGGGCCGCCAGCCCCGCCAGAACCCACGCCGCCCAGGGAAACCAGCGACGCTCGGTCAGCCTAGAGGAGGCCATAGGCGCGGGCCTCGAACACGGCCTCGGTCTTCGAGCGAACCTCCAGCTTGGCGTAGATGCGCCGCACGAAGGTCAGCACCGTGTTGCGCGACACGCCCATCAGCTCGGCGATCTCCTCGAACGAGAAGCCGCGGGTGATCAGCTGCAGCGTCTCCTGTTCCCGCTCGGAAAGGCTGGGGATTCCGGACTTGTCGGCCGCCTCGACCTCGCCCGCCGGCTTCTCGTCCGGGCGAAAGCGCATCAGCACCTGGCGGGCGATGCGAGGGCTGATCGGGCTGCCGCCGGCGTGCAGGACGCGGATGTCCTGGACGATGGTCGGCAGAGGACTGTCCTTGAGCAGATAGCCGCTGGCCCCGGCCTCGATCGAGGCGATCACGTGGCGTTCGTCGGCGAAGGTGGTCGCGACCATGATCGCGCAGGCGGGCCAGCGCCCGTGGGCCTCGCGGATGACGTCGACGCCCGAACCGTCCGGCAGGCCAAGGTCCACGACCAGCACGTCGACGGGCGGCTCGGCCAGCATGGCCCGCGCCTCCGCCGCCGTGGCGGCCACGCCGACCATGGCCAGGTCCGGCGCGGCCGCCAGGGCGGCGCGGAACGCCTCCTGGAACGCGGCGTCGTCCTCGACCAGCGCGACCTTGAGCGGGGCCCCGTTGAGAGAGGGCGACGGCGCGGCCTCGATGCTCATTCCGCTTTCCTCGTCCCACTTCCCGCGATGGGCGCAAACCGTTGTAGCAAAAGGCGTCGCGGAGCTCTCGTCACACGACGTCATCACATCTTGCGACAGGCCCGACATTGCTCCGCCGCCGCTCGCGCGGCAACTAGGCTGTGTCGTCGGCCGTCTGAGCAACGGTCGGCGCGGAGCTCGCGCGGTGGGGCGCAAAAGGGCGGGGGCGTCGCGGCCAAGGCGACGCCCTCCCCGGCTCGTTCCCGTCGAGGCGAGGCGGGCGGCATGTCGTCCCGATCCGGTGACATGCCGCCAACACCGGGTGGGGGCCCGTGTCGTGGCGCTGTCGAACGACCTGAGGCCGGAAAACAAGGCGCTGGTGGTGATCCTCACCGCCCTGCAGCTGGCGGTCGTCGTCGCGGTCTGGATGCTGGCCATCGTCCCCGCCGGCCTGCTGGCCTTGGCGGTGCTGGCTCGGAAGGCGATCAGGACGGGCTTGAAGGGCGAGGCTCGGTGAAGCGCGGAGCGAGATTTCTCGTTTCCCAAACTCGCTCATCCCCGCGAAGGCGGGGACCCAAGCTGAATTAGACGATCAACTCGAAGCTTCGCAGAAATCGAGAAGCCGTTTGGATCTCCGCTTTCGCGGGGATGAGCGAACTTTTGACAGCCTAGCTCTGAACGTCGATTGCCCCTCAAGCCTTCTTCACGAACTCCGTCCGCAGGACCAGGCCCTTCACCTTGTCGACATTGGCCTCGATCTCGTCGGGATCGCCGGTCAGGCGGATCTTCTTGACCACCGTGCCGCGCTTGAGCGTGACGCCGCCCGAGCCCTTTACCTTGAGGTCCTTGATCAGGGTGACGGTGTCACCGTCGGCCAGCAGGGTTCCGTTGGAGTCGCGGGTTTCTTCGCTCATGGGTCTCTAGCGCTTTCTACCAAGCGGGTGCTTGGTCTGGACGACGTGAGCCAGATGGTCGCTGGCCACGTGGGTGTAGATCTGAGTGGTGGCGATATCGGCGTGACCCAGCAAGGTCTGGATCACCCTTAAGTCGGCGCCGCCTTCCAGCAGGTGGGTGGCGAAGGCGTGGCGCAGCACGTGCGGGCTGACCTTGTCGCGGTCGATCCCGGCGGCGATGGCCGCGTCCTCCAGCAGCTGGCCGACGCGGCGGGCCGTCAGGCGGCCGGAGGCGCCCCGCGATGGAAACAGCCAGGGGCTGTCCTTGGCCCCCTTGGGGAAGAAGGCCGGCCGCGCGACCAGATAGGCCTTCACCGCGGTCCGGGCGGCGTCGTTCAGCGGGGCCAGCCGTTCCTTGCCGCCCTTGCCCTTGACGATCAGGAAGGCCGGATCGCGGGCCAGGGCCGTGAGCGGCAGGGCCAGCAGCTCGGAGATCCGCAGGCCCGAGGCGTAGATCAGCTCGATGATGCAGAAGAGGCGCAGGCCCTGGGCGCTGTCCTTCGCCGTCGCGGCGGCCAGCAGGCGTTCGATATCCTCGCGCTCCAGCACCTTGGGCAGCGGTCGCCCGGCCTTGGGCGCGGCGACACGGCGCGAGGGGTCGTCGGCCCGCCAGCCCTCGCCCAGCACGAAACGGTAGAACTGGCGCACGGCCGAGCGACGGCGGGCGGCGGTGGCGGGCGACAGGCCGCGCGCGCCCAGGTCCTGGAAATAGGCCTCGACGGTCTCGGCGTCAGCGTCGTCCAGGTCGTGGCCCGAACGGCCCAGAAAGCCCCGGGCGTCCTCCAGGTCCTTGCCATAGGCGGTCAGGGTGTTGCGGGCCGCGGCGCGCTCGACGGCCATCATCTCCAGGAAGGCTTCGACCCAACCGGGACCCTTGCTCATTTCACGAAGGCCAGCCCGAGCAGCCCCTCGACGACGATGGCGCGGGCGTCGGCGGAGAGGCCGGCGCGGTTCAGGGCTTGAGCGATGCGGGCGCGGTCGACGGGCTGCGGGCCGGTGGCGCCGGCGTCGACGGCGATCGACAGGGCCAGCAGGCCCGCCTCGCCCTTGCGCTTGGCCGCGCCGGCGTCCTCCAGAACGAGGATCCGCGCCGCCGAGGCGGCCGGCTTGCCGAGGTCGAAACTGGCGAACTGGGCGCGGGCGTCGGCGTCCAGGGTTCCGCCCAGGCTGGCCAGCAGCACGGCGGCGGCCTGGGTCTTGGCCCCGCTCGAGACGCCGCGCGCCACCAGATTGCCCAGCACCTGGTTGTCGACCTTGCCGGAGCCGGCGGCGATCAGGGCGTCGAGGATGGCGAGGTCGGCGGGCGTCGCGCCGGGGACGGTGTCTCCGGTCAGCCGGCCGCGGATGGCCTGGGCGCTGGCCACGTCGCCGGAGGCCAGGGCCGCGCGGGCCAGCAGCACCGGATCCTGCAGCGGCCCGCCGGCGTGGGCCAGGGTGGCGATCGAGGCGGCCGAGGCCTGGGCGGCCTCGACGAAGGCGGGCAGAGTCTTGGCCTGGCGCAGGAAGGCCACGTCCGCGGCCTCCGCGGCGGTCAGGTCCGCGCCGGGCGCCACGCCGGCCAGGTCGCCGCCGCGCGGCGCGATCAGCGGCTTCAGGGCTGGCGAGGCCGAGGCGATGGCGGCGGCCGACTGGATGTCCAGGTTCAGCCGGCGCGACAGGGCGTAGTTGACGCCGTTCTTCAGGCTAGCCGCGCCGGGCGCCGTCCCGGCCAGGGCAGCGCCCATCAGCCGGGCGTAGTCGGCGTCCTTGGTCTGCTGCTGGGCCAGCTGGAAGGTCAGTTGGGCCGCGTCGGCCTGGCCGGCCTTCAGCTGGCAGAAGGCGCGCAGCCGCAGCCAATAGGCGGCGCCGCGATCGACGGTCAGGGCGTCCTGGACGCGGCAGGCCTGGTCGTCGTCGCCGGTGATCAGCGCCGCCTCGGCCGAGGCCATGGACAAGGCCGCGCTGCTGGCGGCGCCGGTCGCGCGATCGAGGATCGCGTCGGCGCCCTTGGCCTCGCCCAGGGCGATCAGGGCCAGGCCGCGCTGCGCGCCCATCTCGACATTGTCGCCTACGCCGGCCGGACCATTGGCGCCGGTCGACAGCAGGCGCCGCGCCAGGCTGGCGAAGGCCGGCGACAGCGGCTTGGGGCTGGCCAGCTTCGGCAGCACGTCGCGCATGATGTCCGGCGCGGTGTCTTTCCACAGATCCGCGCCCAGGCCGGTGTCGGCGACGGGTCCGGAGAAGTAGTCGGGGGCGGCCAGGCTCTTGACCTTGACCTCCTCCTGGGCGGCGGCGGGTCGCGCCAGGAGAGGAACCGTGAGGCCCAGGGCGACAAGCAGGGCAAGAGCGTGCGGGGATCGCGTCGGACGAAGCATGATCTGGTTATGACGCATCGAGGGGCTCTCGCAAACTTGGCGGTTGCCCCAAGCCTCGTGTAAACCCGCGACCGCATCATGACCGAGCCCGATCAAACCCCTGACGCTCTCCCGCCCATGACGGACGATCTCGCGCCGCTGCGCGGGAAGACCATCGTGCTGGTCGGGCTGATGGGCGTGGGCAAGTCCAGCGTTGGGCGGCGGCTGGCCGGGGTCCTGGACCTGCCGTTCCGCGACGCCGACAATGAGGTCGAGGCCGCCGCCGGCCGCTCGATCTCCGAGATCTTCGCCGAGCTGGGCGAGTCGGCCTTCCGCGATGGCGAGCGTCGGGTGATCGGCCGCCTGCTGGACGAGCCGCCGCACGTGCTGGCCACCGGCGGCGGGGCCTTCGTCAATCCCGAGACCCGGGCCCTGATCAACGAGAAGGCCGTCTCGGTCTGGCTGAAGGCCGACATCGAGCTCCTGGCCCGCCGGGTGTCGCGCAAGGACAACCGGCCGCTGGTGCGGGGCAAGGACCCGGTGGCGGTCCTGACCGAGCTGGCCCGGGTGCGCAACCCGGCCTACGCCGAGGCCCAGGTGCACGTCCAGACCGGCGACACGCCGCACGGCGTGGCGGTCGAGGCCATCCTGGCCGCCCTGCGCGCCCATTATTCGTCCGCCCATCTTTCGTCCTAGGAGTATCGCCATGATCCGCACCGTCCGCGTGGGCTTGGGCGATCGCGCCTATGACGTGGTCATCGGCCCGGGCCTGATCGACAGGGCCGGCGAGCGGATCGCTCCGGTGCTCGGCAAGCGCAAGCGAGTGGCCATCGTCACCGACGCCAATGTCGGCGAGCACCACGGCGAGCGCCTGTCGGTGTCGCTGGAGCGGGCCGGGATCGCGGTCGACATCATCACCATCCCGCCCGGCGAGGAGAGCAAGAGCTTCGAGGGCCTGGCCGACCTGTCCGACCGCCTGCTGGCCCTGGGCCTGGAGCGCGGCGACCAGATCGTGGCGTTCGGCGGCGGCGTGGTCGGCGACCTGGCCGGCTTCGCGGCCTCGGTATACAAGCGCGGCATCGACTTCGTGCAGGTGCCGACCACCCTCTTGGCCCAGGTCGACAGCTCGGTCGGCGGCAAGACCGCCATCGACACGCCGCGCGGCAAGAACCTGATCGGCGCCTTCCATCAGCCGCGCCTGGTGCTGGCCGATCTGGATGTGCTGTGCACCCTGCCCGCCCGAGAACTGGCCTGCGGCTATGCCGAGATCATCAAGTACGGCCTGCTGGGCGACTTCGCCTTCTTCGAATGGCTGGAGAACAACGTCCACGCGGTGCTGGAGCGCGACGTCGACGCCCTGGCCCACGCCGTCGGCCGCTCGGTCGAGATGAAGGCCGAGATCGTCGCCGAGGACGAAAAGGAAGCCGGCCGCCGCGCGCTCCTGAACCTGGGCCACACCTTCGGCCACGCCATCGAGGCCGAGATGGGCTTCGGCGACGCGCTCAAACATGGCGAGGCGGTGGGCGTGGGCATGGCCCAGGCGTTCCGCTTCTCGGCCAAGCTGGGCCTGTGCTCCAGCCAGGACGCCGTCCGCGCCGTCGCCGCGATCAAGGCCGCAGGCCTGCCGACCAACCTCGGCGACGTGCGCCCCGAGCCGTTCAGCGCCGACGCCCTGGTCGCCCACTGCGGCCAGGACAAGAAGGCCGAAGGCGGGGCCCTGACCTTCGTCTTGGCGCGCGGCATCGGCGACGCGTTCGTGGCCAAGGACGTCGATCGCGCGGCGCTGAAGGCGTTCCTGATCGAGGAAGGCGCGGTTTAGGCCGCCCGCTTCCGCGCCTTCAGCGCGAGAGCCACGCCCGCCGCCAGGAAGTAGACGGCCCCGAAGCCGGCATAGGGGGCGATGATCAGGATCGTCGGCTGGTGCGGGCCCGCGCCCAGCGACTGGGTCACGAACACGCCGCCCGCCAAGGCGGACTGAGCGCCGCTCAGCACCATCGGCCATTGCGCGCCCAACCCGCGCCAGCGGCGCACGCCAGCCGCCAGCTGCAGCAGGCCCGCGAAACCGGCCCAGACGCCGAACACGGTGAGGACCCGGCGCGGATCGGTCTGCAGCGCGAACACCACGGCCGCCGCGACCGCCAGGCTGATCACCAGGTTGAGGGTCTGCGGCGGATTGGCCGCGAAGCCGCCATTGGCTCGGGCGTCCAGGGCGTTGGCCAGGGCGTCCCAGGCCGGATAGGCGACCAGCAGCAGCCCGCCCGCCAGCGGATTGGCCGCGCCGAGCGTGACGGCGGCGACGATCCAGGCCGCCGATACGCCAGCCCGCAGAAGATAGTAGCGCTTGAGCCCCTGACGCGTGGCGTCGTCGATATCGGCCATCACGGCCTCCTTGGAAGGTTGAGCATTCTCATGTCGAGACATTATATGTCGCGACACATTATGGCTCATAGCGCGGCGTCGGCCGGCGAGTCCAGCGGATATTTGTCACGACATATATTTCTGCGGTAGGAAACATCCGATCAGGAGCTCCCCGTGTCCGCCTACCTTCCCACGCTCGACGAACAGCTGTGCTTCTCGCTCTACGGCGCCAGCATGGCCATCAACCGCGCCTACAAGCCGCTGCTGGACGCGCTGGAGATCACCTATCCCCAGTACCTGGTGCTGAGCGCGCTGTGGGAGGCCGACGGCCTGAGCGTCGGCGCGATCGGCGAGCGACTGGGCCTGGACTCCAGCAACGTCACGCCGCTGGTCAAGCGCATGGAGGCCGGCGGCCTGGTCTCCCGGGTTCGTAACCCCGCCGACGAGCGCCAAGTGGTCGTCAGCCTGACCGACGCCGGTCGCGACATGCAGGCCCGCAGCGCGTGCCTGGGCCAGACCCTGTTCGCCGCCGCCGGCTTCAGCGTCGAGCGGCTGATCCAGCTCAACAAGGACGTCCAGGCGTTCAGGGACTCGGTCTCGCGCTTTGTCAGCGAGCACCCCAAGCAGTAAGACCGCCCCCAAGGCGATCCCGCCCACGAGGTAGACCTCCATGCTCGCCGCCCTGCTGGGCCTCGCGCCCATCGTCATCGCGCTGCTGGCCCTGTCGGCGATCTTCTCGGCCGCCGAGACGTCGCTGACCGGGGCCAGCCGCTCGCGCATGCACCAGCTGGAGCGCGAAGGCGACCGGCCCGCGCGGCGGGTCAACAAGCTGCTGGCCGACCAGGAGACGATGATCGGCGCGGTGCTGCTGGGCAACAACCTGATCAACATCCTGGCCTCGGCCCTGGCGACCCAGGTGCTGACCACCCTGATCCCCGGCCCGTGGGGCGTGGCCGTCGCCACCGCCGCCATGACCGTGCTGGTCCTGGTCTTCGCCGAGGTGCTGCCCAAGACCGTGGCCATCGTCCGCTCCGACGACGTGGCCCGCGCCCTGTCGGCCCCCACCCTGTTCATCGTCAGCCTGTTCGGCCCGGTCATCTACGTGATCCAGTGGGTCGTCCGCCGCGCCCTGCGGATCTTCGGCGTCAAGCTGGACATGGCCGTCGACGTGCTGGCCGCCCACGAGGAGATCCGCGGCGCGGTCGACTACCACCATTCCGAAGGCCTGGTCGAAAGCGGCGACCGGCGGATGCTGGGCGGGGTGCTGGACCTGTCGGACATGGACGTCTCGGAGATCATGGTCCATCGCAAGTCGATGGTGCTGCTGGACGCCGACCTGCCGCCGCGGGCGCTGGTCGACGCGGTGCTGGAGGCCCAGCACACCCGCGTGCCGCTGTATCGCGACGAGCCGGACAACATCGTCGGCGTGCTGCACGCCCGCGACCTGCTGAAGGCCCTCGCCCAGGCCAAGGACGGGGTCGAGGGCCTGGACATCGCCGCCATCGTCCGCGAGCCGTGGTTCATCCCCGACACCACCAATCTCAAGGACCAGCTGAACGCCTTCCTGAAGCGCAAGAATCACTTCGCCCTGGTGGTCGACGAATACGGCGCGCTGCAGGGCCTGGTGACGCTGGAGGACATCCTCGAGGAGATCGTCGGCGAGATCGATGACGAGCACGACACCAGCGTCGAGGGCGTGCGCCGCCAGGCCGACGGCTCGGTCAATGTCGACGGCCACGTCACCGTGCGCGACCTCAACCGCGCCATGGAGTGGCGCCTGCCGGAAGGCGAGGCGGTGACCATCGCCGGCCTGGTGATCCACGAGGCCCAGATGATCCCCGAGCCCGGGCAGACCTTCATCTTCCACGGCCACCGGTTCCAGGTCTTCCGCCGGCAGAGGAACCAGATCACCGCTCTGCGGATCAGCGCGCCCCTGGCCGACGACAACGAACTCTAAACGTTTAAGGCGAAGCTTCGGGGGAACCGGATCGCCAAGGACGCGTTTTGCGCCTTTACGGACCCAAGGCTGTTTGGGGGCGGTCCGGTCGGAGGGGGCGTATTGGCCAGGTTGGCTGAGTCCGAGGTTCACGGCGATATGGCGGCCGACGACGCCACGCGCCTGGCGCGGCTCCAGGCCGCGCTGACCGAGGAGATCCGCAAGTCCGAGGCGCTGGCGCGGGTGACCGAGGCGGTGGCCTCCAGCGTCGATCTGGACGAGGTCGTCCAGGTGGTGATCGACGGGGCGCGCGAAATCACCGGCGCGGCGTTCGGGGCCTTCTTCTACAGCGTCGCCAATCCCGGCGGAGACTCCTACACCCTATACCGGCTGTCCGGCGCGCCGCCCGAAGCGTTCGCCAGCTATCCCACGCCGCGCAAGACCGAGATCTTCGCCCCCACCTTCGACGGGGTGGGGACCGTGCGCTCGGACGACATCACCCAGGATCCGCGTTACGGCCACAACGCGCCCTATCATGGCATGCCCGAAGGCCACCTGCCGGTGCGCAGCTACCTGGCCATCCCCGTCGTCACCCGCGAAGGCGAGGTGCTGGGCGGCCTGTTCTTCGGCCATCCCGAACCCGGCCGCTTCTCGGCCCGGGACGAGACCCTGCTGGTGGGCCTGGGCGCCCAGGTGGCGGTGACCATCGGGTCGATCCGCGGCGCCGTCGCCGCTCTGGAGGAGCTGGACCAGCGGCGCCGCGCCGAGGAGCGTCTGAAGTTCGCGCTCGATTCGGCCCGCATGGGCTCGTGGGACCTGGATGTCGCCACCCGGGCCTACGAGGCGTCCGACCTCTGCAAGGCCAACTACGGTCGCCGTCCCGAGGAGGCCTTCACCTTCGCCGACCTGATCGAGACGATCCATGCCGAGGACCGTCCCCGCGTCCTGGCCGCGATCGAGAGCGCCATTCGCGACGGGACCGACTACGACGTCGAATATCGCGTGGTGCTGCCGAGCGGCGAGCTGCGCTGGCTGCACGCGCGCGGCCGCGCGGCCCAGACGGCCGACGATGGCGGCGTCCGCCGGCTGGCCGGCGTCTCGCTGGACATCACCGAGCGTAAGCGCGCCGAGGAACGCCAGAAGCTGCTGGTCAACGAGCTGAACCATCGCGTCAAGAACAGCCTGGCCACGGTGCAGTCGATCGCCGCCCAGACCCTGCGCTCCAGCGCCTCGCCCGAATTCTTCCGCGAGGCCTTCGAGACCCGACTGATCGCCCTCTCCCAGACCCATGACCTGCTGACCCGCGAAAGCTGGGCCGGCGCCAGCCTGCGCGAGGTGTTCGACGTCGAGCTGCACGCCATGGCCGGCGAGGATCGGGTCGCCTTCGCCTACGACGCCGACGTGCGTCTCAATCCCAAGGCCGCCGTGGCCCTGGGCATGGGCATCCACGAGCTGACCACCAATGCGTCCAAGTACGGCGCGCTGTCGGCGCCCGGCGGCCGGGTGGCCGTCGGCTGGACCGCCGAAGACGGTCTGCTGCGCCTGACCTGGACCGAAAGCGGCGGCCCGCCCGTCACGCCGCCCGCCCGCCGCGGCTTCGGCGCTCGCCTTTTGGAGCGCGGCCTCGCGGCCGAGCTATCCGGCGGGGTCGAGCTGACCTATGATGCTTCCGGACTCGTCTGCCACATGGCGCTGCCCCTGCGCGCGCTGGAGCCCTGAAACATGAAGACTCTCTCGTCCCTGAAGGTCCTGGTCGTCGAAGACGAGGCGCTGGTTTCGATGCTGGTCGAGGACATGCTGACCGATCTGGGCTGCGCCATCGTCGGACCGGCGGCGGAAATCGAAGAGGCGCTTCGCCTCGCCGGTTCGGCCGACATCGACGCGGCCCTGCTGGACGTCAATCTGGGCGGTCGCCCGATCTTCCCGGTCGCCGACGCCCTGAAGGCCCGCGGCGTGCCCTTCGCCTTCGCCAGCGGCTATGGCGAGGCTGGCCTCACCGAGGATCACAAAGGCGCGAGCGTGCTGCAGAAGCCGTTCCGCGAGGCCGACCTGCGCCGCGTGCTGGAAGCCCTGGTCGGCCAGACGGCCTGATCCCGCGAAGTCGCCCAATTCGTCGGCGCGCGCGCCCAAGATTTGACCACGCCGATGCGGCCCTCGCCGGAATTGCGAGGCCCCGCATTCCCGCGATGGGAGAGTTTTGGCCGCTTCATAGGTTCGGAACGGCAAAAGCCCGCCGAACACCGATCGGCGTAGGGCATGAAACGACCCGTAAACACCCTCGGTTGACAGGGCGCGCCCCGGCAAACTCGGCAAGAATTTTCCAATTTTGACGTTCTGTCGCCGAAATTGTGACTTTTTGGTAACGACCAGCCCTCAACGCGACCCAATTTGGCCATGATCGCTTCTAGCGCGGCCGAAAGCCTTTAACGTTCTCCCTTGAGGAATGGCCCTCTTTGCTCCCGCGCGCGGCTGGCGTGTCGGGCGCTAGTACTTTTGAGGACAACTAAAACATGGCGTTGAAAACCAAGGTTCTCCTGGCGACGACAATGCTGGGAAGCCTCGCGGCTTTCGCCCCGACCCTAACGTTGGCGCAGACCGCGCCGGCCGCGGCCTCGGATGCGACCTCCGTCGAGGAAGTCGTGGTCACCGGCTCGCGCATTCGTCGCGACCCGACCAACTCTCCGACCCCGCTGATCCAAGTCAGCCGCGACGACGTCGTGTCGACCGGTCAAGCCAGCGTCATCGACGTGCTGGCCGACATCCCGGCCCTGTCGGGCTCGACGGTGCCGGAAGACACCACGGGCTCGGGCCTGAACGACGGCGGCCTGTCGGTGCTGAACCTGCGCGACCTGGGCGCCACCCGCACGCTGACCCTGGTCGACGGTCGTCGCCACGTGGGCTCGAACGGCGCCGGCCTGCAGGTCGACATCGACACCATTCCGCGCCTGCTGATCCAGAACGTTGAAGTGATCACCGGCTCGAACTCGGCCCTGTACGGCGCCGACGCCGTCTCGGGCGTGGTCAACTTCGTCCTGCGCAAGGACTTCGAAGGCCTGGAAATCGACGGCACCGCCGCCCAGATCAACCAGGACGGCCAGCTGAACAAGCGCATCTCGGCCCTGGCTGGTCACAATTTCTTCGACGGCCGCCTGAACGTCTATGGCTCGGCCGAATACGAAAAGAACGACGAAGTCCGCGACAGCCAGGTCGACTGGCGCAAGAAGGCCTGGGTGCTGCTGAACAACGACACCGACGTGTCGAACAGCCAGCCCGACGGTCAGTTCGACAACATCCTGATCCACGACGCGCGCAGCCTCTCGATCGGTCCGGCCGGCGGCATCACCGTGCTGGCCACCTCGACCCGTCCGTCGGCCAACCCGAACGATCCGGACATCCCCTTCCAGCAATGTACGACGGCGATCGCGCCGATGAGCGCGAACTGCTTCTCGCAGGAGCCGTACAACTCGTTCATCTATGACAACGCCGGCACGGGCCGCGCGCCGTCGTTCGGCACGTTCCGTGACGAAAACGGCTTCACCCGCGTCACCAACGTCGGCGGCGACGGCCTGAACCCGAACACCGAGTTCAGCCAAGGCAGCCGCCTGCCGCGCTCGATCAACTATCGCTTCCAAGGCGGGGCGAACTTCAACCTCACCGAAGACGTCCAGCTGTTCGGCGAAGCCAAGTACGTCAAGGAAAAGACCTTCGACGAAGGCCAGCAGACCTTCTTCGACATCGGCATCCTGCCGCTCGCGGCCGGCACGGTCGGCGGCCTGTTCAGCACCAGCTCGTTCAACATCGGCCTGGACAACGCCTACCTGCCGTCGAACGTGCGCAGCGCCATCCTGGCGAACACCCGCACGCCGATCACGTCGTACACCGCCTCGACCGGCGCGATCACCACGACCGCTCCGATCAACGACGTGCGCGCCCGCCACAGCCTGTTCGGTCCGGCCCGTAGCCAGCTCAACGAAAAAGAGCTGCAGCGCTATGTCGCCGGCATCCGCGGCAGCAAGGACGACTTCGGTTTCGTCCACAACCTGTCGTATGAACTGGGCTACACCTACGGCAAGCTCGAGAACACCAACTACGAGCGCGGCGTCGACGTCGTCCGCTTCAAGAACTCGGTGGACGCGGTTGTGGACACCGCCGGTGTCGTCAACGGCAAGCCGGGCGAAGTGGTCTGCCGCGTCAAGCTGCTGGACGCGCAAGGCGTCGCCATTCCCGACCAGAACCGCGGCGGGAACTACGCCAAGGGCACCAAGGCCTACGAAGAAGTCAGCAACTGCGTCGCCTCGCGCGTCTTCGGTCCGGGCGGCGCTTCGCCGGCCGCGCAGAAGTACTATGGCGCCGAGATCAATGTTCAGGAGCAGAACAAGCAGCAGGACGCCCTGGGTTACGTCTCGGGCGAGCTGTGGGACTTCTGGGGCGCGGGTCGTATCGGCCTGGCCGTCGGCGCGGAATGGCGCCGGGAGGAAACTCAGGCCATCGGCCGCTCGGCCTCGACCGGCGACCGCCTGCTGTTCCTCAACACCGGCCCGGACTTCCCGGCCTCGTCCTACGAGACCAAGGAATATTTCGGCGAATTCCGTCTGCCGCTGCTGCGTGACCTGCCGTTCGCCAAGAGCCTGGAAATCGGCGCGGCCTATCGCCACTCCGACTACACCAACATCGGCGTGACCGAGACCTACAACTTCAACGTGCTGTGGCGCCCGATCCAGGACATCATGTTCCGGGCGACCTCGGGTAAGTCGGTGCGCGCGCCGACCCTGGGCGAGAACTACCGTCCGGCCACCCAGACCTTCGCCAACAACTTCGTCGATCCTTGCGACGCCCGCGTGATCACCAATCTCACGGACGCGAAGATCAAGGCGAACCGCGAGAAGAACTGCGTCGCCCTGGGCATCCCCACGGGCACGAACATCATCTACACCAGCGGCATCCAGGGCAAGAACGCGGGCAACCCGTTCCTGAAGCCGGAAAAGTCGTTCTCGGTGACGGCCTCGATGGTCGTCACGCCGCGCTTCTGGCCGAACGCGACCTTCGTCGTCGACTACTATGATATCGACATCAAGGACGTGATCGCGTCGGTCACCGCGCAAGTGGCGGCCAACCAGTGCGTCAGCGGCGAAGTCCTGAACGCGGCGATCTGCGCGACCGTGAGCCGTATCGGCGCCTCGCCGTCGGGCATCACGCCGTCGTACGGCATCAACGACTTCATCCAAGGGTCGGTGAACTACGCCCGCACGACCAACCGCGGCATCGACTACCAGTTCCTGTACCACACCGATGTCGAGACCATCATCGGCAAGGACTGGGGTCGCCTGAACTACCGCCTGTCGGGCAACTACCTGTTCGAGCAGCACGACTTCACCAACATCAGCAATCCGAACGAGCACACGGACAACGAGACGGGCCTTGGCCTGCCGCGCGTCCGCTTCTCGTCGAAGCTGACCTGGGAAGTGAACGACAAGTTCAGCATCGCCTGGGACGTCGACTGGCAGTCGTCGCAGTGGCTGATCAACAGCACCCGCCCGTACGACGTCGACGACGCCAAGGTCGACCCGGACAACCGCGACCCGCGCTACTACAAGACGACGCCGTTCACGCAGCACGACTTCACCGTGAAGTATGCTGTCCGTCCGGACCTGGTTGTCCGCGGCGGCGTGGTCAATGCGTTCGACGAAGAGCCGAACCGTTGGCTGGGCAACACGACGAGCGACAACTTCGACCTGTTCGGTCGTCGCTTCTTCGTGGGCTTCAACTACAAGATGTAAGCAGAGACCTTCGGGTCGATGCTGGGAAGGGGCGGTCTTCGGACCGCCCCTTTTTCTTTGGCCGGGTGCAACGAAAAACGCCGCCGCTGGGCCCAGCGGCGGCGTCTTCGTGTCCAGGCGGGTAAGGCCCTCAAGCCAGGTCGCGCGGCCCGAACGAGTGGGGCAGCAGGCTCCAGAACGGGATCCGCTCGGTGGTCGCTCCGCCTTGCACCGAGACGATCTCGCAGGTCTCGCCGGCGAACTCGGCGATGCGCTGGCGGCAGGCGCCGCAGGGCTGGACCACCGCGTCCGAGCCGGCGGCGATCAGGACCTTGTCGATCCGGCGCGCGCCGCCGGCGGTGATCATCGCCCCGATCGCGGTCTGTTCGGCGCAGGTGCCGACCGGATAGGCTGCATTCTCGACATTGACGCCGTAGTGAACCCGGCCCTCGTCGTCGATCACCGCCGCGGCCACCGTGAAGTTCGAATAGCGCGCGTACGATCGCGACAGCAGCGCCGGCAGCGCCCGCGCGACATCCTGCTCGAGGGAAACATCCCGCGCGAAGGAATCAAGGGATGGAATGGTGACGTCGGCGCTCATGCGGGTCCCTGCCTTCCGGCGGGATCGCGCCGGGAAGAGAGGCAATCAGCCGCAGCGGCCCCGCGCAAGCCGGAAAAAGAGAAGAGCAAGCGAAAAAGTAAGCGTCGCCTTACGTCTCGCCGGGCGCCATGGCGACGATCGACAAGGCGTGGACGGGGCCCGCCAACTCGTCGGCCAGCACCTTCATCACCATGCGCTGGCGCATCACCCGGGCCTTGCCCGCAAAGGCTTGCGCCTCGATCGCGAGGTTGAAGTGGCTCTCGCCCGCCCCCGTGTGGCCAGCGTGGCCGTGGTGGCGGTCGCTGTCGTCCACGAGGTCGAGCCGCGAGGGCGCGAATGCGTCCTTGAGCTTGCGGCGAATGGTGTCGGCGACGGCGCCCATGATGCGTCTCTTGCTTGTCAATCCTTGAACGGAAATAGCGCGGGCTTACTCTAGACGCCATGAGCCGGCCGTTCGAGTATCGCCCCAAATTCACGGACATCCGGGTCCGCCCCCCCAAGAAGGGCGAGGACGACCCGGTCAACGACGTTCTGGGCCTGAAGCCCGGAGAGAAGCGCTGCGACCATCCCGACTGTCGTCTGCCGGGATCCGCCAAGGCGCCGAAGTCGCGCGACCTGCCGAACCAGCACTACTGGTTCTGTCAGCAGCACGCGGCCGAGTACAACAAGAACTGGAACTTCTACGCCGGCATGAACGAGGCGCAGATCCGCACGGCCCAGGAGCTGGAGCGCCAGACCGGCGGCCGGCCGACCTGGAGCTTCAAGGCCGACGCCAATTCCCGCGAGGCCGCCGCGGCGGCCGCCCGCGACGCCCGCGCCTTCGCCGACCCGTTCGGCATCTTCCGGGCCCAGCAACGCAAGGCCGAATCGCAGCGCGCGGCGGCCGAGCGCAGCCTGGGCAAGCTGGAGCGCCAGGCCCTGGCCGACCTCGACCTGGAAGCCGGCGTCGACAAGGCCGCGATCAAGACGCGCTACAAGGAGCTGCTGAAACGCTGCCACCCCGACGCCAATGGCGGCGACCGCAGCGCCGAGCACAAGCTCCAGCGGGTCATCAAGGCGTACAAGACCCTGCAGAAGTCGGGGATGGTTTAGCGAGCGGGCTGGGCGGCCTGCCGCTCTCGGTCGCCAATCGACATGACCTGGATGCCGGCTTTCGACCCCGAACGGAATTGAAGGCGTCCGCTTTCCGTCTGGCCCCTCTCGCTGACGATAGGCGCATGGGGTGGGCGCGGGGACCATCGCGTCTGGCCGCCATCCCGCCACCAGCCTTCGCCATAGCTCTGCGCATGGAGCAGGATGATGGGCACGAAGAAGCCCCAGCCTGACGGTCGTGGATGATGGCGCATCTGCGCCGTTTGAACTTTCGGAAGCGCCCGCTCTGTTCGGCTAGCCTGTCAACAGTCTGCTACTTGAGGCTGGCTGGAGCACATTGCCAGGTCGCGGCTGGAAACGCGGAGAGCGGGTTCGCCTGCTCAGCTTGCGCTGGCAAGTTAAGCGCGGCCCCATCAATCGTGCCGGTCACGACGGGTGCGCCCGTTCCGTCGCGAAGTTCCGCCCGGACTTGGCCCGCGAGTTCACCGTTCGAGATCTTGAACGTCGCTGCCACGGTGTGAGTCACGCCCGGTGCGGCCGGGAGCGGCGCGATCTTCGTATTGTGCTCACCCGTGGCAAGCCAGAGTTTCGCGCTCGGCTGCCCTTTCGCTAACCGGCCGTTTTCGCTCGCCGGCACCGAAAACGTGACGACCAGGGATTTTGAGGCCGCGCGCCCGGCGCTTTGTGACGTGACGACTGCGAACTTCGCCTGCCCCTGCTGTTCCCCGGGCGTCCAGGTGAAGGTTTGTTGCTTAAGCGAATTGGAGGGGGCAACGACGATGCGCCCCGACAGGACGCCGTCTTGTACTGGAGCCTGCGCCTCGCAAGCGAAGGTGTGCTGACGGGTCGCGGGCAACGAAGGGGGAAGCGGCGGCTGGATCGAAACTGGCATTCGCTCCCCTCAACCAAGGATTAAGAAATCTGGATTGCATGCTAAGGCAAAGCTGCCAGCCGCGTACAGCCTTTGGCTGTTTAGGTGAGGCATGCCTACCATTACGATTACTCGCTACGTCAACACGCCGGATGGCGCAACGAGCCCCGACGGGGCACGTCAATGTCACCATAAATCTCGCAAGCCGGCTTTGACGCGGTCTACGGCTGGGCGACCAGCGAAATCTCGCAGACGAGCGCAGGTCAGGAGACCTACGGTCCCATCGGCGGCAACTGCGTAGATATCGCGCGCACGGCGCTTGAGCTGGCTGGTGCGTCGATCTCGGCAGTCTCCCAACTGCTCGCGGGGACTTCGATCGCAAAAGACTATGCGCTCATCTCGGACTTCGTCGTTCACAACGGCGGTGAGAACATTCTGGCCGCGGCTGGCGAGGTGACCTGAGGGCTCACGCAAGCTGGCATCGACTTGGCGGGCGCGTTGCGGACCCTGAGCCCTCTCGGCCTACGGGCAGAAGCCGCGATCGTCCGCGCGGGCCGAACACGCCCTAGAAATCCTTCGGCCGGCCCGCCTGGTGCGTCCAGCCCGGATCGGCCCCCGCCTTGGCGGTGATGGCCTTGGCGAAGCGGCTGTACCAGAGGTGCTGTTCGGGATCGCCAGGTGGCGCCAGTAGAGCGTGACGTCGTGATTGCGCAGGAAATCGGTGTCGGCCCAGTAGGTCGGCGCCCCGCCCTTCGACGGCAGCTCCTCGTAGCACTGCCAGATCGAGGCGATCGGCCGGTCGGTCCCGAACACCTTGCGCTTGGGATGATGCGGCACGGCGTCCTTACCTCGCGCATAGTGGGTGATGAAGGCCGGGGCGGTCGCGGCGGGGGTCCAGCCCTGTAAGGCGGCGTAGGCGGCGACCGAATTGGCGAAGCCGGCCGAGGCGATCCCGACCACCCGCACCGGCGGCGCGGTCGGCCAGATCGCCTTGGCGAACGCGCCCTGAATGTCCGCCAACGCCCCGCCCAGCGAGTGGCCGACGATCAGCAGCTCGCGCGGCGCCAGGCCGGCCGCCTGGCTGGCCTTGGCGACCCGATCGACGAAGGTCAGGGCGGGGATCACCTGCCGGCGCGGATCCTTCTCCAGCGCGGCCTCGACATTGGCCCGCCAGTCGTCGAACGAGCGGAAACCCTCGGTGCCTCGGTTGGCGATCACCAGGACGTTGCTGGCCGGATGATGGACCACCACTGCGTCGTAGCCGCCCTTCTCGTTGGCCTGGTCCAGGATCGTCCAGCCCGCCAGGCCCGCCAGGTCGGTCAGCCCGGTCTTGCGATCCTTGTAGGCGGCCGCCGCCAGGGCCGCGGCGTCGGAATCATCCAAGGCCGTCGCCCCGGCTCTGGAGGCCAGAAACTCTCTCGGCTCCATCGCGCCCTCCCCTCCGCGATCGATCTTCCCGTCCAGATTGCGAACGGATCGGATGCACGGTCAAGCGCGGCTTGCGAACCGGCCGGGGCTTGGCCATGCTCCGCCGCGCGCCCCAGCAGGGGCGAGGGACAGGATTCTCATGACCGACAGCCAATCCGGCGGAGAGTGGCGCGCGCCGGTCGACCCGCCGACGCCGGTGACGCCGGTCCCGTTCGGCAAGCCCTGGAGCATCTGGTTCTGGGGCGGCCTGATCTCGACCGCGGGCCTGGCCCTGGCCGTCGCGCCGCGCGCGGTGCTGCATCTGCTGAGCTCGCCCGTCGAGACCGCCGCCCTGCCCTGGGTGCGGTTCGCGGGCCTGCTGCTGCTGGCCTACGCCATGGGTTATCACGTCGCGGGCTGGACGGGGCAGCGCACCTATATGCGGGCCTCGGTGGTGCTGCGGGTGTTCTCGCTGGTCGTGCTGGGGGCGTTCGTCCTGCTGGACTGGCTGCCCAAGGCTTGGCTGGCCGTCGGCCTGGTCGACTTCGTCGGCGCGGTGTGGACGACGCTGGAGCTCAGGTGGCGTCCGAAGCCGAAGACCTGACGGCGGAAGGCCGGTTGAAGCGTCGCTGGACGAAGACCGCCGCCAGCCAGCAGGCCATGGCCCAGGCCGCCCCGACACACCAGCCGGCCAGCACGTCGCTGGCCCAGTGGACGCC
The DNA here is from genome assembly GCF_040545685.1 of Caulobacter sp. 1776. Classification (NCBI taxonomy): domain Bacteria; kingdom Pseudomonadati; phylum Pseudomonadota; class Alphaproteobacteria; order Caulobacterales; family Caulobacteraceae; genus Caulobacter; species Caulobacter sp. 1776. The sequence continues at coordinate 185,644 of NZ_JBEPMI010000009.1, forward strand.
CAGATAGACGCGGCTCAGCCCCACCAGCAGGCTGATCAGCACCGCCGCGGCCAGCGCCAGCGCCTTGACCCGCCGCTTGTCGGCGAAGCGCGCGGCCAGTACGCCCAGGGTCAGGAACACCACGGCCGACAGCATGGCGTGACCCGACGGGAAGCTGGCGTTGACCGCCTCGACCGCCCGATAGGCCAGGTCCGGCCGTTCACGCTCGAAGACTCGCTTCAGCGCCTGGCTGATCAGCAGCCCGCCGCCCGCCCCGGCGACCAGCAGCAGCCCCTCGGCCCAGCGGCGCAACGACGCCAGCAGGGCGAAGGCCAGCAGGATCAGCAGGGACAGCACCGCCACCGACCCCAGGGCGGTGATGTCGGTCGCGGCGATGTGCAGCCACTTGGGACCGACCAGCTCGTGCGGCAGGCCGTCGACGCGCAGGGCCCGCAGCACCGCCAGGTCCAAGGCCCGCGTCTCGCCCTCGGCCACTTCGTCGGCGATCGATAGAAAGCCCCAGCCGCCCAGGGTGACGATCAGCAGGGCGCAGGTCGCGCCCAGCTCGCGTCGCGCGGCGGAGAAAAGGCCTCGAAAGCCGATCCGGATCAAAGGCATAGCTCCATTCGGCCAAGCGCCCCGCAACAACATTTCTCTTATGAAACATGAACTTAAGCGGAACAGGCCCGTTCATGCCCCGACCATGTAGAGCCCGCTAGGTTCGAGTGCTCGTAAGGAGATCCGATATGAAACGCTTTCTGACCGCTTCGGTCGCCGTGCTGATGCTCAGCGGCGCCGCCGCCGGCGCCTCCGCCCAGGACTGGCGCAACGACCACCGTAACGATGGCCGCGGCAGCGCCTACGACCAGGTCCGTCGCGACCAAGACCGCTTGGCCGACCGGCGCGAGGCGCGTTACGACCGCCGCGACGACCGGCGCGAGGCGCGTGAGGACCGTCGCGAATACCGCCGCTGGGTCAAGGGCCAGCGCCTCGACGCGCGCTATCGCGGCAACGGCTACTATGTCAGCGACTATCGTCGGCATGGCCTGCGCGCTCCGCCGCGCGGCTATCGCTGGCACCGGGTCGACAACCAGTACGTCCTGGCCGCCGTCGCCACCGGCCTGATCGCCTCGGTGATCCTGGCCAACCACTAAAAAGACGACGTCGGAGGGGCGCCGCGGTGCGGCGCCCTCTTCCCCTCGCCCTAAGAGAGCGCGACATGTCGCGCTCGTTTCGAGAATTTGAGCCTGCTTATCCGTTTCAAATGGATTTCCATTTGAAACGGGCAGGCCCAAGGGGCTAATCGGGTGACATGCCCGAGTTCGCCGAAAACAGCTCCGCCAAAGATCCTCTGATCACCCTGGTCCCCGACAAGTGGGTGACGCTCCGCGACGCGTTCGGCGTCGACAGCGACATGAAGGTCCCGGCCTTCAGCCATCGCGACAGCCACGTGCCGGACATCGATCCGGCCTACAAGTTCGACCCGCAGACCACCAAGGCGATCTGCGCGGGCTTCGCCCACGACCGCCGCGTGATGGTCCAGGGCTATCACGGCACCGGCAAGTCGACCCACATCGAGCAGGTCGCCGCGCGGCTGAACTGGCCGCTGGTCCGGGTGAACCTGGACAGCCACGTCTCGCGGATCGACCTGGTCGGCAAGGACGCCATCGTCCTGAAGGACGGCAAGCAGGTCACCGAGTTCCGCGAAGGCATCCTGCCCTGGACGCTGCAGCGCCCCGTCGCCCTGGTGTTCGACGAATACGACGCCGGCCGCCCGGACGTGATGTTCGTGATCCAGCGCGTGTTGGAGGCCGGCGGCAAGCTGACCCTGCTGGACCAGAACCGCGTCATCCGCGCCAACCCGTATTTCCGGCTGTTCTCGACGACCAACACCATCGGTCTGGGCGACACCACCGGCCTCTATCACGGCACCCAGCAGATCAACCAAGGCCAGATGGACCGCTGGTCGATCGTCACGACGCTGAACTACCTCGACCACGACGTCGAGGCCTCGATCGTGCTGGCCAAGAACCCGTCGTACGACACCACCGAGGGCAAGCGCACCCTGGCCGCCATGGTCCGGGTCGCCGACATGACCCGCAACGCCTTCATGAACGGCGACATCTCGACCGTCATGAGCCCGCGGACCGTGATCACCTGGGCCCAGAACGCCGAGATCTTCGACCACGACATCGCCCTGGCCTTCCGCCTGACGTTCCTGAACAAGTGCGACGAGCTCGAGCGCCCCACGGTGGCCGAGTTCTTCCAGCGCGCGTTCGGCGCGGACCTGCCGGAAAGCGCGGCGCGGGTAAAGGTGGCCTAGAGCCTGTCCATTTCTGATGGAACCATCAGAAACAAGCTCTATCTCGAACCCTTAGAGCGTGGCGGGCGCCGAAACCGCTCACACTTCCGGCGGCCACGCTCTAGAGGTTTCGCAGCGCGAACCGGAACAGGTCCAGGCTCACCGCGACGCCGCCGATGATCACCGTCCAGCCGATGACGGCGGCGGTGAGCGGGTTGCGCTGCCACCAGTGGACTTCCACGGTCGAAGCAGGAACGGTCTTGGCCATGGGTTGAACTCTGAGCCCCGAACTGGCTCGGAGTGTGCGACTCGACCTCGACCGCCGACAAGCGGGCGGCGAAGATGCCGCAGGGGCGCGGTTCCAAGACGTCTCGCCAAAGTCCATACAGTTCGCCAGCGCGTTTCCGACAAGACAGCGTCATCGGAACCGCCTTAACTGGCGGTCCGTTCGATCCGCACACCTTTTCGGAGACGCCTCATGACCGACATCACCTACTCCATCGTCGAGCACGACGGCGGCTGGGCCTACAAGGTGGGCGACACGTTCTCCGAGACCTTCCCGTCGCACGACGCGGCGCTGGCGGCCGCCCGGCGCGCGGCCGACGAGCAGGAGCAGCCCGGCGAGACCGAGGGCATCGTCTACGAGGACAAGAACGCCGTCTGGCGCCAGGAACTGTCCTCCGGCGACGATCGCCCGACCACCCATGTCGAGGACACCAAATAGCGCCGTTCCGAAATCGGCCCCGATCTTGCTGCACTGAGCGTCCTGAAGCCCATTTTGAGACAAGGTCGCCGCCATGTTCGCCAAGAAGAAAGAAGCCCCCGCGCCGCTGGCCCTGACTCCGCTGGATAGGACTCCGCACGACCAGGCGCGCGTCGCCGCGCCGCAGATCCACCAGCCCGTTGCGCCGCCGGCCCGTCCGAAGCCGGTCTCGATGTTCGCCCAGGGCCTGACCGTCCGCGGCGACATCGTCGGCGATGTCGAGGTGCATCTGGACTGCGCGGTGCTGGGCGACGTGAAGGTCGGCAAGCTGATCATCGGCCCCAATGCGCGCGTCGAGGGCTCGGTGATCTCGCAGGCCATGGAGATTCACGGCCAGGTCATCGGCTCGGTCACCGCCCAGAGCGTGCGCCTGTATGGCACCGCCCGCGTCGACGGCGACATCACCCACGAGCAGCTGGCCATGGAGACGGGCGCCGAGTTCCAGGGCCGCAGCCTGAAGTTCCGCCGCCCCGCCCCGAGCCAACCGCAGCCGCAGGCCCACGCGCAGCCGCAGCCGCCTCAAACCGCTCCGACCGCGCCGCCGTCGGCCTCGCAAACGCCCTACAGCCACGTCGCGCACTGACGGATTTTCAGGCGCCGCGCACTGTTCTGTGGCGCGGCGGCCACGCGGCTCCGCTTTTGAAAAACCGACGGAACGGGGCCGCCAAGCCGGGCTTTGTTATGGTGTGGGTTGGCGAGAACCAGCCCGGATCAAGGAGCCCAAATCCATGGCCGGCAAGCCGTTGCAAATCGTGCCGCCCGTCTCGGGCGTGGCGGAACTCTACGATCTCGGGCGCGGTCCCGAAAGCACCAGCCAGCGCGTCAAGCGCTTGCAGGCCGAGGCCCGCATGCTGGCGCGCGAAGAAGTCGAATGCCTCGATCGCGACCTTCGCCGCATGGCCGAGCAGGCCAAGGCCATAGCCGACGGCGGCGACGCCTATCCGGCCGGCATCCGCGAACTGGCCGGTCGCATCTCGGTCGACACGGCCCAGCGCGCGGAGATCCTGCGCGCGCTCCTGGAACGGCTTCACTAGCTCAAAGCAGCAACGGGATTCTCGCCCCTGTTAGACGGGGCGGAAGGGTTCTAGCCCGCCGCGTTGGCCATCTTGCGCAGACGCCGGGCCAGGTCCTCCGGACGGTCTGCGATCTGGTCGAACAGAGCCTGGACCTCGGCCTCGCCGAATCCCGCCGCGCGCAAGGTGCGCCAAGCGCCGGCCAGCACCGCCTCGGCGATGTCCAGCCGATCATCGGTCAGGCGCAGCCCGGCGCCGAACGGGCTCTGGCTGACGGTGGATTGGGCGACGAGCGACATGGCGGCCTCCTGCGGTCGACAGTAATGTTCCTTTTTTGTTCCCATTCCGCAAGAGAGTCGAGTCCCCGCTTTGAGGGGCCAAAAATAAACCCCGAGGTCAGGGACGACCTCGGGGTTTGGAACGCCGAAGGGGCGTTCGGCGTATCGGGCCGCCGGCTCACAACGGCGGCCCAATCTCTGAAAACCTAGCGGCAGACGGTCCGCTCGCGATACACGCCGTTCCAGCGGTCGTAGTCGCGGGTCGTCCAGCATTCACGATCGCCGTAGTACGGACGCGGGGCGTAGCCGTAGCCATAGCCGTAACGCGGGGGCGGCGGGGCGTAGTAGCGGCGCTCATAGCGGTCGTCGTAGTAGCGGCGGTGATCGTTGTCCGACGAGATGGCCGCGCCGACGGCCAAGCCCAGCACGCCGGCGGCGATGGCCGCCGCGGCGACGTCGCCATCCCGGCCATTGTGGTGGTGGCGGTAGTAGTAGCGCGAGTCGGCCGAGGCCGTGGTCGCGGCGGCGACCAGCGACAGCGCAGCGAGGCCGGCGGCGACCCGGCCGACCGTGGTGATGATCTTGTGGGCCATGACAGCCTCCTTGGGTCTTCGCTTCCCGGCGCCCGGCGCGTCGTCTCAAGCGTCACGGAGACGATCGGACTTCTCGCCTGAACGGCGCCTGAACGAATTATTCAACGGCGGACGGAACCGGTTTGTTCACCTTTCTGCGCGAAGGTGGTCGGGAACGGGGGTCCCAGAAAGGCTCTCGCGCCCGCGGAGATCGCCATGTCCAACCCCGTGTCGTACGCCCAAGGTCAGGCCCTGCAGGTCCTGTCGTTCGAGGTCGGCGCCCAGACCTATTGCGTTCCCGTCAGCGCCGTCCGCGAGATCCGCGGCGTCACCCCGCCGACCCCGCTGCCCGACGCCCCGCCCTATGTGCGCGGCGTCATCAACCTGCGCGGCCAGGTCATGCCGGTCATCGACCTGTCGTGGCGCCTGGGCAAGGGCGTGGCCGAGGACGGCCCGCGCCAGGTGATCATCGTGGTCGAGAACCAGACCGACGTCGCCGGCCTGCTGGTCGACGCCGTCTGCGACAGCTTCACTGTCGAGGCCGACCAGATCAATCCGCCCCCGGCCCTGGGCGACGGCGAGGACTCGCCGCTGGTCGCGGCCGTGATCACCGCCGGCGAAGGCTCGATGACGGTCCTGCTGGCCGTCAGCCGCATCCTGCCGGAACGCGCCCAGGCGCTGGCGGCTTAAGCCGCCTCAGTCCTTGCCACCCCACCGCCAGCGCCAAGACTGGTGGTCGCCCTTGATCACCGAGAGCGCCAGCAGGGCGATCGTCAGGATCAGGCCGGCCAAGCCGATCATCCACGGCTCCGCGTTCAGCCGTCTGCCGATCGCGGTCGCGCCGAGCACGGCGACGACATAGACCAGCGTCGCGATCCAGCCTTCGACGCTCTTCGGCGCGATGCCGATCCCGTAGGCCTTGGCGCCGAACCAGGGCTTGCCCATTCCGATCTCCCTGACGTTCCGCGCCGAGCGCGCTTAGCTTTGATGACGCCGTTCTCCGAAAGAAAACATGGTGAGGCTTCGGGCTGGCTCTAGATCCCGCCACCGATAATCTCCAAACATTTGTTCGAAACACCCCTTCCGCTCCGCCGGGCCGGAACGCTAGTCTCCCTCCAAACCAGGGAGAGACGCATGAAGGCCGCTGTTCTGCGCGAGGTGGGCAAGCCCCTCGAGATCGAGACCGTGGCCATCGGCAAGCCCGGCCCGCGCGAGGTGCTGATCCGCACCAAGGCCGCCGGCGTCTGCCACTCGGACCTGCACTTCATCGAAGGCTCGTACAGCCATCCCCTGCCCGCCGTGCTGGGCCACGAGAGCGCCGGGATCGTCGAGGCGGTCGGCAGCGAGGTGCGCACCGTCAAGGTCGGCGACCACGTGATCACCTGCCTCAACCCCTATTGCGGCCACTGCGAGGTCTGCCTGACCGGCCACATGAACCTGTGCGTCAGCCCCGAGACCAAGCGCGCGAAGGGTGACGAGCCGCGGCTGTTCAAGGAGGATCTCGGCTCGGACACGGGCCGGGGCCCGATGGCCCAGTTCCTGAACCTGTCGTCGTTCGCCGAGATGATGCTGGTGCACGAGCACGCCTGCGTGGCGATCCGCAAGGACATGCCGTTCGACCGCGCCGCCCTGATCGGCTGCTCGGTGATGACCGGGGTCGGCTCGGTGATGCATACGTCGAACGTCCGCCCGGGCGAGACCGTGGCGGTGATCGGCTGCGGCGGCGTGGGCCTGGCCACGATCAACGGCGCGGCGATCGCGGGCGCCGGCCGGATCATCGCCATCGACCGCGTCGCCTCGAAGCTGGACCTGGCCAGGCAGTTCGGGGCCACCGACGTGATCGACGGCGCGGCGGTCGACGACATCGCCAAGGCGGTGATCGAACTGACCGGCGGCGGCGTCCATCACAGCTTCGAGGCCATCGGCCTGAAGGCCACGGCGGAGGCCTCGTTCAAGATGCTGCGCCGGGGCGGCACGGCCAATGTGATCGGCATGATCCCGGTCGGGACCAAGATCGAACTGCACGGCGTCGACTTCCTGGGCGAACGCCGCATCCAGGGCAGCTATATGGGCTCCAACCGCTTCCCGGTCGACATGCCGCGCCTGGTCGACTTCTACATGGCCGGCAAGCTGAACCTGGACGCCCTGATCTCGCGCCGGATCAAGCTGGAAGAGGTCAATTCTGCTTTCGACGAACTGAAGCGCGGGGAGCTGGCGCGGTCGGTGATCGTGTTTGATTGACCGTTGAAACTGTCATCCCGGCCAAGCGCGCAGCGCGCCGAGCCGGGACCGCCGGAAGCGCGGCGTTTTTCGCGGTCCCGGCTCTTCCCCCGGCTTTCGCCGGGGTTCGGCCGGGATGACAGGCTAGGGAACGTCGCCCCCTGTCACATCCCCGCCAAGCACGCCATGCTAACTCCGGCCCAGCTTACCGGAGTTTTCCATGACCCAGCTCGATCGCCGTAGCCTGCTCGCCGCCATCGGGGCGATGGCCTTGCCGCCGGCCCTGGCCCGCGCCGCCGCGATCGACGCCGACGTACGGTCCGGCACGATCCAGGATGTCGAGCACGTGGTGATCCTGATGCAGGAGAACCGAGGCTTCGACCACTATTTCGGGACGATGGCCGGCGTGCGGGGCTTCGGCGACCGCTTCCCGATCCCGGTCCGCGACGCGCCGGGCCGCAAGGACGCCTCGGTCTTCGTCCAGGCCCACAAGGACAAGCTGCTGGCCCCGTTCGCCCTGAACAGCGCCAAGACCTTCGCCCACATGCGGGTCGAGGGCACGCCGCACAACTGGACCGACGCCCAGGACGCCTGGGATCAGGGCCGCATGGACCGCTGGCCCGAGGCCAAGCGGCCCTGGTCGATGGGCTATTTCCAGCGGGCCGACATCCCGTTCCAGTTCGCCCTGGCCGACGCCTTCACCCTCTGCGACGCCTATCACTGCGCCACCCAGACCGGCACCAACACCAACCGCCTGTTCCTGTGGACCGGGACCAACGACCCGCTGGGCAAGGCCGGCGGCCCGTCGATCTCGAACTCGCACGACCGCTTCGCCGAGCAGGGCGGCGCGGCCGAGTCCTATGGCTGGACGACCTATCCCGAACGGCTGCTGCGGGCGGGCGTGACCTGGCGCATCTACCAGGACATGGCCGACAACTTCACCGACAACCCGCTGGCCGGCTTCAAGACCTTCCGCGACAGCTTCAAGGGCCTGCCGGGGTCGGATCCGCGCCTGAAGCAGTTGGGTCTGACCACCTGGCATCTGGACAAGCTGCGCGAGGACGTCGTCGCCGGACGCCTGCCGCAGGTGTCGTGGATCATCGCCCCGGCCGCCGATTCCGAGCATCCGATGCCGTCCAGCCCGGCCCAGGGCGCGGACTATACCGCCCGGGTCATCGACGCCCTGACCGCCGATCCCAAGGTCTGGGCGCGGACGGTGTTCCTGGTGATGTTCGACGAGAACGACGGCTTCTACGACCACGTCCCCCCGCCGGCCCCGCCGTCGCGCGACGCGGCCGGCAAGCTGTTGGGCGGCTCCACCATCGACCTGACCGGCGAGCATCACCTGGTGCGCAATCCGACGGAAAAGAAGGCCGAGCGCGACGACCTGATGGGCCGGCCCTATGGCCTGGGCCCCCGCGTGCCGCTGTATGTGATCTCGCCCTGGAGCCGGGGCGGCTGGGTCGACAGCCAGGTCTTCGACCACACCTCGGTGATCCGCTTCCTGGAGGCCCGGTTCGGGGTGCGGGAGCCCAACATCTCGCCCTGGCGGCGGGCGGTCTGCGGCGACCTGACCTCGTGCTTCGACTTCAAGACCCCCAACGACCGGCCCTTCCCCACGCTGCCGCCGACCGCGCCCGACGCCAAGCGGGCCAACGCCCTGGGACGCACCAAGCCGCCGACCCCGGACGCCATCGTCGCGCCGGAGCAGGCCAAGGGAACCCGGCCCTCCCGCGCCCTGCCCTACGCCCTGGCGGTCGACGCCCGGATGCGCGACGGAGCCGTGACCCTAGCCTTCATCAACGCCGGCGAGGCGACGGCGGTGCTGCAAGTCTATGATCGTCTGCGGCTGGACGCGGTCCCGCGCCGCTACACCGTCGGGCCCGGCGCGACGCTGGAGGACGCCTGGCCGGCCGGCGCCCATGACCTGTGGGTGCTGGGCCCGAACGGCTTCCACCGCCGGGTCGCGGGCGACGATGCTGCGGTCGAACTGGCCGCGCGGGCCAAGGACGGCGCGCTCGTCCTGACCCTGACCAATACCGGCGCCGAGCCGCGCGCCGTCGTCATCGAGGCCGGCAAGCCCTGGCGCGTCACCCTGGCGGCGCAGGAGACGCGCGAGCACGTCTTCGCCACGCACCAGGGCTGGTACGATCTGACCGCCCATGTGGAAGGCCATCCGACCTGGCTGCGGCGGCTCGCCGGGCGGGTGGAGACCGGCAAGGACTCGATCAGCGATCCGCTGATGGGCGGCGTTGCGAGGTTGGCGCTGTAGACCTGTCATCCCGGCCAAGCGCGAAGCGCGCCGAGCCGGGACCGCGGCAAGCGCCACGCGTTTCCGGCGGTCCCGGGTCTTCGCTTCGCTACGCCCGGGATGACAGTCTAGGGTCGTCGGCGAACCTCAAGGATTCGCCACATGCTCCGCCCTTCCCTGCTCGTCCTGGCCGCCGCGCTCGTCGCCCTGCCCGCTTCGGCCGCGACCGATCCGGCGAAGCTGGTCGCCTCTCCCGCCTTCAAGAAGGCCGTGGCCAAGCTGGACGCCGACTACGCGCGCACGGTCGGCGACATCGTCACCCTGACCGAGATCCCCGCCCCGCCGTTCAAGGAAGAGGCCCGCGCCAAGGCCTATCTGGCGATGCTGAGGGCCCACGGCCTGACCGACGTCGAGATGGACGCCGAGGGCAATGTGATGGGCGTGCGGCCCGGGACGGCGACCCAGGGCAAGGGTCCGTTCGTGGTCATCGCCGCCCACCTGGACACCGTCTTTCCCGAAGGCACGGACGTGAAGGTCAAGCGCGAGGGAACGAAGCTGATGGCCCCCGGCATCGGCGACGACACCCGGTCCCTGGCCACCCTGCTGGCCTATGTCCGCGCCCTCGACGCGGCAGGGATCAAGACCAAGGCCGACATCCTGTTCGTCGGCAATGTCGGCGAGGAAGGTCCGGGCGACCTGCGTGGAACGCGGTTCCTGTTCAACAAGGGCTCGTACAAGGGCCGGATCAGCGCCTTCTTCTCGATGGACGGCTCGGACCCGTCGCGGATCGTCGACAAGGGCGTCGGCTCCAAGCGCTATCGCGTCACCTTCAAGGGCCCGGGCGGCCACAGCTACGGCGCGTTCGGCATCGTCAATCCGATGGCCGCGATGGGCCGGGCGGTGACCGATCTCTACGCCGTCCAGACGCCCAAGGACCCCAAGACCACCTATTCGGCCAGCGTCACCGGCGGCGGCACCTCGGTCAACTCGATCCCGAACTCGGTCTTCATGGAGTTCGACATGCGCTCCGAAAGCGCGGCCGAACTGGCCAAGCTGGACCAGACCCTGATCGGCATCCTCGACAAGGCCGTCACCGGCGAGAACGCCGCCCGCTCCACCAAGGACGGCAAGGTCAGCTACGAGGCCAAGGTGATCGGCGAGCGTCCGGCCGGGAACACGCCCGCCAGCGCCGACATCGTGGTGCTGACGGCGGCGGCGATCACGGCCGTGGGCTTCAAGCCCGAGCACGAGGACAGCTCCACCGACTCCAACGTGCCGATGAGCCTGGGGATTCCCGCCGTGACCATCGGCGCCGGCGGCAGGGGCGGCCGCGCCCACGCCCTGGACGAATGGATCGACGTCGAGAAGGGCGAGAGCCTGAAGGGCATGCAGGTCGGCCTGGCGGCGCTGCTGGCGGTGGCGGGGGTGGACTAATAAACCTGTCATCCCGGACGGCCGAAGGCCGATCCGGGACCACCGGAAGCGCCGAGCCCGCCGCGGTCCCGGCTCTTCGCTACGCTACGGCCGGGATGACAGTCTGGAAGAAGCCCGCCGCGTCACCAGCCAGATCCCGCCGCACACCAGGGCCAGCGCCACGGCGTTTTTCCAGGCCAGCACCGGCTCGTGCAGGAACAGCGCCGACAGCAGGACGCCGAACACCGGGATCAGGAAGTTGAACACCGCCAGCATGCCGACCGGGTTGTGCTTGATCAGCAGGCTCCACAGGGCGAAGGCGGCGGCCGACAGGCCGGCCATATAGGCGAGCAGCGCCAGCGAGCGGGCGTCGAAGCCGGAAAGGTGACCGCCGGCCGCGACGCCGATGGCCAGCAGGGCCGTCCCGCCGATCGCCAGCTGCCAGCCGGTCATCACCATCGGGTCGAGCGTCCGCGAGACGCCCTTGCCCCAGATCGAGCCGGCCGCCAGCACGAAGGCGGCGGCGACCACGGCGCCTTCGCCCAGCAGGCTGAACTCGAAGTCCAGGCCCCCAACACCCCTTGGGCCGCCCAGGTTCACCGCCAGCACCCCGGCGAAGCCCAACAGGCAGCCGGCGGCCTTGCGAGGCGTGATGCGGTCGTCGCGATACAGGACGTGGGCCAGGATCACGCCGAAGAACGCGCCGGTGGCGTTCATGATCGACGACTTCACGCCCGTGGCGTGGGCCAGGCCGACATAGAAGAACACGTACTGCAGGGTGGTCTGGAACAGGCCCAGGCCGATCACCGGCCCGACCAGCGTGCGCGGTACGGCGATCGACTTGCGGTTCAGGAGCGCCAGGATCAGCAGGATCGCGCCCGCCGCCAGGAACCGCCAGCCGGCGAACAGCATCTGGGCGGCCGTATCGGTCTTGGCCACGTGCAGCAGGGCGTAGCCGGCCTTCACCGCCGGAAAGGCGCTGCCCCACAGCAGACAGCACAGCACGGCCATGCCGACGACGAAGCGGCGGTCGCGGTAGAGGTCGGGGCGCGAGGTGGTCAAGGCTGAACCCGGAAAAGACATCGCCGTCCCGCGTGGGCGGGACGGCGATTGGTTGTCGAGTGCTCTTCTAGGCGCGCGCTCTGGAAGCTTCAACGGCCCAGAGCCGATCCAACTGATAGCTGTCATCCCGGCCAAGCGCGCAGCGCGCCGAGCCGGGACCGCCGCAAGCTCCGCGCATGTCGCGGTCCCGGGTCTGCGCTACGCTTCGCCCGGGATGACACGATCTGGATTTACCTACCGCAGCTTGACCTTTTCGAGATCCGCCACCGCCAGCTTGGGGGTGTCCTCGCCGCCGACGGTTTCACCGCCCTCGGCCAGCAGGCGGTCGATGCGGGCCTTCTGCGACTTGAACGAGGCCAGCTCCGAGCCGCCCAGGATGGTGCCCTGCGGGACCTTGGCGCCGATGGGATTGATCCGCTGGCCCTTCAGCCAGACCTCGTAGTGCAGGTGCGGACCGGAGGCGAGGCCGGTCGAGCCGACATAGGCCACCAGCTGGCCCTGGCGCACGTGGACGCCCGGACGGATGCCCGGCGCGTAGCGCGAGATGTGGCCGTAGCCGGTGTCCCACTGGCCCGAATGGCGGATGCGCAGCCAGTTGCCGTAGCCGCCCCAGCGCTTGGCCTCCAGCACCACGCCGTCGCCGGCGGCCAGGATCGGCGTGCCCGTGCCGGCCCCGAAGTCGACGCCCTGGTGGGCGCGGGTATAGCCCAGCACCGGGTGCTTGCGCATGCCGAACACCGAGGTGATCCGCGCGCCGTCGACCGGGGTGCGCAGCAGGAACCCTTTGATGTTCTTGCCCAGCTCGTCGAAGAACTGCGGCTTGCCGTCGTCGTCCTTCCGGTCGAAGGCGTAGAACTTCTGGCCCTTGACCTCGGCGTATTCCAGGTCGCCGGCCTCGATGGTGCGGCCGCTTTCGGTGACCTTGCGGTCGAACACCAGGCAGAAGCGGTCGCCCTCGTGGATGTCGCGCGAGAAGTCGATCTTGTGCGAGAACAGCTTGGCCGCCTCGCTGATCACCGCCGGGGTGCCGCCGACGCTGGCCACGCTCTCGTAGAACGAGCCGTTCATCTCGCCGCAGGCGACCTTCTTCTCGTCGCGAACCTTCTCCTCCAGCTCGCGCAGGCGCAGGGCGCCGTCGAAGGTGCGCGAGACGGTCAGGGTCGAGGACGGGCTGGTGCGCATGGAGAGGCCGATCAGGCGAGCCGGGCCACGCTGGCTGCGGCGCTGGGCGACCGCGGCCTCGAAGGCCATGCCGGCCTTGATGTTGACGGTGTCGATCGCGCCCTGGAGGGCGGCGACCACCTGCTGGGCCTCCTCGGGCGCCACGCCGGCGCGCTGCACGGCGCCTTGCAGGGTCTCGCCGGGGCGAACCTTGACGGCGATGTTCTCGGGACGCTGGAAGCCGGGCTGGGCCTCGGCGCTGGCGAAGGCGACATGCTGCAGGGCCACGAGGGCGGCGGGATCCAGGGCGGCCTTCTCGATCGGCGCCGTGACGTCGTCGGCGGTCAGCTTCCAGCCCAGACCCAGGGCGGCCAAGCCGGCCACGGCGGTGAAGACTCTCGGCGCCCAGCGCGTCGCGCTGCGTCGCGGATCAAATTCCTGCATCGTGCCCCCGTCGGTTCGATGCCGCGCAAGTCAAAATGACACGGCCGGGTCGCCCCCCAGCAATCGTCGGGCCGGAACATGCTTAGCCGCGCTCTCGACGGCAAGGACTATTCGGCGCTTCGGTCGTTTTGTCACGGCATGGTTAACGCCGGTTAGGACCCGAAGCGTAACCGTATGATCGATAAAAAGAAAACGCCCACCGTCTCCGGTGGGCGTCTTGGGTACGCGGTACTGTTACGCTTACTGAAATTCGTCCGACTTAAGCAGCGTTGACCTGCTCGTTCGGGTCGCGCAGCACGTAGCCGCGGCCCCAGACCGTCTCGATGTGGTGCTTGCCGTGGGCCGAGGCCGCCAGCTTCTTGCGCAGCTTGCAGATGAAGACGTCGATGATCTTCAGTTCCGGCTCGTCCATGCCGCCGTACAGGTGGTTCAGGAACATTTCCTTGGTCAGGGTCGTGCCCTTGCGCAAGGAGAGCAGCTCCAGCATCTGGTATTCCTTGCCGGTCAGGTGAACGCGGTTGCCGTTCACTTCCACCGTCTTGGCGTCCAGATTGACCACGATGTCGCCGGTCTTGATGACCGATTGGGCGTGCCCCTTCGAACGACGGACCACCGCGTGGATGCGGGCGATCATCTCGTCCTTGTGGAAGGGCTTGGTCATGTAGTCGTCGGCGCCGCCCGAGAAGGTCTTCACCTTCGTATCGATTTCCGACGAACCCGACAGGATCATGATCGGCGTGTTGATCTTCGCGACCCGCAGGGTGCGCAGAACATCGATGCCGCTCATGTCCGGAAGATTGAGGTCGAGCAGGATGAGGTCGTAGTCGTAGATCTTGCCCAGATCCACGCCTTCCTCACCCAGATCCGTCGTATAGACGTTGAAGCCTTCAGACTTCAGCATCAGTTCGATGGTCTGCGCCGTCGCGCTGTCATCCTCGATCAACAGTACGCGCATGAGCCCCTCCACGCCAAATCTGGCGTATTCGAACGTCTTAGGCGGAAGTCCGCCGATAAACCCTTCGGCCACTGTGCCCGAGAGTTAATTTAAGACTGGTTAATGGTGAATGTTTCCGTTGGCCGAATGGTTAATATGATTTGCGAATCGGGCGCAAGCGGCCTGAACGCCCTTGGTCACATTGGTCGCAGGCGCCGCGGAAGGCCTTTCCAAGACCCTAATTCGCCGTCCGAAATCCCTAAAATCCGTGCGCTTGCAACGATCCGAACGCTGTTACGCGGTTAAGGCCAAGTTGGCCCGCCGTTCGCTCCTGGGGCGAAATTGCGGCGTTCTGTCGCGAGAATTTGAACACCATGCTCGCGCCTGACCTGCGTCGTCTCAGCCGATATTCGCGGGGGCGTCCCTGGCGACGTCGAGAGGCGCGACGCCCCGCCGCAGGGCGTCAGGCGATGTTTTCCTCGGCCAGCCAGCCGGCGGCCCGAAGCTTGGCCACGGAGGCGCGGCTGACGGGCGCCGTTTCGCCGTCGATCAGCCGCAGGCGCAGATTGCGGCCGTCGCGCTCGACGCCGGTGATCGCCCGCCGCGCCACCCACCACGAGCGATGGGTCTGCAGCCCTTCGACGCCGCCCAGCCCCGCCGTGACCCGCGCCAGGGGACCCATCTCCAACCGCGAGCCGTGCTCGGTGCGAATCCGAACATAGTGATCCTCCATCCGCAGATAGAGGACGGCGCCGGGGTCGGCGGCCGGCGCGGGAGCCTCGACGGGAACCAGGCCTTCACGCGCGGGGGCGTGCGCCTGTGGGCGCACGCGGATGAAGTAGTAGGCCAGGACGATCGGCGTCGTGATGGCCAGACACTGGCCGTACCAAGCCAACGGCGGCACGGCATGGTCGATCTGCGGCCAAAGGCTGATGGCGACGGGGCGCCAGGGCATCCCCTGGATAGCGCTGCCGATCAGGACGACCGGTGGCGTCGTCGCCCAGTCGGGGACGCCGAGCCGTCGCGCGGCGGCGGCCGCCAGCCGCGTCACGATCCCGAAGAACACCATCCCGCTGGCGATGGTCCCGATCCAGTAGGCGAGCCTCAACGGCGGGTTGGCGTTGAAGAAGCTGCCGAACGGCCCCATCAGCCCCAGCAGCACGCCGATCCCCACGCCCACGGTCAGGTCGATCGCCCATTCACGGGCGGTTCCCAGCAGCGGCGGATTGGCGGCGACGGCGCTCATGCCTCAAAAGTATAGAGCGACGTCACATAGAGTCGCTACGCCCGCCTCAGGCGGCGGCTTCGGAGTCTTCGTCCGTTTCGGAGACCTTGGCGACGGCCAGCTTCAAGCCCAGCGCCTGGATCACCCGCAGGACGGTGTCGAACCGTGGCGAAGCGCCGTCCTTCAGGGCCTTGTAGAGACTTTCCCGCCCCAGCCCGGCCTTCTCGGCGACCTCGGTCATACCCTTGACGCGAGCGACGACACTGAGGGCGTCGAGGATCACACCGGCATGGCCGCTCTCCAGGGCGTCGGTGAGGAAGACAGTGATCTCCGTATCGGTCTCTATGTAGTTCGCTGGATCGAACGGTCTCAGCTGCAGATCCACGCTCATCACCTCCCACGCTCGCGGAGCGACTGGATCGCGTCCGCCGTCAGCCCACCCGCCATCGTCTTGGCCCTGAGGATATCCCCTGCCTGGGAGGCCTTGTCGCCTCCGCAAAGCAGAACGACCAACGCCTGGCCGCGCCGCGTGAAATAGACGCGGTAACCCGGCCCGACGTGGACGCGGATTTCACTGACCCTCCACCGACCGATTTGATGTCGCCCAATACGCCCCGCCTCAGCCGCAACAGGCGTGCGGTGATCGTGGCTCGGCCGATCTCATCCCCGAGCTCGGCGAACCAGCGAGCAAAAGCGTCGGCTTCCAGGACCTCAATCAAGACCGTATCCGATCAGATACACAATGACAAGATCACTGTATCCGATTGGATACAATGAGCAGGGCATATCAGTTACGCTCAGAATGGAACAATACAGGAACAAATCTGTAAAGCCCGAAAACCCTCAGCCCACTCGCCGGCTCGCGAACCCATTCGCCCATTCGCGCAAGAGCGGTGGCGAACCCCCGGCCGGGCCGTCACAGCGGAGCCATCGTTCACCACCCAAGGGCACCCAGACCCATGTCGTTCCGCGCTTTCTTCTCCATCGCCGCCGTCACGGCCGCCGCCTTTGGCGCTCCCGCCCTCGCGCCGTCGCAAGCCCACGCCGCCAACGCCGGCTTCATGGTGCTGCAGGAGCCGCGCCCCGATGGCCCGCCGGTCCAGGTCGGCGTCTGGTATCCGACCGACGCCGCGCCCAAGCCCATGGCCCTGGGCAGCTGGGGCCATACCGTGGCGGCCGGCGCCCCGATCGTCGGCGAACAGCTGCCGCTGATCGTCATGTCGCACGGCAACGGCGGCTTCTTCGGCGGCCATGCCGACACCGCCCAGGCGCTGGCGGAGGCCGGCTTCGTGGTCGCCGCCCTTACCCACCCCGGCGACAACTACAAGGACCAGAGCCGCGCCACCGCGATGGCCGATCGCCCGGCGGCCTTGTCGGCCCTGATCGGCTGGATGCTGGACGCCTCGCCGCTGAAGGCGAAGATCGATCCCGAGCGGGTCGGCGCGTTCGGCTTCTCGTCCGGCGGCTTCACCGTACTGGCCGCGGCCGGCGGCGAGCCGGACCTGCGCAAGGTCGCGGCGCACTGCAAGGCCCATCCCGCCAATTTCGACTGCAAGCTGACCGCCAGCAATCCGCCGCCCGCCGACATCCTGACGGCCAAGTGGGTCCACGATCCGCGCATCAAGGCCGTGGTCTCGGCCGCCCCGGCCATGGGCTTCTCGTTCGGGGCCGAAGGGCTGAAGGGGATCACCGTCCCGCTGCAGCTGTGGAAGGCCAGCGATGACGAGATCCTGCCCGGCGACGAATACGCCGAGTCCGTGCACCAGAACCTGAACCGACCGCACGACTATCATGTCGTCCAGGGCGCGAAGCATTTCGACTTCCTCACGCCCTGCGACTCCGCGCCGCCGGCCGACCTCCAATATCTCTGCGCCAGCGCGCCGGGCTTCGACCGCCGGGCCTTCCACCGCGACTTCGACGCCCAGGTGACCCGCTTCTTCACCGACCAATTGGTCGCACCAGGGAAGCCGCTTCCGAAGAGCTGACTTCACACCCGGTTAACCACGATCGCCGAGTCTGGCGGCTCAGTTGTGGGAGCCGTCTTGCGTAGCCTCATCGCCGCCGTCGAACGTATCGATCCGCTGACCATCTATGGCCGCGTCGCCGCCGTGAATGGTCTGCTGATCGAGGTCCGTGGCGGCCTGACTCGGCTGTCGGTCGGCGCCCGGGTTGAGATCCAGCGCCCCGGCCAAAAGCCGCTGCCGGCCGAGGTCGTCGGCTTTCGCGAGACCCGCGCCCTGCTCATGCCCTTCGGCCCCGTCGAGGGCGTCGGCCCGGGCGCGGAGATCCGCTTCATGCCGGAAGGCGCGGTCGTCCGCCCGACCAAGGCGTGGCTGGGCCGCATCATCAACGCCTTCGGCGAGCCGATCGACGGCCTGGGTCCGCTGCCGCAGGGCGAGGTTCCCTATCCGCTGAAGACCTCGCCGCCGCCGGCCCACGCCCGCGGCCGGGTGGGCGAGCGCCTGGATCTGGGCGTGCGCTCGATGAACGTCTTCACCACCACCTGCCGAGGCCAGCGCCTGGGCATCTTCGCCGGCTCGGGCGTCGGCAAGTCGGTGCTGCTGTCGATGCTGGCCAAGGAGGCCACCTGCGACGCCGTCGTCGTCGGCCTGATCGGCGAGCGGGGCCGCGAGGTTCGCGAGTTCGTCGAGGAGACCCTGGGCGAGGAAGGCCTGCGCCGCGCCGTCGTCGTGGTCGCCACCTCGGACGAGCCGGCCCTGACCCGCCGCCAGGCCGCCTACATGACCCTGGCGATCAGCGAGTACATGCGCGACCAGGACCAGGAAGTCCTGTGCCTGATGGATTCTGTGACCCGCTTCGCCATGGCCCAGCGCGAGATCGGCCTGGCCGCCGGCGAGCCGCCGACCACCAAGGGCTATACGCCCACCGTCTTCACCGAGTTGCCCAAGCTGCTGGAACGCGCCGGGCCGGGTCCGATCCGTCCGGACGGCACCACGGCCGCCCCGATCACCGCCCTGTTCACCGTCCTGGTCGACGGCGACGACCATAACGAGCCGATCGCCGACGCCACGCGCGGCATCCTGGACGGCCACATCGTCATGGAGCGCGCGATCGCCGAGCGCGGCCGCTTCCCCGCCATCAACGTGCTGAAGTCGATCAGCCGGACCATGCCGGGCTGCCAGCACCCGCACGAGCGCGACATCGTCAAGGGCGCGCGCCAGGTCATGGCCGCCTACGCCAACATGGAAGAACTGATCCGCATCGGCGCCTACCGCGCCGGGGCCGACGAGGTCGTCGACCGCGCCATCCGCCTGAACCCGGCGATCGAGGCTTTCCTTAGTCAAGATAAGGAAGAAGCAACCTCTCTGGACGACTCTTTCGGATATCTGGGGCAGATCCTGGCGAGTGAGTACTGATGACCAAGTGGGCCGCCTCGCTGATCCGCATCTCGAACCACGAGGTCGAGACGCTGCAAAAACGCCTCGCCGAGATCACCGAGCGCCGCGTCGCGGCTGAACTGCGCATCGCCATGCTGGACGCCGAGGCCGAGGCCGAGGCCAAGAACGCCGAGAGCGACGCCAGCGCCGGCTGGTACATGATCGGCTATCGTGAAGGCCACAAGCGCCGCAGGGCCGACATGCTGCTCCAGATCGAGCAGTGCCAGCAGGAAGAGATCGGGGCCCGCGACGCCCTCTCCGAGGCGTTCGAGAACCTCAAGAAGTACGAGCACGTCGCCGAACAGGCCAAGGTGCTGGCGGCCAAGAAGCTGGGCGCCTACGAAGCCGCCCAGCTGGACGAACTGGGCCTGCGCCGCATGGCCGTCGGCGGGCGATAGGCCTTGAAAACTGTCATCCCGGGCGAAGCGTAGCGTAGACCGGGACCGCGACAAACGCCGGCGCTTCCGGCGGTCCCGGCTCGGCGCGCTTCGCGCTTGGCCGGGATGACAAGGAAGGGTCCGAGATGACACGGAAATTTGCTCTTACGAGACGATCGGCCATCGCCTCGGCCCTGGCGCTGAGCGCCTGCGGCCGTGAAGCCGCCGGACAGACCCCGGACACGACGCCCCTGAAGTCGATCGCCTCGACACCCGTCGGGGCCTGCGTGCAGCACGCCTTCCTGCAGGACCCGGCCTTCGCCGAGCTGTTCGCGCGCCACTACTCCCAGCTCACGCCCGAGTGGGAGATGAAGATGGAGTACATCCTCCAGGACGATGGAAGCTTCCGCTTCGACCGGCCCGACGCCATCGCCGAGTTCGCGCGGCGTAACGGGATCCGGCTCTATGGCACCACCCTGGTCTGGTACGACCAGGCCATGCCGGCCTTCCTGAAGCTGGACGGCCAAGGCAAGCGCTTCGCCGACGCCTATCGCAACTACATCCTGGCCGTCGCCGGCCGCTATCGCGGACAGGCCGTGGGCTGGGACGTGGTCAACGAGGCGGTGGCCGACAACGGCGTCGAGCTGCGCCAGTCGATCTGGACCCGCAACCTGGGCGTCGACGAGCACATGGTCCTGGCCTTCCACCACGCCAAGGAGGCCGATCCGAACGCGGTGCTGTTCGTCAACGAGTACCACCTCGAGAACAATCCGACGAAGCGCGCGACCTTCATGCGCATGGTCGAGCGGCTGCTGGAGGCCGGCGCGCCGATCGGCGGCATCGGCACCCAGAGCCATCTGGACCTGGACTTCACCCGTCCCGGCATGGCGCGCGCGGCGATGCGCGACCTGGCCAGTTTCGGCCTGCCGATTCACGTCTCGGAATTGGACATCTCGCTGGGTGAGAAGCCGGATTTCTCGCGCCTGCCCGACCTGCTCCAGCGCCAGGCCGACCTGACCCGCGAGCTGGCCGAGGTCTATATGGCGCTGCCGCGCGAGCAGCGTTTCGCCTTCACCGTCTGGGGCCTGCGCGATCGCGACAGCTGGCTGCGCGGCCAGTCGGGCCAGCGTCCGACCGACCAGGGCCTGCCGCTCGACGACGCCGGACGGCCCAAGCCGATGTTCCAGGCGCTGGCGGACGTGCTTTCGGGCTGACCTCCCTCTTCCGCTCTCCCCGGCGAAAGCCGGGGCCCAGATCGAGCCCAGGGTTCCTCCCGACATTCCGCGGACAACAGGCGCGAACACCCAAGATTCTCCGGATGAACCTGGGTCCCGGCTTTCGCCGGGAAGAGCGGGCTGGGTAACCGTTGTTCGCTTCACGAAATCTCAAGCGGCCTGCGACAAGGTGGCGCTATGAAACTGATCCACGCCCTCCAGGACATGGACAGCGAGAACTCGCTGTCGGCGCGTTTCCGTCGGGCGCGGGCCGCGCGCGTGGTCGCCTTGATCGAGAAGACCTTCGCCGAGCGCGGCCAATGCCGCATCGCCGACCTCGGAGGCGAGCCGACCTATTGGAACATCCTGTTCGACCGGAAATTCCTCGAGGCGAACAAGGTCCATGTCAGCCTGTTCAACCCGCAGCCGTTCACCGTGGACGACCCGCTGTTCACCGCCGCGGTCGGCGACGCCTGCGACCTGCACGAGCACGCCGACGCCAGCTTCGATCTGGTCCACTCCAACTCGGTGATCGAGCACGTGGGCGACTGGGTCCGGATGGAGGCCTTCGCCAAGGAGTGCCGCCGCCTGGCGCCGCGCTACTACGTCCAGACGCCGTATTTCTGGTTCCCGGTCGAGCCGCACTTCTCCTCGCCGTTCTTCCATTGGCGCTCGGAGCAGACACGGGCCAAGCTGCTGATGAAGCGCCCGCACGGCTTTTCGGAAAAGGCCCCGGACATCGGCGCGGCCATGCGCGACGTCCAGCACGCCCGGCTGCTGGACAAGGCCCAGTTCACCTTCCTCTACCCCGACGCCCGGCACGTGGATGAAAAGGTCCTCTTCCTGACCAAGTCCCTGATCGCGATCCGCGACTAGGGGGCCGGCATGTGGGGGTTCGCGCAGACCGAGAGCATGAAGGCCAGCGCCAAGGCCGCGGCCCTGGTCTGCGCCTATGTCGCGGGCCTGGCCTACAGTCTGTTCCTGGCTGGCGCGACGCACAACATCCCGACCATCTGGACCGCCAACGCGGTGGCGACCGCCGCCGTCATGGTTCTGAACCGACGCCAGGCCGTGACCTTCATGGTCGCCAGCGCGGCCTTGCACATCGCGCTGGAACTGGTTGTCGGCCTGCCGATCCGCTTCGTCCTGATCGCCACCGCGCTCGACGCCGTGCAGACGGTCGGCACGGCCGTCCTGCTGCGCTGGATGCGCGTTCCGACCCGTGTGCGCGATCCGCGCGGCCTGTTCCTGGTCATCGCCGTCGCCTCGGCGCTGACAGCGGCCGGCGCCATCGGAGTCAATGGCGCGCTGGCCCTCTGCGGCGGCCGGCCGTTCTTCCGGGGCTGGAACGACTGGACCCTTTCCAACGTCCTGGGCGTCGCGGTCATCCTGCCCGTGATCCTGATCCTGACGGATAAGCGGCATCGCGAGGGCTTCCATGTCCGTCCGCTCGAGGCCGCCGGCACTCTGCTGCTGGTGATCGGCGCCTCGTCCTGGGTGTTCGTCAACGACGCCGCGTTCCAGGTGCTGCTGTTCGCCCCCGCCCTGCTGGCGGCGTTCCGGGGCGGCCCGCGCGCCGTGGCCGTCGTCGTCACCACCTCGCTGGCCGTGGCCATTCCCGCCGTGCTGCAGCGCACGGGCCTGGACATCCGCGTGGCCCTGTCGCCGCTGCGCCACGCCCTGCTCTTCCACGTCGTGCTGTACGCCGTCAGCTTCGTCGCCGCCCTGGCCCTGAGCCGCCAGGCGCGCCTGCAGGCCCTGCTGGTCCGCCGCCAGTCGGCCGCCCGCGCCGCCCAGGCCCGCGCCTTGGCCGCCAGCCAGGCCAAGTCCGACTTCCTGGCCACGATCAGCCACGAGATCCGCACGCCGCTGAACAGCATCCTGGGCTTCGCCTCCCTGGTCGCCGACGACCCGGCCCTGTCGCCCGAGAACCGCCGCCGCCTCGACCTGGTTGGCCGCGCCGGCCACTCGCTGGCCGAGATCGTCGGCGACCTGCTGGACTTCGCCAAGGTCGAGGCCGGCCGGCTGGACCTGGCCCTGGCTCCGACCTCGCCCGCCGCCCTGCTGCGCGACGCCGTGGCGATCATCGCTCCGGAGGCCGCGGCCAGGGGCCTGACGGTGCGCACGGAATTCGAAGCTTGCGGCGAGGGCGACGTCGATGCGCCCCTGGCCCTGGACGAAACCCGCCTGCGCCAGGTGCTGCTGAACCTGCTGGCCAACGCTTTGAAATTCACCGCCGAGGGCGGCGTCACGGTCAAGCTCACCGCCGGCCCGGTCGCCGGGGCCCTGCGGTTCGAGGTGATCGACACCGGCATCGGCATCGCGCCCGAGGTGCAGACCCGCCTGTTCCAGCGCTTCTCCCAGGCCGATAGCTCGATCAGCCGCAGCTATGGCGGCACGGGCCTGGGGCTGGCGATCAGTCGGGCCCTGGTCACCCGCATGGGCGGCGCGATCGGCGTCGAGAGCCAGCTGGGCCAGGGCGCGCGCTTCTGGATCGACCTGACCGCCGAGCCTTGCGACGCCCTCGCCCCGGTCGCCAGCAGCGGTCCCGTCACCGGCGCGGCGGCCGAACGGGCCGCCCGCGTGCTGCTGGTCGACGACCATCCGATGAATCGCGAACTGGGCAAGGCGCTGCTGACCCTGGCCGGCTGCGAGGTGACCACCGCCGACGACGGCGCCCAGGCCCTGAAGGCCATCCAGATCGGGGACTTCGATCTGGTCCTGATGGACGTCCACATGCCCGGCATGGACGGCCTGGCCGCGTCCCGCGCCATCCGCGCCCTGCCCGGTCCGCTCGCCGCCATCCCGATCATCGCGCTCAGCGCCGACGTCTTGCCTGAACAGATCGCCCGCTGCCGCGCCGCCGGCATGGACGACCACGTCGGCAAGCCGATCCGCCGCGACGAGCTGTTCGCCGCCGTCGCGCGGGCGCTGGAGGGGCGTGGCGAGGCGGCCAAGGCGGCCAGCGGCTAGGGTCCGGACTCAATAGGCAGCAAACTCTTCAGTGTCATCCCGACCGCAGCGAAGCGGAGAGCCGGGACCCAGGGGCCGTCGCACCGGACTTAGCCCCTGGGTCCCGGACAGCCTCGTTGAGGCTTCCGGGATGACACGGATTTATAGCTTTGAAATCCATGGAAGATCTCGAAACCCTTATTGGGCCGCGCCTGGCCCGTGTTCGTCGGCCCGGTGATTTTCGAGGTCATCGTTCCCACCTAGGGCCTCTGTCCCCGACCGAACGGAGTCCTCCTCATGCCGCTCGTCCGCATTTCGCTGCTCAAGGGCAAGCCGCCCGAATACCTGCGCGCCATCGCCGACGGGGTTCATGCGGCCCTCGTCGAAACCTTCGCCGTGCCGCCGGACGATCGCTTCCAGCTGATCGACCAGCACGAGCCGGGGACCTTCATCTATGATCCCGACTATCTGGGCGTTCACCGCACCGACGACCTGGTGATGGTCCAGATCGCCGCCAGCGCGACGCGGGATACGGCGGCCAAGCAGGCGCTGTACAAGGCGATCGTCGAGCGCCTGACCCGCGATCCGGGCCTGCGCCCCGAGGATGTGATGATCGCCATCATCCCCAACCAGCGCGAGGACTGGTCGTTCGGCCACGGCCTGGCGTCGTACGTGAAGGCCTAGCGACCGCTTTCACCGTTAAATCGGGGTCATGACAATCTTGTAAGTTGTTCCTTACTTCGTCCGCTCGTACATCGCGCGGCCTCGGCGAAGTAACGCCGTTCTTTTTCCAACATGAGCGTACCGGACCTGACGCGCGGCCTCGCCGCGCGCCACGCGACCGGCCGCGTCAGAACAGCAGAGCAAGACCCATGATTCATCACCTGTCCGTCAGCGCCGCCGATCCCAAGGGCGCCGCCGAGTTCTTCGCCGACATCATGAACGGCGTCGTCGTCGACTTTCCGCCCAACCCCGGCAGCTACATGGTGTTCAAGGCCGACGGCCACGGCACCGGCATCGAGATCTATCCGGCCGGCAGCGTCATGATCCCGAACGGCGATCCGGGCGCGGTCTGGGTCCGCCAGCCCGAGGGCGCCGATCGCCGCACTCCGACCCACTTCGCCCTCAGCGTCGAGATGAGCCAGGCCGACGTGCTGGCCCGCGCCGCCGCCAAGGGCTGGGAAGCCTATGTCTGCGACCGCGGCGGCCACTTCCACGTCATCGAGGTGTGGATCGACAACACTTGGCTGGTCGAGGTGCTGCCGCCGGCGTTCGCCGCCGAATATCTGGGCTTCGCCAACGCGGTCTCGGACCTGGCCGACCCGAACATGGCCCTGGAGGACCACAAGCCCCAGGCCAAGACGCTGGAACACGCTTGAGGAAGCGGGGCGCGCTGATCTGCGTGCGCGCCCCTTCGCCCTCTCCCGCAAGGGAAGCGCCCAAACGAAAAACGCCCCGATCTCGCGACCGGGGCGTCTTGTTTTCTGACCGAGGTCCCGACTCTTACGAGTCCAGGAAGCTCCGCAGCTTCCGCGACCGGCTGGGGTGCTTCAGCTTGCGCAGGGCCTTGGCCTCGATCTGGCGGATGCGTTCGCGGGTGACCGAGAACTGCTGGCCGACCTCTTCCAGGGTGTGGTCGGTGTTCATGCCGATGCCGAAACGCATGCGCAGCACGCGCTCCTCGCGCGGCGTCAGCGAGGCCAGCACGCGGGTGGTGGTTTCCCGCAGGTTGGACTGGATGGCCGCGTCGATCGGCAGGACGGCGTTCTTGTCCTCGATGAAGTCGCCCAGGTGGCTGTCTTCCTCGTCGCCGATCGGCGTTTCGAGGCTGATCGGCTCCTTGGCGATCTTCAGAACCTTGCGGACCTTTTCCAGCGGCATGGCCAGCTTTTCGGCCAGCTCTTCCGGGGTCGGCTCGCGGCCGATTTCGTGCAGCATCTGGCGGCTGGTGCGGACGATCTTGTTGATCGTCTCGATCATGTGCACCGGGATGCGGATGGTCCGCGCCTGGTCGGCGATCGAGCGGGTGATCGCCTGGCGGATCCACCAGGTGGCGTAGGTCGAGAACTTGTAGCCGCGGCGATATTCGAACTTATCGACGGCCTTCATCAGGCCGATATTGCCTTCCTGGATCAGGTCCAGGAACTGCAGGCCGCGGTTGGTGTACTTCTTGGCGATCGAGATCACGAGGCGCAGGTTGGCCTCGACCATTTCCTTCTTGGCCTGACGGGCCTCGCGCTCGCCCTTCTGCACGGTCTGGACGATGCGGCGATAATCGTCGATCGGCACGCCGGTCTCGGTGGCCAAGGCGGCGATCTCGCCGCGGATGTCCAGAACCGAGGTCTGGTCGTTCTCGACGAACTTGGTCCAGCGCACGCCCATGCTCTTGACCTGATCGGCCCAGGTCGGGTTCAGCTCCGAGCCGAAATAGGCCTTCAGGAACTCGCCGCGGCTGATGCCGTAGCTGTCGGCCAGGCGCAGCAGGCGGCCTTCCAGGCCGATCAGACGCTTGTTGATCGCATAGAGCTGCTCGACCAGAGCCTCGATGCGGTTGTTGTTCAGCTTCAGCGTCTTCAGGTGCTGAATGATCGTCTGCGACAGGCTTTCATAGGCCTTGCGGTCGGCGTCGCTGAGATCCTCGCCCTTCAGGCGGCTGCCGACCAGCTTGTCCTGCAGCTTGCGGAAGCTCTCGAACTCGCTGGCGATGGCGTCCAGGATGGCCATCACGCCTTCGCGCAGCTCGCCTTCCATGGCGCTGACGGTCGGACCGGCGCCGTCGTCGAAATCGTCCTCGTCCTCGCCTTCGCCCTCGGGCTTGGCTTCGCCGGCTTCCTCGTCGACCGGCTCGGCCGGTTCGGCGTCCTCGGCGGCCGGCTGGGCGGCCACGCCGTTGATGGCGGCGTAGGTGCCTTCCAGGTCGATCACTTCCCGCAGCAGGATGCGGCCGGTGCCCAGTTCCTCGCGCCACACCATGATGGCTTCGAAGGTCAGGGCCGACTCGCAGAGGCCGCGGATCATCGTGTCGCGGCCGGCCTCGATGCGCTTGGCGATGGCGATTTCGCCCTCGCGCGACAGCAGCTCGACCGAACCCATTTCACGCAGATACATGCGCACCGGGTCGTCGGTGCGGTCATAGGCGGCCGGCTTGTCGCTGGCGATGACCGTGGTGTTCTCGTCGCGGGTGGCGACTTCGCCGCCCTCGCCGCCTTCGGCGTCCTCTTCGGCCTCGACGACGTTGACGCCCATTTCGCTGAGCATGGCCAGCGTGTCTTCGATGGCGTCCGGGCTGACTTCCTCGGACGGCAGCACCTTGTTCAGCTCGTCCATCGTGACGTAGCCGCGGGCTTTCGCCTGCTTGATGAACTTCTTTACGCCGGCGTCGGTCAGGTCGAGCAGCGGGCCGTCACCACCGGTGGTTTCGGGCGCTTCCGTCTCGGCCGAGGAATTGTTGCTCATCAAGCTCTCCGAAATCGACGCCACCGTCTTTGCAAGAGCGGCGCCGAAAAAATCCGTTTCGAAAAGGCCTTACCAGCCCGGTCCGCGCTGTGACTCAGCGCACGCCCAGGGATCACGTTCCCGTCAGAACCCGTCCGATCGCACTCCAATCGCCACGTAGGAGCGCTCCGCGGGAAACCCGGCGGAGGCCGTAAGGCGTGAGCGCGGCCTGACGCCGTCCCGGTTCGGGTCGACAACCACTGGGGACCTGGGGCCGCGGCGAGGGTGACATCCTGTTTCGATGAGGGCGCGCGCAACGGCGGCCCGAGCGATGTCAATCAGCTGCTTGGCAAATCCTTGAGTCGGCATGTGGCTTTGGGTGACGCCTGTGTCAAGATCAGATGCGCGGGTTTTGGCGGTTTGGCAGTCTGATATATCCGCTCCCCAACCGATTTCCCCAGCGAACGCCGGGGAAATCGGATTTAAAAACTGCTTCAGTGCAGGACCTGGGAAACCAGGTTGGGATCCGTCCAGCCGCCGCCGTCGATCAGGCGTTTGACCGCGTCGCGTTCGGTCTTCAGGCGCATCAGCGTGTGCGAGTCGCCTTCGTGGGCCAGGTCGGCCTTGGCCTCGTCGACCGCGCGTTCCAGAGCCGTCAGGCGGATCAGCAGGTCGAAGGCCTGGGACCACAGCGAGCGGATCGCCTCGTCCGGGGTCTGAGCCGCGCTCTGGCCCGCGTCGAGCGCCTTCACGTGGGCGGCCGAGCGCTCCAGCGCCGCCAGGGTCGCGTCGTCATAGCCGGCCGAGGCCAGCCGCCCGCGCAGCATCGCGGTTTCGACGTGGTCGGCGTCCATGCGCAGATTGACCAGCTCGTGGGCGATGCCATCCAGGCGCTGGTCGCCGAAGCCCTGGGCCATCAGCACCTCGATCCGGTCGTCGACCACCTTGGGATCGCGGATGGCGGCGATCAGCAGGGCGGCCGAGAACGGGCGCGGGGCCTGCTGCAGCGCCTGGGCCGCCGCGCGCCCCTCGGCTGTCGAACCCTCGATGCGGGGCTTGCCCCAGCGCCGGGGCGTGTTGTCCCACCGCTGCCTGGAGAGCGCCCGGCCCGCGTCGCTGGCGTCGGCCTTGACCCGCCGCGCCGCCCGCATTTCGTCGAGGCGATCCAGCAGCTCTTCCTTGTAGGCGTGGGCCAGGTCCTTGTCGGCGATGGTCGCGGCCAGCGTGCGCAGGCGGACCTTCAGATTGGTGCGCTGCTCGGGCGTGTCGAAGGGCTCGATCTCCTTCTCGCGCTCGAACAGGACCTGGACGAACGGCTTGGTGTCGTTCAGCTGGGCCTTCAGCGCCGCCGGCCCGTGCTCGCGCAGCACGTCGTCAGGATCCTTGCCGCCGACCGGCATCGCGAACCGGAACGAGCGGCCGGGCTTCAAGAGCGGCAGGGCGCGGTCGATCGAGCGGTGAGCGGCGCGTTGGCCGGCCTTGTCGCCGTCGAAGCACAGGGTCGGCTCGGGATGCAGGCGCCACAGGGCCTCCATCTGCTCTTCGGTCAGGGCCGTGCCCATGGCCGCCACGGCCGGCACGCCGGCGCGCTGGCAGGCGATGACGTCCATATAGCCCTCGACCACCACCATCGGCGGTTTGTCGCCGCCGCTCTGGCCGGCGTGCAGGATCTTACGGGCCTCGAACAGGCCGTACAGCACCCGGCTCTTGTGGAAGAGGCTGGTCTCGGGGCCGTTCAGGTACTTGGCGCGCGCCTGCGGATCCATGGCCCGGCCGCCGAACGAGACGACCTTGCCCCGGCTGTCGGTGATCGGGAAGATGATCCGGTCGCGGAACCGGTCATAGGGCGCGCCGCCGTCCTCGGGGGCGATCAGCACGCCGGCGTCGACCAAGTCGCCCGGCTTGGCGCCCTTGGCGATCAGATAGTCCTTCAGCCCGGTGCGGTTGTTCGGCGCGAAGCCGATGTGGAAGCGGCCCCACTCGCTCTCGGGCAGGCCGCGCTTTTCCAGATAGGCGCGGGCGGCCTGGCCGACGGGCCGGCGCAGCTCGCTCTCGAACCAGGCGGCGGCCAGCTCCATCCAGTCGCCGAGCGACGAGCGCTTCTGCTCCTCGCGGGCGGCGCGGGGGTCGACCTCGGGCAAGCTCATGCCCGCCTCGGCCGCCAGTCGCTCGACCGCCTCGGCGAAGGTCAGCCGCTCGGTCTCCTGCAGGAAGCTGATGATGTCGCCGTGCTTGCCGCTCGAGAAGCAGTGATAGAAGCCCTTCTCGTCGTTGACGAAGAACGACGGGCTCTTCTCCTTGGTGAACGGCGATAGCCCGGCATATTCGCGCCCCTGCCGCCGCAGCTTCACCGTCTTGCCGACGACGTCGGAAGGGCGAAGGCGGGACTTCAGTTCTTCGAGGAAGCGGTCGTCGAAACGCATCTAGCTTGGGCGGGCGCCGGAAGTTAACGGCTCACCATATGGGGACGCCCTGCGTCCGTATCGGTCGCCGACCACGTTCCACAGCTTTGTTCACAGGTTTGGAACCTCGAAAGCAAGCTCGGCACTAGGAACATCGACTCCGGCCCGCCCGTTTTGAAAGCCGGGGCGCCTCGACGCGCCCACGCCACAGAACGCACGGAGAAGACCCATGCCCGAGAGCAGATGGAACGATCGCAAAGGCCGCTTCGAGACCGATGCGGAACGCGATTTCGACCGTGACCGCGGCTATGGCTACGACGCCTCGCGCCGTCGCGACCCGGCCTACGACAACGCCTATCGCGGCGAAGGCGGTCCCGAGGCGGCGCCGCCGCGCGGACGGCGCCATGGCGGCGAATTCCTGCGCGCGGCCCAGCAGGGCGGCGACATCGGCTATGGCCGGGTGCGTTCGGGCGCGGACTACGGCGCCGGCGCGACCGGCTATCGCCAGCCGGGCGACTGGGGCCGCGTGGGCGGTCACAGCTTCGGCGGCGCGACCGGCGACTACGGCGCCAGCGGCTATTCCAGCCCGACCGCGGACTATGGCGACGAGCGCTATTTCGACCACCGCGACCGCCAGGGCCGCGACCCGTACGACTACGCCTATGGCGACCCCAGCCGCGACCGCGGCTACCGCGCGTTCGGCCCGCGCCGTCCCCGTCCCGACGTGGACCACGAGGAGCGCACCTGGTTCGCCCGCACGCGCGACGAGGTCGCCTCCTGGATGGGCGACCACGACGCCCAGCACCGCCGCGAGCACGACGCCGTCGTGCGCGGCGAGCATAAGGGGCGCGGCCCCAAGGGCTACCGCCGCTCTGACGAGCGCATCCGCGAAGACGTCAGCGACCGTCTGACCGACGACTCCTGGCTGGACGCCGCCGGCATCGAGGTCTCGGTCTCGAACGCCGACGTCACCCTGACCGGCACGGTCCGCTCGCGCGAGGACAAGAAGCGCGCCGAAGCGCTGGCCGAGAGCGTCTCGGGTGTCGACAATGTGCAGAACAACCTGCGGGTCGACCGTGGGACCGAGGCCGCCGCCGCGTCGCCCATCGTGCCGATGTCGGATCCGCTGTAAGAGGCCAACGGCGATGCTCCCTCGCGGCGCGGGGGAGCATCTAAATGAGCGCCAATCCCGCCGCCGCGAGGATCGCGCCGCCCATGGCTAGGTTCATGGCCCGCTGGCCCTTCGCGCCCAGCCGCACGCGGCCCAGCAGGACGCCCAGGGCCAGCCAGGCCAGGTCGACCGCGACCATCACCAACACGCACAGGCCCCACTTGATCAGCGCGTCGGCGCGCGAGCCCGCCTCGGCCACAGCGAACGACCCGAACAGCGAGACGAAGGCCAGGTAGGCCTTGGGATTGGCCGCGCCGAGCACGAAGCCGCCGACGAAGGTCAGGCTGGCCGAACTGCCCTCGCCGATCGTCCCGTCGCCCACCGGCGCGCTCGCCACGCTCCAGGCCAGCCAAGCCAGATAGGCGACCGAGACGACGGTCAGCGCCAGCCGCAGCATCGGCGCCGCGCCCAGCAGCGAGGCCAGGCCCGCCGCGCTCAGCGCCGCCGCCAGGGCCAGGCCGACCTGCATCCCGGCATAGAGCCGCAAGCCGCTCGCGAAACCCAGCGTGCGCCCCGCCACGATCAGGGCCGCGATCCCGGGACCGGGCGAGCCCAGCAGCGCCGTCGCCGCCAGCACGAACAGGATCGCGCCCATCATTCGCTCCGGTCAACATAAAGATATGCGCATATCTTTATGTTATGTGCGAAACCTCTGTAAACCGGGCATTCCGGTTGCCAAGGCGACGCTTTGTTTCGGCCGGGAAACGAAAGACGGTCCGCGTACCCACGTTCTGCACGCGCGGGCCAACTTGCCCTCGACAAGCAAGGGTTAACGCCACAAACATCCCGACTTCTCGCCGCGGGGAGCACGCCCGCGCGCCGCATTGGGGTGTTTCGTGAAAGCGCTGTTCTTCTCCGTCTCCGTCCTGTCCCTGGCCGCCACGGCGGTTTTGGCGCAAACGCAACCTCTGCCGGAGTCGGCCCCCGCCACCCCGCCGATCGAGGCCCCGCGCGATGTCCCCTATGTCGGCGCGCTGAAGCTGGCCGTCGACGCCACCGACCTGGACCGCAAGATCTGGAACGTCACCACGACCATGCCGGTGGGCAAGGCCGGCGACTTCGTGTTCCTGTATCCGCAATGGGTCCCTGGCGGTCACTCGCCGCGCAACGACCTGGACAAGCTGGCCGGCCTGGTGGTCACGGCCAATGGCAAGCGCATCCCGTGGGTGCGCGACGTGGTCAACGTCAACGCCTTCCACGTCGACGTCCCGGCCGGCGTCAATGAGATCCAGATCAGCTACCAGTTCCTGACCGCCGTCGAGGGCAAGGTCGGCCGCATCGAGGTCACGCCCGAGATGCTGAACCTGCAGTGGCTGCAGGTGACGATGTATCCGGCCGGCTACTACACCCGCCAGATCCCGATCGAGGCCAGCGTCAAGCTGCCGGACGGCTGGAAGCTGGCCACCGCGCTGGAGACCGCCAAGACCGACGGCCAGGTCACGACCTTCAAGCCGACCACGGTCGAGACCCTGGTCGATAGCCCGATCTTCGCCGGCAAGTACTTCAAGTCGATCGACCTGGATCCCACCGGCCCGGCCCCGGTGCGCCTGAACCTGGTCGCCGACCGCCCCGAGAACCTCGAGGCCAAGCCCGAATACATCCAGATCCACAAGGATCTGGTCCAGCAGGCCTACAAGCTGTACGGCGCGCACCACTACGACCACTACGACTTCCTGGTCGCGATGTCGGACAACCTCGGCGGCATCGGCCTAGAGCACCATCGTTCGAGCGAAAACCGCGTCGCGCCGAAGTACTTCACCGAATGGGACAAGAACTTCGTCGGCCGCGACCTGCTCAGCCACGAATACACCCACTCGTGGAACGGCAAGTTCCGCCGCGCCGCCGACCTGTGGACGCCCAATCTGAACGTGCCGATGCGCGACAGCATGATGTGGGTCTATGAGGGCCAGACCCAGTACTGGGGCAATGTCCTGGCCGCCCGCTCGGGCCTCCTGACCAAGCAGCAGGCCCTGGACTCGATCGCCGCCACGGCCGCCACCTACGACAACCGTCGCGGCCGCGACTGGCGCCCGGTGCAGGACACCACCAACGACCCGATCATCGCCAACCGCAAGCCGCTGTCGTGGCTGTCGTGGCAGCGCAGCGAGGACTACTATTCCGAAGGCCTGCTGGTCTGGCTCGACGCCGACACGCTGATCCGCGAGAAGACCGGCGGCAAGAAGTCGCTGGACGACTTCGCCAAGGCCTTCTTCGGCGTCGACAACGGCTCGTACTTGCCGCGCACCTACACCTTCGACGACGTGGTCAGCACGCTGAACGGGGTCTACGCCTATGACTGGGCCAGCTTCCTGAAGACCCGCATCCAGGAGGTCCAGGAGAAGGGCCCGCTGGATGGCCTGACGCGCGGCGGCTACAAGCTGGTCTATACCGACACCCCGACCGAGTTCATGAAGTCGGCCGAGACCAAGGCCAAGAGCACCCCGCTCAGCTACTCGCTGGGCCTGACGGTGGGCTCGGACGGCGCGCTGACCGACGTGCAGTGGGGCGGCCCGGCGTTCAAGGCCGGCCTGACCCAGGGCCTGACCGTCGTGGCCGTCAATGGCGAGGCCTTCGACGGCGACAAGCTGAAGTCGGCCGTCACCGCCGCCGCCAAGCCCGACGGCCAGCTGGTCGAGCTGCTGATCAAGGACGGTTCGCGCTACAGGATGGTCAAGATCGACTATCGCGGCGGCCTGCGCTACCCGCGCCTGGAAAAGGTGGCCGGCGCCGCCGACCGTCTCGGCGACATCCTCACGCCGCGCAAGTAGCGACACGTTCTCGACCTGCGACGATTTGGGAAAGGGCGGGAAGCCGACACATCTGTCATCTTCCCGTCTGTTCAATCCCTCTGAACGCGTACCGAAAAAGGGCCCGCTCCCTCTCCCAGGCGGGCCCTTTTTTACGTCTGGACTCCCGGCCCTCGCATTACGGCGAGTTCACTAGATCCGCTACGCCTGTAGCGCTACACCTGTAGCGTCGACAGCCGCGGAGACCGTCGTGATCGAATCCCTGCCCAGACGCGAACGCGAGGTCTTCGAGGCGCTGTGTCGCCTGGAGGCCAGCACCACCGCCGGCGTCCGCGCCGCCCTGTCCGACCCGCTCAGCGACTCCGCCGTCCGCACCATGCTGGCGCGCCTCGAGGCCAAGGGCCTGGTCGAGCGCGCGGCGGGCCCGGACGGCTTCGTCTACAGCCCCGCCCCGCGGACCGAGACCGTGGCCGCCAGCGCCCTGCGGCGGATGATCGACACCTTCTTCGCCGGCTCGGCCGCCAGCGCGGCCACCGCCCTGCTGGGCCTGGGCCAGCGCTTGACACCCGAGGAGGCCGCCGCCCTCGAACAGGTCATCGACAAGGCCGTGGAGCGCAAGCCATGAGCTGGATCGTCCTCGTCTCGCTGCTGGCCAAGTCCAGCCTGATCGCGGGCGCGGGCCTGCTCTGCGCCCGCCACCTGGCCCAGCGCCCCGCCGACCGCGTGGACATCCTGCGCGCCACCGTCTGCCTGCTGCTGGCCCTGCCGGTCGTCACCACCCTGCTGCCGACGCTGGACCTGGCCCTGCTGCCGGCCATCGCGCCCGATCCGGCGCTTCCGGCGATAGCTCCGGAGGCCTCCGCGGCGATCGCCGCCCCGGACGCGCCGGACATCTCGCTCTGGCGGACGCCGGCCCGCATCGTCGGCGCCCTGTGGCTGCTGGGCGTCATCCTGATCGCCGGACGCCTGGCCCTGGGCCTGCGCACCCTGGACCGCTGGACCCGCGAGGGCGACGCGGTCACCCAGACCGACTGGCTCTCGACCCTGGACCGCCTGGCGCCCGTCGACCGGCCCAACCTGGTTTCCAGCGACCGCCTGGCCGGCCCGCTGAGCTGGGGCGTCTCGCCCGGCCACATCATCGTCGATCCGACCAGCCTGGCCGACGGCCGCACCGCGCCCGCGATCCTGGCCCACGAGCTGGCCCACCTGCGCCGCCACGACTGGGTGTTCCTGGTCCTGTCGCGGCTGGCCCTGGCGCTGTTCTGGTTCAACCCGCTGGTCTGGCGCCTGCAAGCCGCCCTGACCGAACGCTCGGAAGAGGCCGCCGACGCGGCCGCGCTCGAGAGCGTCGACCGCACCCTTTACGCCCGCGCCCTGGTCCGCCTGGCCGCCCATCCCACCGCCCATGCCGCTGGGGGCGTCGCCATCGCCATGGCCGCCGACAGCAAGACGCTGAAGACAAGGATCGCCTGCATCATGACGAACACGTCCGCGCGCCGCCGCCCCCTGACGGTGGCGCTCACCGTCATCGCCCTGGCCGCCGTCGCCACGCCTCTGGCCGCCCTGGCCGTGACCCGCCAGGACTGGGTCGCTCCGCCCGTCCCGCCGACGCCGCCACTGCCGCCGACGCCTCCGGCTCCGCCGCCCGAGCCTCCGGCGCCGCCCGCTCCGCCCACTTTCCGCGCCCCGCCGGCGCCGCCCGCCCCTCCGGCTCCGCCCGCGCCGCCGCGCGCCCAAGGCCACGTCCACATTCACAACAGCTTCCATACGCCCACCGAGGCCGAGCTTCGCGACATCGAGCGGGCCCGCGCTCAGGCCGAGGACGCGCGTCATCGCGGCGACGAAGCGCGCATCCAGGCCGAGGCCGCGCGCCGGGCCGGCGACGAAGCCCGCAGGGACGCCGAACGGGCCAGGATCGAAGGCGAGCGGGCCAGGGCCGAAGGCGACCGGGCTCGCGCCAGGGCCATGATCGATGCCGAGCGCGCCCGCCGCGACGGCGAACGGGCCCGGATCGACGGCGAACGCGCCCGCCAGATCGGCGAGCAGGCCCGTCGCGACGCCCAGCGCCAGATGGTCCAGGCCCGGGCCCAGATGGCCGACGGCGCCGAGCAGATGCGCCTGGGCGCCCGCGAGATGCGCGCCGAGGCCGCCCGCCTGCGCGACCCGGCCTATCGCGCCAAGCAGATCGCCGAGAGCCGCGCGCGCGGCGGGACCGTCACCGACGCCGAACTGCTGGAGGTCGCCGGCCGTCTTCCCGACCAGGCGGACCGCCTCGAGCGTCAAGCCGACCGCCTGGCCGAGCGAGCCCGGGATCCGAGCTAAGGCCGCGCCGCCAGCCCGCGGATGTCGGCCGCCACCTCGGACAGGTCGTCATTGAGCTGGTGGTCGCGGCCCGGCAGGGTTCGCGCCACCGCCCGCGGGATCGCTTTCGCGTAGAGGCCAAGGTGCGCGGGCGGGACATCCGTGTCCTGGTCGCCCTGATAGAGCCGGACGGGCGTTTCCGGAGGCAGCCGCGCCCCGAGGTCCGATCCGGTCGCCATTTCCTCGCTGTCCCAGCCGCCCTCGCCGAAGAACGGCGGCGCGATCAGGAACACGCCGGCCAGCCGCCGCGCGGGCGGGGTCATGGCCAGGCCCAGCGCGATCACCGTCGCGCCGAACGAGTGGCCGACCAGGACGGCGCCGTCATCCAGTTTGGCCAGCGCCTGATGGAACGACGCGACCCAGCGCCCGAAGTCGGGGTCGCCCTCGTCAGGCAGGCGCGGATAGCGGACCTCGTAGCCCGGCCCCAGTTCGCGCCTGAGGCTGTCGACCAGCTTGCTGTCCCAGTCGTCATACGTCCCTTCGCCAGCGCCTTGGAGGAAGAGAACCTGCGTGGCCATGGACTAGACCTTTCGCAGCGTCATGTGGGCGGCGCGCGACGAGGGGGCGTAGTCGGTCATCGCATAGCCCAGCGCCGGCAAGTCCAGGCCCGCCAGCAGCGGCTCGCCCGAGCCCAGCAGGATCGGCGCGACCACCAGGTGCATCTCGTCGATCAGGCCCGCCGTCAGGTACTGGCGCACGGTCGAAGCGCCGCCGCCGATCCCGACGTCCTGGTCGCCCGCCGCCGCCTTGGCCCGCGCCAGCGCCGCCACGGCGCCCTCGGTGACGAAGTGGAAGCTGTTGCCGCCTTCCATCTCGAACGACGGCCGCGCGTGATGGGTCAGGACGAAGACCGGCGTGTGGTACGGCGGGTTCGGACCCCACCAGCCCTTCCAGTCGAAGTCGGGCCAGTCGCCCCGCACCGGGCCGAACATGTTGCGGCCCATCACCCAGGCCCCGATCCCGTCCATGATCGCGTCGGCGAAGCGCTTGTCGACGGGATCCATGTCCGGCGCGAACGCCCATCGATGCAGGTCCTCCCCGCCGACGCCCAGCGGATCGTCCAAGGACTGATCAGGGCCGGCCGCGAAGCCGTCCAGGGAGATGCTGAAGTTACGAACGCGAACCTTGCCCATGATAGCCTCCAAAACCGGTTGCATATTGAAAGTGGTTGCATCCTGCACATCTGATTGTATTCTGCAACCGGTTTTTGCGAGGACGTGGTTTGCCCCCCCACCAGAAGGCTGACGACCAAAGATCGGGTTGTCCGATCAATCTGACCCTGGAGGCGTTGGGCGATCGGTGGAGCCTGATCGTCATCCGCGACATCATGTTCGGGAACCGGCGCCACTTCCGCGAACTGATGGCCGGGTCGCAGGAAGGCATCGCCTCGAACATCCTGGCCAGCCGCCTGAAGGCGCTGGTGGAGAACGGCCTGCTGTCCAAGGCCGAGGATCCCAGCCACAAGCAGAAGCTCACCTATAGTCTCACCGAAAAGGCCATCCAGCTGGTGCCGATGCTGGCGGTGATGGGGGCCTGGGGCCGCCGCTACATGCCGGTCACCCGCGAACTGGCCGTTCGCGCCGAGTTGCTGGAAGACGGCGGCCCGGAACTCTGGTCGCGGCTGATGGACGAGCTGCGGGTCCAGCACCTGGGCGCGCCGCCGCCGCCCGAAGGCCTGACCGTCTTCCGCCAGTTGCGCGAGGCCTACGAGGCCGCCTGCGCGCAAGAGAAATGAGACCGGTACCATTTCGATCTTGAGTGGTCTGACAACTGCCCTCATAGTGCCTGGCAATGGCGGCCCCTGAGAGCCGCCCCACGCCATCGCGCCGCCTCGGGGAAGACACCAGGATGACCACCACCCTCACCCGCCGCCTGTTCGGCGCGAGCCTCGCCGCCCTCTCCACGAGCGTGGCGGCGTCCGCCTTGCCCGGCGTTTCCATGGCCGCCGACAAGAAGCCCAAGAGCTCGGGCGACAAGCCGCTCTACAAGGATCCGACCCAGCCGATCGACGCCCGCGTCCAGGACCTGCTGGGCCGCATGACGCTGGAGGAAAAGGCCGCCCAGCTGATCGGCATCTGGCTGACCAAGGCCAAGATCCACGGCCCGGACGGCGAGTTCTCGGCCGAGGAAGCCAGCAAGAACTTCCCCAACGGCCTGGGCCAGATCTCGCGTCCGACCGACCGCAAGGGCCTGAAGCCCGCCGCCGTGGTCGACGCCGCCGCCGGCGCCGACGACGGCGCGATCGGCCGCAACGCCAAGGAGACGGCGCGCTACACCAACGCCGCCCAGAAGTGGGCCGTCGAGAAGACCCGCCTGGGCATCCCGCTCTTGATGCACGACGAGGCCCTGCACGGCTATGTCGCCCGCGACGCCACCAGCTTCCCGCAGGCCATCGCCCTGGCCTCGACCTTCGATCCGGAACTGGCCGAGAAGATCTTCAGCGTGGCCGCCCGCGAAATGCGCGCCCGCGGCTCGAACATGGCCCTGGCCCCGGTGGTCGACGTGGCCCGCGACCCGCGCTGGGGCCGCATCGAGGAGACCTACGGCGAGGACCCGCACCTCTGCGCCGAGATGGGCCTGGCCGCCATCCGCGGCTTCCAGGGCGCGACCCTGCCGCTGGCCAAGGACAAGGTGTTCGCCACCCTCAAGCACATGACCGGCCACGGCCAGCCCGAGAACGGCACCAATGTCGGCCCGGCCCAGATCGCCGAACGCACCCTGCGCGAGAACTTCTTCCCGCCGTTCGAGCGCGCGGTGAAGGAGCTGCCGGTGCGGGCGGTCATGCCGTCGTACAACGAGATCGACGGCGTGCCCTCGCACGCCAACCGCTGGCTGCTGACCAAGATCCTGCGCGAGGAGTGGGGCTACAAGGGCTCGGTCCAGAGCGACTATTTCGCGATCAAGGAGCTGATCGCCCGCCACAAGCTGACCAGCGACCTGGGCGACACGGCCGTGATGGCCCTGCACGCCGGCGTCGATGTGGAGCTGCCCGACGGCGAGGCCTACGCCCTGATCCCCGAGCTGGTGAAGGCCGGGCGCATCCCGCAATTCGAGGTCGACGCCGCCGTCGCCCGGGTGCTGGAGATGAAGTTCCAGGGCGGCCTGTTCGAGAACCCCTACTGCGACGAGAAGACGGCCGACGCCAAGACCTCGACCCCGGACGCCGTCGCCCTGGCCCGCGAGGCCGCCCGCAAGGCCGTGGTGCTGCTGAAGAACGACAAGGGCCTGCTGCCGCTGGACGGCAGGAAGATCAAGCGCCTGGCCCTGCTAGGGACCCACGCCAAGGACACCCCGATCGGCGGCTATTCCGACACCCCGCGCCACGTCGTGTCGCTGCACGAGGGTCTCTCCGCCGAGGCCAGGGCCCAGGGCTTCCAGCTGGACTACGCCGAGGCCGTGCGGATCACCGAAAAGCGCATCTGGGCCGCCGACGAGGTCAAGCTGGTCGACCCGGCCGTCAACGCCAAGCTGATCGCCGAAGCCGTCGAGGTCGCCAAGCAGGCCGACGTGGTGGTCATGGTGCTAGGTGACAACGAGCAGACCAGCCGCGAGGCCTGGGCCGACAATCACCTGGGCGACCGCGAAAGCCTCGACCTGATCGGCCAGCAGAACGATCTGGCGAAAGCGATCTTCGACCTGGGCAAGCCCACGGTCGTCTTCCTGCTGAACGGTCGCCCGCTGTCGGTGAACCTGCTGGCCCAGCGCGCCGACGCCCTGATCGAGGGCTGGTACCTGGGCCAGGAGACCGGCAACGCCGCCGCCGACATCCTGTTCGGCCGCGCCAATCCGGGCGGCAAGCTGCCGGTCAGCATCGCCCGCGACGTCGGCCAGCTGCCGATCTTCTACAACCGCAAGCCCACGGCTCGCCGAGGCTATCTGC
The DNA here is from genome assembly GCF_040545685.1 of Caulobacter sp. 1776. Taxonomy (NCBI): domain Bacteria; kingdom Pseudomonadati; phylum Pseudomonadota; class Alphaproteobacteria; order Caulobacterales; family Caulobacteraceae; genus Caulobacter; species Caulobacter sp. 1776. The sequence continues at coordinate 225,198 of NZ_JBEPMI010000009.1, forward strand.
TGGGCGACACCAGCCCGCTCTACCCGTTCGGCTTTGGCCTGTCGTACACGAGCTTCGACATCTCGGCCCCGCGCCTGGCCAAGGCCAAGATCGGCCAGGGCGAGAGCACCAAGGTCGAGATCGACGTCACCAACACCGGCAAGGTCGCCGGCGACGAGGTCGTCCAGCTCTACATCCACGACGAGGCCGCCTCGGTCACCCGTCCGGTGCTGGAGCTGAAGCATTTCAAGCGGGTGACCCTGGCGCCCGGCGCCAAGACGACGGTGACGTTCGAGATCAAGCCGTCGGACCTGTGGATGTGGAACCTGGAGATGAAGCGCGTGGTCGAGCCGGGCGACTTCTCGATCCTGGTCGGCCCGAACTCAGTGGACCTGAAGAAGGCGACGCTGACGGTGGCTTAGATCAAAAATATCGTGTCATCCCGGACGGCCCATGGGGCCGATCCGGGACCCAGGGGCCGGCGCAGTGCGGTTGCCCTGGGTCCCGGCTCTCCGCTTCGCTTCGGCCGGGATGACACGATAATTTTCAAGATAGAGCCGCGTAGGCGGCCGAAGGGAGCACACCCCATGCGCCGCGCCTTACCCGTCCTGCTGGCCGCCGCCCTGGCCGGTCCGGCCGCCGCCCAGCCCCTGCTGAATGGCCTGTTCGCCGACCACGCCGTGGTTCAGCGCGATCGGCCCCTGCCGGTGTTCGGCACCGCCAAGCCCGGCGAGACCGTCACCGCCAGCTTCGCCGGCAAGACCCTGGCCGCCCAGGCCGGCCCGGACGGCGCGTGGCGGGTCGACTTCCCGGCCACGCCGGCCGGCGGCCCCTACGCGATCACCGCGACCACCGCCTCGGAGACGAAAACCGCCAGCGACGTGCTGGTCGGCGACGTCTGGCTGTGTTCGGGCCAGTCGAACATGGAGATGCAGGTCGCCGCCGCCGGCGACGCCTGGAACCAGATCAACAACGGCGCGGCCAACGACACGATCCGCATGGCGACGATCGAGAAGGCCGACGCCCGCTCGCCCGCCGCCGACTTCAAGAAGCCGCCGGTCTGGAAACCGACCAACAAGGACACGGTCGGGTCGTTCTCGGCCGCCTGCTTCTACTTCGCCCGCGAGCTGCAGAAGACGCGGCAGGTCCCGATGGGCCTGGTCCACGCCTCGTGGGGCGGGTCGGGTGTCGAGGCCTGGATGACGCCCAAGGCCCTGCGCGAGGTCGGCGGTTACGACGTCGCCATCGAGACCGTGAACCTTTCCCTGAAGGATCCCGTCGCCGCCAACCGCCTGTGGGGCGAAACGCTGAAGAGCTGGTGGGGCGGTCGCCACGCGGGCGAGAGCCCGACGGCGCCCTGGACCGGCGCCGGCGACTGGACTCCCGCTCCCGAGGGCCTGGGCGTCTGGGAGCGCTGGGGCGTTCCGGCCCTGGCCGCGTTCAACGGCGTCGTCTGGTTCAAGACCGAGGTCTCCCTGACCAAGGCGCAGGCCAGGCAGACCGCGACGCTGGGCGTCGGCCAGGTCGACGAGATGGACACCACCTATGTCGACGGCGTCGGCGTCGGGGCGACCTCGGGCGCGTGGGTCGACCGGACCTATCCGCTGGCCGCCGGAACGCTGAAGCCGGGCAAGAACACCATCGTCGTGGCCGCCTACGACACCTGGGCCAATGGCGGGATGTACGGCGATCCGGCCAAGCGCGTCCTGATCCTGGCCGACGGGACGCGGCTGCCGCTGACCGCCTGGTCCTATCGCATCGAGCCAAAGACCGGCGCCGAGCCGCCCCGCGCCCCGTGGGACACCCTGGCCGGGGTCTCGACCCTCTACAACGGCATGCTGGCGCCGATGGGCCCCTACGCCTTCGCCGGACTGGCCTGGTACCAGGGCGAGACCAATGTCGGCCGCGACCAGACCTACGCCCCGCTGCTGCGGGCGTTCATGGCCGAACGCCGCGAAGGCCAGGCGGCCGACATGCCGGCCCTGGTCGTGCAGCTCGCCAACTACGGCGACTTCGACACCACGCCCGGCGCCAAGGCCGCCACCGCCGCCCTGCGCGACGCCCAGCGGCGGGCCGTGGCCGCCGACGGCCACGCGGGTCTCGCGGTCACCCACGACATCGGCGATCCGTCCGACATCCACCCGGCCAACAAGCAGGAGGTCGGCCGCCGCCTGGCCCTGGCCGCCCGCCGTCTGGCCGGCGAGGCCGTGACTACCGGGCCCGAGGTCACCTCGGCCAAGCGGGTCGGCGACACGGTCGTGGTGAGCTTCGCCCAGGTCGGCGGCGGCGGCTTGGTCGCGCGCGGCTCGGATCGGGTGATCGGCTTCCAGCTGTGCGATGCGAGCTGCCGCTGGGCCGATGGCCGGATCGAGGGGAACACGGTGGTGCTGAGCGGCGTGGGGACCTCCATGGCCGCCAAGGTCCGCTTCGCCTGGGCCGACAGCCCGACCTTCAACCTGTTCGACGCGACGGGCCTGCCGGCGGGGCCGTTCGAGATCGAGGTGCGGTGATGCCTTTCCATTCCGGAGAGCGGGGTTGGGGAATGGGCGTTCTCACCGTCCTGGCCCTCGCCGCCGCGCTCGTCACCACCACCCCGACCCATGCCGCCGAGCCCGCCGCGGTCACCCTGGCCCCCGCCGCCGACGCCTTTCCGCTGATCGCCGGCGGCAGGCCCGCGCGGGTCGAGTACGATCCGATGGACTTCCCCGGCGCGATCCGCGCCATCCAGGGCCTGCGGGGCGACCTCGCCACGCTCTCGGGCGGTGCGCCGGCCAAGGACGCGCCGGTCGTGATCATCGGCACCCTCGGCAAAAGCGCCGCCATCGACGCCCTAGTCGCCTCGGGCAAGCTGGACGTCTCCAAGGTCCGGGGTCAGTGGGAGGGTTTCGTCCAGCAGGTGGTCGACAATCCGCGGCCCGGCGTCGCCCGCGCCCTGGTCATCGCCGGGGCCGACAAGCGCGGCACGATCTTCGGAGCCTACGACCTGTCCGAACGGGCGGGCGTCTCGCCCTGGACCTGGTGGGCCGACGTCCCCGTCCCCAAGCGCGCCGAGGTCTTCGTCGCCCCCGGTACGAACGTCCAGAAGCCGGCGGTCAAGTATCGCGGCATCTTCCTGAACGACGAGGACCCGGCCCTGGGCGGCTGGGCGCGCGCCAAGTTCGGCGGGCTGAACCACGCCTTCTACGAGCGGGTGTTCGAGCTGATCCTGCGGCTAAAGGGCGACTTCCTGTGGCCGGCCATGTGGGGCAAGTCGATCTATGACGACGATCCCCTGAGCGCGCCGCTGGCCGACGAGATGGGCGTGGTGCTGGGGACCTCGCACCACGAGCCGATGAGCCGCGCTCACGTCGAGTGGGAACGCTACGGCCAGGGGCCGTGGGACTACAGCAAGAACCCGGAAAAGCTCCGCGACTTCTGGCGCGAGGGCGTCACGCGGATGGGGTCGAAGGAGAGCCTGGTCACGGTCGGCATGCGCGGCGACGGCGACGAGCCCATGACCCAGGGCACGGCCACCAAGCTGCTGGAGACCATCGTGGCCGACCAGCGCGCGATCATCGCCGACGTCACCGGCAAGCCGGCGTCGCGGACGCCGCAGGTCTGGGCGCTCTACAAGGAGGTCCAGGACTATTACGACGCCGGCATGCGGGTTCCGGACGACGTCACCCTGCTGTTCGCGGACGACAACTGGGGCGACATCCGGCGGCTTCCGGAGCCGGGCAAGACCCGGGCCGGTGGTTACGGCGTCTACTACCACTTCGACTATGTGGGCGGGCCCCGGAACTACAAGTGGCTGAACACCAACCAGATCGAGCGCACCTGGGAGCAGATGAAGCTGGCCGCCGACTACGGCGCCGACCGGCTGTGGATCGTCAATGTCGGCGACCTGAAGCCCATGGAGCTGCCGATCGAGTTCTTCCTGGACTACGCCTGGAATCCGGCCGCCCTGCCGGTCGAGAAGCTGCCGGCCTACACCACCGGCTGGGCGGCCCAGCAGTTCGGGCCCGAGCGGGCGGGCGAGATCGCGGCGCTGCTGGACGGCTACACCAAGCTCAACAGCCGGCGTAAACCCGAGCTGCTGTCGCCCGACACCTTCAGCCTGGCCAATTTCCGCGAGGCCGAGCGGGTCGAGGCCGCGTGGGCCGACCTGGAGACCCGCGCCGACGCCGTCCGCGCCGCGATCCCCAAGGACCAGGACAGCGCCTTCTTCCAGCTGGTCTGGTTCCCGGTGAAGGCCAGCGCCAACCTCAACCGCCTCTACATCGCCGCCGCCCGCAACCGGCTCTACGCCAGCCAGGGTCGGATCGCGGCCAACGCCCAGGCGGCGCTCGTCCAGACCCTGTTCGACCGCGACGCCGAGCTGACCCGGCAGCACGACGCTATCAACGGCGGCAAGTGGCTGCACATGATGGACCAGACCCATATCGGCTACACGATCTGGCAGCAGCCGGACCGCGACATCATGCCGAAGACCCAGACCGTGACCCCGACGGCGGGCTGGGGCCTCGCGCTGGAAGGCGGCGGCGAGACCTTGTCGCCGCTGGTCCGCTGGGGCGCGGATCGCCGCTGGATCGACGCCTTCGCCAAGGGGGCGCCGATCGACGTCAAGGCCTCGGCGGATGTCCCGTGGCTGACCGTGACGAAGGGCCCGGCCGACGCCTCCGGCGATGCGCGCCTCGAGGTCGCCGTCGACTGGGCCAAGGCGCCGAAGGGCGATCACGTCGGCAAGCTGACGATCGCCGCCGGCGGCGAGACGAAGACGGTCTCCGTCCCGATCTCGAACCCCGCTCGCAAGCCCGCCAAGGGCGCGTTCGTCGAGGCTGGCGGCCTGACCGCGATCGAGGCCGAGCATCATGCGGCCGCGACGGGCGGCCAGGGCGTGGTCTGGAAGACCATCCCGAACCTGGGCCGCGCGCTGTCGGGCGTGACCAGCTATCCCTCGACCGCGCCAAGCTCGAAACCAGGTCCCAACACACGCCTTGGGGGCGCGCCGTCGTTGGACTACCTGGTGGATTTCGAGAGGGCCGGTCCCATCGACCTGACCGTCCTCGTCGCCCCGACCCTGGACTTCCGGGGCGGCCAGGGCCTGGCCTACGCCGTCTCGATCGACGACGGCGCGCCGGTGGTGGTCAACAGCCAGCCGGACGTCTCGAACAAGGCTTGGGAAAAGGCGGTCGCCGACAATGTCCGCGCGACCACGACCCGTCTGGAGATCCCCTCGGCCGGCCCGCACCGCGTGCGGCTGTGGCGGGTGGATCCGGGCGTGGTCTTCGAGCGCCTGGTGCTGTCGCGGGGCCCCGTCCCTGCCAGCTATCTCGGCCCGCCGGAGAGCGTGCGGGCGCCACTTAAGTAAGAATTCGAAGTGAAGTTTGATCCGCGTGGGGTTCAGTCGCGGGCCTGAAGGACCCATGTTCCGGCCATGGCCGTCCCACCACCCCTGTTCACCGACGCGGAGATCGACCTGCTGGTCGAGACCTTCTACGCCCGCGTCCGCCGGCACCACCGCCTAGGCCCGATCTTCGAGACGGCCGTCGGCCCCGACGGCTGGCCGCATCATCTGGCGACCTTGAAGGACTTCTGGTCGTCGGTGCTGAACACCACCGGCCGCTACAAGGGCCAGCCGATGGTCGTCCACCAGGGCGTCGAGGGCCTGACCGAGGGTCTGTTCACCCCCTGGCTGAACCTGTTCCACCAGACCTGCGTCGAGCTGTTCGACGCCCCGCGCGCCGCCCTCGTCGGCCAGAAGGCCGAACGCATCGCCGCCAGCCTGAAGCTGGGCCTGTTCTTCAAGCCCGGAGCGGTGGCTTGAGCGCGCCGAGGGACGCCCTGGCCGACCAGGGCTTCGTCCGCTTCGACGCCGTCGAGACCCGCGGCCTGCTGGGCCCGGCCGCCGCCGACTGGGCCAGCTTCGCCGACAGCTGGAACGACCTGGGGCTGGACACCTTCATGGCCGATGGCGGCCGCTATCGCCGGCGGCGGTTCGCCGCGTTCGCCGCCTCGCCCGGACGCATCGACCGCAAGCCGCACCAGCCGCACTGGCAGAGCCGCGACTACAACCCGCTGAACGGCGGCGTGCAGCGCTGGTTCGAGCCCGTCACCGACACGATCGCCGACCATCCGGTGACGCAAGGGATCATCCGCGCCGGCTTGGATCTCTTTCACGCCATCACTTCGCTGCCGCCGGCCGCCTGGCACGTGGAGCTGCACCAGTTCCGCATCGAGGCGCGCGTGGGCGAAGAGGGCCAGCCCACGCCCGAGGGCGCGCACCGCGACGGCGTCGACTGGGTGATTGTCATGCTGGTGGACCGCCGCAACGTCGACAGCGGGGTCACCGACATCTTCGCCCCGGACGGGACCAGCCTGGGCTCGTTCACCCTGACCGCGCCGGGCGACGCGGTGTTCCTGGACGACCATCGCGTGCTGCACGGCGTGACGCCGATCCGGCCGCTGGATCCGGCCCAGCCCGCCTTGCGCGACGTGCTGGTGGTGACCTACCGGCGTGAGGAACACGCGCCCGTAGGCTGAGCGCACGCGCCGGTTGCTGCGACCGTTTGCCTCACGCCTTAACCATTTTGACCGTGATCACGACGTGCGACGGTGAGGTTCGACCTCACCGTAGGACTTCAGCGTCCGTCACGCATGTCTCGAGACGATCAAGCCCTGCCGTCCTATCCGCCCCTGGAACGCCGCGCGGTGTTTTCCAGCGCGATGGCGGACGCGGTGCCGATCCTGATCAGCTATGTCGATCGCGACGAACGCTATCGCTTCGTCAATCGCGCCTACGAGCTCTGGTTCGGCGTCGACCGCTCGGAGATCGAGGGCAAGACTCTGCGCGAAGTGCTCGGCGAGGAAGCCTACGACCGCCTGCATCACCACGTGACGCGCGCCCTGGCCGGCGAGACCGTGACCTTCGAGGGCCAGATCAACTATCGGGACGCCGGGCGCCGCCACATCGAGGCCCAGTACGTTCCGGACCTCACGCGCGACGGCGAGATCCCGGGCTACTACGTTCTGGTCACCGATATCTCCGACCGCAAGAAGGCCGCGGCCGAGCTGGAGCGGATGCTGGCCGGCGAGCGGCGGCGGACGGCGCTTCTCGACCTGGCCCAGAAGCTGCGCGACGAGGCCGATCCCGACACCATCGCCCAGACCGCCGCGCGCATGCTCGCCGAACAGCTGAACGTCGCCCGCGCCGGCTATGGCGAGATGGACGGCGACAGCGACATCGCCAATATCGTCGCCGATGACGGCCGCCCGCAGACCGGGGTCGCGTCGCTCAAGGGCCAACGGTTCCGTCTCGAGGACTTCGGGCCCTCGATGAGCGCCGACCAGCGGGCGGGCGTCACCATCGTCATCGGCGACGTGGCGCTGGACGATCGCACCAACGCGCCGGAAGCGCTGGAAGCCTACGCCGCCATCGGCGTGCGGGCTTTCATGACCGTCTCGCTGGTCAAGGCCGGCGTGTTGGCCTCGTATCTGTTCGTCGCGCACGACGCGCCGCGCGCCTTCACGCCCGACGAAACCGCGTTCGTCGCCGACGTCGCGGAGCTGATCTGGACCGCCAGCGAGCGGGCCCGCTCGGACATCGCCTTGAAGCGGGCGGAGGAGACCGAACGCCTGCTGATCCGCGAGGTCGATCACCGGGCCAAGAACGTTCTGGCCGTCGTCCAGTCCCTGGCCCAGCTGACCCCGTTCGAGGACAAGGATCAGTACGTCCAGGCCCTGTCGGGCCGCATCGGCTCGCTGGCCCGCGCCCACAGCCTGTTGTCCTCCGCCCGCTGGAGCGGCGTCGACCTGCACGACCTGCTGCGGCTGGAGCTGGATCCCTACGGTGGCGAGGGCGTGGATCGGGTGACGATCGACGGCCCGCCGGCGCTGATCGACGCCCAGGCGGCCCAGTCCCTGGCCTTGGTGATCCACGAACTGGCTACCAACGCCAGCAAGTACGGCGCGCTCTCGCGGCCGCTGGGGCGCCTGGTCGTCAGCTGGGCCTGGGGCCCCGACGACATATTGAACCTGGTCTGGCGCGAGGACGCCGGCGCTCACGTCGAGCCCCCGGCCCGGCGCGGGTTCGGCTCGACCCTGATCGAAAGCGCCGTCAAGCAAGCGGGGGCCCGGGTCGAACTGGTCTGGCGACCGCAAGGCCTGAAGGTCAAGCTCGACATCCTCAAGGGCGCCCAGGCCCGCCCGACCGAGAGCACCCCCGCCTACCGCCCCGGCCTGACGACCGAGGAGAGCCCGGCTCTCCGCGATCAGCGCGTGCTGATCGTCGAGGACGAAGCCGTGGTGGCCATGGAGCTGACCCGCGTCCTGACCGAGGCCGGCGCCAAGGTCGTCGGTCCGGCCGGCACGATCGAGGAGGCCCTGGACCTGCTCGACGCCCAGCCGATCGACCGCGCGCTGCTGGACGTCAATCTGGGCGGACGGCTGATCACCCCGGTGGCCCAGGCCCTGACCCACCGTCGCATCCCGTTCGTCTACCTGACCGGCTACCAGGAGCCCGACGTCGACGACGGCCCGATTCTGCGCAAGCCGGTGGCCGCGAGCATCCTGCTGGGCGCCCTGGCGCGGGGGGTTCCGGTGATCGCGCAGTAGATTTTGGGGACCGAACGACCGGGTCCGAGCCTTCGCCCCTTGAAATTGCAATTCGTTCTCAAGTATGGACGAGCGTCCCGTCGCCAAGGTCTCGCTAGACGCTCGTGAAATCCGCCGCCGATCAGCACCGCCGCTCGTTCTGGCTGAAGCAGCTGCACCAGTGGCATTGGATCAGCGCGGCCCTGTCCCTGATCGGCATGCTGCTGTTCGCGATCACCGGCTTCACCCTGAACCACGCCAGCCAGATCGAGGCCAAGCCCGTGGTGGTGTCGCGCAAGGCGACCTTGCCGCCGGACCTCAAGGCCCTGCTGGCCAAGGGCCCGGAAGAGGGCAAGCGCCCCCTGCCCGTCCAACTGGAGCCGTTCCTCGACAAGGCGGTCGGCGCCGATGTCGCGGGCCGCGAGGGCGAGTGGTCGGCCGACGAGGTCTATGTCGCCCTGGCCCGGCCAGGCGGCGACGCCTGGGTCTCGATCGACCGCGCGACCGGCGCCGTCGAGCACGAGAAGACCACGCGCGGCGCGATCTCGCTGCTCAACGACCTGCACAAGGGCCGCAACGCCGGCAAGGCCTGGGGCTGGTTCATCGACATCTTCGCCGGCGCCTGCGTGATCTTCGCGGTCACCGGCCTGATCCTGCTGCAGTTCCACGCCCGCGCCCGGCCCCTGACCTGGCCGCTGGTAGGCCTGGGCCTGGCCGCGCCCGTCATTCTCGTCATCCTGTTCGTCCACCTTTGAGGCAGACACCGTGAAGCGTTCGATCTCCTTCCTCACCTTCGCCGCCGCCGGCGCCGCGAGCGCCGCGCCGGCCATGGCCGCCGACCTCAACGTGACCTTCGACATCCCGAAGCTGTCTGTGGCGGAATACCACGCCCCGTTCGTGGCGGTCTGGATCGAGAACCCGGCCGACTCCACGGCCGCCGGCACGCTGTCGGTCTGGTTCAAGCCCAACCACGAGAAGTGGCTGAAGGACATGCGCCTGTGGTGGCGCAAGGCCGGCCGCGAAATGACCATCCCGGCCGACGGCGTCACCGGCGCCACCCATGCGCCAGGTCCGCAGAAGCTGACGTTCAGCGCCGCCAAGGCTCCGCTGAAGGACCTCAAGCCGGGCCAGTACATGCTGGTGGTCGAGGCCGCCCGCGAGGCCGGCGGTCACGAAGCCGTCCGCGTGCCTTTCACCTGGGGCAAGCCTGGCAAGCCGGCCACCGCCAAGGGCGTCGCCGAGCTGGGCGCCGTCACCGTCTCCGTGAAGTGAGGGAGCCGACCATGAAGGGTCTCAAGACGCGCCTGCTGGCCGCCGTCGCCATCGGCGCGGCGGTGCTCGCGCCGGCCGCCGCCCAGGCCGCGCGCAACTGGGTGCTGCCGTCGACCACCACCCTGTCAGGCTCTAACGCCTGGGTGACGGTCGACGCCGCCAGCTCCGACGAACTCTACTTCCCCGACCTGCGTCCGCTGCGCATCGAGTCGATCCAGGTGTTCGACGCCGACGGCCAGCCCGTGCAGCCGCAGAACCCTTCGATGGGCAAGTTCCGCTCGACCTTCGACGTCCAGCTGACCAAGCCGGGCACCTACAAGATCGCCTCGGTCTCGACCTCGGTGATGGCCAGCTACACCGAGAACGGCGAGGTCAAGCGCTTCCGCGGCAGCGGCGAGGACTTCGCCAAGCAGGTCCCGGCCGGCGCGGCCGACCTCAAGACCATCCGGGCGCTCGCCCGAAGCGAGACCTTCGTCACGCGCGACAAGCCCACCGACGGCGCCTTGAAGCCGACGGGCCAGGGCCTGGAGCTGGCGCCGGTGACCCATCCGTCGGACGTGGTCGCCACCGAGCCGGCGACCTTCAAGCTGCTGCTGGACGGCAAGCCGGCGGCCGACCTCGAGGTCACCCTGATGCGCGGCTATGAGCATTGGACGGGCAAGCCGTCCGCCGAGCTCAAGGTCAAGACGGGCGCCGACGGCGCCTTCAAGGTCACGCTGCCGCAGGCCGGCCTCTGGTGGATCAGCGCCAGCTACCGCACCGGCGAGACCGGCCGCGGCGGCCCGCCTCCCGCCGGCGGCATGGGCGCGATGCCCGGCATGGGCGGTCCGGGCGGCGGTCCGGGCGGCGGTGAAGGTCGCGGCCAGCAAGGTCCCGCCCAGCCCCTGGCCGGCGACGGCTACAGCGCCAGCTACACCGCCGTGATCGAAGCCCAACAACCGTAGCAACAAGGATTGTCATCCCGGCCTCAGCGCAGCGGAGAGCCGGGATGACAGTTTTAACAGCATGCCCCGCGTCCTCGTCCCCGCCCTGACCACGCCGCCCGCCCGTCCCGTCGGCGGGCGTGTGCGCGCGTTCGGCGGCGCGACCATGGGGACGACCTGGTCGGTGAAGGCGGTGCTGCCGGCCACCACCGATCTGCCGGCCCTCGAGGCCATGGTCCAGCGCGCCCTCGACGCCATCGTGCGCGAGATGAGCCCGTGGGAGCCGCTGTCGGACCTGTCGCGCTACAATCGCGCGGCCGCCGGAAGCTGGACGCCCCTGCCGCCGGCGACCGCCACCGTCCTGCGCCGCGCGATCGCCGTCGCCGAAGCCAGCGGCGGCGCGTTCGACCCGACCCTGGGCGCCCTGACCGACCTGTGGGGCTTCGGGCCGCGTCCCTTTTCCGGCGGACCGCCGCTGGCGACCGACATCGCCCCGCTGCGCGAGGCCGGCGGCTGGAAGCGCCTGACGCTGGACGGCGACGCCCTGTTCCAGCCGGGCGGCCTGAAGCTTGACCTCAACGGTATCGCCAAGGGCTTCGGGGTCGACCAGGCCGCCGCCGCGCTCGATCGCGCCGGCGTGAAAAGCTATCTGGTCGAGGTCGGCGGCGAGCTGCGCGGCGTGGGCGCCAAGCCCGACGGCCAGCCGTGGTGGGTCGAGCTTGAACGGCCGCCGCCGCATGGTTTGGCGGCGAATGACGCCGAGCGCACCGTCGTCGCCCTGCACGCCCTGGCCGTCGCCACCTCGGGCGACTACCGGCGGTTCTTCGACCACGACGGCCGCCGCTACGCCCACACCCTGGATCCGGCCACCGGCGCGCCGACGATCAATTCGACGGTCAGCGTCACGGTGCTGGCCGAAGATTGCATGAGCGCCGACGCCTGGGCCACGGCCCTGACCGTCATGGGCCCCGACGCCGCCCTGGCCTTCGCCGCCGCGCGCGGCCTGGCCGCCTTGATCGTCAGCCGTTCGCCCGCCCAAGGTCAGAACGAGGGCGGGCTGGAAGAGCGCCTGTCGCCGGCGCTACGGGCGATGCTGGACGCATGATCGACGCCCTTCCGCCCGAGGTTCGCCGCCTGGCCGCCGCCGGGGCCGTGGCCGGGGTCTACGCCCTGTTCTGCGCGGCCATCGCGGCCCGCGAGACCCTGCGCCGCCGCGCCGCCCGCCGCGCGGCCGAGGCCCTGACACAAGGCGCGGGCGAGCCCGTGCTGGTCGCCTATGCCAGCCAGACCGGCTTCGCCGAGGAACTGGCGACCGCCACCGCCAGGACGCTGGCCGAGGCCGGCGCGCCGGTGACCCTGCGCGAGCTCTCGGCCGTCACCGCCGCCGACCTGACCGGCCGCGCCCTGTTCGTGGTCAGCACCACCGGCGAAGGCGACGCCCCCGATCCGGCCCGCGCCTTCATCCGCGACGTGATGAAGGCGAGCCCCGACCTGGCGGCCCTGCGCTATGGCGTGCTGGCCCTGGGGGATTCCACCTACGCCCACTACTGCGCGTTCGGGCGGAGCCTGGACGCCTGGCTGGCGCGTCACGGCGGCCAGCCGCTGTTCGACCGCGTGGAGGTCGACGACGGCGATCCGGCCGCCCTGCGCCACTGGCAGGGGCAGCTGTCCCTGCTGACCGGCGTCACCGACGCGCCGGACTGGAGCCGGCCCGCCTATGGTCGCTGGACCCTGGCCGAGCGCACTCTGCTCAACCCGGGCGGCCCGGGCGGCGAGGCCTGGCATGTGCGCCTGGTTCCCACTGACGACACGACCTGGCAGGCCGGCGACATCCTGGAGATCGGTCCGCGCAACGCGCCGGCCGAGGTCGCCGCCCTGGGTCTTCCGGCCGAGTTGGCCGAGACCCTGTCGGGCTTGCGCCTGCCGCACGAGCCGGCCGCGATCGAGGCCCTGCGCGGGCTGTCGGCCGAGGCGATCGCCGAGCGCCTCACGGCTCTGCCGCATCGCGAATATTCGATCGCCTCCCTGCCGGCCGACGGTGGGGTCGAGCTGATCGTCCGCCTGATGTCCCGCGCCGATGGCCAGCCGGGCCTAGGTTCGGGCTGGCTGTGCCGCCACGCACCCGTCGGCGGCGTGGTCGAGGCGCGGGTGAGGACCAATCGGAGCTTCCACGCGCCGGATCCCTCCCGCCCGCTGATCCTGATCGGCTCGGGCACGGGCCTGGCCGGCCTGCGCGCCCACCTGAAGGCGCGGGCGGCCCTGGGCGTCCGGTGGAATTGGCTCATCTTCGGCGAGCGCACGGCCGCCCACGACTATTTCCATCGCGACGAGATCGAGGGCTGGACCGCCTCGGGCCTGCTGGATCGCGTGGACCTGGCCTTCTCCCGCGATCAGGCCGAGCGCATCTATGTCCAGCACCGCCTGCGCGCGGCGGCCGACACCCTGCGTCGCTGGGTGACCAACGGCGCGGCGATCTATGTCTGCGGTTCGCTGGAAGGGATGTCGCGCGACGTCCATGCGGCGCTGGTCGAAGTGCTGGGCGCCGAGGCGCTGGAGCGGCTGACGGACGAGGGGCGGTATCGGCGGGACGTGTACTGACCTCCTAAACCCTGTCATCCCGGACAAGCGCGTAGCGCGCCGATCCGGGACCGCAGAAAGCGCGGCGCTCGTGGTGGTCCCGGCTCTCCGCTTCGCTACGGCCGGGATGACAGATTGAGAGCAGCCCGCTCCTCCGGCGTATTCGCCCCCCGCAGCCGGGCCATCGCCCCGTCCGGAATCGGCAGAGCCAAGAGCCCGGCCCGCTCGACCAGCCGCCGCAGCGGCCAGCCCGGTTCGGCGTCCGCTGGCAGCGCCGCGGCGTCCACGACCATCGGCACCGGCAATCCCTCGTAGTAGCCCCCGGCCGCCAGCAGCGGCGCGAGGTCCTCCGCCGTCATGGTCGGCGCGTCGACGGCCAGCACCAGCAGCCGCGCCGTCCCCAGCGCCGCCGCCCCGGCCAGGACGCCGCCGACCGGGCCCGCGCCGGCCTCGCCGTCCGGAACCCAGGGCAGGCCGAGATCCGCGCCGGCGGTGACCAGGGCCTCGGCGCCCACGGCTCTCGCCAGCGCCGCGACGCGGTCGACCGCCCGCTCGCCGCCCCAGTCGAGCACGGCCTTGTCGCGCCCCATCCGCCGGGAGCCGCCGCCGCACAGAATGATCGCGCCGAGGTCGTTCATGCCCTCGTCTTAGCAGGATTTTCCAACCGTCTTCCAAGCTCTACCCGAAGCGGTCTAGTGTCCGCCGCGCAAAGGGACGGAAAAAGAATGAGCCAGCCTGCCGAGCGCCAGCGTCGTCGTACGACCCAAAGCGCCACGATCCGCGACGTCGCCGCCCGGGCGGGGGTCTCGCCGATGACCGTCTCGCGGGTCATCAACCGCGAGACCACCGTCAAGGAAGAGACCCGGGCCCTGGTCGAGCAGGCCATTTCCGACCTCAACTACGCCCCCAACCCCGCCGCGCGAAGCCTGGCCGGCTCGGCGCCGTTCCGCATCGGCCTGCTCTACGACAACCCCTCGACCGGATATTTGTCGGAGTTCCTGGTCGGGGCCCTGGACGAGAGCAGCCGCACCGGCGCCCAGATCGTCATCGAGAAGTGCGCCGAGCCCGAACTGGCCCGCGCCACACTGGCCCGCCTGCTGAAGACCGGCGTCGACGGCCTGATCCTGCCGCCGCCGCTGTGCGAGTCGCCCGAGGTCCTGGCCGAGGTGAAGGCTTCCGGCGCCGCCGCCGTGGCCGTCGCGCCGGGCGCGGCCAGCACCGACATGGCCACCATCCGCATCGACAACGAAGCGGCCGCCTACGAGCTGACCCAGCACCTGCTCGGCCTGGGCCACAAGCGCTTCGGCTTCATCAAGGGCCACCCGAACCAGACGGTCAGCCAGCAGCGCCTGGACGGCTTCATGTCGGCCCTGAAGGCGGCCGGGATTCCCATGGAGGACATCCGGGTCGAGCAGGGCTATTTCACCTATCGCTCGGGCCTGGAGGCCGCCGAGCGCCTGCTGGCCGCCGAGCCGCGCCCGACCGCGATCTTCGCCGGCAATGACGACATGGCCGCCGCCGCCGAGGGCCTGGCCCATCGCCTGGGCCTGGACGTGCCGGGCGACGTGTCGATCGTCGGCTTCGACGACACCTCGATCGCCGACAACATCTGGCCGGCCCTGACCACCGTGCACCAGCCGATCGCCGCCATGGCCCGCGCGGCCGTCGACCTGGTGCTGGAAGAAATCCGCCGCCACCGCGACGGCGGTGGCGAGCCCCGCCAGCTGATGCATCCGCACACCCTGATCGTGCGGGATTCGAGCGGACCGGTGAGCGAATAGAAACTCCTCTCCCACCGCTTCGCGGCGGGCCCCGCCCTCTCCCTAGGGAGAGGGTGTCCAGAAGATTGGTCAGACAACGCGCTTGCCGTCTCAACATGTTAGCGCTACCAAGGGCCTGACGAACGAGCGCCGCTGATGGTATCGGCAGCCTTGAGACGCTCGAGCATTGGGGAGACGACGCCGTGGGCGTGAGTGAATTCCTTCCGGAAGACTGGAAAGACGCGACCTTGCTGGGTCGGATCGACTTCGGCGAAGGCCCGACACCGGTGCTGGTGCGCGGCGGCCGCGTCGAGGACATGTCCCGGATCGCCCCCACCGTCGCCGACCTGATGAACGCCTTTGGCCCCGATGCGGCGATCCCGCGCGGCGAGGACAAGGGTCCGCTCGAAGCCCTCGACATCCGGCCGGTCTGGGAAGACGCCGACGGCGCCGCGCCCGTGAAGCTGCTGGCCCCCGTCGACCTGCAATGCCTGAAGGCGGCCGGCGTGACCTTCGCCGTCTCGACCCTGGAGCGGGTGATCGAGGAGCGCGCGCGCGGCGACGCCGCCGAAGCCCTGAAGATCCGCGCCCAGCTGGCCGACCGCATGGGCGGCGACCTCAAGAGCGTCGATCCCGGTTCGGAAGGCGCGGCGCGCCTGAAGGACGCCCTGATCGCCGACGGCCTGTGGTCGCAATATCTGGAAGTGGCGATCGGCCCCGACGCCGAGATCTTCACCAAGGGCCCGACCCTGTCCTCGATGGGCTGGGGCGACCATGTCGGCGTCCGCTACGACAGCCACTGGAACAATCCGGAGCCGGAAGTCGTGCTGCTGTGCGACGGCGCGGGCCAGATCCGCGGCGCGGCGCTGGGCAACGATGTCAACCTGCGCGACTTCGAGGGCCGCTCGGCCCTGCTGCTCAGCAAGGCCAAGGACAACAACGCCTCGTGCGCGATCGGCCCGTTCTTCCGCCTGTTCGACGCGACCTTCGCCCTGGACGACGTCCGCTCGGCCGAGGTCGAGCTGAAGATCACGGGCCGCGACAACTTCGTGCTCGACGGCCACAGCAATATGAGCCTGATCAGCCGTGACCCCGCCGTGCTGGCTGGCCAGGCGTTCGGCAAGCAGCACCAGTATCCGGACGGCTTCGCCCTGTTCCTGGGCACCATGTTCGCGCCGATCCAGGACCGGGACGCGCCCGGCCAGGGCTTCACCCACAAGGTCGGCGACCGCGTCCGCGTTTCGACGCCGAAGCTGGGCGTGCTCGAGAACGAAGTCACCACCTGCGACCAGGCCAAGCCGTGGACGTTCGGCATCTCGGCCCTGATCCGCAACCTGGCCGGCCGCGGCCTCCTCTAATCCAAGGAAAATCGGCGATGACCGACACCCTGCGCCACTATATCGGCGGCGAACGCGTCGCCGCCGACGCCCCGGCCGAGAGCCTGAACCCGTCGAACACCAACGACGTCGTCGCCAAGGTGCCGATGGGCGGCCAGGCCGAGGTCGACGCCGCCGTCGACGCCGCCAAGAAGGCCTTCCCCAGCTGGTCGGACGCCTCGCCGGAAGTCCGCTCGGACCTGCTGGACAAGGTCGGCTCGACGATCATCGCCCGCAGCGCCGAGATCGGTAAGCTGCTGGCCCGCGAAGAGGGCAAGACCCTCCCCGAGGGCATCGGCGAGACGGTCCGCGCCGGCCGCATCTTCAAGTACTTCGCCGGCGAGGCCCTGCGCCGCCACGGCCAGAACCTGGAAAGCACCCGCCCCGGCGTCGAGATCCAGACCTATCGCCAGGCCGTCGGCGTGTTCGCCCTGGTCACGCCCTGGAACTTCCCGATCGCCATCCCGGCCTGGAAGGCCGCGCCGGCCCTGGCCTTCGGCAACACCGTGGTGATCAAGCCGGCCGGCCCGACGCCCGCGACGGCGAACGTGCTGGCCGACATCATGCAGGAGTGCGGAGCGCCGGCCGGCGTGTTCAACATGCTGTTCGGCCGCGGCTCGATGGGCGACGCCCTGATCAAGCACAAGGACGTGGACGGGATCTCGTTCACCGGCTCGCAAGGCGTGGGCGCGCAGGTCGCCGCCGCCGCCATGGCCCGTCAGGCCCGCGTGCAGCTGGAGATGGGCGGCAAGAACCCGCTGATCATCCTGGACGACGCCGACCTGGAGCGCGCCGTCGCCATCGCCCTGGACGGCTCGTTCTTCGCCACCGGCCAGCGCTGCACCGCCAGCTCGCGCCTGATCGTGCAAGACGGCATTCACGACAAGTTCGTGGCCCTGCTGGCCGAGAAGATCGCCGCCCTGCGCGTCGGCGACGCCCTCGACCCGAACACCCAGATCGGCCCGGCCGTCTCCGAGGACCAGATGGAGACGAGCTACAAGTACATCGACATCGCCACCGGCGAAGGCGGCCGCGTGGTCACCGGCGGCGGGCGCCTGAAGCTCGACAATCCGGGCTGGTACGTGCAACCGACCCTGATCGCCGACACCGAGGCCGGCATGCGGATCAACAACGAGGAGGTCTTCGGGCCGGTCGCCTCGACGATCCGCGTGAAGAGCTACGAAGAGGCGTTGGAGATCGCCAACGGCGTCGAGTTCGGCCTGTCGGCCGGCATCGCCACCACCTCGCTGAAGCACGCGCGCCACTTCCAGCGCTACGCCAAGGCCGGCATGACCATGGTCAACCTGGCCACGGCCGGCGTCGACTACCACGTGCCGTTCGGCGGCACGAAGAGCAGCTCGTACGGCGCGCGCGAACAGGGCTTCGCGGCGGTCGAGTTCTTCACCCAGACCAAAACCTCCTACTCGTGGTCGTAAGCAGCATGTCCTCAGCCATCTATCCCAGCCTGAAGGGCAAGCGCGTCGTCATCACCGGCGGCGGCTCGGGCATCGGGGCCGGCCTGGTCGCCGGCTTCGTGCGCCAGGGCGCGGAAGTGATCTTCCTCGACATCGTCGACGCGGATTCCACCGCCCTGGTCGCCGAGCTGTCGAAGGACGCGGCGATCGCGCCGGTCTACAAGCGCTGCGACCTGATGGACCTGGCCGGCCTGAAGGCGACCTTGACCGAGATCGGCGACGTCGACGTGCTGGTCAACAACGCCGGCAACGACGACCGTCACACCCTGGCCGATCTGACCCCGGAATACTGGGACAACCGCATCGGCGTGAACCTGCGCCACATGGTGTTCGCGGCCCAGGCCGTGGCGCCGGGCATGAAGAAGCGCGGCGGCGGGGCGATCATCAATTTCGGCTCGATCAGCTGGCACCTGGGCCTGGAGGACCTCGTCCTCTACGAAACCGCCAAGGCCGGCATCGAGGGCATGACCCGGGCCTTGGCCCGCGAGCTGGGCCCCAACGACATCCGCGTCACCTGCGTGGTGCCGGGCAACGTCAAGACCAAGCGCCAGGAGAAGTGGTACACGCCGGAAGGCGAGGCCGAGATCGTCAAGGCCCAGTGCCTGAAGGGCCGCATCGTCCCCGAGAACGTCGCCTCGCTGGTGCTGTTCCTGGCCTCGGACGACGCCTCGCTGTGCACCGGCCACGAGTACTGGATCGACGCGGGCTGGCGCTAGCCCGCGGAAACTGTCATCCCGGCCCAGCGCGTAGCGCGCCGAGCCGGGACCGCCGCGAGCGCTGAGCTTCTTGCGGTCCCGGCGCTCCGCTACGCTGCGGCCGGGATGACAATTTGAGATGAGCTGATGACCGTTACTCCTACCTGCGTCTGGGATCTGAAGGCCACTCTGGGCGAGGGCCCCATCTGGATCGGCAACGCGCTGTGGTTCGTTGACATCAAGGGTCACAGGATCCACCGCTACGAACCCGCCACCGGCGAGGCCTTGAACATCGAGTCCCCCGAGCAAGTGACCTTCCTGGCGCCGCTGGCGATCGGCGGCGGCTTCGTCGCCGGCCGCAAGTCGGGCCTCTACAAGTTCCATCCGCTGTCGGGCTTCCAGCCGTTGATCACCGTCGAGGATCCGGCGTTGGACAACCGCACGAACGACGCGACCGTCGATGCTCAGGGCCGCCTGTGGTTCGGCACCATGCACGATGGCGAAGAGGCCAAGAGCGGGTCGCTCTATCGCATGGACGCCACGGGCGTGGCGCGGATGGACAAGGGCGTCTGCATCACCAACGGCCCGTGCGTCTCGCCCGACGGCAAGACCTTCTACCACACCGACACCCTGGAAAAGATCATCTGGGCCTATGACCTGGCCGAGGACGGGACGCTGTCGAACAAGCGCGTCTTCGTGCAGATCGCCCTTGGCGACGAGGTCTATCCGGACGGTTCGGTCGTCGACTCCGAGGGCTATCTCTGGACGGCCCTGTGGGGCGGTTTCGGCGCCGTCCGTTTCTCGCCCACTGGCGAGGCGGTGGCCCGCATCGAGCTGCCCGCGCCCAACGTCACCAAGCCCTGCTTCGGCGGGCCCGACCTGAAAACCCTCTACTTCACCACCGCCCGCAAGGGCCTGAGCGACGAAACCCTGGCCCAGTATCCGCTGGCCGGCGGGCTGTTCGCCGTTCAGGTCGATGTCGCGGGCCAGCCGCAATACGAGGTTCGCCTTGCCTGATCGCACGCCCCGCCGGTTCCGGTCCCGCGATTGGTTCGATAATCCCGACCACATCGACATGACGGCGCTCTATCTGGAGCGTTTCATGAACTACGGGATCACGCCGGAGGAGCTGCGCAGCGGCAAGCCGATCATCGGCATCGCCCAGACCGGCAGCGACATCTCGCCGTGCAACCGCATCCACCTCGACCTGGTGACGCGCGTGCGCGACGGGATCCGCGACGCCGGCGGCATCCCCATGGAGTTCCCGGTCCATCCGATCTTCGAGAACTGCCGTCGTCCGACGGCGGCGCTGGACCGGAACCTCTCGTATCTGGGCCTCGTCGAGACCCTGCACGGCTATCCGATCGACGCCGTGGTCCTGACCACCGGCTGCGACAAGACCACCCCGGCCGGAATCATGGCCGCCACCACGGTCAACATCCCGGCCATCGTGCTGTCGGGCGGGCCGATGCTGGACGGCTGGCACGAGAACGAGCTGGTCGGCTCGGGCACCGTGATCTGGCGCTCGCGCCGCAAGCTGGCGGCCGGCGAGATCACCGAGGAAGAGTTCATCGACCGCGCGGCCTCGTCGGCCCCCTCGGCGGGCCACTGCAACACCATGGGCACGGCCTCCACCATGAACGCCGTGGCCGAGGCCCTGGGCCTGTCCCTGACCGGCTGCGCGGCCATCCCGGCCCCGTACCGCGAGCGCGGCCAGATGGCCTATCGCACGGGCCAGCGGATCGTCGACCTGGCCTATGAAGACATCAAGCCGAAGGACATCCTGACCAAGAAAGCCTTCGAGAACGCCATCGCCCTGGTGGCGGCGGCCGGAGGCTCGACCAACGCCCAGCCGCACATCGCGGCCATGGCCCGCCACGCGGGCCTCGAAGTCACCGCCGACGACTGGCGCGCGGCCTATGACATTCCGCTGATCGTCAACATGCAGCCGGCCGGCAAGTATCTGGGCGAGCGCTTCCACCGGGCCGGCGGCGCGCCGGCCGTGTTGTGGGAGCTGCTGCAGCAGGGCCGCCTGCATGGCGACGTGCTGACCGTGACCGGCAAGACGATGGCGGAGAACCTGGAGGGGCGCGAAACCAGCGACCGCGAGGTGATCTTCCCCTACGCCCAGCCCCTGGCCGAGAAGGCCGGCTTCCTGGTGCTGAAGGGCAATCTGTTCGACTTCGCGATCATGAAGGCCAGCGTCATCGGCGCCGACTTCCGGGCCCGCTACCTGAGCGAGCCGGGCAAGGAGGGCGTGTTCGAGGCTCGCGCCATCGTGTTCGACGGCTCGGACGACTATCACCACCGGATCAACGACCCGGCCTTGAACATCGACGAGCACTGCATCCTGGTGATCCGCGGCGCGGGTCCGATCGGCTGGCCGGGTTCGGCCGAGGTGGTCAACATGCAGCCGCCGGATCACCTGCTGAAGAAGGGGATCATGAGCCTGCCGACGCTGGGCGACGGCCGCCAGTCGGGCACCGCCGACAGCCCTTCGATCCTCAACGCCTCGCCGGAAAGCGCCATCGGCGGCGGCCTGTCGTGGCTGCGCACCGGCGACACCATCCGCATCGACATCAACACCGGCCGCTGCGACGCCCTGGTGGACGAGGCGACGATCGCCGAACGCCGCAAGGAAGGGATCCCGGCCACGCCCGAGACCATGACGCCCTGGCAGGAGATCTACCGCGCCCACACCGGTCAGCTGGAGACCGGCGGGGTGCTAGAGTTCGCGGTCAAGTACCAGGATCTGGCGGCCAAGCTGCCGCGGCATAACCACTGATCCGAGGGCCCCGGAGCGATCCGGGGCCTTTTTCATTGAAGCCGGGTCGCCGCGCGCTAGGGTCGTGGCGTGACGGACCGTGTCGAGAACCCTTCTGGATGGCGACTGCTGGCGGGTTTCCTGCTCGCGCCGGTCCCGCCCGTACTGCTGGGAGCCTTGGGCTTCGAGTTGATGGGCGACCTTCCACGCTTCTGGGAGACGTTCATCATCGGCCTGATCGTCTTCGGATATGCGCCGGCGCTCTTCGTGGGACTGCCTACCTACGCGGTTCTGCGTCGGAAATTGCGGCTGACCTGGCTAGGCTGCATCCTGGCCGGAGCCTTCACGGCGGCCTTGCCGTGGGCCCTTCTCGCCATCTTTCCGCTCGCCACCGAGGCGTCGTCCAACGGCGTGCGGACGGTGGTCGACGGGCACCCGACCTGGTTCGGCCTGTTCGAAAGCCTGAAATCAGCCGCCGAGCTCGCGGCTTTCGGGGCGCTGGGCGGCGGGATTTTCCGCCTGATCGTCGCGGGTCGGCCCTAGTCCTCGGAGAATGACCGCCGCTCGCCCTTGATGCCGCTGCGATGGAGCACATCGTCGGCCGTGGCGACGACCGCCTTGGCGTTCTCCTGACTGTTCGAGACGAGCACCACCTCTTCGCCAAGCACGATGGCCCAGCGATCCCCGTAAGGGCGAATGCGGAAAGTCTGACTCTGATCAGTCATGTTGAATACTCGAACGCCCGACGAGTTTTCAGGTCCAAGATGGCCAGAACAAGGCAGCTTGACCTTAGAAAAGGTCAAGAATCCACCACAAGTATTTCAATTCGTTATTCACCCCTTAATTTAGGTAAATAAGCGTGACCATTCGCTAAAAGATTAAGAAATGCTTAAAAAACCTGCAGTCAAATGTAAAATTCTCCCGTAGGTTGAACCCAAAACAGGTAGTATAGTGCAGAAGTCGGGGCCGATCTTTCTGTTGTGCAATCAGCATGTTGTCTTTGACCAAAGCACCGGAACAAGGCCGAGAATCTCCTACCTTGGTGGTCCTGACGACCGCCTTGCAGCTGGGCCTCGTCGTGCTGGTGTGGCTCATCGCGCTGATTCCCGCCGCCCTCGCCGCCTTAACCGTGGTTACAGTAAAAGGCGTCCGCGCTGCTTGGCGCGCGCGTCCGCGTTCTTCATCGCGCGTCGATCCGGACTGAACCGATGGGCATCCGCACCGCTCAAACTCGCGACATCGGCCCGCTGGCCCGCCTCTGGTGGCAAGGCTGGCGAGACGCGCATCTGCCGATCGTCCCCAAGGCCCTCGTGGCGCGCCGGACGCTGGATAGCTTCATCGTCCGCATGGCCCTCGCCCTGCCCCACATCCGGACGGTGGGGCCGGTCGGCGAGCCGCTCGGCTTCCACCTGCTCAAGGGCGACGAGCTGCACCAGCTGTACGTGGAGGAAGAGATGCGCGGCGCGGGGGTCGCCGCCCTGCTGATGGCCGACGCCGAGGACCGCCTGCTGGAGGCGGGGATCATGACGCCCTGGCTGGCCTGCGCCGTCGGCAATGTGCGCGCCGCCCGCTTCTACAAGAAGGCGGGGTGGGCCTTGGCCGGAACCCAGACGATGCCGACCGAAATTCCGGGGGGCTGGTTCCCGCTCAAGGTCTGGCGCTACGAAAAGCGGCTGAGCGCCGCGCCGTCGGCCTGGGGCGCCGCCGCCGAAGCCGAACTGTTCAGGCCGTCCGAGCGCACGGCCGAAGCCCCCCGAGCGGACATTGGCGCCGCGCCGCGGACGATCATGTAGCGTCGACGTCTCGGCAGAGCGCGTTCTCGGGCAAAACGGCCCATACCTCCGCAAACGCGCTCTAAGAAATCATTGTGAAGACCGGCGCGTCCTTCACCCAGCGCCCGTTGACCCGCTTGTAGACGTAGAGGCTGCCGCCGCCGCAGAGGCCCGGGCACCTGGAAAATTCCATCACCAGCGCCGTCTTGCCGTCGGCGCTGATCGAAGGCGCGGCGACCCTGCCGATGTAGATGCGAGGCGCCGGGCCCAGACGTTCGACCGCCGCCCGATCCTCGGCCGTCGCCATCCGCGCGCCCGCTGGCAGCCGACGCGCCAGTTCGGGGCAGCGGACGAACAGATTCACCGGCGGCTGCTTCGTCAGCAGCGCCTTTTGCCAGGCGGACAAACCCCAGCCGTATGGACGCGCATCGCGGACGCCACGCTTGATGAACTCACTCGCGAAGCTGTCCTGGTCATCGAAGGCGTTCACGCCGCCCTTAGCCTGCTCGGCCATGACCTGGGCGCCCAGGGCGCAGGCCTCGGCCCTATGGGACGGAGCCGTCGACGCGGCGACGGCCGGCGCCGCCCCCAAAAGCGCCAGGGGGGCG
The DNA here is from genome assembly GCF_040545685.1 of Caulobacter sp. 1776. Classification (NCBI taxonomy): domain Bacteria; kingdom Pseudomonadati; phylum Pseudomonadota; class Alphaproteobacteria; order Caulobacterales; family Caulobacteraceae; genus Caulobacter; species Caulobacter sp. 1776. The sequence goes on from NZ_JBEPMI010000009.1 coordinate 248,970, forward strand.
GCGACAGCCATGGCGGCCAGGGTTTCCAGGATCGCGGACCTCATGCCCGCGATCCTGGTCAGAAAGCCAATCTTTTACAAGTGTAATCTTTAGTTCGGGCCGCCCGTGCCGAATTCGAACTGCTCCGGCCGCGGCTTGCCGCCGCCGAAGGCGTAGCTGAAGCCGAAGAAGGCCGCCCGCACCTTGGCCGTCCGGCGCGTGGTGTCGCGCAGGATCGGGGTCTCGGTGACCACGGTGTCCTCGAACGAATTGGTCACGTCATTGACCGTGACGACGAAGTTCAGCTTGTCGTTGATCTTGCGGCGATAGCCGACATTGATCAGCTGCACCGGCTCGCGGTGGCCCTGCGGGGTTAGGCGCTCGCCCGAGGTGAAGGCGTTGATCTGGAAGAAGTCCTTCGGCGTGGCCTGGTAGTTCAGGTTCGCGCGGCCCGACAGGGTCGTGCCCGAGCGTTTGCCGGTAAAGCCCAGGCTGGAGGCGTCGATCTCGTTCCAGAAGGCGTTGGCGCTGACATTGTAGGTCAGCTTCGGCGTCAGGCGGCCGTTGGCCACCAGCTCCAGACCGCCGTTGCGGCTCTTGGCCAGGTTCTCGCGGGTGGTCAGCAGCACGCCGCCGCCCAGGCTGCGGACCACGTCGGTGACGCCGTCCTTGGCGTCGCGATAATAGAAGGTCGCCAGGTAGTAGGCCGGCCCCTTGCGGTACTGCCAGCCCAGCTCGAACGAGTCGGTGATCTGCGGCTTCAGGTTGGGATTGCCGGCCCGGTAGTTCAGCGGGTCCTGGTAGATCCGGTTGGGGTTCAGGTCCTGCGGTCCCGGGCGCTGGACGCGGCGGCTGTAGTTGGCGTTGAAGGTGTTGTTGTCGTTGACCCGATAGCCGGCGTGCAGGGTCGGATAGAGCCGGAAATAGTCGTTCTTGTCCTTCTGGGCCGAGGTGATCTGGTCGGTGCGGATATTGACCTGCTCGGCCCGCAGGCCGCCCTGGACGGTCAGGTCGCCGAACGGCCGCTCATAGGTCACGTAGCCGGCGAAGACGTCCTGGTCATAGAGGAAGCGGTTGGTCCGCGCCGGATCCACGACCTGGCCGTTCAGGGTCGCGCCCCGGGCGCCGTAGTTGTCGTAGTCGTTGTCCTGGGCCTCGAAATCCAGGCCGGACTTGAACTTGGCCTGGCCGGGCAGCGGCTTGCTGTAGTCCATCTTCCAGTTGGCGCGCTTCTGGCCCGCGCCGAAGCTGAACGCCTCATACTGGTCGGCCACGCCGACGACGCCATCTTGGAAGGCGGTGGAGGCGCGCTTGAACTGGGTGAGCTCGTATTCCAGGTGCGAGGTCAGCTCATGCTCGGCCCCGCCCAGCTGGCGGCGGTAGTCGCCGCTGATCGCCGAGTTGTCGCGCTTGAGCCGCGCGACGCTGTCGCGCAGGTACGATTGGCCGGTCGTCCCGGCCGCGTTCTGAGCCACGTACGACTCGTCGATGTCGCTGTCGTAGTTCATGCCGCGATAGCGCACCTCGGCCGACAGCCGGGTCTTCTTGTCGAGGTCGTAGTCGAGACCGCCGCGCAGGCTGATCGCCTCGCCCTCGTTGATCACCGACGCGTCCTGGACGCTGGGCAGGAACTTGCCGCTGGCGCTGTCCAGCACCGCGCGGTCGGTGTCCGAGCGCGCTTCCTGGTGGTCGAAGCGATACGACGCGTCACCTGACAGCGTGGCCTTGCCCTGGCGGCGCGTGGCGCTGATCCCGCCGTTGTAGCGGCCGTCGGGGCCGACATTGGCGCGGATCGTGCCGGTCGTGCCCGGCTTCTGGGTCTTCTTGGTGATCAGGTTGATGATGCCGGCCGAGCCGTCGGGACGGTAGGCGGCCGACGGATTGGTCATCACCTCGACGCGGTCGATGCTGTCGGCCGGCAGCTGCTGCAGGGCGTCGGCGCGGTTGTCGCCGTTGAACATGCCCGAGGGCTTGCCGTCGATCATGATGGTGACGTTCGGGTCGCCGCGCAGGCTGATATTGCCCTGGACGTCGACCTCGACCGACGGGATGTTACGCAGCGCATCCGAGATCGAGCCGGTCTTGGCCGACAGGTCGTTGGCGACGCTGTAGCTGCGGCGATCGATCGAGGTCCGCATCGCGGTGGAGTCGGACGTGATGGTCACGCCCTCGACCGCGTTCGGCGCGTCCTTGGGCTTCGCCGGCGCGGTCTGGGCGGCCGGGGCGGTTTGAGCGGTGGTCTGCGCCAGACCGACGGTCGGCGGCAGGATCGCCGCGGCGGCGGCGAAAAGAGCGAACTTCAGTCGCAAGGAAGCATCCCCAACTTGAGCGTCGAGGAAGCCGCCGCGGACGTCCGCGCGATCTCGACCTCCAGGCGTAAAGACCCTTCCGGCGACAGGGACAAATTTCTTTTCGGCAATGTTGGCGATGGCGCGGGAACGGTCACATTCGGGCCACACCCGCCAGCGGCCCGCATCCCGCCGGTATGCCTCGGAACCGATCGCGCGTCCTACGATGCGGACGTCGCGGAAACGTGCCCGCTTCTGCTATCCAAGGACGGCAGGCGTGAGTCCGCGCGCGAGGACGATGGTCGCCAGAACCGAAGCTTGCGCGCTGATACCGGTAACACTAAGGTCGCCGGTAACCAGAGGTCCGACAAGGACCATAGGGCATTAACGGGCCGGAGAGGCCCCATGGGGAGGAAACCTGTGGCTTCAGTATCCAACGCTGGCCCTAGCGCCGGCATGAGCGCCGACGGCGCGAAGGTCAACATGGCCTTCATCGCCGCGATCGTCGCCGTCGCCACGATCGGCGGCTTCATGTTCGGCTACGACAGCGGCGTCATCAACGGCACGCAGGAAGGCCTGGAGAAGGCCTTCAGCCTCAGCAAGCTGGGCACCGGCCTGAACGTCGGCGCCATCCTGCTGGGCTGCGCGTTCGGCGCCTTCGCCGCCGGCCGCCTGGCCGACGTCTGGGGCCGCCGCACGGTGATGATCATCGCCGCCCTGCTGTTCCTGGTCAGCGCCCTGGGCAGCGGCGCGGCGCACACCTCGCTGGTGTTCATCGCCTTCCGCCTGATCGGCGGCCTGGGCGTCGGCGCGGCCAGCGTGCTGTGCCCCGTCTACATCTCGGAAGTCACGCCGGCCAATATCCGCGGCCGCCTGTCGTCCGTGCAGCAGATCATGATCATCACCGGCCTGACCGGCGCGTTCGTGGCCAACTACGTGCTGGCCCACACCGCCGGCAGCTCGACCGCCCCCTTCTGGCTGGACCTGCCGGCCTGGCGCTGGATGTTCTGGATGCAGACCATTCCCGCCGCCATCTTCTTCTTCGCCCTGCTGGTCATTCCCGAAAGCCCGCGCTTCCTGGTCGCCAAGGGCAAGGACGCCCAGGCCGAAGCCATCCTGTCGCGCCTGTTCGGCCCGGGCCAGGGCGCCGGCAAGGTGGCCGAGATCCGCGCCTCGCTGGCCGTCGACCACCAGCCGAAGTTCTCGGACCTGCTGGACCCCGTCACCAAGAAGCTGCGCCCGATCCTGTGGGCCGGCCTGGTCCTGGCCGTCTTCCAGCAGCTGGTCGGCATCAACATCGTCTTCTACTACGGCTCGGTGCTGTGGCAGTCGGTGGGCTTCACCGAGGACGACAGCCTGAAGATCAACATCCTGTCGGGTTCGCTGTCGATCCTGGCCTGCCTGGCCACGATCGCCGTGATCGACAAGATCGGCCGCAAGCCGCTGCTGCTGATCGGCTCGGCCGGCATGGCCGTGACCCTGGGCGTGATGACCTGGTGCTTCTCGACCGCCACCACGGTCAACGGCGCCCTGCACCTGGACGCCAGCGTCGGCCCGATCGCCCTGATCGCCGCCAACGCCTATGTGGTGTTCTTCAACCTCAGTTGGGGCCCCGTCATGTGGGTCATGCTGGGTGAGATGTTCCCCAACCAGATGCGCGGCTCGGCCCTGGCCGTGGCCGGCTTCGCCCAGTGGATCGCCAATTTCGCGATCTCGGTCAGCTTCCCGTCGATGGCGGCCCGCAGCCTGCCGATGACCTACGGCTTCTACGCCCTGAGCGCGGTGGTCTCGTTCTTCCTGGTCCAGAAGCTGATCCACGAGACCCGTGGCAAGGAGCTGGAGGCGATGCAGGGCTGAAGCTCTCCATCCGCTGAAGACAAGAACGCCCGGGGGTCCTCTCCCGGGCGTTTTTCGTGCGATCTTCCAAGCCAGGGACGTTGTTTCGGGCTTGGCTTTCGCGCCGGAAAAACGTCATGGAAATCAATCCAACTCGCCAATGACACCGGTGGACATAGACGCCGACTTACCGCTAAGTGAGGTCCAACAGACGTAAGCGTAATCGTCGGGAGGAACACCCATGGTCGACATCAATCGCCGCGGCGCCTTGGGCTCGCTGCTGACCGGCGCAGGCCTCGCCGCCCTGCCCGGCGCGGGCGAAGCGGCTGGCCAGATGGGGACCCTGCCCGGCAAGTCGATCTCGGGCCCGACCTGGACCAAGGGCGTCGAGGGCCAGCGCAAGGCCGACCTGGGCGACGGGACGTTCCTGAACCCGATCCTGGCCGGCGACCACCCCGATCCGTCGATCCTGAAGGACGGCGACGACTACTACATGACCCACTCGTCGTTCGACGCCTATCCGGGGCTGCTGATCTGGCGCAGCAAGGACCTGGTGAACTGGACGCCGGTCACCACCACGCTGAAGACCAATGTCGGCTCGATCTGGGCTCCCGAGCTCTGCAAACACCAGGGCCGCTACTACATCTACCTGCCGGCCAAGAAGCCGAACAACAATACCAGCTACGTGATCTGGGCCGACAGGATCGAGGGCCCGTGGTCCGAGCCGGTCGACCTGAAGCTGCCCCGCTACATCGACCCCGGCCACGTCGTCGACGAGCACGGCGTGCGCTGGCTGTTCCTGTCGGGCGGCGACCGCATCCAGCTGGCCCCGGACGGCCTGTCGACGGTCGGCCAGCCCGAGCACGTCTACAATCCGTGGCGCTATCCCGACACCTGGGACGTCGAGGGCTTCTCGCCCGAAGGTCCCAAGGTCATGCGCAGGGGCGACTATTTCTACCTGGTCACCGCCGTGGGCGGCACGGCCGGTCCGCCGACCGGCCACATGGTCATCGTGGCCCGCGCCAAGTCCCTGGCTGGCCCATGGGAGGACCATCCGCGCAATCCGGTCGTCCGCACCGTCGACAACAGCGAGAAGTGGTGGTCGCGCGGCCACGCCACCCTGGTCGAAGGCCCGACACAAGGCGACTGGTGGACCGTCTATCACGGCTACGAGAACGGCTTTTACACCCTGGGCCGCCAGACCCTGCTGGCCCCCGTGACCTGGACCGCCGACGGCTGGTTCGAGGTGGGCGGCGGCGACCTGTCGAAGCCCATCCCGAAACCCAAGGGCGGCAAGTCGGGCCCGCACGGCAAGGCGCTGTCGGACGACTTCACCACCGACAAGCTGGGCGTCCAGTGGGCCTTCTTCGATCCCAAGCCGGGCGAGGCCGAGCGCATCAGCCGCGCCGGCGGCGTCATGACCCTGAAGGGCGCCGGCGAGGCCCCGTCGACGGGCGCGCCGCTGATCTTCGTCAACGGCGACCAAGCCTATGAAATCACGTGCGACATCGAGATCGATCCCGAGACCCGCGCCGGCCTGATCCTGTTCTACGACCGCCAGCTCTATTGCGGCCTGGGCTTCGACGACAAGACCTTCGTCACCCACCAGTACGGCATCGAGCGCGGCCGTCCCCCGAACCCGCACGGGTCGCGGATGCTGATGAAGCTGATCAACACCCGCCACATCGTCAGCTTCCACACGTCCGGAGACGGCGGCCAGACCTGGAAGCGGTTCGACCGGGGCATGGAGGTCTCGGGCTACCACCACAATGTCCGCGGCGGCTTCCTGATGCTGAAGCCAGGCCTCTACGCGGCCGGCAAGGGCTCGGCGCGGTTCCGGAATTTCACGTACCGGGCGCTGGACTAGGTCAGCGCCACACAAGGCCTCAATCGGCGGCGGTGTCGGCCGTCTGGTTCACCGCCACCATCGTCGGCGTGATCAGGCGCGCGGCGTTCACGCGGTCGCCGCCCGGGGCCAGGATCTCGAGGTGCACGTGGTTGGTGATGCCGGGATAGTGGCCCTGCAGGCTCTCGACCTCGCCGATCGTGTCACCCAGGCGGACGGCCTGGCCGACCTCGACGCCGGGGGTCACGTAGAAGGCGCGGGCGGCGTAGCCCAGGGCCGGATTGGCGATCTCGACGAACTTCAGCTCGGTGTCGCCGGCATAGGCGTAGCCGATCTTGGTGACATAGCCCGACATCGGGGCGTGGACGGCCTGGCCGGCCTTGGCGACATAGTCGACGCCTTCGTGGTCGCGCGAGCCGCCGTCGCGGCGGGCGCCGAACCAGCCGTCGCCGAAGTCGTCGTGGCCGCGCGGGGCCGCGCCGGTCGGATTGGCGAAGTCGCTGGCGCCGTCGCCGTCGATGTCGGCGCCCTTCCAGACCAGCGCCATCACCCGCGGCGGCGCGGGCTTGGCGGTGATGTCGGCCAGCAGCTTGATGATCGGCGCGGGCCCCGGACGCACCGAGGCCGGACGCTCCATGGCCGCCCCCACCATCGGCGCGAAAACGGCGGCCAGACCCAGGACACAGCGCACGGCGGCGGGGCTGACGGTCTTCGCGATCGATAGGGTCATGGGAAGCTTTCTGCCTTGGCGGGATGGCCGGCAGATATGGAAGGGTTAACGCCCTCTCGCCATGCGACCGGACGCCGCGCCAAATCCACGCTTAAGCTATGAATTCATTGGCGAATTTTTGACACAACCTAATCTGTCATCTCGGGTCTCCGCTTCGCTACGCCCGGATGACAGGGTTGGCCGCCTCTTAAGTCAGCAGGTGCTTCACCGTCGAGCGCAGCACGGCCGTCAGGGCTTCGCGGTCCAGGTCGGGGTGATTGACGCCGCGCATCAGCAGGCCGTCGAACAACAGGCCGATGGTTTCGCAGCGAGCCAGGAACTCGGCCTCGCTCCATTCGGGCTTGCGGTCGCGTTCCATCATCGACCTGGCCAGGGCCCGCTCCTGCTCGTCGGCCGAGCGGACGATGGCGGCGACCTTGGGATTGCGGGCCGCCTCGGCCACCACCTCGAGGGCCAGGGCCGCCCGGCGCGGGTCGAAGCACTTGTCGACGCCCTCGGGCAGGTGGTCGTCGATCGCGTCCAGCAGGGTGCCCGGCTGGCTTTCCAGCTCGGCGAACTTGTCGCGCATCTCGGCCAGGTCCTGAGCGACGATGGCGGCGATGATCGCCTCCTTGTTCTCGAAGTAGCGATAGATCTGGCCGACGCTCAGGCCGGCGGCCTTGGCGATGTCGGCCATGCTGGCCCCGTGGAAGCCCGACTGCCGCACACGCTCGCATGCTGCATCCAGAATCTGCTGACGGCGCGATTCCGGCGACGGTCGGCCCGAATGAGTCTCGTCAGCCATTGAAAATCCTGATCGGCATTACATTTCCGTTAGGTCAGCCAAAGCCGCGGGCGTGGAGGTTGACTTGCGACAGTACCGCTCCTATGTCCAGCCCGCTTGAGAATGAACGTTCATTCTCAGATTGTTCATCATGCCGGCTTCGTCAAGGGCAATAGCCCGCGAAGTCACCGCATCTGGGGTCAAACATGCACTTCCAACGCTCCACCACGGCGACGGCCGTGGGGCTCGCCGCCATCGCCCTGACCCTCGCCGCGTGCGGCCAGAAAGGCGGGGCCGGCGGCACGGGCGCGGGCGGGCCTACCGAGGTCGGCTACATCGTCGCCCAAAGCCAGCCCGTCGGCCTGACCAGCGAACTGTCCGGCCGCACCTCGGCCTATCTGGTCTCGGAAGTGCGCCCGCAGGTGGGCGGCGTGATCAAGGCGCGCCTGTTCCAGGAAGGCTCGCTGGTCCGGGCCGGCCAGTCGCTGTACCAGATCGATCCGGCGACCTATCAGGCCAGCGTCAACAGCGCCGCCGCCGCCCTCGCCCAGGCCCAGGCCTCCGCGACCGCCGCAAAGCTGAAGGCCGACCGCTACAGGACGCTGGTCGAAAGCGGCGCGGTGTCCAAGCAGGACAATGACGACGCCCAGGCGGCGGCGGCCCAGACGGCCGCCGCCGTGGCCGTTCAGAAGGCCGCGCTCGACACGGCTCGCATCAACCTGAACTACACCCGCGTCGCCGCCCCGATCTCGGGCCGCATCGGCAAGAGCGCGGTGACGGCTGGCGCCCTGGTCACCGCCAGCCAGGCCACGCCGCTGGCCACCGTGCAGGACCTGTCGAAGATCTATGTCGACCTGACCCAGACCTCGGCCGAGCTGCTGCAGCTGCAGGCGGCGTTCAACAGCGGCAAGCTGGGTCGCTCGGGCTCGGCCCGGGTGACCTTGAAGCTGGAAGACGGCTCGACCTATCCGATCCCGGGCCGCCTGGAATTCTCGGACGTGACCGTCGATCCGACCACCGGTTCGGTGGTGCTGCGCGCCATCTTCGACAATCCCAATGGCGTGCTGCTGCCCGGCATGTACGTCCGCGCCTTGCTCGACAAGGGCGTGGCCAACGGCGGGATCCTGATCCCGCAGGCCGCCGTCAGCCGCGATCCCAAGGGCAACGCCATCGTGCAGGTGGTCGACGCCAAGGGCGGGCTGGCGCCGCGTCCGGTCACCACCGCCCAGACGGTCGGCGACAAGTGGCTGATCACCACCGGCCTCAACCCTGGTGACAAGGTCGTCGTCGAAGGCCTGCAGAAGGTCCGACCCGGCGCGCCGGTCAAGCCCGTCGCCATCACCGCTCAAGCCCAACGCTAAGGCCGGCCCGTCATGCTTTCCCGTTTCTTCATCGACAGGCCCATCTTCGCGTGGGTCGTCGCGATCGTGATCATGCTGGCGGGGGCCCTGGCCATCCGCACGCTGCCGATCGCCCAGTATCCCAACATCGCCCTGCCCCAGGTGTCGGTCACCGCCTTCTATCCCGGCGCCTCGGCCAAGACCGTCGAGGACAGCGTCACCCAGGTCATCGAGCAGAAGATGAAGGGCCTGGACGGCCTGGACTACATGTCGTCGACCAGCGACAGCTCGGGCGCGGCCACCACGACCCTGACCTTCAAGGCCGGCACCAACATCGACATCGCCCAGGTGCAGGTGCAGAACAAGCTGCAGACGGCCACCGCGCTCCTGCCGCAGGAAGTGCAGCAGCAGGGCCTGACCGTCGCCAAGTCGGCGCGGAACTTCCTGCTGATCGTCGGCATGTATTCCGATGATCCGAAGACCACCAACACCGACCTGGCCGACTACATCGCCAGCAATCTGCAAGACCCGCTGAGCCGCGTCGATGGCGTGGGCGAGGTGCAGCTGTTCGGCGCGCAATACGCCATGCGCATCTGGCTGAACCCCAACCAGCTGACCAGCTTCAACCTGACCCCCGCCGACGTGATCGCCGCCATCCGGGCCCAGAACGCCCAGGTCTCGGCCGGCCAGCTGGGCGGCGTGCCCAACCTGCCCGGCATCGGCCTGAACGCCACGATCACGGCCCAGTCGCGCCTGACCACCCCGGCCCAGTTCCAGGACATCATCGTCCGCAACAGCCCTGGGGGCGCCATCGTCCACCTGCGCGACGTCGCGCGGGTCGAGCTGGGCGCGGAAAGCTACGGCTTCGCCGCCAAGTACAACGGCAAGCCCGCCGCAGGTCTGGCCATCCGGCTGGCGCCGGGCGCCAACGCGCTCGACACCGCCGACGCCATCAAGGCGCGGATGGCCCAGCTGGAAAAGACCTTCCCGCCCAACTTCCGCTACGTGATCCCCTACGACTCGACGCCGTTCGTGAAGCTGTCGATCGAGGAAGTGGTCAAGACCCTGCTCGAAGCCATCGTGCTGGTCTTCATCGTCATGTTCCTGTTCCTGCAGAACTGGCGGGCCACCCTGATCCCGACCATCGCCGTGCCGGTGGTGCTGCTGGGCACCTTCGGGGTGCTGTCGGCCTTCGGCTACTCGATCAACACCCTGACCATGTTCGGCCTGGTGCTGGCCATCGGCCTGCTGGTCGACGACGCCATCGTCGTGGTCGAGAACGTCGAGCGGGTGATGGAGGAAGAGGGGCTCAGTCCCGTCGAGGCCACCCGCAAGTCGATGAACGAGATCACCGGCGCCCTGATCGGCATCGCGCTGGTCTTGGCCGCGGTGTTCGTGCCGATGGCCTTCTTCGGCGGCTCGCAGGGCGTGATCTATCGCCAGTTCTCGATCACCATCGTCTCGGCCATGGCCCTGTCGGTGCTGGTCGCCCTGATCCTGACCCCGGCTCTCTGCGCCACCCTGCTCCGCCCCGTCGAGAAGGGCCACAGGGAGCACAAGACCGGCTTCTTCGGTTGGTTCAACCGCAGCTTCGACGACGTCAGCGGCCGCTACCAGGGCACGGTCCGCGGCCTGCTCGGCCGCGGCGGGCGCTGGATGCTGGCCTATGGCGTGGTCATTCTGGTCATGGGCTTCCTGTTCATCCGCCTGCCCAGCGCCTTCCTGCCCGAGGAAGACCAGGGGACGATGTTCACCCTCGTCCAGCTGCCGCCGGGCGCGCCGGAAGCGCGCACCCAGGCCGTGCTCGACACGGTGCGTCACCACTTCCTGGTCGACGAGAAGGAGTCGGTGCAGGCCGTCTTCACCGTCGCCGGCTTCAGCTTCGCCGGCGCCGGCCAGAACGCCGGCCTGGCCTTCATTCGCCTGAAGGACTTCGACGAGCGCAAGGCCGCCGACCGCAAGGCGCAGGCCGTCGCCGGCCGCGCCATGGGCAAGTTCATGCAGATCCGTGACGCCATGGTCTTCGCGATCGTGCCGCCGGCCGTGCCGGAACTGGGCACTTCGTCGGGCTTCGACTTCCAGCTTCAGGACATCGGCGGCGTCGGCCACGACGCCCTGGTCGCCGCGCGCAATCAGGTGCTGGGCATGGCCTCCAAGGACCCGACCCTGGTCGGCGTCCGCCCCAACGGCCAGGACGACACCCCGCAGCTGAAGATCGACATCGACCAGGCCAAGGCCGGGGCGATGGGCCTGACCACCGCCGACATCAACGCCGCGCTCAGCGCCGCGTGGGGCGGAACCTATGTCAACGACTTCATCGACCGCGGCCGGGTCAAGAAGGTCTATGTCCAGGCCGACGCGCCCTATCGCATGCGCCCCGAGGACCTGAACAACTGGTACGTCCGCACCAGCAGCGGCACGATGGCGCCGTTCTCGTCGTTCGCCACCACCCACTGGATCTACGGCTCGCCGCGCCTGGAGCGCTACAACGGCCTGTCGTCGCTGAACATCCAGGGCTCGCCGGCCCCCGGTAAGAGCTCGGGCCAGGCCATGGCCGCGATGGAGAAGATCGCCGCCCAGCTGCCGCCCGGCATCGGCTACGAGTGGACCGGCCTCTCGGCTCAGGAGCGGGAGTCCGGCAACCAGGCTCCGGCCCTGTACGGCATCTCGATCCTGGTGGTGTTCCTGCTGCTGGCGGCCCTGTACGAGAGCTGGTCGATCCCGCTGTCGGTGATCATGGTCATTCCGCTGGGCATCGTCGGCGCCCTGCTGGCCACCACCCTGCGCGGGCTCAGCAACGACATCTACTTCCAGGTCGGCCTGCTGACGACCATGGGCCTGGCGTCCAAGAACGCCATCCTGATCGTCGAGTTCGCCAAGGACCTGTACGAGAAGGGCATGGGCCTGGTGGAAGCCACCGTCGAGGCGGTCCGCATCCGTCTGCGGCCGATCATCATGACCTCGCTGGCCTTCGTGTTCGGCGTGCTGCCCCTAGCCATCTCCAACGGCGCGGGCTCGGGCAGCCAGCACGCCATCGGCACCGGCGTGATCGGCGGCATGTTGTCGGCCACCCTCCTGGCGATCTTCTTCGTCCCGCTGTTCTTCGTGCTGGTCGAGCGGATCTTCAAACCCAAGCACAAAGGCCACGATGCGGCCGTCGCCGAGCACGGCGGCGAGGTCCCGTCGACGGAGGCCCACTGATCATGTTCCGTAACCTCTCCCTGATCCTGCTGGCCTCCACGGCGGTCAGCGCCTGCACCCTGGCCCCGGACTACAAGCGTCCAAGCCTGCCGGTGGCCCAGACCTGGTCCACGCCGAGCCCCGAGCCCACGGGCTCGGTCACGGCCGCCGACCTCGACTGGCGCCAGGTGCTGATCGACCCGCGCCTGCAAGGCGTGGTCGACCTGGCCCTGAAGCAGAACCGCGACCTGCGCGTGGCGGTGTTGAACATCGAGAAGGCGCGCGCCCAGTACGGCGTTCAGCGCTCGGCCCTGTTCCCGGCCATCAACGGCGTGCTGTCCGAGCAGCGCGGCCGCACCCCGGCCTCGACCTCGCAGACCGGCCAGGCCTTCGATACCGAGGTCTACAGCGCCACCGTCGGCTTCACCGCCTACGAGCTGGACCTGTTCGGCCGCGTCCGCAGCCTGAACGCCGCGGCCCTGCAGAGCTATCTGGCGACGCAGGAGACCAGCCGCTCGGTCCGCACCAGCCTGATCGCCGAGACCGCCAACGCCTGGCTGACCCTGGCCGCCGACCAGGACCGCCTGGCCCTGGCCAAGAGCACCCTGGCCACCCGCGAGGACACCCTGCGCCTGACGCAGCAGCAGGTCGACGGTGGCGTCGGCTCGGTGGCGACCTTGCGCAACGCCCAGGTCCAGGCCGAGACGGCCCGCAGCGACGTGGCGGTCTACACCGCCCAGGTCGCCCAGGACCTCAACGCCCTGACCCTGCTGGCCGGCGGCGGCGTCCCCGCCGAGTTGCTGCCGGCGGGCCAGCTGGAATCGGCCCGGATCCTGGCCGACCTGCCGGCCGGCCTGCCGTCAGACGTCCTGGTCCGTCGCCCCGACGTCCTGGCCGCCGAGCACCAGCTGCAAGGCGCCAACGCCAATATCGGCGCGGCCCGCGCGGCCTTCTTCCCGCGCATCAGCCTGACCGGCGCGACCGGAACGGCCAGCGGCGACCTGGACGGCCTGTTCAAGAGCGGTACGGGGACCTGGAGCTTCGCGCCCCAGATCAGCCTGCCGATCTTCGCGGGCGGGGCCAATGTGGCGAACCTGAAGGTCTCCAAGGCCAATCGCGACATCGCCGTGGCGACCTACGAGAAGACCGTGCAGACGGCGTTCCGCGAGGTCTCCGACGCCCTGTCGGTGCGCGCCACGGTCGCCGACCGGCTCGCGGCCCAGGAACGCCTGGTCACGGCCGCCACGGACAGCCAGCGCCTGTCGCAGCAGCGTCGCGACGCCGGCCTCGACAGCGCCCTGACCTTGCTCGATTCCCAGCGCACGCTGTACGCGGCCCAACAAGGCCTGATCACCGCGCGCCTGGCCCGGGCGACCAATCTGGTGACGCTCTACAAGGCGCTCGGCGGCGGCGCCCCGGCGGTCTGATCGCTCGCCATCTAGAACTCCCCGGCGCGAGCCGGGGCGGTTCGCTGTCCATCATCCCCCCCGATGGTCGCGAACGGAACGGGCGCGCTCCTCCCCCCACCCCTGGAGCCGCCCGTTCCACCCTTTGCTACCGCTCCCGCTTCCACTCCGAGATCGGCGTATTGCCGTCCGGCGCGGTCGGCACGCGGTAGCTGAGCGTGTCGCCCTTCAGCTCGTAGGCGCGCTTCTGCGTGGTCCCCTCCCAGTTCTTGAACGACGCGCCGTCGATCTTGAACAGCAGCTGGTGCGCCGCCGCGTCGATGGCGAGCGTCCCGTAGTGGGTCGAGGAGCCCAGTGCGGCGTCGGCATATTCCTCCGGCGTCCCGCGCTTCTTGTCGCCCGAGGCGAAGCCGGCGCGCTCGCTCTTGAAGATCTGCAGGCTGTAGCGGCCCGTCGCATCGACGATCAGCCGGCCCTTGGGCGCGGCGCCATAGTCGTGCTCGCGCACGCCGGCCGGGGTGATCCGGTCCGCAGCCGTCAGGGTCCAGGTCCCGGCCAGGGGGAAGTCCGCCGCCTGGGCCGCGCCCGCGCTCAGTATCGCCGTCGCTAAGGCCGTCATCGTCTTTCGCATCTCGCACCTTATGTAACTTATTTGACCGGTTACTGGCGCAACCTCGACGAACGCGGCTAACCTGTCAATGCGGTTTCCGCCCGACTTCCCATGAGCGTTTCGTGACATCCAAGATCGAAGAGACCCGAGACGGCTTCCGCTTCCGGGGCGGCCGCCTGCCCCTGGACCTGCCGGCCACCCTGGCCGGGCGGGTCAGCGGCCATCATCGCGAGGCCCTGGCCGCGCCCGGCGACCTCGACCGCTGGCTGGTCGCGGCCGGGCTGGCCGACGGCGTGACCGGCGCGACGGCCGAAGATCTTTCGGCGGCGCGCGCGCTTCGCGAGACGCTATTCGTCCTGGCCATGGCCCGGGCCGAAGGCCGTCCCCTGCCCGAGACGCCGCGCGAGGCCCTCAACGCCTTCGCCGCCCAGCCGGCCGCCGCGCCTTGGCTGGACGCCTCGGGCCAGCGGCGCTGGACCGGCGGCGCGCGGGCGCTGCTGACCGGGGTGGCGCGCGAGGCGATCGAACTGCTGGGCGGACCGGACGCCGGCCGCATCCGCCAGTGCGCGGGACCGACCTGCGCGATCCTGTTCCTGGACACCTCGCGCAAGGGCGACCGCCGCTGGTGCTCGATGAGCGCCTGCGGGAATAGGGCCAAGGTGGCGGCGTTCCGAGGGCGGGAGAAATCCTAAATCCGCTCTTCCCGGCGAAAGCCGGGACCCAGATCGAACCCCGAGAGCCTGGGCATTCCCGCCGCCCACAGACGCGTCATCCCCAAACTCATCGGATGAACCTGGACCCCGGCTTTCGCCGGGGAGAGCGGCTATTTGAGTCTCAAAGCGGCAGCTGCACCGTGCTCTTGACCTCTTCCAGCACCGCATAGGTCCGGGTCTCGCGCACGCCGGGCATCTTCACGAGGATGTCGCCCAGGAAGCCGCGATAGGCCTCCATGTCGCGCACCCGGGCCTTGATCAGATAGTCGAAGCCGCCGGCCACCATGTGGCACTCCAGGATCTCGGGCGCGCGGCGCACGGCGGCCGCGAAGTCCTCGAACACTTCGCCGGTCGTGCGGTCCAGCACCACCTCGACGAAGATCAGCAGGGCCCGGTCGACCTTGGCCGGGTCCAGCAGGGCGACATAACCGGTGATGTAGCCGCGCTCGCGCAGCCGCCGGACGCGGTCGAAGGTCGCCGCCGGCGACAGGTTGCAGCGCTTGGCCAGCTCGGCGTTGGTGATGCGGCCGTCGACCTGCAGGACCCGCAACAACCGGCGGTCGGTGTCATCTAGAGCGGAAATGGCCATGCCGAGTTTTCACCGAAGAAGCTTCGAAAAGTAGCGCTCACAAACGTAGCACATTCGGCAAGCCAAGCGTTACACCCTCGATCGTTCCAGCCCCGCTTGGCGCCTGCCCCTCCTCGAAAGGGCGCCCGGCGGAACCGGCCAGCCGTCGAAGGCTGGAACCCACGCGACGCCCGCTCCCCAGCCTGGCGTCGCGCAAGAGAGGAAGGGACGCGCGCGTCTCCCCCCAAGAGCGCGTCCCTTCCTCCCTCCCCTCTTCCAGAGCATGCTCACCCGCGCGCATCCGCGCGCGCCTGGCGACGCTGGAGCGGACGATCATTTTCAGCGCTTCGGCCGAAGAAGCTACGGAGCCGCCGCGCAACAAACGAAGCACTTTTGCCTGAAGCCGCGATAGACCGACGATATTCCAACCACAGGACCGACCATGACCGACTTGGCCCACTGGGATAGCCTCGACGACGGCAAGTATCGCGACGAAGCCGCCGTGATCGCCGACCTGCTGGCCGCCAAGCCGCTGTCCAGCGAGGACCGCGCCGCCGTCCGCGCCGAGGCCGAGGCCCTGGTCCGCGGGGCGCGTCGGTCCGTCCGCAAGCAGGGCGTGGTCGAGAGCTTCCTGCAGGAGTTCAGCCTGGGCACCCGCGAGGGCCTGGCGCTGATGTGCCTGGCCGAGGCCCTGCTGCGCACGCCCGACGACGACACCCGCGACAAGCTGATCGCCGAGAAGATCGGCTCGGCCGACTGGGCCAGCCACCTGGGCGGCAGCGACAGCCTGTTCGTCAACGCCTCGACCTGGGGCCTGATGCTGACCGGCAAGATCGTCGAGCCCGACGACGAGGCCAAGAAGGACCTGCCCGGCTTCGTCAAGAAACTGGCCGGCCGCCTGGGCGAGCCGGTGATCCGCGCCGCCGTCGGCCAGGCTATCCGCATCATGGGCGAGCAGTTCGTCCTGGGACGGACGATCGAGGCGGCCATCAAGCGCGCCGCCAACGACGGCGACATGTGCAGCTTCGACATGCTGGGCGAAGGCGCCCGCACCGCCGCCGACGCCGAGCGCTACGAAAAGTCCTATGCCGACGCGATCGAGACGGTCGGCAAGCTATCGAACGGCGCCGGCCCGGAAGCCGGCCACGGCGTGTCGGTCAAGCTCTCGGCCCTGTGCCCACGCTACGAGGCCACGCACGAAGACCGCGTCTGGGCGGAGCTCTATCCCCGCACCCTGCGGCTGGCGAAGATCGCCGCCCGCCACAACCTGAACTTCACGATCGACGCCGAGGAAGCCGATCGCCTGGCCCTGTCGCTGAAGCTGCTGGACCGCCTGTGCCGCGAGCCGGAGCTGGGCGACTGGCGAGGCCTGGGCCTGGCCGTCCAGGCCTATCAGAAGCGCTGCGGCGAGGTCATCGCCCGCCTGGAGGCCCTGTCGAAGGAAACCGGCCGCCGCCTGATGGTCCGCCTGGTCAAGGGCGCCTACTGGGACAGCGAGATCAAGCGCGCCCAGGTCGCCGGCCGGCCGGACTATCCGGTCTATACGACCAAGCCGGCCACCGACCTGTCGTACCTGGTCAACGCCAAGGCGCTGATCGCCGCCGCCCCGCACCTCTACGCCCAGTTCGCCACCCACAACGCCCACACCCTGGCGGCCGTGGTCCGCATGGCCAAGAACGCCGGCGTCAAGATCGAGCACCAGCGCCTGCATGGCATGGGCGAGGCGCTCTACAAGGCCGCCGACGACCTCTATGACGGCATCACCCTGCGGGCCTACGCGCCCGTCGGCGGCCACGAGGATCTGCTGCCCTATCTGGTCCGTCGCCTGCTGGAGAACGGGGCCAACACCAGCTTCGTTCACGCCCTGCTGGACGAGCGGGTGCCGGTCGAGAAGGTGGTCACCGACCCGATCGACACGGTCGAGGCCCGTCCCGACCGCCACGCCAAGATCCCGACGCCGATCGCGGTCTATGGTCCGCGCCGCCAGAACAGCGCCGGTCTCGACCTGTCGGTGAAGGCCGACCGCGAACGCCTGGAAGCGGCTGTCGCGGCCCTGGACAATGTCACCTTGTCGGCCGGCCCGCTGATCGGCGGCAAGGTCACGGCCGGCGCCCCGCCGCTGCCGGTGGTCGCCCCGGCCGATGACGCGAGGGTGGTCGGCGCGGTCTCGGAAGCCCAGATCCCGCAGATCGACGAGGCCTTCCGCCTGGCCCGCGCCGCCCAGCCCGCCTGGGACCAGGCCGGCGGCCCGGCCCGCGCCACGGTGCTGCGCGCCATGGCCGACGCGCTCGAGGCCAACATCGACCGCCTGATCGCCATCCTGGCCCGCGAAGCCGGCAAGACCCTGTCGGACGGCATCGCCGAGGTCCGCGAGGCCGTCGACTTCTGCCGCTACTACGCGGTGCTGGCCGAGGATCAGTTCGGCGACGGCCAGCTGCTGAAGGGGCCGGTCGGCGAGACCAACACCCTGCGCCTGGCTGGGCGCGGCGTGTTCGTCTGCATCAGCCCGTGGAACTTCCCGCTGGCCATCTTCACCGGCCAGATCGCCGCGGCCCTGGCCGCCGGCAACGCCGTGCTGGCCAAGCCGGCCGAGCAGACCCCGCTGATCGCCTTCGAGGCCGTGAAGCTGTACCACGCCGCCGGCCTCGACAGCCGCCTGCTGGCCTTGCTGCCCGGCCGCGGCGAGACGGTCGGCGCGGCCCTGACCAGCCACGAGGGCCTGGACGGCGTCGCCTTCACCGGCGGCACCGACACCGCCTGGCGGATCAACCAGACGCTCGCCCAACGGCACGGCCCGATCGTGCCGTTCATCGCCGAGACCGGCGGCCTGAACGGCATGTTCGTCGACACCACCGCCCAGCGTGAGCAGGTCATCGACGACGTCATCGTCAGCGCCTTCGGCTCGGCCGGCCAGCGCTGCTCGGCCCTACGCCTGCTGTTCCTGCCGGAAGACACCGCCGACCACATCATCGACGGCCTGAAGGGCGCCATGGACGCCCTGGTGCTGGGCGACCCGGCCCTGGCCGTCACCGACGTCGGCCCGGTCATCGACGCCGAGGCCAAGGACGCGCTCGACAAGCACCATGTCCGCCTGAAGAAGGAGGCCAAGGTGCTGCACGCCCTGGCGGCCCCGGCCGGCGGAACCTTCTTCGCCCCCGTCCTGGCCGAGATCCCCGCCGCCGACTTCCTGGAGCGCGAGGTGTTCGGCCCCGTGCTGCACGTGGTCCGCTACAAGCCCGAGCACCTGGCCGAAACCGCCGGCGCCCTGGCCGCGCGCCGCTACGGCCTGACCCTGGGCGTTCACTCGCGGATCGAAAGCTTCGCGGCCCAGGTCCAGCGTCTGGTCCCGGCCGGCAACTGTTACGTCAACCGCTCGATGACCGGCGCCGTGGTCGGGGTCCAGCCGTTCGGCGGCGAAGGGCTGTCGGGCACCGGCCCCAAGGCTGGCGGCCCCCACGCCCTGCTGCGCTTCGCGGTCGAGCGGGCGATCAGCGTCAACATCACCGCCCAGGGCGGCGACCCGGCGCTGCTGAATCTGTGACCTTGACGTTCCAGGCCGTGGGCGGGATTCTCCGTCCATGGCCGACGGCTTCGACATTCATATCGACCATGAGCAGGCTGCCCGGCTGAAGGTCGTTGCCGACCGCCTGGGCATGTCCGTGTCCGAGTACGCCGTGGCGCTCATCGACGCTGGCCTGACCGGCGCGCTTCCCAAAACGATCGATCCTGACCCCGCTATCGACGAAGCCATCGCCGACGCCATCGAGCGGGGCGACGAGCCGGCGATCTCACTCGATGAGTTCCGCGCCCACATGCGCCGCGTGACCGCGGGCCTGGGTTGACCTTTACGGTTTCGGTATCGGCTGGAGCCAAGAAGGACTTCAACCGTCTCGTCGTCTGGCTTTCCGTGCGCGACACTCGGGCGGCGGCAAGACTGGGCCCGCTGCTGGAGAGCGCTTTGGATAGTTTGGCCGAGGCGCCCTTGCGAGGCCGCTCGGTCGGCCAAACCGCCCGAGAAATCAGCATTCCCTTTGGTCAGAGCGCTTATGTGATCCGTTACCGCGTCCTCGGCTCTCGCGTACAGGTCACCCGGATCTGGCACAGCCTGGAGCACAGGTAGAGCACCGCCTTGACTTAGCCTTGGCCAGCCACGGACGGTTGTTAGCGTTGTCACCGCGCGGCATGGTGCTCCAAGGAGCCAGTAGAGCTCCAGACCGAGGACGCGCCATGACCCTTTCCCGCCGCCATCTGATGGCCGTGTTTGCCGCCCTGCCCGCCCTGGGCGCGGCGAAGAAGCCGCCGGCGCCGAAGAAGAGCTTCGTGGGGGTCAAGAACGGCCGGCTGGTCCTGGACGGCAAGCCCTACCGCTTCGCCGGCGCGAACCTCTGGTATGGGGCCTGGCTGGGCTCGCCCGGCCCCAGCGGCGACCGCGAACGGCTGAAGCGCGAGCTCGACAGGCTCAAGGCCATGGGCGTCACCAATCTGCGGGTGCTGGGCGCGGGCGAGCGATCGCCGGCCAAGGCGGCCGTCTCGCCGACCTTTCAGGAGGAGCCCGGGACCTACAGCCAGGATCTGCTGAAGGGCCTCGACGTGCTGCTGGCCGAGATGGCAGCGCGCGACATGAAGGCGGTGATCTACGTCAACAATTTCTGGGACTGGTCGGGCGGCATGCCGGCCTACCTGAACTGGGTCGGCAATGGCCCGTGGTTCCAGCAGGGCGATCCCAATCATCCGTGGCCGGAGTTCGCCGACTATTCGGCCCGCTTCTATGGCGACGCCAAGGCCAACGCCCTGTTCCGTCGCTACCTGCTGAGCCTGGTGGGGCGGGTCAACACCGTCACCGGCCAGGCCTATCGCGAAGACCCGACGATCATGGCCTGGCAGCTGGCCAACGAGCCCCGTCCCGGCGGGATGGAGGCCAACGCCGACACGCTGCTGCCGGTCTATTATCACTGGATCAGCGAGACCTCGGCCATCATCAAGACCATCGACACCAAGCACCTGGTCTGCACCGGCAGCGAGGGCTCGATGGGCTGCCTGCGCAGCGAGGCCTGCGTGATCGAGGCCCACAAGCCGGCGACCATCGACTACCTGACCCTGCACGTCTGGCCCAACAATTGGGGCTGGATCGACCCAAAGAACCAGCCGGCCACCTACGCGTCCGGCGAGGCCCGCTGCCGCGACTATGTCAGCCGCCACATCGCCCTGGCCAAGCAGCTGAACAAGCCGCTGGTGATCGAGGAATTCGGCCTGATCCGGGAGTCCCGCGCCTTCGCGCCCGCCTCGGCCACGGCCGACAAGGACCGCTTCTACAAGACGATCTACGGCCTGGCCCTGGACGACATGAAGGCCGGCGGCCCGATCGCCGGGACCAACTTCTGGGCCTGGAACGGCGAAGGCCGCGCCCAGCACCCCGACGCCTGGTTCGCGGCCGGCGACAAGAGCTTCGTCGGCGATCCGCCGCAGGAGGAGCAGGGCCTGTACGGCGTGTTCGACACCGACGCCTCGACCCTGGCGGTGATCGCCGAACACGCGGCGGCTGTGCGGGCGCTCTAGGGGGATCGGCGTTCAACGTCGCCGCCCACATCCGCTCATTCCCGCGAAAGCGGGGATCCAAGCCGAATCTGCGGACGAGTTTCGAGCGGCGCCACGCGCTGAAAATCAGCTTGGGTCCCCGCTTTCGCGGGGATGAGCGGTGTTTCGGGGTTGAATGTCGATTGACTCCCCGCCACGTGCAGCGCGAAGCCCGTCGCCCCCGGCGTCTCGAGCCCTGGCTTCAACTGCATCGCCGGAATGACGTAGTCGCCGCCGTTCTGCCGCCGATAGGCGATGGGCGCGATCTCGAACAGCGTCCGCATCCGCTCCCGCAGCTGATCCGCCACGCGCGCGAAATCGTCCGGGCCGAAGCGATCCACGCGATAGGTCACGAACGGCGGCAGCACGTCGTAGCCGGGGTAGTAGAGGATTCCGTGGTTGATCGGGAACAGCAGGTCGTCGATCGGCCCGTTCACGCCGCGCGGCGCATAGTGCTCCGCCCAGCCTCCGATCGTGACGCTCAGCATGGCGCGCTTGCCGGCCAGCACGCCCTCGCCGAACCGATCGCCCCAGCGCCGGTCGCTGTGCTCGCCGACCCCGTACGCGAAGCCGTAGGCATAGACGCGGTCGACCCAGCCCTTGAGGATCGCGGGCATCGCGTACCACCACAGCGGAAACTGCAGGATTAGGGCGTCGGCCCAGAGCAGCTTGTCGATCTCGGCCGCGACGTCCGGGGTCAGGGTCCCGGTCGCGAAATCGGCCTTCGACGCCGCGCCCACCGCCAGGGGCTCGTCCGCCGGCCAGGTCGGGAAGTCGGCTCGGTCGACCTGCGACTTCCAGCCCTCGGCGTAGAGATCGGTGATCCGGACCTCGTGCCCCTGGGCCTCCAGTTCCTGGACCGCGACGTCCTTCAGGGCGCCGTTGAGCGAACGCGGCTCGGGGTGGGCGAAGACGATCAGGACTTTCATGGCGACCTCCAGGGCGTCGAGTGTTCCGCCCAGATGACCGCCGGCCGGCTCTTCCGGAAGATCAACGGAAGGCATAGTATTCTTCCGAATTATGGATAGCTCCGACGTCAGTCTCGACCGCATGCGCACGTTCGTCCGGGTGGCCGAGCGCGGCAATCTGTCGGCGGTGGCGCGGGAGCTGGCCGTCGGGCAGTCGACCGTCACGCGCCATCTGAACGAACTGGAGGCGGCGATCGGCGTCCCGCTGCTCAGCCGCTCGACCCGGCGCGTCGCGCTGACCGAGGAGGGGCGCGGCTACTACGCCCACTGCTTGCGGATCCTGTGGCTGGTCGAGCAGGCCGGCGACGAGGCCCGCTCGATGAAGGGCGCCGCGTCCGGCAAGGTTCGCGTCTCCTGCACCGCCGCCCTCGGCGTGCTGCACGTGTGCCAGCTGATCTTCGACTTCCAGGACCGCCATCCCGACATCACCGTCGATCTCAGCCTGGACGACGAGCGCATCGACCTGGTGCGTGAAGGGGTCGACATCGCGCTGCGCCTGGGCCCGCTGACCGACAGCGCCATGAAGCTGCGCGCGCTGGGCGTGTCGCGACGGCTGCTGGTCGCCGCCCCGGCCTATCTCGCCGCCCATGGGCGACCGAAGACGCCCGCGGACCTGGTCGGCCAGGAGGGGCTTCGGATGTCCAACATCGCCGGCAGCGACCTGCTCGTGCTGGAGGGGCGGGGCGGTGAGCGGCATGCGATCACGTTCGGCGGCCGCTTCACGGTCGATCACGGGCTGGCCGTGCGCGAGGCGCTGGCGGCGGGACGTGGGATCGCGCCAGCACATCATTGGCTGGTCGACGACCTGCTCGCGGCCGGGACGGTCGAGCCGATCCTGGCCGACTATTCGCCGCCGCCCATTCCCCTCAACATGCTGATCGCGCCCGAGCGCGCGGGCGTCGCGCGGGTGCGGCTGCTGGCCGACTTCCTGGCCGAACAGGTCGCGCGCATTCCGGGAATCGCCGCCGCCTCGGTCCGCTGAACAAATGGATTGTCACCGGTGTCATCCATGCTACCGCTACCCGCGAGCTCGTCAGAAGCCGTCGCCAAAAAACCGCTGGAGGAACCGCCGTGGACACCGCCCAGAACCCCCATAAGCTGGCCCGCCGCACCCTGATCACCGGCGTCGCCGCCCTGACGGCCTACGCCGCCCTGCCCGCCGCCGGCTTCACGGCCGAAAAGCGCTCGCCCGTCGTGACGACCACCAACGGCAAGGTGCGCGGCTATGTCGACGGCGAGGTCAGCGTCTTCAAGGGCCTGCGCTACGGGGCCGACACCGGCGGGGCGCGGCGTTTCATGGCTCCGGTCAGGCCCGAGCCCTGGACCGACGTCAAGGACGCCCTGGCCTATGGCCCGGCCTCGATGCAGCAGGGCAAGGGCGAGGACGGCGAGACCCTCTCCGAGGACTGCCTGTTCCTCAATGTCTGGACCCCGGCCAAGGTCAGCCGGAAGGACGGCCTCGCCGACGGCGGCAAGCGGCCGGTGATGTTCTATATCCACGGCGGCGCCTACAACGGCGGCTCGGGCGGCCATCCCTGGTACGAGGGGACCAAGCTGGCCAAGCGCGGCGACGTGGTGGTGGTGACGGTGAACCACCGCCTGAACGCGTTCGGCTACCTCTATCTGGCCCGCCTGTTCAACGACCCCAGCGCGGCCGACAGCGGCAACGCCGGCCAGCTGGACCTGGTGCTGGCCCTGCAATGGGTGCGGGACAATATCGCGGCGTTCGGCGGCGATCCGGAGCGGGTGATGCTGTTCGGCCAGTCGGGCGGCGGCGCCAAGATCGCCACCCTGATGGCCATGCCGGCCGCCAAGGGCCTCTTCCACCGCGCCGCCACCATGAGCGGCCAGCAGGTCACCGTCGGCGGCCCGTTCAACGCCACCAAGCGCGCCAAGCAGTTCCTGGAAAAGCTGGGCGTGAAGGACCTGGCCGCCCTGCGCGCCCTGCCCGCCGAACAGATGCTGGACGGGCTGAAGGCCGTCGATCCGATCGCCGGCTCGGGCGGGGTCTATATGGGCCCGGTGCTGGACGAGCGCAGCCTGACCCGCCACCCGTTCTTCCCCGACGCCTCGCCGGTGGGCCTGTCCGTGCCGATGATGTGCGGCAACACCCATGACGAGACGCGCGGCTTCATCGGCTGGGACACGAAGGCCTTCGACATGACCTGGGACCAGGTCGTCGCCAAGCTGCCCGGCCAGTTCAACGCCCGGATCGACATCGATCCCGAGACGGTCGTGGCCTTCTATCGCCAGACCTATCCGTACTATTCGCCGTCGGACGTCTATTTCGCCGCCTCGACGGCCGGCCGCTCGTGGAAGGCGGCGGTCATCCAGGACGAGGAGCGGGCCAAGGCCGGGGCTCCGGCCTACGCCTACCAGGTCAATTGGAAGTCGCCCAAGGACGGCGGGATCTTCGGCGCGCCGCACACGATCGACATCGGCCTGGTGTTCGGCACGCTGGACGCCAAGGGCTCGATCGTCGGGACGGGGCCGGAGTCGGTCGCCATGTCCGACACCATGAGCGACGCCTTCGTCGCCTTCGCCCGCGCCGGCGATCCGAACGGCGGCTCCTTGCCGAGGTGGGAGCCCTACACCCTGCCCCGCCGCCAGACGATGGTCTTCGACAACACGTCGCGCCTGGAAGACGACCCGCGCGGGGCCGAACGGGAATTCTTCAACCGCGTGCCGTTCACTCAGTTCGGGACGTAAATTCGTAGGGCGGCGCCGGTGGCAGGCAGTCGACCAGGATGCGGGCCGTCAGCGCCGCGTCGGCCTCGATCGAGGGTGGCTCGCCGAACAGAGCCTCCCACAGCTCGCTCCACGCCTGACGCTCTTCGTAGGTCACCGACACGCTCCTTACCAAGGAGCAAAATACGAGTGCTAACAATAGGTTGCTGGTTAACGGCCGGGTAACCACGAATAGTGCCGTGAAGCTCTCCACCGCTCGTCATCCCGCGCATCAAGCGCGGGACGACGTGGTTATTTTAGCAAGAGCTCGAACGGCGTCGCCGGCAGGTCCGTCGTCCCGAACAGGTTCATGATCGGACTGTCGGCCCAGGCGTAGCGGACCTTCGTCGCCGTCATGCCGGCGGGCGCCGTCAACCGCACGCTCGCCCCTTCGACCGTGGCGTCGACAAAGCGGCAGACAGTCGCGTCGCACAGCTCGAAGCCGGCCGGACGCGCCGCGCCGTAGACCACGGCCGGCTGGTCGAGGGTCACGACCACCGTTGCGCCTTCGCGCCGCGCGGCCAGGGGCGCTGGGCCCGAGGCCACCAGGCTCGTCTCGCCATAGGCCAGCTTGCGGGCCAGCAGGGCCAGGCGCTGGCCGACCCGCAGCTTGTCGGCCGGATGGATGTCGTAGGGCGAGCCGACATCGACCGCCGAGGCCATGCCGACCTTGGGGTCGGCCGCCGCCGTGCGCCGCTGGACGTCGCGCAGGGCGGCCCAGTCCGACTTGCCGGGCGCCGAGACCTGGGTCCCGTAGGCGGCCAGCTGCACCAGCAGGAAGGCCTGGTCGCCGTTCCCGAACGCCTTACGCCAGTCGGCGATCATGGCCGGCATCAGGCGGGCGTACTCGTTCGGCTCGGCGGCGTTGGCCTCGCCCTGGTACCAGGCGAAGCCCTTGACCCCGAACGGGACCAGCGGCGCGATCATGCCGTTGCGCAGGGTCGAGAGACCGCTGGCGCCCTGCCACGGCGCCTTGGGCGGCAGGGGGGTCTCCGACAGCGGCGCGGCGACCTTGTAGCGCCAGGTCCCGTCCAGCGGCGCGAAGCTTCCGTCGTCCAGCTTCAGGCCCTTGTCGGCGGCCTTGCCCCAGACGCCGCCGCCGCCGCCCGTGTCGGTGACCCGCACGGCGATGACGTTGCGGCCGGCCTTCAAGGTCCCGGGCGCCAGGCGGTAGTTCCGCGGCGTGTCCCAGCCTTGCGTCGCGCCGATCGCGCGGCCGTTGACGAAGGTGGCGTCCATGTCGTCGACCGGCCCCAGGGCCAGGGTCGCGCCCTGGGCGGCCTGGGCCTTGGTCAGGGTGATCTCGGTCCGCAGCCAGACGGTCCCGTCGAACCCCTTGAGGTCGGGCGTGGCGTCTTCCCAGAACCCCCCCATCGGCATGGTCTTCCACGCCCGGTCGTCGAGGTCGGGACGCTGGCCGTCATTGCCCGCGCCCAGCTTGGCGGCCGCCCAGCGGTCCAGCATCGCGGCCCACTTGGCCTGGCCGAGGGCCGGGTCGCGGGCATAGTCGTCGAGCACGGCCAGGCCTTCGTCATAGGTCTTCAGCGCCGTCAGGCCCTCGCGGCTGATCCAGTCCTGGATCACCGAACCGCCCCAGGTGGCGTCGATCAGGCCGATCGGGACATCGGTGGTCTTGCGCAGCTCGCGGCCCATGAAGAAACAGGCGGCGCTGAAATTGGCCGCGGTCTCCGGCGTCGAGACCTTCCAGGTCACCCCGGCCGGCAGCTCGGCGCGCGGCGTCGGGCTGCTGATCTTGCCGGTCTGCAACAGGCGAACATTGGGGTCGGTGGCGCTGGCCACCTCGCTGTCGCCGGCCAGGGCGCGACGCAGCGGATATTCCATGTTCGACTGGCCCGAGCACAGCCACACATCGCCCATCAGGAGATCGGAGACGACCTGGCGCTCGCCGCCCGCCTGCACGGTCAGGGTCAGGGCGGGGCCGCCGGCGGGCCGGGCCG
Source organism: Caulobacter sp. 1776 (assembly GCF_040545685.1). Lineage (NCBI taxonomy): Bacteria > Pseudomonadati > Pseudomonadota > Alphaproteobacteria > Caulobacterales > Caulobacteraceae > Caulobacter > Caulobacter sp. 1776. Next base: position 275,456 of record NZ_JBEPMI010000009.1, read on the forward strand.
GCAGCATGGCGTTCCACCGGCCTTGCGCGTCGGCCGTGGCGGTCGCGCCGGACCCGGAAAGATCGATGGCGACCGCCGCGTTCGGCGCGGCCTGCCCCCAGACCCGGATCGGCTGGTCGCGCTGCAGCACCGCGTGGTCGCTGAACACCGAGGCCAAAGGCGCGGCGGCGGCCTGGGTGGAAAGGCCCAAGGCGGCGGCCAGGATCAGGGTCTTCAGTCGCATGGGACCTTCCTCTTTCAACACCCTAAAATCCGCTCTTCCCGGCGAAAGCCGGGATCCAGATTCAGCCTGAGCCTTGAGCCAGCCCGGCTCCGCTCGGCCTTACGATCTGGGCCCCAGCTTTCGCCGGGGAGAGCGGAATTATTATTGCGCCCTGGGCGGACACACGGCGCCGGCCGGATCCGTCGTCAGCTTCACATTGGCGATCGACACCTGGAACGCGCCGGCCGTGGCCAATTCGAACGGGGCGACCACCTTGGTGACGTCGGTCCCGGCGGCCTGGAAGCACTTCAGCGGGATCTTGACGCTGGCCCATTGGCCGGTCGGCGTCCCGGGCGGCGGGGTGACGTCCAGGCGGCCCGAGCCGATGGCCAGGGTCACCGGCTTGGCCGCCGCCGCGTCGAGGCGGTAGTCAAAGCTCAGCGCCATGTCGGCGTTGGTCTGGAACGACAGGTCCAGCGGCTTGTCGCCGACGATCGACAGCTTGCTCGGCTTGTCGCCGGCGAAGGTGACCTGGCGGCCCGCCTCCTGCACGCCGCCGGCGTCGACCGGGGTCAGCTGCACGGCGGTCGAGGGCGAGGCGCGGAACTCGAACGGCGCCGGGGTCTTGCCGCCGACGAAGTAGTTCGCGGCGTTCTCGGCCACCGGCTTGACGCCCGAGACCTCCGACAGCTTGCCGAGCTTGGCGGGCTTGGCGTAGCTCAGGCCGTAGCCGTAGGCGAACAGCGGGTCGTAACCTCTGTCGCCCTTGTTCAGCGTGAACTGGTCGGCGCGCTTGGGCCAGCTGAACGACAGCTTGCCGTGGAAGTCGTGGCGCGGCTTGCCGGCCTTGTCACCGATCAGCACGTCGGCGATCCCGCCGCCTTCCGAGCCCGGCAGCCAGGCGGCGACGAAGGCGTCCGAGGCGTTGATCTCGGGATTGACCCACAGTGGACGGCCGCTGAGGAACACCGCCACCACCGGCACGCCCTTGGCCCTCAGGCTCTTGAGCAAGGCCAGGTCGGTCTTGGCGCCGGGCTGGTATTCCAGCGTGGTCTTCAGGTCGCCGACACCTTCCGCATACGGATTTTCACCGAACACGACGATGGCGACGTCGGGCTTCCTGTCGAAGGCGCCGTCGACGGCCAAGGTCGCCTTGCCGCCGCCGGCCTCGACAGCGGTCTTCAGGCCGCTCCAGATCGACTCCGCGTTGGGGAAGTCGGCGTTGGTGTTGCCCGTGCCCTGCCACGACAGGGTCCAGCCGCCGGACTGCTTGCCGATGTCGTCGGCGCCCGAGCCGGCGACCAGCACATTGGCCGAGCTCCTCACCGGCAGGACGCCGTTGTTCTTCAGCAGAACCAGCGACTTGCGCACCGCCTCGCGGGCGACGGCGCGGTTCTCGGCATTGCCGATCACGCCCTCGCGGCCCTCGTAGGGCCGAGCGGCCTGGAACAGGCCCAGCTTGGCCTTGACCCGCAGGATGCGGCGGACGGCGTCGTCGAGGCGGGCCATCGGGATCACGCCCGACTTCACCTCGGCCAGGGTGTTGTCGAACAGCGCCTTCCAGCTGTCGGGGGCCATGAACATGTCGAGGCCGGCGTTCAGCGAGGTCGGGCAGTCCGTGGGCTTGCAGCCCGGGACCTGGCCGTGGCCGTTCCAGTCGCCGACCACGAAGCCGTCGAAGCCCATCCTGCCCTTCAGCACGTCGGTCAGCAGGCTCTTGTTGCCGTGCATCTTGGTCCCGTTCCAGCTGTTGAACGAGGCCATGACCGTCATCGTCCCGGCGTTGATCGCGGGGACGTAACCTTGGGCGTGCAGGCGGATCAGGTCGGCTTCCGAGACCTTCGTGTCGCCCTGGTCGTGGCCGTTCTCGGTGCCGCCGTCGCCCAGGAAGTGCTTGGCGCTGGCCGCCACGTGGCCCTGCTGGATGACACTGCCTTGAGACACCGCGCCCTGCAGGCCCAGGATCATTTGGCCGGCATAGGCGCGGACAATGGCCGGATCTTCGGAATAGCCCTCATAGGTCCGGCCCCAGCGGTCGTCGCGCGGCGTGGCCAGGGTCGGGCCGAACGCCCAGTCGAAGCCGGCGGCCGAGGTCTCCAGCGCCGTGGCCTTGCCAATGCGGCGGATCAGTTCGGGATCGTGGGCCGCGCCCAGGGCGATGTTGTGCGGGAAGAGGGTCGCGCCGACGACGTTGTTATTGCCGTGCACGGCGTCCATGCCGAACATCAGCGGGATGTGCGTCCCGCCCGGCCGTTGGGCCGCGCCCTCGCGGAAGGCGCGGGCGGTGTCGACCCAGGGCTTTTGCGGCGAACGGTCGGGCGCGCCGATCGGCGGCGAGCTGCCGCCGCCCAGGATCGAGCCCAATGGATAGACCTTCAGGTCCTCGGGCTTGATCTGGCTGATGTCGGCCTGGATGACCTGACCGACCTTCTCCTCCAGCGTCAGCTTGGCCAGCAGGTCGTCGACAAAGGCCTCGGTCGCGGGATCGGCCAGGCCCTGGCTCTTGGCCGCCGGCCACTGGGCCGCGTGCGCGGTCGCTTGCGGGGTCTCGGCGGCTGCCGCGGCGCCGGCCAGACAGGTCGACGCCAGCAGCGCGACGCAAAGGATCCTGGTGTTCATGCTCCCCAACTCTTTTCACTCAACGGCCACGCACCGCGCGGACAACGTTGTCATACCCCTCGACGACGATCCATAGCCGGTCTATTTTGTAGGACAAATACTCAGAATGAATGGGGTTGGAAACTTCAAATGGGGTTGTTGAGCAATTTTTTGACAGCGCTGGCATCGGCGGTGGCGTGGCGGGGATCACTCCGGCGCGATGAGGCCCCGAGGGCGGATTTCATGGATTACGGATCGCGCTGATGACCTTCACCCGCAGAGACCTGATGGCCGCCGGCGCCGCCATGGCCGCCACCCCCGCCCTCGCCGCTGCGAAGGGCCCGTTCCAGCCGAACTGGGAGTCGCTGGCCGCCGGCTACAAGGTCCCCGACTGGTACCGCGACGCCAAGCTCGGCATCTGGGCGCACTGGGGGCCGCAGTGCGTGCCCGAGTACGGCGACTGGTACGGCCGGCTCATGTATGTCCAGGGCAGCGACGCCTACAAGCACCACCTGAAGACCTACGGCCACCCGGCCGACTTCGGCTTCATGCAGTTCATCCCGCGCTGGAAGGCCCAGAATTGGGATCCGAACAGCCTGATGAAGAAGTACGTCGCGGCGGGCGCCAAATACTTCATGTCGATGGCCAACCACCACGACAACCTCGACATGTTCGACAGCCGTCACCACGCCTGGAACACCACGCGGCTCGGCCCCAAGCGCGACATCGTCGGGACCTGGGCCAAGGTCGCCCGCGCCCATGGCCTGAAGTTCGGGGTCTCGAACCACAGCGCCCACGCCTGGCACTGGTGGCAGACGGCCTATGGCTACGACGCCGAGGGCCCGCGCAAGGGCCAGCGCTACGACGCCTTCCGCCTGACCAAGGCCGACGGCAAGGGCCAGTGGTGGCAAGGCCTGGATCCGCAGGCCCTCTATACCGGCCCCAACATGCCGATCCCCGACGGGATCGACAGCATCAAGGCCGCCAACGCCTGGCACGACCAGCACGACGGCGAATGGATCGAGACGCCGCCGCCGAACAATCCCGGCTTCGTGCGCAACTGGCTGCTGCGCCAGAACGACCTGGTCGATCGCTATCGCCCGGACCTCGTCTATTTCGACAACACGACGCTGCCGCTGGGCCAGGCGGGTCTGGACGCCACCGCGCACTACTACAATCTGCGCGGCGGGGACGCGGTCGTCACGGGCAAGAAGCTGTCGCCTCTGCAGCGGCGCGGCATCGTCGAGGATGTCGAGCGCGGCTTCTCGGATCGCCTGCGCGACGAGCCCTGGCAGACCGACACCTGCATCGGCAACTGGCACTACGACCGGCGGCTCTACGAGCGCGACGGCTACAAGTCGGGCCGCGACGTGATCCAGCGACTGCTGGACGTGGTCAGCAAGAACGGTTGCCTGCTGCTGTCGATCCCGCTGCGCGGCGACGGCTCGATCGACGACAAGGAAGAGAAGGTGCTGGCCGACATGGCCAGCTGGATCGCGGTCAACGGCGAGGCGATCTACGCCACCCGGCCCTGGCGGGTCTATGGCGAAGGGCCGACCAAGCTGGTCGAGGGCGTGATGAACGAGGGCGGCGCCAAGCCGTTCGAGGCGGCCGACATCCGCTTCACCACCAAGGCCGGGTCGCTCTACGCCCTGCCGATGGCGTGGCCGGAAGGGTCTTTGCGGATCGAGAGCCTGGCCGGTTCGCCCGGCGAGGCGCGGCGCGTGACCCTGCTAGGCGGAAGCGATCCCCTGCCCTTCCGCCGCGAGGCGGGCGGCCTGGTGGTGGAGCTGCCGTCACGGCGCCCGACGTTCACGCCGGCTCTGAAAATCGAAGGCCCCGGACTGGTCTAGACACATAAGAAAAGGGGCGGGTCCGAAGACCCGCCCCCAATGCCGACCTGAAGGTCGACGACGTCGTTTTTAGCGGAACAGGCTCAGGATCGACGAGCTCGAGGAGTTCGCGATCGACAGCGCTTGCACGCCCAGTTGCTGCTTGGTTTGCAGCGACTGCAGCTTGGCGCTTTCCTTGGCCAGGTCGGCGTCCACCAGGTTGCCGACGCCGGCTTCCAGGCTGTCTTGCAGCTTGCCGACGAAGGTCAGGTGGGTGTCGAGGCCCGTCGACGACGTACCCAGCGAGGCCAGCTTGTTGGTGGCCGTGCCGATCGCCTTGTCGATTTGCAGGAGCTGCGACTTGGCGTTGGCGGCCGAGGTGAAGGTGAAGGCGGCCGACAGGCCGATGCCGGTCAAGTTCAGGCTCTTGGCGTTGACCGTGAAGCCCGAACCGTCCGTGTTGGCCAGGAAGGTCAGCTTGGCGGTCTTGCCGTCGGCGATGCTGACGCCGTTGAACTTGGCGTTGCTGGCGGCCTTCTCGATCTGGTCGCGCAGCGATTCGAAGTCGGCCTTCAGCGCGCTGAACGAGGCGGTGTTCAGCGAGGTGTCGGAAGCGGCCAGGGCCTTTTCCTTCATCTTGCCGAGCAGGTCGGTGATGGTGTCGCCAGCGGCCAGGGCCACGTCGATGGTCGACTGGCCGCGTTGCAGCGAGTCCTTCACCGAGTTCAGGCTGTTGGCGGTGGCGGTCTGGCCCTTGGCCATGGCCCAGATGGCGCCGTTGTCCTTGGCGCTGCCCACCTTCTTGCCGGTGTTGATGCGCTGCTGGACGGTCTGCAGTTCGGCGTTGGTCGAGTTCAGGTTTTGCAGGGCGATCAGGGCCCCGCTGTTCGTGTTGATGCTGTTCAGCGCCATTACGAAATATCTCCTATTCGAGGTATTCCGGCGTCGTTTTGACTGCCGGCGGGCGTTTTACCCACGGCAAGTATCGCGCATCAGGCTTTCTACTTCGTTGAAGGAATCGACAATACGTCCTTAAGATACAGGGCAAATTCGTTAACAACGAAGTGAGTTCAAGATAGAGATTCAACCTGCTCAGTCGCCAGGTTTGTCTCAAAATGGCACAACTGTTCTATGATCTCCCTCGCGCTTTGACTCATACGAATCGGATCGACTACCCACCCAGAGTCTAGAAGATTCAAGGGCGCGGAGACCGCTGCTCGCCGCTCAGCGTTCGGCCAGGTAGAGGCGCCGCGAGCGATAGTGCTTGGCGATCGCGCGAATGGTCACGAGGAAGACCAGGGTCTTCCAGAGCTCGGACAGGAAACCGGAACGACGACGCATCGAGAGAGACTCCTTTTCATAGCCAACGAAGAAAAGGCCGACCGGCTCCCATCCCGGTCCCGAAGAGAGGGAGGGAAAGGAGCCGGCCGGCCTCCTACAGCCGGTCGCTGGGGGGAGCGTGACCGGTTACAACCGGTCAGCCGTGCAGCTTGATCGCGGTCTCGGCGATCCGGCGGCCCTGATAGCGGGCGCCGGTCAGCTCGTTGGCGCTGGGCTGACGCGAGCCGTCGCCGCCGGCGATGGTGGTGGCGCCGTAGGGGCTGCCGCCGGTGACTTCGTCCAAGGTCATCTGGCCGGCGTGGCCGTAGTCCAGGCCGACGATCGTCGTGCCGAAATGCAGCAGGTTGGTGATGATCGAGAACAGGGTGGTTTCCTGGCCGCCGTGCTGGGTCGCCGTCGAGGTGAAGGCGCCGGCGACCTTGCCGTGCAGCGCGCCGCGGGCCCACAGGCCGCCGGCCGCGTCGAAGAAGGCCGCGACCTGCGAGGCCATGCGGCCAAACCGCGTCGGGGCGCCGACGATGATGGCGTCGTAATTGGCCAGGTCCTCGACCGAGGCGACCGGGGCGTCCTGGTCGAGCTTGAAGTGGGCGCCCTTGGCGATGTCCAGCGGCACGGTCTCGGGCACGCGCTTGATGTCGACGCTCGCGCCGGCTTCGCGGGCGCCCTCGGCGACGGCCTTGGCCATCGTCTCCAGGTGACCGTAGGACGAATAGTAGAGCACCAGAACCTTGGCCATGACGGCCTCCTTGTCTTGAGATCGGAGGCGAGAGCGCGATGCTCCCGTCGTTGGCGGGTCTTTTGGCGCCGCTTGGCTTTGCGCGATATCCGAATAAAATCGTTCGTTATGTTCGATATTTTCGAATAATGGAGGGCGACATGAGAGAGCCAGGCGCGCCGACCTTCGACCAGCTGAGTGTCTTCCTGGCGATCGTCGAAACCGGCAGCTTCGCCGGCGCCGCGCGGCGGCTGAACCGGGCCAATTCGGTGGTCAGCTACGCGATCGCCAATCTCGAGGCCCAACTGGGCTTGGCCCTGTTCGACCGCGCCGCCGCCAAGACCCCGGTGCTGACCGAGGCCGGCAAGGTCGTGCTGGCCCAGGCCCGGGTGATCGCTGGCGACGTCGCCGCCCTGCGGGCCCAGGCCAAGGGCCTGCTGCAGGGGCTGGAGGCCGAGGTCCATCTGGTGCTGGACGTCATGCTGCCCACGGCGCGGGTGGTCGACGCCCTGCGCGCCTTCCGCGAGGCCTTCCCGACCGTCACCCTGCGCCTGCACGTCGAGGGCCTGGGGGCCGTGACCCAGATGGTGCTGGACCGTCGCGCCACGGTCGGGATCGCCGGGCCGCTGGACGTCGTCAACGGCGGCGACGAACTGGACTATATCGCCATCGGCTCGACCCTGCTGATCCCGGTCGCCGCGCCGGACCATCCGCTGGCCCGGGGACCGAACCCGCCGGGCGCGGGTCGCAACCACACACAGCTGGTCTTGACCGACCGTTCGAAACTGACCGAGGGCCGCGACTTCGCCGTCGCCAGCGCCCACACTTGGCGGCTCGGCGACCTGGGGGCCAAGCACATCCTGCTGAAGGAGGGTCTGGGCTGGGGCAACATGCCCGAACCGATGGTCCGCGAGGACATCGCCGCCGGCCGGCTGGTGAGGCTGGCCATGCCCGAACTGGTCGAGGCGCCCTACGCCCTGCACGCGATCTACCGCGGAGACACCCCGCCGGGGCCGGCGACGGGGTTCCTGATCGAGCGGTTCAGGGCGCAGGCGGACTAGGGGGCGCGAAAACCCCAAAATATCCGTGTCATCCCGGCCGCAGCGTAGCGGAGAGCCGGGACCGCCACGGGCTCGGCGCTTCCGGCGGTCCCGGCTCGGCGCGCTTCGCGCTTGGCCGGGATGACACAGTGATGTTCGGTGAGGAGCCTACTTCTTCCGCGCCACCACGACCGGCTCGCCCGCATAGTCCACGGTCGCATCGACCGCCGCGTCGAAGTCGGCCGGCTTGGCGCCCGATCCGATGAAGCGGATCTTGAACACGCGGGTCTCGCGCATGCCGTCGAACTTGCCCGAGCGGGCGCCGATCACAACGCGGCCGGTGGCGTTGTCGTAGCTGATCGGGATGCGGCTGTAGGCCCCGCGCTTGTAGGCCATCGACAGGCCGTCGTCCTCGTAGAGCTCGTACTTGCCGTCCTTGCCCGTATAGATCACCAGGGTGATCGGCAGGTCGGGCTTTTCGCCGACATACTGCTGGACCTCGGTGGTCGGCACGATCGAACCGGCCTTCACGAACAGCGGCATCCGCGACAGCGGCGCGTCGGCCTTGATCGTCTGGCCGCCGGCGTGGGCCTGGCCGGTCGCGAAGTCGTACCAGGTCGCGCCGGCCGGCAGATAGACGTCGCGCGAGCGGGCCTTGAAGCTGGTCACCGGGGCGACCAGGAACGCCGAGCCGTACAGGTACTCGTCATTGACCTCCCGGGCCTTCAAGTCGTTCGGGAAGTCCATGACCAGACCGCGCATGATGCTGCCGTCGCGGTGATAGGTCTCGCCCGCCAGGGTCAGGGTGTAGGGCATCAGCCGGTAGCGCAGCTGGTCGTACCAGGTCAGGCTCTTGTAGACCTCGGTCCCCTCGTCGGCGAGGTTCCAGATCTCGCGGAAGGGCTCCTCGCCGTGGCTGCGGAACAGCGGGCTGAAGGCGCCGAACTGGAACCAGCGCAGGTTCAGCTCCTGCCATTCGGGCCAGTGAGCGGCTTCCCTGTTGGTGTAGCGGTCCTCGACCGAGAAGCCGCCGATGTCGGTGGTCCAGTTGGGCACGCCGGCCATCGACAGGTTCACCCCGGCCGAGATCTGGTCCTTCAAGTCGTCCCAGCGGGCCACGACGTCGCCGCTCCACAGGGCCACGCCGTTGCGCTGGATGCCGCCGAAGCCCGAGCGCGACAGGATGAAGGTCCGCTTGTCCGGGTTCAGCTGATGCTCGCCCTCGAACACGCCGGTGGTGTGGATCAGCGGGTAGGAGTTGAAGAACTCCGCGCCCGGGCCGATCGCCGTCGGGCCCATGCGAAGGGTGCGCTCGGGGATGTCGAGGTTGGAGTGCATGTCCGGCTCGTCGCTGTCCATCCACCAGGCGTCGACACCGAAGCCCTTCAGGCTGTCCTTGACCTGGCGCCAGTAGATGTCGCGCGCTTCCTTCGAATAGGGATCATAGAACGAGTTCAGATAGCCGGGACCGACCCAGTCCAGCGCGCCCTGCTCGATGTTGCGCTTGTACATGTGGCCCTTGGCGTCGAGCTCCTTGAAGTGCTCGGTCGTCGGGTAGAACTTCGGCCAGATCGAGATCATGAAGTGGGCGTTCATCCCGTGGATGTCGTCCAGCATCTTCTTCGGGTCGGGGAAGCGGGTCTCGTCGAACTTGTGGCTGCCCCAGCTGTCGTCCTTCCAGTAGCGCCAGTCCATCACGATGTTGTCCAGCGGCAGCTGGCGCTTGCGGTATTCCTTGACCACCCCGACCAGCTCGTCCTGGGTGTTGTAGCGCTGGCGGCTCTGCCAGAAGCCATAGGCCCAGCGCGGCATCGCCTCGGCCTTGCCGGTCAGCTCGCGATAGCCGCCGACCACCTGGTCCAGGTTGTCGCCCGAGACGAAATAGTAGTCGATGGCGTGGGCCACGTCCGAGGTCAGGGTCAGCGACTTCTGCTGCGCGGCCGGGATCGGATCGTTGTGCAGCAGGGCGATGTAGCCGTCGTTGGGATCCCACTCGACGCGGACCTTGTGCCGGGTCCCGGCCTTCATCGGGGCGGTGAAGTTGTGGAACCACGGGTTCCAGTTCTGCCGCCAGCGGTCGATCTTCAGCTGGCCGTCGACATAGAGCTTGGCGTAGCTGGACGAGTACAGCTTGAACTTCTGAACGCCGGTCGTCTTGGGCTCGACGAAGCCTTCCCAGACCACGGTCGCGCCCTTGACCGGTTTCTTGTCGGCGCCGGTCAGCTCGGCCGGCCATTTGGGCAGGTCGTCCAGGTACTGGTAGTCGATGTCCGCCTCGGTGCGGGTCAGCTTCAGCTGCCCCCCGACATAGTACTTGGCCGTGAAGCCGCCGGCCTTGCCGTTCACGTCGAAGAGCTTCAGGTCGCGCGAGGCCAGGGCGTAGGGCGTCGGGTCGCCAAAGCGGGTGATGCCGTTGTTGTCCCATAGCAGGCCGTAGTTGCGGGTGGACAGCACGAACGGGATGGCGATGTCGCGATTGTACTGCGCCAGCTCGACGTCCTGGCCGTTGTAGTTCATCTGGCCGTTCTGGTGCTGGCCCAGGCCGTAGAAGGCTTCATCCGTTGACGGATTGAATCGCTGGGTGACGGCGTAGAAGCCCTTGCCGTCGATCGTCAGCGGCTTGAAGGCCTGACGCCCCTGCTCGGCCAAGACGGTCTTGCCCTGGGCGTCCTTGAACGAGACCGCGCCGGTGGCCAGGGCCACTTCCGCGCTCGCCTTGCCGGCCTTCAGCACCACCTTGCCGGCGGCCTGCTCGACCGTGAAGCCGCCGGTCTTGGGCTGGGCGACGACCTGCAGGCTGGGCGGGACGTCGATCGCGTCGGTGGGCGAAGCCGTGACGTGGATCGTCCGGTCGTTCATCACCTGCAGGCGGATCTTCTTGGCCGGGCCCGAGGCCGGGGTGACGATCACGCCGTCGGCGATCTTCTCGAAGCCGCCGTCGAGGGCGAGCGCCGAGGTCGAGGCCATCAGGGCGAGGCTGAAGACGGCCAAACTTAAGGAGGGGAGGGCGAGAATACGCATGCGAGCTTCCGTCAGTAGGTGGCGAGCTTGACCCGCAGGATCTGCGCGCCGCCGGTGAAGTTGAGGCCGTAGTCGGTCTGGTCGCCGTTCCACAGACGGTCGAAGACCCATTGGCCGTTCTCGAAGTGACCTTCCTCGACACGAGCCACCATCATGGGCTTGCCATCCTGGATAGCCCGACCAAAGTCGAAGCGGACGTTGCGGCCGGTGACCAGGAACTCGTCGGGGGACAGCTGGGCGATGATCCCGCCGCCGTCGGGGCCTTGCGGGCCCACTGGCCGATCCTTCAGCCAGGCCCAGTCCGAGGCGCCGAACTGCCACTTGCCGTAGCGCAGGGTGACGGTCCAGGCGCCCATGGTGGTCGTCTGGGGCGCGCGGTCGTCGGGCTCGGCGCCGCCGAACACCTTGCCCTCGAACGACAGCTTGGCCCATTCGCGAGCCATGCTCCCCAGCAGGCGATAATTGGCGGCGAACGGCTCGATCGCGGCCTCGTCCAGCTTGGCCGCGCCCAGCGGGTAGTTGGCGTAGCCGGTATAGTCCATGCCGAACGGCGAGAAGCCGATGGCCTGCTTGCCGAGCGCTTCGAACACGTAGCGGGCATAGACCTGGTCGTTGCCGGTCTCGGCCGCCAGCAGGGCGTTGTCGGGCCGCTTGTAGTGGTTCAGCACCGCCTCGTACTTGACCGACTCCCGCATGTAGATGTCGGGCGCGATCAGGTCGATCGAGGGCGCCGCGGCCTTCCAGACGTCCAGCACGTTGTCGGTGGGGCCGCCGGCCGAATAGCTCTTGGGCTCGCCCGGCTTGATCGGGTCGCGCAGGGCCGCGTTGACGTACATCGGCAGCGGATAGACCGCCTTGCCGGCCGCGGCGACCTGGTCGACGAAGCGACCGATGTGCCAGGCATGGAAGTACTCGTCGGCGTCCTTGCCGAACGCCTGGGACCAGCTCCCGGGCTTGGCGCCGACGGCCTTCACGAGCGCGGCCGGCGCGGGACCGTCGAACAGTTTCTGCGCCGCCGGACCGAAGTCGCGGACCGTGCCGTAGGTGCCGGTCTCGTTCTCGACCTGGACCATGATCACCGTCTTGTCGGCCGAGTCCTTGGCCTTCAGGTGGGTCATCAGGGCGACGAAGGCCTTGCGGTCGGCGTCGAGCGTCGACGGGGCCAGCGGCGACATCGAATAAGAGCGCTCGCCGGTCTCCTTCTTCAGGCGCGGGAAGCGCTTGTCGTCCAGCTTGACCCATTCGGGGGCGTAGGACGGCGAGGAGTTCTTCCACGTGCCGAACCACAGCAGCACCAGGCGGACCTTGTGCTCGCGGGCCTGGACCAGCAGTTGGTCGAGATACGAGAAGTCGAACTTGCCCTCGACCGGCTCGATCTGCTCCCAGGCGATCGGGACCATGACCGTGTTGGCGGCCATCTTGTCGATGGCCGGCCACACCTTGGGCATCTGCGAGGGCCAGGCGCTGGAATTGTTGACCTGGGCGCCAAGCAGCAGCCACGGCGCGCCATCGACCAGCAGGGCGTGACGGCCGTCCTTGGCGACCACGCGCGGCATGGCGCGATCGGCCGCGAGCGCAGCGCCCGCGCCGCAGAGCGCGAAGATCGAGGTGGCCGCCACAGCGGCCGCAAAGCGTGAAAATCCCATTCCGCTTCTTCCCAAACGCGGAGCGCCATTCTTGGTAGCGCTACCAGTTTTATTTGTCGGACGATTGCCCCGCTGAGCGGCGACGACAAGTCCTGATGGACGGTTCTGACCAGTCAAAAAAATCCGCGCACCGTCGCAGGTGACGATGCGCGGGAAAAGAGGCCGCGCGGCCTCGGGGAGAGGATGCCGCGCGCAACGCGAGGAAGGTGATGAGACCCCCTGCGCGCCGCCGATCCGGCAATGGCTCCGGCTCGACTGCACTTGTCTGAGTATAATCATATTATTCAGACTAACAAGGGCTTTTGATAGCGTTGTCATTTTTCGACAAAGGTGGGTCGGCGGAACGTCCACGGCCTACAGAGCCACCGGATCGGCCTGGCAGGTCGCGGCGATGAAGGCGTCATGGCTCGGCAGGCCGGAGGCGACGCCCGCGATCTTACGGCCGAGGCCGTGCAGCTTGGCCGCCACGTCGGCATAGGCCGGCACATCGGCCAGGCGGTCGTAGTCGCGCGGCTGGATCCCCTGCCCCAGGAACACCGCCAGCCAGCTGGGCTCGGCGAACAGCTGGTCGTCGTAGCGGGCGATCTTGGCGCGCACCCGGAACAGCTCGATCCTGTGGGTCAGGCTGTCGGGGATCGTCATGGTGCGGCAGTGGTTCCACAGCTCGGAATCGTCCCGCTGGGTGGCGTGGTAGTGCAGGATGATGAAGTCCCGGATCTGCTCGTATTCGATCTGGGTGAGACGATTGTATTCGGCCTCGACCGCGGCGTCGTAGCCGCCCGTCGGCAGCAGCGACAGCAGGCGCATCGCGCCGGACTGCACCAGGTGGATGCTGGTCGATTCCAGCGGCTCCATGAAGCCGCCGGCCAGGCCCAGGGCGACGACGTTCTTGCTCCAGCTCTTCTTGCGGCGGCCGGCCGTGAAGCGCAGCGGACGCGGATCCGCCAGAGCCTTGCCGTCCAGGTTTTCCATCAGCACCTTGGCGGCCTCGTCGTCGCTGATGAAGCTGCTGCAATAGACGTGGCCGTTGCCGATCCGGTGCTGCAGCGGGATGCGCCATTGCCAGCCGGCGGCCCGCGCCGTCGCCCGCGTGTAGGGCGTCATCGGCGAGACGCTCTCGCAGGGCGCGGCCAGGGCGCGGTCGCAGGGCAGCCAATGCGACCAATCCTCGAAGCCGGCCTCCAGGGCCTGTTCGATCAAGAGGCCTCGGAAGCCCGAACAGTCGACGAAGAAGTCGCCCTCGATCCGACGGCCGTCGGTCAGCGTCAGGCCGGAGACGAAGCCGTCCTCGGGACGCAGTTCGACGTCGGCGATCTTGCCCTCGGTGCGCTTGACGCCCCGCGCCTCGGAATAGGCCCGCAGGTACTTGGCGTAGAGGCCGGCGTCGAAGTGGTAGGCGTAGCCCAGGCCGGGTACGCCCGACGGCAGTTGCTTGGGCGGCACGGCGAACTTGCCCATCCCGGCCGTCACCGCCGCCATCGAATAGGCGTCCAGCGCCCCGCCCTCGCCCTGGGCGCGCAGGCGCAGCCAGTAATGGTGGAAACCGACGCCCTCGAAGGCCTCGCCATAGGCGCCGAACGGGTGGAAGTACTGGTCGCCCAGCTTGCCCCAGTCGCGGAACTGGATGCCCAGCTTGAAGGTCGCCTGGGTCTTCTTGATGAAGTCGAATTCGTCGATGCCCAGCACCTCGTTGAGGAACTGGATCGGCGGGATGGTCGCCTCGCCGACGCCGACCGTGCCGATCTCGTCGGACTCGATCAGCTCGATCTCGGCCACCTTGCCCTTGAGCGCCTGGATCAGAGTCGCCGCGGCGATCCAGCCGGCCGTGCCGCCGCCGACCACCACGAACTTGCGATAGGGTTGGGCGGCCATGGATGTCTCGTCGTTCAAAGCGCCAACCTTAGAAATCCCTGTCATCCCGGCCAAGGGCGAAGCTCTACGCTTCGCTCCGGCCGGGACGACAGATCAGGATCAGAAGGTCCCGCGAAGGACGATCGAGTAGCGACGGTCCGCCGTGACCCAGTTGTGAGCCGTCAGACCCTCTTCGGGCCGCCCCGGATAACTGACCAGGATCTTGGTCTTGGCGTTGTTCAGGTTCGCCGCCTGGAAGCCGATCTTCAGGGCGTCGTTGACGGTGTAGAACACCGAGCCGTCCAGCTGGCCGTAGTCGTCGTACCAGGCCGGAATGTTGATGTTCGCGGCCGTGGTGGTCAGCAGGTAACGCTCACGCCAGTTGTAGGCCAGCCGCGCCGAGACCTTGCCCAGGTCGTACAGAGCCGCGATGTTGTAGCTGGTCTTCGACATGCCCTCGAGCGGCAGGCTCACGGCGGCGGCGTTGGTGATCTGCGTGTTGTCGTAAGGGTTGGCCGACGCATTCTGCGTACCCTTGCTGTCGATATAGGTGAAGTTGGCCTGCAGACCCAGGCCGCGCAGCGCGCCGGGCAGGAAGTCGTAGTACTGCTGATAGGCGACTTCGAAGCCCTTAACCGTACCGTGGCCGGCATTGTACGGCTGGGTCACCAGGGCCGTACGCGTCACGCCGTTGTTGGTGAAGCTGAGGTTGGTCGGGCTGTTGGCGATGAAGTTGTAGACGTCCTTGTAGAACGCCGTCGCCGTCACGCTGCCGGTCGAGTTGAAGTACCACTCCCAGGACAGGTCGTACTGGGTCGAGCGGATCGGCTTCAGGTCCGGATTGCCGGCGTTGGCCTTGTACTGATAGACGCAGTTGGCCTGCGCGCCGCTGGGGATCGAGCTGCTGCAGGCGCCGCCGATCAGGAAGCCGTTGGTGGCGCTGATCGTGTAGTTCGGCTGCAGCTGCTGGAAGTCCGGACGGACGATGGATTTGGCCGTCGCGAAGCGGACGAACATGTCCGGGGTGATCTTCAGGCGCACGTTAAGGCTGGGCAGGAGGCTGACATAGTCGCGGCCGCCCTTGAACGGGCTCTTGGCGCCGTTCGCGAACGCCTGGTCGGCGGCCGGGATGTCGGAGCTGGTGCTGCCGTTGTTCGCCGTGAAGACCTGGAGGCCCTGGCTCTTGGTCTCGGTCTTGACGACACGCAGGCCGATGTTGCCGTCGATCTCCCGCTCGCCGCCCCACAGCGAGACGTCGTGGCCGAACCGCAGCAGGCCGTAGGCGGCCAGCGTCTCCTCCTTCTGGTGGTTGGTGCTGCCCTTGCCGCCGAACTGCGTCTGGTCCTCGAAATCGCCGTTGAAGGGACGCCAACCGCCGCCATTCGCCGCCGCGATCCGTCCTAGCGGGATCGAGTTGACCCCGTAGTTGTTCACGAAGTCTGCGTTCGGCATCACGAAGGCCGCGGGCAGCGTGGTCTTGCCGCGGAAATAGTTGTCGAAGGCGAAGACCCCGTAGTTGCCCTGGTAGTCCTTCAGCGTGGTGATCGGCCCCGTCGCCGACCAGCTGGGCGCCACCGAGTCCCAGCGATAGGTGGTCTCGCGCGTGGTCGCCTGGCGGAAGGTGTGGCGGACGCCGAAGCGGAACGACCTCAGCCAGCCGCCCTCGTCGAAGTCGTAGTTGCCGTCGAAGCGCTCGGCCCACTCGGCGGCGTCGTTGCGATCATGGTGATCCATCGCCGCCTGCAGGTAGTAGTTGGCGGGATTGGCCAGGAAGGCCTTGTCGTTGTTGGCCGTGATCCTGGGCAGATCGCCGGTCAGGTCCAGGGTGGCCGGCAGGGTCGAGCCGTTCAGGGCATTGAACGCGGTGTTATCGACCACCTTCGTCTTGGCGTAGATGTACTGGACGTCGCCGGTGAACGACCACTTGTCGTTCGGGTTGTACTTCAGGTTCAGCGAGTAGTCCGAGGTCACCGAGTCGCGCTCGGCGAAGCGGGTGTCGATCAGGGACGACCCCAGGCCCGTGCCGCCGGGCGAGTCGGCCATCGTGCCCTTCAGGAAGTGGCCGCTGTCGCTATAGGTGAAGCTGGTCCCGGCCATCGGGCCGTTGCCCGTGCCCGGATTGAAGCCGTTGGCGCGCTCGGTCGAGGCCTGCGAAGCGGACGAGCGCAGGAAGTGCAGAGTGGCTTCCCATTGCTCGTTGGGACGCCATTGCACGGCGGCGTCGATGCCCTTGCGCTCGCGCTCGAAGTCCAGGCTGCGATAGCCGTAACCGCCGGGGACATAGACCGTCTTGCCCGGAACCAGGTCGGTGCGGACGTTGTATGGGTCGACCGACATGGTGTCGGTGCGGCTCGCGAGTTTGGAGTCGGACAGGTCGACCAGGAAGCCGATCTCGCCGATGCTGGTGTCGAAGCGATCGCTGTACAGGACCGAGCCGCTGGGCTTCCACTTCCGGGCCAGATCGCCCCAGCTCGCGTCGAGCGAATAGGCGATGACGCGTTTCTTGCTGTCGAACGGCATGCGGGTGCGCAGGTTGACGGTGCCGCCCACGCCGCCTTCGATGATGTCGGCCGACGGGTTCTTGTAGACGTCGACGCCAGCCATCAGCTCGGGCGGCACGTCTTCGAAGCTCAGGGTGCGGCCGGCCTTGGCCGAGAAGCTGTCGCGGCCATTCAGTTCGCCACGGACCCACGAGAGGCCGCGGACCTGCACGCCGCTGCCTTCGACCGAGATGCGGTCGGCGTCGCGGGGATCCGAGGTGCGGCCGATGGTGACGCCCGAGATACGCTGCAGGGCTTCGGTGACGCTGCGGTCCGGCAGGGCGCCGATGTCGGTCGAGGTGATCGAGTCGACCAGTTGCTCGGCGTTCTGCTTGAGCTTCTGGGCCGACTGGATCGCGGCGCGCTGGCCGGTGACCACGACCTCTTCGACGACGTCGGCGTCCTTGGCTGGCGCCTGCTGGGCGAAGGCCGCTGGCGCGACAGCGCAAAGCACCAGTGCCGAGGCGCTGGCGTACATGAATTTGCGATAAGATGGATTGAGGCGCTGCATGCCGGTTCCCTTCCCCTGTTGAGAGCCGTCCCGGTCCGTTCTAGGGCGTCCGGTGACGTGCGGCCGCTCATGCCGCTCGCTCCATGTTCGATAGCTATAATCGTATAATTGGGACCTTCAAGACGAAATTGATAGCGCTATCATTTCACTGGCGAAACGCGATTTTTCGGTCACACCTTTAAACCAAGGTTGTGATTTGAGGGCTTTGCGCGCGAAAAGTCGGGAAGCGCTTCCATGTTTCCCGGCGTTGCGTCGGTCATTATTATACTATAAATGCCCGTCCATACGGTGCGGATCGGCCCCCGCGGCCGGCGTTAGGGACGGATATGAGCGACGGGAACGCGGGCAAGCGCCTGCGCAGCGGCGGAACCTATGGCAAGCTGGATCGGGACGGGTTCATCCATCGATCCTGGATGAAGAGCCAGGGGCTGCCCGACGATGCCTTCGACGGTCGCCCGGTGATCGGCATCTGCAACACCTGGTCCGAGATCACGCCCTGCAACGCCCACCTGCGCGAGATCGCCGAGCACGTGAAGCGCGGCGTCTGGGAGGCCGGCGGCCTGCCGCTGGAATTCCCGGCCATGTCGCTGGGCGAGACCCAGATGCGGCCGACGGCCATGCTGTTCCGCAACCTGCTGGCCATGGAGGTCGAGGAGTCGATCCGGGGCAATCCGATCGACGGCGTCGTGCTGCTGGGCGGCTGTGACAAGACCACCCCGGGCCAGCTGATGGGCGCGGCCAGCGTCGACCTGCCCACCATCGTCGTCTCGTCCGGGCCGATGCTGAACGGCAAGTTCCGCGGCAAGGACATCGGCTCGGGCACCGACGTCTGGAAGTTCTCGGAGGCCGTCCGGGCCGGCGAGATGAGCCTGGCGGACTTCATGTCGGCCGAGAGCGGCATGAGCCGCTCACCGGGCACCTGCATGACCATGGGCACGGCCTCGACCATGGCCGCGATCATCGAGGCCATGGGCCTGTCCCTGCCCTACAACGCCAGCATCCCCGCCGTGGACGCTCGCCGCCGGGCCATGTCGCACGAGACCGGCCGGACCATCGTCAAGATGGTCAAGGAAGACCGCCGCCTGTCGCGGGTCGCCACGCGCGCGGCCTTCGAAAACGCCCTGCGCGTCCACGCCGCGATCGGCGGCTCGACCAACGCCGTCGTCCACCTGCTGGCCCTGGCCGGGCGCCTGGGCGTGAAGCTGGACCTCGAGGACTTCGATCACCTGTCGCGCGACGTGCCGCTGCTGGTCGACCTGCAGCCATCGGGCCGGTTCCTGATGGAGGACCTGCACTATGCCGGCGGCCTGCCGGCGGTGATGAAGCAGCTGGAAAAGGTCCTCGATCCCGAGGCGCCGACCGTGGCCGGCCACCGCATCGGCGCGCAGTACGAAGCCGCCGAGGTGTTCAACGCCGACGTCATCCGCACGATGGCCGATCCGGTGAAGCCCGACAGCGGCATCTGGGTGCTGCGCGGCAACTTGGCCCCCGGTGGAGCGGTGATGAAGCCCAGCGCGGCGTCGCCAGAGCTGCTCAGCCATCGCGGCAAGGCGGTGGTGTTCGAGACCATCGAGGACTTCCGCGCCCGCATCGACGACCCGGACCTCGACGTCGACGCGACCTCGGTCCTGGTGCTGAAGGGCTGCGGTCCCAAGGGCTATCCGGGCATGCCCGAAGTCGGCAACATGCCGCTTCCCCGCAAGCTGCTGGAAAAGGGCGTCAAGGACATGCTGCGCATCAGCGACGCTCGGATGAGCGGCACCGCCTATGGCGCGGTCATCCTGCACGTCTCGCCCGAGTCCGACGCTGGCGGCCCGCTGGCCGTGGTGCGGAACGGCGACGAGATCGTGCTCGACGGTCCTTCGCGCTCGCTCAACCTGTCGATCAGCGACGCCGAGCTGGAGGCCCGCATCGCCGCCTGGCGCGCCGACCCTCCGGCTCCGAAATATACGCGCGGCTACGCCAAGCTTTATGTCGACCACGTGCTGCAGGCCGACCAGGGCGCGGACCTCGACTTCCTGGTCGGGGCCTCGGGCTCGGTCGTGACGCGCGAAAGCCACTGATGGACCAGGACATCGTCATCGTCGGCGACTGGGGCACCTCGCGCCTCAGACTCTGGCTGCGCCAGGGCAAGAGCGTCATCCATCGCCGCGACGGCCCGGGCGTCTCGGCCCTGACCGACAGCCCCGAAAAGACCTTCCTCGACCTGGTCGGCGACTGGCGCGAGGCGGGGCCGACCGGCGCCCTGCTGTGCGGCATGGTCGGCTCGCGGATCGGCTGGAAGGAAGCGCCCTACGCCGCCTGCCCGGCCGGTCCCGCCGAGGTGGCGGACAAGGCCCTGCGCTTCGCGGCCGACGGCCTGCCGATCACCCTGGTCCCGGGCCTCTCGTGCGCCAACCCGCTGGGCGGTCCCGACGTGATGCGCGGCGAGGAGACGCAAGTCTTCGGCGCCCTGGCCCTGGACGGCGCCTTGCGCGCCGGCCGGCGCCTGCTGGTCCTGCCCGGCACCCACAACAAGTGGACCGTGGTCGAGGACGGCAGGATCATGGGCTTCGTCACCGCCCCCGTCGGCGAGACCTTCGCCCTGTTGAAGCAGCACTCGACCCTCGCGGCTGGTGGCGGATCCCAGGCCGACGGCTCGGCCGAGGGCTTCGCCAAGGGCCTGGCCCGGATCGCCGAGCATGGCGCGGCGCGCCTGCCGCACCTGATGTTCGAGACCCGCTCGCGGCAGTTGCTGGAAGGCCTGTCGCCCGCCGACGCTATGGGCTTCCTGTCCGGCCTGCTGGTCGGCGCCGACGTGGCCGCCGCCCGCGACTGGTTCGGGCCGATGGACGCCGTGACCGTGATCGGCGCGGGGGCGCTCAGCGATCTCTATGTCCAGGCCCTGGGCCAAGTCCATGTCGACGCGACCGTCGTCGACGGCGACGCGGCGGTCCTGGCCGGCCTCTCGACGATTTCCAGATCTCAACAGAAGTGACGCTTATGACCGACGCCGCCCCGCCTCCCATCGTGGCCATCCTGCGCGGCGTGAAGCCGGACGAGGTCGTGGACATCGCCGCCGCCCTGGTCGCGGCCGGGATCCAGGCGATCGAGGTGCCGCTGAACTCGCCCTATCCGCTGGAAAGCATCGAGAAGCTGTGCGCCGCCTTTGGCGACAAGGCCCTGTGCGGGGCCGGCACGGTGTTGACGCCCAAGGCCGTCGACGACGTCGCCGGCGTGGGCGGCAAGCTGATCGTCACGCCCAACACCGATCCAGAGGTCATCGCCCGCGCCGTCGCGCTGGGCCTGACCGCCATGCCGGGCTTCGCCACGCCCTCGGAAGCCTTCGCCGCCGTCAAGGCCGGGGCCCGCAACCTGAAGCTCTTCCCCGCGGGCAGCTTCGGGCCGGGTCACATCAAGGCGGTCAAGGACGTGCTGCCCAAGGACGTTCGGGTCTATGCCGTCGGCGGGGTCGGCGCGGCCAATCTCGAGCCCTGGCGCGCGGCCGGCGTCGCCGGCATCGGCGTCGGCGGCGAGCTCTATAGACCCGGCTACACGGCCCAGGAGGTCGGCGAGCGCGCCGCCGCCCTGGTCGCGGCCTGGAACCAAAAATAACCGTCACAGAACGGGGGAGGAAACCATGAACCTAGCCGCCATCGACATCGCGGTGCTCGCGATCTACGCGGTCGCCATCTTCGGCCTGGCCCAGTGGGTGTCGCGCGACAAGGGCGGCCACCAGAAGGACTCGACCGACTACTTCCTGGCCGGCAAGGCCCTGCCCTGGTGGGCGATCGGCGCCTCGCTGATCGCCGCCAACATCTCGGCCGAGCAGATCATCGGCATGAGCGGCTCGGGCTACGCCATCGGCCTGGCCATCGCCTCGTACGAGTGGATGGCGGCCCTGACCTTGCTGATCGTCGGGAAGTTCTTCCTGCCGGTGTTCCTGAAGAACGGCGTCTACACGATGCCGCAGTTCCTGGAGCAGCGGTACGGGCCCAGCGTGCGGACACTGATGGCCGTCTTCTGGCTGGGCCTGTACGTCTTCGTGAACCTGACCTCGATCCTGTGGCTGGGCTCGATCGCCATTCACACCGTCACGGGCCTGGACCAGATGTGGGCCCTCGCCGCCATCGGCGCCTTCGCCCTGGCCTATCAGATCTGGGGCGGGCTGAAGGCCGTGGCCCTGACCGACATCGTCCAGGTGGCCCTGCTGGTCACCGGCGGCCTGATCATCGCCTGGCTGTCGCTGGGCAAGATCGGCGGCGGCGACGTGCTGGCCGGCTTCCACCAGCTGACCACCCAGTTCCCCGACAAGTTCGACATGATCCTTTCGAAGGACAACCCGCACTACAAGGACCTGCCCGGGATCGCGGTGCTGGTCGGCGGCCTGTGGATCATGAACATCAGCTACTGGGGCTTCAACCAGTACATCATCCAGCGCGCCCTGGGGGCCAAGGACCTGAAGGAAGCCCAGAAGGGCATCGCCATGGCGGCCTATCTGAAGCTGCTGATGCCGGTGATCGTGGTGCTGCCGGGCATCGCCGCCCTGGTCCTGGCCCCGCAAGGCATCAAGCCCGACCAGGCCTATCCGGAGATGATGAAGCTGCTGCCGCCCGGCCTGCTGGGCCTGGTGTTCGCGGCGCTGGTGGCGGCGATCGTCGCCTCGCTGGCGGCCAAGATCAATTCGATCGCCACCATCTTCACCCTCGACGTCTACGCCAAGGCCCGCCCGGGGACGAGCGAGCGTCAGCTGGTCGCCGTCGGCCGCCTGACCGCCGTCCTGGCGGTGATCATCGGCGTCCTGACCGCCAAGCCCCTGCTGGGCGGGGCCGAGCAGGCGTTCCAATTCATCCAGGAGTTCACCGGCTTCTTCACGCCGGGGATCGTGGTGATCTTCATCCTGGGCATGTTCTGGAAGAAGGCGACCACCGCCGGGGCCCTGACCGCCGCCATCGGCTCGGCGGTCCTGTCGGCGGTGTTCTGGTGGCTGCAGGAACAGGCGATCTACACCATGCCGTTCATGAACCGCGTCGGCGTCGTCTTCCTGCTGTCGCTGGCCGGGGCCGTGCTGGTCTCGCTGGTCGCGCCGCAGAAGACGCCGGTCAGCGTCGTGACGCTGGAAGGGGTCAGCTACAAGACCTCGACCGGTTTCAACATCGCCGGCGTCGGGGTGATCCTGATCCTGATCGCGCTCTACGCCACCTGGTGGTGAACCAGGATGGGCGACCCCACTTGTGCTGGGTCGCCCATTTTTTCGGTTTTGGTCAGACCACATGCCTGAACGCTCTTGCCGAAAAGGCGCGGCGCAGCTGTATTCACCCTGAACCGTTCGCGTCGCGAACGGTCCGGAATTTAGGCACACAGCGGCGAATCCCTTTGTTTCGTCGCCGCAGGAAAGAAGATTCGCCGATGCGCACTCAGCCTGGTCTGAGTTTGACCTACGGCCTGGTCGAGCAACTTGGTCAGGCCATCGTGACCGGCGAGTACGCCGTCGTGGGCTTTCCGACCGAAGGCGAGCTGTCCAAGCAGTTCGGCGCCAGCCGCACCGTCACCCGCGAGGCGGTCAAGATGCTGACCGCCAAGGGCCTGCTCAGCGCCCGCCCGCGCCACGGCACCGTGGTCGAGCCCGAGGCCGAGTGGAACATGCTCGACCCCGACGTGCTGCGCTGGCTGCTGGAGCGCAAGTTCAGCCTGCGTCTGCTGGCCGACTTCACCGAGATGCGCTTAGGCATCGAACCGGCCGCCGCCGCCCTGGCCGCCCGCAACGCCGACGAGGCCGGGCTGGAGGAGATCCGCAAGGGCCTGCGCCGGATGAAGGCCGCCGCCGAGGGCGAGGACGATCCGCTGTCGGCCGACATCGCCTTCCACATCGCCATCCTCAGCGCGACCAAGAATCCGTTCTATCGCGAGCTGCACGAGCTGGTGAACACGGCCCTGCGCATCTCGATCCGCTTCACCAACCGCATCAAGGGGCGCACCGCCTCGATCCCCTCGCACGAGGACGTGGCCGAGGCGATCATCGCCCGCGACGCCGACAAGGCGTCGTCGGCCATGCGCGAGATCATCGTCGATGTGCTGGAACTGATCCGCGCCGCCTCGCCGGCGACCGAAAGCGAAGCGGCCCGCCGCGAGGCGTGATCCGTTAAAAACTGTCATCCCGGCCAAGCGCGCAGCGCGCCGAGCCGGGACCGCAGGAAACGCCGAGCCTGCCGCGATCCCGGATCTTCGCGCCGCGCGCTCGTCCGGGATGACGGCCTCCAAGGAGCCCCCCATGCAGACCCCCTACGTCGCCGCCGCCGATCGCTACGCGTCCATGCCCTACCGCCGCACCGGCCGCAGCGGCCTCGATCTGCCGGCGATCTCGCTGGGCCTCTGGCAGAATTTCGGGGGGACGGACGTGTTCGAGACCGGCCGCGCCATTCTACGCCGGGCCTTCGATCTGGGCGTCACCCACTTCGACCTCGCCAACAACTACGGCCCGCCCTACGGCTCGGCGGAAGAGAACTTCGGCAAGGTCCTGGGATCCGATTTCGCCGCCCATCGCGACGAGCTGGTGATCTCGACCAAGGCCGGCTGGGACATGTGGCCGGGCCCCTATGGCGGCATCGGCGGCTCGCGGAAGTATCTGATCGCCAGCTGCGACCAGAGCCTCAAACGGATGGGCGTCGACTATGTCGACATCTTCTATTCGCACCGCGTCGACCCCACGACGCCGCTGGAAGAGACCATGGGCGCCCTGGCCCACCTGCACCGCCAGGGCAAGGCGCTGTATGTCGGGATCTCGTCCTATTCACCCGAGCTGACTCGCCAGGCCCACGCCATCCTGAAGAGCGAGGGCGTGCCGCTGCTGATCCACCAGCCGTCCTATTCGATGGTCAATCGCTGGATCGAGGACGAGCTGCTGGACACGCTGGACGCCCTGGGCGTCGGCTGCATCGCCTTCTCGCCGCTGGCCCAGGGCCTGCTGACCAGCAAATACCTGAACGGCGCGCCGGCGGACTCGCGCGCCGCCAAGAACGGCTCGTTCGGCGGCCACCTGCTGACCGCCGACAATATCGAGCGCATCAAGGCCCTGAACGCCATCGCCCAGCGGCGCGGCCAGACCCTGGCCCAGCTGGCCCTGGCCTGGGTGCTGCGCGATCCGCGCGTCACCTCGGCCCTGATCGGGGCCCGGACGGTGGCTCAGCTGGAGGATTCCCTGGCGGCGCTGAACGGCCTGGCCTTCTCCGCCGAGGAGCTGGCCGAGATCGATCGCCATGCCTCGGAAGGCGGCGTCGACCTCTGGAAGGTGTCCTCGAAACTCGCTGGAGAGGATCTGCCGTAACCATAATAGCAAAGGTTTAATGTTCCGGCGGCTTGCCGAACCGAAATGTTCGCCTAAAGTTCCCTTGCGATGGATAAGGGCGACCCTTCCCTTTCTGATCAGGTCGAAGGCCTCGACCGCCTCACCGAACGTGAGCGTGAGTGCCTTCGACTCGTTGATCGCCACATGAGCTCCAAGGAGATCGCCCGCGAGCTGGGCCTCTCCAAGCACACCGTCGACTGGCATCTGGACAAGGCCCGCCGGCGCCTCGGCGCGGCCGACCGTTATGACGCCGCGCGCCGGGTCTTCGACAGAGCCCACCAGGGGGTCCATCAGGGCCCCTATCAGGGGGGCGCCCCCCCTCCGATCGCGTCGGGGTCCGATCCGGCCCGGCTAGGCGAACGCCCTTCTTCACGGTCAGCTGACCGCATCGAGGAAGGAGTTTCCAGTGAACGAATTGACCCCCCACCCGAGCGAGCTGACCCCCTACCAGAAGGACGCGATCGGTCGCGCCGCCCACCTTCGCCAGGAAGTGACGAGCTTCCAGCATACGTGGCCCCGACTGAATTCGGCCGAGATGCTGCCCCCGATCACCTGGAGCGAGCTCGAGCGCCAGCTGCAGAGCCTCTCGGTCACCCCGGCTGGCGCGATGATGGTCCACGACCTGGTGGCGGCCACGCGCAAGCAGGCTTCGTTCAAGCCCAACGAACTGGTGATGCGCGAGATCCTGTGCATCGCCAGCGCGGTGATGGACGAGACGTTCCTGTCGGACTCCTCCTCATCGGACTTGGAGGAGCAAGACCCAATCATCTGAGCCTGCCCCTGAGGCTGGCCTTCATCGCGGCCGTGATGATCGTGACCGCTTTCGCGTTCGGTTCGATCCTGGCGGGGCTCCACGCCCTGGAAAGCCTCTTCCCCTAAGACCCGCCGCCCGCGAACCCGGGCGAGCAATCCGACACCATCAACATCTGGCAACGCGTCGACACCGTCGGCGTGAGGGAGACTTCGTATGCTCAAGCAACGCCGTGCGGCCGCTGAAACCGTGGCCGAAGCCCTGTTCGCCGCCGAAAAGGCCATCGACGCCGCCATCGCCACGACCGCCACCCTCGCCGCCCTGATGCCCCGTAGTCGCCAGGCCGCCAACCTGTCGGCCCTGATCGGCCAGGACGCCATCATGTCGGCCATCAATACGATGCAGGCCCTTGGCGTGGCGCGCGAAGGCATCGTCACCACCCATAAGCACCTGACCGTCGCCCAGCACGACATCGGCCTTTCGGCCGTGTCCTTCGACGACGGCTTCGGCGAGGCGCCCGTCAAGCCGGAGGGCATGACCAAGACCAGCGGTCGCCTGACCATCGCCGCCTAGCGCCTGTCGAGTTCAGGCGGAAATCATCTGAACTCGACAAACAGGCCATAGATTCAATAGTTTATAGCGCGTTTTAAGGGCGAAACCGGTCACGCTTTCGCCCGACGCGCTCTAGAGGCCGCGCTCCAGGGCGCAAAGCCCCCAGATCCTCGCCGATCCCGATTAGCGAGGAGCGTTGCAATCTGGCGGAAAGACGCCACCCTGACGCGATGTCGCCGCTCAGCTACCTCTATCAGTGGGCCAGTCTCGCCGCGTTGCTGATCGCGACCGGCGTGGCGCTATGGCGTGGCGGCTGGCCCGAACGCCTGGCCGGCGCCGCCATGATCCTCGCCTGGTTCGCCACCGGCTTTCTCTACAACAGCCATCAGCGGTTCGGGCCGCAGACGGCGGTGTTCCTGGTGGACGTGGTCCTGATGCTGGTGCTGCTGTTCATCGCCATGCGGTCGAACCGCTGGTGGCCGATGTGGGCTTGCGGCTTTCACGGCCTGAGCCTGATCCTGATGCTGGCCACTTTGGTCGATCCCAAGATTCCCAATCGCGCCAGCTTGATCGCCGGCGGCGGCGTCTTCAGCTACCTGACCATGGCCGCGCTGTTCTGCGGCGCCCTGCCGGGCCGGCGGCTCGCGCCGAACGCCTCGCCCCCTGACGCCGCGCCGCCTGACGCCGCGCCGCCTCTGACATAGCTTCGACCCTGTCTCACGTCCCCGGCGGACCGCCCGGGGCGTCCCCTCTCCTCATGGGCGGAGATGGGCGGCGGCTCCATTTTATCGTCTTACGGCAAATTAACTCAGCAACCGTGGGTTTGTCGGCTAGAAGGCCGACGGGCTTTCAACTGTGCTGGGGATGATCGTGCTTTACCGGATCAATGGGCGCCGCCCGAACTTGAGCGCGCTGGTCTTGGTCCTGGGTGTGAGCGCGCTCGCGCTCTCGGGATGCGGCGACAAGAAGCCGAAGAAGGAAAAGGCCGCGCCGACCGCGTCGGCGACCGTCAGCGTCGCCCTGGCCTCCAGCCAGCCGATCGCTCGCCAGATCAACGCCACGGGCACCATCTCGCCGTGGGAAGAGGTGCCGGTCGGCGCCGAGACCGGCGGCCTGACCGCCGTGGCCGTCAACGCCGAGGAAGGCCAGGTCGTTTCGGCCGGCCAGGTGCTGGTCAAGCTGAACGACAGCGTGATCGCCGCCCAGCTGCGCCAGCAGCAGGCCAGCGTCGCCAGCGCCAAGGCCACCCTGGCCGAGGCCCAGGCCGCCCTGAACCGGGCCCGCGACCTGCAGGCCAAGGGCTACCTCTCGCAGGCTGGCCTCGACACGGCCACCGCCAAGCAAGGCACCGCCGCCGCCAACCTGGCCGCCGCCGAGGCCGCGCGCGGCGAGACGGCCGCGCGCCTGGCCCAGACCGCGATCCGCGCGCCGGTCAGCGGCCTGATCAGCCGCCGCAGCGTCACCAAGGGCCAGATCGTCAGCGCCGGTTCGGAGCTGTTCCGGATCGTCCGCGACGGCCGCCTGGAGCTGGACGCCGAGATCCCGGAAACCGACCTCGCCTCGGTCAAGGCCGGCATGCCCGCCAAGATCTATTCCGAGAAGGTCGGCGAGATGACTGGCCGCGTCCGGATCGTCACCTCCGAGGTCAACACCACCACCCGCCTGGGCATGGCGCGCGTGGCGCTGTCGTCGATGGGCGGCTTCCGTCCGGGCATGTTCGCCCGCGCCACGATCGACGCCGGTGACCAGCCGGCCCTGGTCGTGCCCAGCGCCGCGGTGCTGTATCGCGAGAACCGGCCCGGCGTGTTCGTGGTTGACTCCGCCAAGAAGGTCCACTTCCGTCGGATCACCATCCTGGCCAATACCGGCGACCGTATCGCCGCCAGCGGCCTGACCGCCGGCGAGCGGGTCGTGGTCGAGGGGGCCGGCTTCCTGGGCGAAGGCGATCTGGTCCGCGTGGGCCAGGCGCCCGCGCCCCAAGTCGCTTCCAAGCCCGCTCGCTGAGGACGCGTCCGATGCGCAACATCTCTTCCTGGGCGATCAAGAACCCGATCCCCGTCATCCTGCTGTTCATCCTGCTGACGATCGCCGGCGTCGCCGGGTTCAAGAGCATGCGGATCAACAACAATCCCGACGTCGACCTGCCGTTCGTGGTCGTCACGGCCGTGCGCCCCGGCGCCGCGCCCAGTGAGCTGGAGACCCAGGTCACCCGCCTGATCGAGGACTCGATCGCGGGCCTGGGCCAAGTGCGTCACATCAATTCCACCGTCGTCGACGGCGCCTCGACCACCTTCATCGAGTTCGAGCTGGGCGTGGACCACGAGCGCGTCACCAACGACGTGCGCAACGCCATGTCCAACCTGCGCGGCTCCCTGCCCCAGGACATGCAGGAGCCGATCGTCACCCGGATCGACATCTCGGGCGACCCGCTGATCACCTATGTCGTCAAGGCCCCGACCCTGACGCCCGAGCAGCGCAGCTGGTTCGTCGACAACGACGTCAGCCGCGCCCTGCTGGCGCTGCGCGGGGTCGGCGAGGTCAACCGCCAGGGCGGCGTCAGCCGCGAGATCGAGGTCGCCCTCAATCCCGACCGCCTGGCCGCGCGGGGCGTCACCGCCGCCGCGGTCAGCCAGGCCCTGGTCTCGTCCAACGCCGACCTGCCCGGCGGCCGGGTGACCATCTCGGGCTCCGAGCGCGCGATCCGCACCCTGGGCGCGGCCGGCTCGGTCGAGCAGCTGCGCGAGACCCGCGTCCCCGTCGGCAACGGCGGCACCGTGCGCCTGGCCGATCTCGGCGAGGTCACCGACCACTGGGCCGAGCCCCGCTCGCGCGCCCGCTACGACGGCCAGGAAGTCGTGACCTTCAACATGGTCCGCTCGCGCGGCGCCTCGGAGGTGCAGACCGCCGAGAAGGTCCGCAAGGCCATCGAGAAGCTCGACAAGGATCACCCCGAGCTGACGATCGAGGAGATCACCTCGAACGTGAAATACATCGAGGAAAGCTATGTCGCCTCGATGGAAGCCCTGATCATCGGCGCGGTGCTGGCCGTGCTGGTGGTGCTGCTGTTCCTGCGCGACTGGCGCGCGACCCTGCTGTCGGCGGTCGCCATCCCGATGTCGCTGCTGCCGACGTTCGCGGTGCTGGCGCCGATGAACCAGTCGCTGAACGGCGTGACGCTGCTGGCCCTGTCGCTGACCGTCGGCATCCTCGTCGACGACGCCATCGTCGAGATCGAGAACATGGTCCGCCACATGCGCGGGGGCAAAAGCCCCTATGCGGCGGCCATGGAGGCGGCCGACGAGATCGGCCTGGCGGTCGTGGCCACCACCTTCACCATCGTCGCGGTGTTCGCCCCGGTCGGCTTCATGCCCGGCATCATCGGCCAGTTCTTCAAGGCCTTCGCCCTGGCCGCCTGTATCTCGGTGCTGTTCTCGCTGGTGGTCGCCCGCCTGCTGACGCCGCTGATGGGCGCCTACATGCTGAAGGCCGACCACAAGCACGAGGACAAGGATCCGCCCTGGATGGGTCCCTACCTCAAGAGCCTGAACTGGGGCCTGCGCAATCGCTGGAAGGTGCTGGCGATGGGCATCCCGATGTTCATCGTCTCGATCTTCCTGGCCACCCGCCTGCCGTTCGAGTTCCAGCCCCAGGCCGACCGCGGCCGGGCCGAGTTCTCGGTCGAGCTGCCGCCGGGCGCTACCCTGGACGAGACCGACGCCGTCGTGCAGCGCGTGACCCGCGAGCTGCGCGCCCGCCCCGAAGTGGTCAGCGTCTACGCCTCGGTCGGCGGCAACGCCGTCAACAAGGGCCAGATCACCGCCGACCTGACCGAAAAGGGCAAGCGGATCAGCCAGCAGGCTTTCAGCCGCCAGATGGTCGACCAGTTCGCCCAGATCCCCGGCGCCCGGATCGGCGCGGGCAGCAACAACGGCGGCGGCCCGTCCAGCGGCGGCAGCTACACCCTGCGCCTGCTCAGCGACAACGGTCCGGCCCTGGAGGCCGCGGCCCGCAAGGTCGAAGCCGAGATGCGCGCCGTGCCGGGCCTGGCCCACGTGGTCAACACCGCCTCGATCGCCCGTCCCGAGATCGTCGTGACGCCCAAGCCCGATCAGGCCGCCCGCGCCGGCGTCTCGGCCGGAGCGATCTCCCAGGCCGTGCGCGTCGCCACCATCGGCGACGTCGACCAGAACCTGCCCAAGTACAATCTGGGCGACCGCCAGGTGCCGATCCGCCTGCGCCTGGACAACGACGCCCGCGAGGACATCGCCGTCCTGCAGACCCTGCAGGTGCCGTCGGCCTCGGGCTCGGTGCCGCTGAACGCGGTGGCTGACGTGCGCTTCGGCGCGGGTCCCTCGCAGATCGACCGCCAGGACCGCTCGCGGGTGGCGACGATCACCGCCGAGCTCGACGGCATCGTCGTCGGCGAGGCGGCCAAGCGCGTCCACGCCCTGCCCTCGGTCAAGAACCTGCCGAATGGCGTCAAGGAAGTGGCCGCCGGCGACGCCGAGTTCATCGCCGAGATGGTCAGCGGCTTCCTGGGCGCGCTGATCACCGGCATCCTCCTGATGTACGTCGTGCTGGTGCTGCTGTTCCGCAGCTTCGCCCACCCGATCACCATCATGGTGGCCCTGCCCTTGGCCATCGGCGGCGCCTTCGGCCTCTTGGTGCTGGCCCATTCCAGCTTCTCGATCTCGACCCTGATCGGGATCCTGATGCTGATGGGCATCGCGGCCAAGAACTCGATCCTGCTGGTCGAGTACGCGATCATGGCCATGAAGGAACACGGCATGGACAAGCGCACGGCGATCATCGACGCCGCGCACAAGCGGGCCCGGCCGATCCTGATGACCACCGTGGCCATGGGCGCGGGCATGCTGCCCACCGCCATCGGCCTGGGCGCGGAAGTCGAGTTCCGGGCTCCGATGGCCATCGCGGTCATCGGCGGCCTGATCACCTCGACCCTGCTGTCGCTGCTCTACATCCCGGTGGTCTTCATCCTGATGGATGGCCTCAAGACCCGCTCGGAACGCCTGACGCGCCGCATCTTCGGCGGCCACCACCACGTGGCGGCCAAGAAGCCGGAACTGAAGGAAGCGGCGGAGTAGACCGTTAAAACTGTCATCCCGGCCCAGCGCGCGGCGCGCCGAGCCGGGACCGCCGGAAGCGCCGCGCTTTCCGAGGTCCCGGGTCTCCGCTGCGCTTCGCCCGGGATGACAGGTTCTTCTACCCGCGCAGCGCCTGCGCCACCACCGGCGCCAGCCGTTCGGCGATGATCCGCGCGCCCTCGGCGTTCGGATGGATGCCGTCCCGCTGCATGAGCCGCGAGACGCCGATCACGCCGGTGAAGAAGTCCGGCGCGTAGAACACACCCAGCTCGCGCGCCAGGTCCGGATAGATCGCCGTGAAGCGGCGGGCGTAGTCAACGCCCAGCAGGGCCGGGGCTCGCATGCCCGCCAGCACCACGCGGATGTTGCGCTCCTTCAGATGCTGGACGATGGCCCGCAGGTTGGCGCGGGTCCAGGACGGGTCGGCGCCTTGCAGCAGGTCGTTGCCGCCCAGGGCCACGACGCAAACCGTGGTCCCCGCCGGCACCCGCTCGACCCGCGACAGCCCGCCCAGGGTAGTGTCGCCCATCACGCCGAACCCGAAGACGCGGGCGTTCACGCTCATCTGGCCCAGCGCCGACTGGAGCCGCGCGGGCAAGGCCAGGTCGGTGGCCACGCCAAGGCCCGCGGTTATGGAATCGCCCAGCACGGTGACCAGCGGCGGCGCGGACGGTTTGAACGCGACCTTTTTGTGGGGTGATGCGAAGGCGGCGCTCGGCGCGCTCAGGGCCAGCAGGCTGGCGAGAAGACGACGACGGTCGATGGCCTCGGATGGGAACTTCAACATGGTCGAACCCGTATCAACTACCATGGCCGAGTAGAGCCCCTTTGCGTTGAACGCTGGATGAAGGAGGAAAGCGGCTATGCGTCGCAGGTTTCGCGAGATCTTGATCATCGGCGCCGCCTTCACGGCCCTGGCCGCCTGCGACCAAAGCCAAGGCCAGCAAGGCTCCGCCGTCGGCTATGGCCCCAACCCCGTCCTGCCCGCGCCAGAACACGCCCTGTTGCCGACCGTTAAGGTTTCGGACGTGGTCGGCTGGCCCGCCGGCGTCACGCCCCGCGCGCCGGCCGGCTTCAAGGCGCAGCCGTTCGCGACGGGTCTGGATCACCCGCGCTGGCTGCTGGTGCTGCCCAACGGCGACGTGCTGGTCGCCGAAAGCAACGCCCCGCCCAAGAAGGAGCCGCCGCACGGCCTCAAGGGCTTCTTCGAAAAGATGCTGATGAAGAAGGCCGGGGCCGGCGTGCCCAGCGCCAACCGCATCACCCTGCTGCGCGACGCCGACCACGACGGCGTGGCCGAGCTGAAGACGCCGTTCCTGACCAACCTCTATTCCCCGTTCGGCATGGCCCTGGTCGGCGACACGCTGTACGTGGCCAACGCCGACGCCATCGTCGCCTTCCCCTACACGGAGGGGCAGACCAGCATCACCGCCGCGCCGCGCAAGGTGACCGATCTGCCCGGCGGGCCGATCAACCACCACTGGACCAAGAACATCATCGCCAGCAAGGACGGGACCAAGCTGTTCGCCACCGTCGGCTCCAACAGCAATGTCGGCGAGAACGGCATCCCGGCCGAGACCGATCGCGCCGCGATCCTCGAGGTCGACCTGGCCACCGGCGCCAAGCGCGTCTTCGCTTCTGGCCTGCGCAATCCCAACGGCCTGGGCTGGAACCCGGCCAATGGCGAGCTGTGGACCGCCGTCAACGAGCGCGACGAGCTGGGTAACGACCTGGTGCCCGACTACATGACCTCGGTGCGCGAGGGCGGCTTCTATGGCTGGCCCTACAGCTACTACGGCCGCCACGTCGACAAACGGGTCAAGGACGCCGACCGCCGTCCGGACCTGGTCGAGCAGGCCATCGTCCCCGACTACGCCCTGGGCGCCCACACCGCCTCGCTGGGCCTGACCTTCTACGAAGGCCAAAGCTTCCCGCCGCACTATCGCGGCGGAGTGTTCATCGGCCAGCACGGCTCGTGGAACCGCAAGCCCCAGTCCGGCTACAAGGTGATCTTCGTGCCGTTCAGCGGCGGCAAGCCAGCCGGCGGCGTCGAGGATTTCCTGACCGGCTTCCTGAACGCCGGGGGCAAGGCCCAGGGGCGGCCCGTGGGCGTGACGGTGGACGCGACCGGCGCGCTGCTGGTGGCGGACGATGTGGGGAACGCGGTCTGGCGGGTCAGTCCGGCGGGCTAGCCAGCTCCGCCTCCGCGCCCTTGATCATCAGCGTGATCCCCCGCTCGAAAAGGCCCGCATGGCCGCTCTGGCGGTAGTGGGCGATGCCCTCGGCCAGTACGGGATAGGCCTTGGCCGCTTCGTCCAGCTGGGCTTGCTCGATCGCGCCGTCCATGGGCGAGGCCTGCTCCTCCAGCACGCAGCCGACCACATAGCGGCTGACGGCGATGAACAGGTGCATCGCCTGGGCCGGCGAGAACCCGGCCCGCACCAGGGCCATGGCCTGCGCCTCGACGTGGTCGAGGTCGCCCGGCTCGGCCTCGGTGCCGGCATGCACACGCGCCCCGTCGCGATAGCTCAGCAGGGCGGCGCGGAAGCTGCGCGCGTTGCGCCGCACGAAGTCCTGCCACGCCTCGCCCTCGCGAGGCACGCGGGCCTCGTGGGCGCGCGCCAGGATCTCGCCGTTCATCGCGTCTAGCAGGGCGCGCTTGTTCTTGAAGTGCCAATACAAAGCCGGTTGGCGCACGCCCAGGCGCTCGGCGATCACCCGGGTCGACAGGGCGTCGACCCCGACCTCGTTCAGCAGCTCCAGCGCCGTCTCCAGGATGCGCCGGCGATCGACCTTCATGTCATTCCTTTCGGCCGCGCTTACATGAATCGCTTGACCGCGCGGCCGATCCGGACTTTATCGCCGATAAGGAACTTTATCGATGATAAATTTTATGCGTGACCGCTCCAAGACCGCCTTCGGCCTGATCCTCGCCACCGTGGCCCTCGACATCGCCGGGCTGGGCCTCGTCATGCCCATCATTCCGCGCCTGTTGCGCGAGGTCGGCCATACCGGCGACCTGGGCTGGCGGTTCGGGGCGTTCCTGGGCCTCTACGCCCTGATGCAGTTCCTATGCGCCCCGGTGCTGGGGGCGATCAGCGACAAGGTCGGGCGACGCCCGGTGCTGCTGGTCTCGCTGGCCGGCGCGGCGATCGACTATGTGTTCATGGCCTTGGCCCCGAGCCTGGCCTGGCTGTTCGTCGGCCGCGCCATCGCCGGGATCACCGGCGCCAACCTGGCCGTCGCCCAGGCCTATATCGCCGACATCACCCCCGAGGAGCAGCGGGCCCGGCGCTATGGCCTGTTCAGCGCCATGTTCGGCATCGGCTTCATCCTGGGCCCTGTGCTGGGCGGGTTCCTGGGCGCGGCCTGGGTGCGCGCGCCGTTCCTGGCCGCCGCGGCGCTGAACGGCGTGAACTTCCTGATGGCGCTGTTCATCCTGCCGGAGTCGCACAAGGGCTCCGCGAGAGGCAAGTTTTGGACCTTCGACCGCAAGGCCTTCAATCCGTTCTCGTCGCTGCGCTGGGCGGCCGCCTTCCCGGCCCTGCTGCCGCTGCTGATCGCGTTCGCGATCCTCAATGTGGTCGGCGAGGTCGGCGGCACGATCTGGGTGGTCTATGGCGAGGACAAGTTCGCCTGGGATCCCTGGACGGTCGGTTTCTCGCTGGCGGGCTTCGGCGTCTTCCAGGCCCTGACCCAGGGCTTCGTGGCCGGACCGCTGGCCGAGCGGTTCGGCGAGCGCCGGGCCCTGACCTTCGGCATCCTCTGCGACGCCTTCGCCTATGTCGCCATCGCCCTGGCGACCAAGGGCTGGATGGCCTTCCTGCTGCTGCCGATGTTCTGCCTGGGCGGGGTCGGCCAACCGGTGATCCAGTCCCTGCTGTCGCGCCAGGTCGGCGAGGACCAGCAGGGTCGGCTGCAGGGCGTGCTGGCCAGCCTGGCGAGCCTGGCCTCGATCGTCGGCCCCGTGGTCATCGCCCAGGTCTATTTCGCCAGCCGGGGCTGGTTCCCCGGCCTGGTCTGGGCGGCCGGGGCGGTACTGGGCCTGATGTGCCTGCCGATCTTCCTGAGCCGCCGCGAAGAGACACTCGCGCAGCAGGACTGACGCGGGGAGGGTTGCGGCGGGGGAATAGGGTGAAACATGGTTAACGGCCCCTTCACCCTGCCGCGCTAATCTGCGGACCATGCGCCGCGCTCTCCTCGCCTTGCTGTTGATCGCCATCGCCGGTCCGGCCCTGGCCGGCCAGGCGACGATCCCGGCCCAGCCGAAGCCGAAGGCCAAGCCGGCCGCGACGATCCAGGCGCCGCTCGACATGCCCAGCTTCGTCCTGCCCGCGCCCATCCCGCTGGCCGTCGGCCGGCCGGCCGGCGACACTCAGCAGTGCAAGGCGACCTGCTCGAAGACCCTCTATTTCTGTCAGTCGGGCGGTGACGACGACGGTTGCGGCGGCCGCTGGGCCCAGTGCAACGCCGCTTGCACGGCCACCTATTCGCCGGCGCGTTTTGGACACTGAGCTCCCTAAGGGATCGTGGCCGGTTGCCACCCCGCCATGCTCGGCTAGGGTAGTCGCATGATCCGCCGTCCGGCCCGCATCGTCGCGCGACTGCTGTCCCTGCTGGCGGCCGTGCTGCTGGCCGTGTCGCCGCTGGCGCCGGCCATGGCCAAGCCGCTCGACTGCTGCCCGGACGCGCCCTGCCGCGATCTCGACAAGTCGACGTGCCCGCAGGTCTGCGCGACGACCTGCATCGTCGTCCCCGCGCCGATCGAGGCCCAGGCCGAACCGGTCCGCCTCGAGACCGCGCCGCCCGAGCAACGCCCCGCGCCGCGCCTCGTCGGCCGCAGCATCACGCCGGAGCCGCCTCCGCCCCGTTGAGACCCGCATTCCAGGACCAATTCCATCAACCTGAAATCGGATACTCAAATCATGAAACGCATCGTCTCGATCGCGGCCTTCGCGCTGCTCGCTTCCGCCACGGCCGCCTACGCCGCCGCGCCGGAGGCCGTCCACAAGGCCGTCGAAGCCTGCTGCGCCCTGGGCGCGGCCTGCTGCAACGGCGGCCCTTGCTGCTAGGGTGAAGGCCGGGCGCCCGTCTCGAAAGAGGCGGGCGCTTCACCCAGCGGCCGCTTGTCGCCCCGCATAACGCCGTTACACTCACCTGAACAACGATAAGTCAGGAGGGTGGAATGTCGGCCAAGTCCCCCAGGGGCAAGCTCCCGAAAGCGTGCGTCATCGGCGCGGGCTGCAGCGGCTTCACCACGATCAAGCGGCTGAAGGACTTCGGCGTCCCCTACGACTGCTTCGAGATGTCCGACGAGATCGGGGGCAACTGGTACTACAAGAACCCCAACGGCATGTCGGCCTGCTACGAGAGCCTGCACATCGATACCTCGAAGTGGCGGCTGGCGTTCGAGGACTTCCCGGTTCCCAAGGACTGGCCCGACTTCCCGCACCACGCGCAGCTGTTCCAGTACTTCAAGGACTATGTCGACCACTTCGGCCTGCGCGAGACCATCACCTTCAACACCCGGGTCGAGCGCGCCCAGCGCACGGACGAGGGTCTGTGGTCGGTGACGCTCTCGACGGGCGAGACGCGGCTCTACGACGTCCTGTTCGTCTGCAACGGCCACCATTGGGATCCGCGCGTCCCGGAATATCCCGGCGAGTTCGACGGCCCCGCCTTCCACGCCCACGCCTATAGCGACCCGTTCGATCCGGTCGACATGCGCGGCAAGAACGTCGTGGTGGTCGGCATGGGCAATTCGGCCATGGACATCGCCAGCGAGCTGGCCCAGCGGCCGATCGCCAAAAACCTCTGGGTCTCGGCTAGGCGCGGGGTCTGGGTGTTCCCGAAATATCTGCACGGCAAGCCGGCGGACAAGTCGGCCATGCCGGCCTGGATGCCGCGCAAGCTGGGCCTGGCCATCGTCCGCAACCTGATCGTCAAGACGGTCGGCCGGATGGAGGACTACGGCCTGCCCAAGCCCGATCACCAGCCGCTGGAGGCCCATCCGTCGGTGTCGGGCGAGTTCCTGACCCGGGCCGGTTGCGGCGACATCAAGTTCAAGCCGGCGATCAAGGCGCTGGAGGGCAAGCGCGTGCGCTTCGCCGACGACAGCGTCGAGGACGTCGACGCCATCGTCTTCGCCACCGGCTACAAGATCAGCTTCCCATTCTTCGACGATCCCGACCTGAAGCCGGGCGCCGACCACCGCTTCCCGCTGTTCAAGCGGATGATGAAGCCGGGGATCCCGAACCTGTTCTTCATGGGCCTGGCCCAGCCGCTGCCGACCCTGGTCAATTTCGCCGAGCAGCAGGCCAAGCTGGCGGCCTCGTACCTGGCCGGAACCTACGCGCCGCCGCCGGAGGCGGAGATGGTGAAGATCATGGCCAAGGACGAGGAGCGCCACACGGGCCAGTTCTACGACTCGGCGCGGCACACGATCCAGGTCGACTTCAACCTCTACTGCGCCGACCTCAGGAAGGAGATCGCCAAGGGCGCGGCGCGGGCGCGAAGCCAGGGCGGCAAGCTGCCGGTGGCGGCTCTCGCGGAGATCAAGACGGAGCCGCTGCTGGCCCCCACCTGATCGCTTCGCGATCGTCCGCCCCCAGAGGGGGCGGAAGACGCGCGTCGTCCCTCTTCCCCCTGCGGGGGAGGAGCGCCGTAGGCGCGGAGGGGGCAAGTGCGATACCCCTTCGGCCAAAGGATTCCCATGCCCAAGATCACCTTCGACAAGGACACCCGCGCCAAGCTGATCGGCGGGCTCTCGGACTATCTGCGGACCGAGCTCGATCTCGACGTGAAGGGCTTCGACGCCGAGTTCCTGCTCGACTTCATCAGCGAGCGGCTGGGGCCGTACTACTACAACCAGGGCCTCCACGACGCCTCGGCGCTGTACCGCGAGAAGCTGGAGGCGATCAGCGAGGCGGTGTGGGAGATCGAGGCGCCGGTGCAGCCGCTTTGAAAACTGTCATCCCGGACAAGCGCGAAGCGCGCCGATCCGGGACCGCGGAAAGCTCGGCGCTTCGGGCGGTCCCGGGTCTCCGCTGCGCTGCGCCCGGGATGACAGCGCTGGGGAGGCTCCGACGCCAAGCCTCTTGCCACCCGCCCCAGAGTAAGGCTGTGATCGTGACGGGGCGTCACCATCGTCCCGCTGTCGAGTCGCCGTCCATGTCGAACATCGCCTACTTTCCCAAGCCCCACATCGATCAGCGGCCGGGCAAGCGGGAACGCACCAAGGTCGCCAATCGCCAGGCGATCCTGGACGCCGCGCGCGAGGTATTCGGCGAGTTGGGCTACGACGCCGCCACGGTGCGCGACATCATCCGCCGCACGGGTTTGGCCTCGGGCACCTTCTACAATTACTACAAATCCAAGGAGGAGGTGTTCGACGCCCTGGCCGACGACGGCGCCCGCCGCTTCCGGCCACTGCTGCGCGTCGAGTCCGAGAAGGCCACCGACTTCGAGTCGTTCCTGCGCGGGGCGATCCTGGCCTATTTCAATTTCGTGGCCCTTGAGCAGGAGAGCTGGCGCCTGAACCGGCCGCCCGGCGAGCAGATCCCGCACGCCCGCCTGACGCCCGAGGTGGCGGCGGTGTTCGACGAGGTCCGCGAGGCCTTCGCCCGGGTGCTGGAGCGCGAGCACGCGCCGCCGGTGGATCTGGACTACCTGACCTCGGCCTGCATCGCCGTGGCCCGCGAGATCGGCGACAAGATGCTGGAGCGCCGCCCCATCGACACCCAGGGCGCGGCGGACTTCGCGGTCAAGCTGATCCTGGGCGGCCTCCCCGCCCTGCCGAGATTGTAGGGGCGCGAGATGGCCAACTTCCCTGTCATCCCGGACAAGCGCGCAGCGCGCCGATCCGGGACCGCCGAAAGCGCCGAGTTTCTTGCGGCCCCGGCTCTCCGCTACGCTACGGCCGGGATGACAGCAAAAAGCGGGCTCTAGGATCAACCAACAACAAAGACTAGTGGGGGAAACCATGGCCTCGGACGCCGCCCAGAAAGCCATACTGAAACTGATCCTGTCGCTGCCCAGCCCGATCCTGCGGGCCATGTCGGGCGGCGGGGTCGTCTACAAGGGCGGCCGCACCCTGGACCCGCGCTTTCAGTTCTTCGCCCACGCGGCCAAGAAGCTGCCGGCCCTGTCGACGCTGAGCCCGGCCGAGGCCGTGGCCGGCAGCGCCCGGGGCCTGGCCGCCGTCCAGGGGCCTCTGGAGCCGGGCGTGCGCACCGAGAGCCTGTCGATCGAGGGCCCGAACGGACCGGTCCCCTGCCGCGCCTATCGCCCCGACAACCAGGACTCGGGCGCCCCGCTGATCGTCTATGCCCACATGGGCGGCGGGGTGATCGGGGATCTGGAGACCTGCCACGCCTTCTGCTCGATCCTGGCCCGGATCGCCCGCACGGCGGTGATCTCGGTCGACTACCGTCTGGCTCCCGACCACAAGTTCCCGGCCGGACTGGAGGACGTGCTGGCCGCCTATCGCTGGGCGCGCGACAACACCGGCCGCTTCGGCGCCGGCTCGGCCCCGCCGGCCATCGGCGGCGACAGCATGGGCAGCAATTTCGCGGCCATCGTCGCCCAGGAGATGAAGCGTAAGGGCGAGCCCCAGCCGGCCGTCCAGATCCTGATCTATCCCGCCGTCGACGTGGCCAGCGAGACCGCGTCCATGACCACCTATGCCGACGCCTATCCTCTGACCCGGGCGACCATGGACTGGTTCATGGGCCACTATATGGGCGCCGACGCCGATCCGGCCGATCCGCGCCTGTCGCCGGACAAGACCGCCGACCTGTCGGGCCTGGCCCCCGCCGTCATCGCCACCGCCGGCTTCGATCCCCTGGTCGACCAGGGCCAGGCCTATGCCCAACGCCTGCAGGCCGCCGGCGTCCCGGTGCTGTACCGCTGCTATGACAGCCTGGCGCACGGGTTCACGGCCTTCACCGGCGCGATCCCGGCGGCGGACGGGGCCTGTCGCGAGATCGCGGGGCTGGTGCGGGAGATGTTCGAGACGCGGGGTTAGACACCCCTTTCCTGTCATCCCGGGCGGCGTAGCCGACCCGGGACCGCCGGAAGCGCCGAGCCTGCCGCGGTCCCGGCTCTCCGCTTCGCTGCGGCCGGGATGACAAGCTTTTTGGGATTAGGATGACCCGTCCCCCCACCATGCGCGCCCTCGTCGTCGAGGCGCTGGCCCCCGACTTCGCCGGCTGCGCGGTCCGCGAGATCCCCACGCCCGAGCCTGGCCCCAGCGAGGTTCTGGTCCGCGTCCGCGCGGCCAGCGTCAACTTCCCCGACCTGCTGATGACGCGCGGCGCGTACCAGTTCAAACCGCCCCTGCCCTTCACGCCCGGCCTGGACCTCGCGGGCGAGGTCGCGGCGCTGGGCCAGGGCGTGACCGGCTTCCAGGTCGGCGACGCCGTGGTCGGCGGGGCGCGGCTGGGCGGGTTCGCGGAGTACGCCGTGCTCTCCGCCGAGGCCCTCAAGCCCAAGCCCGCGCGGCTGTCGTTCGCGCAAGGCGCCGCCTATGGCGCGGCCTATCTGACCGCCTATGTCGCCCTGGTCCGCCGCGCGCGGGTCGAGCCCGGCGAGTGGGTGCTGGTCCACGGCGCGGCCGGCGGCGTGGGCTTGGCGGCGGTCGACCTGGCCAAGGCCCTGGGCGCGCGGGTCATCGCCGCCTCGGCCTCGGACGACAAGCTGGCGCGTATCCAGGCCCTCTACGCCCCCGACGCGGCCGTGAACGTCACCGAGGGCTTCCGCGACCAGGTGAAGGCGATCACCGGCGGCCGCGGGGCCGACGTGATCTATGACCCGGTCGGCGGCGACGTGTTCGACGAGAGCGTCCGCTGCATCGCCTTCGACGGGCGGCTGCTGGTCATCGGCTTCACCTCGGGGCGGATCCCGACGGTCTCGGTCAACATGCCGCTGATCAAGGGCTTCTCGGTCATGGGGGTCCGAGCCGGCGAATACGGCCGCCAGTTTCCGGACAAGGGCCGCGAGAACGCCGAGGCGGTGTGGAGAATGACCGACGAGGGCGTGATCCGGCCACACGTCCACGCCGAGCTGCCGCTGGAGCGGTGGCGCCAGGCGTTCGAACTGCTGGCCGAACGGAAGGTGGTGGGCAAGGCGGTGATCGTTCCCTGACACTGGCCCCCTCCGGATGCTACGCATCCTCCTCCCCCGGAGGGGGAAGAAGGTCGCGACATTTCCTCTTCCCCCTCCGGGGGAGGAGGGCCGCAGGCCCGGAGGGGGCAAGTTCTCTAAGTCCCTGAACCGACTCAGGTTGACATCCCCGCCCCGTTCTTTTATCCACCGCCCCTCACTCGCGGGGCCACCGTCTCGCGTTCAACGTTTTGCATTTCGGAGCCACGTCGTGAAGCGCACCTTCCAGCCGTCGAAGCTCGTGCGTGCCCGCCGTCACGGCTACCGCGCGCGTATGGCCACCAAGAACGGCCAAAAGGTCGTCGCGCGTCGCCGCGCCAAGGGCCGCAAGCGCCTGACCGCCTAATTTCTCTACCTCCCTCGGGAGGTAAGACGATGATCAAAGCCGCCTTTTCCACAGACCTGGTTTCAGGTTCTCGCCGGAAAGGCGGCTTTTTTCATGCCTGAACCCCGGCCTGAGCCCCAGATGCTCAAGTTCGAGCGCTTACGTAAGCGCCCCGACTTCCTGCTGGCGGCCAAGGCTCCGGCCCTGTCGCGCGGCGCGGTGTTCGTCCAGATGCGCAAGCGCCCCGACCAGGATCCCGTGGTCAGGGTTGGCTTCACCGCCACCAAGAAGATCGGCGGGGCCGTCGATCGCAACCGCGCCAAGCGCCGCCTCCGAGAGGCCGCCCGGCTGGTCCTGCCCCTTCATGCGCGCCCTTCGCACGACTATGTGTTCATCGCGCGCGGCGGAACCACGACGCGCGAATGGGGGCGTTTGCTTGACGATGTCAAAACCGCGCTGATAAGCCTCGCCGCCGAGCACGATCGGGCGGGAGCCAGACTCCCGCAACCGTCGTCCGGCGCCGCCCCTAAAGACGCCTCTTCCCAACAACCCGATCTCAAAGTTTCCGGTTAAGCGCTCCATGCAGAACGACAACAAAAACACGCTGATGTTCATCGTCAGCGCGTTCGTGATCCTGATCGGGTACCAGTTCTTCATCCTGGGTCCGCAGCAGAAGAAGGCCGAGGCCGAGGCGCGCGCCAAGAAGGCCGCCCAGCAACAGGTCGCCGCCCAGCAGGGCGTGACCCTGGACGCCAACGGCAATCCGGCCCCGCTGCGCCTGTCGCGCGATCAGGCCAAGGCCCAGAGCCCGCGCGTCGTGGTCGACACCCCGGCCCTGTCGGGCTCGATCGCCCTGAAGGGCGGCCGCATCGACGACCTCTATCTGCGCAAGTACGCCGAGACGATCGACAAGAATTCGCCGCCGGTCGAGCTGTTCCGCCCCGAGGGCGCCGAGCACGCCTGGTTCGCCGATTTCGGCTGGGCCGGCGCCAACCTGCCGGGCCTGCCCGACAGCCGCACCGTCTGGACCGCCGCGCCGGGCCAGGTGCTGCGCCCCAATTCGCCCGTCACCCTGACCTACGACAACGGCGCGGGCCTGATCTTCAC
This sequence comes from Caulobacter sp. 1776, assembly GCF_040545685.1. NCBI lineage: Bacteria > Pseudomonadati > Pseudomonadota > Alphaproteobacteria > Caulobacterales > Caulobacteraceae > Caulobacter > Caulobacter sp. 1776. Next base: position 318,078 of record NZ_JBEPMI010000009.1, read on the forward strand.
CCGCGTCATCGCCGTCGACGACCAGACGATGTTCACCGTCACCGACAGTGTCCGCAACGTCGGGACCCAGGGCCTGCAACTGGCCCCCTACGCCACCGTCCAGCGCCAGGGCATCACCGACAAGCTGGGCAAGACCCAGATCGTCCACGAGGGCGCCATCGGCGTCCTGGGCGCGGGCAAGGACCAGAAGCTGGAGCTGAACAAGTACGGCAAGTGGAAGAAGGACAAGCCGCTGACGACCTTCGACTCGGTCGGCGGCTGGGCCGGGATCACCGACAAGTACTGGCTGGCGGCCCTGATCCCCGGCCAGGACCAGACGATCAAGGCGCAGTACCGCATGACCAATGTCGGCGGCACCGACGTCTATGACGTCAACTTCGTCGGCCCGACCCAGGCCCTGAACCCGGGCGCGACCCTGACGCAGAAGACCCGCCTGTTCGCCGGCGCCAAGACCGTGCCGCTGCTGCGCAAGTACGAGTACGGCGCGACGACCCCGCCGGCCATCTGGGAGTTCTGGAGCACCGCCAAGGCCGAGATCCCGCGCTTCGACGACGCCGTCGACTGGGGCATGTTCCGCTTCTTCACCCGCCCGATCTTCAACATCCTGGAGATCTTCTACAAGCTGGTCGGCAACTTCGGTCTGGCCATCATGGCGCTGACCGTTCTGCTCAAGCTCATCCTCTATCCGATGGCGGACAAGAGCTATGAGAGCATGGCCAAGATCAAGAAGATCTCCCCCGAGGTCGAGAAGCTGAAGGCCAAGCACAAGGACGATCCGGCCAAGCAGCAGCAGGAGATGATGGCCCTGTACGCCAAAGAGAAGATCAACCCGATGATGGGTTGCCTTCCGATGCTGGTGCAGATCCCGGTCTTCTACTCGCTGTACAAGGTGCTGACCGTCACCATCGAAATGCGCCACGCGCCGTTCTTCGGCTGGATCCACGACCTGTCGTCGCCCGACCCGACCACCTTGTTCAACCTGTTCGGCCTGATCCCCTGGGACCCCGCCACCCTGCCGGTGGTGGGCGCCTCGATCGCCCACGTGGGCATCTGGCCGCTGCTGTATGGCTTCACCATGTGGCTGACGACCTCGATGAACCCGCCGGCCGGCGATCCGGTGCAGCAAAAGATCTTCCAGCTGTTTCCGATCATCTTCACCTTCACCCTGTCGGGGATGTCGGTCGGCCTGGTGATCTATTGGTGCTGGTCAAACGTCCTGACCATCATCCAGCAGTATGTGATCATGCGCCGCTATGGCGTCGAGAACCCGATCGACAAGCTCCTCGCGCGCCTGCAGGGCAAACCCGTTAGCGCGACCTGATGAGCGACGAGAAGCCCCTTCCCGCGATCCTGCCCGGCGCGGCCGACTTCACGGACGAGCAGATCGAGACGGCGCGCGTGTTCTTCGCCCAGCCGGTGTCGTTCATCATGGGCGCGGTGCGGATGGACGCCATGCCGCCGTCCGACCTGCCGGAAGTGGCCTTCGCCGGCCGCTCCAACGTCGGCAAGTCCAGCCTGATCAACGGGCTGGTGGGCCAGAAGTATCTGGCCCGCGCCTCGAACGAGCCGGGCCGCACGCGGGAGATCAACTTCTTCCTGCTGGCCGAGCAGGTGCGCCTGGTCGACCTGCCTGGCTACGGCTTCGCACGCGTCTCACGCTCGATCGCCGACAAGTTCCAGGACCTGGGCCGGGCCTATCTGCGCGGCCGGCCGAACCTGAAGCGCGTCTACGTCCTGATCGACGCCCGCCACGGCCTGAAGAAGGTCGACCTGGAGGCCCTGGACGCCCTGGACGTCGCGGCGGTCAGCTACCAGATCGTCCTGACCAAGGCCGACAAGATCAAGCCGGCGGAAGTCGACAAGGTCGTGGCCGAGACCCAGAAGGCGATCGCCAAGCGCGCCGCGGCCTTCCCGCGCGTGCTGGCCACCTCGTCCGAAAAGGGCCTGGGCATGCCGGAACTGCGCGCCGAGATCGTCCGGCTCTGCATCGACGAGTAGACTGACGCCCAACCCCTATCGTGTCATCCCGGACGGCCCGCGGGGCCGATCCGGGACCCAGGGGTCGGCGCACTGCGGTTGCCCCTGGGTCCCGGCTCTCCGCTTCGCTGCGGCCGGGATGACACACTAGGAAGATCGGCTTTCGGGCCTTTCCACAGCCCTCTTGTCGTCCATTAACCCCGCGCTAGGTTCCAACCGCCAGAACCGCCCGCTTCCGTTCCTAGAAAAGCCCCGCCCATGACCCGCCACGAACTCAAGACCTGGCCCAAATACTTCGCCGCCGTCCGCTCGGGTCAGAAGCGTTTCGAGATCCGCCGCAACGACCGCGAGTTCAAGGTCGGCGACATCCTGGTGCTGCGCGAGTTCGATCCGGAGGACGACGCCTATACCGGCCAGGTCGAGGAGCGCCAGATCACCTTCCTGCTGTCGGAAGAGGACTACGGCGTGATCCACGGCTTCGTGGCCATCGGTTTCGGCGAGGTCGCCCCGCATCCGGACGCGGCCGCCGAGGTCACCGCCGACAGCTTGGCGCAGTGGCACGAGACCGCCGCCTCCAACGCCGCCCTGCGCGCCCAGGAGGCCCGCAAGGTCTCGGAAAGCTACGCCGCCAACAATATGAGCGTCGCCGCCGACCGTCACGGCGCGGTGGCCGACCTGGCCGCGGCCGAGGCCGGTTTCCACGCGGCGGCCGCCCGGATCGTCCGCAAAAGCTGAGCCGTCTGACCTCCCAGGTCATTGCCTGCCCGCCGAAGCCCGCTAGGCTCCGCCGCGTCCAATGCGGTCGGAGAGGGTCATGCGGTCACTGAAAGCCTGTCTCGTCATCGGCGCGGCCTTGCTGGCGGCGCCGGTTCACGCCGAACAGAAGTTCGGCGACTACCATACCTTGCCCAAGGACCTGGCCGAGGCGGCGACCGCCTATGACGCCGCCCAGTTCTACGCCAACAAGGCCGAGCTGGAGCGGCTGCTGGCCGACGACTACGTCCTGGCCGACACCCAGAACAGGAACCAGACCAAGGCCCAGTTCATCGCCGAACAGACCGCGCCCGGCAGCAAGACGCTGACGCTGTCGCTCGATGTCGATGTGCAGAAGGTGTGGGACGACGGCGCCGTGCTGGCCGGCACGGCCGACGCCACGGGCCTGGACAAGGGCAAGCCCTTCACGGTCAAGGTCCGGTTCGTCGATGTCTGGGCCAAGCGCGCGGGGCGCTGGCTGGTAGTCTACACCCAGGCCAACAAGCTCTAGAGCCTCCCCCGCCCGCGGGGGAGCATCGCGAGGCTTAGGCCGCTTCGCTGACCACGGTCGGGAACACGTCGTCCATGCGCAGATAGGTGATCAAGCGGTTTTCCATCGAGATGATCGCCTGGATGTAGCGCAGCTCTTCCACGCCGACGTCCGGGGCCGGCTGCAGGCTGTCGCGCGGCACGGTGAAGGTTTCCGACACGGCGTCGACCAGGATGCCGGCCAGGCGGTCGCGGCACTCGACGACGACGATCACGTGACGGGTCTCGGGGATGGTCACACCCAGGCCCAGGCGGTTGCGCAGGTCGATGACCGGCATGATCGCGCCGCGCAGATTGATGACCCCGCGCATGTAGCTGGGGGCGTGCGGGATCGGCGTGGCCGGGGTCCAGCCGCGGATTTCACGCACCGTCTTCACGTCGATGCAGAACTCCTGCTCGCCGATGCAGAACGAGATCAGCTCCAGCGCGGGCGCGGTGTTGTCGGTCATGGCGAAGTCCCCCGGGTAGAATGTGCGTGGTCGAGGCCGCGTTTCGTCGCGCTTCGACCGGCCGCCAGAAGAGCCTAGACCGTCTTTAACAAGCGTTAAGGCTGGGGTTGGCAGGGCGCGGTCGAATGTCGCGGCCTGACACGGTTGTCATCCCGGGCAAGCGCAGCGCAGACCCGGGACCGCCACGGGCTCGGCGCTTCCGGCGGTCCCGGCTCGGCGCGCTTCGCGCTTGGCCGGGATGACAGGGTAGCTCAGGGCTCCGACAGCCCTTCGTCGCCGTCGTCCGACAGGTTGAACTCGTACCAGACGCCGTTCAGCACGCCGAAGGCGACGGCCAGGCCCAGGCCCAGGATCCAGGTGAAGTACCACATGGCTTTAGCGTCCTTCAGTACAGGTCGGGGTTGGTGGCGAGGGCGCCGGTCGTGCTTTTGCCCCACAGCACCCGGTAGACCCAGGCGGTGTAGAGGATGACCAGCGGCAGGAAGACCGCTGTGACGATCAGCATGACGAACAGGGTCAGGTGGGTCGACGAGGCGTTCCACACCGTCAGGCTGGAGCGCGGGTCGAAGCTGCTGGGCAGGATGAACGGGAACATCGACAGGCCCACGGTCCCGACGATGCCGGCGGTCGAGGCCGAGGAGCCGGCGAACGCGGCCCAGGCCTTGTTGTACCGCATGCCGATCAGGGCCAGGCCCGCGCCGGCGAAGCCCAGCACCGGGGCCAGGATCATCCAGCCGTGGCGGCCGTAGTTGTCCAGCCAGGCGCCTGGAGCGCGGACGGCGGACGCGCCGCGTAGGGGGTTCGAAGGACCAGCCGCGTCGGCCAGGCCCTCGATCCGGAAGCCCAGGCCGCCGAACGCCACCCAGAAGCCGCCGGCCGCGAACAGCACGATGCTGGCCAGGCCGGCGATTTCGCCGATCCGGCGGGCGCGCTCGGTGACCGGGCCTTCCTCGGCCTTGACCGTCAGCCAGGCCGCGCCGTGCAGCACCAGCATGGCCACCGACAATAGGCCGCACAGCAGGGCGAACGGCGAGAAGAGGCCGATGAAGGAGCCCTCGTAGAAGGCCCGCAGGTCGCTATCCAGCCGGAAGGGCGCGCCCTGCAGCACGTTGCCCAGGGCCACGCCGAAGCACAGCACCGGCACGAAGCCGCCGACGAACAGCCCCCAGTCCCAGAACGCCCGCCACTTCGGATGCGGCCGCTTGGACCGGTACTTGAAGCTGACCGGCCGTAGGATCATCGCCGCCAGCACCACGAACAGGGCCAGATAGAAGCCCGAGAAGCTGATGGCGTAGACAAACGGCCAGGCCGCGAAGATCGCGCCGCCGCCCAGGATGAACCACACCTGGTTGCCTTCCCAGGTCGCGCCGACGGTGTTGATGACCATGCGTCGCTCGCTGTCGTCCTTGGCCACGAACGGCAGCAGGGCGCCGACGCCCATGTCGTAGCCGTCGGTCAGGGCGAAGGCGATCAGCAGCACGCCCACCAGGGCCCACCAGATGACGCGGAGCGAGGCGTAGTCGATCGGGAGTTCCATGATCTTGGTCTCCTTAGGCGGTCATGGGTTCGGGCTCGGGCGACGCGCCGTCCGGGACGGGGTCGTGCTGAGCGAACGGGCCCTTCTTGACGGCGCGCACGATCAGGCCGACCTCGACCACGGCCAGCGCGCCGTACAGCAGGGTGAAGACCGCGATGCTGGTGATCAGCTGCGGGACGGACAGGCTGGAGGCGCCCAGGAAGGTCGGCAGCACGCCGTCCACCGCCCAGGGCTGGCGCCCGACCTCGGCCAGCACCCAGCCCAGCTCGGTCGAGATCCAGGGCAGCGGAAGGGCGGCCACGGCGATGAACAGGAACCACTTGGTCTCGTGCCGGCGCAGGGTGACCAGCACGAAGGCCGTGGCGAACAGGGCGATCATCAGGAGGCCGATGCCGGCCATGATCCGGAAGGCCCAGAACATCACCGGCACGTTGGGCACCGCGTCCCAGGCCGCCTTCTTGATCACGTCCGGACTGGCCTGGCGCGGGTCGGGGACGTAGCGCTTCAACAGCAGGGCGTAGCCCAGGTCGCGGCGGTGCTGCTCGAAGGTCGCGCGGGCGGTCATGTCGCCGGGATTGGCCTTCAGGGCCTCGACCGCGCCATAGGCGACGATCCCCGACTCGATGCGGTCCTCGGCCTTGGCGACCAGTTGGAAGATGCCCTCCACCGGCTTGTCGAGGCTGCGGGTGGCGATCAGGCCCAGGACATAGGGGATCTTGACCTCGTAGTGGGTCTTGCGCGCCTGCAGGTCGGGAATGCCGAACGCGGTCAGGCCGGCCGGGGCGGGCTCGGTCTCCCACATGGCCTCTAGCGCCGCCAGCTTCATTTTCTGGTTGTCGGTCAGGGCGTAGCCGCTCTCGTCGCCCAGCACGACGACCGACAGCGACGAGGCCAGGCCGAAGGCGGCGGCCACGGTCAGCGAGCGCTTGGCGACGCCGATGTGCTTGCCCTGCAGCAGATAGAGGGCCGAGATCCCGAGCACGAACACCGAGGCGATCACATAGCCGGCGCTGACGGTGTGGACGAACTTGGCCTGGGCCACCGGGTTGAACAGCACGTCGCGGAAGCTGGTCACCTCCATGCGCATGGTGTCGGGGTTGAACGCCGCGCCCATCGGGTTCTGCATCCAGCCGTTGGCGACCAGGATCCACAGGGCCGACAGGTTGGTGCCCAGGGCGACCAGGAAGGTCACGGCCAGGTGGCCCACGCGGCTGAGCTTGTCCCAGCCGAAGAACATCAGCCCGACGAAGGTGGCCTCCAGGAAGAAGGCCATCAGCCCCTCGATCGCCAGCGGGGCGCCGAAGATGTCGCCGACATAGTGCGAGTAGTAGGACCAGTTCATGCCGAACTGGAATTCCATGGTGATGCCGGTGGCCACGCCCAGGGCGAAATTGATGCCGAACAGCACGCCCCAGAACCGGGTGACGGTCCGCCAGATCGGCCGCTTGGTCATCACATAGATGCTCTCCATGATGACCAGCATGAAGCTGAGCCCCAGGGTGAGCGGCACGAACAGGAAATGGTACAGGGCTGTGAGCGCGAACTGGAGGCGCGACAGGTCGATGACGGCGGGGTCCATGGACAGCTCCGAGACGAACGGCCGATGATCACGCCGCTCGAGAGCCAAGCTCTGGACCGACCCGACCGCCCAGTCCTTGATCGGGATCAAGGTTTCCGGACGAAACCAGCCTACACTCAACTTATGGGCTCCGGCATAGTACAGATCGATCGTTTCTCGGCGCCCAAGGCGTGGCTGGACCAAATCGGTCGGACGCGAGGCTCCGCCGCGGGCCGCGCGCGGCTGTTCGTCCTGCTGGATGGCCTGGCCGCGATCGGCTTCGCGGCGGGACTGGCGTTCGGGATCGACGCGATCGCCGGGCGGCGCGGCGCCCCGACGCTCGCCCTCTGGCTGCTTCTCATCGCCAGCGCCATGATCGCGCGGGGCCTACTCGCTCGCGCGGCCGGTACGGCGGGGGCGCGGGCCGCCGCCGACGCCAAGGTCAAGGTCCGAGCCGATCTGGCGCGCGCCATCTTCGGCGGTCGACGCCGGCCGGCCGGCGAGGCGACCACCGCCCTGGTCGAGGGCGTCGAGGCGCTGGACGGCCATGTCGCCCGCTTCCTGCCCGCCCGGCTGGCCGCCGCCGTCCTGCCGCTGGCGATGATCGCCGTCGCCGCGATCGCCAGCCCGATCTGCGCGGCGATCCTGCTGGCCACGCTGATCCCGTTCATCGTCGCCATGGTCCTGGCCGGGACGGCCGCCGCCGCCGAGAGCCGCGCCCAGTTCGTGGCCCTGGAACGGCTGTCGGGCCTGTTCCTCGACCGCGTCCGCGCCCTGCCCGTGGTGCTGGCCTTCCAGGCCGAAGCGGCGACCACGGCGGCCCTGCGCCGCTCGGCCTCGAACCTAGCCGAGCGTACGATCCGGGTGCTGCGCGTGGCCTTCCTGTCGTCGGCCGCGCTGGAGTTCTTCGCGGCCCTGTCGGTGGCCCTGGTCGCGGTCTATTGCGGCTTCAACCTGCTGCGCCTGCTGCCCTTCCCCGTTCCCGAGACCCTGGACCTGAAGCGCGCCTTCTTCGTCCTGGCCCTGGCGCCCGAGATCTACGCGCCGATGCGCCGCCTCGCCGCCGCCTATCACGACCGCCAGGCCGCCGAGGCCGCCACCGCCAGCCTGGCGACGTTCGAGGCCCCGGCGCCGAGGCCGGCCGCGACGCCGCTGAGCAAGGCTCCGACGATCCGCTTCGAGGGGGTCACGGTCCGCTACGCCGACGCCGACGCGCCGGCGCTGGAACGCTTCGATCTCACCGTCCCGGCCGGGACCATCACCGCCCTGCTCGGCCCCAGCGGCGCGGGCAAAAGCTCGATCCTGAACCTGCTGCTGGACCTCGCGCCGCTGACCGGCGGCCGCATCCTGGTCGATGGTAATCCGTATACGGATCTATCGACCGAGATCGCCTGGGCCGGTCAGTCGCCGCTGATCCTCCCGGCCTCGATCGCCGACAACCTCGCCCTGTCGCGCCGTGACGCCAGCCGCGCCGAGATCGCGGCGGCGGCCCAGGCCGTGGGCCTCTTGCTCGACCGGCCCGGCGGCCTCGACTTCGTGCTCGACGAGCGCGGCTCGGGCCTGTCCGGCGGCGAGCGCCGGCGGCTGTCCCTGGCCCGCGCCCTGCTGAAGCCCGCCCCGATCCTGCTGCTGGACGAACCGACCGCCAATCTGGACGCCGCGTCTGAGGCTGCGCTTCTGGGTGCGATCCGCAAAGCCGCCGGAGGTCGCACGACACTGATCGCGACGCATTCGGAAGCAGTGGCGGCGCTGGCGGACAAGGTGGTGCGGCTGTGATGGTGCTTTCTGGTGTTCAACCTCCAACTTCAACCGTCATCCCGCGCTTTATGGGTGTGAGTTGATGCCTCCCCGTCCCTCCCCCCTCGACACCCTGATCCGCGCCCAGAAGCGCGAGCGGGCCGGCGCCCTGCTGCTGGCGATCGTCAGCGCCGTCGGGGTCGGGGCGGCCTCGACGCTGCTGCTGGGCCTGTCGGGCTGGTTCATCGTCGCCAGCGCCGCCGCCGGCCTGGCCGGGCTGGCGACGGCCCATGCGTTCAACGTGCTGCTGCCCAGCGCCATGATCCGCCTGCTGGCCATCCTGCGCACCGCCGCCCGCTACGGCGAGCGCCTGTCCGGTCACGCCGCCGCCCTGCGCGCGCTCGCGACGATCCGCCCGGCGGTGTTCGAAAGCCTGGCCGCCGCTCCGCCAGAGCAGGCCCTGGCCCTGTCGCGCGGCGAGGCCTCGGCCCGGCTGGTGCAGGACGTCGACGCGATCGAGACCCGTTTCGTCCGGCTGTCCGCGCCGTGGAGCGCCGTCGCCGGCCTGGGGTCGGGCGTGGCCTTGGCCGCCCTCGCCGGCTGGGTCCCGGCCGTCGTCATCCTGGTCGCGGCCGGGATCGCGATCGTCACGGCCCGCGCCCTGGCCAGGCGGTTCTCCGCCCCCGCCCGCGCCGCCGTCCAGGCCAAGGTCGGCGCGTTGAAGGAGGCCGCCGCCGCGCTGGTCGCCGCCTCGTCCGAGCTGCGCGCCTACGGCCTGGACGCCTGGGCCGGCGAGACCTTGAACGCCAAGGCCGCCGAGTTGGACGCCGCGCGGCTGGCCGCCGCCCACGCCCAGGGCCTGATCGTCGCCGGCCAGGCGGCGATCCTCGGCGTCGCGGTCGCCGCCGCCGTGGGCTGCGCCGCCCCGGCCGGCGCGCCCCTGGCCGCGCTCGCGGGCCTGGCCGCCGCCATGAGCATCGATGCGCTTTCGGGCCTCGCCCAGGCCTTCGACCAAAACGGCGCGGCGACGGAGGCCCGCGCCCGGCTGGACGCGATCCTGCGCCATACGCCTCGCGCCGCCGAACGCAAGCCGGAGACCGCGCCCGCCCTGACCATCCTCGGCAGAACCCTGGCGCCGGGCGAGCGCATGGCCGTCCTCGGTCCGTCGGGCTGCGGCAAGACCACAGCGATCGAGGCTTTGCTGGGCCTTCGCGGCGCGCCGTCGTCCTATCCCCGATCGGCCTTCGCCTGGCTGCCGCAGGACGCTGGCCTGGTCGCCGGGACGGTGCGCGACAACCTGCGCCTGGCCGCGCCGAACGCGACCGACGCGCAGCTCTGGCAAGCCTTGGAAGACGCCTGCCTCGCCGACCGCGTCCGCGCCGCGCCAGGAGGCCTAGCCGCCTATCTCGGCGACGACGGCGAGCGCCTGTCCGGCGGCGAGCGGCGGCGTCTGGCCCTGGCCCGAGCCTATCTGCGCGACGCCCCCTGGCTGTTGCTGGACGAGCCCACCGAGGGGCTGGACGCGGCGACGGAGGCGCTGGTCGTGGAACGGCTGGAGCGCCGTCTGGACCGCACCGGCCAGGGCCTCGTGCTGGTCAGCCACCGCGCGGCGCCGGCGGCGGTGTGTGGGGTTAGGGTTGTGATGGGCGCGCCGGTCAATAACCGTGTCATCCCGGCCGAAGCGTAGCGTAGAGCCGGGACCGCGGCATGCTCGGCGCTTCCGGCGGTCCCGGATAGCCTCTGCGAGGCTTCCGGGATGACAGGGAAACAGCCGCGCCGCCCCAGCTACTTCATGTTCACCCGCACATAGGTCACGAACAGCACCACGGCGAACGCCGTGAACGCCGTGACCACCAGACCCAGATACGCCATTTGCCCACCCGACATCGCGGTTCTCCCTTTGATTGGCGAGCGGAGCATCGAACCTACGCAATGGCCCGTCCTTGACCTCGCTCAAACGGCGACGGCTATAAGGGCCTACGATCTGGAGCACCCATGAAGCCGGCCCGAGGCCTGTCCTCGACCCTGTTCAGCGACCCCCACCCCACCGCCTATCTGGCGGCCTTCGCGGCCGTGATGGCGACGGCGGTGGCGCGCCTGTACCTGCCGGAAGCCTTCACCGCGCCATCGTCGTTCCTGCTGTTCGTGCCCGCCGTGCTGGTCAGCGCCGCGCTGGGCGGCCTGGCCCCCGGCGTGTTCGCCACCACCTTCGCCTGGGGCAGCGTCTGGTGGGTGACGCGCGACATCCCGTTCGATCTGGTCAGCGGCCTCAGCGCCGCGATCTTCCTGTCGGTCGGTTTCGGCATGGCCGTGGGCGGCGGCTGGTTCCACGCCGCGCGACGGCGGGCGGCGGCGATCAACGACCACCTGCGCTCGATCCTCGACACCGTGCCCGACGGGGTGGTGGTCATCGACCGCGCCGGGATCATGACCTCGTTCAGCCCCGCCGCCGAGCGGATGTTCGGCTGGACCGCCGCCGAGGCCATCGGCCGCAATGTCAGCATCCTGATGCCCGACCCGCACGCGGCCGCCCACGACGGCTATATCCAGCGCTACCACCGCACCGGCGACAAGCGGATCATCGGCATGGGCCGCGTGGTGGTCGGCCAGCGCAAGGACGGCTCCACCTTCCCGATGGAGCTGGCGGTCGGCGAGACCAAGGGCGCCGCGCCCTCGTACACCGGCTTCATCCGCGACCTGACCGAGACGCAGGAGACCGAGACCCGCCTGCAGGAGCTGCAGAACGAACTGGTCCACGTCTCACGCCTGACGGCCATGGGCGAGATGGCCTCGACCCTGGCCCACGAGCTGAACCAGCCGCTGTCGGCGATCGCCAACCTGCTGACCGGCTCGCGCCGCCTGATCGACCGGGGCCGCGAAGCCGACCAGGTCAAGGTGCGTGAGGCCATCGACAAGGCCGCGGCCCAGGCGCTGCGGGCCGGCGACGTCATCCACCGGATGCGCGACTTCGTCCGCCGCGGAGCCAGCGAGCGCGACGTCGAGAGCCTGTCCAAGCTGATCGAGGAAGCCTCGGCCCTGGCCCTGATCGGCGAGAAGGACCGCCAGGTCGACGTGCGCCTGGCCCTGGATCCCGCCGCCGACGCGGTGTTCGCCGACCGGGTGCAGGTTCAGCAGGTGCTGCTGAACCTGATCCGCAACGGCATCGACGCCATGCATGACGGCGCCAGCCGCCGCCGCGCCCTGCTGATCACCAGCGAGGTGACCGAGGAGGGTTGGTCGCGGGTCAGCGTCGCCGACACCGGCCCCGGCATCGCCGACGAGGTGCGCGAGCGCCTGTTCCAGCCGTTCATGACCACCAAGCCGCAGGGCATGGGGGTGGGCCTGTCGATCTCGCGCTCGATCATCGAGGCGCACGGCGGGCGCATCTGGGCCGAGGCCAATCCCGGCGGCGGGGCCCTGTTCCGCTTCACCCTGCCGCCCGCCGACAACCCCGCTTATCAGAAGGACTCCGTCGATGAGTGACGCTCCCCCCGTCGTGCATGTGGTCGACGACGACGAAAGCGCCCGCGAGTCCCTGGCCTTCCTGCTGGAGTCGGCCGACTTCGAGGTTGTGACCTACGCCAGCGCCCCGGCCTTCCTGGACGCCCTGGCCGACGCCCGGCCCGGCGTGGTGATCACCGACGTGCGCATGCCCGAGATGAGCGGCCAGGAGCTGGTCGCCCGCCTCGCCGCCCTGAAGGTCCGCATGCCGATCATCATGATCACCGGCCACGGCGACATCCCGATGGCGGTCGAGGCCATGCGCTCGGGGGTCGTCGACTTCATCGAGAAGCCGTTCTCGGAAGCCCGGATGCTGGACGCCCTCTCCCGCGCCCTGAAGGCGACCGAGGCGGCGCCGGTCACCGACGATCAGGCCGCCGTTCTCCACCGGCTGGAGACCCTGTCCGAACGCGAGCGCCAGGTGCTGGACGGCGTCGTCGCCGGCCACGCCAACAAGGTCATCGCCCGCGAGCTGGGCATCAGTCCGAGGACGGTGGAGATCTACCGCGCCAAGCTGATGACCAAGATGCAGGCCGACAATCTGGCCGCCCTGGTGCGAATGACGCTGTCGGTGCGGGGGCCCGCGTAAATCGCGGAAATCCGTGTCATCCCGGACGGCCCGCAAGGTCGATCCGGGACCCAGGAGCCAAGCGCGGTGCGGCGGCCCTGGGTCCCGGCTCTCCGCGCTACGCGCTGCGGCCGGGATGACACGGTTTTTGTAAGGGCCTGTTGAGCACCTGGCCCAACCGCTCTCCCAACACATCCCCCAGCAGCGGCTTTTCCACGATGGACACGCCGCGCACCCCGCGCCGCAGGAAGCGCTCCACGTCTCCCGTCAGCACGATGGTCGGGCGCTCGCCGAGGTCGGGCCAGTCCGCCGCGTCGTCGTCGATCACCACGGCCGCCACCGCGCGGCCGTCGGCGCGGGCGCTGACCGCGTAGCCCTCGGTCTCCAGCGAGAAGCGCAGGGCCTCGCGCAGGGGCTCGTCCTCGACAAGCAGCAGGATCAGGGGGCGGTTGGACATGACACAACGGTGGGCCAGAGCGCTCGCCAACACCTTGATCCGCCTCAAGCCCGCGTCGTCCGCATGCCCGCGTAAGGGGGTTTCCTTAGGCGCGGCTCCCGAATGTCGCGGCGGCCGGAAAAGGCGCAAGACCCTAGCAACAGAAGGGTCTTTCCATGCTGTCTCCGCTTCGCGTCAACGCCGCCCCCACCGCCCTCGATCCCGTGCTGGCCCTGCCCGGCGCCTGCCCGCGCTTCGCGCGCGACGAGGAGATCTTCGGCGAGGGCGAAACCGCCGCCTACGTCTACCAGGTGGTCTCGGGCGCCGTGCGGACCTACCGCATCCTGCGCGACGGTCGGCGGCAGATCGACGAGTTCCACTTCGCCGGCGACTATTTCGGCCTGGAGATGGGCGAGACTCATCGCGTCACCGCCGAAGCGATGGGCGAGGCCAGTATCCGCATGATCCGGCGCGGCGCGCTCAGCACGCTGGCCGCCACCCGTGACGACGCCGCCCGCGCCCTGTTCCGCCTGACCGCCGAGGGCTTGCGACGCAGCCAGGACCACGTGCTGATGCTGGGCCGCCGCTCGGCGCTGGAGCGCGTCGCGGGGCTGTTGCTGGACATCGCCGAGCGCACCCACGCCGACGCCGAACTGGACATGCCGATGAGCCGCCAGGACATGGCCGACTATCTGGGCCTGACCATCGAAACCGTCTCGCGCGCCCTGACGGCCTTGCAGGACGAAGGCCTGATCGCGCTGCCGACCGTCCGGCACCTGGTGCTGAGCGATCGGCGGGCGCTGGAGCGGATGGTGCAATAATGGCTGTCATCCCGGCCAAGCGCGAAGCGCGCAGACCCGGGACCGCCGGAAGCTCAGAGCCAGTTGCGGTCCCGGGTCTGCGCTACGCTTCGCCCGGGATGACAGGCGTTTTTCAAACCCCGCCCTCGTCGCTGCGCTCCAGCCCCGCGATCGTCGCCTCTTCCCGCGCCCCGCCCTTGTCGATCGAGCGCAGCACCGCCTGGCGCAGGGCGTAGGCCAGCAGGCTGGCCAGGATGATCGCGTTCAGCACGAACGGACCCCAGCCGATCCGCTCGTAGAGCAGCACGAACAGCGGGGCGACCACGACGTTGAGGCCGTTGATCGCGGCGATGGCGCCGGCCGCGCCGGCCTGGTCCTTGGCGTCCACCGACAGCGAGGCGCCGGCCGTGAAGCCCGGGCGCGCGAAGCCGTAGCCCAGGCTGGCGATGGCGTAGCCGATGGCGACGGCGGCGTAGTCGGGCGCGAAGGCCACGATGATGTTGCCCAGGGCCGCCGCGCCGACGCCCCAGCGCATCAGGTCCTTCGGTCCCATCCGGAACATGCGGATCAGGCCCCATTGGGCCAGCAGGCCCGCCACGGCGCCGGCCGCCATGGCCAGGGTGATGAAGCCCTGGGCCTTGACCGGCGGCAGGCCCAGCTTGTCGATGATCAGAAAACCCAGGGTCTGGGTCTGGGCCGTCTGGCACGAGGCGACCAGGAAGCCGAAGATCAGAAAGGGCTTCAGACGCGGGTCGCGCCACAGGGCGAGGCCCCCGCCCCGCCAAGGCAGGACGCCGCGGCGGCGCGGCGGGGTCTCGCCGCGTCCGGGCTTGAAGGTCTCGGGCAGGCCGCGATGGACGACGACCAGCATCGCCGCCGCCAGGGCCGCGAAGGCGAACATCGGCCCGGCCAGGCCCACGACCGGCAGCACGAACAGCGGGGCCAGCAGCGGCCCGACCACGGTGCCCAGGCCGAAGGCCCCGGCCAGGGTGGCCATGGTCTGGGTGCGTTCCTCGCGGCTGGTCCGCTCGGCCATATAGGCCTGGGCCGCCGGATTGGTCGCCGAGCCGAAGCCGCCGAACAGGGCCCGCGCCGTCAGGAACAGGCCGAAGATCACCATCGGCGGCGCCAGGTGATGCAAGCCCGCCGAGACGACGACAGCGCACAGGGTCATCGAGACGCAGAAGCCGGTCAGGCCCAGCAGGATCAGCGGCTTGCGCCCGCGCAGGTCCGACTGCCGGGCCCAGAACGGCGAGGTCACCGCCCACAGCACCGCCGACAGCGAGAAGATCCCCGCCACCAGGGCGTCCGGTATGCCGATCTGGCGGCCGATGGCCGGCAGCACCGAGAGCATGCCGGTGTTCCCCATGGCGGTCGCGACCGACACGCCGAAGAGGATCGCGAACGCGCCCCGGTTGGCCCGGGCTTCTGGTGTCTCCCCACTCATCAAACAATCGTTAGACCTGGCGGAGGACGCGCGCAATGTGTCGCAGGTCACAGCGCCGCGCCGCGCCATGTGAGAACCTTGGATTAATCATTAACCGCGATCATGCGCCGTCAAACTCGGGGTCGGCCTAACACCATGTTCCAGATCATCGGCATCGTCCTGCTCTTCGGCTTGGTGTTCGGCAGCTACATCATGTCGGGCGGCAAGCTGGACGTGATCATCGAGGCCGCTCCGCACGAGCTGATGGCCATCCTGGGCGCGGGCGTCGCGGCGTTCCTGATCTCGAACTCGATGACCGTGATCAAGGCCACCGCCGGCGGCTTCGGCAAGGTCTTCAAGGGTCCCAAGTGGAAGGCCTCGGACTATCGCGATCTGCTGTCCCTGCTGTTCCTGCTGACCAAGACGATGAAGTCCAAGGGCGTCATCGCCCTGGAAAGCCACATCGAAAAGCCGCACGAGAGCACGATCTTCGCCCGCTATCCGAAGATCACCCACGACCACTTCGCCGTCGACTTCATCTGCGACACCCTACGGATGATGACCATGAACCTGGAAGATCCGCACCAGGTCGAGGACGCGATGGAAAAGCAGCTCGAGAAGCATCACCACGAGGCGCTCGAGCCCGCCCACGCCCTCCAGAGCATGGCCGACGCCCTTCCGGCGCTGGGCATCGTCGCCGCCGTGCTGGGCGTCATCAAGACCATGGGTTCGATCACCGAACCGCCGGCCGTGCTGGGCGGCATGATCGGCGGCGCGCTGGTCGGCACGTTCCTGGGCGTGTTCATGGCCTATGGCCTGGTCGGCCCGATGGCCACCCGCCTGCAGGCCGTCGTCAACGAGGACGGCGCCTTCTACAAGATCATCCAGGCCGTCCTGGTCGCCCACCTGCACGGCAACGCCGCCCAGATCTCGGTCGAGATCGGCCGCGGCCACGTGCCCAGCCCCGCCCAGCCCAGCTTCGCCGAGCTGGAAGAGGCGCTGGCGCAGATCCCGCCGGAATAGCCCAGGGCCAAAAGGACTTGGCTTACGGACCAAGTTAGCGCGTCGTAACTTGCACGCGCTTTCGAACCGGTATTCCTTTCGCCCGACATGCCGCCCGCAAGGCGGTGGCCAGCAAGGGGAAACCTCATGAACACCACTATCCTGCGCAAGCTCCTGATCGCTGGCGTGGCCGTCTCGGCCCTGTCGCTGGCCGCCTGCGGCAAGAAGGACGAGGCCGAGGGCGACAGCGCCGCCGCCAAGGCCGCCGCCGCCGACGCCAGCACCGTGACCGACGCCGCCTCGGCCAAGGAGCAGGCCGCCGCCGACGCCAACAAGGCCGCCGCCGACGCCGCCGCCGCCCCGGCCGATCCCGCGGACACCGCCGCCCAGACCGCCAACGACGCCGCCGCCACGGGCGCGACCTCGGCCCCGGCCGACGCCAAGGCCACGGCCGCCGCGGACGCCAAGCCGGAAGAGAAGAAGGCGGCGCACTAACGGGCTCGCGCCAACCAGGTCCGTTCTCCCCGGCGAAAGCCGGGGCCCAGATCGAACCACGAGCGCCCTTCGTCGATCCTCGGCGGAGGGCGCTTTCACGCCTGGCTCTCCGGATGAATCTGGGCCCCGGCTTTCGCCGGGGAGAGCGGGTTTGGGGAGTGACCTTGACGTTTGACCTACGGCGATGGCTCTAGCAGGCCGATGGATCCTGCCGCTCCCCAAGACGGCTCGCCCCTCGTCTGGCGCGAGGACGGCCTGCCGCAGTCCAGCCTGTACGGCGACGTCTATTTCTCCAGCGTCGACGGCCTGGCCGAGACCCGGGCGGTGTTCCTGGCCGGCTGTGGCCTGCCGGAAAGGTTCGCCGAGGGGCGAGACTTCGTGGTCGGCGAACTCGGCTTCGGCTCGGGGCTGAACATCGCCGCCCTGCTCGACCTGTGGCGGCGCGAAAAGCCGCCGGAAGGCCGTCTCCACATCTTCTCGATCGAGGCCCATCCGCTGGCCCGCGACGAGGCCGCCCGGATCCTTGCCCATTGGCCCGAGCTGGGCGCGGCGGCCCAGGGGCTGCTGGACCACTGGCCCGGCCGGGCGCGCGGCTTTCACCGCATCGACCTACCCGGCTTCGACGCCGTGCTGGACCTGGCCGTCATGGACGTGGTCGAGGCGCTGGAGGCCTGGGACGGGGCGGCCGACGCCTGGTTCCTGGACGGCTTCTCCCCCGCCCTGAACCCGGCCATGTGGCGCGACGAGGTGCTGGCCGCCGTGGCCAGGCGGTCCGCGCCCGGCGCCCGCGCGGCGACCTTCACCGTGGCCGGGGCCGTGCGGCGGGGCTTGCAGGCCGCCGGCTTCGAGATCGCCAAGCGCCCCGGCTTCGGCCGCAAGCGCGAGCGGCTGGAGGCCTGGCTGCTCCCGCCAGGCGAAAAGGACGCGCGCGAGGTCGCCCCCCGGCCAGAAACCCTGGCCATCGTCGGCGGCGGGATCGCCGGCGCCTCCCTGGCCCGCGCCGCCCGCGCCGAGGGGCTGGCGGTCACCGTGATCGACGATCCGGACGGGGTGTCCGCCTCCGGCAATCCCGCCGCCCTGGTCACCCCGGCTCTCGACGCCGGCGGCGGCCCGCGCGCGGCGCTGTACGCCCAGGCCTTCGCCCGCGCCGTGGCGCTATACGAGGCCGAGCCGGGCGTGGTGATCGCCCGCGAGGTGCTGCAGCTGGCCACGACCGAGCGCGACGCGGGCCGCTTCGCCAAGGTCGCCGAGCAGGACCTCTTCGAGCCCGGCGCCATGACCGTTCTGTCCCCCGACCAGACCGCCGCGCGGCTGGGCGCCGAGGTCCCGGCCCTGGCCATGGCCGCGAGCCTGGTCATCGAGCCGCCCGTCGTCACCACCGCCTGGTGCGGCGACATCGTCCGTCGGCGGGTCGCCCGCCTGGAGCGAGGCGAGGATGGCTGGCGCCTGCTGGACGAGGACGGCGCGCTGATCGTCCGGGCCGACCGCGTCGCCCTGGCTGGGGGCGCGACGACGGACGGGGTCGCCCTGCGCCCGGTGCGCGGCCAGGCCAGCTGGATCGACGGCCTGTCGACCGCGCCCGTCGCGTTCGGCGGCTACGCCATTCCAACGCGTTCGGGCCTGCTGTTCGGAGCCACCCACGACCGGGATGAGACCGCCGTCGACGTCCGTCCCGAGGACCACGGCCGCAACCTTGACACCCTGGCCAAGGGCCTGCCCGCCCTGGCCGGGCGGCTGGCCGGCAAGACCTTCGAGGGCCGCGCCGCGATCCGCGCCACCACGCCGGACCGGACACCCCTGGCTGGGATCCGCGCCGACGGCGTGCTGGTGCTGACGGGCCTGGGCTCGCGCGGCTTCTGCCTGGCGCCGCTGCTGGCCGAGCATCTGGTCGCGCGGATGCTGGACCTACCCTCGCCGCTCCCGCGCCATTTGTCGCACCCGCTGGATTTGGCGCGTTTCGATTCGCCTGGCGCGAGCGCCGGCGTATAGTCGAACACCGTTGTCCGAGCGCCCAAGGCGCTCGGATCGCGCCAAGCCCTTTCCATGAGATCGGCGCCCCATTGCCTGCCGGTCGCATGACGGCGGTCCTACGCCCTCTTGGCCCGCCGGATTGGACGCTCCCGACGCCCCATCGGGAGCGTCTTTCCGTTTCAGGTCTCGATTTCTCCGCCCAAAGAAAAAGGGGCCGGCCTTTCGGCCAGCCCCAGATCCTGTCGATCGTCGATACCCTTAGAAGGTGATCGAGACCGTCGAGCGGCGGTTCAGCGGCTCCTTGACGCCATCGCCAGTGGCGACGGCCGGAGCGGTTTCGCCCTTCCAGTCGACCGACACGGCGGTGGCCGTGACGCCCATGCCGACCAGGCCGTCGGCCACGGCCTTGGCGCGGCGTTCCGAGAGCTTCTGGTTGTAGGCGTTCGAGCCCGAGGTGTCGGTGTGACCCGTCACCACGATCTTCGAAGCGCCGCCGGCCTTGGCGTAGTCAGCCGCTTGTTGGACCACGGCCTGGGCTTCCGGCGTCAGCACGTACTGATCGAACGGGAAGTAGACCACGAACTCACGCGCCTCGTAGGCCGGAGCAGCCGGAGGCGGCGGCGGCGGGGGAGGCGGCGGAGGCGGCGGGGGCGGCGGCGGCGGCGGCGGGGGAGGCGGCGGCGGCGGGGGCGGCGGCGACCCGAAGGTGTAGCGCAGACCCAGGGTCACCGAGGTGTCCTTGTAGCGGCCCGAGAACGTGCCGACATCGGTGATCGAGCCGCCGGCCGGACCGGCGTTCTGCGTCACCGAGCCCCAGTCGAGCTTGGTGGTGCGCAGATAGCGGCCCGTCAGGTCCAGCGACCAGTTCTCGGCGAAGTTCCAGCCCAGGCCGATCAGGGCCTGCATCGCCATGCCCTGGTCGACATCGTCGAAGCTGGTGTTCTGGTAGATGGCCGCGCCGGCCGGAACGCCCGACAGCTGGCCATAGACCTTGTTGTGGACCCAGGCCGTGCCGACGCCGGCGCCGATGAACGGGTTCAGGCTGGAGTTCGGCGCGAAGTCATAGATGGCGTTGGCCATCAAGGTGGTGGCCTTGAACTCGCCCTTGGGCTCGCCGCAGGTCGGAGCGGCCGAGGTGCGCGCCACGCCGGCGGTGCAGAGACCGATCGGCTGGGCGCCGCCCGTGGTCCCGGTGCCGGAGCCGCCCGCGCCGCGCACGCTCTGCATGTCGCTGGGGCGATAGCCGTATTCGGCTTCCACGCGGAAGTTCGGCGTGAACTTGTAGCCCAGCCGGCCGAAGGCGGCCCAATCCTTGTCGCTGGAGAACGTCCAGTCGTAGTTGTTGGTGGAACGCGCCTTGACGTCCGCGGGCTCGTGGTAGCCGGCGTCGCCCGCGACGTACCAGCCACTCGTCGCGCTCTGGGCCATGGCCCCGGAAGCCGCGCTCAGCGCGGCCGCCGCGACGCCGACCAGCAATCGCATCTTCATCTCTAAACCCTCTTGTTCGTATGTCGCGGGCCCGACATGTCCCCGGAACCCAGCACGACAAACGCGCCATGTAACGATTTAGGTGTGGCAAATCAGCCACAGAATGCGGACAATTGTGAAAATGTGGCGACGCGCGCCACGATACAGCGCCGCTTAGCTTGGCCAGATACTGTGCGGGTTTGTCGCAAATAGCGGAGATTGCAGAGGAATTCGACGTTGGCCATACTTCGGACGTGGGGCGACTGGAGTATAGGCCGTGAGTATCGAACCGTTTCCCCTCGCGTCAGACGACTCGGTGTCCGTTACGGGCGGCGATACGCCGAACGCCTTCGTCAACGCCGATTCCCGGACCGGGGTGGTGGCCGGCAAGACCAGCCTGACGGTGAGCGAGGCCGCCTTGCAGCTGCTGCGCGGCGAGCCGGGTTGGTCTAACGCGTTCCAGGTCGGCGCCACGGTCAGCTACGCGTTCCGCGCCACCGCGCCCGGCACGATGCCCAGCGACACCGGCGGCTTCTCGCAATTCAACGCCGCCCAGATCCTGCAGGCCGAGAAGGCCCTGGCCTCCTGGTCGGACGTCGCCAACGTCACCTTCGTGCGCGTGGGCGAAGGCGCCATCGGCGAAGCGGCCTACAGCAACAGCGCCGCCATCCTGTTCGGCAACTATAGCACCGGCGAGTCCGGCGCGGCGGCCTTCGCCTACTATCCGGGCAACTACGCGGCCGGCAGCAGTTCGGGCGACGTCTGGGTCAATTCCAGCCTGAGCTACAACACTAGCCCGACGGGCACCAACTACGGCGGCATGGTGCTGGTCCACGAGCTGGGCCACGCGATCGGCCTGGCCCACCCGGCCGACTACGACGCTGGCGCAGACAAGACCATCACCTACGCCACCGACGCGACCTATTACGAGGACAGCCGCCAGTACACGGTGATGTCCTATTTCGGCGAGGCCAACACCGGCGGCTCCTTTAGCGGGATCTACGCCTCGGCCCCGCTGCTGGACGACATCGCCGCCGCCCAGCTGGCCTACGGCGCCAACATGACCACGCGCACCGGCGACACGACCTACGGCTTCAACGCGACCGCCGGCCGCGACTGGTTCAGCGCCACCTCGTCGTCGACCAAGCTGGTCTTCGCCGTGTGGGACGCCGGCGGGACCGACACCTTCGACTTCTCCGGCTACAAGGTCGCCCAGACCATCGACTTGCGCCCGGGCTTCTTCTCCAGCGTCGGCGGCCTGACCGGCAATGTCACCATCGCCATCGGCGCGACCGTCGAGAACGCCATCGGCGGCACAGCGGCCGACATCATCAACGGCAACGCCGTCGCCAACCGCATCACGGGCGGCCAAGGCTCCGACACGCTGGACGGCGGCCTAGGCCTGGACACGGCCGTCTACGCCGGCAAGGCCTCGGCCTACACGATCATCGCCACCGCCAATGGCGGCTGGTCGGTCAAGGACAACAGCGGGACCGACGGGACCGACAGCGTCGTCAATATCGAAAACCTGGCCTTCTCGGACCGCACGCTGTCCGTCGTCGACAGCCGGGTCGCCTCGGCCATGACCAACGTTCTGCGCCTGGCGGCCTTCTCGACCGGCGCGGACGCCATGACCAAGACCCTGGGCGCGGCCATGGCCTCGGGGACCACCTATGCCGACGCCATCACCCAGGTGACCAAGGCGGCGATCTCGACCAGCGCCGTGGCCGCCCTCTCCTACCAGTTCTTCACCGGCAAGACCCCGACGACGGCCGGCATGGACTATCTGGTGAACCCGAACGGCGCCAACGCCAACAACCTCAACAGCGCCTACTACCAGTCGTTCAACATCGAGAACCGCTACATCAACTTCTCGGTCAACCTGGGCAAGGTCGGCGAGGGCGCGGCCAGCTTCTCGACCAACTACGGCGGGCTGTCGCTGTTCGACGCCACCCGCAAGGCCTATGCCGCGATCTTCGGCCTGACCCCGACGGACGACAAGATCCACGCCCTGATCGACGGCCGCGCCGACTACTTCGCCAGCTACGGCGGCGACGGGGCCAACGGCCAGGGGACCAAGGCGGCCATGGTCGGCTGGCTGATGGCCGAGGCCGAGAAGGCCGACATCGGCGTCTACGCCAAGTCCGCCGACGCCTTCTTCGCCGACCAGGTCAGCCACGACGTCTATGGCGTCGACCTGATCGGGACCTACGCCAAGCCGGAATACAACCTGGTCTGAGGCCGAGCGGTCTGAACGAACACGCGGCGGCGGGCCCCGGTCCGCCGCCGTTTTCGCTTGGCAAATTGACAACACGATAAGCGTTACCTAAGCGAGATGCACACGCATAGCGTTTGGGGGTGAGGCGCATGACGGCGATCGTCGGGACCGCGGGTAGCGACCATATCGACGTGCCCGGATCGGGGGATTTCGAAGTCTCCGGCGGCGCGGGAAACGACACGATCGCCGTTCGGAAACAGTCCTACCAGCCGGGCATGGTCACGGTGGACGGGGGCGACGGCGACGACACCCTAATCCTCCAGGTCTACGGAACACAGTCCGTCACCGTGCATGGCGGCGCCGGCAATGACACCTTTTCCCTCGTCTCGGGCGGCCTCGTCTACGGCGACGCCGGCGCCGACCTTTTCCAGATCCACGAATTGGCCGGCGGCGGGCGTCCTTTCACGATTGGGGACTTCTCCAGCGCGGACCGGCTGGACATGACCCCCTTCCTCAAGCTCGGAACGGGCTGGGTCCAAGGCACGAACCCGTTTTCCACGGGCTTCGCCAGGCTAGCCCAGCTCGGCGCCGATACGGTCTTGCAGATCAAATGGGCCGACAACTGGACAAGCTTCGGCGTGTTCAAGAACACCAGCGCGACAGCCCTGACCTCGGCCCAGTTGGGCTTCGATCCGAAGATCGAGACGATTAGCTTCCTAACCCTGTCGTCCGCGAGCGCTGTGATGGAAGGCGGCAAGCTGACCATCGATCTGGCGCTGTCGACGCCCCAGGCCCAGGCCGTGAGCGCGACCCTTCTGATCACGGGCTCCGCTCCCGGATCCAGCTCCTCCGCGTCGGTGACGGTCGTTTTCGCGGCCGGTCAAACCAAGGCTCAAGCCATCCTCAACGTCTTCGAAAATGGCGCCGTCGGTGACGGCGTTTTCGACATCACTCAGCTCCGAAACGTCGCGTTCTCCGCCGATCCACGAGTCGGCGACAAATTCTCGATCGTCGTCACCGACAACGACGCCCAGGGGTTCGGCGTCGCCCTCGCCGACAAGACCGCGACCTACAAGGCGCTCACGCTGCTCGACGCGGTCAAGGCCGGGGACCAAGCGAACATCCCCTCGCTCTGGCCGGCGTTGACGGCTTCGACCCGCGACGCCGTCCGGGCCCTCGAGCCCTTCGCGATCTCGACTACCGCCGTCGCGCTGACCGCCTATCAGTTCTTCACCGGCAAGAGCCCTGGCAAGGCCGGCCTCTCCTACCTCGTCAATTCACCGGACAACGCCAGCGACCTGAACGACGCGGGCGGCATCTACGCGGCGATGAGCACGGAGAACCGCTACATCAACTTCAGCGCCAATCTGGGCCTGGTCGGCGAAGGCAAGGCGGCTTTCGCCGACGCCTACAAGGGCCTCACCTTCCGCCAAGCGGTCGAGAAGGCCTACGACACCGTCATCGGCAAGGATCTGGCGGCCGCCGGAGGCATCGACGTGACCGCCGCGATCAATGGCGTCGTGGCGTCCCAAGGTTATTTCGACGCCGTAGCCACCGAGCGCATGGGCGGCTTCGATCACGACCTGGCGGTGAAGGCCGGCATGATCGGCTACCTGATCGCCGAGGGTCAAAAGGCCCACGTCGGGATCTACGCCCGCGCGGTCGAGAACTTCTACCTCGACCTGACCGACGGTTCGGCGCAGCACAATGTCGATCTGGTCGCCGTCTACGGCCCGGGGACGTTCTTGGACGCGATGTAGGAATCCAATTCGGCCCGCGTGCGTTCTCCCCGCAGGAGACCGCCATGCCCAACTTCACCGTCCGCGCCCGCCACCTGCACGGCCACCATGCTCGCGGTGTCGACGAGGCGAGCCCCGAGGCCGCCGCCGTCGCCTATCTCGAGGATTTCGCCCACGACACTGACCTCGACGACGATGGGGACGTGGCGCTGATCGTTCGTGACGAGACGACGGGCCGCGAGCAGTGCTTCCGCGTCGACTTGGAAACGGGGCGGACGGAGCCCTGCGGCTAGCCCCCCTTGCCCTTCGGCATGGCCTTGAGGATGTCCAGCGCCTGCCAGGGCTTGCCCTTGACCAGCACGCCGGCGGCCAGGCCGGCCACGAAGGCGCCGCTGGGATGGGCTTGGACCAGGTCGACGATCCGCTGCTCCAGCGGCGGACGCCGGTGGCGAGCGCGATAGCGTCTGTGGGCCATGCTCCAGATCGCGACCGTGGCGCCGGCCAGGCCCGCGACGGCCACATAGGCCCACGCGCTGCCCAGCAGCGGCGACAGGAACGCATAGATCGCCATCGCGCCCGTCACGGCGCCGATCGCCGCCGCCATGATCAGCCCCGCGCCGGTCATCAGCCGCGAAATCACGTCATCGATGAAGTCGTCCAGCATTGTTCCCTCCTGCCTCGGAGACGAAGGCGACGGGGAGCCGTTCGGTTCCGTCGATCAGGCGCGCGCCAGGGCGCCGCCGCGCGGCACGAGGCGGGCGGCCTGGCCTTTCTTGAGCTCGACCTCCAGTGTCGAGCCAGCGTGGACCACGGTGTGGCGGCCGTCGGCCCCGGCGGTCAGCACGGCCTCGGCCAGCTTGCCGCCCGCCCAGCGGACGTCGACCCCGACCGCGCCGCGGGCCCGCAGGCCGGTGACATGGCCGGTCGGCCAGGCCGATGGCAGGGCCGGCAGCAGATAGATCCGGTCGTTGCGGCTTTGCAGGATCATCTCGGTCATGCCCGAGGTCCCGCCGAAATTGCCGTCGATCTGGAATGGCGGGTGGGCGTCGAACATGTTCGGATAGGTCCGCTCGGGGCCCAGCAGCAGCTTGAGCACGCTGTGGGCGTGGTCGCCGTCACCCAGCCGCGCCCACAGGTTCAGGCGCCAGGCGATGGCCCAGCCGGTGGCCAGGTCGCCGCGCGTCAGCAGCGAGGTCTTGGCCGCCGCCGCCAGCTTCGGCGTGGTGTCGATCGCGATCTGGTCCGAGGGAAACAGGCCGTAGAGGTGCGAGACGTGCCGGTGGTGGATGTCGGCGGCGTCGGCGTCCCAATCCTCCTGCCACTCCTGAAGCTGGCCGTCCTTGCCGATCTTGTACGGCGCCAGCTTGTCGCGCGCCGCCTTCAGCTCGGCGACGAAGGCCGGGTCCGCGCCAAGCAGGGCTTCGGCCTTCAGGCAGTTGTCGAACAGGTCGCGGACGATCGCCTGGTCCATGGTCGGGCCGGCCGCCAGCGACGAGCCGTGGCCGTGATCGTTCTCGGGCGAGATCGACGGATTGGTGACCAGCGCCCCGAACTTCGGGTCGACCACCAGGGTGTCGAGGAAGAACCGCGCCGAGCCCTTCATCAGCGGATAGACCCGCGCCAGATAGGCCTGATCGCGACCGTAGTCGTAGTGATCCCAGACGTGCTTGCAGAGCCAGGCGCCGCCGGTCGGCCAGACGCCCCAGAGCGGGCCGTCGATCGGGGCGGTGGCGCGCCACAGGTCGGTGTTGTGGTGCGTGACCCAGCCGCGCGCGCCGTACATGGCCTTGGCCATGCGCGCCCCGGTCTCGGCCAGCCCCTCGACCAGGCCGATCAGCGGCTCGACGGTCTCGGCCAGATTGGTCGGCTCCGCCGGCCAGTAGTTCATCTCGGTGTTGATGTTGATCGTGTACTTGCTCTCCCAGGGCGGAGAGGTCTTGTCGTTCCAGATCCCCTGCAGATTGGCCGGCTGGCCGCCCGGGCGCGAGCAGGCGATCAGCAGGTATCGGCCGTACTGGTAGTACAGCGCCGCCAGCGACGGATCGTCGGTGGTTGGCGACTGCTTGATCCGCTGGTCGGTCGGCAGCAGGTCGGCGCGGGTGCGGCCGAAGTCGACGCCGACCCGGCGGAACAGGGCGCGGTGGTCGGCCTGATGCTCGGCCAGGATCGTGGTCCAGGGCTTGGTCGCCAGCTTGGCCAGGGTCGCCTTGTTCAGCGCCGCCGGATCGCCCGAGACGTCGTCGTAGCGGCGATAGCTGGTGGCCGCCGCGATCAGCAGCAGCACCTCGTCGGCGCCCCGCACCGAGAGCGTGTCGCCCTGGCCCGTCACCTTGCCGCCCCTGGCCCGCGCGTCGACCCGGCACTCGAACGTCAGCCTGGCCGGGATGCCTTGCTGGCTGTCGTTGGTTCCGGCCAGGATGAGTTGCCCGCCCGCGACCGACGCGACCGGCTTGGACTTCAGGGGGCTGGCGAAGGACAGGTCGACGCTGATCGCACCCTTCCGGCTCGCCGCCAGGCGCACCGCGATCACCCCGTCCGGCGCGCTGCCGATCACCTCGCGGACATAGTGGACGCCGCCGGCCGTGAAGCGGGTGGTCGCGATGGCCCCATCGATGTCGAGGTCGCGGACATAGTCGCTTCCCGCCTCTCCCAGGCCGGGGAAATCCAGCTTCAGATCGCCGATCGTCTGATAGGCCATCTGCCGCTTGGGCAAGCCCATGAACTTGGCGTCGGCCAGTTCCGTGGCCTTGGCGTATTCGCCGGCGTCGATCAGGCGGCGGATCTCCGGCAGGGCGCCTCTGGCCTCCGGATTGATCGGTTCGTACGGACCGCCGGCCCACAGGGTGTCCTCGTTCAGCTGCAGCCGCTCGGCCGCGACGCCGCCGAAGATCATCGCCCCCAGCCTGCCCGAGCCGACCGGCAGGGCCTCGACCCAGGCCTTGGCCGGCTGGCGGTACCAGAGGCGCGGCGGCGCGGCCTTGGGCGCGGCGGCGCGCGCCGTCGTTCCCGCCAGGGCCGTCGAGGCGCCGAGGACGGCCAGCGTGGTCCTGCGAGTCAGGGCATGGGTCATGGGGGCTCTCGAACAGCGGCTCAACGGTCATCGCGCGTCGTCACACCGGGCCGTGGTCGGTGGAATCTCGCCACAATAACTCCGACAAAAGCACAGAGCGACGACGCCTCACAAGCCCCGAACCGATCGGCTTGGCTTGACGAAAGTTAGCGCTACCATCGGCGAATTTCAGACGCTAGGGTGGCCCGGCGCCGCCGCGCCAGGGGCCACCTTCGACGGCGACTTGCCAGACATAATAGGGACCGCGTCAGCCGCGGCGGTAGAGAGGAAACGCCATGTTCGCGCACGCTTCAGCAGGCCATCGGTCGCGCCAACCGCTTCGTGGCATGGCGGCGGGGCTCGCCTCGGCCCTCGCGATCGTGGCCGCCGGCGCGAGCCAGGCGCGGGCCCTGGAGCCAGCCGCGCCCCCGACCAAGACAGAGCCAAGCGCGGCGTTCGACTGGTTCGAATACGACGGCGCCGATCCGTCGGACGCGGCCTTCAAGCCGACCGCGAGCCAGTACGCCAACCCGATTCTGAAGGGGACCTATCCCGATCCGGCGGTCATGCGGGTCGGCAAGGACTTCTACTACGTCAGTTCGACCTTCGCCTGGTTCCCCGGGCTGCCGGTCTTCCATTCGACCGACCTCGTGCACTGGAACCAGATCGGCAATGCGATCGACCGCCCCGGCATGCTGGACTTCGGGCGCCTTGGCCTGTCGCGCGCGGTGTTCGCCCCGACGCTGAGCCACCGTGACGGGGTGTTCTACATCCTCAACACCTGCGTCGACTGCCGGGGCAACTTCCTGATCACCGCGACCGATCCCAAGGGTCCGTGGTCGGATCCGGTCTGGCTGCCGGCGGTCGAGGGCATCGACCCCTATCTGTTCTTCGACGATGACGGCTCCGCGATGATCGTCTTCAACGGCGAACCGCCCGGCCCGCCCGAATACAGCGGCCATCGCGCCATCTGGGCGATCGGCTACGACATCAAGGCCAGGAAGACCGTCGGCGAACGCAAGCTGCTGCTGGACAAGGGCGTCAACCCGGCCGCCAAGCCGATCTGGCCCGAAGGCCCGCACATCCTGAAGAAGGACGGCTGGTACTATCTGATCGCGGCCGAGGGCGGCACCGCCGAGGGCCACAGCCAGGTCGCCTTGCGCTCGAAAAGCGCCTGGGGACCTTACGTCCCCTATCCGAACAATCCGATCCTGACCCAGCGGGGCCTGCCCAAGGACCGCCCGCTGCCGATCACCTCGGCGGGCCACGCCAATCTGGTCGACACGCCGGACGGCAAGTGGTGGGCGACCTTCCTGGCGGTGCGTCCCTATGGCGACGACCTCTACAACACCGGGCGCGAGACCTTCCTGCTGCCCGTGGAGTGGAAGGACGGCTGGCCGATCATCCTGGAGAACGGCAAGACCATTCCGTACGTCCACGCCAAGCCGAACCTGCCGCCGACCACGCCCAAGCCGCCGCCGACCTCGGGCGCCTTCAAGGTCCGCGAGGCGTTCGACGGCAAGGCCCTGCCGCTCAGCTGGGTGACCATGCGGATCCCGCAGCAAAAGTGGTGGCGGCTGGACGGTGGCAAGCTGGTGCTGAGCGCGCGCCCGGAGACGATCGGCGGCATGACCCAGCCGTCCTTCTGGGGACGGCGTCAGCAACACATGAACGCCAGCGCCTCGACGGAAATGCGTTTCCGCCCGACCAAGGCCGGCGACAAGGCCGGCCTGGTCGCGGTGCAGAACGACGCGCACTTCTTCTTCCTGGGCCTGACGCGAAACGCCGACGGCCAAGACGAGATCGTGCTCGAGCGCCGCGCCAGCGCGAGCGATCCCGAGGGCGGCGTGAAGGTGGCCGGCGCGCCGGTCGCCCTGAAGGCCGGCGCGCCCGTCTGGCTGAAGATCACCGCCCGCGGCGGCGCCTATGACTTCTCGTACGCCCTCGCCGCCGGCCAGTGGAAGACGCTGAAGGCCGACGAGGACGGCACGATCCTTTCGACCAAGAAGGCCGGCGGCTTCGTGGGCGCGCTGCTGGGCGTCTACGCCCACGCCGACGCCGCGCCGGGCCGATAGAAAAAGGGGAGACAAGATGATCAGAATGACCTGGCCGATGGCCGCCTGCGCCCTCACGCTCGCGGCGGCCGCGCCGACCCTGGTTCAGGCGCAGGCCCCCGTTCACGCGCAGGCCGGGGCCGACGCGCCGATCGCCCTGCGGATCGACGCCACGAAGCCCGGCCCCAAGATCGACCGCAACATCTTCGGCCAGTTCGCCGAGCACCTGGGCTCGGGGATCTATGGCGGCGTCTGGGTCGGCAAGGACTCGCCCATCCCGAACACGCGCGGCATCCGCAAGGACGTGGTCGAGGCGCTGCGGGCCATCAAGACGCCCAATGTCCGCTGGCCCGGCGGCTGCTTCGCCGACGAGTATCACTGGCGGCGCGGGATCGGCCCGGCCGAGGCCCGGCACACGACCATCAACTCCAACTGGGGCGGGGCGGTCGAGCCCAACACCTTCGGCACGGACGAATTCATGGACTTCGTCGAGCAGATCGGCGCCGAGGCCTATGTCTCGGTGAATGTCGGCTCCGGCACGGTCCAGGAGGCCGCCGAGTGGATCGAATACATGACCGCCGACCCGGCCACGACGGCGGGCAAGGCGCGGGCGGCCAACGGCCATCCGGCGCCCTACAAGGTCAAGTATCTGGGCCTCGGCAACGAAAGCTGGAGCTGCGGCGGCGCCATGCGCCCCGAATACTATGCCGACGAGATGAAGCGCTACGCCCGCTTCGTCCGTAACTACAATCCCAAGCAGACCGGCGCCGAGGCCATGCAGCGGATCGCCGTCGGCCCCAACCAGGGCGATCCGGCCTATACCGAAGCGGTGATGGCCGCCCAGAAGGGGCACGACTGGGCCTGGAACATCGAAGGCCTGTCGCTGCACTCCTACACCACCGGCGGCTGGCCGCCGTCCTATTCCAGCACCAAGTTCGACGAGACCGCCTACGCCAAGCTGCTGCGCGAGACCCTGGGCATGGACGACCTGGTCGCCAAGCACGCGGCGATCATGGACAAGTACGATCCCGACAAGAAGGTGCCGCTGGTCGTCGACGAATGGGGCGTCTGGCTGGCGCCGCTGGAAGGCACCGATCCCGGCTTCCTGGTCCAGCAGAACTCGTTGCGCGACGCCATCGTCGCGGCCCTGAACCTGAACATCTTCGCCCGCCACGCCGACCGCGTGCGGATGACCAACATCGCCCAGATGGTCAATGTGCTGCAGGCGATGATCCTGACCGACAAGGACAAGATGGTCCTGACCCCGACCTATCACGTCTACAAGATGTACCTGCCGTTCCAGGACGCGACGTTCGTGCCGGTCGGCTTCGAGGCCGGGACCTATATGCAGGGCGACATCAAGCTGCCGCGCATCGACGCCACGGCGGTGCGCGACACCCACGGCAAGCTCTGGCTGGCGGTGACCAACCTGGATCCGGCCAAGCCGGTGACGATCACGCCCGACCTGGCGGGCGGCAAGATCGCCAGCGCCACGGGACAGGTGCTGACCGCGCCCCGGGTCGACGCCTTCAACACGTTCGCCGCGCCCAACACCGTCGCGCCCAAGCCCTATACGGCCAAACGCTCGGCCAAGGGCCTGACGCTCGACATTCCCGCCAAGTCCGTGGTGGTCGTTCAGCTCGAGCCTGAGGTCTGACCTCCTCGCGCGAGAGGCGAGCGCAACCGCACGCCTCTCGCGCCGAGATGATCGAAAATATTCCCGTATTTCAAAGGCGACACAGCCGGAAAGGCGCGTAACACCCCCCTTCCAGATCGCCTGACAACTTGCCAAGGCTCGCCAGGTTGCGCTTATAGATCGTCGCGCAACCCAGGAATCGCACGCCCATGCCTTCGGACGAGCCGGACGACAAGCCGATCATGCGATCGGCGCGAGGGTCTGGCCGACGCCTGCGCGGCGCCGTCGCTCACTATCTGGGGACCGCCATCGTTTCGGGGCAGATCGCGCCGGGAGAGACGCTGAGCGGCGAAATCGCCAATGCCGAAGCCCTCGACGTGTCGCGCAGCGCCTATCGCGAGGCCGTCCAGGTCCTGACCGCCAAGGGCCTGGTGGAAAGCCGCCCCAAGGCCGGCACGCGGGTGCTGCCGCGCAGCCGCTGGAACATCCTGGACCCGACCGTCTTGGCCTGGGCCTTCGCGGCCGAGCCCGACGTCGCCTTCGTGCGCGACATCTTCGAGCTGCGCGCCGTGGTCGAGCCGGCGGCGGCGCGGTTCGCGGCCGAGCGCCGCGACAAGGACGACATCAAGGCCATGCGCGAGGCCCTTGCCGGGATGAAACGCCACACCCTGGCGACGGAAGCCGGCCGCAGGGCCGACCGCGAATTCCACGACGCCTTGCTGCGCGCCACCCACAACGACGCGATGATCGCCCTCAGCGCCAGCATCGGCGCGGCGGTCAGCTGGACCACCGAATTCAAGCAGCGCCTGCGGGCCCTGCCCCGCGATCCGGTGCCCGACCACGCCAAGGTCTGCGACGCCATCGCGGCCGGCGATCCGGAAGCGGCCAGCGCGGCCATGCGCGCGCTGGTCGACCTGGCGCTGGAAGATACCCGCCTGTCGATGTAGCGGGCTCGGCGGCGCGTCTAGGGCCGTTCGATATCCAGCCCCAAGCCCTGCTCATCCCCGCTTTCGCGGAGATGAGCGGATTTAAAAGGCGATCAACGTTGGGCGCCGATCTTTCCTACGGCTTCTCCAGCGTGAAGCTGTCGATGTCGAGACGCCCGTCGCCGCCGTTCGGATTGTAGCAGAACAGGCCGTACTGCTCGCCCTGGAAGGTGCCGGTGCGCCAGTCGAACGCCAGCGGGAAATCGCCCTGTGTCGCGGTCCAGGTCTTTCCATCCAGGCTGTAGCTGAGCGCGCTCTTGTCGGTGGTGAAGTCCATCGTCACCGACAGCCACAGGTCGGCCAGGGGGATCGGGCGCGCCGCGCCCCATGGGGTCGTCTTGGGGCCTTGCGTCGTGCTCTCGATCACGCGGGCGCTGATCGCGCCAAGCCCGTCCGCCGTGCGGGTGACGACCAGCTGGCTGGAATATTTGCCGAACGTGCCCAGGCCGCACTCGTCGCCGGCCGCCAGGCCGCGCAGGTCCAGCTTTGCCACGCCACGGCTGCGGGGTCCCTGCCCCTTCTGCACGAGCGTGTTGCGCGCGGTCCAGAACCCGTCGCTGGTCGTGACCTTCAGGCGCATGAAGCCCGGGCGTTCGGTCAGCGACCAGCGCCGGTCGTCCGGATTGTGGTTCCATTGCCACTGGCGACCGAGCGCGCGGCCGGAGAAGTCGTCGGAGCTGGGCGGCTCCTTGAACGGCTTGCCCAGGATCGGCTTGGCGGCGGTGGCGGGCACGCGGCCGGGGGCGTCCGGCGTCCCCCACACCGGCCAGTCGTCTTGCCAGAAGACCGGGCTGATGTTGGTGACGCGACCCACCGCGCCGGCGTCGCGCATCACGAAGCCGTACCAGCCGCCGCCCGGCAGATCGACCAGGGCGCCCTGATGGCCGCCGGTCGTGTCGTCGATCTGAGGCCGCGTCTCCCAGGGCCCGGTCAGGCTCCGGGCGCGCGACACGGTCAGGCCCAGGCGCGAGGGAATGGCGTTGAACAGATAGTACCAGTCTCCGCGCCGGATCAGCTTGGAGCCTTCCGCCCCCTTGTTGAAGTGAACCACCTTGGCGTCGACGACCGCCGACAGGTCGGCGTTGAGGCTCAGCAGGGTGATCGTGCCGTTCGAGCCGATGGAGGTGGCGATATAGGCCTTGCCGTCGGTGTCGATGAACAGGCCCGGATCGAACGCCTCGCGGTCCAGCTCGCGCATGGTCCAGGGGCCCGAGATCTTCGCGGCCGAATAGATCCGCGTCTTGCCGCCGACCGGGGTGACGGCGATGTAGAAGCGGCCGTTGTGATGGCGCAGGCTGGGCGCGTAGACGCCATGCCGATAGTCGCCACCGTCGACCAGATCGTATTTGGGGTTGCCCGTCAGCCGCGGCATGACGTGGCTGGCGATGTCCCAGTTCACCAGATCCTTGGAGTGCAGGATCACCAGGCCCGGCGTGTTCAGGAAGGTCGTCGAGGCGAAATAGAAATCCTCGCCGACCCGGATGATGTCGGGATCGGGGTAGTCGGCGTTGAGGGGCGGGTTGGAATAGGTCCCATGCCCGGAATCGGCCCGCCAGACCTGGGCCGGCGCGGTCGTGGCCACGGCGACGGTCGCCAGGCCCAGAACGCTGGCCAGGGTCGCGCGGAGAAGCTTCGCCGCCTTGATCGTCGCCGTCATGGCCATTTCCTTCAGTCTAATGATTATCGCGCGGCAAGCCCTTGGTCTGGGCGATGCGCTGGTATTTGACGGCGGGTTCGAGGACGGCGCCGGTTTCCATCTGGCCGAC
>NZ_JBEPMI010000010.1:0-5461 GCF_040545685.1 Caulobacter sp. 1776
GGACGGGTCTTTGACATTGTTGATTTGGAAAGAGAAACGCAGGCGGCGGCGCTCTGGCGATGGACTGAAAGGTTCATCTTCGACGCTGACAAATGCGGTCTCTTGAAGACACCATTATACGCCGGTTTGAGCCTTTGGGCTTGGATCGAAGTGTGATGGGAACTCGTCAAGATACTATGCAAACCAGAACGCGGACTGAGGTTTTCCCCTCGGTCTAAATACTGGAGTCAATGTCAACTCAACCTGAGAGTTTGATCCTGGCTCAGAGCGAACGCTGGCGGCAGGCCTAACACATGCAAGTCGAACGGATCCTTCGGGATTAGTGGCGGACGGGTGAGTAACACGTGGGAACGTGCCCTTTGGTTCGGAACAACTCAGGGAAACTTGAGCTAATACCGGATGTGCCCTTCGGGGGAAAGATTTATCGCCATTGGAGCGGCCCGCGTCTGATTAGCTAGTTGGTGAGGTAAAGGCTCACCAAGGCGACGATCAGTAGCTGGTCTGAGAGGATGATCAGCCACATTGGGACTGAGACACGGCCCAAACTCCTACGGGAGGCAGCAGTGGGGAATCTTGCGCAATGGGCGAAAGCCTGACGCAGCCATGCCGCGTGAATGATGAAGGTCTTAGGATTGTAAAATTCTTTCACCGGGGACGATAATGACGGTACCCGGAGAAGAAGCCCCGGCTAACTTCGTGCCAGCAGCCGCGGTAATACGAAGGGGGCTAGCGTTGCTCGGAATTACTGGGCGTAAAGGGAGCGTAGGCGGACTGTTAAGTTAGAGGTGAAAGCCCAGGGCTCAACCTTGGAATTGCCTTTGATACTGGCAGTCTTGAGTACGGAAGAGGTATGTGGAACTCCGAGTGTAGAGGTGAAATTCGTAGATATTCGGAAGAACACCAGTGGCGAAGGCGACATACTGGTCCGTTACTGACGCTGAGGCTCGAAAGCGTGGGGAGCAAACAGGATTAGATACCCTGGTAGTCCACGCCGTAAACGATGAGTGCTAGTTGTCGGCATGCATGCATGTCGGTGACGCAGCTAACGCATTAAGCACTCCGCCTGGGGAGTACGGTCGCAAGATTAAAACTCAAAGGAATTGACGGGGGCCCGCACAAGCGGTGGAGCATGTGGTTTAATTCGAAGCAACGCGCAGAACCTTACCACCTTTTGACATGCCCGGACCACCAGAGAGATCTGGCTTTCCCTTCGGGGACTGGGACACAGGTGCTGCATGGCTGTCGTCAGCTCGTGTCGTGAGATGTTGGGTTAAGTCCCGCAACGAGCGCAACCCTCGCGATTAGTTGCCATCAGGTTTGGCTGGGCACTCTAATCGTACTGCCGGAGTTAATCCGGAGGAAGGCGGGGATGACGTCAAGTCCTCATGGCCCTTACAAGGTGGGCTACACACGTGCTACAATGGCGACTACAGAGGGTTGCAATCCCGCGAGGGGGAGCCAATCCCTAAAAGTCGTCTCAGTTCGGATTGTTCTCTGCAACTCGAGAGCATGAAGTTGGAATCGCTAGTAATCGCGGATCAGCATGCCGCGGTGAATACGTTCCCGGGCCTTGTACACACCGCCCGTCACACCATGGGAGTTGGCTTTACCCGAAGGCGCTGCGCTAACCGCAAGGAGGCAGGCGACCACGGTAGGGTCAGCGACTGGGGTGAAGTCGTAACAAGGTAGCCGTAGGGGAACCTGCGGCTGGATCACCTCCTTTCTAAGGATGCTTCTCCAGGCTCTCACGAGCCTATTGAAGCTCCAGACAGATGCGCATGACGCATCACAAATGAGCGGATCGCCGCCGTCTTCGTTTCTCTTTCCACTTGTTTCGAACCGTCGAGGTTCGAAGCACGATCGCGAGCCCTGGAGCGGATCGCTTCCAACATTGGTTGGAGCATCCGATCTGAGCGGCCTATGGGCCCGTAGCTCAGTTGGTTAGAGCGCACGCTTGATAAGCGTGAGGTCATAAGTTCAAGTCTTATCGGGCCTACCACTCTTCCATCCTACGGAACCGCAACCGACCAGCTCCCGCTGGGCAAGCAACTCGCACTTAAGGTGTGAGGGGCCATAGCTCAGTTGGTAGAGCGCCTGCTTTGCAAGCAGGATGTCGTCGGTTCGAATCCGTCTGGCTCCACCATTCTTTGTTGGAAATCTTCACGTCGTCTTCGCTCAAGCAGCGAAGCGGTAGCGAAGACGATGAAACAAAGTCGCGATCGAGGAATGATCAAGTTTGCATCTGGCTTTAGGCCAGCTGCGAAATGACATTGTGAAGGCAGGGTTCCTCCGCCAACCGTAGCTCACCCCTGGGATACGGACCTGGTTCAAGGATGGACTTAAGAAGACATCATTGTCTGACTAAAGGTAGAGCTCATGCTCGAGACCTTCCCGCGCGATGCGGCTAGGTTTCAAAATGCATGGGTTTTGCTGAGAACGATCAAGCGCATAAGGGCTTCTGACGGATGCCTTGGCATTGAGAGGCGATGAAGGACGTGGCACGCTGCGATAAGAGCCGGGGAGGCGCGAGCACCCTTTGATCCGGCTATCTCCGAATGGGGAAACCCACCTTTATGGTCACCCAACTTAGTCTTGCTTTCGGGCAAGGCCAGGATTGGATGATCAGAAGAGGTATAATGACCTGAATACATAGGGTTCATTAAGCAAACCCGGGGAACTGAAACATCTCAGTACCCGGAGGAAAGGACATCAACCGAGACTCCCGTAGTAGTGGCGAGCGAACCGGGACCAGGCCAGTGCTGTCGTGACATAAAGCTGAATGTGTTGGGAAACACAGCCATAGTGGGTGATAGCCCCGTAAGCGTCAAATAGCGACAGACTCGAGTAGGGCGGGACACGTGAAATCCTGTCTGAACATGGGGGGACCACCCTCCAAGCCTAAGTACTCCTCAATGACCGATAGCGAACAAGTACCGTGAGGGAAAGGTGAAAAGCACCCCGACAAGGGGAGTGAAACAGATCCTGAAATCGGAAGCCTACAAGCAGTCGGAGCCACCGCGCGTGGTGACGGCGTACCTTTTGTATAATGGGTCAGCGACTTCATGTGCCGTGCAAGCTTAAGCCGTTAGGTGTAGGCGCAGCGAAAGCGAGTCTGAATAGGGCGAATAAGTACGTCGCATGACGACCCGAAACCAGGTGATCTATCCATGAGCAGGTTGAAGGTAAGGTAACACTTACTGGAGGACCGAACCGGTGAATGTTGAAAAATTCTCGGATGACTTGTGGATAGGGGTGAAAGGCCAATCAAACCTGGACATAGCTGGTTCTCCGCGAAAACTATTTAGGTAGTGCCTCGGACGTATTCCTTGGGGGGTAGAGCACTGGATGGATGCGGGCGGCGCGAGCTGTACCAATTCTAACCAAACTCCGAATACCCAAGAGAACTATCCGGGAGACACACGGCGGGTGCTAACGTCCGTCGTGAAAAGGGAAACAACCCTAACCATCATCTAAGGCCCCCAAGTACTGGCTAAGTGGGAAACGATGTGGGTTTGCTTTGACAACCAGGATGTTGGCTTAGAAGCAGCCATCATTTAAAGAAAGCGTAACAGCTCACTGGTCAAGCGAACCTGCGCGGAAAATGTAACGGGGCTCAAGCCAGTCGCCGAAGGTATGGGTGTGCACTTTGTGCACGCGGTAGCGGAGCGTTCCGTAAGCCGATGAAGGTGAGGCGTGAGCCTTGCTGGAGGTATCGGAAGTGAGAATGCTGACATGAGTAGCGATAAAGAGGGTGAGAGACCCTCTCGCCGAAAGCCCAAGGGTTCCTGCGTAAAGCTAATCTGCGCAGGGTTAGTCGGCCCCTAAGGCGAGGCCGAAAGGCGTAGTCGATGGGAATCAGGTGAATATTCCTGAACCAGTTGGAAGTGACGGATCTGGTAAATTGTCGGGGCTTATTGGATTGCTCCCGGCAGTGAACAGGTCCCTGGAAATAACTCCAACGGAGACCGTACCCGAAACCGACACAGGTGGGCAGGTAGAGTATACCAAGGCGCTTGAGAGAACTGTGCTGAAGGAACTCGGCAAATTGCACGCGTAACTTCGGGATAAGCGTGACTCTTCTTTGGGCAACCAGAGAAGAGTGGCACAAGCCAGGGGGTAGCGACTGTTTATCAAAAACACAGGGCTCTGCGAAGCCGCAAGGCGACGTATAGGGTCTGACGCCTGCCCGGTGCCTGAAGGTTAAAAGGAGGGGTGCAAGCTCTGAATTGAAGCCCAGGTAAACGGCGGCCGTAACTATAACGGTCCTAAGGTAGCGAAATTCCTTGTCGGGTAAGTTCCGACCTGCACGAATGGCGTAACGACTTCCCCACTGTCTCCAGCACAGGCTCAGCGAAATTGAATTCCCCGTGAAGATGCGGGGTTCCCGCGGTCAGACGGAAAGACCCTATGAACCTTTACTGCAGCTTCGCCTTGGCGTTAGCAGCAACATGTGTAGGATAGGTGGGAGGCTATGAAACCGGGGCGCCAGTTCCGGTGGAGCCATCCTTGAAATACCACCCTTATTGTTGCTGACGTCTAACCGCGGCCCGTTATCCGGGTCCGGGACATGGCGTGGCGGGCAGTTTGACTGGGGCGGTCGCCTCCCAAAGTGTAACGGAGGCGCGCGATGGTGGGCTCAGACCGGTCGGAAATCGGTCGTCGAGTGCAATGGCATAAGCCCGCCTGACTGCGAGACTGACAAGTCGAGCAGAGACGAAAGTCGGCCATAGTGATCCGGTGGTCCTGCGTGGAAGGGCCATCGCTCAACGAATAAAAGGTACTCTAGGGATAACAGGCTGATTTTGCCCAAGAGTCCATATCGACGGCAAAGTTTGGCACCTCGATGTCGGCTCATCACATCCTGGGGCTGGAGCAGGTCCCAAGGGTTCGGCTGTTCGCCGATTAAAGTGGTACGTGAGCTGGGTTCAGAACGTCGTGAGACAGTTTGGTCCCTATCTGCCGTGGGTGTACGAGACTTGAGAGGATCTGTCCCTAGTACGAGAGGACCGGGATGGACACACCTCTGGTGGACCTGTCATGGCGCCAGCTGTGCAGCAGGGTAGCTAAGTGTGGAATAGATAACCGCTGAAAGCATCTAAGCGGGAAACTAACCTCAAAACAAGGTCTCGCTGAGAGCCGTGGAAGACCACCACGTTGATAGGCCGGGTGTGGAAGTGCGGCGACGCATGGAGCTTACCGGTACTAATAGCTCGATAGGCTTGATCGTTCTTCAGTCAAACCCATGCTACGCATGGCTCTACTTTAGACACTGATGTCTTCTTCAATTTCTTTCGGTCTCTCAACAGACCGATTGGATATCCTTTTCGCTGACCTGGTGGCTTTGCCGGGGGTTCCCCACCCGATCCCATTCCGAACTCGGTCGTTAAGTCCCCCTGGGCCAATGGTACTTCGTCTCAAGGCGCGGGAGAGTAGGTCGCCGCCAGGTCCGCCAAAAGGATAT
>NZ_JBEPMI010000011.1:0-1131 GCF_040545685.1 Caulobacter sp. 1776
CTACCCGAACAGCGGCACGGGCCCTCTGCCGCCGCCGTTCCAGTTGGCCCAGTTGGGGAAGACGTAGGGCAGGTCGGCGGGGCTGACGCCGTACCACTGGGCGATGGCGCCGATGTATTCCTCGGTGGCGATGGAGGGGATCCAGCGGCCGTCGTTGGAGGCGTCCTCGGGGCCGCCGAAGGTCAGGTCCGGATAGCGGCCATGGACCTTGCCGTTGGCCAGGGCGCCGCCGACCACCAGGTGATTGGAGCCCCAGGCGTGGTCGCTGCCGCCGCTGGCATTGCCTTTGAACACCCGGCCGAAGTCGGACATGGTGAAGGCGGTGACGTTGTCCTGGAGGCCCAGGGCCTTCATGGCGTTGTAGAAGCCGGCCAGGGCCATGGCCAGGTCGGCATAAAGGCTGGTGTGGCTGGCCAGCTGGTTGGTGTGGGTGTCGTAGCCGCCCTGGCTGACGAAGAAGGTCTGTTTGGCGTGACCCAAGGTGTTGCGGGCTTCGATCATCCGGGCCGCGCGCAAGAGCTGCTTGGAGATGTCCGAAGTCAGGGCCGCGTTGGTGGTCGGATTGACGAAGAACTTGTCCACGGCGGAGGTGGTGGCGCTGACGATGCCGTTGGCTTGCACGGCCTGGGCGTAGGCCGAGCTCATGCCCTTGCTGGTCAGGTCGGTCAGGGTTCCGTAGGACGAGGCGTCGGCGAAGACGTCGAGCGCCGCCTGGCGGGCCTTGACCGCCGCGTCGGTGCTGGCGGCGTTGTAGCCGTTGCGGACGATCGAGCCGCTGGAGGGCAGGATCAGCGGCGATGAGCGGTCGCCGATCAGGCAGAGGTTGGAGCCGGCGATCGAGATCAGCGGCGGCAGCGAAGCGGCCGCGGCGCGATCGTTGATCCGGCCCATGAAGCCGTCGTTGTTGGTGGCGCGGGTCCGCATGCCCTGCCACTGGTTCTGCTGGTCCTCATGCGACATCAGGTTGATGGGCCGCAGGTCCGGACGGCTGGTGTAGAGCGCCTTGGTCAGGGGCGCGAACAGGGTGCCGGTGTTGAGCACCACGCCCAGGCCGCCATCGTCCCAGACCGCCTTCAGCGGGGCCATGGCCGCGTGCAGGCCAAAGGCCGTGCCGGAGAGCGGCACGAGGCT